>NZ_WUUL01000039.1 GCF_009831235.1 Shimazuella alba | reverse complement strand
CCGTATTATAATACGGCTATTCTTTTTTTGCCAGATCTTAAGAATATCAATAACAGCCTCCTATTACCAAAGTGCCAACAATCCCAAAGAGACAAAAAAATAATGGTATGAAATACGATAGATCTTTTGGGAACAAACTCCTCGAAACATAGGACAAACTTAAAGACTCATACATTTGTATATACCAGATAAAGGCGGTGTTTGGATGAAACGAAAAACAGATCCCGTCCAATTTGTATGGGTTCAAAACGATACGGGGAATTATTCGGAAAGGCTAAAAGAATCTCTAGAGGCAAAGAAACGCGTGATTTCACTGTTGATGGAAATGGCACTAACAGAACAACAAGAAAAGCCAGTTCATTTGCTTGGATAGAGTGAACAACTTAAATAAAGAAGAGGAGGAAAAGGGAGTGAAGACAGCTGTCTACGCACGTGTATCTACAGGATTACAGGCAGTGGAAGGGACGAGTTTGGATACACAGGTGGAGATGTGTATGGAAAAGGCACATGCATTAGGGTTGTACCAGTTAGAGATTTACAGAGAATCTGGTGCCTCAGGAGAGGACATCGAACGACCAGAGATGGATCGGCTTCGGCAAGATATTGCACAAGGAAAAATAAATAAAGTAATTTGTGTTCATCCTGATCGCTTAAGTCGTAACTTGGTAGATAAATTGATCGTATGTGGAGAGATGGAGCGTCACGACGTAGAGCTTATTTTCTGTGATGCAGAATATCAAAATACACCAGAAGGTCAGTTGTTTTTTAATATGCAGTCTGCCATCGCTCAGTATGAGTTATCTATGATTCGAAAGCGAACAAGTAGAAGGAGATTAAAGGCGGTCGAAAAGCAAAAGAAGATTATGCCTATGCGTTCTGCTCCTTTTGGTTATGATTTGGTGGATGCACAGCTGGTGGTCAACGAAGAAGAAGCCAAAGTTGTTT
>NZ_WUUL01000038.1 GCF_009831235.1 Shimazuella alba | reverse complement strand
CGCTCCGGTATCTCCAGTCGCTCCAGTCGCTCCGGTATCTCCAGTCGCTCCAGTCGCTCCAGTATCTCCAGTCGCTCCAATCGCTCCAGTTACTCCGGTGGCTCCAGTGGCTCCGGTAACTCCAGTGGCTCCGGTATCTCCAGTTGCTCCCGTTACTCCAGTTGCTCCCGTTACTCCGGTGGCTCCGGTGGCTCCTGTACCAGGACCAGTTGGACCAGTTACTCCAGTTACTCCCGTTACTCCAGTTGCTCCTGTTACCCCGGTTGCTCCTGTTACCCCGGTGGCTCCTGGTTCACCTTGAAAACCTCTTGGACCTCTTTCTCCTCTCTTCCCTCTCTTGCCTCTCTCCCCTTCTTTCCCTCTCTTGCCTCTTTCCCCTTCTTTTCCTCTTGGTCCTCGAGGTCCAGTGGGACCAGTAGGTCCAAATAATTGTCTTGTTGTTGCATGAGATTCACAGCCGTAGTGATTATTGCTTTTTTTCGATTTTTTCTTCCTAGATGCAGATATTTCCTTTTGTTTTGACTCATTAGAAAATATGACAGGTTTCGATACTTTATGTTCTTCAGAAGACATATCTTCGCCCCCAACCTAATGTATTCTAAAAACAAAGCTTTACCACACATTATGTAAATAGGTTAAAAATTGATATCAACTGACCACTATATTAATTCAAAAATTAATAATTCCGTATTAGTCTATAAATGAAGATTTCATCAAATGAAAGAAATAACACTGCTTTTAAGGAGTAATTTTATATATGTTTCAGAAGAATATATAAGAAAAAATAACTAAATCTGAACAGAAAAAACAAAATACAATCAAAAAACCTAGTTAAAATATTAAATAATAGATTTTTTTGGTATTAATCTATTCATCAACAGATCACTCGTTACTAAACTAGACATGCTAATAAGGGAATGAAACGAAATTAGTGCAGCTGACTAACTAACTGTTTAATAATTGAAATCC
>NZ_WUUL01000037.1 GCF_009831235.1 Shimazuella alba | reverse complement strand
GAGGATGAAGGGCTCGCCACCGCCAGGTGGCGAGCTTTTTCAAGTTCATGGCAGCGAAAACAAGCATCGCTTGGTGCTGAACTTTTGACTTTCTTCGCAAGTTCGTCCAACGCATGCCATGCTTGACTTTCATATCGGCAAAAACTCTCTCGATCGTTTCTTTTCGCCGTGCATAGATTTCTTTATTGGTTTCGGTATGTCTCAGATGCTCTGCTTCTTCTAAAGCCTCTTCCCAAATATGACGATGGATTTGTTTGGTATGGGATCGACTTTGTGTACATTGGGCAAGGACTGGACAGTCCTTGCAAACTTTAGGATTGGAAACATATTGTTTGTATCCTTCTCTGGTTGTGGTTCGGTACGGTAACACTTGGTCTTGTGGACAAAGATAACAGTCATAATACACATCATACACATATTCGTGTTTTCGAAAGAATTCTTTTTTCGTCATGGGTCGTTTATAAGGCATCACAGGCCGAACCTGTTCATCTAATAATAATTTCGCAATAAAAGGCGTTTTGTAACCTGCATCCACAGCCACGGCTGTGGGCTTTCCTACTGTATCTTTCAGCTTTTGGTATAGCGCAGGAAACACTTGACTGTCGTGAATATTTCCAGGTTCTACCATCGCTCCTAAGACAAATCCATTTCGATCACACCCTGTGTGAAACGAGTAAGCAAATTGTCGCTCTTGTTCGTTTTTTACATAGTATCCGCTATCTGGGTCGACCGTACTTTCTTTGATCTCCCGTACTTCCTTTGTCTTAGGAGCGAATTCCTTTTTTCCTTGTTTTTTTCGATCCTCTCGAATCTCTTGATCTAACTGTTCTTGGTAGCTTCGTGTTTGAGCTTCTACTACTCGCTTGATATATTTCTTTTTGTTGGCGCTCGCTTTCACATGAGTAGAATCCATAAACATCACATCAGGTTCGATGAATCTTCGATTCATCGCCTCTTTTAGAATTCGTGTAAAGATTTCTTCGAACAAGTTTGTACCTTCAAACCGACGTACATAATTTTTCCCAAACGTAGTGAAATGGGGTATTTTTTCCGTTAAGCTATATCCAATAAACCAACGATACGCCACATTGGTTTCGATTTCTTTGATGGTTTGACGCATCGAGCGTATTCCAAATAAATATTGAATGAGTGCTATCTTGATTAAAACAACAGGATCAACGCTGGGTCTCCCATTATCCAGACAGTAATGCTCTTCTACCAGTTCATA
>NZ_WUUL01000036.1 GCF_009831235.1 Shimazuella alba | reverse complement strand
GCATATCTAGAGGGTGTGGAGTCCTATAGAACCACCTCGGAGAAGCATCAGGTGAACGTTTCGCTGTTAAAAAGATGGGTAGCAAATTTTCGAGAGCATGGGATAGCAGCTTTTCAAACATATACAAACTATTCAATGGAGTTTAAAATGGACGTACTAACCTATATGAGAGAAACAGGAGCATCCACTGAAAAAGCAGCTGCGATCTTTAACATCCCCTCTTCGAGCACAGTATGGAATTGGAAACATGTTATGGAGACACAAGGGATGGATGCTCTTATGCCAAAGAAGAAGGGGCGTCCATCCATGGGAAAAAAAGCAAAGAAACGAGAACAAACAAAAAGTCCAGAAGAGATACTACGTATAGAAAATGAAAAATTACGAATGGAGATAGATTACTTAAAAAAGTTACATGCCTTCATTCAAGAAAAAGAAAAATCTGCGAACAGGACAAAGCGCAAATAGTCTATGAATGAAGGCACAAATGGAAGGTAGTTGAGTTAATAAAAATCGCTCAAATGGCCCGAAGTACCTATTACTACTGGATAAAACAAAGCAACAAACCAGATAAATACAACGAAATAAAAGAAAAAGTCCAAGAGGTTTTCGAAGAACACCAAGGGCGTTATGGTTATCGTCGAATCACATGGGAATTACGAAATAAAGGCTATCGCTTAAATCATAAGACGGTTCGTCGTCTGATGAATGAATTGGGTTTGAAGTGTCTCGTTCGGTTGAAAAAATATCGTTCCTATCGGGGGAACGTGGAAAAATTGCACCAAACCTTTTAGCACGTAATTTTCAAGCAACGAAACCCAATGAAAAATGGGTTACAGATGTCACCGAATTTCATTTACATGGTGAAAAGCTATATCTATCGCCCATTCTTGACCTCTTTAATGGTGAAATTGTAGCTTATCAAGTAGAAAAACGTCCGGTTTATCCACTTGTGGCCAACATGCTGGAGAAAGCCTTCCAGCGATTAAACCAGGATGAATTTCCACTTCTTCACTCGGATCAGGGATGGCATTACCAAATGAAGCACTATCAACATACCTTGAAAGAACGCGGAATAGTCCAAAGTATGTCTCGGAAGGGCAATTGTTTGGATAATGCTGTGATGGAGAATTTCTTTGGTTTATTAAAAAGCGAATTGCTCTACTTGAAAGAATTCGAGAGTATGGAGCATTTTCAGCGAGAACTAGATCAATATATTCACTACTACAATCACAAGCGAATGAAAA
>NZ_WUUL01000035.1 GCF_009831235.1 Shimazuella alba | reverse complement strand
CGAAATTGTACCAAAAGGTACTCCATAGAAAGGAGGTGATCCATCCCCACCTTCCGGTAGGGATACCTTGTTACGACTTCACCCCAATCATCTGCCCCACCTTCGGCAGCTCAGTCCCCTAAGGGTTCTGTCACCGACTTCGGGTGTTGCAAACTCTCGTGGTGTGACGGGCGGTGTGTACAAGGCCCGGGAACGTATTCACCGCGGCATGCTGATCCGCGATTACTAGCGATTCCGGCTTCATGTAGGCGAGTTGCAGCCTACAATCCGAACTGAGAATGGCTTTCTGGGATTTGCTCCACCTCGCGGTCTCGCTTCCCTTTGTACCATCCATTGTAGCACGTGTGTAGCCCAAGACGTAAGGGGCATGATGATTTGACGTCATCCCCACCTTCCTCCGGCTTTCACCGGCTGTCTCCTTAGAGAGCCCAGCTTTACCTGCTGGCAACTAAGGATAAGGGTTGCGCTCGTTGCGGGACTGAACCCAACATCTCACGACACGAGCTGACGACAACCATGCACCACCTGTCACCATTGCCCCGAAGGGAACCTCTATCTCTAGAGGGGTCAATGGGATGTCAAGCCTTGGTAAGGTTCTTCGCGTTGCTTCGAATTAAACCACATGCTCCACCGCTTGTGCGGGCCCCCGTCAATTCCTTTGAGTTTCAGCCTTGCGGCCGTACTCCCCAGGCGGAGTGCTTATTGGGTTTCCTTCGGCACTGAGGACGTGATGCCCCCAACACCTAGCACTCATCGTTTACGGCGTGGACTACCAGGGTATCTAATCCTGTTCGCTACCCACGCTTTCGCGCCTCAGCGTCAGTTACAGGCCAGAGAGTCGCCTTCGCCACTGGTGTTCCTCCCGATATCTACGCATTCCACCGCTACACCGGGAATTCCACTCCCCTCTCCTGCACTCAAGTGAGCCAGTTTTGCAGGCTTACATTGGTTGAGCCAATGCCTTTTACCCACAACTTAACCCACCGCCTGCGCGCGCTTTACGCCCAATAAATCCGGACAACGCTTGCCCCCTACGTATTACCGCGGCTGCTGGCACGTAGTTAGCCGGGGCTTTCTGCTTGGGTACCGTCATTTGTTTCTTCCCCAAGAACAGAGCTTTACAACCCGAAGGCCGTCTTCACTCACGCGGCGTTGCTCCGTCAGGGTTGCCCCCATTGCGGAAAATTCCCTACTGCTGCCTCCCGTAGGAGTCTGGGCCGTGTCTCAGTCCCAGTGTGGCCGGTCACCCTCTCAGGTCGGCTATGCATCGTCGCCTTGGTAGGCCGTTACCCCACCAACTAGCTAATGCACCGCGGGCCCATCCTCAAGTGTAAACTTTTACTTCTCTTTCATGCGAATAAGAAGATTATCTGGTGTTAGCCCCGGTTTCCCGGAGTTATCCCAGGCTTGAGGGCAGGTTGCCCACGTGTTACTCACCCGTTCGCCACTAGAAACCGAAGTTTCTCGTTCGACTTGCATGTATTAGGCACGCCGCCAGCGTTCGTCCTGAGCCAGGATCAAACTCTCCATGATAGATGAGCTTGA
>NZ_WUUL01000034.1 GCF_009831235.1 Shimazuella alba | reverse complement strand
CCCCATAGCCATCAAGTTAATAACAAAATAATCCCCAAAAACGGAAAAAACACGCTATTCTTTCTTTAGGAATGAAAAGAAAGGATGGCGTGTTTTCTGTGAATGTATCCACCAAAGAAGAACTTCATTTGTTTTCACAGGTATTACAAAAATATCTTTCCCCTACAGAAGTTGAACAGTTGGCAAGAACTACTGAATTTGTAAGACGAAGAAGCAAATGTCGGGGGCAAGATCTGGTGACCTTATGTGTTTGGCTGAGTCACAACTTAGCAAGTACTTCTCTGGCTCAGTTATGCAGTGAGTTGGAAGCTGCGACAGGAATTAGCATGAGTGCAGAAGGATTAAATCAGCGTTTGAACGAACAGGCAGTGTCTTTTCTTCGACGACTATTTGCACAGTTACTGAAAGCAGAGCTAAGTTCATCTCGTACTCTATCAACCAAATATCAAGATGTTTTTACTCGGATTCGCATCCTCGATTCGACCTCCTTTCAATTACCAGATTCCTTGGCCGATCATTACCCAGGTTCAGGAGGAAGTAGTTATGCGGCTGGGGTAAAAATCCAATTGGAATACGACTTACATAGTGGACAATTTTTGAATGTGGATATGGGAGCTGGGAAAGGAAATGACAGGCTCTTTAACCCCACTTGTTTCCCCACTCTTCAACCAAGGGACTTGTGCATACGAGATTTGGGTTACTTTTCGCTGGATAATCTAAAGCAGATTGATCAACAAAGAGCCTTCTATCTATCTCGTTTGCCACTCAAAAACCGAATCTATCAAAAGAATCCAGCACCTGAATTTCTTCGAAATGGAACAGTCAAGAAAAAAACAGAGTATCTCTTACTGGATCTAGAAGAAAAAATGAATCAAATGAAACCCGGAGAAACCATGGAGATTCGAGATGCTTTTATTGGGTATAAAAAACTACCTGCTCGTGTTATTTTGTACCGACTCACAGATGTACAAGTGAAAAAGAGAAGAAAAAATCAGGATTTCAAAGAACAGAAAAAAGGAAAGGAGCTTTCAGATAAAAGAAAACGGTTAACCCAAATCAATGTCTATATCACCAATATCGCTTGGGATATTGTCCCAAAAGAGCATATTCATTCTCTCTATTCCTTGCGTTGGCAGATTGAGATCGTATTCAAAACATGGAAATCCTTTTTTCAGATCGACCGATGTAAGAATGTAAAACGGGAAAGATTGGAATGTCACCTATATGGGCAGCTTATTGCCATCCTCATTTGTTCCTCTACTTTGTTTCAGATGAGAGAGATTTTGCTACGCAAAAGTTGTATGGAGGTAAGCGAGTATAAGGCTTTTTATATCATTCAAACCTATTTTCCTTTGTTCCATCAGGCTATACAAAAAAACACCCAAGCATATGCAAAGATCCTTCTTCGCCTCTTTTACCAGATAAAGAAAAATGGGCGAAAATCTCATCGATACAAGAAAAAGACGGTCTTTGACATATTGGGTGTTGTTTATGAGTATAGCCTATCTATTACGAAAGTAGCATAATTTAAAAAACAAGCCTAGCTAGGCTTGTTTGGTGTGCTTATTTTCTAGAATTGGGTGGTGTGGAACAACTTGTGCTCCACACCAGATCCCGCTGTTCGATCTCTCACTGTGTCCAGCGAAGAGGCAGGGAATCTGCCAGCTTGTACCCAAGAACGAGGGTCTGGTCGAATGCGGCACCGAGGACCATGGCAACCGATTCTTCCTCATGTGAGAGGGCAGTAGTAGCCGCGTTCTCCTCGCCATCCTCGACGAAGATAGTGATGCAGTTCAAGAACTTCTTGTGCTTCCTCTCCTCGTCCTCAAGTCGCATGCTGCGCTTGGTAGACGAGGGGGTGAACATCCGGAGTGCGGGGTTGTAAGTGGCTCCGTACAGAGAGTAGGACTTCCCCTTGGTCCGATCGCCAGGAACGCCGAAGCGAAGCTGGAAGTTGTTCTCTCCGGGAAGACGAGAAACGTCAACCTGCATGGCTCTTTCTCCTAGTGTGAGAGATGTACATCGGGCTTTGTATTTTCATCATACGGTATTCCTATTGCTTTGTAAATTTTAATCATTATCAGGAATTGTTTGTGGATAATCTATTTTTCCTTAGCTTGATGGGCATGGGGATAACCC
>NZ_WUUL01000033.1 GCF_009831235.1 Shimazuella alba | reverse complement strand
TCACCAAAGTTCCAGCTATTATCGATAAGACTTTGTTTGAATTGGTACAGCATCAGAAAGAGAAGAATGCAACAAACAAAGGAAATAATCGATTTTGCAAAAGGAGAGAAAGCAGCTCGCGGTATAGACGAGGCAAAGGCCTAATCTATACCGCGAGGGTCTAACAAACTGCGTCGACGACTTCCTCGACTACTTCGTCCCGCCCAGGAGCGGGACGTTGACGGCCTGGATCGGTCGGTCGGTGTAGACATAGTCCAGACTCGTCGTGACCATGGTGCCGTCGCTCAGGAAGAAGAAGATCCCGGGGTCGCGGTTACCGTAGGTGCCGTCGTCCTGGGGACCATCGACGACGACGGAGCAGTCATCGCTTCCGCATGTGTCGACGATCTCGTCCTGCGGGGTCAGCTGACTCCCGTTGGACGAGACCTTGCCCTTGACGATGTAGTAGCCCATCGGCTTGCCGAAGCTGAGGAGGTAGACGTACCCGATGGCGTTCGGGTTTTCCTCTCGCTTCAGCTTCTCCCGGAGGTTCTTCTTCCCCAGGGTCTCGCCGGTGGCCTTCTGGGACTGCTGCTCCTTGCGCGCCTTCTCATCATCGGTCTCGCACGCGGTGGTACCGAGGGCGAGAGCACCGGTGAGGAGGAGAGCGGCGATCGCGTTCCGTCGGTTGCGCTTCACTGCTGGTTCTCCTTGCAGTCGGTCTTCGAGTCGGTGTCGTCGATCTGGGCGGGGAGATCCACGGCGCGGAACTCCTGCTGGGTGAACTTGCGGGCCTTGGCGTTATACTGCCCGACCAGGTCGTTGCAGTACTGCTTCTGTCCGCGGAGCTCGACCTTGGACTTGAGATCCTTCGGATCGAGCTCCAGTGCCTCCGCCGTGATGTTGATGTTCTTGTCGGCGGTGACGATCTCGTTGAAGAGGTCCTCGAACCCCTCCTGTGCCCGGATCCGGTTGGCGGCGCTGTTCTTGACCTTCTCGGCCTCACCCTGACCCTTGATGTCACTGGTGCCGACATCAAGGCCCCAGATGGCCCAGCTCGTCAGGCCAGCGAGAACGATGATCACGATGCCGATGAACCATCCACGGCTGATGCCCCAGATGGTGGCACGCACGGGTGCCTGGTCGAACCGCTCCGCTTCCCGATCACCCAGAGGACGATGTTCCTTCACTTCTACCTCCTGGTAGTTCGAGTGATGTTTGATATTTAGTTGTCGAAGAGCTTGTTAGCCTTTCTTGAGGTAATTATATAACACTGTTCGTATTAATCAAATAACTATTTTAAAAGGTCTAGAAAATCAAGCATAACTTGATAACTTTGTTAATGGAAAAAAGCAGAAAGAAACGTCATTGGGTTCTTAGTTAAATAAGCTAATCATGGGACAAACTCAAAGATTCATACATTTGTATATACCAGATAAAGACGGTGTTTGGATGAAAAGAAAAACAGATCCCGTCCAATTTGTATGGGTTCAGAACAAACCTGAGAATCATTCAAAAAAGTTAAAAGAATCTCTTGAAGCTAAGGAGCGAGTGATTCAAGTCTTAATGAAACTGGCACTTACAGAACAACAAGAAAAGCCAGTTCATTTGCTTGGATAGAGTGAACAACTTAAATAAAGAAGAGGAGGGAAGAGGAGTGAAAACAGCCATCTACGCTCGTGTATCTACAGGATTACAGGCAGTAGAAGGGACGAGTTTGGATACACAGGTGGAGATATGTATGGAAAAGGCACATGCATTGGGACTGTATCAGTTAGAGATTTACAGAGAATCAGGTGCTTCAGGAGAGGACATCGAGCGTCCAGAGATGGATCGACTTCGGCAAGATATTGCACAAGGAAAAATAAATAAAGTGATTTGTGTTCATCCTGATCGCTTAAGTCGTAACTTGGTAGATAAATTGATCGTATGTGGAGAGATGGAGCGTCACGACGTAGAGCTTATTTTCTGTGATGCAGAGTATCAAAATACACCAGAAGGTCAGTTGTTTTTTAATATGCAGTCTGCCATCGCTCAGTATGAGTTATCTATGATTCGAAAGCGAACAAGTAGAGGGAGATTAAAGGCGGTCGAAAAGCAAAAGAAGATTATGCCTATGCGTTCTGCTCCTTTTGGTTATGATTTGGTGGATGCACAGCTGGTGGTCAACGAAGAAGAAGCCAAAGTTGTTC
>NZ_WUUL01000032.1 GCF_009831235.1 Shimazuella alba | reverse complement strand
CGGAGCGACTGGAGCCACTGGAGATACCGGAGCCACCGGAGCGACTGGAGCGACTGGAGATACCGGAGCGACTGGGGCCACTGGAACCACTGGAGAAGGTGCTATCATTCCATTTGCATCAGGTTCCCCAATTGACTTAACGGTTGGAGTAATAAGTGGAGTTGCAGATCAAGGATTGATTGGTTTTGGAGATTCTGGAATTATTGTTGGAAGCACAATAGGAGGTCCAATCAACCTAACTGGTGGACCTGGGTTAGAGCTAGACTTTGCATTCTCTACTCCACGTGATGGTTTCCTTAATTCGATATCGGCTTATTTCAGTACAACTGATGATTTCACTTCAACAGGAATTATAACAATCACAGCTAGAATATATTCATCCTCGCCTCCGACTAATACCTTTGTCCCTGTTGCTACTGTTACACTAGTACCAAGCTTTGGTCCCGGATTAGTTGGTACAGGGACTATTGCTACTGTGACTGCAGCATTGGGACTTATACCTGTAGCAGCTGGGGAACGTTTATTAGTAGTATTTAGTGCAATAGCAGAAGATACTGTTGATATAGGTATTGCTGTTGAGGGTTATGCAAGTGCTGGGCTTAGTATCACCTAGATGACACGATATGCCAGCAGCCTTTCAGTTCCGATCGATAGGCTGCTTTTTTATGTGCTTGTGGAATGAATAATGTGTTTACCTCCGCTAATTATTTAGCAAAAGCTAAATTCGATCACAAATGCCACAACTTTTTTTTGAATGAGCTGCATAACATCTATATAAAAACAAAAAAAGGGCGATCTAAGCCCTTTTCTACATATCTTTCTCTATATATTTGATCAATTGAAAAAGTTGAAAATATACACCAGTCAATAACGCTCGAGGATCTGCTTCAAAATGTGGTGAATGTAGATCGAATATTTGCTGTTGATGCTCTGGTTTTGTACCTAAGCGGAAGAAATGAAGGGGGTAGCCCAATTCGGAAAACCAAGAAATATCATCGGCACCTCTGCTGGATTCGGTATGTTGGACTTCGATCCATGGAAAATGCTCTGAGATCGACTTCGATGCTTCGACAAGTGTAGCATCATTTATGACAGGAGGAAGCGCAGGTACACCACTGTTTTTCAACTCCAGTTTGACAAAATCATTTTCTAGACTTCGGACATATTGGTGCATAGCGGTTCTAGCTTTCTCATGAAATTGAAAATCAGGCGTGCGCAATGTTCCTTCGCACCAAGCAAATTCAGGTATGATGTTTCCTTTACTTCCGCTATGCACCTGACCAAAAGCGATAACAGCCTCAGGGACTTCCTGAGTGATTACTAATGGTAACTGCGATAAAATTTGTCCCATTGTAGTTAATGGACTGAAATCATGTTCTGGCCGTGCAGTATGTCCTCCTTTTCCTTTTACCTCAATTTTTAGAAATTCGGCTGAATAATTAATTAATCCAGCACAAGTGGAAATTTTTCCTGGAGGCAATTCTGGATACACATGTAGTCCAAAACAGACAGCATCTTTTCCAAGATAATCGAGTAATTTCTCAGATTTAATAAGGAAAGCTGTTCCATTAAGTTCTTCAGCAGGACGAAAAAGGAGTACCACGCGACAAGTTAGTAAGTCTTCATTTTGTTTAAGCCACCAAGCAATACCAAGTAGAATGGAAGTATGCATATCATGTCCACAGGCATGCATCTTATCAGTTGATTTGGAACGGTACCTATGAGAACAAGCCTCTTCAATAGGAAGAGCATCGAAATCTGCAGTGAAGATTACAGTTTTTTCTCCCTGTCCAAACGATACCGTGATGGCCTGCGAAGAGACAGTTTGCCCAAAAATCTCACCATTTACTTCATAAAAATTTGATTTTAGTCCTAAATTTTTTTCTAAAATAGTAGAGATGTAATGGATAGTATTACTCTCTTGAAATGAAAGTTCAGGGTGCTGGTGTAGATAGTGGAAATGTCGCAACATCCATTGGTACCACTTGGATTGCGATGTGTTTGCAAGTCTTAATAAACGGTCCATAATTTCACCTTTTCTTTGTAGAGATTAAACCCATTATACAATCATTTTATTTATTCTAAAAACAATTAATAATAAGCGAATACGACCAAATCCCCTTATTTATAAGGCTTAAACCGTTTTAACGCCATTTTAAAATTTTTTTATAAAAAAAGGGGTTGCAATCTTTTTTTAA
>NZ_WUUL01000031.1 GCF_009831235.1 Shimazuella alba | reverse complement strand
CAAGTCGCACTTTGAAAATTGGATAGGAAATGATGAAGAGAAAGACATGTGTGTCTTTTTCGTCAAGTTGCAAAAATCACCGGGTGATAGAGATGAAAATTTGTATCACCAAGTAAGATTTAGTAGGAGAAGCTACTAAGGGCACACGGTGGATGCCTTGGCGCTAGGAGCCGATGAAGGACGGGACGAACACCGATATGCTCCGGGGAGCTGTAAGTGAGCTTTGATCCGGAGATTTCCGAATGGGGCAACCCACTCATCGAAGGATGAGGACTGCTACCTGAATCCATAGGGTAGTAAGAGGCAGACCGGGGGAACTGAAACATCTAAGTACCCCGAGGAAGAGAAAGAAAACTCGATTCCCCGAGTAGCGGCGAGCGAAACGGGAATAGCCCAAACCAAAGGTCTTGTACCTTTGGGGTTGTAGGGCATCTCATATGGAGTAAGAAAAGAAGCGGTTAAGCGAATTGGTTTTGGAATAACCAGCCAAAGTGGGTAACAGCCCCGTAGCTGAAAACTGCTTCTCTCCGAGATGTACCCTGAGTACCGCGGGACACGTGAAACCCCGTGGGAAGCTGGGAGGACCACCTCCCAAGGCTAAATACTTCCTAGCGACCGATAGTGAACCAGTACCGTGAGGGAAAGGTGAAAAGCACCCCGGAAGGGGAGTGAAATAGATCCTGAAACCGTGTGCTTACAAGCAGTCGGAGTCCCCTTGAGGGATGACGGCGTGCCTTTTGTAGAATGAACCGGCGAGTAACGGTTACGTGCAAGGTTAAGATGATGAGTCGGAGCCGTAGCGAAAGCGAGTCTGAATAGGGCGACTTAGTACGTAGCTGTTTACCCGAAACCGAGTGATCTACCCATGTCCAGGATGAAGTTCCGGTAACACGGAATGGAGGTCCGAACCCACTGATGTTGAAAAATCAGGGGATGAGGTGTGGGTAGGGGTGAAATGCCAATCGAACTCGGAGATAGCTGGTTCTCCCCGAAATAGCTTTAGGGCTAGCCTCGTGTTTTGAGCGATGGAGGTAGAGCACTGATTGGACTAGGGGCCCTTCCCGGGTTACCGAATTCAGTCAAACTCCGAATGCCATTGTCTTGTATCACGGGAGTCAGACTGCGGGTGCTAAGATTCGTAGTCAAAAGGGAAACAGCCCAGACCACCAGCTAAGGTCCCCAAGTAACGTTTCAGTGGAAAAGGATGTGGAGTTGCACAGACAACCAGGATGTTGGCTTAGAAGCAGCCACCATTCAAAGAGTGCGTAATAGCTCACTGGTCAAGTGACTCTGCGCCGAAAATGTAACGGGGCTAAAACGTTCACCGAAGCTGTGGATTCGAAAGAATGGTAGGGGAGCGTTCCAAATGCAGCGAAGTTGGAGGGGAACCGAAAATGGAGCGTTTGGAAGTGAGAATGCCGGTATGAGTAGCGAAAAGAGGGGTGAGAATCCCCTCCACCGAAAGCCTAAGGTTTCCTGAGGAAGGTTCGTCCGCTCAGGGTAAGTCGGGACCTAAGTTGAGGCCGAAAGGCGTAGGCGATGGACAACAGGTGGAAATTCCTGTACCGTAACGTTTTGTTTGACGATTGGAGTGACGCAGGAGGATAGGGTGTGCGTGCTTATTGGATATGGCGCGTCGAAGTAACAAGGTTGGAAGATAGGCAAATCCGTCTTCTGTTAAGACTGAGTTACCACAGTAAGCGAAAATTGTAGTAGCAAAGCACCTGATTTCACACTGCCAAGAAAAGCTTCTAAGGAGAAACGTTGCGCCCGTACCGCAAACCGACACAGGTAGGCGAGGAGAGAATCCTCAGGTGCTCGGGAAAACTCTCGTTAAGGAACTCGGCAAAATGACTCCGTAACTTCGGGAGAAGGAGTGCCACCCTCCGGGGTGGTCGCAGAGAAGAGGCCCAGGCGACTGTTTAGCAAAAACACAGGTCTCTGCAAAGCCGCAAGGCGAAGTATAGGGGCTGACGCCTGCCCGGTGCTGGAAGGTTAAGGGGAGAGGTTAGCGCAAGCGAAGCTTTGAACCGAAGCCCCAGTAAACGGCGGCCGTAACTATAACGGTCCTAAGGTAGCGAAATTCCTTGTCGGGTAAGTTCCGACCCGCACGAAAGGCGTAACGATCTGGGCGCTGTCTCGACGAGAGACCCGGTGAAATTGTAATGCTAGTGAAGATGCTAGCTACCCGCGACAAGACGGAAAGACCCCGTGGAGCTTTACTGTAGCCTGATATTGAATCTAGGTACGACTTGTACAGAATAGGTGGGAGTCTTTGAAGCTAGGACGCCAGTCTTAGTGGAGACACCTGTGGGATACCACTCTGGTCGTATCGGGGTTCTAACCTGCTACCCTAATCGGGTAGAGGGACCGTGTCAGGTGGGCAGTTTGACTGGGGCGGTCGCCTCCTAAAAGGTAACGGAGGCGCTCCAAGGTTCCCTCAGCGCGGTTGGAAATCGCGCGGAAGAGTGCAAAGGCAGAAGGGAGCTTGACTGCGAGACCTACAAGTCGAGCAGGGACGAAAGTCGGACTTAGTGATCCGGTGGTTCCGAGTGGAAGGGCCATCGCTCAACGGATAAAAGCTACCCCGGGGATAACAGGCTAATCTCCCCCAAGAGTCCACATCGACGGGGAGGTTTGGCACCTCGATGTCGGCTCATCGCATCCTGGGGCTGAAGTAGGTCCCAAGGGTTGGGCTGTTCGCCCATTAAAGCGGTACGCGAGCTGGGTTCAGAACGTCGTGAGACAGTTCGGTCCCTATCTGTCGTGGGCGCAGGAAATTTGAGAGGAGCTGTCCTTAGTACGAGAGGACCGGGATGGACATACCGCTGGTGTACCAGTTGTCTCGCCAGAGGCACCGCTGGGTAGCCAAGTATGGACGGGATAAGCGCTGAAAGCATCTAAGCGCGAAGCCCCCCTCAAGATGAGATTTCCCACTACCCCTAAGTAGGTAAGACCCCTTGTAGATGACGAGGTAGATCGGTCTGAGGTGTAAGCACAGCAATGTGTTTAGCTGACAGATACGAATAGGTCGAGGGCTTCTCCTAC
>NZ_WUUL01000030.1 GCF_009831235.1 Shimazuella alba | reverse complement strand
CTAATCTTTTTTTGAGATTTTTTTTCTTTCTCTTATCCTCTTGTGTTTTAACTACTTATATTCAACCTGATTTCCTATCATTTTCACAGTGAATTGTTCATCCTTATATGTTCATTACTATTAGAGTAACGAATGAAACTGCGACCTCCTCTAAAGAAGGAGCTAATGCACCTCATCTAAGCAATCATTCTTTCTTCGTTTCGCTCCTGAGCGGGAAGTTCGCCTTCGAGTAAGGAACACTGGACGAGAAAGCGGGTGACAGCTGTCTACATCAGTGCGATCACTTTCATGGCTGGAAAGTTGCAACTCGTAAAGTTCGTTTTTTCCTAGGAGTAAAGCCCTCCAAAAGGTTCTGATCCTGTGTCTATCTCATCAAGACACTGACACGGCCGATCTACTTGTTTCTCCTTGTTATATTTGCTCTTTGTAACTTTTATTTTATATACATGATATTTTCCATGATATTTTCTTGCATTTCCTTTTCTCTATACTTCAAATGCACAGTAAAAGTCGTTCCTTTTACCTTTGTACTTCTTACTGTTATATCTCCTTTGTGCGCTTCCACATATTCCTTTGCGATCGCAAGTCCTAAACCCATTCCACCATGTTCTCTCGATCTATCTTTGTCTGCACGATAAAAACGATCAAATATAAATGGAATATGTTCTTCCTCTATTCCGCTGCCTGTATCCCTCACATGAACCAACACTTCTTGATCTAACGGCTCTATCTGAACCATCACCTTACCTTCCTTAGGAGTATGACTAAGTGCATTTGTGATAAAATTGACAAAAACTTGCGTGATCCGATTTGGGTCAACTCGAAGCAAAGGTATTAGATTGCTACTCCAACGCTCCAATCGCAATTCAATCCCGCGTTCTGATGCTTCTACTTCATACATATTTACAATAGTACCTATTAACCCCACTATATCTATATTCGTCTTTTTAAGGTGCAATTGTCCGACTTCTGCCAGAGAAAGTTGGTGCAAATCCTGCACCAGATGAATTAATCGAGCCACTTCATCTTGGATCGGAAGAAAGGCCGCTGGTTCTGGTTTCTTAGTCAGCATGATAATTGCAACATTTGATGTTTTTCTTATATTACGGCAAACTTCTAAGCCGCTCATCTCAGGTAACATCCAGCCCAATATAACTATGTTAGGTTTTTTATCGTTTACTTCTTTCATTGCTTGACTGCCTGACTTAGCGGTAATTACCTGGAATCCTTCTCGGATCAAATATGGGCTGATGACATCGAGAACTTTCTGCTCATCGTCTACCACTAATACTGATGGTTTCAATTTTTTCCACATCCTATATATAGAGATTTGCGAGTGAGAAAACCCACAGTTTTAATCTTGGGATAATAGTCAACGTCAGACAAAGAAGGATTTTCCCGCCCAATAGTTGACTCGGATGATTTTGCCCTTTTTGAGCAGGATCTAAACAAACACGTTTTAATGCACGGGCGACTTCTCTGATAATATCCGTTTGTTAGCAAATACCAACAGTAGTGTGATATTATCTAATGCGCTCGTTTGAGCGAGCAAATGAAAACTCTTAAATACAAACCAATCTTAACATTGCGTAGTTCGACCAGTTGCTCTTCCTAAAGCTCCATCAATTACATGATCGTTCCCTAGCCTGAGGATAATGGGACCTAATCACAACAAATTCACCCTTATTGATCGCTAGATCAACTTCTTTTGCTGCATAGAAGGTCTCTCCTTTTTATATATTTTGCTTACTTAGAAACAGAGCAATTATACAGAGGAGTTATGGAGAAATTGTGGTAATCTATTCGATAAAATTTAGGGGTTATTAGTAATTAATGGAAATTCTTCATTTGTTCACAAATAGGTATTGCAGCTTCATTCAATTCTTTGTATTGGTCAGTATTTTAATAGCAGCTGTACAAGTTAATCCGATAACTGCAACGGTGAAACTCTTATTAATAAATCGAACTATTCAATAAAACATTAATAAATAACACAGTGATGCGTGCTATCCCACTGATTTCAATGAAATTATATTATCTGAAAATATTTTTGATTAAAGAGTTTAGTTGCTATACACTATAGAAATGAGTAAAGTAAATGAATTAACAATAGAAGAGATCAGCGATGTTCTTTTAGGAATAATTAATAAATTCTCCAAAGAAGAACGAAAAAAAACAGATTATGGGATAGACATCCCTTTATATCATTCCGAAATCCGTACCATTACTGAGATAAAGGAACATGAGGGAATTCATATTTCAGCTTTAGCAAAACATTGTGGAGTAACAAAAGGAGCGATTTCTCAAGTAATAAAAAAACTGGAACAAAAGGAGTTGATCATAAAAAGAAGAGATATACGTAATCAATCCAGATTTTTATTACATTTAACGAGTAAAGGTGAAATAGCTTATTCTCATTATTTGCAACACAACAATGAGTTTAAAAAATTGATTGTTGATATACTGCAAAATGCTCCTATAGATAAGGTATCTTTTCTAAATGATTTTTTAGGAGAAATAAAAAAGAAACTTTAATATCGCACTTATTTTTTTGAATATAGCGTTTAGCAACTATACGCTTAATCCAATCAAAACTTTTGGAGGTTTTTTATGGAACCAGTCATCACTCTTATTACGATAACAATAGCAATATTCATTACAGGAAAGTTGGGAATGAAGTGTCTAAAACCATGGTCAGTAGCCCTTCGAGGTGGAGTAGCAGCCATGTTCTTATTGACAGGTACCGTTCACTTTTTCTATATGCGTGCTGAACTTATCACTATGGTTCCACCTTCCTTGCCAAACCCAGAATTACTTGTGACTATCAGTGGTTTATTAGAAATAGCTGGTGCATTGGGATTGTTATGGAAACCTATGGTTCCATGGGCGTCTGCTGGATTAACAGCACTTCTTATCATTATGTTTCCAGCAAATATTTATGTAGCACTTGAAAGACTCTCTAGTCATCCAGCTGATTCACTTATTCCACCGACTATCATGCAATTCTTTTTCCTATCTGCAACAATTAGCATTTTGGTAAAAGATGTGTATCATCGAGGTCTTCAAAAAAACAATAACAAAATGCCAGATTTTCATTTGCAAAAACAAAAAACATTGTAGTGCCTCAGCAGTACCCAATTGAATCGTTGATCGACTGGTTTTATGATAATGATGTGGGTTTCATCAACTTATAGAAGTAAAAATCAAATTGTTTTCATTATTTGCGTCCAATAGTTTATCAACTAAAAAAATGTCTCTGTAAACAGAGACATTTTTGAGTTTTATACAAATAAGGATAGGTATTTGCCATAGCCTTCTTTTTTAAGGTCTTTTTTTGCAATAAAGCGTAAAGCAGCAGAATTGATGCAGTAACGTAATCCTTCTGGTCCAGGACCATCCGGAAACACATGACCTAAATGAGAATCCGCTTCTTTACTTCTCACTTCTGTTCGAATCATATTATGACTGTAATCGGATTTCTCTATGATCTCTTCTGCTTCAATTGGCTTGGTAAAACTAGGCCAACCGCAACCTGCATCATATTTATCTAAGGAACTAAAAAGAGGCTTGCCGGAAATTATATCTACATAAATTCCATCTTCTTCGTGATCCCAAAACTCATTTTGAAAAGGTGGTTCCGTAGCATTATTTTGTGTTACCTCGTACTGCATACGGTTTAATCTCTTTTTCAAAGAATCTTTGTTCACCATGATTGAACCTCCTTATGATCCGTCTTAGTCTATGTAAAAATCTATATCAAAAACCCCAAGTACCACGAAAGTACAAGGGGTTTGTAT
>NZ_WUUL01000003.1 GCF_009831235.1 Shimazuella alba | reverse complement strand
TCTACAAATGGATGTGCTATATTGAATATGTAATGCTGACTCTCTTTTCACAATCGAGGACATATGTTTACGGTTTTTTTGATTTCGACCTCACTCCTTGCTGCCACTTCAGCGACGGCGATTGCTGGCATTCGATATGGCAAGTGGATTCCACTTTATAAGAAGCAGGAAATCGCTGTCGAAAATTCGATTACGCTTTGGCTAATCGTTTTGTTTTGGTCTGGAGTTATTTCCGTGACTGGAGCAGTTATCTCTGGTCTACTGCTCTTGAATTAGTTCCTCTTCGTCGTCTGAGCTTATCAAGAGGAACAAACCCCCATCACATATCCGGTATGTGATGGGGACCACTCTTCATTGATATATCACATTTTTTCGATATTAATCATGATATAATGAGTGCTGACCTTCTGAGTATCAGTACTGTTTTATCACTATATGATACTGGTTACCTGTACAACTCAAGTTGTGAGTTTAAGTAAATGAGATTCCCTAAAAATGGAGATTATTCCCAATTGCTTTATCTTTGGGATTCTCTCCTTTTTTCATTTGTGGTAGTATAGAGGGAAGAAATTGGACAAAGGAGAAGGTGGCGAGGTGGAAAGGGTTCCTCCTTTTCGCAGCAGAGTAGAGCATAAAGCTCCATCATTATGGGCAGTTTTGTTTATATTTTTGTTTTTCGCAGGTATTTTGTTTGTATTATTTCTGCGATCCCCACTCAGTCATTTATCATCGATTTCTGTTACAGGTCACAAACTTTTAACCAAACAGGAGATTGTAAAGCAGTCGGGGGTTCGCCTTGGAATGTCTTTCTTTGGTGTGAAAACAGAGGATGTAGAACGAA
Organism: Shimazuella alba; assembly: GCF_009831235.1. Classification (GTDB taxonomy): domain Bacteria; phylum Bacillota; class Bacilli; order Thermoactinomycetales; family Thermoactinomycetaceae; genus Shimazuella; species Shimazuella alba. The sequence continues at coordinate 390,931 of NZ_WUUL01000003.1, read as the reverse complement.
ATCTTCGTCGTCTTGATGCAATCAAACAAGTAAAGTTGGATAAACATTTCCCTAGTAAACTAGCAATTCAAATTGTAGAATATCCAGTAGTTGCTTACATACAAGATGAACAAACTCACATCCCTCTTCTTGCTAATGGAGCTTTTCTCCTAACACATCCTGCCACCTCTATGTTGAGAACAATGCCCATATTTGAAGGATGGGATAAAGAAAAAGCGTCTTTTTCGGAACTAACTTCTCAATTTGCCAACTTACCGGCTTCTATTCGCAGTCAGATTTTGACGATTTGTCCGAAAGAAGATAAGCCGGACCAAGCTGTGCTATGGACTCGAAGAGAACATAAAATTGAAGTTCGGATTGATCAATTAGCAGAAAGAATGAAGTTATATCCTAAATTTTTGAAGCAATCCCCTGGAACCGTTCATTTATTGGATAGCATATGGTTTACACCTGATCACTAATATCTATGTATTTCCTATTACTGTAATATTATGTAATTTACATACTAGAAAAAGGGGATTTGCTTTTACTGTTGAATTATCACATGGAAGAGATACTATCCTATCCCGTTTTTTATACTCTTCGGGCAAGGAGGTGCCCAAGACATGAGCAATGGATATTTAGCTACATTAGATATAGGATCGTCGCAGGTGCGGGTCTGTGTAGCAGAATTAACGAAAAATGGAACATTTCCTATCGTCGGTGTTGGTACTGCTATGTCTTCTGGAATTAAAAAAGGAGCCATTATTGACATTGAACAAGCAGCAGGGGCGATAAGATCAGCGATAGAACAAGCAGAACAAATGGTTGGAATAGAGATTACCAATGTCTATGTGGGGCTTTCTGGTAATCATATCTCTATCCAACATAGCCATGGTGTGGTCGCGACTTTAAATCAAGATCGAGAAATCGGTGCTGAGGATGTGGAACGCGTATTACAAGCATCAAAGGTAATCGCACTTCCGCCAGAGCGCGTTATTATAGAAGTAGTTTCCAAACAGTTTATTGTGGATGGTATCCCGGAAATCCGTGATCCAATAGGCATGGTCGGTGTTCGATTAGAAGTAGAAGCCATGATAATTACTGGTTCTAAGACGGTTGTCCACAACGTATATCGCTGTATAGAAAAAGCTTCTCTACATATGGCAGGATTTGTGTTTTTGCCACTTTCTATTAGTGAATTTACCCTGACAGCGGATGAGAAAACGCTAGGGGTTGTTCTAGCCGATATTGGTAGCGGAACAATTAAATTAGCATTTTATGCCCAAGGGAATTTGGCCGGTACAGCAGTCATTCCTATGGGTGGAGAATATATCACTACAGATTTAGTGTACGTCCTCCAAACGCAAAAAGAAGTTGCCGAAGAGTTAAAGTGTAAACATGGGATTGCAGTAAAAGCACATGCTGATAAACGAGAATCAATACCAATTCAAATGATGGCAGGGAAAGAAAGATATTCATCGCAGTTAGAACTGGCCCAAATCATGGAACCGCGTATAATGGAAATTTTCCAGTTGATCAATCAACAAGTCAAAGCGATGGGCTTTAGTCATGAACCTGCTGGTGGATATGTTTTGGTTGGTGGAGTAACGGAAACTCCTTATCTATTAGACGCAGCTAAATCCCAATTAGGACAAGGAGTTCGCATCGCAAGATCGAAAGAAACTGGTATCTCCTCACCTGCTTTTTTAGCAAGTGTGAGCATGATCCATCATCTTGCCAAACAAGGAAGTGTTTTGATAAACAAACCGGCACGCATAGAGACAGTGCCTCGTAAAAAGGAAAAAAAACAGGTATCTGCATTTCAAAGAATGAAAAGTTGGTTAAGCGAATTTATATAGTGTTGGAGGGAATACCATGCTGGGTTTTGATTTAGAGTTTGATATCGAACAGATCGCACAGATTAAGGTTATTGGTGTGGGGGGCGGAGGTAGCAACGCTGTCAATCGAATGATTGATGCAGGTGTACAAGGTGTTGAATTTATCGCTGTAAATACAGATGCTCAAGCGTTAAACCGTTCCAAAGCACCAATTAAATTGCAGATTGGAGAAAAACTAACCAGAGGTTTAGGAGCAGGTGCAAAACCAGAGGTTGGAAAAAAAGCAGCTGAAGAAAGTCGTGAACAAATAGAAAATGTACTTCGTGGAGCTGATATGGTATTTGTTACCGCTGGTATGGGTGGAGGAACAGGGACTGGTGCCGCTCCTGAGATCGCATTGATTGCTCGTGAACTCGGTTCCTTGACAGTAGGTGTGGTAACAAAACCATTTAGCTTTGAAGGAAGAAAGCGTTCTGTTCAGGCAGAAACGGGTGTTGCTTCGTTAAAAGAAAACGTAGATACCTTGATTGTTATCCCAAATGATAGACTGCTTGAGATTGTTGATAAAAACACTCCTATGTTGGAAGCATTCCGAGAAGCAGATAATGTTCTGCGTCAAGGGGTTCAAGGTATTTCAGATCTCATCGCTGTACCTGGATTGATCAACCTAGACTTTGCTGATGTGAAAACGATTATGACAGAACGTGGTTCTGCATTGATGGGTATTGGGACAGCTGCTGGCGAAAACAGAGCCACCGAAGCAGCGAAGAAAGCGATCTGTAGTCCATTGTTGGAAACCTCCATCAATGGTGCACGTGGAGTATTGATGAATATTACTGGCGGAGCAAATCTCAGCCTGTATGAAGTAAATGAAGCGGCTGATATTGTTACCCAAGCATCCCATGCAGAAGTGAACATGATCTTTGGTGCTGTTATCAACGAGGATCTAAAAGATGAAATCCTCGTAACCGTTATCGCTACTGGATTTGATAATAATCAACCGCAGGAGACAGGTGGAAATACAACATCGAAAAAGCCAATCTTTCATGAGCGAGAAAATGATTTTACTCCACTGTTTAAACACAATAATATCCGATTACAAAACGAAGAAAAGACAAACAAGACTACTAATCCTGTCATCGATGAGAGTTATGAAATCCCTACGTTTTTACGAAATCAATTTAAGAAATAGAGATAAGAAAGGAGCACTCTAGTGTTTAAGGAGTGCTTCTTTTTACTTTACCTATACGAATTCTCTATAGGTACAATACTGGAAGAATTAGGGGGATGAATCTTTTTAGGAGATTTCTCTGTTATCTCTGAGGGGTCTGATTTATAGCGATTTATCTCCAGTTTCAACAGAATAGTAATCCATATGATAGTGAAATATAGTTTTATAATATATTTATATATGCTTTATGCATGGCGAAATACCAGAAAACACACCTATAAGTGATGTAAGGAAACTTCTGAACGATAAATAACCACAAACTTTGATAAATGATTCTACAAGATATCGCAAATTCAATGAATATCCCGTCTGTAAAGGATATTTTGCCTAACACAAAAAGATTATTTCAAATACAAAAACATGGTTACAAATAGTAGATTCTCTTTCCTTTCCATTGAATTTGTTTTATGGAATAGATAATATTTAAAATAAAATATCTATCCTCCGAAGATTTAAGGTGAATTTGGTGAACAATACACCAATGGGCAAGCTATTTCCTGATTAAATGTTGATCCGTTTTATTTTTTGAGTATCTAACTAGTCTGTTTTTTATGGCAACACCTTAGATGCTGTTTCATGATTCGTATATTATAAGCAAGAGCTTTGAATAAGCATTTTAAAAATTTGAGTATTCATTTCTTTACTGATCCAACTGCCTTTCAATAGGCAGAATATGTTTAGGTACCGTGCATTTTTTAAGGATTTTTTTAGGTGAAATATTCACAATTTCTTTTGGAATCTTATTAATAATGATAATTTGTTTGAAAAGCTAATCTCCTGTCAGCGTCTTTGCTGATGTTTTGCAGTAAATCATCAAAGTTTAAAAATACCTCCCACTTTTCCTTATTTGTTTTCCTGCAAATATGATTTACGATAAGATCCTCTAAGTCTGTAACCCGTTTTCCCTTCCAAATCTTATCAGCAAGGCTCACCATCCAATCATCTATATTGGTATTTGATTTTGTCCATTGGGAGTGTGTAAGTGTAAAACGGGCTAAATGTTCTTTTATACCATGATTAAGCAAAAGTTCAAAACCTTGGCGCTCATGTATGGAACCAGGTTTTGTAATTTCCTCGTTAACCATTACTTTCCCTATATCATGGATGACAGCTTCAAATAGAACAGCTTCTTTGTCTATGGAGACTTCAGGGTAATGATGATCCATCCAAGCTAGGATTGTTTTCGCGACCTCATAAACCAAGATTAAATGTGCCAATAATCGGGGTGGTATCCTCCGTACATTAATCAAATTCTTGATGATTGTTGAACTTTTATTATATATACTAGTCATTGTTTTCCCCTTCATCTTCAAATGATAATGGAATAATAAGACGATATCATGGAAAAGTGAAAGCCAAGCCATTGTATTTATTACATGTTGGGAGGAGGAAAGATGGCGATCTGTCTGGAATTTGAATTGGTTGAAGTCTCTGGTACTGTAGCCAGATATCGATATGGCAGTTGTGCACAAGAAATGAATGGGTTAATGGAGATTGATTTATATAAGCTCTACATTAGTAAGGAAATACCAGAAGATGTATCTATAAGTAAAATAGTAAAACTTTTAAACAATAACCAATCCCAAGTCAAGGCGAATAAGGTATTTTCGAAGATAGCAAAATATTATCAAAAATATAAAGAATATCCAAAAAGAGGGGGGTATTTTGCATAACTTTTAGGACGATATACCTTGATCGCCGTCGTACTTGTATAAATAAAAGAAAGAACAAGCGTATTGGTCCCACCACTAATGTTTAGTGGGTTGACGGTCTTCAAACTGTCCTGACTGGTTACTTACAACTACTTACCTATTTTTACTATACTACAATGAAAAGAAAGTTATAATCCTGCCTAAAATTGATATCATAGATTGGAAACAAAACCTGATGTTTCACAAAAGATAAGAAACATCAGGTTTTGCTCTTTATAAAGAATATCAAGCAATAAATTTTTGGAATTATTTATCCTTTGTTTTATACTATCAGTTATTTTAAAAATAAATTATAATAGTTATATATAATAAAAAATTATGGATAAGACGGAGGGATCTCTTTGCGATATTCTGCTTTTAACCCATTCCCTTGGTATAAAAAAATGGCAAAAGAAAGTCCTGTTATATATGATGCAGATTATTTGCATTATCATGGACCGAAAGGTACATGGCATGTATTTCGCTATGACGATGTTCAACGGGTAATGAGTGATTATCAAACTTTTTCTAATCAATATCAGCCAAAGATAGAAGAAAATCCATCATCTAGCAGCTTAGCACTCAGTGATCCTCCCCGCCATAAACAACTTCGCATGTTAGTATCGGATGTATTTACACCAAAGACAATCGCAAATATGAGACCTTGGATTGAAAAAATCACAAATGAACTGATAGATAAAGTAGAAAACAATGGAGAAATGGATATAACCCGAGATATAGCTACTCCCATACCAATTCAAGTTATCGCCAAATTACTTGGTGTTTCTCCTAATGATCAAGAAAAATTTAAAAAATGGTCCATCATGATTTTACAAGCACCTTCTGAAATAGAAGGCGGGGAAGAAACCTTCCTTCGCTCACAACAAGAAATGGCACAGTATTTTATAAGTTTATTTGAACAACGTAAAGTAGAACCAAAAGATGATTTAATCTCTCATTTGGTTCAAGCGGAAGTAGAAGGGGAAAAATTATCTACAAATGATTTACTTGGCTTTTGTGTTCTTTTGTTGGTGGCTGGAAACGAGACAACAACAAATTTAATCAGTAGTTCTATCCTTACCTTCATCGAAAATCCAGAAATACAAGAATATTTGGCCAAACATCCAGAAGATATCCCAAAAGCGATTGAAGAAGTTCTTCGCTATCGTTCCCCTTTGCAATATATAAATCGCATTGCTGCAAAAGATGTTAAATTAAGAGGACAATCCATCAAAAAAGGCGATCTAATTAATGTATGGCTGGGATCAGCTAATCGTGATGAGTCCATTTTTCCAAACCCCGATCAATTTGATATTCATCGTACCAATCTAAAACACACGGCATTTGGACATGGTATTCATTTTTGTTTAGGAGCACCTTTGGCTCGTCTAGAAGCACATGTAGCTCTTCAAGTAATATTTGAACGGTTGCATCAATTTCAACTTAAGGAAGCTACAGAACCTCTCATGAATCCAACTGCTTTGACTTACTCTATCAAAGAACTTCCTGTTACGTTTAAAAAGAGATAATGATAAAGACTCACTGATCAAATGATGAGGTTTCATAGATATATTGGCAAGCTAAGTGGGACAGTTTACGATAAAAATTGACAAGAGGAATTCGATTCTGGAAGAAACATTCTATCCCTCTAAGAGAAGATTACGCCATGCATGAAGGTGATTAAGACTTGTATTGAAATTAGAACATAAAGACTTTATTCGAAAGAATCAGGAACGAATCAATTACTGGTAGAGTCGTGTGTCTGGGAGGAAGAAGATTTTTTCGAAAATCTGAGTCGAAATGAGATTCCATTTGAATTCATCGCGAGCTTCTTGAAGCTGAAATATCTTCAGAGCCGCATTTCGTCCATAGTGGAAAGAAGTAATCGTAGTTTGTCTCCCTCTAGGGAAATATGTCTAGAAAAAAAATCAGTTGTCCCGATATCAAATGCGAAAAACAGGAAAGTCGCGTCATAGGCGGCTTTTTTGTTTTGTATAGAAGGAAGATAGACTGCTTTTTTTCTGTTTATTTCGTCAAAAGAAATGAAATTAGTTAGGCAAGTTTCAACAGACTTAGCAATATATATCTTTTATACTTTACACAAGGTTAGAGGGAGAGGAGAGGGACTAGCTGGTTGTATATGCAGATGTCGTGTTTCTTTTAAATGGTTGTATCGACTTTCTCTTGCTATGGCTAACCTCTGGTATACGGAAGGAGAGAACGAGTATGCTGCGTTTGCTCTCTTCATCGTTTGTTGGTGGGCTGTATGCCACTCTCCATCTGTGGCCTAATTTTACAATTGCTTATACACTTCCTATTAAGATTTTGTCTTCTATCCTGATGATATGGATTGTATTTGGCTATCGCAATCCAATTGCATTTATCCGAACATTAGGTGTTTTCTATTTTGTTTGTTTTGTAACAGGAGGTGCGATGGTTGCACTGCATTATATTGTGGCGGGAGATGCGCAAGTAGCAGGAGGAATATTATTTACAGAAACAAAAGGATGGGGTTCACCTGTCTCTTGGGTTTTCATTATGATTGGTTTTCCGCTGGTATGGCTTTATACAAAGTTTTCGTTTCAGTCTATGAAAGAAAGAGATCAAATCGAGCAGTATATGACAGCAGTCAAAATCCAGATACAAGGAAAGAGTTTTGAATGTACAGGATTGGTGGATACCGGAAATCAACTCAGGGACCCAATCACACGGGCACCAGTGATGTTAGTAGAGATGAAACAATTGATGGAGTATCTGCCTATTGAGGTTCATAAAATGTTTCTATCAAAAGATTGGGAGCAGAGCTGGTCTGATATTCCACCAGAATGGATGATCAAAATCCGCATCATCCCTTATCGTGCAGCTGGAACAGACAGTGATATGATGATCGCGTTCAAACCAGATCAAGTAGAAATCTGGAGAGATAATCAGTGGAATAATGTCGGAAAAATACTCATAGGAATAGATGTCGGGCAATTATCGACCGATGGTTCCTATCAGGCGATTATTCATCCTTCTTGTTTATCCATTGTAAGTTAGCTTGAATTAGGAGGTTATACCATGTTGGTAAAATGGAGATTATTTGCGCAACTATTTTGGTATCGTTTACTTATACAAATGGGGTTAAGGGGAAAAGAGATTTATTATATCGGCGGAAGTGAAGCACTTCCACCCCCTCTATCACGTGAAGAAGAAGAGCATTTATTAGTACGTCTTCCAAGTGGAGATGCAGCAGTACGGGCAATGTTGATTGAACGTAACCTGCGTTTAGTGGTTTATATTGCTCGTAAATTTGAGAATACAGGGATCAATATCGAAGACTTGGTGTCCATTGGGACAATCGGTTTAATCAAAGCAGTTAACACCTTTGACCCGAGTAAAAAGATCAAACTTGCTACGTATGCGTCTCGCTGTATTGAAAATGAAATCTTAATGTTTCTTCGTCGCAATAATAAAATTCGCTCAGAGGTATCATTTGATGAGCCTCTCAATACCGATTGGGACGGTAATGAATTGTTACTATCGGATATATTAGGAACAGAGAATGATACCATTTACCGCGATATTGAAGATCAAGTAGATAAGAAAATTTTACGTACTGCTCTCGACAGTCTATCTGAACGAGAGAAAAAAATTATGGTTCTCCGCTTTGGATTAAATGGTGGAGAAGAAAAGACACAAAAAGATGTTGCAGATATGTTAGGCATTTCACAATCTTATATTTCAAGACTAGAAAAGAGAATTATTAAACGATTGCGGAAAGAGTTTAATAAAATGGTTTAACAAAATCCTTGTATTCTCTGTGTTTTCATCTTAAGTCTTAAGAGGATGACTACTAAAACAAATTAGTTAATTTACATTTTATACCTATTCATTATAATTTTCCCTCCGAAGGAGATACTTAACATGATTTCATCCTGAGGAGGGACTTTTCTTGGCGCGAAACAAAGTAGAAATTTGTGGAGTAGATACATCCAAATTACCAGTCCTAAAAAACCAGGAAATGAGAGAGCTGTTTCGCGAGTATCAGGCAGGAGATATTGATTCCAGAGAAAAACTAGTCAGTGGAAATCTCCGTTTGGTTCTAAGTGTTATTCAGCGTTTCCATAACCGTGGCGAATGTGTCGACGACCTATTTCAAGTTGGTTGTATTGGTTTGATGAAAGCCATTGATAATTTTGATTTGGGTCAAAACGTCAAGTTTTCCACGTACGCAGTTCCGATGATCATCGGCGAAATCCGCCGTTATTTAAGGGATAATAATCCTATTCGTGTGTCTCGATCTTTACGAGATATCGCCTATAAAGCACTTCAAATGAGGGACAACCTTACCAACCGGCATTCACGAGAACCCACGGTTCAGGAGATTTCGAAAGCGTTAGGTGTGCCCAAAGAAGATGTTGTCTTTGCATTAGATGCGATTCAAGACCCTGTTTCCTTATTTGAACCCGTTTTTCAGGATGGTGGCGACCCAATCTATGTGATGGATCAAATAAGTGATGAGAAAGCAAAAGATATTCAATGGGTAGAAGAAATCGCATTAAAGGAAGCACTAGCTAGGTTAAACGACAGAGAAAAAATGATTTTATCGATGCGTTTTTTTGAAGGAAAAACGCAGATGGAAGTTGCTGATGAGATCGGTATTTCTCAAGCGCAAGTCTCGCGATTGGAAAAAGCTGCTATCCATCAAATGCATCGCTATGTGACATGAAAAACAAAACCCAGTGCTTTATCGCCACTGGGTTTTGTTGTATTTATGAATATTATTAGGGACTACTAAGAGGGGACTGGTTATTATTACTTTATTCATTAAGTCGTAATATCTGATCAAAGACTAAGATGATCGGTTTCTGTGATACATTACTACACCAAAGAGAAGAAGAACTGCTCCTGCTACAAGCATAATAGGATAGCTGGTAGCTGTTTTTGGTAATGTTCCTCCAGTGGTTACTGTTTTATTTGTATCTGTTGAAGGACTTGGTTGTGGCATTGTTGTTTCCGAATCGGAGTTTCCAGTGTCCGGCTCAGTGGTTTGATCATTGTTTTCATCATTGTTGTTTTCAGCTGGAGTTTGGGGAGTATCATTGTTAATTTGAAACTCTTTGGAGTAATCAAACTTGATTTGCTCACCATAATCATGCATTTTTCCATCAAAAGAGAAGGTTACTTTGTATGTTCCGTTTTTGAAGTCGGAAAAAGCGTGGGAAAATGTAAGTCCGTTTACATTTTTCTTAGTGAACTTCCCAACCACTTTTCCTTTTTCATCTTCCACCTTCACTTTCCAAGTTCCATTGGATTTTTCGATATTCGTGACTTTAATTTTAAACCGGTCTTTGCCTTTGATTGAGTTATCATAGGTAACTTTTAATCCGAATATTTCGAAATTGTCAGTCAATGTCACCCTTTTTCCATCTACTTTTCCTTTAAAGTCAACTTTTACATCCACTTCATCATCCCCGAAGGTATACTTTAATGGAATATTAAAAGAAGTTTCATTGTGCTCTTTGGAATCTTGCTTCACTCCGTTAAAGTAGTAGGTCCAAACACCTTCTATTTTTTTAGCATTAAGTATGGTTGCTCTCAATTGATTTTTTTCTGTATTTTTATCTTCAATCTTCAATTGTACGTCATTATTTTGTTTACTCACTTGCTGATCCGTATTTGCGGTATTTACTACGCTCTGTATAATATTAGGATTTGACTCCGCAAAAATAGCAGTTGGACCACTGGATAATAAGAAAACTGCAAAAAGCAAAGTAAGAAAAGGAATAGTAGTAAATCTTTTCATATAGTTTCCTCCCTGTAGTATCCAAACCGAATAATATAAGTATGTTTCGTCCCCTCTATTTCTTTACTATACATAAATAAAAGAGAACAAAGTATTGGTAAATCATACATTTAAATAGAAATATTTAGGATTTGAAGTTTTTTTACAGTATTGGACATTTTCATTTTTATTTATTTTTCATTTTTGGGAAAATTGATCGATTCAAGTAAAACTCTTGATCTCGATTGATAATATATTATTGAAACTCATACAGAAGATGCATCATATGCATTATAGATTACACGATTTTAAGAATATGCTATGGAGGAAAGGTGAAAACAAATGCAACCTTACCACTTTGGAAACTTTATCGATGGAAAATCAGTAGAGGATGGGCTTCAAAAACTTCGTGTCACAGATCCAGCTACGGGTGAACTAGTGGGAACAGTAACTTTTGATGGGATTGAACATACTTCGCTTGCGATAGATGCTGCAAGCAGAGCACTAGAAGGCTGGAAAGCGAAAACAGCGAGTGACAGAGCTTTTTTGATGCATAAATTCGTGGAGTTGATAATGCGAAGCAAACAAGAATTAGCAGAATTAATCACCCGAGAAATGGGACGACCTATAGCAGAATCATTAGGAGAAGTCGATTATGCAGCCTCCTTTCTCACTTGGTTTGCTGAGGAAGGAAAGCGGATTTACGGACGAATCGTTCCTGGTAAAACAGAGAATCACCACATTCAAGTTCGGAAGGAACCGGTCGGGGTGGTAGCAGCGATTACCCCTTGGAATTTTCCAGCTTCTATGATTACGCGAAAACTAGGTCCTGCACTTGCTGCGGGGTGCACTTTCTTGGTAAAACCAGCAGAGCAGACCCCTTTAGCCGCATTACGATTAGCTCAGCTATCGTTAGAAGCAGGAATTCCGAGTGGAGTCTTTAATGTGGTGTGTGCAGAACCAAATGAATTTACCAAGACGATTATGAAAGATTCTCGCGTTCGTAAGATTTCTTTCACGGGTTCTACCGAAGTTGGCAGAAAGATAATGGCACAAAGTGCTGAGCAAATCAAGCGAATTTCTTTGGAATTAGGAGGACATGCTCCATTTATCGTTTGTGAAGATGCAAATTTGGATCAAGCAGTAGATGCATTAGTTGCAAGTAAATTTCGCAATAGTGGTCAGACCTGTGTATGTACCAATCGTGTTTATGTGCATGCATCGATTTATGAGGCGTTTATTGAAAAGCTTTCACCACAGATAGAGAAATTAGTAGTGGGCAATGGGTTTCAATCCGAAACGGATATCGGTCCTCTGATTGATCGTAAAGGATTTGAAAAAGTAGCGAGACAAGTGGAAGATGCTCTGGAAAAAGGTGCAAGATGTGTGGTTGGCGGAAACGGGATAACAAATGAAGAAAAAGACGTATTTTTCTTTAAACCGACCCTGCTAGTTGATATGGATGAGCATATGAGAATCATGTCTGAGGAAACGTTTGGACCAGTCGCTCCTGTGCAGAAGTTTTCCAGCGAAGAAGAAGTGATCCGATTAGCAAATAATAGCCCATATGGATTAGCTGCGTATATTTTTACCCAAGATGTCAGTAGAGGATATCGATTGGCTGAAAAACTAGAGTATGGCATCGTTGGTTGGAATGATGGAGTTCCTTCTACCACACAAGCTCCTTTTGGTGGAGTCAAGCAGAGTGGCTTAGGAAGAGAAGGAGCAACGGAAGGGATGGAAGAGTATTTAGTCACCAAATATATATCCCTTAAGATTTAGTAAATAAAAAAGTGAAAAACGATATTCCCTTGTCAAGTGAGGCATGGGAGTGTTTAACTATCTGGTCACTTCATATACTGTTACATACTTGCATAATGAGGTGTACGGATATGATGAAGATATCAGAGTTGCAAGCAAAAGATGTTGTCAATATTGCAGATGGAAAAAAGCTGGGTCAGATCCAAGACTTAGAACTTGACTTGAAACAAGGAATGGTCAAAGCAATTGTTGTCCCGACAGAACAAAAGTTATTTAGTTGGTTATCTAGTGGACAAGAAGTTGTGATTCCTTGGAACCAAATTGTAAAGATTGGTTCAGATGTTATTTTGGTTCGTTTAGGTAACAGATACCAAGAAATGGAACAGTATACACAAAAATAACATGATTCCTTAATAGGAATCACTTTTTTATTTTGGTGTAGTCTCTTTTGAAATGTTAAGATAAGACATAGGGAGGCTATCTGCATGGAACCATTTGTATTATATAGTAAAAATCATCCCTATTTACATGTAGCATCATGGGAATCACAATATTCACATCTTGTTGTTGGTATGAGTACTCGAACAGAACAGAATCGCAATTACGCGTTACATGTTGGGAATGATCCCAAACATGTGATTGAAAGTCGTAAGAGCTTAACGCATACTTTATCGTTCCCTTTTGAAAGTTGGACTTGTGGTGAACAAGTACATGACAACCACATCAAAATCATAGAAAGTTCCAACCGTGGAAGAGGAAGAGAATCACGAGATTCTGCGTTTGCTGATACAGATGGACTTATTACCCATGAGTCTGATATTTTGCTAGCTTCTTTTTATGCAGATTGTGTACCTCTTCTATTTTATAGTCCTGATAGCGATATCATTGGGGTAGCTCATGCAGGTTGGAAGGGAACCGTGAAAAACATTGGTGTGAGCATGATTGAAAAATTTCAGGAGTTAGGAGCGGATAAGAAGCAGATAATGGTTGCTATTGGTCCATCTATTGGATCATGTTGTTATAAAGTCGATGATCGCGTCGTGGAACCGCTTCATCAGGTGTTGCCTGATGTGTTCCAATCGTCTATGATTACAGCAACAACCAATGGCCATTATTATTTAGATTTGAAAGAAGCAAATAAACAATTATTGCTATTAGCTGGTCTTAAATCAAGCCAAATTTTGGTTAGTCAAAGATGTACCCAATGTGAAGATACTTTATTTTTTTCTCACCGAAGAGAAGGATCAAGCGCAGGAAGAATGGTTGCGTTTATTGGGAAAAGAAGGAGTAACGAATAAATGACACAATTCGCTGAAAGGATCACGGAAATACAACAGCGTATTGAACTTGCATGTTCCCGTGTTGGTCGAGATCCAAAAGAGGTAGAAGTTGTAGCCGTGACAAAATATGTAGATACAGAAACAACCAAACAAGTTCTTGAATCGGGATGTTTGCATATTGGGGAAAGCCGTGTGCAACATGCAGTTCCGAAGTGGAATCAACTAGGTGATAAAGGAACATGGCATTTTATCGGACACCTGCAACGAAACAAAGCAAAGGAAGTAGTGGGACGTTTTGAGTATTTCCACGCATTGGAAAGTTTGCAACTAGCTGCGGAGTTAGAGAAACGTTGTGCTGCAGGAAACCACAAGATGAAATGTTTTTTACAAGTTAATGTATCAGGAGAAAAAACAAAATTTGGAATTTCTCCTGTCGAATTAAATGATTTTGTAAGGTCAATGGCGAATTTCTCTCATATTGAGCTTGTGGGCCTGATGACGATGGCACCAAATACTCCTAACCGCGAAGAAGTCCGACCTATTTTTCGGGAGTTGAGAGATTTACAAAGAGAGCTTCAACGCCAAAAATTTGCTGTTCCACACTTATCAATGGGCATGTCGCAGGATTTTGAGATTGCGATAGAGGAAGGTGCAACCTTTGTGCGACTTGGTTCTGTTTTAGTGGGGACAAGCTCCTAAACACCCATTAGGGAGGAGAGGATTGTGACAGTTATGGGACGCTTTATGAATTTTTTTGGAATGAATGATGATGATGAGCAGTTTGAAGAGGTAGATTTGGACAGAGATGCAAATAATACTGCAAAAGGAAAAAGCAATATTGTGTCATTACATACACAAAAAAACATCCGCTTAATTTTAATAGAACCACGTGTGTTTGAAGAGACACAGGAAATTGCAGATAATCTAAAAAGTCATCGTCCAGTCGTCGTAAACTTACATCGTGTTAGACGAGATCAAGCCAAACGTGTGATTGATTTTCTTAGCGGTACCGTCTATGCTTTAGGTGGATCGATTCAGCGTGTAGGGGATCATATATTTATTTGTACACCTGCAAACGTAGATGTGCAAGGAACGATTACAGAGATCATGAACGACGATACTTTTTAATTCTCAGTTGAGGTGACTTAAGCCATGTACTTACTTGAATATGTACCTAGTATTATTAGATGGGGATTTTACATCTTTCAGATTTTACTCATTATATATATCCTTATGTCTTGGGTCCCTCAAGCTAAAGATTCACCTATTGGTATCACGATTGAAAAAATAGTAGATCCATACTTGAGTATTTTTCGCCGGTTTATTCCACCGATCGCCATGATTGACTTCTCTCCAATCGTTGCAATTTTTGCATTGCAATTAGTAGAATATGGATTGTTAACGGTTTGGTTTTGGTTCGTTTCTCTGATTTTATAGGAGCACAACTATGCGTGATTACCAATTTTTAGCTCATTTTCGTAAAGAAGAACATGCTTTTATAGAAAGATGTTTCGATTGGATTTATCAGGCATCTGTTCGACATCAAGAAGTCGTCACCCCATTTTTAGATCCAAGAGAGCAATATATACTTGGCACACTAGTTAGGCGTGAACATCGAGATATTCTTATGGCAATAGATGGTGGATATGGCACTGCTGAAAGGTGTCGAGTTTGTATATATCCTAACTATATATTGCCAAATGAACAATCTTTTTCCCTCCTCTTTCTTCGGATGACGAGCGAGTCAACCCTGGAGCATAGGGAAGTTCTCGGTTCCATACTCGGGTTAGGAATCCAGCGACACATGTTAGGTGATATCCTGCCCAATTCAGATGGAGCTGATCTGATTCTTGCAAAAGAGATGAAAGATTATGTAATGGGGACCTTGACAAAAGTCGGGAGAAAGGGGATTATCATTTCGGAGATTGTTCGTGATCAATTATGGACTGATCACCAAGCAGGTATAGAACAACATACTATTGTCTCCTCCTTGCGACTGGATACTATCATTGCTGCAGTTTGTCGAATATCTAGATCCAAATCAGTAGACTTGGTTCGGCTTGGAAAGTGCAAAGTAAACTGGCAAAAGATTGATAGACCTGATTACTTTGTTACAACAGGTGATGTGATTTCTGTTAGAGGATATGGTAGAATACGGCTGATGGAAGTGCGAGAATCCACTAAGAAGGGAAAACTCCCGATACGTTATTTACGCAATCTCTAGCTTTTTTCCAGTTATTTCTACATTGCTTAGTGGTAATTAAGAAGGATATCTGTTAATATTGTCGAATAGGGAAGGCATGCGATAGACCATACAGGAGGTAAGGGATATTTGTGAATGCCAACAGATAGTCAAAAAAGTATAAACACACTCCCGATTTTATGGTTATGATATGAAGTAATAATAAAAGCCTGAACGAAAGGGAGTAAAATCGAGTTGGTGTTACGTTAATATACTGTCCGAATGGTGGCTACCATCTGTCTGGTGATCGGGACTAATTTAAGAGAGCATGCAGTTAATTTGGAGGTGCATTCATGCTAACGACGACTGAGATACACAGCAAAGAGTTTAAACGCTCTTTTCGTGGTTATGATGTCGATGAGGTTAATGATTTCCTAGATCAGATTATACGAGATTATGATTTGATTATCCGGGAAAAGATGGAATTAGAACAACAAGTGGAAGAGTTGCAAGCTGAATTAGAGAGAGTGATGGAAGGCGAGTCCATGTACGCTAATTCACAACAACAGCCACCAGTTCAAGAAGTTCCAGTTCAACAAACCCCGTCTCGCTTTGCTGCTGATAATGCTATGCAATCATTACAACCAACAGCAGCCGCGCTTACCTCGATGGAACAAAGCATCCATAAGTCGATTCGGGTTGCACAAGAAGTCGCAGACGAAGTTCGTCTTAATGCGAAAAAAGAAGCAGAACTTATTGTGCAAGAAGCGGAGAAAAATGCAGATCGTATCATCAACGAAGCTCTTACCAAAGCTCGTGCGATACATACTGAGCTGCTCGATTTGAAACAAAAGTCTACTATTTATCGTACACGTTTCCGCACGTTGGTGCAGTCTCACTTGGATATTCTAGAGAACTCGGATTGGAATGCATTGGAAGAAATTGAAGAAGGACTAGACGAACACGATAAGCAGTTAGAAGAACTGTCTGAGGTAGGAGATCATCAAGATTATATGATTGATAATACCCTACCAACGATACAACATGATTTCAATGATGAAGATGCACTTGTGATGGATGAAGTTGCAGTTTCCTATATGGAAGAAGAGGAAGAGCCTCGTCGTGAACTTCGTAGAACATCACGTAAATTAAAGAAAAAAGCAATGTTCTAATAACTAAATGGTTTGGAATGGGACTAGTAGTTAGAAGTGCTCTTTTTTAGCGAGCTAGGAATGGTGAAAGCCTAGCAAAGAGTTTCTGATCTATATCACCCAGGAGCTGATCGCCTGAACAATTATCATAGATAAAGTAAGGTGAGACGATTAACTCACGTTATCGAGTTAAGAGGTAGAGGCGACATATGTCTCTACGAAATTGGGTGGTACCACGAGACCTTCTCGTCCTATGGGATAGAGAAGGTTTTTTATTTTATATGTAAAGGATTGGAAATATGGCCGATTATAGTAAAACCCTCCAGTTACCAAAAACCGCTTTCCCGATGAGAGGTAATTTACCGAACAAAGAACCTGAACGTCAAAAACGCTGGAAACAAGAAAATATTTATCAACAAGTTTTACAAAAACGACAAGGTGCTCCAAAGTTTATTTTGCATGATGGGCCCCCTTATGCAAATGGGGACCTTCATATTGGACATGCTTTGAATAAGATATTAAAAGATTTTATTGTTCGCTACAAATCTCTTGCAGGGTTTGATGCTCCTTATATTCCAGGTTGGGATACACACGGACTTCCGATTGAACATGCTATCGTAACGAAGAAAAAAGTGGATCGTAGATCAGTCGATATTCCTACTTTCCGTGAACTTTGTAAGGACTATGCTCTATCCTTTGTTGAGCGGCAAAAAGCACAGTTTGAGCGATTAGGTGTTCGAGGAGATTGGGAAAATCCTTACATCACTTTAAAACCTGAATATGAAGCGGAGCAAATTCGTTTATTTGGGGATATGGTATCAAAAGGTCATGTGTATCGTGGGAAAAAATCTATCTATTGGTCTCCATCCTCAGAGTCTGCACTTGCAGAAGCAGAAATTGAATATCATGACAAGCGATCAGCTTCTATCTACGTAGCTTTTCCAGTCATAGAAAATCAAGGGAAATTGCCTGAAGGTAGTGAGGTGCTTATCTGGACGACCACTCCTTGGACGATTCCTTCCAATCTAGCTATTGCACTCAATGAAAATTTCTCCTATAGCCTAGTACAAGCTGGAGAAAGAAAATTAGTCCTAGCTACAGACTTAGTTCCATCAGTAATGGAAATCATTGGTATGGATCAGTACAAGATTGTAGAAAGTTGGAAAGGTAAGGAATTGGAAGGTGTAGTGTGTCGACATCCTTTTTATGATCGCAAAAGCCTTATTGTTTTTGGTGATCATGTGACTCTAGACGCTGGTACCGGATGTGTTCATACAGCACCCGGTCATGGTGAAGAAGACTTTTGGGTAGGGCAAAAGTATGGATTGGATATTCTTTCACCAGTAGACGAAAAAGGTAAATTTACGGATGAAGCTCCAGGGTTCGAAGGTATCTATTATGAAGACGCAAATAAGATGGTATCAGAAAAACTAGAAGAAGCAGGAGCATTACTCAAATTGGTTTTTATCACACACTCCTATCCTCATGATTGGAGAACGAAAAAGCCAATTATTTTCCGAGCTACAGAGCAATGGTTTGCCTCGATTGATGGATTTCGTGAGGAAATGCTCGAGCAGATTAAGCAAGTAAAATGGACGCCTAGTTGGGGAGAAGTGCGACTTTCCAATATGATCGCAGATCGTGGAGACTGGTGTATTTCCCGTCAGCGAGTTTGGGGTGTTCCACTACCTATTTTCTATTGTACTTCTTGCAATCATCCACATATCAATGAAGAAACAATCGAATTTATTGCTGATTTGTTTGCACAAGAGGGTTCAAATGTATGGTACAAAAAAGATGCAGCAGAATTAATGCCTGCTAGTCATACATGTGAAGCATGTGGAGGAAAAGAGTTCAGTAAAGAGACCGATACGATGGATGTTTGGTTTGATTCGGGTAGCAGCCATCGGTCTGTCTTAACGAAACGTCCAGAGACCACATGGCCAGCTGATCTGTACTTAGAAGGATCAGATCAATATAGGGGATGGTTTAATTCTTCTCTCTCCACGGCAGTGGCAACAACAGGAAAGGCACCATACAAAGCTGTCCTCAGTCATGGATTTACTCTTGATGGTGAAGGACGAAAGATGTCTAAATCACTTGGTAATGTGATAGATCCAGCCAAAGTGATGAAACAATATGGTGCTGATATTCTCCGGCTTTGGGTAGCATCTTCCGATTATCAAGCTGATTTCCGTGTGTCAGACGAAATATTAAAGCAGATCGCCGAAGTATACCGTAAGCTGCGGAATACGTTCCGATTTTTACTTGGAAATTTAGCAGACTTTGATCCTCAGCAACATCAAGTTTCACTGGAGCAAATGAATGAACTAGAGAAATTTGTATTGATTAAGCTACAAGGCTTAGTGGATCGTGTAACCAAGGGCTATGAGAACTATGAATTCAACCAAGTTTACACACAGATCCATCAATTCTGCACCGTCTTTCTTTCTCAATTCTACCTAGATGTACGCAAAGACAGACTGTATGTAGATGCTCCAAACTCTGTAGCTCGCCGCTCTACCCAAACGGTACTGCATGAGCTGTTGGTGACGCTCGTAAAATTGTTGGCACCAATCATCCCACATACAACAGATGAGGTATGGGAATATATACCTGGAGTGAAAGAAGCAAGTGTAGAATTAACCGATTTTCCAGTAGCAGATGCTAAGATGCAAGATACCACGTTGGAAGCCAAATGGGATCGCTTCTTAACATTGCGTGATATCGTTTTAAAATCGTTAGAAGAAGCACGAGCAGCCAAAACTATTGGTAACTCTTTGGGAGCAAAAGTGGATATTCTCCCAGGATTTGAAGCAGCAACTCTCTTAAATCAAATCCCAGAACCCAAAGATTTGTTTATTGTCTCTGATGTAGTAATACACCCTGTATCAGGAGATGTAGAAGATATCACAGTTGAAGTAACTGCTGCATCTGGTGAAAAATGCGAGCGTTGCTGGACCATCTCTCCTTCTGTTGGTGAAAATGAGCACCATCCAACTTTATGTGATCGCTGTGCGCCGATAGTAGAAGAAAATTATGCAACAGATCTAGAGATCAAATAGGGTTTGTGTAAAAGCCGCTGAAAAAGCGGTTTTTTATTTTAATGTTAAGTATTAAATGGTATTCAACGCAATAAAAATTCCGATCAATAGGAGTGAAGACATATAGTAACTTAAAAATATTATTAAAAAAATATTGCACAATGCAAAATATCATCATGGTTTTATATCTTTGTTAATAAAAAAATTGAGTATTAATTTAATTCACATTGTTATTAATTTTCCCCATAATATTACTTGCCATTACATGATTGCATGGTTCATTTTCATTTTTTTAATTAAACAGTCTCAATATACAGAAATGTAGATAATCCGGAGTTATTTTAAAAATTTTATATCAAAGTTGTTTTTCCTCGGCTTCACAAAATACCAAGTGTTCTTTATACAGATGTGACAAAGGTTGTTCCAGTTAGTGAAGAAAAAGTATCAGAAAACTTCAAAGGTACTGAGTTGATATTAGAGACCTATTTTGAATCGTTTTGCTACACTTGAAGGACATGAGCTTATGCAAATGATAGAAAACATTTCTCTTGGAGACATGAATTCATTTATAGGGCAGCAGAAAAGATTTCATGCTGATTGGTACAAGGGAGATGAAACAAAAGTAGGCCAAAGGCTTCTTGATATGTTTCACCATATAGAAGATACAATAAATAAGAAATGGAGATATACAAAGCAGAGAATAAAGTACTCTGCTTTTTGTGTTGTAGGGGAGGGGGATCTTTCTGCAGTAGAAATACATCATATTAGACGTGATCAATAAGAAATAACATTCATAAATGAGACCATTACGATTTGTAAATGAGATCAATAGCACATAATTTAGCAACATATTTCATGTATCAGATATCAAATGGATAAGATATAAAGAAGTGATCATAGTATAGAAAACAAGGACATTACTAGCAAATGTATTCGCGATTTGATGAAAGGAGTAACAAATGGATATTCAAAAAGGAACAATGGAAGATCTAAACAAAATCATTGAAATGTACATTATCGCTAGACGTGATCTACAAGAAAATGATATCCATCAATGGGATTACAATGATCCGAGTGTTCAAATGTTGCAAGCAGATCTAAAAGCAGGAACCCTTTATGTTGCGAAAGATGGCGAACGCATTTTAGGATCAGTTGTACTAGATGAGCAAAAAGAACCTGAACATGAGGATATCGACTGGGGAGTAGAAAAAGGAAAAGCACTGTATTTGCATCGTTTAGTTGTTCATTTGGATTATCAAGGAGAAGGAACTGGAAAGGCATTGATGGCATTTGCTGATCAATATGCCAAAGAACATGGTTATACGTCTATAAGGTTGGATGCTTATGAAGAAAACGATGTAGCACGTGGCTTATACGAACATTTTGGATATGAGGAGATGGGAAAAGTTTATTTCCCAAGGAGGGAAGTTCCATTTTATACCTATGAAAAACAGATTAGATAAATGATAGAGATCGTGACGACCGATCTGCGGCTACCATTTTGCAAAGTGTTAGTTCATTTCACTTAATCCATGATGAAAACGTAATTTTTAATAATATTTCTTTTATATAAGTTGCACTTTCGTGTGGTAACGCTATAATGGGTTAGAATCATTCCTAATAGAGAAAGAGAATCAATGCTACACATCAGTAAACATGGTCCGGTTTTTGTGGTAGGTGCAACTGAGGGAGTGAATGTGACTTCTTCAAGTAGTTTCGAATTTATCGCAAGTGGTAAGGGCTGTGTTAGTATTATCTCTGAAGATAAGGCAAAGGTATTTCGGATGGACCCTTCCACTGGCATTAAGCAAGTGGAGATTCACGAAAACGAGCTCACCATCGTAGGTGGAAAGTTTGCAGGATCCTACGAGATCATTGTAGGAGACAAGAAGTCTTATCAGCTACTGCCTGATCTGAAGAACGTCATCTAACAATACTGATTTTCTGATGTGAAAAAATAGGAATAAGATTGCGCCCCTGTCCACTCTACGAAAGTCGACAGGGGCGCATGCGATTTATGAGTATATTAGGTATTTCATAACAATGATTATATCCAATTACATTTCCCCAATAATCATACTTATTCCATCTGTCTGATATCTCTTTTCTTTCCAAATACGCATCATTAGTTTAGAATCAAAATTAGTTGTCTTTGGACCCTTACATAGAGAGAGAATCATGACAAAAAGTGTAGCGTCAACAGTAAAGCTGTGGAAACGGGAGTATGTATTCATTCTCCTTGTCAATTACTGTTTGATTGGGGCATTTTATCTCATTGCCCCAATTCTTCCGCTGTTCGCTCAACAAGTCAGTGGTGTCACAGACAAACAGACCGATCTTGCAGTAGGGATTTTTATTTTTCCCACGCTTCTATTCCGTCCTATTGCCGGTTATTTGTGTGATCGGATTGGATATAAGTTGATTGGCCAGGCAGCTATTGGTTTGATGCTGATATCCTTCATTGGATACGCTACAGTGAGCACTGGTGAACAGCTGATGATTTGGCGCTTGGTCCATGGTGTTGCCTACGGAATGTCGATTCCACCAGTGAAAGCGTACTGTACACGCATCATTCCCGAGGGTAGTATCAAGGGACAAGGCTACTTCAGTGCTTCAGGTGATTTGGCTATGACAGCTATGTCAGCTGTCAGTCTCTACATGGCTGATAATGGTCATTTTTGGGATATTTTCACGGTAGGCATTATCTGCGTCGGGTGTGGTCTTTTTCTCTTTAGCGTGTTGAAAAAACCTGAAGCAGTGGTACCAGCGAAACAGGAAAAGCAAATCCCTCTGTCTCAGGTTTTGAAGGTGATCAGTCCGTACGCATCCATTATGGGATTGATTACTATATACGTTGCAGGAGTAACGACCTACATCTACCCTTATGCACAAGAATTGGGCAACGCAGGGTATGCGTACAAATTTATGCTGGTATACTCTCTAGTCATCCTTTTCGGTCGAGTACTGGTGAGTAGTCTAGCACGCAATCAAGAAAGTAGCGAAAAGGGTTTGGAGCGAGGTCGCTTGGTAACTGTTTCTTACAGTTGTTTTGCGATCGGTTTGTTCTGCCTGAGCTTCGGAAAAGGTCTGTTTCTCTTTTATCTGGCCGCCGTAGCCAATGGTATGGGCCTTAGTTGTCTCGCCCCTTGCGTCTACTCGCTTGCAGTAACGAAAGTTCCAGATACTAGAAAAGCAATAGCAACAGCCATTTTTTACACGATCTACGACCTTGGAGCGATGTTGGCACCTGTGGTCAATATACTAAGGAATTGGATCGGGTGGGGATATCAAGGCATGTGGATACTTGTTTCTCCCTGTGTGGCGTTGTCTGCTGTCATGTCTTACCTCTACATCATCAAAAAAACTCCTTTTCTTCAGGAGGAGACAGAAACATCTAAAAAGATAATAAAGGTGTAAAAAGGTAGCCGATGAATAAGTGTAAACTTGTGCATCGGCTGCTACCATTTTGCAGTACTTTTTTTGTTTTTGGAAATGCTAACAAAAAAAGTATGGAGGTTTATGAATGAATCAACAACAATTAGCAACATTAAAAAATATACTGCTAAAGGAAAAGAATGATTCTGAACAGAGTTTAGCAGATAACCACGGATACGGGTTAGAGATGGCGATGAGTGATTCAATAGGTGAACTATCAGCTTATGATAACCATCCTGGAGATGTTGGATCAGAACTATTTGAAAGAGGGAAGGATCTATCTCTGCAAGATGCTGACCAACATCATATTGAAGCAGTAAATTTGGCTTTATCTCGCATAGATTCAGGTGATTATGGAAAATGTGAAGTATGTCATCAAGAAATCCCTTTTGAGAGATTAGAGGCGATTCCTTGGACAACAACTTGCAAAGAGCATCATTCGACTCGTCAAATTACAGGTCGTCGACCCATAGAAGAAGAGGTACTCGAAAATTCTGCTACACATAGCTTTAAAGATAATAATGACTACAATGGTTATGATGGAGAAGATACATGGCAAGATGTGGAGAGATATGGAACATCTAACCCGCCAGATTACTTTAATGATGGAACATCATATGATGAATTAACAGAAGATAATGATGAACCTCAAGGATATGTGGATTTGATAGAAGGATTCGCTATTACAGATATAACAGGTCACAATGAAGGTATGCCGGAAATTGTCCATAATGAAGCATACTATCGCAAAGAGAGAGAACTAAATTCAGATGAAGATCTGTAAGAGTATGTAAGCATTAAAAAGCAACAGTTAGGACTAGAACAAGAAAGAGCTAGTGAATAGCCAGAGTTGAATGGAAAGTCGTTTTCTTCCTCCGTCTCCTTGTGCTACAATCGGTAAAGAATAACTGGAACGGGGGAGTTTTGTGTACCTTTTTTTTCTACTATCAATCGTGATTATTGCACTGGATCAATTTAGCAAGTGGTGGATTGTCCATAATATGGAACTGTACCAATCCATTTCTGTGATAACTGATTTTTTTTATATCACTTCTCATCGAAATAGAGGAGCTGCTTTTGGTATCCTGCAAGATCAACGATGGTTGTTTATTATTGTGACATCTTGTGTTGTTATTGGGATTATCGTATATATGATCAAAATGAAAAAAGAAACCATTTTAACCAAACTAGCGCTTTCTCTTATATTAGGGGGTGCAATAGGAAATTTCATTGATCGAATACGTACAGGAGAAGTAGTTGATTTTTTCCATTTTCAATTTGGTAGCTATCAATTTCCGATTTTTAATGTCGCTGATTCCGCTCTTTGTGTAGGCGTTGTGTTGTTCTTGATTGCAAGTCTCACGGAAACGAAAAAAGAACAAGTTAATACTTCTGTAGGAGACGCCTAGATGCAAACATATTGTGTTACGATCAACGAAGAACTAGCTGGAGAGAGGTTGGATAAAGCAATTGCGGGTCTTGATCCAGGGTGGTCTCGTGTACGAGTACAAGAATGGATTTCTGCTAATCGCGTATTTGTAAATGGGAAAGTGAGAAAAGAGAGCTATCGGGTAAAAGTCGGAGAAAATATAGAGATTGACGTTCCAGAATTGGAAGAGCTAGATGTCCTTGCTGAGGATATTCCATTAGAGATATGCTATGAGGATTCTGATGTATTAGTATTAAACAAACCAAGAGGAATGGTTGTTCATCCTGCTCCTGGGCATGCAAGTGGAACCCTTGTCAATGCATTACTCTTTCATTGCAAAGAGGATCTATCTGGGATAGGTGGGGTAGCGCGACCGGGGATCGTCCATCGCATTGATAAAGACACCTCTGGTTTGCTCATGATCGCTAAAAATGATTTAGCGCACCATTCGCTCGTGGAGCAATTGAAAGAGCACAGTATAACAAGAGAATACTTAGCTATTGTTCATGGTACTATCCATCATGAACATGGTTTGATTGATGCACCAATAGGTCGTGACCCGAAAGAACGAAAGCGTATGGCGGTAGAGCATAAACGTGGTAAGCAGGCAATTACACATTTTACAGTCATAGAACGTTTTACAAAAGCTACCTATATAAAATGTAAATTAGAGACAGGAAGAACACATCAAATTCGTGTACATATGAAATCGATTGGACATCCATTGATCGGCGATCCTCTGTATGGACCAGCTAAAAATAATTATGGATTTGAAGGGCAAGCTCTGCATGCTACTGTACTTGGGTTTACACATCCAAGGACGCAAAAAAGAATAGAATTAAAAGTAGAGCCGCCAGATGCCTTCTTGGATTTAATGAAAAAATTGAGAGATGAATAAACCTACAGGGAGACTATCGACTCCCTGTAGGTTTATTTTGCATTTCTTTTGACAAAAATGATTTACTTTCCCCGATGTATCGACCGCATTCGGCATGTTGATTTCCGAGAATAGTTTTTACAATATCTTGTCCTTCTTCTGTATCTACAATTTTTCTCAAATCTTGAATCGATTCATAATGCGTCTCGATAATAAATTGAATACCTTCCATACCAGGGGAAATTTTTCTTGTGTTATCAATAAGATTGGTAATTTTCATTTTTACTACCCCTGGAAAGGTAATCATCTTTGGAAAAATTGCTTCTATATAATATTTCTCGAATTCTTTGGAATCTGTAATATTTTTGTAGATACCCACTGTTTTGTACATATGATCCTTCCCCTTTGGGTATAGAACTTACTTCTTCCATGATGGCAACGGAGCTATGGCTTCATCCAGCTTGTGCTTGCTCATGATGCCTATGGTAGTAGGAACAGTTTTCATCTCCAGAAAAAAACAGATATGCGGTATGTTAAAACGCAGTATCTATATGGGCTTGTACATCTTTATTTTAATTTGACTAATCTAAAAAATCAAATTAAATTGCATTTACAGGATATGACAAGCTGTTCCTTTCTATATCAATATTTTTATTAGATTTGAAATGTAGGAACGAATCGATGATAAGCAAAAATGGCTGGAAAAACATCATCACCTGACTAAAAAATATAGTCAGGTGATGAATGGAGTGGTTAAGCTTTTGCATATATTGCTTCTTCTGATAAAGGAGTCTTACTTACTTCTGTTTCTTTTATTTTCGCATCCTCTAGATGGTTTGGATGCTCTGGATAAGCATAGCTTCCATGTTCCGAAATATCAAGGCCGATTTGCTCATGTTCCTCTGATACGCGAAAGCCAACGATCGATTTGATAATGGATAGTAAAACAAAAGAAGCAAGTGCGACATAGAGGATCGTGATGGCTACA
Source organism: Shimazuella alba (assembly GCF_009831235.1). Taxonomy (GTDB): domain Bacteria; phylum Bacillota; class Bacilli; order Thermoactinomycetales; family Thermoactinomycetaceae; genus Shimazuella; species Shimazuella alba. The sequence goes on along the minus strand of NZ_WUUL01000003.1, from coordinate 364,275 downwards.
CCTAAAGTCTGTACACCAAGCTGATGAAAGCCGCCGCCATAAAGCAAACCAGCTGAACCTACTCCTACTTTTTCTACTAAACGTGGTGCAGCAAAGATACCAGTGGAGATAGTACCCCAGATTCCTGCTACACCATGGACAGAAAAGGCATAGATAGGGTCATCAATCCCTCTTCTTTCAAGGAAACTAGCGGAGATTACGGTAATGGCACCAGCGATAAATCCGATGATAATCGCTGCCCATGGTTCCACAAATGCACAGGAGGCAGTGATTGCTACCAAACCAGCCAACAAGCCATTTACCATTATGGATACTTCTAGTTTTTGTTTGCGTAAATATGCCATAAACATCGCGCCTAGTACACTCGCTGTAGCTCCTAGGTTTGTTGTCAAAGCTACATACCCGAAAAATCCATCTTTTAATGTTAAAGTACTACCTGGATTAAAGCCAAACCAGCCCAGCCAAATAATCAAAGCCCCTAACACGGAATACACTTGGTTATGTCCTGGGATCGTGTTTACGGTTCCGTCTTCGTTATATTTCCCTTTTCTGGGGCGCAACATCAAGGTTGCAATCAGAGCTGCTACTCCACCTGTTAGATGGACAACCGTAGAACCTGCAAAATCTTGTTTTCCAAGTTCGTGCAGCCAACCTTCACTTCCCCATACCCAGTGACCAATAACGGGATAAATAAATATGGTAAAAAGTGCTCCAAACAATATATATACACTTAACTTGGCACGCTCTGCAAACCCACCCCATGCAATAGCGAGGGATACAGCTGCAAAGGAGAATTGAAATAAGAAGGAGATTTCAATAGGTGTTGATCCAGCTTCAGCTGGAGTAGATAGGAAAAAATTAGTGGTTCCAATCCATTTCCCATCTCCAAATGTAAACCCATATCCGACAGCCCAAAAGACGATGGCTACAATCGAAAAACTAAGTAATTGCTTTGCGGCTATGTGACCTGCATTTTTCATCCGTGTTGAACCAGCTTCTAAAAGTGCAAATCCCGCTTGCATGAAAATGACTAATACTGCGCTAAGAAAGATAAAAAAAGAATCTGCTAATAATGATAAATCTGCTAATTTCAAATCCAACACCCCTAAAATTTTATAATTGTTAACTAATCTAACACATAGATGTGTTCAAAATTAGAATGTTGGGTTGATAATAGCATGAGTAAGGAAATAAGGCAATTTTGTGTAAGGTTTGTTGACATTATGAATTTAATCAAGTTGAAATCTGAACATTCATCCTCTTTTCTTTTCAATTAATCGAGTAAATTAAAAGTGAAAGTCACGAATAAATGAGAAATATTTACATGAAGTTGACTAAATTTGAATAGTTTTTTTATGTTCTTAGGAAATCAACTGGTCAAAATAAATGCAGCTATAATGTGTATATCAAATTTTTTATATTTGAATATTGATAAATTAGTGGTTGATTATCTTGTATAAAGGGCTTTAACTCATATATTTGAGTTAAAGCCCTCTAAAATAGGTGGGATTTTATCTATTTTTTACTTCTGCTTGATTCTTAGCACCTACATAATTAGTATATCGTTTCAATATACATTTCACCGAGAATTTCTTTCTGTTTATAAGGAAAGTTTAGTTCTTTTTTGATAAACGAAATAAACGTTTTTCTTTTTTGAGAAGCTCAGTCAAAGGTTGTGGATCTGTTGCTTCCATTGTTATATCTGGAGGGAGGACTTGTCGTAATCCATTTTCATAGTCTTCTAGGGAGCGAACACCAACAATTTTAACTCCTTTCTTTGTTTTGTTTACCATGATAATAGTAGGGAATCCGTGTACGCCATAACTTTTAGCTAATTCGAAATCCTGATTTAAAAGTTGATGTGCTATTGGACGGTTTGCTTCTTTCACACAGCTAGGGCCGATCTGTTGGATAATTTCTGTTAATACCTGTTCTTATTCGATATTTTGATTACATACAAACACTGCTTCTCTGGCATGATGTAAAAAACATTTGCTGATTTAACGTTTTTTTGGTGAATTATTTTAAACACACGTGATGGAGAGTAAGAAGATTGAAGTGGATTTGTAAGCCATACCGAACCATCAATAGGCATACGCGAGTGTTCTCCTACTTCTCTCCAGTGAGCAGCCATATCGGAAGGGTGTGAATTCCATTTTTTACATCAGCAAATCCATCCCAGCTTTCTTATAATCCACCCATTACCGTATTGAAATGAAAATAATGACTATATTGTTCAATAAACTTCCGAAGATCAGGCTCTAGAGCCACAGTGAGAGCAGATTGGATCAGTAAAATAGTAAAGTTCGATGATTTCTCTCGGTCTAGAAAAATCAATGAATTCCATTTCATTATCTTTTTGAACACCACAAGCTCGCTTTTCCATGTCACATATTAGGTTATTTTTATTCATTGTTCTCATCTATTTCCATAACTTATTTCTAATTAAATAGCAAATTGCAATTAACATACTTATCTTGATATAAATCTCATCACGTTAAAGTAATCACTTTAGAAAGCTTTCTAAAGGTAAAGATGTCGAACTTCTTTAAGGAATCCTTTGATGATCGGCGAACTCTCTCTTTTCCTCCAAACAAGCGAAATTTGGTAGGCATATTGATCGGTATCGTGTAAAGGTTTATAGATAATGTCGTTTCGTAAATTTTTTGCTGATTCATGTATGAAGGCAATCCCCATTCCTGATGAAACAAGGGATAACATCGTTTGTATTTCGTCAACAGTTTGAACAATAGAAGGGCTAAAACCATTGTTCATACATATCTTCACCATGGTATCATAATAAGCAGCACCGACTTCACGGTTGGTTACGATGAAAGATTCATGTGAAAGATCGCTTACAAAAATTTTAGATTCAGGATCAGCCCTACAATGATCAGGATGTAATGCAATCCAATATGCTTCTTTTCGTATAACATAAACGGACAAATCTGGGTCATTGACAGGTAGTCCTATAATACCAATATCTATATTTCCATCTCGGATAGCTTGAATTTGGTGTACGGTATGTAAATGACGAGGTGTAATTTTGACAACAGGAAATTGGCTGCGATAAGCAGAAATTACATTTGGAAGAATGTCCCATGTTGCCGATTCAACAAATCCCAATTTCAAGTCTCCGACCATTCCTTCAAAGGATCTTCTTACTAAATCCTGTGCATGTTTGGATTTTTCGAGTAGTGATCTTGCCTCTGGTAAAAATAACTTTCCTGCCATAGTAAGTGAAACACTTCGCTTTGTCCTGTTTAGTAACAGTCCTCCAAGCTCTTGTTCCAGTTGTTGGATTTGTTGGCTTAAAGCAGGTTGAGCGATCCCAATTTTATTGGCTGCTCTACCAAAATGTAATTCTTCTGCGACTGCGACAAAATATTTTACCTGTCTTAGTTCCATCTCTTCATTCCTTTTTCATAAATTTTATTTATTACAGATATATAAATAAGATATTTTTGTTAATAATAGTTTCATGTTACTATAACCATCATGGTTTCAAAAAGGAGGTTTATAGATGTCTGAAAAACGTGTTGCTGTTATTACGGGAGGTAGCAGTGGAATAGGCTTTGGTATAGCTCAGAAATTGGTGAGAGATGGCTTTGATGTTACCATTTTGGGCAGGGACAAACAAAAATTACAAGATGCTGTAAGAAAAATAGATTCATCTGTACACTGGGTGCAAGCTGATGTAACAGATAGAGCCGAAGTAGAACATGTCGTTCGAAAAATAGTTAACCGAACTCATGTAATTGATGTATTGATTAATAATGCTGGTCATCTTGAACGAATAACCACCAAGACACCATTGGAAGAAGCTGTGAAAATTTGGGATGAGGTGCATCATTCTAATTTAAAAGGTGCATTTATGATGACCATGGCTGTAGCTCCTTTTTTGCGGAAGCCAGGAAGCCGTATTGTAAATATTAGTTCCATTGGAGCTGCTTCTGGAGGCAGTAGTCCTGGTTCTTTAGCATACTCTTCTGCAAAAGCTGGTCTGAATGGTTTAACATTTGCATTAGCCAGAGAGTTAAGTCCAGAGGGGGTTACTGTAAATGCCGTAGCTCCTGGTTTTATTCCTGAAACTAATTTTTTTAATGGAGGTCTGAGTGAAGAAAGTATACAACAAACAATAGAGCAAATACCAATTAAACGTGCAGGTAAAGCAGAAGATATTGCTGCTGCCGTATCCTATTTGGTGTCTCCAGAGGCTTCTTTTGTAACGGGAGAAGTGTTAAATGTAAATGGTGGTTGGCTTTTTGGGCGTTAAATGGAGCTGTTTTTAGAAATAGCTCTTTTTTATAGAAATTGTTTATTTCCACTGATCTAGGTACTCATCATGTTTATCTAAATGAATATCTTATCGTTGATGTCATTTAATAATACTGGAGGAAACTCATGGGATACTATGTGAATGTGGAACAAGGTGTAAATCTATATGTCGAGGATCTAAATCCTGGAGGGAGTAAGACCATTGTTTTTTTACATGGCTGGCCCTTAAGCCATAATCAGTTTGAATATCAGTTTAATGTTCTGCCTGCATGGGGATATCGCTGTATCGGAATCGACTGGAGAGGATTTGGAAATTCGGATAAGCCATTTGATGGTTACACATTGGATCAACTTGCAAATGATATTTACAAAGTGATCAGTACACTTCGCTTAAACAATTTTATACTTGCCGGACACTCTACTGGTGGGGCAATTGCTATTCGATATATGGGCCGGTACAAAGGTCATGGAGTATCCAAGCTAGTTCTCATAGATGCTGCGGCTCCTGTAGGTTTTGCTGATAAAGATGCTGCTAATCAAATGCTGCATGAAACATTAAACGACCGAGCTAAAATGATAAGGGGATTAACACATACCTTTTTCTTTCAGTATATAACAAGAGCTTACTCGGATTGGTTTTTTCAGTTGGGGTTACAGGCAGCAGGTTGGTCAACCGCAGGAATTATCGTAATGTTAAGAGATGAAAATGTATATGCTGATTTACCTTTGATTTCTGTACCAACTTTAATTGTTCATGGTATTCATGACAAAGTAATTCCTTTTGCACAAGCTCAAGAACTCCATCAAAAAATAAGAAATTCACAGCTTACTCCCTTTGAATATAGTGGTCATGGCTCATTTTATGAGGAACGTGATAAGTTAAATAAACTGCTGAGAAAGTTTGTTGGCTAGACCGATTTTCTTTTTCGTATGGATGATTCATCAAATACAAATACTTTAATGATGACGTATAGAAAAGGAGATAAAAATGAGTCAACGTAATATTTTTGGATACTTTCAAACGATGGACCAAGCGCAAAAAGCAGCAGAAGAATTAAAGGCACAGGGATTTGAAACTATATCAGTCGACCGATTTTCTCCCATGTTAGGCGGAAATCCATATGATGGGGATGAGGAGATCACGAGTATATTCCAAAACCAAAGTAACTCGTTGACAACGACTGCTTTAGGATCACCTCCAATGGATGATGATGCGCGCATTCTGGCAGCCACTCATCCAGATGCAAGTGGTTTAGCCGGCGGAACAGGTTTTTCTCACCCAGAAGATGTATGTTTAACTGTCATCACAGACAATGATCGTTATGAAGAAGCTTTTGACATTTTGGAACAATATGGAGCGAGAGTGTAAATAATATAATACCACCAATTAAAAAGACTTGAGAACTACTTTATTAGACTCAAGTCTTTTTGATTTGTTAATATTGTACCAAGCCGATAAAAAGAGGGGATGGCTCTTTTGTTACATTGATAGTGTATTATGGATTTCCTATATACGTTCTCTCTATCATGCTCTCTTACGTTCCTCATAATAGTACATACTTAACGGCCACCATAAAATCAGAAAAATAGGATAGACGGCCCAGATTTGGTCGGGAGTAGAAACAACATTTACCACAATGAAGAATAAGGTTGTGAGCAGGCTTCCAGCAAGAGAAAGACCAAAGTGATTTTTCTGTCTGGCAAAGTATAAAGAAATAGGCCACCAGAGCACGAGATAAGCCGGATAAATTGCCCAAGGGTATTCAGGTGACAGAGAAATGTTTAGTAACGAATAGTAAAGGATGGTACTCGTACTTGCAATGATGGCAAATGTGAGTGTCTTTGCTCTTTTTCCCACAAATAGAGTGATTGGCCACCATAGAAGTAAGTAAGAAGGATAAAGAAACCATGGATGACTAGTGTCAGAGAAATAAAAGTTATTTAGAATGAATAAAGCAATGATCATCAAACTGCAAATAACTGCGTAGAGTTTATGTTTTCCTCTCGTTACTAAAAGCAGTGTAATCGGCCAGAGTAGGAGCGCGAATGTGGGGAAAATAAACCAAGGATACTCAGGGTTAGTTATTTGATTAACAACATATAAAAAAAGGATTGTCAGCAGGCTGCCGAAAGTTGCAAAACCGATATGTTTCTTTTTCATCAGAGGACCTCCTGTGATTAAATTACTCTAATAGATATAGTAATTAATCACATATTACTCCATCACATAGAATAGTTCAAGTCTATAATGCTATTTCTCCTATCTTTTTATATTATTATGTGTAATATTGGGAGAGTAATAGGAAATAGAGGGGATAGTCAACGATGAGTAGAAAAAGGGGATTATTTTTCGTTATCACAGGAGCGACATTTTGGGGAATTGGGGGTACGGTCTCAAAAAAGCTATTTCAACAATATTCGATTGATGTCGATTGGCTTGTAACAACACGGTTACTTATAGCTGGTTTTTTATTATTAACTATTCAATTGATAGGAAAAGACCGTTCTCAAGTATTTGGTATATGGAAGAACAAAGAAACTGCTGTTCCATTGATCATCTATGGATTGGTGGGTATGCTAGCTGTTCAATATACATATATGGCAGCCATTCAGCATGGGAATGCAGCTGTGGCAACATTATTGCAATATTTAGCACCTGTTATCATTATTATTTACTTGGTTTTAAGTAAGCAATCGGCTCTAGTAAAACGAGATTGGTTCATTGTAACACTTGCATTGATAGGTTGCTTTTTCCTATTAACCAACGGTTCCATTTCCAAACTATCTGTATCGACCCTCGCTATCGTTTGGGGTATTTTATCTGGATTAGCAGCAGCATTCTATACATTATATGCAATTCGGTTATTAAAACAATTCAATTCCCTTGTTATTGTAGGGTGGGCAATGATTATTGGTGGATGTGCATTGAGTTTTATCCATCCGCCTTGGCAAATGGATTTTAAAAGCTTACCACTGGAAGCTTACTTTTATTTAATTTTTGTTATTATCTTTGGCACCATGATTGCTTTTTGGTTTTATATCAAAAGCCTACAAGGTTTGTCTGCTAAAGAATCAAGCCTCCTCGGTAGCTTAGAGCCGTTATCTGCTGTCTTGACAACAGTTTTTTGGCTAAAAGATCGGTTTGGTTTTTTTCAATGGGTCGGGACAGTTTGTATTATAGGAGTAGTTTTTATATTGGCTTTGAGTAAGGATTCGACTGATGTCACTAATAAAATAGCAGAAAATGAAAAGTCCTTTGAAGTATAAAGGGGATTTATTGATTTATCTAATTTTAAATTTCGTATCATCATCAGAAAGGGTAAAATTAGGTGTATCATTTTCCTATAACGGAAAATTATTTTCACGGGGAGAGGGAGTCGTTTGGACATAACAAAATATACAAAGTCCCAACAAATTGAATATATCAATGGAAATGGTCATCATATAGAAGGTACAGCTCAATTTACGGAAGACCTTTCTGGTTCTGAATTTAGTAATGAACTAACTAAACTTTTAAAGAAAAAACAGAGTGAAAACGTATTTGCTGAAATACATCAAGTTATTAAATATTCAAGTTGCTTTGATTTCATTGTTATCTTTAATATAAGACAAATTGTCAAGCCAAGTGCGACAGTTCTTCCAGAAAAGATTCGTGTGAGGATTTCCATCCAAGACATTTTCTAGGGCGATGGTTAATCAAGTGAAGTGCAAATGCGAGTTCTCCTTCAGAGACCTTTACTAAATCGGTACCTTTCGGAAAGAACTCCCGTAATAAGCCATTTGCATTTTCATTTGTTCCCCTTTGCCAAGAAGAGTATGGATCTGCAAAATAAACTCCGACACCAAATCGCTCTTCTAAAGTCTGGTGGCATGCAAACTCTTTCCCACGATCAACGGTTGCTGTCCGAAAGGTACCTTTGGGAAAATATGTTACAAGTAGTTCGAATGCTTGTTCCATAGAGGATGCAGTTCGATCTGGAATCTTTATTGCTAGATAGTGGCGGATTTTTCGTTCCGCAAAGGTGGCAAAGCAACCTTTGCTTTTGCCACGACTCGAAACTACTGTGTCCAGCTCCCAGTCCCCAAACAGTTGGCGTTTCCGAACTTCTTTTGGACGCTGGCTGATCGATTTTCCTATGTTAAATCTTCCTCTTGTTTCCTTGGGTTTCCTACGTTTCCCTTTGTGTCTTAAAACAAGAAGATTCCCTTTGGAGATAAATCCCGAATAGAGCCAACGATAAATTGTTTTGAAGGATATCTTTTCTAATCCATCGTTCGTGCTTAAATAGCCAGCGATTTGTTCGATGAATCCAACAAGAGAAGGCGTTGATTTCCCACTGTAATCCTTTTTCGACGATTTTCGTAAGCCTTTTGTGCTTCCTTTGCACCATAGTTTTCTTTCCCATTTCGATTCCATTCTCTGGCAATAGTAGAAGGATGACGTCCTATTTTTTCTGCTATGGCTCGTGTCGACCAACCCAGTTCTTTCCATAATTCTAGTTGGACACGTTCTTCTGTGGTAAGATGACGATAGCTCATGAAAGATTCTCCTTGTGTAAAGGCTGTTGTGGTGACTTCATTTTACAAGAATCTTTTTATGAGCTTTTTCTTTTTTTGGCTGTCGCACTTCATATTACAATCCGTCAAAGTTAAAAGATGATTTAACAGTATGAAAGAATGTTATTTTAGTCAAAAGGGTGAATCTCATGCAGTGCAGTAAGAAGATAATTGTGACATCAAATAGAGTAACCATAGCAAATTCCTCCCTGAAATAATTAAATATCTCAGAGGGGAATTTCTTATTCCACCTTTTTCGGAGGGATATGGAAAAACACCCTTTTCGGTAAATACTTCGTTTATAGCTTGATGAGCATGTACGGTGACACCAATGATCCATCTGTGTTTACAGTATTCTCAATTTGCTGATCTTTGGTACTAAGGTTTTTGGAATAATAGGGTTGTTTGTCTTCAAGTAGTTATAATGATTGTGTAATCTTTCTGGTTTGTCTTAAAAAAATCACCAATATGGAAAAAGAAATCATAATGGAAATAGCACAAACAATAAACAAATACTGGTATCCAGTGAAGGGGTAAATCCAACCAAGTATAATCGCACCCAATCCTATTCCTAAATCAAAAGAAGTAAAATAAGAAGCATTGGCAATTCCTTTTCTGATCTGGATGAGCAAGATTAATCATAAAGGTTTGAATTGCTGGTTGCGCAGAACCAAATCCAATACCGTACAAAATCGCAGAAAAAATGATACCAACTAAACCACTGGAGAAACTTAATACAAGTAATGCGACTGATGAGATTATAATGGAGAGTTTAATGACTACTGATTCGCCATAACAATCTGTGATATTTCCAGCAATAGGTCGGATGAATGTAAGGAAGACTGCGTACACCAAAAAGAATGTTCCAGCATTCACTTTTATCGATTCTGCAAAAAGCGGTAAAAAAGCAGTAATACCTCCATAAGGAATAGTTGAAAAAACGATTGCTAGAGCAACAGGAAACATAGAGCTATCAAAAAGTTCTATTTTTGAGCTTTGTTTTGTAATTGAATTGGCAATTTCGAAATTAAACCAAGTAACAAAGCAACAATTGAGAAAAAGATTGCAACTGAAAATAAACCATGAAAAGAGTATTTCTGTAATAACCATATTCCCAGCATGGGTCCTACTGCCATCGATATTGTCATCGCTAATCCATACCACCCCATCCCCTCTCCTCTACGAGTGGAAGGAATAATATCTGTTACTGCTGTTCCGATGGAGGTAGTAGATATAGCCCAACCTATACCATGCAGAAAACGTAATAAGATGAGTACCAACAATCCACTAACCCAATTGTAAAAACACATAAACACCAAAAATAAGATTAATCCAAAAACGATAAATGGTTTTCTGTCATAACGATCCAAAAATCCTCCAATGATAGGACGAAAAATTACTGCTGAAATGGTGAATGCTCCAACTATTATGCCAACTTGTGATTCCGTCCCGCCTAGATTTTTAATAAAAAGCGGTAATGTTGGAATTAATAAACAAACGCTTGTAAATAAAAAAAGCATACTGATGGTCAATTTGATAAATGAACTTGTCCATAATCGTTCCATTTGAATCTCCCTTTCCTAACTTACAGTTGTTCTCTACAACCCAAGTATTTCATCGATGCAAATCTTCTACCACATGTTGGTTATCGTAGTATAATTAGTAGTAGGCAATCGAATGGAAAAGGATGGAGCATTGAAATGGATGAAAAAGTTCGCAGAAGAAATTTAGGAGAATTCCTGCAAATGCGTCGAACTCGATTAAAACCCACAGATGTTGGTCTTTCCTTAGGAACTCGGAGACGTACACCTGGACTTCGTAGAGAAGAAGTAGCTCAGCTAGCAAACATCAGTACCTCTTGGTATACCTCCCTCGAACAAGGACGAGAGACGCAAGCTTCAGAAGAGGTGTTAGAAAATATTGCAAATGCCCTACTACTAAACGTTGCTGAGCGTCAACATCTATTTCTTTTGGCAAAACGGCCAGTAGATTTAAATTTCATGTCTATAGAAGATGAGATAACACCAACTCTCGCTCAATGGATTCATACACTTCGGGATCAACCCGCATACATACTGGGCAGAAGATGGGATATATTAGTTTGGAATCATGCTGCGGATCTTTTGTTTAATTTTTCTAAGAAAATTCCTTCACACACGAATAACTACCTCTGGCGTTTTTTCCATAACCCAGCATAAAAAATCGACCTACTTGGAAACCAACTGCAAAACAAGTCATTGCTCAATTTAGGGCTGATAGTGCACGTTATCCTGGAGATTCATCGATTACTGGTTTAATTGAAGAACTTTTAGAAACAAGTGATACTTTCCTTGAAGAATGGAGCCGATATGATGTACAGGAGCTTTTTAACGGAAATAAACAAATTTATCATCCTTCCTTCGGAATGAAGGAAGTTGGACAAGTTACGTTGCAAGTTCCTAATAATCTACATATCAAAATTGTTATTTTGACAAATGTTCCATTGATAAGCATATAAAAATCGTCCTTTTCTATACTCAAATTATGAATAACTGACTTTGGTCAATGCTAGTATTTTATCTAATATGCTTGCTTATCGAGAAAGTAAAGGTCAAGATTCAGACATGTTAAAACAAATTTCTCCCGTTGCTTGGAAACATATTAACGGACGATAATTTACGAAACAAAAAGAATTTGTGGACATGGATGCAATTATTGTAGAGTAATCATAGCAAATTCCCCTCTGAAATAATTAAATATCTCAGAGGGGAATTTCTTATTCCACCTTTTCGGGAGGATGTGCCAAAGATACCCAAATTTTTAATCCCAAAAAGACATAGTTTCTTTACCAGTGTTTGCATCTTTTTGCACAAAAAACTCTGCTTGTCCATCGTCTACATATTTATTAACGTTTTTAAAGTTTGTACATTTTCCCTTGGACAAGCATCTGGTTCCTACTATATCACTTGCATTATTAAAACCATCAGCCTTTTTTAGGGTATACTTACAGCTTGGGCCGCTTTTTAAGCAAATTTTAAAGTCTCCACCACCTGATTTTACTGCATTGCTAAACCATTTAAAAGTTTGAGTCCCTTTGTAATCCCATTTTCCACTATTGGCAGCATAGGAATGGGAGAATGGAAGGCAAACACACATTACAAGCAGAAATGCTAAGCTCCATTTTTGCATAAACGGGAAGATCAACACCTCTCTTCTTTATAAGAAATTGTAAAGTATTTTTTAATCCCCTCTAGTTTGAATTATTAAAAATTATCGAATGGAAAGGATTGAATTATTTTGAACTGGAATAATTTAACTGTTTTTTCTTTTTTTTCATTATTTTTCTTTGAATAAAGTGAATCTTTTAGAACAGAGTCTACAAGGCCTGGATTTTCCATCGTTCAAGTAGAAATTCCCGAAATGAATTTTCTCGCATTAAACTAATAAACCTTTGGGAAATTCTTCGGCTGTTCCTTGATCTGCTTGTGTAACTGCGACATTCATTTTTCGTATGCCTTATTTGCACTATACAAAAAATGGATCATCGTACTCGTTTTAGCAAAACAAAGTGCCTCCAATCTTTGATGCGTCGCGATATAGTAAAGTATTCTATTATTAGGAATAAAATTTCTCTTAATAAATATTATGAATCAATAACATTTTCTAGAATAATAAGAAGTTGATTTAATCATTCCGTTTAATCATTCCGTTTAATTATTCAACTGATAAATTGTAATTGGTTGTATTTCGAGTTGCATAAAACCATTGGTAACAAAAGATATAAATAAGAACAGCATCGATGATGTCACCTCCATAATACATGAGCATTGCACCAGTTTTTGCTTGATCCAAGGGCACTCCTACTGGGGGGTGAGCATAGATATACTTGGATAAAAAGGCATGTGCCGCTAAAGTTATCAACAATACAATCGAGCGGTTAAGAAAAGAATATCGGTGAGGTGTAGGATCGATATAGATAATAGATGCTGTAAAGAGGTAACCAGCTAAAAAAAGATGAAAATGGACAAGCAGATAGATAAAAAAATGCTGATGCATGGAAGCAAATAGATCTGTTGTATATAAGAGTACCAATCCACCTATGTAAAAAAGTGCAGCGGTGATTGGATGGGTTAAGAAACGAATAGGAATGCTTTTTAACAAACGTGTAAGATATCGGGCTTGATTCGTTTTTAAGGTGCGAAGTACAAGTGTCATTGGAGCAGATAGAACAACCAATAAGGGACCTAACATCCCCAAAATCAAATGGCAAATCATATGCGAGGTGAAACTAGTTTGTTTAGCAATAGGAGTGGCTACTGATAGCCATAAACAAAACATACCAACAAACCAACAGGCAGTACGGGATGATGACCATTTTTTGTAATGTCTATTGGAAAGAACAACAAGTAAAAGATAAAGAACCAATAGACAGATGTATAAAAAAGAAAATAAGAGTGTTAGAGATATACTTCCCCCTGTAGAAGGCATTTGATGATGCATATTCATGTAACCGACTTCCTTTTATTCTGAGTAGTTAAAAATAGGAGACCAATGACGATCATAATGACAGCAAGTAGGTTCCAAATAAAATCATAAATGAATACTTCTTTTACATACCGAATCTCATGTAGTTTTAAGATTTTATGTTGAATCGTTCCATCATACAATTGGAAAAAGCCAGCCCCAAATAACAAACCTCCCCACCATTTCGAAGCTTTGCCTTTCTTTTTTCGACGAAGATCGGCATACAAAAATAGCCCACCAATGGTTGCAAACCAACTAAATGCATGAAATAGCCCATCAGAGACAAGACCAATTTCTGTTGTCTCTCTATCATAAAAATGGTGCCAATGTAAAAGTTGATGAAAAATAGTTTCGTCCATAAAGGCAACTAGGCCTAGTCCGAATAGAAACCCTGACCATATGTTTTTAAATGACTTCGTAGAAATTACATTGTTTTTAGTTCTCATGTATGTTACTCCTATATCTCTTCTAATTGAAATTATCGTTTCCAATAACCGACTAATTAAACAGCTGTTGATATATATAATAAGAAATAATTATTACATAAAAAAGGAAAATGATTTTTGGTATAAATCTAGCCTCCTTGGTCATTCTATTGATAGAAAACGGTATGTGGAAGAAAGCCATATACAAATGAAAAGGAGAAGAAATAAATATGAAAATGAAGTTAGTTTCACTTATGATAGCGTTAACATTATGTTTTGGTTTTGCAGTTTTCTCACCAGCTTATGCAATTTCTTATCATGAGAAGGATGCAGTGGGGGGAAATGACAACGACCGTACAAATACAAATACCCCAACGAATAATGCAAATCGTGATAATAACGGTCTCATGCGTAATAACAATAACAGAGATCTGATCAATAATAATAACAATAATGATCTCATTGGCGACAACAATAACAATGGTCCTGCTGATAACAACAATCTGGGACAAAGAAATGGTACAAACTTTACGAGAACAGCTGCAACAAATGATGATGATAACGATACAGACTTCGGTTGGATTGGTTTAGCAGGACTTCTTGGATTACTGGGTCTAAAAAGAAGAGATAAAAACGACCGATAGATAGAATGAGTAAATCCCCCAAAATGAATGTCTATTCCAGATGTTCATTTTGGGGGATTTTGATTTGCTACTTTTTTTGAAGTTCATAACTTAACTTTTGAATGAAAATCGATTCTGCTTTGGAAAAACGTTTTTCTTCTGCTCGAACCCATCCTAGATAAACTGGCTCAGGTCGGGGAATATCGAGTTCAATCATTACCAACTCTTCGCTTTCTATTTGTGGAAATTTGGAAAAAGAGAAATCAAGTCCTATCGTAACGATGTTTTCTTCATGCAAGGCTCGGAAAATCGCATCTTGGTTGTTAGTAGTAAATAAAATATTTGCTTTGCCGTATGTTTCTTGGAATTGGTCCATGTACCATTTCATATAGTCATCGTTAAAAAATACAAAGGATTGGTCGAGTAGATCATATGGGGAGATCGTTCGCTGCAATGCAAGGGGAGACTTTCGGCTGACACAGACAACTATTTTTCCTTTCAATAGTCTACCAAAACTTAAGTGCAAGTTTTTTTCTAATAAATGCTCAAATAAAATGATGAGTCCGAGGTCTACTTTGTTATAGCGAATATCATCGATAATTTCTTGTGTTCCTTTTTCACTTATCTCCATCTCGATTTGAGGATAAGCGCGTTTAAATTGAATGAGTATATCTAAATAAAGGGACAGAGGTCCTGGTATGGTTGCTAGTCGCAGTTCGCCGCTTTGTGTATTGGAGAAGTCATTTGCTTCATCTCTTAATTCTTGAACTTTGCTGATAATCTCATAAGCCTTCTTAATAATCGCTTCTCCCTCAGCAGTTGGGACAGTTCCTTGTCGAGATCGTTTAAACAGAGAAAGCCCAAGTTCTGCTTCTAAATTTGAGATAGATTGACTCACAGCAGAGAGGGTAATATGTAGATTTCGTGCTGCGTTGGTAAGCGAGCCCGTTTTTGCCACTTCGATTATGCATTCCAATTGTTCAAGATGCATCTTTATCTTCCATTCTTTAAATATAGTAAACGTAACCTTATCATAATTAAATTTACCTAAATGTATTATATCGCTAAAATAGTTGCAAGTGCATCGAATTAATTTACAAAACTATCAAGAGTTGCTTTGTCTAATCATATAAAAATGTTTCTTGTTAGCATAGGGACAAGTTTTGGGAGTGGCAGAAGATGAAGTTGTTTCAAGTATTTATGCAAGATTTGAAAAAATTTTTTAAACAACCAATGTTAATCATCACTTTTGTTGCCGTCGCTTGTGTACCAATTTTATATAGTGGATTTTTACTCAAAGGAACATGGGATCCTTATGGAAAATTAGAAAATTTACCAATAGCTGTGGTTAATTTGGATAAAGGTGCGACGTATCAAGGAGAACCAATGAATGTTGGCAAAGAGTTTGTGGACGAATTAAAAAAGAATCCCAAGTTTGCTTGGAAGTTTGTTACGCAAGAGGAAGCGGAAAACGGGATGATTAATAACCATTATTATGCAATGATAACCATTCCTCAAAATTTTTCAACAGACGCTGCTTCGTTAACAAATGATCATCCAAATCAATCAACGATCGAGTACGAATCAAACAGTTACTACAATTTCATTGCGGGACAAATAAGTGAAAATGCTACAAAAGAATTACAAAATCAGTTGTCCGACAATCTGACTGAAGCATACACCAGAAGTATTTTCAATCAGTTCTCAAAGCTATCAAATGGTTTGCAAACAGCTGGAGATGGAGCGACAGATCTAGACAAAGGTGCAGTTCAATTGCGAGATGGACTAACCGTTGTTACAAAAAATCTTTCCACGCTATCTTTAGGTGCTTTGAAGCTACAAGAGAGTATCAAGCTCCTTCATAAGGGTTCTACTCAACTAGCAAAGGGAACAGCAGATCTTTCAAAAGGTGCTCATGATCTTGCAAATGGCACACAAAAACTTGCATCAGCTGGACACCAACTGGAAAAAGGAGCATCAGATGCCAAAACAGGATCAGATGCTTTGGTTAAAGGGATTCAATCATCCAAACAAGGTGCTGACCAATTAACCGCTGGGCTGACATCTTCTCTCGAAGGAAGTAAGCAGTTGGAGTCAGGATTGACTATTTCTCATGCTTCTAGCAAAGAGTTGGCTGAGGGAACTGCGCAAGTAGCTGGCGGCTTACAACAGCTAAAGACTACTCACCCAGAACTCGCATTAGATCCTGCTTTTCAAAAATTGCTTGCAGCAAGTCTTGCAGTTTCTACTGGTGCAACAAAATTAAGCGAAGGACAATCACAGTTATTGTCCGGTAGTCAAACCCTTAGCGCGGGTCAAAAGCAGCTATTAACGGGTAGTCAAAAACTTAGTCGAGGAAATAGCCAGCTGTTGCAAGGGGCAACAAAATTGCAAGTAGGTCAACAACAATTAGCGAGTGGACTACACCAATACAATACAAAATTTGCAGATATAGTTACGGGAAGTCAGAAGTTAGCTCAAGGAGCACGTCAAGCGAATACAGGAGCAAGTAAATTGAATACAGGACTGGGACAACTATTAGCTGGCAGTGGGAGTTTGGGTACAGGTACTCAAAAATTAACTACAGGTGCACACAAGTTAGAGGTTGGAGCAAGTAAGCTGAGTAATGGTTCAGGAGAGTTAGCATCCAAATTAAATGATGCAGCAGATCGAACAGCTGATTTTAAAGCAGATGATCAGACAATTAAAATGTTGTCCACTCCAGTCTCTATTCAAGCGAATGATGATCGACATATTAGTGCTTATGGCTATGGTATCGCTCCTTACTTCATCTCGTTGGCTTTATTTGCAGGTTCACTCGTATTTACGACAGTGTTCTCTGCTAGAACTTCCACAAGTCAAAAAGATGCTTCCGGTTGGAAGTTATTTGTAAGTAAGACCTTAACTTTTGGTCTGATGAGTTTTGCTCAAGCGATGATTGTAAGTACGTTATTAGTATATGTATTGGGATTACAAGTACAAAATATACCACTTTTCTATTGTTTTACTGCACTAGTTGCATTTACTTTTATGTTCTTTTGTCAAGCGATGGTTACGTTGTTTGATCAAGTTGGACGGTTTATCATTTTATTGGTGATGATTTTTCAATTGGCTTCTAGTGCAGGGACGTTTCCATATGAGTTGTTACCAGGATGGGCAAAAGTACTCCATCCATGGCTTCCGATGACATATAGCATTCGTGGATTTCGAGATGTCATCTCTAGTGCAAACTATGGGGATTTGCAAGGGAATATCAATCATTTATTGATCTTTTTGATTATCTTTTTAATATTGACTATCGGCTACTTTTACTTTAATAGACCAAAACCAAAAAGAAAACCTGCAAGAAGATTAGTGAAAGTATAGGTATTAGCAGCCAAAGAGCCAGTTCGTAACAGAGGAATTGGCTCTTATTTTTTGAATAGAAACAAGCATAAAAAGTATTGACTCTCCTCTTAGGGAAGACATTAAGCTCAAAAAGAAAGGAGCGATGAAATGTATTTTACGGTAAAGGAAATGGCAGAGATGTCTCATATAACAGTGAAGACTTTGCACCATTATCATAAGATAGGTCTACTTTTGCCATCAAAAGTAACGGATGCGGGATATCGGTTATACCGGATGAGAGAATTAGAGAGATTGCAGCAAATCTTATTTTACCGTGAACTAGATTTTCCATTATTGGAGATAAAGCAGTTATTGGATCATGAATCCAATAGACAAAAGGTATTAGAAGAACAAAAACAATTATTACTCACTCGTAGAAATAGGTTAGATCAATTATTGGAGACTATTACGAAATCGATTGACTATGTGAAAAGGGGAGAGATGATGGAGAAAAAAGATTTGTTCAAGGGATTCACTACAGAGGAAGAATGGAAAGAGGCATTGGGAGAGCAAAATCAGTATCTACAAGAAGAATATAGGTATTCTTTGCTAGATGATCAACAGGAGATAAAAGTAGACGAATTAAATGAAAAAGCAGTAGAAGCTGCTCGTTTTACCAATAAGATGATTGAAGCATTACAAAAAGGAACAAAATTTAATGATAAACAATTGCTGCAGACGATTGGAGAACACATTACTTATTTAAAAGCACAAAACCTGTTATCTTCTGATGCTCAATTTGTGGAGCAGACAAAATTTTTTTTAGAAGATGATTTTCATCGTACCATGCTGGAGAGTCAACAAACGGGACTTTCTTACTTTTTGTATGTCTCTTCAAAGGCATATGTTCAACAAAACGCATAGACAAATAATCATTTTACTAGTGAAATAAAAAATCAGTGCCCCCGCGTTCCGTACGCGGGGGCACCACACCTTCTGGGATCAGGAGGTGTTCTTGGATTACTTGTTGCGGTGGTCAGACACCGCCATCGCAGTCCAGGTGAAGATGACACCAACCAGTCCAGTCACCCAGTTGAACGATGAGTGACCGAAGACGGTGAGCAACGACAGCACCACGACGGAGAGCGCCACCCGGTTGTAAACCCGGTGGAACACCGAGGCGGCCAGCACTGCCGTACGCCTCCGCTGGGTGCGGCGGTAGTTCTTCAGGTAAACCCACATGAATACACCACCCATAATCATGTGCGGCAAGAACATGCCGAACACGTAGATCAGAGATGGCTGGTGGATCAGACCAAACGACAAACAACTACGGAAGCGTTCCCAAGGGGTCCAGTTCTCAGCGCCCTCACGGAAAGCCTGCTCCTCGTTAATCGCCGCCTTGTTGAGCCAGCCGTATGTGTACGGGGAGTAGCTTGTGACCTTCTTCTGACTACGACGAACAAGCTTGTTGTCGAGGTAGACGAGGATCACGAGACCGCCAATGGCAATCCACGAGTTGTCGATCTTCTTGCTGAACTCGACAGTCGCCGTCAGTGGAGAATACATCATCCAACTGAAGACTTGCGTCTGCAGGTAGATCAGCAAGAAAGTACCGATGAGCATTGGGATGACCCACAAGTAGTGCTTCAGACTGAAGCGCTTCTTCAGCTCGCCGAAACTGTAGACGGGCTGAATCGGAGTTTCCTTCGTCTTCTTTACTGGAGCCAACATCCAGGTGCAGAACTTGGACGAGAGGGTGTTTCCGGGACGGACGAACTCCTGCAGGTTCCGGTGCTTCTCGGGGAGTACCTCCATGAGTCGCCTCAGAGCTCGGCTTGCATTTGGGCGCTTACGCTCCGTGATGGCCTCGAGCAGCTTCGCGATCCGTAGAGAGATCTCCTGCTCAGGGACACTTGGGAGATCCTGCTTGTTGGTACTGTAGTAGATGCCACCGGGTTCCCAGTCCGTCAGGTGGTCGTCGATGTCATGGCTGATGAGATCGACTTCACCGTCGTACTTCTCGTCAAGCCGAATAATCACCGTACTTCCCAAGATCTCGATGGTAGCGAGACCCGGTACTACAATGGTTTCCAAGGTTGCTCCTTGGTCGAAGATGTGGATTAAAAATATTATATCAATAATTTTGCAGCAATGGACAATCTTAATGAAACATAATTGTAATCTTACAATCCTGAAAGAATAACTGTAAAAATGAAAGATAGATCAATGGTTGTAGTCATCAAGCGCCTCTATACTGAATGTAGAAATGAAAGGGGCGTTAGACGATGAAAAAAATATCGATCGAAATCTGGATTTATATCTTTCTAACTATTGGATGGACCACTATTTGCCTATTATCTGCTAATAATTTATTCAAAGCGATCAGCCAAGGAATGCCAATGCTCGTTGCCATTGGTGTTGTATTGTTCGTGAGGCGTAAAGGAAAGTGGAAAGATTTTGGGATGACTCGAATCGGAACGGCTAAAGGCTATCTACTGACACTTTTGGTAGTAGCAATGGTTGCTGTGAGTTTTTCTATTGCTTGGGTGATGGGGATTGTTCAATTACCAGTTATTACAAAAATGGAAATGAACCAATGGGGACGATTTGTATTCTTAGTGAAATTGTATCTACAAGTAGGTTTTATACTAAGCCCTCTACTCTTTGCTTTCGCAGAGGAGGTTGGTTGGAGAGGATATATGCAAACTCGGTTATTGCATGAAGTGGGAGCAAACAAAGCCATCTGGATTACAGCAGGATGTTGGGCCATTTTCCACTATCCCTTTTTTTTCTTATCGAATTACACAGACTCAGGGAATATCTGGATCAACGTGTTACTGTTTACCATCATGATTTTCCCATTATCGTTTCTATTAGGTTGGATTCGTATCAGTAGTAAGAGTATTTGGCCTGTGGTGTTATGTCATGGTTTGATTAACTATTTGCGAGGCTTCATGGATACACTTTTTTATGTAAAAAAATCGTATTGGACTTATGTCACAGGAGAAAGCGGGATTTTTACTATCCTAGTTTGGACGATTTTAGCAGTTATAGTCTATCAGTTTATGAAGCAAAAAAACAAAGTTCTCTAAAAATAGCTAATTCCCTGTTGATGGGGAATTAGCTATTTTTTTGCGGTTTTGTTACCCTAGCATAGAGAAATAGAAGCAGTTACCAATGTGAGCTTGGAGGTGTAAGAATATTGACTTATAGGTTGTATGTAATAGAAGATGAACGGACAATTGCAGAGAGTATAAAAAGTTTTTTGGAACCTTATGGATACACGATTGAGCTAGCAAAAGATTTTACGAGCATATTAGAAGAATGGAAAGAAATTCAGCCTGACCTGATTGTTTTGGATATTAATTTACCTTATCAGAATGGTTTTTATCTCTGTCAAAAAATAAGAGAGAAGTCTACTATTCCTATTCTTATTTTATCTGCACGTGCCTCAGAGATGGAGCAAGTTATGGGAATGGAGCATGGAGCAGATGATTATATGGTGAAACCTTTTCACTTGGAAGTACTGCATGCGAAGATCAAAGCATTGTTACGTCGTTCTTATGGTAATTTTGCAGAGTTAGCCCATCAAGAAGAGATTCAAGTAGGGGAGTTGGTGCTATCCATCCCTCAGATGGAAATAGCCTATAGAGGAGAGATACAGTCACTTACCAAAAACGAATGGAAGTTGCTGCATTTACTTTTGGATAATGCAGGAAAAGTGGTGACCAGAGATTCTTGTTTGGAAGCATTGTGGGATGATCATACCTTTGTAGATGATAATACATTATCGGTTAACGTCACGAGATTGCGAAAGAAGCTACAGAAGTGGGGATTGCAAGACCATCTTCAAACCAAAAGAGGTTTCGGTTATGTGTATATAGGCTCGGTGGATGCCGATGAATAGTATTCTTTTCTTTTTACGAACCCGTATGGATTGGATTGGTATGATATATACAACTTGGATCATCACTTATCTCTTATTTGCGATAGGCTTTTATTACTCAGGTTTCCCCTATTCTTTCGACTGGAAACTATTCGTTTACAGTGGGTTATTGGTGACGTTTTTTTTATGCTGCTTTCTTTTGTGGCAAGGGTTGCAGGTCATTCCTTCTCAAGATTTATTAAAACAACTTTCCAGGAAAAAGAAAATAGAAATTCAAACTCCTAGAAATACTCCTTTGGAATATCAGCTTACGTGGGAAGCACACCAGAACGTATACCAGCATTTAAAAGCAGAGCAACTTGGGATAGAACAGATCCATCAACGCCACTTAGAGTTTATTCATATTTGGATACATCAAATGAAAACGTATGTCTCTTCCTTGTCACTCTTGGCAACAGTATCAAAATGAGCAGAAAGCATTGATTTTAGAGGAGATTGATATGTTAAATGAGGGGTTGGAATTGGCATTAACGATGGCGCGTTTGAATCATTTTTCTCATGATTATCATATCAAAACAGTACGTTTATCGGATCTTGTTCGACAAGTGATCAATGAAAAGCGAAGGATGTTTATTCGGTTACATATTTTCCCAAAGATTGAGGTAGCAAGAGAAGCAATCGATGTGTTAACAGACCCAAAGTGGATGCATTTTGTGTTAGAACAGTTGATACAAAATGCCTGTAAATATACTTCCCAAATGAAAAAGGATGCATATCTCTTCTTTTATATAACCGAACAAGAAAAATACATTCGCTTGTCGATCACCGATGAAGGTCCAGGTATTCCAAAACAAGACTTGCCAAGAATTTTTGACCCGTTTTTTACTGGAGAAAATGGACGACAGTTTGCGGAAGCTACAGGGATGGGTCTGTACTTGGTACAAACTATTTTAACGCAACTTCAACATTCCATTCAGGTGGAATCAGTCGTTGGTACTGGGACAACCTTTCATCTGTTGTTTTCGAAGGTGACAAAAATGTAAGGGTATAGATACACTTTGCAAGGTAAATCGATGCAACCTGAATAGGAAGATAGATAAACTAGGAAGGGAGAAAGGAGAATGAGATATGATTTTAGAAGCAAAAAACCTTAGTAAAATTTATGGGGGTTCCTCTCCAGGTGCTTTTTACAAAGCATTAGATCAATTTAATCTTACAATAAATGAAGGGGAATTTGTTGGGATAATGGGTCCTTCTGGAAGTGGGAAATCCACTCTTCTACAAATATTAGGAACGATCGAGACCCCATCTTCAGGAGAACTCGTGATGGATGGAGAGAATGTCGTAGCTATGAAGCAAACCCAGTTGGCTGATTTTAGAAGAGAAAAACTAGGGTTTATCTTTCAAGACTTTCAGTTGCTTGATTCCCTGTCGATTAAAGAAAATATGTTGGTCCCCCTTGTGCTGAATAAAAAATCGAATCAAGAGATGGAAGAACGTGTGAAGCAGGTGGCTGCCTACTTAGGAATAGAAGCAATTTTATCTCAACGACCTTACGAAGTATCTGGTGGACAAAAACAGCGTGCTGCTGCGGCAAGAGCACTGATTCATCAGCCATCATTGGTACTTGCGGATGAACCAACAGGAAACCTTGATTCTAAATCTGCCAAAGCGTTAATGGAGTTGCTGGTGGATCTCAATCATCAAGAACAGACTACCATTTTGATGGTAACACATGACCCAGTCACTGCTAGTTATTGTGATCGCATTCTCTTTATTCAAGACGGACGACTACTCAATGAGATATATCAAGGTGACAGAAGAGCAGATTTTTACGATCAAATATTACTTGTGCAGTCTTCTTTAGGAGGGGAGCTATATGACACTAAAATCCCTCGCTTTTAAAAATATTCGACATCATAGTAGTAGTTATAGTGCCTATTTTTTAAGTTGTATTTTTGCAGTACTCGTATTTTTTCTCTATGCTTCTTTGCTCTTTCATCCGATCTTAAAAAATGAATTGTTTCCTGATCAATTTATTCTTTTTCTTTATCTAGTGGAGGCTATTGTCGCTTTATTTGCTTTCTTATTTATCGGCTACTCTCAATCCGCCTTCTTGCGAAATCGAAAACAAGATATTGGCTTGCTGCAAATATTAGGAATGCCTGTTAGACAGGTTGTTCGTATGATCTTTTGGGAAAATATATTGGTAGGTGCACTTGCTGTTCTGATTGGTATTTTTACCGGGATGATTGGGAGTAAGTTCTTTTTCCTTGCCGTTTCTTATGTTCTCCGATTACCTGCTCCCATACCTGTAAATCTGTCATTTGGTTCGATTATTCTCACGATTTCCTTTTTCTTCTGTTTGTTTCTCATTTTGTCATGGATAAGTAGATTTTCGCTGCAAAAGCAATCGATTAGTCAAGTATTACGGGAGAGAGTCCAAGAAAAGAAGAAACCGAAGTTTTCTATTTGGTTCGTTCTTTTATCGCTAGTCTCTATTGCGATTGCGTATTGGTTCTCCTTTACTACTTCTTTTGCAGGGATCACAAAAAATATGATCTTTATTCTCGTTTTCCTTTTCATTGGCACATACTTTGGATATACACAGTTGAGTATTGCGGTGATCGCTTTATTGGAAAAACTACCAAAATGGTTTTACCGAGGGACTAATTTGTTTCTATTCTCGCAGCTTCGTTTTCGTTTGAGAGATAATGCGCGTATTTTATTTTTGGTAACGATTTTTACCAGTATTGTCCTAACTGCTGTAGGTGTTTGTTTTACTTATTATATAGAATCAGATACGGTTGGAGAAGAACAAGCACCGTATCATATTAGTGTAGTAGCAAGTCCGCTAAATCAAGCTCAAATGGAGAAAAAAATTCAAAGTCTTGGTTTGAAACGAACAGCACATATCCAGTTTCAAATCTTGCAGTTAAAAACAACAGATCGTAACAAAAATATGAACAATCCAGTGGTTTATGCCATCTCGAATACAGCACTAAACCAGTTGCTCCAACAAGAAAAAAGGCAGAAAATCATGATTCATGCCGACGAGGTTATCCAGATACGAAATAGTGGTATTTGGAATAAAGCTCAGCAAAAACAAGAAGTCCAATCTTTTACTGTGCAGCAACAGCAAGAAAGCTTTCAATGGAAATGGGAAAAAATCATGCAAGGTGTGCTTTTTAACGAACATGATCAAACTCGTATCATGTGGGCTGTTTCGGATGCTACTTTTGCAAAACTTCAAAAGAGAGGCGCAGGAGTTATCCCAGTCGAGGGATACCGTTTTTCTGACCCTTCCAAGGGTAAGGTTCTTTTGGAAGATATGAAAAAGCAGTTTCAATCACACAACATGAATGAGAAAAATAGTACAGGGACGATTTTGCTACAAGCGTTTTTTCGAGATTTATTTTCTCCATTGTTATTTGTCAGTGTATTTATTGGGCTCCTGTTTTTCTTAGCAGCTGGTAGTATTTTATTTTTTCGTCTTTCTATCGAACTTCCTTCTGAACGACGTCAATTGGAGTTATTAAATAAATTAGGATTAAGAGAAGAAGAGGCAAACAAGATATTAGTAAGACAAATAAAACTATTGTTTGCAATCCCATTTTTAGTAGGAAGTATCCATTCTTTCACTGGGTTAACTTTGTTTAGTTTTTTGCTGCATCGACCAGTTTTCGCTAGTTATTTATTGGTTTGGTTTATTTATCTCGTTCTTGGTATGCTCTATTACTTCTGGACGAAAAGATCAATGCTACACGCAATTGGAAGATTCGAAAGTTGAACAGTCAGAAAAACGATTTTTATTTTTTTTTCGATGTAGGAGATGTAATTCAAAAGCTTAAGAAAAAATTGTCACAACACCACCTTAAAATATATTGTTAATGAGTTAAGTATATATTATCATATTAACTGAACGGATATCCGGTTTAATAATTAGGGGCAGGTGAATCAATTGGCACGAATAGCAGGAAAAGGGGAACATACAAAACGATTAATTGCTAGTAAATCGAGAAAGCTGTTCGAGCAAAAAGGATATGCAGCCACAACTATGGAAGAAATTCATACAAAAACAGGAATTAGCAAAGGCAGTATCTATTATCATTTTAAAAATAAAGAAGAGCTGTTCTTTTATATTTTGAATGAGTCTTCAGAGGAATGGAAAAAAACATGGAAAGAGATTTCAGCACCTCTGCATACATCGACAGAAAAACTATACAAATTGGCAGAACATTATGTTTCAGATTTACAAACTCCTTTGATTCAAACTGCTGCTGAATTCATTTCGAGCGAAGCTGCTGATCTATCCGTAAAAAACAGAGTAATGGAATGGATGAAGACAGATCACACTGTATTCTATGAATTATTAGAAGAGGGCATGCGAAATGGTGAGTTTGTTCAGACATCTGTTGATGATTTAACATTTATTATATATGGGTTATATAGTGGATTATCTATGAATCATCACTACCAAGATGGAAACTCTCTTCATCGATTATATAAAATCGCGATTGATGTCGTACTAAAAGGGATAGCAAAATAAAACACTGTTTCTCTTATAGACGCACTTATTGGATAACAGATAGCTAATTTTTTTAGGTAATTAATAAACCGTACGTTCAGTTTATTTTTTAGGAGTCATTAAAAGGAGAGAAAGAATATGCAAAGTCAATCATTATCTGTTCCGATTGATCAAGAAAAAAAACAAACCAGTCGTTCTTTAGCACCAGATTTGGCAAGAGGCTTTATGCTTTTGCTGATTGTATTAGCTCATGCGCCGATGTATGTACCAAGTAGTGGATCAGGAATACTAAATCACCCTCTAGGTGGATCCCTACTTGACAATATCATTAAATTTATTACTTTATTGTTTATTGATCTTCGTTCATATCCCATGTTTGCTGCATTATTTGGTTTTGGATTGGCAATGATTATTACACGTCGAATGTCTACAGATACTTCTCTTTCTGATACAAAAAGACTGATTTACCGCCGATGTTTGGCATTGATATTGTTTGGGGTATTACACGCTGTGTTTGTCTTCTCTTACGATATTCTAACTATATATGGAATAGCAGGCTTACTTATCAGTTGGCTCCTTTATCGTAGTGACCAAACGTTGTTACGGGGAGCAGCTTGGTTTTCGGCTTTCATTATTTTTTTCTTAGTGACACAATCCATCTTAATGGCTATCAGTGGAGAAACTAGTAGCCCACATGGATCCATGGCGGCAGATACATTTGTGATGTCTCTAATGAATCGACTGATGGAGTATCCAATGTGGATTGTATATAGTCTTCTTATTATGCCTTTACTCGCTCCCATACTTCTTGGTGCATGGGCGCAACGCAAAGAGTTACTAGAGAAGCCTCAGCAGAATAAATCTTTTCTAAGAAAAGTAACGATAATAGGTATTTCTGTTTCTGTGATAGGAGGATTGCCATTTGCTTTAGCTGGAGCACAGGTATGGCAACCCTCAGCAGAAATAAAAGGAGTTCTTATCTCGCTTCATACCATAACAGGGATGTTTGGAGGAATAGGATATACAGCTATGTTTGGATTAATTGCTTTACGTTTAAGAAATAACCGTGGTGTAATTATTAAAGCTTTGGCATCAACAGGTAAACGTTCCTTGACCTGTTATCTAGCTCAATCCATCTTGCTGGCTCTGCTCCTTGCGGATTGGGGATTGGGAATTGGTGGCAAGATTCATAGTTTTGGTGCTGCACTAATTGCTCTTTTTATTTGGCTGTTGACAGTTATCTTCGCTGAGATATTAGAACGAAAAGGGAAAAATGGTCCTGCAGAAGTACTACTTCGTCGTTTCATATATCGTAGAACATAATGGTAAGTGGAATCAGAAGGTTATCAAGTGAGGTAGTAATAGTAAAATTTAGTTTTTATTCCTATTATTATCTTCCAAAATAGATCGTTATGAGAGCGTCATCCGAAAAATAAAATAATATGTTGGGACATCTTTTAGACAAAAACAACCGACTACTTGTATGTTAAGCAGTGGTTGTTTTTTTTGATTTGATTATAATCTCTTAATCAGTGGTAAAAGCCAATGTATTATTAAATTTTGTATCCCACAAAATAGAAATTTTCCACCTTAAAAAACCAATATATTCAAAAAGTTGTTTTCCCTGAATTTGTACTTCAAAAGGAGTTGTATGGGAATAGGGTATTTTTTAACAGAGTACTTCCACTGTAAACCCTCCAGGTGCTTGAACATAAAAGGTGTAACCATGAGCGTGTACAGGAGGTTTAACATCGAAACCATCTTCTTTTAATTGGTGGTTGATGCGATTTACCTCGTCTTCATTGGCTTGAATGAATCCTATATGGAATGTTTTGGGATAATGAACATCATGTCCCTTCATCAAAGTGAGAACAAGTCCGTCGTTATCAAACAGGACAGTAAAACTATCCCCTCGACTCCCTTCACATCTCAAACCAAAATAGGTTTCTAAAAACTTTCGAGCAGCCAACACATCCGTCACTGTTAGATTAAGGTGGTTGATTTTCATTTCTTCACTCTTTCTTTTTTAAGGTTAGTAATCAACTTTCTATTATTATTTTACAATGTTCATGCAAGTGATAATGTTTTAGTATAATGATGCTTGATGTATATGATTTAGAATATAATTATCCGTCGCATAACTTTAATTTTTGGATTTAAGCTTTTGGCTAGGGGTGGAATGTATGTATTACAAACCAAAGGAGATTGCTGAAGCACTTGATGTTAGTACAAGTGCTCTTCGACATTATGAATCATGGGGCATCGTTCCAGCTCCAGCGAGGACGAAAAGAGGTTATCGACTGTACACAGAGGTTCACTTTGCTTACTTTCGATGTATTCGTGCGATGTATCCATCCTTTGATATGCGTGTGATATCAAAAATTCTTTTGCACATCCAACAAGGCGAAATCGATGCAGCGTTTTGGATTGTAAATGAAGAGCAAGCACGACTTCATCAAGAGAAAGTGTCTGCTGAACAAACGCTTGCTATGTTTTATAATCCAGATCTTACGAAGATGAATGTAAAAAGAAAAGAAAAAATGACAATTGGTGAGGTAGCTAAGTTAGCGAATGTATCCACATCAGCCATTCGGCACTGGGAGAAAGAAAGGCTAATTGAACCTAATCGAGATCCTGTTAATGGATATCGAGTTTATACACAAAATCACCTTCGACAAATTTCTCTCATTTGCGCATTTCGAAATTCAGTATATGGTCTTGAGAGTATGAGAAAAGTTGTCCAATCCGTTGAGTTCCATACTGTTTATAAGGCAAAAAGGGTTTTGCGAGATGCTCTGGAAAGTATCAACCTCCGAAACCAAAGTCGATTTCACGGGATCCATGAGCTGTATAACTTGTGCAAAGTAACTGGTTTGTTGTGATAAATTGGGTGCTGCTGAATACTCCATTTCGAGACTTTGAGGTTTTTTCCAGCGCATCATCATACAAGATTTCATTTTGGACTTCAATGTTTAGTAGACTGCTATTATTTCCATTTGACAAATACCACCTTCATAAGCGATAATACATCTAGTTTAAGAAGAACCTTTAATACAGTCCCGTGAGGCTGGCAAGGATGCGGAGATAGTACTATGACGTACTTCTTGTTCAGTGTGGACAAGAAGTTTTTTTAATACCCAAGAAGGAGCATTCCATTGTCCACGAAATTAATTTTGGATGAAGCGGCGATTCGTCGGTCTCTCACCAGAATTGCGCATGAAATTATCGAGCGCAATAAAGGTGTAAAAGATATGGTGCTAGTTGGGATCAAGACTCGTGGGATTTTTTTGGCTAGACGATTGCGAGAGCGTATTTGGCAGATTGAGGGTCATGAAGTACCGATAGGAGAACTTGATATTACTTTGTATCGAGACGATCTGACAGAGAAAAATAAAGAACCTCAGTTGCGTGATACAAATGTGCCGGCTATTGTGGGTAAGAAAGTTATTTTGATTGATGATGTCCTCTATACTGGTCGAACAATACGAGCAGCAATGGATGCTTTGATTGATTTAGGGCGACCTCAGATGATCCAACTCGCTGTTTTGGTAGACAGAGGTCACCGTGAGTTGCCGATCCGACCAGATTTTGTGGGGAAAAACGTTCCAACTTCAAAAAGGGAGATCGTACAGGTTTCTCTACTTGAAGCAGATAATCAAATGGATGAAGTTTCCATCAAGCTAAACAAGTAAATAATTCCTTTTAAGGTAGTCCTGTGAGGCTGACAAAGGCAAACTTTTGAAAGAACAAAAGTCTCTTTGTCATGCAGGCAAAAGAGACTTTTTTTGTGGATCCATAATCAAGTAGGGGGAGAACAAATGGCTAAAATACTATTGAAAAACGGACGTATTTTGGGAGCAGAAGGAGATGAGCTGCTGACTCGTGATATCCTCATCCATGAAAATCAAATCGAACAAATTGGGGAAAACATAGTAGACAGTGAAGCTGCCATCATTGATTTAGCAGGGAAGTTTGTTTCACCCGGATTTGTCGATTTACATGTTCACCTGCGAGAACCTGGCTATACCCATAAAGAAACAATTGAAACAGGAGCAAATGCGGCTGTGCGAGGAGGATTTACTACGATCGCATGTATGCCAAATACACGCCCGGTTATCGATACGATAGAAGTCGTAGCGGAAATTCTCTCTAAAGCAAAAGCAGCAGGCAAAGCGAGAGTATTACCGCTTGGAGCGATTACTACCCGCCAATTAGGAACAGAGCATACAGATTTTGAAGCACTGAAAGAAGCAGGGATTTTTGCTCTATCTGATGACGGTGTAGGAGTCCAGAGTAGCCAAATGATGCGGGAAGCAATGAGAAAAGCCAAAAAGCTTGGATTACCAATCGTTGCTCACTGTGAAGATGATACCCTGGTTAAAGGCGGAGTGGTTCATGAAGGTACATTTGCTGCAAAACATGGCTTGACAGGTATGCCCAGTTTATCTGAATCCATCCATATTGGACGGGATATTTTACTAGCAGAAGATACTGGGGTCCACTATCATGTCTGCCACATCAGTGCAAAAGAATCGGTGCGCCTAGTCAGAGAAGCAAAATCACGGGGTCAACAAGTAACAGCGGAAGTTACTCCCCACCATTTACTCCTTTGCGAAGAGGATATTCCAGATGTTGATGCCAACTGGAAGATGAATCCTCCACTGCGTGCAAAAGAAGATCGGGCAGCTTTAATTGCAGCTTTGCTAGACGGCACGATCGATTTTATCGCAACAGATCATGCACCACATACCGAAGAAGAAAAAGCAGCTGGTATCGAGCTCGCACCATTCGGAATTGTAGGTTTGGAAACAGCATTTCCTCTCCTTTATACTAACCTAGTAAAAACAGGACAGTTCACCCTGCGTCAACTGGTGGAGCTGATGAGTACCAAACCAGCTAAGCGGTTTAACTTGCCTTATGGAGAATTAGCAGTTGGAAAAGTTGCTGACATCACGGTGATTGATTTGGAACAAGAACAAGCAATTGATCCAAAATCATTCTTGTCCAAAGGGAAAAACACACCTTTTGTTGGATGGAAAACACAGGGATGGCCAACCTTAACCATCGTAGATGGCAAAGTAGTTTGGAAAGCTTAAATAGAACAGATTGTATAAGCGGAGGGTGACATGATGAAAGCACGATTACTTCTTATAGACGGAACAGTATTTACAGGTACATCATTTGGAGCAACTGGGGAATCCATTGGAGAAGTAGTATTTAATACCAGCATGACTGGGTATCAGGAAATCGTCACAGACCCATCATACTGTGGTGAATTGATCACAATGACCTATCCTCTGATTGGTAACTATGGATTCAATCGTGAGGACAATGAATCTTTAACTCCTCATTGCCAAGGGTTGATCGTACGTGAACATGCAGAGTATGCAAGCAACTGGAGAAATGAGCAGTCAATTGATGAATGGCTAGCCATGCATCATATCGTTGGAATCTCTGGGATCGATACTCGGATGTTGACAAGAAAAATTCGAATTCATGGCACGATGAAAGGCATGATCACGACAAGTGAAGAGCCAGTAGAAGTACTGTTATCTCGTCTGCAAGATACATCCCTGCGTACAGATCAAGTGGCACAAGTAAGCACCAAGAGCGTACAAATCTCTCCTAACAACGGCAAACGGGTTGTTTTAGTGGATTATGGTGCAAAACATAACATTCACCGTGAGTTAGTTGAACGAGATTGTGAAGTCGTAGTGGTTCCTTATAACACAACTGCAGAAGAGATTTTGAAGTACCAACCAGACGGTGTGATGCTCTCCAATGGCCCTGGAGATCCCAAAGATGTGCCAGAGTCTGTCCAAGCTATCCAAGGATTACTTGGGAAAGTTCCGATTTTCGGTATCTGTCTCGGACACCAACTCTTGTCGCTCGCTTGTGGAGCAGATACAGAGAAATTAAAGTTTGGCCATCGTGGAGGAAATCATCCAGTAAAAGAATTAGCAACTGGACGTTCTTACCTCACCGCACAAAATCACGGCTATGTCGTACGCGAAGCTTCGCTTGAACATACAGCATTGAGAGTGAGCCATGTCGCTCTAAACGATGGAACGATTGAAGGAGTAGAACACAAAGAATTACCTGCTTTCTCGGTGCAGTATCACCCAGAATCGGCTCCAGGACCACTGGACAATGGTTACTTGTTTGATCGGTTTATGACAATGATGGAGGGGAAATAATCATGCCAAAAGATACAGCGTTAAAGAAAATCCTCGTAATTGGTTCAGGACCTATCGTTATTGGTCAAGCTGCTGAATTTGACTATGCTGGAACACAGGCTTGCCAAGCGTTAAAAGAAGAAGGCATGGAAGTAATCTTAGTGAACAGTAACCCTGCAACGATTATGACTGATACCAACATGGCAGATAAAGTGTATATTGAACCACTCACTGTTGAATTTCTCACACAAGTAATTCGCAAAGAACGTCCAGATGGTTTACTGCCTACACTCGGAGGTCAAACAGGGTTGAACCTTGCAGTAAAACTTGCAGAAGCAGGTGTGCTAGAGCGAGAAGGAGTGCGTTTACTTGGAACGGAACTTCGTGCCATCACTTGTGCAGAAGACCGTGATCAATTCCGAGCTTTGATGCATGAGTTAAACGAACCAGTTCCTTCAAGTGAAATCGTGCAGACAGCAGATGAAGCTGTTAACTTTGCAAACTCCAATGGATACCCAGTTATCGTTCGACCTGCGTATACGTTGGGAGGAACAGGTGGCGGAATAGTAAATAATGCAGAAGAACTACGCGAAATCGTAGAAAATGGACTTCGTTTGAGTCCCATTACCCAGTGCCTCGTAGAACAGAGCATTGCTGGATTTAAAGAAGTAGAATATGAAGTAATGCGAGATGCCAACGATAATGCGATCGTTGTTTGTAACATGGAAAACTTTGATCCAGTCGGTGTCCATACTGGAGATAGTATCGTTTTTGCTCCAAGCCAAACCTTATCTGACAAAGAATATCATATGCTGCGTTCCTCCGCTCTGAAAATGATTCGCGCTCTAGACATTCGCGGCGGTTGTAATGTGCAATTTGCACTGGACCCAG
The DNA here is from genome assembly GCF_009831235.1 of Shimazuella alba. GTDB lineage: Bacteria > Bacillota > Bacilli > Thermoactinomycetales > Thermoactinomycetaceae > Shimazuella > Shimazuella alba. Next base: position 331,078 of record NZ_WUUL01000003.1, on the reverse strand, counting down.
ACAGCTTTCAGTACTATGTAATTGAAGTAAACCCACGGGTGAGCCGATCCAGTGCACTAGCATCGAAAGCAACTGGTTATCCGATCGCGCGAATCGCTGCAAAGATCGCCATGGGTTACACTTTAGATGAATTGATCAACCCTGTAACAGGGCAAACTTACGCTTGCTTCGAACCGGCGCTAGACTATGTGGTTAGCAAGATTCCACGTTGGCCTTTTGATAAATTTTCTTCCGCTAACCGCCGGCTTGGTACCCAAATGAAAGCAACTGGAGAAGTAATGGCGATTGGTCGCAGCTTAGAAGAATCACTACTAAAAGCAGTCCGTTCTCTGGAAATCGGAGCAGATTATCTCTATTTACCAGAAACGAGTGAGATGACTCGTGAAGAATTGGAAAATCGATTGGTACGCGTAGATGATGAGCGACTCTTCCTGCTTGGAGAATGGTTCCGCCGTGGTTACTCCATGGAAGATGCTCACCAATTGACGAAGATCGACCGATTTTTCCTCATCAAACTGGAAAGAATCATCGCACTAGAACTTCAGTTAGAGAAAGAAAATGAACTATCTGCTGATTTATTACTAACCGCGAAACGGATGGGCTTTACTGACAGAACCATCGCACGTTTGACAGGTAACAAAGGAAAAGAAATAGCCAATAAACGAAAAGAGCTTGGCATTACACCAGTTTACAAGATCGTAGATACTTGTGCCGCTGAATTTTCAGCTTCTACACCATACTACTACTCCACTTATGAGCAAGAAGATGAAGTAGAAAAAGGGGATAAGAAGACTGTACTCGTACTTGGTTCTGGTCCCATCCGCATCGGACAAGGGGTAGAGTTTGATTATGCTACTGTGCATGCCATCTGGGCACTTCGCGAAGCCGGATATGAAGCAGTCATCATCAACAACAACCCAGAGACGGTTTCCACCGACTTCAACACATCGGATCGCCTTTACTTTGAGCCGCTTTTCAAAGAAGATGTGATGAATGTGATCGAGCGGGAAAAACCAATTGGCGTAATCGTTCAGTTCGGCGGACAAACAGCCCTGAACTTAGCAAGAGATTTACGAGAAGAAGGAATCGCTATCCTCGGTACTTCCTTAGAAGAGATCGATCGTGCTGAGGACCGTAAGAAATTTGAAAAACTGTTAAGTGATACTAACATCGCCCAGCCACCAGGAGCAGCGGTGACTTCGATTGAAGCAGCAGTAGAAACTGCTACAAAATTGGGATATCCTGTACTCGTTCGCCCTTCCTATGTTCTTGGCGGACGTGCGATGCAGATTGTGTACAATGAGACAGAACTCAGAGATTATATGGTAGAGGCAGTAAAAGTAAATCCAGAACATCCTGTACTCATCGACAGATATCTCTTAGGAAAAGAGTTAGAAGTAGATGCGATTTGTGATGGTGAACAAGTCGTAATCCCAGGAATCATGGAACATATCGAACGAGCTGGGGTTCACTCTGGCGACTCGATCGCTGTCTACCCACCGCAATTTATTACGAACGAACAAAAACAACGTTTAGTGGATATCACAACGAGCATTGCCAAAGCACTGAACACCAAAGGACTTATCAATATCCAATTTGTTCTCTTCCAAGACGAGATGTATGTTTTAGAAGTAAACCCGCGTGCTTCCCGGACAGTGCCTTTTTTAAGCAAAGTAACAGGCATCCCAATGGCACAAGTAGCTACAAAAATTATGCTTGGCGAAAGTCTGGCAGATCAAGGCTACACAGGTGGATTATGGCCGGAAACTCCAGAAGTAGCGGTGAAAGTTCCTGTCTTCTCCTTTGCAAAATTGCGCCGCGTAGACATCATGCTTGGACCTGAGATGAAATCTACGGGGGAAGTAATGGGTCGTGATCGTGACTATGCAAGAGCTGTTTACAAAGGATTAATCGCAGCAGGTATCTCTCTACCACGATTTGGCACAGTTGTAGCGACGATCGGGGATAAGGAAAAAGAAGAAGTCATTCCACTGATGGAGCGTTTTATTCAACTTGGATATCGAGTAGTCTCCACATCCGGTACAGCAGATGTTTTAGAAAATGCAGGGATTCCGGTACAACGAGTGAACAAACTGAAAGATGGATCTCCCCATATCCTTGATATGATTCGCAAAGGGGAAGCAGATTTAGTAGTAAATACATGGACACGTGGCAAAACACCTGAAAGAGATGGATTCCTCATCCGCCGGGAAGCAGTAGAACATGGGGTTGCTTGCTTGACGTCACTCGATACAGTAGAAGCGTTGCTCAGCACGATGGAGTCGATTCACTTATCTGCGCTGCCGATCGGTGAGGAAGCAAAAGTGAACAAAAAACAAACGGTAATGGTATAGGGGGAGCTATGAGTAAAAAAGTAATTGTAGCATTGGACTATTCGTTGCAAGAAGCAGAAGCTTTCTTACAATCGTTTCCTCCTGCATTTATCAAAGTGGGTTATCAATTGTTTTATGAAGCAGGCCCTGCATGGGTCGCGAAGAAGATAGAGGAAGGCTATCACGTCTTCCTCGATCTCAAGCTTCACGACATTCCTAACACCGTTTATCAAGGTGTAAAAACAGTGAGCAAACTGGGAGTTGACCTACTGACGATCCATGCGAGTGGCGGCAGTCAGATGATTGGACGTGCACGAGAAGCAGTAGAACAAACCGCTGCCGCAAATCACCGTACAAAAATTTTAGCTGTTACCCAATTGACGAGTACGGATCAAGCGATGTTAACGGATGAGCTACAAATTGGGACAAATGTGTCCGACTCTGCGATTCATCTTGCGCAGTTGGCACAGCGTTCAGGAGCAGATGGTGTGATTTGTTCCGGTCAAGAAGTTCGTGCGATCAAACAAGCTACATCATCTGAATTTCTAGCAGTAACACCTGGTATTCGTCCCAAGGAAGCTGGAGCAGATGATCAGAAGCGAGTCGTAACACCCGTACAAGCTATCGAGCGCGGAGCAGATTATTTGGTTATCGGTAGACCAATTACCAAAGCCAAAGATCCCAAACGAGCATATGAGACTATTTTACAATCGATCGAGGAGGCAACAACATGAGTGATTGGACATTAGAAGCAGCGATTGAACGGACAGGAGTATTGAAACAGGGTCACTTTTTGCTGACATCTGGTCGGCATAGCGATCAATACATGCAAATGGCTCAATTGCTCCAATATCCAGCAGAAGCAAAAGCAGCTGGAGCTGCTGTAGCAAAATTGTTTACGGATCAAGAAATCGATCTCGTAGTAGGTCCAGCGTTAGGTGGAGTTATCATTGCTCATGAAGTAGCCAGTAGCTTAGGAGTTCGCTGTATCTTTGCTGAACGGAAAGAAGGAGAAATGCAGATTCGCCGCGGTTTTGAAGTGGAAGCCGGAGAGCGGGTATTAGTCATTGAAGATGTAGTGACTACTGGTGGTTCGGTGAAAGAAGTTATTGCTCTGTTAGAAGAGAGAGATGCGATAATCGTAGGAGTAGGCTCTCTAGTAGATCGATCGAAAGGTACAAACCCATTTGAAGTACCTTATAGATCGCTAAAAGCGGTGCAGATTGAGAGTTATTTAGAAGAAGATTGCCCATTGTGTAAAGAAGGAATTCCAGCAGTGAAGCCTGGAAGCCGTCATAAAAAATAATGAACAAAGTTGTCCCCCTAACTAAGTTAGAGGGATGTTTTTTTTGTTACTGCTCATTATAATAAAATTAGGGAACTCATAGAGAAAAGAGAGACAGATGCCCTTTAAACTTGAAAAGAACCCGAATCCGATCCGAATTCACGATGGTAGCAATGTCTTTCAGTTGATGGACGTTGTTGGTGACGATAGGCTCCTTATCCTTGCTGTTGGTGTACCTGGATCAGGCAAATCCACTATTCTGAATAAAATGAAAATGATCTTGGAAGAACACTTTGATCTTGATCCAGCAGTTTGCGATTTGGATGATCGTCAATCGAAGTACTGGGAGATCCCATCCATTTTCCAGTATTTTTTGCCACCGCACATATACCAGTACCTGCGAACGAAGAAGATCGTTGATCCTGAAGGAAGCGATGAAGCGATGCAGTCCACTTGGAAGTGGATCTTGGATCAGATCTCGCTCGATTCCAAAGATCCGATCATTGTCTGTGATGCTGGTCCGAATTACTGGATGCGTTTTCAGCTTCTTAGTACAGCCAGGATGGCTGCGTACATGCGAAACGAAAGGCTTCACGTCCATCAGCTCTATGTGGATTGTCCTAATCGACTAGCCTTTAAACGCAATCTCATGAGAGAGAGGATTGTACACCCAAAGCCATTCCTCAATGCAGTGCGAGGAGTAAAAAGCGCCTTTCGCAAGGTGCTCCCATATTGCGATTCTTGGGGGATTGTTAAGAATAGTTGGGAGAGTCATCGGAAAGATGCCTGACCATTTCAAGAGTAACTGTATATTCATTCCCCGAAGAGCGGCGGTGTCGACGTTTTGTTGACACCGCCGTACTGCTTTTTAGGATAGCTAATAGAAAGAGAGAATAGTACAATAAAAAGTAGTGTCGTCTAACCTTGAGAGAAGACAGAGATGAACAAGGGTGCAGTACTACTGGAAACGCTTAAACCCTGGATCACCAATAACGGTCTCTTCCGAGAAGTTGCATTTTCTGATGAACAGCATTTCGCTGAGTTCTTTGGTCTCGATCCTATGTCAGCTCATAGGAGAATGAGGGAACTCGAGCTCGCTGGATACTGTCGTAGAAGATCTGATGGTAAACTGATCGTCGCAGTTCAAGATTGGTCCCGAACTGCTGAACCTCTCGTCGATGCCGTTCCTGTTGCAGTAAACGAGGCTTTTCTGCAAGAGGATGTAACAATGGACATAGAGGCATTCACAGGCGAAACCTACCTTGCGGCAATGAAGGAAAAGCTGGAGAAATTGAGGTCAGGAGAAACAAGACTTCGATCACTCCATATTCGCTTGTTGGTGCCAAACTTCAAGAAGGAAGTAGCCGTCCCCAGTGTCGTTGGTGCTCCTCATGATCCAAGTGCCCGTGAACGGCAGGATGAGATCAGTCAAGATGTGGTCACCTTGCTGCGGGATATCAAGAGGCTTCAGACTGATGACTATGGTAGCTACGCCTTCCGTGTGAAAGTGGAGATTGGGAGGCTTGACTACTTTACTCCGTGGGATAAGATCTTTATCTTTAACGGGGCTAAGGTTTTAAGAGGCGAATACGAAGTAGTGCAAGTTCAAGTCAGCTATAAGGATCGGCTCATGAAGATCAATGACTTTCGTGGGTTCGATGTGGCGATGAGTACCTCAGAGGAAGAAAGTGTCGTACGGAGGACAATCAAACAATTTGAGTCAAAGTGGCTACTCGCAGATGTTGTAGAACTCTGATGTTGTTGCCGCAATTTGGTGGGTTAGAGAAAATAGTCTCTGACCCGCCAGTTCGTTTATGTCAAGTAATTACATAAATCGAGTGCGGCGGTGATAAATGATGGCTATCACCGCCGCTGCTGCAAACAGCTCACCTCTTACGGCCACTAAACAACTTGAGTGCTGTTTTTTCCGTGGTGACATATGCAAGGGCTCTGTCTGCACGTTTTTTGGCATTGTAACTTATACGATCGACGTAGTCTTTTACATCACTTGTGATCACATGCCCAAATTGCTCTGGAGCTTCGATCTGGGACCACGTCTCATCCATGAGACGTTCACTGTCTGGCGCCTCGCTGTTTTTCAAATTCGTGTAGGTGGATTCCGTGAAAGTACTGATGGTAGTTGCTTTGTTTTTCACGTCGCGAAGAGCTTGCATTGCTGCATCGATAGCTTCTTGGGGGCTTACTTCGTGATTTCTTGAATACACTCTGTCCCTAGCCAAAGCTACCGTAGACTTGGCTGTCTCTTCAGCAGATTGCAAGTCTCGAACAAGCCCATTTGTCCAATCCAAAGACTGAAGCAACTCTAGGATGATGGGTGAGTTCCTCGACCCCCAAAACTCCCAGACCTCTCGCCGAGCTGCTTCAAGACTTTCCAGTTCTTCAACAATTCCGACAGAAGAGCCAACCCATACTTCCAAAATCTTTTGTTTCTTCAAGAGTTGCTGTAGGAGGTCTGGGTAGAGCTTTACCACCATGGAGGGGTTTTGCAGCCGAATCGCTTCTCTTACTCGCGAAGAGATACTCACAAGCAGCTCCAAGTTCCCATCCACAGAGTACTCACGTACACTGGCTTTGGAAACAGGAGAGTCTCGGAAAACCTCAGCAAAACTGTCACCGCATTCACGAATTTCATGCCACTTGTTGCGGAATTTATCCAGAACTTTATAATCCGCTCCAGAAGCCTCTTCCGCAAGAATGGCATGCCTCAACTCCCGGTAATCGCTAAGTACTTGGTGTACATATCGATTGTGGAAAGATGAGTAGCTGGAGATCAGTCCTGCGAGTTGCGTATTGCCCCAAGGATTGCTGATGATGATGATTTTATTGGAGCTTGCTTCCTGCATGTAGCGCATGGAGATTTCTCCAAGAACTTTACCCTCTGATGCTTCATCGAGGGCTTGCTCAGACAACTCCATGGTTACATGTTCCAGCGGTCCGCCATAAACCGATCGAACGGTAGCAGGATGAGACTGGTTCATATCGTTGATGCACCAAACTGTTGAGTCCACGTACTCTTGAAGTCCATGGGAATTTCCAGACACAACAATCGTCAGCGCTTTGGTCCCGCACTTTCGAGTAAGGACATCAAGATTCGCATGTTTGATTTGCTCAGCCACGGTATTCTCTTTTCTTTTGACGTAGGCTTAAGATAATTATACGGGATGGAGGTGGGAACTGCTAGCAAAAGTACAACAAAACGCACGCGGGCTAGGGACGATGTCCTCTAGCCCGTTTCACTACGTTTCCGTAGCGCTTATTCATTTAGCGATGTAGCATCCTCAGCAAACAGTAGCCACATCGAGTTGAAGAATGCGTTGGCCATATTGACGAACAAAGGATCACGTTCATCCCCTGAACCTGCCGCAAATGACAAGATCTGCCAAGATTGGTTGGTCATATCAAGGAGCCTAATCTCATCCCCGTCGTAAGGTGCTTCTGACTCTCTAATTTGGTACAAGCCAAAGGTAGCGACTTGATTGTTGACGATACACAGCTTAAAGAGTGGAGGGAAAGGAATTGTCTTTATCTTTAGTTCCACTTTTACTGGGTACTTTCCTGACAGCCTCTCAAGTTGCCCCCTGAGACGCATCACAGCACGACTCTGAATTCCATAAAGCCGCTGTTGTGGTCGTTTATCGTCAGGGTTGTCTACTGAACGCGGCAACTCTTGCAGCTTACCATCAGGGGACAGATTGGGCATCAACATCCTGACCTTGATCATGTCAGGACAAGGCAGCGTTCCATCTAGGATTTCCCCCAAAATGTGGAAGATAGAAGTATTCTGGGCTGTGAGAGTGAGGAGATCAAGGTGTACTTCTGCCTTTTGAAATTCCTCCCGCAAAGAACTTTCTGGAGTGGGCTTCTGTCTGACCACAATATACAGACTGTCTTTACGGGTAACTATGCCTTTTTCTACCAGAGTGGCGAGTACTCGATCAATGGTAGAACGGGATACGCCGAAACGGTCTACCAACTTAGTTTCATATGGTAGGATCATCCCAGGATACCATCTGCCTTCACTGATCTCTATCTCAAACTTTTCTGCTAGTTGGCTGTAAATCTCCTGTTCCATTACTTCTCCTAGTAGATTAGCGGATGTTTATTACTATTATACAGCCTTTTGTGAGCTGTCTCTAGCATATATCCAAAAAAGAGTGTAAGTTTTACTGGAAAATTAAATTTATTCCTATATATAATAGGCTTAGGTTCAACTGTTTTCAAAGAGAGAGAGAAAGCAATGGCTGTAGATTTCAATAGCCTTCCGCAAGAAAAACGACTGTACAGTCCTTCTGATGAGCGCCTTCTAAAGCTCAGTGTAGGTAGGCGACTCGTCGTTAGTCTGCACGGGCTTCCAGGTGGTGCGAAGAGTACAACTGAGAAGGACCAAATGTGGTGTCTGTACCAACTCAACGATACCAATCCACCATTGGTATCGATTACCTACCCGAATGGTCTTACGTGTGTGAGTGTCGATGCTGATCGATATCTTTCACCTGAAGAGCTGAGTGGAGATGTAGAAGTTACACCAGAAAGAGCCGATGAAGTTTATTACTTGGCTCAAAATTGGTTTGGAGAGGTCCTTAGAGAGTCAGACTCTATTATCTTCTGGCCAGATGCTGGGGATAATGATCCAGCTCGATACGCCAATCTGTCTCGAGCCAAGCAAGACTACAATTGCTACATTCATGTGAAATTTATGAGGGTCGATTTCAATACCGCGGTTCTCTGGAACTCAGGGCGACTTCGTAAAGTTTCGCCAGATGTGATGTGGCGGGTGTATGAGAAACTCGAAAAGGCGGTTGAAAAGCTGATCCTCTACGGAGACATTGACAGTTGGGAAATTGTTGATGTTGCGCCTGTAGACTTTCAAGCGGCACTTCAGGAAATGTCCCTTGAGGAACTCCAGAAGTATTTTGTGGAATTGGTCGAATCATCGCTGGAGAGTGTTGAGGATGCTCTGCAACTCCGCTATGCATTGTCTGCTCAAATGGCTTGGAAGAACATTAAAAAAGTAATCTCCTGGAAAAATCAGATCCTCCAGGCCTACAAATCTCGAGAGGGATTTGAGCAGGTCAAGGAACTAGTAGCCAAGATGGAAGATGCTCAGCAGATAGCTTGGAGGGCTTGGACTGAGCTGGAAAAACGTGAACCTGTCCGTATCACCATGCAACTGACCGACCAAGCATGGGAGTCATCGGCGCAGGTAGCAAGCAAAATCCGACAACTCCAGGAAGTTATTTCTGAGGAGGTGTCTGGATTTCCGCAATCAATTAGTCAGGTGAAAATGAACAATATCGAGACTCAACAGAAAATCGAGTCTCTCAAGTCGGTTATTACAGAGATAAGGAAAGCGGCACAGCAAGCCACGGAATCATGGGATATGGCTTGGACTCACTATACAAAGTGGGAAGAAGGATGGGAGAATTGGAAGGAGCTTTATCGGGGAATTCCGGAGGAAGTGGATATTCTCGGTGCTGGTCTGGAATCTCTTCAAGCTTCGATTGACTTCAGAGATATGGGCTTGGATGTTCCTCTGAAAGATTTGGAGGCGTCCCTCGATGCCCAGCAGAAAGTCCTCGAAGCATGGAGGACTGATCGGATCTGGAGAGATCCAGCCTGGGATGAGGCAGTAAATTCCGAGTATCAGGCTCTTAGGACTCTCAATAAGAAGCTCTCTTCACGTTCATAATCTCTTCCGTACAGCGGCGGTGACAATATATTGTCACCGCCGCACATTATTATATTGATTACTTTGAATATATTCATTGCTTTAAGTGCTCTTAATTTCAAAATTTATGGAAATATATGCTATAATTCTCTTGATATGGATCATGTTATGAGATGTTGAGGTGGGCTATATATGTTTAATAAAAGTTGTAAAACAATTTTTCCATTATTTTTAATTTTTTTATCCTGCACATACTTTTTATTCTCTTTGGATCATAAAGTAGAAGCAAAAGAAGAGAATGAAAAAGACGATATACGAATAGATTATGGGTCAATCGATCAAGAAGGCTATATTAACTATCTTCGTAAAATCGGCAAAATGAAAGCAGCCGCTACCTCTGAACAAATCGAAAAAATCATCAAAAACGAATTAAACTTAAAGCAAAATCCTTTTCCCTTTACAAATGGCATTGATACTACAAGTGAATTTGGGAAACGGGTATACTCCCAGCAACAAAACCTCTTTAAAAAAACAACTGAGAAAATCTACCACCTCTCCGAACGAACAAAACTTCCTACTTTAGTGCATCAAGATAATGCGGTAGTTGCATTGATAGAGTTTGACGATCAACGGCATAATCAGATCGCACAAACCGATAGCCGCAGTTTTTGGGTCAAAGATTTTAACCCTTCCCACTACCAGCAACTAATCTTTGGAAAGACTGGTTTCTTACATAATGGAAAAAAGCTGATCACCACCAATCAATACTATATGCAACAATCTGCTGGATCTTGGTCTTTAGCGGGTGAGGTTACAGATTGGAGCCTTGCCAAGCATGACGCTGCTTATTATGGTGCACATCACAAAACCGATGATTATACGCAGAATGATGTAAAGCCAACGGAATTGGTAATGGAAACTTTGCCGGGTGTTGCAAGTCGGATCAAAGGGAAAGAAAGGCTATATGACCAGCGTGATCCTTACGATTTAGATGATGATGGCAATGTGATGGAAGCAGATGGATTGCTCGACAATCTTTTTGTTGTCCATGCAGGCAAAGGAGAAGAAGCAGGAGGAGGGGACAACGCGATCTGGTCTCATCGCTCTGTCATTGGACCTGAACCTGTGTCCATTCCTGGAACGACATTAAAAGCTTATGATTACATTATCCAACCAGAAGACGGAGCAACAGGTGTTTTTGCGCATGAATATGCCCATAATTTAGGACTGCCAGATGAATATGATACAAGTGGCACAGGGACCGGTTCACCAGTGGAAGCGTGGTCGCTGATGTCGTATGGAAGTTGGACTGGGGTTATACCAGGAACAGAACCATCAGGATTTAGTCCATGGGATAAACTGTTCTTTGCTAGTTTGTATGGAGGTAATTGGTCTGTTCCTAGCGTGATCGAACTTGCAGATCTGAAAAATGTTCATCAAGTATCAATCAAGGAAGCAGTAGCAAATACAAAAAAAGGAAAAATGACAAAAATAAATTTACCCAAAAAAATCGTGTCTCCTCCTTTACAACCATTAGGAAAAAAATCGTATTATTCGACCAAAGGAAACATGCTTCGTACGAAACTGATTTCACCACAGATTGATCTGACACAAAAACAAAAGGCAGAGATTACTTTTGATACTTGGTACGATATCGAAGCTGGTTATGATTTTCTCTATCTTCAAGTGTATGTGGATGAAGAGGAGAAACCAAAACAAATAGCTTCTTATACAGGCACAACCAATAAAAAATGGATAAAGAAAACACTTGATCTGTCAGCATTTGTTGGGCATCGTATTCGACTAGAGTTTCGCTATGTAACCGATATAGGAGCAGTTCAGGAAGGTTTTTATGTAGACAATATCAAAGTGAGCGCAAATAACCAATTGCTTCTCTCAGATGATGCAGAAGGCTCTTCTTTTTTTTCAAAGGAAGGATTCCAACTTTTTGACGGTTCCCCAATCGCTTACCCAAATTACTATCTGCTGGAGTGGCGAACACAAAACGGGATAGATCAAGGTCTTGCCCATTTGCGTCGAAACGATAGTATGTTGAGCTATGATTCTGGGTTGCTTGTCTGGTACTATGATGGCAGCTATGGTGAAGACAATCAGACAGGACGACATCCAGGAGAAGGATTTTTAGGAGTAGTAGACGCACATCAAGTTGGTCATTATTGGAGCGATGGAAAAGTCGGTTCGACGCGCTATCAGGTCAATGATGCTGCATTTCATGTGATTCCCACCTCTCCTATACATGTTGTTTATCCAAATGTAACAATGAAGTATAAGTCAAAAGCAGGAATATCAAACTTCGATGATCAGGATGATTATAGTAGTCCGTTTAATCCGGCAGGTGGGAAAGTTTTGCCAAAGCATGGGTTGCAGATCAGGGTGGATAAAGTGAGTGAAGATAAGCGGAGTGTAAGAGTTGTGTTATCAAAAAGATAATAAAAGTACTGCTGCCCCTCTTGCATCTCTTTTCGAGAATTGGGAGGGGCAGCAAACCGACATTACATCACATATTTTACTCCGCGAAGGAGCGGTACACGGACTCGAAGATGGCACCGTTCACGGCACCCTCCATAGTGGAGGTACCGATCGAGGTGACACGACTCTTGCTGTTGGAGAGTGCTCGACGCCACCCGAGGTACTGGGTCAGCGGCACCCCCGCCTGTTCGTCCACCTTGTCCATGTTGGACTCGATGTACCCGTAGAAGCCGGACTGACCGTTGACCAGAGCCTCGAAGTTCTTCGACTTTCCAGTGGCCGGGGTTTCCGCGACGTTGACGGCGGAGCCATCGAACGCAGCAGCCGACATGGTGCTCTTCGGGCAGACATCGGCCAGCATGACGAACCGACCGAAGAGATCCTTGGGTGCGATGTGAGAAATCCCAATGCGCTTGCCCTCCTCGGTGCCGACACCATAGGTGGAACTCGCGATGATGTAGCTGATGAAGAGGCGAGCGGCCGGGTTGAACCCGAGCAGCTTGGCCTGCGCATCGGCCTCGATCATGCTGACGTACTCGGTGGAGACGTCCATGCCCTCCTCGGAACGGAACAGCTTCTCCGGCTCCGTGGACATGCTACGGAACGTGCACCCGCTGTGACCACAGTCATGGAACGCGAGCGCGAAGAGGAATGCCTGCTTGATCGCGTCGTCGATCTTCTTGGGAGCACGCTTCGCATACAGTCGCGAGATCAGCTTCGTGGCATGCTCCGACTTCGAAGACAGCCACGAGAACAGCCTGGGAACTCGATTCGAAGTCAGCTCCTCGTAGCCGTCAAGCAGTTCCTTGCCTGCCTCCACGATCTCCACGAAGTGACGGAGGTTGTGGTAGGCGGGGTTGGAGTACTGCACGGTCATATGAGCGGCGAACAGAGCACTGCTCAGCACGCGCTCGAACTTCGACCACTCGAGAGCCTCAAGCTCCTTGCCATTGGGCAGGTAGTTCCTGAGTTCCTCCTCGAGATTGTTGGGAAGTTCGTACCAGGTGGAGAACTCCTCCGGAACCGGGAACGCACCCATGTGAGGGCGGAGTTCAGCGTAGTTCCAGAAAGCCTTGGAGGCCATGACGGTGTACCTTTCCTCTGTGTGTGATGCCAGTTACTTGGCATGTGTGTAATCCAAATATATCATAAAAATAGACAAAAAAATAAGTAAATTATATGAATTTTTATTTTAGACACATCATTTTAAATATATATTTATTTTCCGATAATATTAAAAAACATCGATCTGTTTTTTAATTGAATTCCCATTTAAAAGGATTGTATTCTTATTATTTTTGGTACAATGATTATATGATATTTCTTAGGAGGGAACATGAAACATTATTCCATACATACTTTTCCGATAAAATCTGAATATAAGAGCAAACTACAGGAAGAATTAAGATCACAAATAAAAGAAGTCTCCTATGAAGGTTTACCCCGTGTCATTTGTGGCATAGACCTTGCTTATCACGAAGACAAAGCAGTAGCTGTACTCCTCATCATGGATCATCAAACCAAAGTAATAAAAGAAGTCGTACATCATGTGGATATCGTAGAAGAGCCGTATGTTCCGGGAATGCTCGCTTTTCGTGAACTGCCACTCATTTTACGAGCATGGGAGAAACTGAGTATCGAACCGGATGTTGTTTTCTTTGATGGAAATGGAATGCTTCACCCAATAAGAATGGGGATTGCCACTCATGCATCTTTCTTTTTGCAAAAACCAACGATTGGTGTTGCCAAAACATATTTGTTGGGAACACATGGTGAGTTGGGAAATGATCAAGGAGATTATCAATATATTTATGATAAAGGAGAATGTATAGGGGCAGTAGTACGTACGCAAACGGAAGTAAAGCCAGTGTATGTGTCCGTTGGAAATCAGATGACATTGGATGATGCGATCCGATTAAGTATGGAACAAGTAGGAAAAGAAAGTAGGCTACCAGAGATAGTCAGACAAGCAGATATTTGGACACGCAAGCTCCGTAGAGAACTATTAGAATAATAGCTTTAAACTGCAGCTTGTGCTATATTTAGGAAAATATTTGGATTAAATATATTTTCCTAAGAAAGGGTGCTTGACGTGAATCTACAATTAATTCGACATGCCACCTTATGGATGGAATATGCCGGAAAAAAATTTTTAGTAGATCCGATGTTTAGTAAAAAAGGGGAAGTAGAAGCTACCCCTCATACTCCTAATCAACAAGCAAACCCTTTAGTAGAGTTATCCGTAGAATTGAATGAGTATAAGAAGCCGGATGCGATTCTGCTCACTCACACTCATCGCGATCATTTTGATGATGCGGCAATAGCGTTACTCCCAAAAGAAACATTACTCTTTTGCCAACCCGAAGACAAAGCTAGAGTGGAAGAAGCATCTTTTACCCAAGTACAAGTGATACAAGAGCAGAATACATGGGAAGGCATTGCGATTACCCGCACTAGTGGGCAACATGGACGGGGAGAGATTGGAAAACAAATGGGGTCAGTTTCTGGGTTTATCTTACAAGCAGCTGGAGAGCCATCTGTTTATATTATTGGAGACAGCATTTGGTGTGAAGAAGTGGAACAAGCATTAGAGGAAAATCGACCAGAAGTGATCGTCGCTTTTGCGGGCGCTGCCCAATTTTTAACTGGTGGTGCCATCACCATGGATACAGAAGACATCAGACAACTGCGCCTAGCATCTCCAGAAAGCAATATTATCGTGACGCATATGGATGCTTGGAACCATTGCTTACTCACGAGGAAAAACCTCAGCGATTATCTGGTACAAAGGGATATGTTTGATAGATTCCATTTGCCACAAGATGGAGAAAGTCTCTCATTTCATAGATAGTTTCTTTGCAGAAAAATATAATAAACCCCAGTTAAAAAACTGGGGTTTTACGTATTCTCCTTCACTACTAAGTTGTTTTCTTTTATGATCGGTTTGGATAAGCGCATACGAGAAAATGTAAAGATAAGAAGAGCTATCCAGATAAATCCAAAACTAATAAATTCGATGGATGTAAAGGTCTCATGAAAGAAGAAAATTCCTAAAATAAGATTGAGACTAGGGGCAATGTATTGCAAAAATCCCATTGTAAACATAGAAACTCGTTTTGAACCGATTGCAAACCATAGCAAAGGCAGAGCAGTGATAATACCAGAACAAATAAGCAGCACCATAACCAATGGAGATACGTGAGCAATAGCACCAGTTCCATTAGCCTCCAGGAAAGCCAAGTAGATAAGGGCAAAGGGAGCCATAATCATGGTTTCCAAAGCTAGTGAAATCATCGCATCCGCTTGTACTAATTTTTTGAATAAACCATACAAAGCAAAGGAAAGTGCAAGAGATAGAGAAATCCAAGGTATCTGTCCATATTGAATAGTCAGAATAATAACACTAATAGATGCAAGACAGAGCGACACAGTTTGCCACTTATTTAGTCGTTCTTTAAAAAAAATCATACCAAATGCAATACTTATCAGTGGATTGATGTAATATCCCAAACTACACTCAATCACATGGTTGTTGGTAACGGACCAAATATAAATAAACCAATTTGCACTGATAAAAATGGCACATCCAGCTATATAAAAAACCGTTGTTAAATTGGAAAAAACTTGTTTGATAAGCGGCCATTGTTTATTTAATGTAATCAAAATGGCTACAAAAATAAAAGACCAGACAAAACGATGTGCCAGTATTTGCAAGGAAGGAACTTGTTTCATAGAGTTCCAGTAGATGGGCAATATTCCCCAGGAAATAAAAGTGGCTGTCGCATACCACATGCCGACTCTATCATCTTTTTGCTGTGATGACATAGCTGTATCCTCTTTTCTACGATATTCTAAATAGAAATCATTGTAAATATAAAGTGGATTTATATTTCTATATATACTATACTAAATAATCCTATCATATGTAAAAATCATTATATACTAAATAGTATATAATGATTTTATATACGAAATATGTGTGAACTATGAAGAATAAGTATTTTGCTAATGGAAGGAGTTTCTTATTTTTTACATTCATACACATTTTACAAATTATTTTATTTCATTCATGGTTTATATAGCGTTATAAGGTTCTGTTGTTGAAAAACACAACGGGCACTGCCTCCACTTACATCTGCGCTTTTGATACGAATAATGCATCGGTCTCAGGAGAAATAAAAATGTTTAAGAAAACCGGACAAAATCTGGTCACCAGCTTCATCTTTGCGATGGTTGTTGCCATACGAATCT
The DNA here is from genome assembly GCF_009831235.1 of Shimazuella alba. GTDB lineage: Bacteria > Bacillota > Bacilli > Thermoactinomycetales > Thermoactinomycetaceae > Shimazuella > Shimazuella alba. Next base: position 315,030 of record NZ_WUUL01000003.1, on the reverse strand, counting down.
TTGGATGATTTTGAAAGTGCCTTAAAGACGTATAGTATCTATTTTCCCATCACTTGGTTCGTTATTTTCTTGATACTGACATTTCAAAAGCAAATTTCTTTTCTTCGAAAAGGAATAATGCATGGGCTTAACAAAGCCTATGGAATCAAACTATACTCGTTTTTGCAACGATAGATTAGTATATGCTTTGATAGGGCTTTTGGCATGGATCGTTAGAATTTCACAGACGATTATCTACATACTAAAGTGAAAGAAAAATACCCCTCTCATATGCAAAGGGGTATTGTTTTATTTGTTGTTCAATATTTGCTTTACCTTTTGGTCATCAGGAGTTACATATAGTGTTTTTTGTTCCACATAAATGACAAATCCAGGTCGTGCACCAGATGGTTTTTTCACATGTTTTACAAGCGTGTAGTCTACAGGAACCTGACTCGATTCCCTTGCTTTGCTATAGTAAGCAGCTAGCATCGCAGCTTCTATTAAGGTATTTTCGGAAACGTGATCAGATCTTATCACGACATGGGAACCAGGAATATCTTTGGTGTGAAGCCAAGTATCTGTTTTTTTAGCTACTTGATGTGTGAGTCTATCATTTTGTTTGTTGTTTTTGCCAACTAATATCGTAGTGCCGTCACTTGCTGTATAAGTAGAGGGAGTAGGTTGAGAAGATTTCTGTCTGCCTTTTCTTATTTGTTTTTTGATCCATCCTTCTTCTGTCAGCTCCTCACGTATCTGTTCAATTTCTGCTAGATTTGCCAAAGCAATTTGGGATAGTACAGATTCTAAGTAATGATTTTCTTCGATCGCAATCTGGATTTGTTCCTCATTATAATGTTTCCCGGCTTTTAATTTCTGGTATTTTTTAAAGTATCGCTGTGCATTTTCATTTGGCGAAAGCGTTGGGTTCAGTGGTATGGTTATTTCTTTTTCCGTTTCATCGTAGTAATTAACAACTGTAACCGATTTATCTCCTCGTTTGATTTGATGCAAATAAGTAGTCAGTAATTCTCCGTATAACCGCGATGTTTCCGCTTTGGAGGAGTTTGCAATTTCTTTTTGCAATATCTTTATCTTTCGCTTGTTTTTTTCTACTTCTCTATGTAGTTTCTGAACCAATGCTTGGGTTTGTTGACCAACACGATCACGTTCTGCTTTATCTGTAAAGAAGGCATCTAAACATAAGCTCATCGTCGCAAATGATCGATGGTCTCCTTTTAGATGTGTCAAAGGTATAGAAGCAAACTGAGGCCGATTCTTACTGATTACAATTTCAGGTTGATAATGATGGGCTAACATATCTTGCTGCCAATGATAAAAGGAATCCCAGAGGGACTGACGATCTCCAAGCTTCGCTTTGCTGAGGATTTCTTCTGCTGGTAAGGGACCAAGACCCATGTACTGGGTAACCATTTGTCTGGACAATTGCCCTGCATTGTAATCCAAGCTAGCAATGAAGCTGTCGTGCTGGGCTGTTAGTGGATTACTCTTTCCTTGGTCAGGTGGGGACAGGTAGGTAACTCCAGGTAATACTTGTCGATATTGACTTGTTTGAAAGCCTACTCGGCGCAATCCGTCAATTACCTTATCTGTCGCTGGATCAAGCAAAATAATATTACTGTGACGCCCCATGACTTCAATTACTAATTTTCGCTCTACAATGTCTCCGAGTTCATTTTTTCCTTTCATCCATAAATGAATAATCCGCTCCATCTCTACTTGTTCAATCCGTTCGATAATACCGCCCTCTAATTGTTTCCGTAACAACATGCAGAACATAGGGGGTTCTGCTGGATTTTCATAAGTAGCAGTTGTGAGATGGACTCTGGCATAGACAGGATGACAAGAAAGCATCAAACGGTGATTCTTTCCCTTTGCTCGAATCGTAAATACTATTTCCCACTGGCTCGGTTGATAAATTTTTGTAATCCGTCCACTTGTTAATTCATTATGTAATTCGTGCACTACTGCACGAGTAACGGTTCCATCGAATGACATTCTTCCTACACTCCCTTATGTTTTTCATTTTACATGAACCCGGTTTGTAAAACCATTCTTTACTTCTAACTGCGCTTGTCCTGCATAAGATGAATAGAGAAGGTTGTGGGACAAGGAGGAAAGACATGACGGATTCATCTCGTTTTGTAGAATGGACAGCAGAGAAAGTAGCAGATTTTTATCAGGTAGACAAAACTACTGGTTTGACGGAAAAAGAAGCGAAGAGTCGTCTAGCAACGGTCGGAAATAATCAGCTGACTTCTGGAGAGAAGGTATCTTTAGTTGCATTGTTCTTAAATCAATTTCAAGATTTTATGGTGCTTATTTTGCTTGTTGCAACTCTGATCTCCGGTCTGCTTGGTGAGTACGTGGATGCAATAGCTATTCTTAGCATTATTGTGCTTAATTCTATTCTAGGATTTGTTCAAGAAGTAAAAGCGGAGCGTTCGTTATCTGCTTTGAAAAAATTATCAGCTCCAATGGCAAAAGTATTTCGTGATGGAGTATGGAAACGTATAGATGCAGCACTTCTTGTGCCAGGTGATATGGTGTCACTAGCTAGTGGAGATCGCATCCCTGCCGATTTACGATGGATGACCGCTACTGGATTGATGATAGAAGAATCCGCTTTGACAGGGGAATCTCTATCAGTGGAGAAAATAGTGGAACCATTATTACATAGAGAGCTGACATTAGCTGATTATCGAAATATGAGTTTTATGGGTACGATGGTAGTGAAAGGTTCTGGGGTAGGAATTGTAGTAAACACAGGAATGGATACAGAAATGGGCAGAATCGCTCATTTGATTCAAAGTACAGAGCAAAACGTAACACCATTACAGAGACGTTTGGAACAACTCGGGAAAATCTTAATTGTTGTAGCGCTTTTTTTAACAGCATTGGTTGTGATTACAGGTGTCATGCATGGTCAAGATTTATACAAAATGTTTCTCGCAGGGGTTAGTCTTGCTGTTGCCGCCATTCCAGAAGGATTGCCAGCAATTGTCACTATTGCTTTAGCACTAGGTGTGCAGCGAATGATAAAGCGACAGGCGATTGTTCGAAAGTTACCATCTGTTGAAACGCTCGGCTGTGCATCAGTTATTTGCTCTGATAAAACAGGAACGTTAACAGAAAATAAAATGACAGTTACCCATATTTACACGGACCAACAGCTTATTACACTATCAGATGAGAAAAAAGAACTTCGATCCTTTCAGAATCCTATGGTGAAGCAGCTTTTAGAAATTGCAGTTTTTTGTAACAATGCTACATTAGTACAAAAAGGGAAGAAAGTAAGTTATGAAGGCGACCCAACAGAGGGTGCACTGTTGGTGATGGGAGCACATGGTGGTGTCACCAAAAACGGATTAGAGGGTAGCTTGGTAAAAATAAAAGAGCATCCATTTGATTCCGAAAGAAAAATGATGTCTGTCGTGGTAGAAGATATGAAAAAGCAAAAAAAGCTCTTGGTCAAAGGTGCACCAGATGTTTTAATTCGAGATTGTACCCATATTTATCAAAATGGGCGAATAGAACCAATGACAGCGAAAATACGCCAGCAATTACTAAATCAAAACGAAAATTTAGCATCCAATGCCTTGCGGAATCTTGCTTTTGCATATCGAGAATTAACAGGCTCTATCCAAACACAATCCGAAGCCCAGTTGGAGCGGAATTTAGTATTTGTTGGCTTAACTGGTATGATAGATCCACCGCGTAAAGAAGTCAGAGAAGCAATTAGACTTTGTCGAAAAGCGGGCATACGGACAGTTATGATCACAGGAGATCACCAGGCAACTGCTGAGGCAATAGCGATTCAACTTGGAATCAAGCGACCAAATGGTTTGACAGTGACAGGACGAGATATCTACAATATGGAAGATAGCGAATTTCAACAACAAGTGGAAAAAATTGATGTGTATGCGCGTGTTTCACCAGAACATAAGTTGAAAATAGTTTCAGCTCTGCAACAAAAAGGGCATGTTGTAGCCATGACAGGGGATGGGGTCAATGATGCTCCAGCCATCAAAGCAGCAGATATCGGGATTGCGATGGGAAAAACAGGTACAGATGTATCCAAGGAAGCATCATCGCTGATTCTTGCCAATGATAATTTTTCCACTATTGTTTCTGCTATTGAAGAAGGACGTCACATCTATGATAATATACAAAAGTTTATCAGTTATTTACTAGCGAGTAATGTTGGGGAAATCTTGGTTATGTTTTTCGCTATGTTGGCGGGACTTCCTCTACCACTTATCCCCATACAAATCTTATGGGTAAACTTAGTAACAGATGGACTGCCAGCGATGGCTTTAGGGGTAGACCCAGCAGAAGAAGATACCATGTCGCGAGCTCCTCGTGATAGCAGGGAAAATATATTTGCTCGTCGTGTAGGATGGAAAATTGTAACACGTGGATTATTGATAGGCCTGTGTTCTCTGCTTGCATTTTGGGTTACGTATCAAGAAGGTGGACAATTGATGCTCGCCCAGACAGTAGCATTTACTACACTCGTTTTCGCGCAATTAATCTATGTATTTGACTGTAGATCGACGGGGACTATTTTTGAACGAAACCCGCTTTCTAATCTGACACTCTGTTTTGCCGTGATTATCTCTGTTTTCTTATTACTTGTGGTGATTTATTATCCACCACTGCAACCTATTTTCCATACGGTACCACTTCGACTGCATGAATGGCTGTTGATCATTGTTACATCCACTTTACCTGTTATTCTAGCAGGTTTATTGGATCAGTTACGAAAACCGATAAGAAGAGCATTGCCACAATAGAAAGGAAATACATCATGAAATTTCATAAAATGCATGGTTTGGGAAATGATTTTGTTGTTGTTCATATGGAAGATACACTCCCAGATGACGTACTAGAATTAGCAAAAAAAGTCTGTGATCGACATACAGGCGTTGGAGCAGATGGGCTTGTGTTTATTTTACCCTCTGAACAGGCTGACCTTCAGATGAGAATATTTAACTCCGATGGAACCGAAGCACAGCAATGCGGCAATGCTGTTCGCTGTGTTTCCAAATACTACTACGAGCGAATAGATAACAGAAAAACGAAGATAATGGTAGAAACAAAAAGAGGTATCCAATCTATTGTTCTTCAAGTAGAAGCAGGCACTGTAAAACAAGTGCAAGTAGACATGGGAGAACCCATCCTTGAACCGGTACAAATTCCTGTGAAATCTCCAACGATTCATGATCAGGTTGTCATAGGAGAAACAATTTATGATCAAGTTGTCATCAAAGAACAAGCATATGCATTTTCTGCTGTTTCTATGGGGAACCCTCATGCTGTGATAGAGGTAGATACATTATCGGATGCTCTGGTAAATGGCATAGGTCCAAAAATCGAGACAAACGAAGTTTTCCCCGAGAAAGCGAATATCGAATTTATCGATATCCACTCACCAGATGAGATTTCCATGCGGGTATGGGAGCGCGGCGTCGGGGAAACGATGGCATGTGGCTCAGGTGCCTGTGCCGTACTCGTTGCAAGTCATTTGAATGGAAAAGCAGCACGAAAGGCAACCATTCATCTGCTAGGCGGAGACTTGATGATTGATTGGAAGGAAAAAAACAATCATGTCTATATGACAGGACCCGCATCATTTGTGTTTGCAGGGGAACTGACAACATAAGCTTGAAAAGGAAAAAGAGAAGAACTCCATCTTGAAAATGGAAAGCTCTTCTCTTTTCATTTTTGGCAACCAAGCTTTGAGTAACGTTTTGACTTTAGGTGAAATCATGCTTCGTCTATCTACTAATACAGAAACTCGGTTAAGTGAAATCAAACAACTGCAAGTTCACTATGGTAAGGGTTCCTTGCGCCACCGGCTCGATTCAACTATTCTAACCTCAACGGAAGTTGGGACCAGTGTGAAGACCGTTGCCACTGTTATCTGCTGAATCAGTGACAGCTAACCTAGATTGTCTTCGAACAGCCAGTCAGTCGTTTAAAGCAGTTTTTATTTTGGATGTAGAAAAAAAGTGTATCCATCGTTTGATTTTTAGCTTCGTAACACGGAAAGTGGTGTCAGTTTCATTTGTTAAAATAAAAAACTCCCCAACTGGTGATCAAACGATACCAGCGGGAGTTTTTAAATAAATTTTATCCAGTGAAAAGTTGCGTCCAGTAGCTGCCATAGCTGCCACCAGATACATAACCGACACCAATACGAGTAAAAGATGAGTTTAATATATTTTCTCGGTGACCTTTGCTATTCATCCATCCATCAACTACTTCTTGTGCAGAACGCTGACCTGCGGCAATATTTTCTCCAGCAGTTTGGTAAGAGACACCAAATTGTTTCAACATCTCAAAGGGAGAACCATAAGTTGGAGATTGGTGTGAAAAGTAGTTTTTGTCTTTCATATCCTGTGATTTTTTGCGGGCGATCGAGCTCAATTTACTGTCTAGTTCCAATGGTTTTAAACCTTGTTTCTCTCGTTCTACATTTACCAATCGAACGACTTCACGCTCTACAGCTAAGATACCGGAATCGGTTGCAGATGGAGTAGAAGAAACTGATTCATTAGTGGATTTAACCGATGTGGGTTGAGATGAGTTAGAAGTTGATGTATTTGTTTTCTTTGATGTATCCGATTTAGTAGAATTTGCAGTATTATTAGAGTCTTCCTTTTTTGTTGTAACTTTTTTCTTGATTGTTTTTGTCTTTTCTTTTGTTATAGAGGTTGGGAAGATAATCTTGATTGACTTAACTTTTATTGCTTTGGCTGCTGTAGCTGATTCGCCTGCTGCTTGTCCAAAAGTAGGAAACACTAAGAGTGCAGGTATAATCAACGCAAAAATCCATCGCATTCTATCCCTCTTTTCTAAAAGATTTTGATGTGTGTACCAGTATATATGATATTTTTGTGGAGAGAGATGTTAATTTAAGGAAATAGAGAGGATGCAAGTAATGGAGTGTGTAATCATACGTTACTCAAAAAATGTAGGAGGTACTCAGTGGCTTTGCAGAAGCAATAAAAAATAGAGAAAAAGTGCATATAGATCAACCGAACTTTAGGGTGCTCCTGTTGATTCAAGTTGTAAAATTGTTGAATCGAGGGAGCATTCACAGTCTTTAGCAAAATATTACGATGGATTGGTCGAATGAAAGCACAGTCGATGTTTCATTTGTTTGCATCCTTTGCGGAGCTTGAATGAAATTTAGCAAAGTAGAAGGAACAGCTGCTAAATGGAGCGACCGACATCAGCCGGTCTAAGTGTTCCTTGATCACTTCTCGCTCAGCAATGGAATGTAATAAGAAATTACGTTTTCAGCTCCTGCATCAAAGAGTCCTTTAGCTCCCAAGAAAGTATTCGAATACCTCAGAAATGGAACTCCAGACGTTTTTGTGGTGACAGAATCACCAATCATTAAACATTGTGTTGGTTTCATTTTCAAATGTTGTATTTTGTCTTGGAGGACTTTAAATTGCAGATATTTGAATTCAATTGACCGAGGAGTTACTTTTCAAGTGTTTTTGGAAATGTAGGTTAGATATTATCTTTTGTTTTTCGTAGTTTAATAAAGAAATCTGTAGCCTTTCTGCTAATGAACAAATTAGATAACAAAGAGGAACTATAAGAAGTTGCATAATAAGTTAAACTCAGTACGCCGGTTCATAAAGAACCGGCGTACTTTTATTGCCAAGTAAAATATAAGGGTGACTACCCCCTCACATCTTGAAAGAAATCCATTTCACCGGATTTTTGTCATGGCGACGATTTCATCCCATCGGTGTTGAGGTATGACTGTGTTCTGTGCTGTCTTCTCAAAAAGGGTATGCACATACAGCGAGTCATCAGATTGCCTAAGCACATCGACTCGCCCGATTTCCACAATGCCTTTACCAGATTCACCAAAGACGTATGCTGTTGCTTCGGGTGGATCCAAGGTATCCACATGGTTGATCATCAGTAGGGCACAGTTATATGACTTCGCAAGGTAGGAGAGAATTTCTGACATCTCTTTACCAGTAGCAACGTCGATGTGAGCGAACGGTTCGTCGAGAATAAGAATATCCAGCTCACCCAGAATCATCTGTAGCACCCCGCGACCAATCATGCAAAGGGCTCGCTCTCACCTTTTCGAATAGATTGAACATTACACCACTAGTCCCAGCTTGGTGTACGTCCAGCTGATCAGCATATAGCTCCAACCGATTATTCTGCTGTGCATCCAACATCTTTCTTTGCTTACTAAATCCCTTATTCCACTTGTAAGCAAAGAAGACAAGACCAGCCATGAAAGCAAGTCCGAGTAGGGTCAGCCAAAAGTACTTTCCGATTCCAAAACTTAGAGCGATGCCGATCAGTTGTGCAGAAACGATGGTTGCACTTTTCAGAGCAGAGAAAAGATTGGTTCCAAAATTCCGGACCAAACTCGCTGTCATACTGGTGTGCATTTGGCCATTGTTATTTTTGACCATATTCAGGTACCGTTTGGACATGAACTTCATCTGGAGAAAGACCCGTTTATTCAAAGCCTTCTCCATTGTTGCCCCAAGGGTATCGTTCATATTAAAGAATACCATGAGGAAGAATACTTGGGCTGCTGAGAAGAGAGTAGCCCATGTAGCTGTCCAGATCGACGGGTTTTCCAGCAGCATCTTCTGACCGAGTGGCAGAAGACCAGCAAATGTCGCTTCGATCACAGTGAGGATGATGACTTTGACCAGTGCCCACTTGTCCGCTGACAAGGAGAGTGCTACTGCCTTTTTGCCCTTTGTGAACTTTTTCTGTTTGTTTTTTAGTTCGGGCCTTCTGTTGTGAAACATCTGAATCCTTCAGTTGAGGAATGGAATGAGATTAACTTGCTACTATATAAACTACTAAATTAAAGAAATATTCGCAACAGGTTTGTATTACTGCAAAGCAATTTTCAGGTTTTCTAAATTACGCATGGAGATAGAGAAGTAATCTTCCCCTTTTTTTAATTCATCTGGTGTTAATCCTTCTAACGGATCTAAGACTAATGCAGTGGCATGTATTTCATTGGTTACAACCTTTGCTATTTTTGGATCGACTAGTTTTTCGAAGAATATATATTTAATCTTATTTTGTTCTGCATATTGAATGATCTCTTTCAACCTTTTTGGGCTTGGTTCTTGATCAGGGGATAACCCAGAAATGGCAACTTGTTTCAAACCATATCGCTCAGTCAAATAGTGAAAGGCAGCATGTGAAGTGAGGACATTTTTGTTTTTAGTTTGGGAGAGGACAGATTGATAAGACTGATCCAATTGGTCCAGACGTTTTGCCAGTTTTTGATAATTTTGTTCATAAAGAGTTTTATGTTTTGGGTCTTTTTGAATCAAAGCCTGTTTTATATTTTCTGCTTGTTTTTTCGCGAGCGATGGGTCAAGCCATACATGTGGGTCCACGTTTTCTGTATGGTTTCCTTCGTGATGATGGTGGTCTTCTTCCTCTTCTTCGGTTGCTGTAAGTAACTTTATGTTTTTCGTAGATTCAACGAGCAGCGTTTGCTCAGTATTGATATTTGTTTTTACTTTATCTACCCAACCTTCTAAACCTGCTCCATTATAAATGAATATATCTGATTTATTTAGGTTGATAAGATCTTTTTGTGTTGGTTCATAATCATGTGGTTCAACACCTGTAGGTGTTAGATTATGAACAGTTACCAGATTTCCGCCAATTTTTTCTGCAAAAAAAGCTAATGGGTACATACTGGTGTAAATAACTAATTTTTGCTGCTTGTTATCTGTTTTTTCCAAACTATTACTGGTTTCGCTGCAAGCAGTGAGAAAAATAAAAACAAATAAAAATATGCTGATGATACTCCAATTTTTCATGATGCTATATACTCCTTTTTAAATCGTAATTATTCTTATTTACATCTCCAGAAATATTGTATCGATATATGACTTGTTTGTCTATCTATTTTTCATTTAAATTTAATAATATATTATTCGTATATCGATTTGATAAATTCATATTTAGGTTATCTTCTTTGTTTTTTCTAACAATTGCATGTCAATTAACGGAAATAAGCGGTAAAAAGGTTTACAATATGGAATGATTACGATATAAGAGGAGGACAATACATAGATTAATAAGAGAAAATATGTTAAAGGAGAAAAGCAGGAGGAGGATACATGCTTCGTTTATTAAAAAACTTTTATGTAGAGATTTTATTGGTATTTTTGTTCATGACTCTCGTTGTTTTCTTTAGTTCGGATTCTTTCCTTCGATTTGAATGGGATGTCAGCTGGTTGAGTTCTTTTGTTTCTTATGGGAAACTGCAAAATTTAGCTACGATCTTTTTGAGTATTTTCTTAGAAGGATTGCCTTTCATCCTAATTGGTGTGTTAGTTTCCAGTTTGATTCATGAATTTGTAAATGAGAATACACTGTGGAAATTAACCCCCAAAAACCCGTTTCTATCGATTCCCATGGCTACATTGTTTGGTTTGATCTTGCCAATTTGTGAATGTGGAATTGTCCCGATTGCAAGGCGATTGATTGAAAAAAAGTTGCCTGTTTATACTGCGTTTACATTTTTACTCGCTGCTCCCATCGTAAACCCTGTCACGATCATTTCCACTTATATTGCTTTTGGAGATGATTGGGGAATAACGCTTACTCGGTTATCATTAGGGGCAGGTATTGCAGTAGTAATGGGTTTTCTCTTTTTTCTGTTCTTTCGAAACAGGGAGGTGCTGCGGAATAATTCCCATACCTGCGAATCAGATGAAATGGACGACCATTGTTGTTCGGATCATAGGGAACATCATACAAAGCATGATACTCCCAAGTGGAAAGACAAACTAAATCATGCGTTGTACCATTCAATTTTCGAGTTTATGAATATGACCAAATATTTTATTTTAGGTGCTTTTTTGGCGTCTGTTTTCCAAACTTTTGTTGGCTTTGCTGCTATGAAATCCATGGCCTCACATGAATGGATTGCGATTATTGTCATGATGGGATTAGCTTTTGGATTATCGATTTGTTCTTCTTCTGATGCCTTTATTGCAGCATCTTTCCGAAATGCAATGGGAACAGCTCCACTTTTTGCATTCCTCGTCTACGGTCCCATGATGGATTTGAAAAATGTTTTGATGATGGCAGGCAGTTTTCGTGCTTCCGTTATATGGTTCTTTTGGGGTGGGACGACCTTGCTTACGATCGTATCGGTTATTTGTTTTCTATAAGAGAAAGGAGACATGGGCATGTCATCCATCATTAGAGCAGCATTGTTGTTCGGTCTAGCCTTTATGGTAGCCTACTTAATTATCACGAGAGAACTTTCGTATTTTATCAATCCTCGGTTTCAATATTTAAGTATCTTTAGTCTGATTTTTCTTTTGATTCTTGGGTGTGTGCAGATTAACCACTACAAACGACCATCCGCTCATCGGATTGGTACATGGGGTTATCTGATTGTGCTTCTGCCGATTTGTGCGTTTCTGCTTTTTCCAAGCAAACCACTTGATGCAAGCATTGCTGATCAAAAAGTTTATACCTATGTTCCAACGGAAAAGCCTAAAAACCAAAGCACAGATCAACAACAGCTTGCACAAGAAGACGATTCTTGGGAAGAGCCTTATAAGCAAAAAGCTAGTGAACTGGAAAAGCTGTCGGTTATTACATTGTCAAGCAAAAATTATTTGGAAGTAACCAATGTATTGATGATGTATCCAGAGAAATTTGTTGGCAAGAAAATTACATCCACAGGTTTTGTATATCGAGAAGAGGGGCTCAAAGATAACCAATTTGTTCTGGCTCGCTTATCCATGTCCTGTTGTGTTGCCGATGCAGGTGTAGTTGGATTTCTAATTGATACACCACTGAGCAACCAATTTAAGAAAGATCAGTGGTATGAAATAGAGGGGACATTTGAAATAACGAAAAATGAGACGGGAGAGGTGCCTGGTATTAAACTAAAATCATACAAACGTGTGCCAGCGCTTAAAGATTCCTATGTATACCAACAATTTTAGATTCAATAGCTTCAGTGGTTTATGTGGAAAACACACGAATTATCCTGTTTGTAAGTTCAAGTATGTATAGTCTTCATTTTTCACCCTATCTACTTAAAGTTGATAGGGTTTTGATTTCCCTCCTTCCAAGCAACTCAGAAGGAGGGATGTTGTTTTACACTTCGACTAGCAAATCCTCTGGATTCACATTCAAAACTTCTTTGGAGGAGAAAGCTACCAATTGATCAACAGACACCGTCGAAGGGCTGCCGAAATTATGATAACCTTGCTCGATCCGTTTCAAATTTTGCACATCCTTCATTTGCATTCCCAATTGAGACATCGCATCGGCTACCTGTCGTTCAGATAGCTTCAACTTTTCTCGATAACGTTTTACGTTCCTGCCAACGATACGAGAGTAATGTCCTTTTGTCCAGTTAGAAGTAAATGAAGCAGCTACCGTTCTTTTTTGAGGGCCGAAAAGCAGATCTGTCACTGCAATCTCGAATACAAAAGCAAAAGCCATCAGTTCCTCAACACTCACAGAACGGTAATGGGCACCATCCTTCCCATTTTCGATCTGAGAGAGACTTTGTTGACTCATAGGTAGGCCTAGAGCGCGAATTTTTGTAGCGAGTTGACCTTGAGTCCAACCAAGGTCCCACCTCTTACGTTGGATGTTTTTCCCCACTTGGCGAGATATGGAGACCTGATCAGCTGTTCGCCTAGATTCAGCCATCTCATTTTCCTTTATACGAGTACTGCAAGGGATAGAAGTGAAAACAACTGTTTTAGTATATATGAATTCTTTTCACCTATAAACAGAATTCTTATAAAGATAATGTTATAAAGCCCACAGAATAATTAAATAATACATAAAAAGGAATTATTATTATTTATATTATCCGAAATATAATCAGAAGTTAGTTTTGACACATTTATAAAAATGATCTACAATAAAACGAGCATTCAAATCGTAATCATTCCTTTTAATGAGTGATACGAGAATAGGATGCGAGAGGCATTAGGTGATCCATAAAAGATCAATAAGATAGACATCGATGTCTCACTCGCATCTGCCATGAATCAATTGTGAAAGAGACGAACCTACCAATCGGAGAAGGAAAATGCATAAGCACTTCATCGAATCACGAGACCCGTTCCGTAACCGGAAAATTACTGGAATCCTTCTACTCTTGCTCCTCAGCGGCTTTATGATTCAGTTTGTGGGCGGGCTTTATGCTCACTCTTCCAGCGTGATGAGTGATGCTTTTCATATGCTGGTAGATGGTACAAGCCAGTTGGTATACTGGCTTGTGCTTACAATTGCTGTCTGGAAAATGCGACCTCCTGAGTGGTTTTCGAAGCTTCATCCGTCGCTATCGACTATCTTGCAGAATTTGAAAACGACTAGCCTTTGGAAACTGGGAGACTTCGTATGTATGATGCTCTTGTTTGTAGCAGCCAGTTCTACGATTTTTCTTTCGGTTGATCGGCTGGCTTATCCACAACGAGTTCAACTAGAAGTCTCCTTGCCTGTTGTAGTGATTGGATTGGCAGTCAACCTTGTCAATCTACTGGTCCTTATTGGCAGCCGTTCACAGGACGACTTGAAGGGTGTTCTTCTCCATGTAAAGTCTGATCTCTATCACTCGATCATCATCCTGATTGGACAGTTGGTCGTATGGGGGTTTGGAAACCAATTTTCTTTCGTTGATTCGTTGCTTGGTCTTTGGCTGGGGGCAAAGATGATGCAGTGGTCGGGGAAGTTGCTGAAAGAAACGATGCAGGGAAAGCAGTTTGCCATCAAGGGGGTTATGGTTCATTTCCCAGCTCTTGCTGGGCATAGTTGTATGAGCCACAGTCGTCCAGAGGGAGCAGAGGACACCATCGAGGAGCATCGGCACACACATGAACACAAAAAGAAAGAGAGTCACCATTGTTGTTCTCACTAAGGTTCCAAAGAAAGTGTGAAGAAGGGTTTATGATGAGGATATAAAAAAATAAAACAGCTTTTGCATCCATCCGTAGCAAGTAGCGAGCCTACTTGTTTCCGATTGGAAGTTCGTATTGGAGTCTTGACTATCACTTCGTGTGCTTGGTCGAGGCTCCATCGAATTTTGCTGGATTTTTTTAGCGAGAAGAGATGCAGGGTTCAAGTGTTTAATATGGAATAAACGAACAAAACCACCTACACAGGTGGTTAACTTTTCTATTATTTGTGTCGAGACAACTAAATTCTTTTCTTTAATCAGATTCGACTAAACCTACTTCCAAATCACTCTTTGATAACACTTTATCAATCGTTCCTTTTTCTAGCTCTTTTGATAGTTCAAGGATATCTAGTTTTACTTTACGATATCTTTTCAATTGCCTTTGTAATCTCTTGATTTCAAGGTTCTGGTGCAAAAAATCAAAGATTCTGATGGCCCATACGACGATCATGAGATGGGTTCATGAGTATGGGCCAGAGTTGGAGAAACGGATTCGCAGACATCTCAAGCGAACCAATGATTTGTGGAAAGTGGATGAAACGTATATCAAAGTGAAGGGAAAATGGAAGTATCTTTATCGTGCTGTGGATTCCCAAGGAAAAACCATCGATTTCTTGCTCTGTGCGAGGCAGAATCGCAAAACAGCAAAACGCTTCTTCCGTAAGGCTTTACGCTCGTCTCATACGAAATTTCCTCAAGTGATTTCCGTAGATAAGAATGCTGCTTACCATCCTGCGATTCGAGAATTACAAAAGGAGAAGAAGTTGCCCTCCTTCATAGACATCAGGCGAATTAAATACCTCAACAATAGGCTGGAACAGGATCATCGATTCATCAAAAAGCTTGTACGTCCGATGCTGGGATTCCAGTCCTTTCGCACTGCTGCTCGGACACTCATAGGGATCGAAGCCATGCACATGGTAAAAAAGGACAGATTGCCTCCATTGGCATCTCTGTCTCTGATAAAGTTAATTTCATAAATAATATATTTAATCTGGTAGCTCAGTTCTTTTTCAATCACATGGAGAATCTGGCTTTTTTGTTTCTTCGATTTTTTGCACCAGAACCTTAAAACATTAGATGATATTCGCAATCGTGAAAGCTGGGATGAATTTTGGAACTCTGATAATTCCCGATTTCCCCGTGAAGAATGGAGAACAAAAGAATTAGCAGAGGTATTTAATAAAGGTTGGGTTAAGTTGGAGCCTTTACCTGAGAATGGTACAACTATAGTAATTGATGAAAGTGTCTAAAGTTGGGCACGTAGTGGTGGAGGAAATCACCATGCAAAATTAAAAGCTCTGGCTGCTATGTGGTTAATGTCTAAAGGTGAAGAAAATATAAATTTTGAATGTAGAATTTCCGGTCGTGCAGCAGATGTGTATGGAAAGGACTTGAGATGTTGGATTGAATGTCTAAATACCACTGCTGACAAAATTATGAATTCGTTATTTGATGCTAAATGCAATTCGTTTGTTGTATTTCCTTTCGTTTTCCATGACATGATTGAAGATATCGTTTACAACAACAATAGATGAAGAGAAGATAGAAAAATGGGAAAGATTCAAAAATAATCCTACAAAAGGTTTATTGTAAACCGGCATTTGACGACTTGCAGATATCACAAGTCCCATGATTAAGAAAATTGTGTAAGAATTGCATAGGGTTTTACCCTCAGTTTATCGAATAGGTAATGTGAGGAGAGAAATAAATGGATATTTTTTTATTTGGTTTATCGGAACTAATGAACCTCTTGAATTTAAGCGGGACGAAGCGCTTATAGTGAAAAATCAATTAGATTCTGCTGTGAATAAGGAGAAAAAGATAGTTAAAATAGTTTTGGATGGTGAGTATTTTGGTACTAAATTCCCAGGAGAAACTTATAACATCTATACAATTAACTTAGAGCAAATTTCTTACTATATGTACCAAAATGAAAATGTTTAAAGGTTCAAACCAGTATCCAGCGACTGACTATCTGACGGACTAGAGCACGAACATCTCACTGCCCTAAAAGAAATATCTTTTTATTTTGAAGAGGTGAGCTAATTTGGAATTGGATGTAATATTTTTTCTTTTTTTTATTTTGTTACCTATAACTATTATCTCTATTTTGATTTATGTACTAATTTCTAAAAGGAAACAACGAATAGCCAATGAAAAACTACCTATCTTATCAGCAAAAGCAAAAGTGGTTTCTAAACGTATGCGTGTTGAAGGAGGCCAATATACAAGAACATTATATTTCGTAACTTTTGAAACAGATGAAAGAGATCGCATGGAGTTGATAGTAGACGGTTCAGAATATGGAAAATTAATAGAAGGAGATTTAGGAACACTTACTTTTCAAGGTAATTGGTATAAAGGATTTGAACGAGACATTTAGTCGCTGGTTCTACCAGCGACCGAACGATAAACCCTAATTTGCCCAATAAATGGAATCTACTGACGGATTAGAGCGCAAACCGTCTGACTACCCTTTTAAATCCTTTAGAAAGATAGCGAATACTGTTTTTGAAATGAAGAGAGGTTCACAGTTTTGGAATTAATTAACTCTTGTTTAATAATTTCCTCAACATCTTTTATATTCAAATTGCGAGGGCCATTAACTTCAAAGTTGTGAGAGCATTGTTTTTTATCATTTGTTACAATCAAGTGAGAAAATGGAAATTCACGTCCTCCATTATATTGAGTAGATCCATTAGGAGCCGAAAAAACACACTGTTGAGATATTTCTTTTCTTTTGCTAAAAGGATTTACATAGAAGTACTTATCATTAACAGTCCCATAGTATGCATCAGGTGTAGATGTTAAGGCGATTCCCTTATCATTATACTGTACTACTTGATAGCCATCTTTTGTCTTTAAAGGAGGTTTTCCTTCTACATTATAAATAACAACTAAATTACCCTCATATCCCTCTGGAATAAGATGAATAGTATTAGTTTTCTGTACAGAACATCCTGTTAAAATGAATAATAAAGTAATGAGATATATTATCATCATCTTCATGATTCCTACATTTCTTTTTTTCATAAGGCTCATATCCTTCACTTTTAATCATTCATTTATAATTTTTTCTTTAAACTTTTTAAGAAATCATTTGTGACTCTTTTTTTGCTCTTTACCTTCCTTCAACTTCTCATAGATTGGAGACAACTGTTACCCTCTATTATGGCATAGAACCAGCATCCATGTGACTAAGCGCAATTTGGGGTACCAGAGAGATACGTGTAAAAATAGGACATATCCTAGGAATATTTCCTAATCGCTCTTAAAACGCTGATGAAAAAGCCCAGTGACAAGGCTATGCTGAGAGCCTGATTGTACTCTCGGTACCCTATCTTTTCTTGATATATGTTTAATTGGATTGGAGCAGATTTTAAAGGTGTTATAAACTCCTTAAGTTTCCTATATTAGTAAAACAATCATCAATATCTCCATCAGTATCAAAATACCATTCTGTTGTTTTTAATTTCTTTAGCTCATTCGTTGGTTTAAATACAAATTCACAATGAAGTTGTTCCATTGGGTCATCCTCTTCATTGGTAAATTGTCTAACAAAATCATAGTAGAGCAGCTCTTCTCCAGTAAAATCATATACGCCACATTGAAACAAGATAGCAATTTCTTCTTCGTCAATACTTGTTCTTTTGCAAAAGATTTAAATACTGCCCAAACTCTTGCCATATCATTTGTATTTTCACCTATTTTATCCTTTAGAAAACTTTCAGCATCACTTATTTTTAGCAAAACAACACTCTCTTTAACCAAATGTGTACACCATTATTTTTACCAAAATCCGATAATGTTTTTACGTCTATCACATGAACCCTGTCACTTGGAAGTGAAGTTGTGTACGGAAGTAGCGTGCCTCTTGTTCTGGATCTGGAGAAGAAAGAATCGCAGAGATGATCGCCACACCATCTGGTTGGTAAGGCATGACCTTAGATAATGTTTTCTGATTTATTCCCCCAATTACTACCACAGGAATTCTCACAAGAGACTTAATTTTTTCCAATGTTTTAAGAGATACAAGATTTGCGTCTACCTTTGAAGGTGTAGAAAACATGGCTCCTACACCCAAATATGCAGCCCCATCCTTTTCTGCTTGTAAGGCTTGCTCAACAGTATGAACTGAGACGCCAATAGGCATTGTTGGTCCTGCCCATTGGCGTACTGCTGCAAATGAGAGATCAGTCTGCCCAATGTGAAGTGCATCAGCTTGAATAATTTTGGCTATTTCTACTTGATCATTGATAATAAGAGGTACTTGAAATTGCTTACAGAGTTGCTTAAAACGTTTTGCTGTTTGTAGAAAAGTCTCAAAAGATACCTGCTTCATACGCAATTGCACACAAGTTACTCCACCTCGAAGTGCTGCCTCCGTCCTGGAAAATAAATTTACCTGTTCATCAGTTACCAGATACAAGCGCAAACTATCCGGCAGTAACATATACTTTCCCCTTTTTCTGCAACCATTGATTGTTCATTTTGGCAAATCCATCAAATAAATATGTACGAAATGATCCTACATTATCAGCTTCCACCAATCCTTCTGCCCATTCACCTACAAGCCCCATCACCAATAACGAAGTAATAGCACTTGTAAATGGTGGGATTCCTGCACCTAAACAGCAACCAATCAAAGCTGTTGTCATACAACCTGTTCCGGTCACTTTGGTCAGTAATTCTGTACCATTTGTGATTTGGGCTTCCTGTGTACCATCGGTAATATAATCAACCTCTCCACTAACTGCAATAACTGTCTGAAGTTGTTTTGCTAATTTCCGAACTTGAGGGATAAACTGTTTTAACTCTGTATCGATTGCATCTACTCCTTTACCTTCACGAAATCCACACAAGGTAGCAATTTCAGAAGCGTTACCGCGAATCACCGTAAATTGAACCTGTCTTAGTAATTCTTGTACAGTTTGTAGCCGGAATGTTGTTGCTCCTACTCCTACAGGATCTAATACTATAGGAACTTGCTTTTGATTTGCTGTTTTAGCAGCTCTGATCATAGATTCAATGAGAGATTGGGAAAGTGTACCAATATTGAGTACCAACGCTTGACTGTGAGCAACCATTTCTGATACTTCTTCTGGGGCATGTGCCATAACAGGACTGGCACCGCATGCTAATGTAATATTCGCACAATCGGTAACCGTCACATAGTTGGTAATATGATGGATTAATGGTTGTTCCTCTCTAATTTTTTCCCATTTAAAAGCGATCGTCATAAGAAATGATCCCCCTTTGAATTGAATTATAAGTCATTCCATAATGCGTGAAAATGATGAATCGGACCAGCTCCAGATCCGATCGGGTATGCATGATATAAGCCTTTTGTCACGTATTGTTTAGCTTTCTGAACTGCCTTACTAAGGGTAAGTCCTTGAGCCATAAACACTGCAATGGCAGAAGAGAGACTACAACCTGTCCCATGAGTATGTTTTGTCTCAATTCGTTCTGACATAAATGCTTCTCCAGTGGAAAGTACATCGATTACTTGATCACCCAATACATTATGGCCACCTGTAATCAGTACTTCACCAACTGTGAACTGCTTTAACTTTACAGCTACTTGAAATAAGTCTTTTAACGATTGCAACTCAGTTTCTAACAAAACAGCTGCTTCCTGCAAATTTGGGGTAATCAATGTAGCAATTGGAAACAAATGTTGTTTGATCTCTTCTATCGCATCTTCTTCTAATAATCGACTTCCTGTTGTAGACACCATAACTGGATCAACAATGATTATTTTCGGTTGAAATCGATTGATCGCTTGTACAATCACTTTAATCAGCTCACGACTAGCAACCATTCCAATTTTTACGGCATCAATCCGAATATCTTTGAATACTGCATCTAATTGCTTTTCTACGATGAAAGGACTCAATATTTCAATTCCCGTAACTCCTTGCGTATTTTGTGCTGTAATTGCAGTAATTACACTCAATCCGTAGGTTCCCAGTGCAGAAAAAGTTTTTAAATCTGCTTGTATTCCTGCTCCACCTCCTGAATCACTTCCCGCAATCGTTAGAACATGTTTGATCATGTGTTCTCCTCTCACTTAAATAACATTTTTGCTTCATCCAGTCATGAGATATAGAGTTAATTGATTATGAAGTATAACAATCTCATCCTCTTTCCTGCTTTAAGAATCCCATTAAAGGGTTAAATGAGACTATGTCCGGACCCAATAATCGTAAACGCATTCCTGAATTGATTTAGTTACGCTCATTCCATATGTGTCAAGGATCATCTCGACTATCATGGGTAAATGTGTCCCCCTTTTTTTTTGAATTCAATTGACTTTTCTTTCATTCCCTCTTGATGTGCTTCTTCTAAATCTATCTCTTTGTTTTTTGCATACTTTCGGATATCTTGTGTAATTCGCATGCTGCAAAATTTTGGACCACACATGGAACAAAAGTGAGCTGTTTTTGCTGGTTCAGCTGGCAATGTTTCATCATGAAATTCGTAAGCACGCTCTGGATCAAGAGAGAGATGAAATTGATCTACCCAACGGAACTCGAAACGTGCTTTTGATAAAGCATCATCCCACTTTTGTGCACCAGGATGACCTTTTGCTAAATCTGCAGCATGAGCAGCAATTTTATAGGCGATTACGCCCTCTTTTACATCATTTTTATTTGGTAAACCTAAATGTTCTTTTGGTGTTACGTAGCACAACATAGCGGTTCCAAACCAACCGATCATCGCCGCACCAATAGCAGAAGTGATGTGATCATATCCAGGTGCAATATCCGTGGTTAGGGGCCCTAGGGTATAGAAAGGAGCCTCATAACAAATCTTTTGTTGCAAATCCACATTCTCTTTTATTTTATGCATAGGAACATGCCCAGGTCCTTCTATCATTGTTTGGACATCGTATTCCCATGAGATTTTCGTTAATTCACCAAGAGTTTCTAGTTCAGCAAATTGCGCTTCATCATTGGCATCAGCGATAGAGCCTGGACGTAAACCATCTCCTAAGGAAATAGAGATATCATAAGTTTGGAGAATCTCACAAATTTCTCGAAAATGGGTATAAAGGAAGTTTTCTTGATGATGTGCTAGACACCATGCTGCCATAATCGAGCCTCCGCGAGAAACAATTCCCGTAACCCGTTTTGCAGTTAAAGGAACATAGCGAAGCAA
The DNA here is from genome assembly GCF_009831235.1 of Shimazuella alba. Taxonomy (GTDB): domain Bacteria; phylum Bacillota; class Bacilli; order Thermoactinomycetales; family Thermoactinomycetaceae; genus Shimazuella; species Shimazuella alba. Next base: position 293,891 of record NZ_WUUL01000003.1, on the reverse strand, counting down.
AACTCCTGCATGAATAGTAAAATAGTCTACTCCTTGTTCGGCTTGTTCGATTAATGTATCTCGATAAATTTCCCAAGTAAGATCCTCCGGCTTGCCTTGAACCTTTTCCAAAGCCTGATAAATAGGAACGGTTCCAACAGGTACAGGAGAGTTACGAATCACCCATTCTCGAGTATTATGGACGTTTTTACCAGTTGAAAGATCCATGATGGTATCTGCACCCCAACGAGTGGCCCAAGTCATTTTTTCCACTTCTTCTTTAACGGAAGAGGAGACTGCTGAATTTCCGATGTTTGCATTAATCTTAACGTGAAAGTTTTTTCCGATAATCATGGGTTCCAGCTCTGGATGATTTATATTGGCTGGTATTATAGCTCGTCCAGCTGCTACTTCTTCTCGTACAAAATCAGCACTTACATTTTCTCGAATCGCAACAAACTCCATCTCAGGGGTAATAATCCCTTGTCGAGCATAGTGCATCTGTGTTACGTTCTTATCCTTTTTGGCACGAAGCACTTGATGATTAGTAGTTGGAAAAGGTTTAAAATTCCCCATCTTTTCTTTAGATTGAAAACCATTATCGATCGGCTGCACCGTTCGTTTTGGATATTTCTCTACATCCACTCGCTCAATAATCCAGTTATGACGCAGTTTGGGAAGCCCTTGATTAATATTGATCTTTACCTTTGGATCTGTATAAGGTCCACTTGTGTCATAGACTTGAATTGGTTCATTAGGAGTTACTCCGCGCCAGTCATTAGTTGGAGAAAGTTGAATTTCCCGCATGGGGACATGAAGATCAATTCGTGAACCTTGCTTGTATACTTTTTTACTTGCTGGAATAGAAAACTTGCTCATTGTATACATTCCTTCCAATATGAGGATTTACAACTGGTACAAGTGAAAACGTGATGAATGAGAGGCACCGAAAGATTGTGGTCAAGAAAAAAAGCCGTACGCCATAGGCGTACGGCTCCCAATGTTATATATTGGAAGTATCATAAAGAACGATTACTCATCCCTACGCTGGCATTATCCAGATCAGGTTATCGGTCGGTGGTAGAGTTCTCCACCCTCTCAGCCTGGCTATTCCCAAGCTCCCGTTTCAATTATATACAGTTGCAAATATCACTATAACATAAATACAAATCATTTAGATAGATAAATTTTCGTATTTAAGTTGCATGAATTTACATCTAATATTAATAAGGAGTTTCTTATGGCCCAATGACAGGGTTCCTATTATAGACCGCAAAGTAGCACAATGTCTTATATATCAATGTGTTTGATCTCTGATGTTTGAAACATAATTTATTGATTTTGGTATTGATTGGAATGAAACATAATTACTTTGTGGTTACAGGCCACAGGGTTGCTGCTTTAGTCAGCAGAATTATTTCCTTAATATGTAAAACAAAGAACCAGCCCTTTATTTAAAGCTGGTTCAGCTTATCTATCATTGCTTTTCGACTAGGATTGGTATATAGCAGAGTGGTATGGATGTCACTATGTCCAGCGATGGATGCCACTATGTCCAGCGATGGATGCCACTTGATTTCTCTGCGAATCTCTTCAGAATGCAGGTATTCACATAAGAAGATGGTTTTAATCGCTTTGCCTAATTCACAGATTGCCTGATAAGTGGGATGTTGAATATCCTTTGTAAATTGTTTTAATTCCTAATCGGAGAGCGGTAGCATATTTAACGATTTGGTCATACTGTTGTCGGATAAGATTCCAGTTAATTGGTTTACTTCATACAGACTGTAAATGTGGATATGTTCATTCATTCCTGTTTCAGGGCGATATAATTTTTGCGAACCAATATTTTTGAAGCGTGGCATCAGTTTAAAACCGAGCAAATGGGAAAAAGCAAAGGCAACGACACTCTGACCATGCATATCGACATAATTTTTATTTACTTCCATATCCGTGCAATGGTGAAGAACGCCTTCCATCATGGAAGCAACTTCCGAAGACAGACATGATTTTAGTTGGGAATGGCTTTCAAGGTAGTAGGGCTTGGACTGCTGGCGGCGGCTGGAGCCATGCACTGGCACAAGAAGAGGAATCCCGGCTGGATGTCCTACGGCGGATGGATCATGGGCTGGGATGTTCCCCGTGACACCCTGATTCCCGGTGCAGTGGTGGGAAGCATCATCTGCCTCATCCTGAGCTAACACCTCTGCTTATCTGCTAGATCGGTCTGCCCGCCATTATACTCGTAATGGTGGGCAGCAACTTTTTAAAATTAATTCCTCTTTTTGTATTGTTGTTATGTAATAAGAAGCCATTTCAAAAATATCGTACACATCATGTATGTGCTGAGACGTTGTTTATAAAATTCAATTAGTATTCCATTTTACGAAAAAAACTGCCACTTGCTTATAAGATGGCAGTTTTTTTGATCTATTTTTTACAGCGATTTGTTTATTAGGTGGCAGCAGTCTAAAGAATCACTTCTTGGAACTACTGCCTCGACTATGCCCGTGTTGGCATAACCGATCGTCGTGGGGTTTGAAGCCCCGCAGCTAACTATCGAAATAATTAGCTACCAAACGCTCACAGCAAGTTGTGGATCAGTCGTCCTGCTCGCAGCGACAATTATTGATGCAACAAAGGACGCACCTGCCATTCCAGCAAGTATCACTCACCGGGCGGTTGTCACCACTGGTACACTTAGCAGCCATGATTCCATTCCTTGTGTTAGGTTGTATTTCTTCCGAACTTTCGTTCGGTATATCTATAATAACACATATTTCATCATGTGTCCAACCTCATAGAACGAAAATTGAAAATTATCTAAGTGGAATATATCGTGAGTAATTCGCCGACATATGAAGATACAATCAAAAGTGAATGATGTACTGTCTTGACATTGTAAAGTGGGATGATATGGTATGTTTAGATCCATATTTGAGTTGGACAACTGCCTTAGGAGATCAACATGTCCCAAATGAAACGTGTATTTCTCGGCGGGACGACTGCCAGAACCAAGTGGCGGGAGGAGCTGATCGCGCGTCTCGAGTCTCGAAGTGTGCGCAGCGATCAGATCATCAACCCTCATTTACCCCGTGGCGTGCCATACACACCTGCTCATATGAAGGCGGAGCGTCGTGCTAGCATCCGATCAATTCCCAGCAGGAGAGCGTTCTCGAAAGGTTTTGGTGGATCTCTCCGACGAGCTCTTCGAATCATTTGGCGCAGAGGGACCTCCTTATTTCTTGTCGCTGTCAGAAGCCGAGGACTGGATCGTCGCTCAGCTCACGGGCTAAAAGCTCGACTCGCACCGCACATTGACGCATTCTTTGGCTTCAGTGCGGTGCACTCGTTAGTGATAGTTGTAGTGGTAACAGTTCAAGGAAAGTTTGTTTATACTTAAGACATTATAAAAGGAAACCACTTAACTATATACATTTATAAGTATCAACAAGGACAATTAGTCTTCATTTGTTGTACTTTTCCTGTCTCTTGTAGTTTAATAGCCTACATAATTTTGGTTGAAATTTTCTATAACAAAATTATTATCCGCCTCCAGGCTCGCTAGTCATCCTAAATTACCCCATTTCATTTCAGTTTTAACTTGAAACACCTTATTCCTATATCTTTCAAATAAACTTTGATTCCCTAATTTCTGGTAACAAAGACCTAAATTAATGGCGATTTCACATCTCTTTTCGTTATTTTTACTAGTTTTAATCAAATTTTCAGCATTTTTATATGGAGTGATTGCCTTATCGAATTTTTCTTGTTGAAGCCAACAATCTCCCAAAGAAATAAAACAATCAATTAAATCTATTATATTATGATTTCTCTCACTGATCGATATAGCTTCTTTAAGTGCTTGTTCTGCTCTTTTCCAATTTTTTTGTTGGATATAGAGTCGGCCTAATTGAATATATGCAGTAACTAGAGGATATTCATTTTTTATGCTTTTTCGTAGGTTAAGTGCCAATTTAAAGCACTTCTCTGCTTTAGGTAGATTCCCTAGTTTAAAATAGACAGAACCAAGTGTAGTGTGTAAAGTCAATATTTGGTCGGTTAAATTATTGTTTTGTACGATTTCCAATCCTTGATGAGCATAATCGAGTGCTTTTTCATAGAGTTGAAGTTCGGTTAGTATAACTGCATACATATTATACATTTGAACAATTGTGTCTAAGTGGACAATAGAAAGAACTACTTTGGTACTTGGTAAATTCTCAATTGCAGAATGTAGTGATTCTATAGCCTCTAATGCTTTTTCTGGTTGTTGCAATCTTTTTAAGTAAATACTTTTGTTTAACAGAAAGTGAAATTGAAATCGAGGTCGCTCGCCGTCTAGATGAAAAACCTTTAATCCATCAAGTGTATATTGAAGTGCATCTTCCAGTTGATTTTCAAAAAATGCGACTCTACCTAGTTCATTAAAACAGGCAGCGTGTAGATTGGTTATGTTTGATTCCTTGTTCTGATTGAAGAGTGTTAAAGCCTCATGAAAATAAGCTTTAGCTTTTTTCCATTTCTTATTTTCATAAGCACATCGTCCCAATAAGTAGCTGTAAAATGGGTATAAACGATCTTTTTTTGTTATTTGATACTTTTCCCTTATCTTTTCTAGTTTTTGTAATGATTCATCTGGTTCAACTGCGATCACATTTTCAATTTCTTTCATTTCCTCATTTGCTTCTAGTTCTAGTTGCTCCTTTTCGGCAATAATCCCAAATAAAGAGTTTCCCATCCCTAATTTCTTTGCATAGTAGATATACATGGATTCTGTCACGTTTGGAAGTCCACGTTCTGCATTACTAATGGTCGATCTGGAAATGTTTTCATCGACCATATCCTCTATACGTTGTCCCATACTCTGTCGTTTGTTACGGAGAATTGGTCCGATTTTCTCAAATGGAAACGTCATGATTTTCACCTCTTAGATTGAAATGGAATGGTCTAAGAATTCGTTGAATATTTTTCCAAATCCTGCTTTTATCGGAACAGAATATAAGAAAGGGAGAAAATAATATAATTATTGAAAAAATTTAAAATATTATTTATTATTTTTATACAAGAACAACATCAAGTGATTTGAATTGAAATACGTTGGGTGAACGATATGGAAATAATGCGAGTAGACAAGATTCATAACGGAAGGTGATGAAAATGGCTTTGCGATTGATGGTAGAAGGGTGTAGGGAAAAGGTGAAAGAGTTTGTGGAATCGATCAAAAAGGTTCCTCAATGGAGATTTTACAGTGGATCAAGGGTATCAATAGGAAGAAATGAGTTAAGAATCGATTGCTTTTTTGACGAAAAACCAGATAGAAGGGAAAAGCCTAGTCTAACAGACAAATCAATCAGCAAACTTACGATTACAAGTGAAGATGGAGAAAAAATAGAGATGGTACTCCTTGATGCAGAGGTAGTCCAGATGGGAAATGGGATTACTTATGTACATGGTAAAAACTATGACATCTATGCTGATAAATGCAACTGAATGAGAATTTATCCCTTTGAAAAGTTTTTAAGTATGATGTATAGCCCTCGCCCTTTAAAGGTTGCTGATTCGATGAAACAGGAATAAGACTTCAATTTTTTAAATCAGTGTACGGAAAAAAGCAATCTAATAACTAGATTGCTTTTTGATTTAGAGCACCATTTATAAAAGATAGTTCATTCACTAGTCCAGATTTTTATAAAAGTTAAGCAAATACTCACGAAACGTATGAGCCGCTTTGGATAAATAGTGGTTCTTTTTCCAAGCCAATTGAAAGGTACGCCTACAGATAGGTTCTTTAATAGAGATGAGAGTCAGTGATGGATCTCGTTTCTTGGCGTTATCGGAAACAAAAGCAATACCCATGCCCATTTTCACAAAGTCGCTCACAACAGGTAGTGTGTCTACTTCACAACCGATCTTTGGTTCAAATCCGGCAGCTATACAAAATTGCGTTGTCAACTCCCGAAGACTACTATTCTTTGGCAAACTAATAAACGTTTCATCCGCGACTTCGGTAAGATGAATACTTTGTTTAGCAGTCAGGTGATGGGTAGAAGGTACAGCAAGAAAAATTTCTTCTGTAAGAAAATCGATGTATTCTATTTCTGTTTCTGTTGCTTCTATTGGAAGGGAAGTAATACAAAAATCTAGTTCTCCTTCATGAAGGAGCTTCATCTTCTCGTCCTGTGAAGTAGCATGTGTCAGACGGAGATTGACCTCAGGATGAGCAGATAAAAACGATCCAATCAATTGAGCATCACATCTGTGATTGGTAGTTGCGAGAAAGACTCGCCCGTGTTCCAGACCTGCTTGATCAACAACTTGTCTCTTTCCTTCTTCTAGTAGTTCTAGAGCGGCATCGACTTGTTTTAGAAAAAGTTGTCCATAAGGATTGAGTCGGATTTTTTGTTTATGTCGATCAAATAAAGGGACTCCGATATCTTGTTCCAACCGAGCAATCGTTTTACTAAGAGAAGGCTGTGCAACATGCAACTCCTCCGCTGCTTTCGTCATATGTTCCAGTCGAGCTACGGTTTGAAAATATTTTAGTTGCAATAATTCCATTTGTTTTCCCTCTATTCGGTGGTGTCAAGTTTATAGACTTAAAGCTATCAACCTATGATAATTATATATTTTTCACTTTCTAATATCCAATCTACAATAGAGACAGATCACGGATGAAACTGAAATTTACGAAGGGCATAGGAAGAGGGCTTTTGAAGATGGAGCAGCAAAATAAAACAGCAGAAAAATTACTCCAAATCATGTTTTTTACACTTGTTATATCTGTCATGAATGCAACGATTTTTAATGTGGTTCTGTCATCGATAAGCAAAGAGTTTTCGCTTACAGCTTCACAAGTAAGTTGGATTACAACCGGTTATGGCATCATGTATGCGTTTGGATCAGTCACATATGGAAAATTGGCTGATCGATATCGATTGAAAGACTTACTAACTTTTGGATTGATATTTATGGTGCTAGGTTCCCTTATCGGATTAGCAGCACAACAATATTGGCTGATCGTGATGGGGAGAATGCTGCAAGCAGCTGGTGCTGCTGTGATTCCTGCGGTATCAATGATTATTCCAGTAAATTATTTTACCTCTGAAAATCGGGGGCGAGCGATTGGGACGATGGTAAGCGCGTTAGCTTTGGGAACTGCTTAACTTATTCACGTAAAAAAGGAGATGTTTGCAAGATGACAACAAAAATGATGCAAACAGTGCGTGTTCATCAATATGGAGGATTAGAAGAACTGCAACTGGAACAGATCGCGATACCACAACCAGCAGATAATGAAATACTAATACGCGTTCACTCTGTGGGGGTCTTGCCGGTAGATTGGGCCTATCGAGAAGGTTTGATGAAAGATATTTATCCAATGCAGTTTCCCTTTATTTCTGGATCAGCCTTATCTGGAGTGGTCGAAGAAGTTGGGAAGGGTGTATTCGGCTTTCACCAAGGACAAGCTGTCTTTGGAAGAGCAGATAGAGGAGCATGTGCAGAATATATTACAACGAAGGTAGATAAAATTTACAAAAAACCAGATGGTCTGTCTTTCGAAGAAGCTGCGACCATTTCAGGTGGAGCTAGTACAGCCTGGGTTGCATTATTCGAAAATGGAAAATTGCTTTCAGGTCAACGTGTTCTCATTCATGCAGCTGCGGGAGGGGTAGGATCTGCTGCAGTTCAATTAGCGAAGTGGAAAGGAGCTGAAGTCATTGGAACTTGCTCCGCAGCAAATGTAGAATATGCGCAATCATTAGGAGCTGATACCGTTATTGATTACAAAACAATGGCATTTGAAAAAGAAGTTCAAGAAGTAGATTTGGTGCTCGATGCTGTTGGTGGAAATACATTAGAACGTTCATTCTCTGTTGTGAAAAGAGGGGGAAAACTGCTATCTATTGCAGAAGTCCCATCATTAAAGAAAGCGGAACAACTCGGTATACATGCACAATTTAGTGGAGGATTTGCTCCTGACAAGGCGTTTGAAACAATTGCACAATTAATAACAGAAGGAAAGATGAAGTCCACGATTGCCAAGGAATTCCCTCTTCATGAGATCCGAGCAGCTCATGAGTTATGTCAAACTGGGCATGGAAGAGGAAGGATCATACTTCGAGTTGGAAATTAAAGTTTGAGAGGTTTTAAACTTGTAGGATATATAGTTGCTTAGAAACTCAGTACGGCATACAGCATTTCTCATCACGGGTGTTTAAAAACAATTTGAAAATGGAGAGCATTTACATTTATTTGGTTTTATTCATATAATAAAGAACAAGTATCCCTACCCTCACAATGGGAGTAAGGAGAAGTACCGTGTCGGACAACAAGAAGACCCAGTACGATCTAAACCGCGACCTGCTCTCCCGTCGTGATGTCACCGTGAGCATGGTCATGCGGTGTTCAGAAGGCGGCAAGTGCAGGAGGTTTTTGAAGCTCTGTTGAGGCTCGAGACCGACGCAGACGAGGACTCAAGTCCACGTCGATTTCCAAGCAGATGAGGCGTGTCATGGAGGACTACCGCCGAGGACTGACTGTTCTGCGGAAAGAGGTCGATGGGACTCCGTATTTCTCTGAGAAGTCGAACTGGGTGGCTCTACAAGGATGAGATCCGCTACTGAATTCCTTCAGTGGGGAGGGCGGTGCTGTTGGATGGATCAAATTGATCTCCATCAGCACCGCCCGCCGCATATAACATATTGATATAGATAAAATAGCTCATTGCTCTTTTTGTCATGAGCTATTTTTATGTTCACTTTGTTAGTAGAAAGATGTTTAGCACATGTAGAGAACACATGTAAATACGAAACGATAAACAAAATAGTTTACTTAAAAGGGGAAATATGCAATATATGAATCTAGACAAATACCATGATGACACTGTTCAAAAGCTGCGTAAAGCAGGTTGTGTTTTTGCTGAAGATGAAGCCAGTTTGCTTATCTCAGCAGCACTTTCCTATTCAGAACTTACTGTAATGGTAGAGAAAAGAGTTGCTGGACTGCCGATGGAATATGTGTTGGGTTGGGCAAAATTTTGTGGGTTAAAAATAAAAGTAGATAGGGGGGTTTTTGTACCACGACGCCGTACAGAGTTTCTCGTTCAACAAGCTAAGAAACGAGCAAAGTCAGGACCGATCGTAGTAGATTTATGTTGTGGAACAGGGGCACTTGGGGTGGCTTTGGTCTCGGCTTTGGATCATTATGAATTACATGCTGCTGATATAGACCCGCTTGCCGTAAACTGTGCACATTACAATGTAACTGCTGTAGGAGGAAATGTATACGAAGGTGATCTATTTGACCCACTCCCGAAAAGATTGAGAAATCATGTGGATATCCTGATGGTTAATGCACCATATGTGCCTACGGATGAGATTGAATTTTTACCTGCGGAAGCCCGCGAATATGAGGCAACAGTGTCACTTGATGGTGGATCTGATGGACTCGATATTCATAGGCGTGTGGCTGCTTTTACTCCACTTTGGCTTGCTCCAGGTGGTCATTTGTTTGTGGAAACGAGTGAACGACAAGCATCACAAACCATAGAAATTTTTAGTCGCAATGGTTTGAATGCACGATTGGTAAGGTGCGAAGAGATGGACGCAACGGTAGTTATAGGAACCAAGTCAGCATAAAGCAGATTTTTTATCGCATAAGAAAGATTTCCTTTCCATGATTGTACCCACAGAAAGAAATCAAACTTCTGCATCATTGGTCATTTTTTTCTGCGGAAAGTCCATTTGAAAAACAGAATGAAAATTGCAATCACTAAAATTATCAGCAAGATCCAGCTAATTGTTAATGTCCAAAAATGAGGTACGTATTTGGTTAGATTACTGGCTGCCGCTAGTACCAGAACAATAGGTGTGGGGATGTCCTTACCTAATAAAATCGGATTTTTTTGCCCAAGTTTCAGGTTCCAAGTCAATGTCTTGCCATCTTTGCTCACTGCACTAGCATTATTTTTTGTTGGAGCAATTGGCAGAGTGAGCAGAAACCTCATTTTCAGTTGATCCAATATACTATTTACATACGATGAGTAAGGGCCTGCTAAGTGATCAACCGTTTTTTTCATGTTCACTTCTGTTTGGTAAAGGAAGGATGTTTGCAGGAAACCACTATTGATGGTTAACTCTTTGATGGGATTGTTTGATGTTGAGTTTGTTGAAGTGATGACAGGTTGTGTTGGCGAAGAGAACCATGTTGATGGAATAGCAGCGCTTAGTTCTTTGTTTAATGGTTCTTTGGCTATGTTTTTCACAGGCTTGGTTGCAATGAATCCAGCTTTACCTTTTTCTCGAATCAGCTTTGCTTCGTATCCTTTTGTAGAATAAATCGTAACTATATTTTGCAAGTATCTTTGTGCATAGGCATTGGTTAAAATTTTCCATTGATAGATCCCAGAGCCATCTTTGTTGATGGTAACATGTAAATCACCCTGTACACACCCAGCGAGCAAGAGGGAGTACATGGCTAGAAGCAAAAACCATTTCCACATAGCGGTGTTTCCTCTCAAATGTTATATATTTAGTATAGGAAGATACTCAGAATTTAGACATCCGTTATTTCTGTTCATATCCTATTTCGATAGAAAGTAGTAAGTGGAACTTATTTTAATGATCAATTTTTCACTTTAAAGACAGAGTTTTTTGTATACTCTTTTTGAGATTGAACGATGGATGGCCGATTGGGTTTACATAAAATAAACGCAATCGGCCATCACTACTCTGTAGATCAAGCACAGTTTCCTTGGCAACACAAGGGCATGCATTGACCACAGTTTCCACAGTATCGACGAGATTGGTGAGAGCATGCCATACGTCGGTAGACTTGGATAATAACAGCTATTAACATATGTTCTCCATTTGAGAGATGTATCTGTTTTCTGTTTACCATTTTTATTATAGCGAAATGTGAAATCTAGATATTCAAATGGAATATATATATAGGAAAAATATTATTCTTATTATTTGCAATTATGTTAATGAATAATAAAATTAATACGTGAGGATAACTTTTTCAGGAGGGGTATAGTGGGATTTTTAGAGCTTTCGCCTGACTTGTATGAAAAATTCATTGTCAAACTGAATGTAAATCGAGCATTGGATAAGAGCAGTTCACGAGATGACAATTTTGTTTTTGTGTTTAGTCGGTGTATTGACGATAGCTCCACATACGGGAAAGTTCAAATGGAATTAGTTCCAGAGAGGGAAGTCCCTATATTCCACGATAATTTGAAAAATGTACAGACAATGGAAATCAAAGGTCACCATTTTGATGAAAATGAATTAGATGGTAAGAAATCAGTTCTGATCGGAGACTCGATCAAAATAATCAAAAACAAGAGTGATTTTGACACGAAGTATATCGCTGTTGTATCAGGTGAGCGAGTGGAATACCATTTGTTATTGACTAAAAATCGTGGCAATGTAGGAAAATTAGAAAGTATGCCTTATACCTCATTTTCACCTAAATTTGATAAAGATGTGATTAAATATAAAACCAAATGGAAGATAGATGAAATAGAAAATAGTGAGAGGAATATTAAGGAGTTGGAAGGGTTAGAAAATGTGGAAGAGATCGTAGGAAAATTAGAACAGAGAAAGCTGGAAGTAGAAAATCGAGCAGCGAGTGAGTATCTTAGATTATTCAGCGAAATCAATGACAGTTAGTGAAAAGATAAGTCACTTATGGACAAGTTTTTTGCTACGATTAAAAAGAATAAAATAGAAATAGAAAATCCCCTTTCCTTCAAGAGGGGATTTTTTTGATGTGAAAAGGGTTTCATACTCCGCTCCGAAATTACAATGCCCAAGAAAACGGGGAAGTATGATAATAGTTTTTGTGAAAAGCAGTTGATAAAATTAAAGAACTATTGTCGGAAGAAGTAATGTCCTTCTGCCTTAAAAAAGCATAGAGACAGTTCTCATTCATAAGTTCGAAAGCGAACGAAGTTTCAAGTCCAAGTAGAGTTCTACCGAACGAAACTTGCTCAAAGCTGATACTTGAATAATACCATCTTCCTCAGGGGATGATTGAAAAGAAAGCTTCTGGGAAATTCTCTTCTAGCAATCGTTATAATCCCTCCCAAAAAATGTTCTCCTCGCATTTCTATCCATTTTTTATTTAAAGAGAGACGCACCCCCTTTCATCTCCACATCGAAGATATCAATTAATGGGTAACGTTTTTTCTTTTGTTATCAGACTATGCTCATGAAACTAGAATGTCATCATGTTTTTCTAGATAAAAAAACTAAGATGAATCAATATTTTCTATGCTTTATTCGATTTGACGACTATTTGCTTAATGAATTCAAAAGGTTGTTTTTAGTTAGATATCAGGTAACTAGCAAAAGGAGAGAGTTTATAGCAGTTTATATACTTCATCATAAAATAGGTTCATGAAAAGAAAAAGGAGGTTGGCAGAAGTTAATGGAACGCCTATCAACCTTTAAAGGGACTCTATATCGACTTCTCGAACTCGTTTTCGTTCTCGGCAAAGTTCCACATGTTCACGTACAACGTCCATAACTCCGTCAGCATTAGAAATAGCCTCTAAACTAAAGTTTTGAAGAGTGTGATCTGATGTGTAGAAGAGAATATTTCCTTTGGAAAAAATCCGATAGATAAACGGATATTCTAAGGTTAAATCTTTCACTCTATATAATTCGATTTGCTCAGTTCGTTTGGAAAAAATTCCTGCTGTAATCTGAAGTCGTTCAGTTGTTAACTGATACCGAATTGATCTCAGCTCGAAGGCTGTCCAGATAGCAATAAAGATAGGCACAATTAACCAGCAAAACAACAAACATAGCAGATATGTTCCTAGCTTAGATACATGAGAACTGGTTCCTACCCATAATGTTTCTTCTTGCATAAGACCAAGTCTCCTCTCTAAGTTTTTTCTTAATTATTTAACTATATCAAGGTCAATTGAAAATTTCAAATGTTTGCTAATAATATTGGCATTGGGGAGTGTCTAATCAGTTCTCCATTAGAAGGATGAAGTGGAGTATTTGCTATAAACGTTTATCAATCTCTCCGAAAGAGTACTCTCACTTCAAGCATGAGCTAAGTGGGTGGTGAATTTCGGTTCGGCATTAGCCAGAAGGAATTTGTTTGCGATATTTCCTTTTTTTGTTTCCGTGTGTATAATCAGCCTTAAAAAAGGAAGGAGAACGAAACAAATGTATCACGCATTCTATTTTTGTTTGTAACCAACCAAAAGCAAGCCATGTCCACCCATAAGTCCATTGGATCTAAACGCTTTGTTTTCCATCACTTCTTAGCAAAAAGAAGTATAACAGCATTTTTATAAGAAAACTAAGAAAATCAAAAGTAAAACACCTATTATAAGCATAGTAACAAACAAATAGATAAAAGCACCTCTTGGAGCCAAAAATGTCTGAGTATTAATCCCTTTACGTTTTTTCCAATAACTTGCTGTAGCATAAACGATACAAAACATTCCTATAACCACAGATAGAATTCCAATCCATTTCGAGATGGTTTCTCCTAAAAAGCTTGTTTTGGATTCAGGAGTAAATAAGTGTAGCCTAGCTGAGAGAAAACCAATACCCATAATGGTAATTGCTGTACGAATCCATGCGAGAAATGTACGCTCATTAGATAAATGTTGTTCTACATATTTTGAATCATCTGTGACCTTCTTGTTTCTTTTTGTCATCCTATCTCCTTCTCGTGATGAAAATAATTAGCTGTTCCATGAATGGATAATTATGAAGTATCTCCGAAAATAGAACATTTCTTTCGTATTAGAGTTGTATCCATATAATATAAAATTATTTCTACTATTCCTAGTACAAAACCTACATCGGTAATTGATCAGTAAAATCGGTAGAAGAAAGGTCTCTTGATGAGAGAGGAAGCGATTGCGAGCTAAAAGGGATAATATAATAAGTTGTATAATATGAAAAGGAAAAATTTATGAGTTCAGCCAAATAGTGAAAAAGAAGATCAGGAAAAACATTTTGGATTCTTCTTGTAGATGTGGTGCAATATTAGGAACATGGAAGAAAGAGATAATTTCTTATTATAGCTTTGATAACCATTTAAGAAATCATCAACAATCTTATCTGTATTTGATCTAGAATCTTTTCATCATATGTACTGATATCTGTCTAATGAGCTTGAAACCAACCTGTTCCATTCTTATCTGTTTTGGAAGATTGATGAGTAAAACAACTAATGATTTCAATAGTTACCCATTTGTTGTGAGGTGTTTCTAGTGATTTAGCATCTACACCAGCAGTTTGATGGGTTATTGAAGACAGGGATTTGGCTAGCAATTGTTTTGCATATTTTAGTTGTAGAGTGGTTTGTCCTTGCTAACAAATAAAGAAAACAGCAAGTCAACGGTATGTAAAGCTTTTTCAAAATAGATAAGAGAGGAACTCATGTAAAAAGCTCCGCTCCTATTTTTTAAAGTTTCGCAATAATCTTGGTAAATTCTATCATCTTACCATCTGTATCTGGTTTGTTTTTTCCTACTGCTTCCATATAAATTTTTACTTTTGGTTCCGTTCCTGAAGGTCGTATCGCAACCCAACTGCCATCATGCAATAAAACTTTCCCCACTTCGGCTTTCGGCAGGTCATCTATCCCGATTCGATAATCCAATTTTTGTTTGACTTTATCGTCCCATAGTGTAAAAAAATCGTCGATTACATTTTTGGCTGTATCCATCGATAAAGAGATAATCTTTGTTTGGTGGTAACCAAAATGGTTATAGATATTTTGAAGTATTTGCAGTATGTTTTTTTTCTGTTTTTTGTAGTGAGCTGCAAGATGACAGAGTAACAGGCTTGTTTGAACACCGTCTTTGTCTCGGACAAAATCTCCAACCAAATAACCATGGCTCTCTTCAAATCCAAGTAACAAATCTTGATTTTTTTCGATAAGCTCAGCGATGTATTTGAATCCGGTAAGTGTTTCGATTGTTCTTATTCCATGATGAGCAGCTATTTTCCGAGTTAAACTAGTACTTACGATGGTGGAGTAGACTGTTCCCGTTTTTTTCTGTTCCGTAAGCAAATAGTGTAGCAGAAGAACTCCTATTTGGTTTCCGGTAAGATGTATGTAATCATTTTTGTATGGTATCATGATGCCTACTCTGTCTGCATCAGGATCTGTTGCTATGATCATGTCTGCTTGCACTTTATACGCCAAGTTTTTGGCTAAGGTAAAAGCCTGTTTGTCTTCTGGATTAGGAGATGCCACAGTGGGGAAGTCAGGATGGGCTTGACATTGTTCTGGGACTAAATGTACTTGGATGAATTTCTCTTTTTGAAATAAACTCGGTAATGCGACTTGTCCTGTGCCATGTAAAGCAGTATAAACTACTGTTAGGGCAGGATGTGTATTGGTACATGGCATAAGAGACTGGACATGGGCATAGTATTCGGCATCGATCTCATCTGAAATCTCCATTATTTTTCCAGTATGTTTTGCATGTACATAGGAGAGTGTGGGTATGGTAAGGACATCATCAATTTTTTTCATTTGTTGTTCGATATATTTTGCGTCCAAGGGTAATAGTTGTGAACCGTCAGGACCATATACTTTAAATCCGTTATCCGATGGGGGATTGTGACTTGCTGTTATCATGATGCCTCCAGATGCATGTAGTTTTCTGATTGCAAAGGATAACATAGGAGTAGGTCGAATATCCCTATAGAGGTGAACTGGGATGCGATGGTAAGCAAATAAAGATGCTGCTTCTTCTGCAAATGATCTGGAGCAATGACGATTGTCATAAGCGATAACTAAACCTTGTTTGTTAAGCCTCGGGTGTTTTTGGGATAGAAAGCGATAATATGCTTTTGTCACTTGTCGGATAGTAAAACGGTTTAAACGATGTGGTCCTAATCCAATCGGACCTCTTATCCCAGCAGTTCCAAAGCTGAGTGTTATTTCGAATTTTTTTTGCTCGTCAGTAGAATAATTTTTCAACTCTGCTTTTTCTTCATCTTGAAGTGCTGATGAGTGAAGCCATTTTTCATAGCAACTCATGACTATTCCCCCTGAAAAAGTGTTTAAAAGTAGGTGAGATTTTTGTTACATGAACGTTTCTTACAGCAAGCAATCCAACTGGCAGTCGAAAATGTAAAATCAAACAATGGTGGACCGTTTGGAGCTATCGTGGTAAAAGATGGGCAAGTTATTGGAAAAGGTGTAAATACAGTAACGACTGATCACGATCCGACAGCTCATGCAGAAATACAGGCTATTCGTGATGCTTGTAAACATCTCAACCATTTTCAGTTGGATGATTGTATTATTTATACGAGTTGTGAACCATGTCCCATGTGCTTTGGAGCAATTTACTGGGCTAGACCAAAGAAAGTTTATTTTGCTTGCACCAAACAGGAAGCTGCAAATGCAGGATTTGATGATCAATTTATTTATGATGAGCTAGCCTTATCCCATGGAAATAGGCAGATTCAGATGGAGAAATTACACTCGCAAGCAAAACTATCTCCTTTTGAGGCGTGGATTCGTTCAGGAGAACGCGTAGAATATTGATGGTGAACAATTAAATATATAAGAATAGGGTGTTACACATGACAACTTCCACACAATATGATGTTTTTAAAGAAGTTATGTTAAGTCGTGCAAGTGTGAAACGATATGATCCAAATCATGTTATGCCAGAAGCAGAAATAGACGAACTTCTCACCTTAGCTTCTTCAGCTCCGTCCTCTTGGAATTTGCAGCATTGGCGTTACCTCGTTATTTCCAAAGAAGAGCAAAAACAAAAACTAATGCCGATTGCATTTGGACAAAAACAAATAGAAGAGGCATCCATTGTAGTTGTAATCCTTGGTGATTTGGAATCTTACCGTACTGCACATCAAATATATGGAGATGCTGTCGACCAAGGTCAGATAACTCGCGAATTACGAGATAAACTCGTATCTCAGATCGAAGGGGCATATGCAGATAAGTCGAGATCTCAGATGGATGCAACCTTAAATTGTGGCCTGACTGCTATGCAATTAATGTTAGCTGCAAAAGCAATGGGTTATGATTCCTGTCCAATGGGTGGTTTTGACCCATCAAAATTAGTAAGAGAGTTTCATGTACCTGATAGGTATTTCCCTGTTGTACTTGTTTCAATTGGAAAAGCTGCACAACCAGCTAGACCAACTCCACGCTTATCGTTAAATGAGTTAGTAATTAAAGAAAGTTTTTGAGAAATACTTAAAACCACCTTTTTGATTCATATCAAAAGGTGGTTTTTTGTCTGTTTTTTATAGTGGACTTCTGCTGGGAATCAATAGGTGAACAATTTGCAAAGTAAATGCAAAATGGAAATATATTTAAATTAAAAAATATCAGTAGAATTATTTTATGTTTTGTTGGTATTATAAAGAAAAATAGTCCTGTTGGCATTATGTACGAGGCACTAAGGATAGCAGGAGTGATTATCGTTATGCAAGCATCTTTTCGCCAATGGTCTTTGTCTCAATTTCGTTTACTCATCGTACTTATGATTATCGTTGGTGCTACGCAAGGATTAGTTTCTCCGCTGATCTCCACTATGTTAGAGCAGCAAAAAGTTTCTCCAAGTGTAAATGGTATAAGTGCATCCATGTTATATGTGGGGATGTTTGTATCGATGTTCCTTTGTTCTAAATTGTTAAAATATATTGGATATCGAAAAACAATATTAACTGGTATTGTCGTCATGTTTACCGTAATCTTGATATTTCCATTTACATATGGGATTTGGAGCTGGTCTTTACTCCGATTTTTGTTGGGAGTAGGAGATAACATCACAACATTTGCCGTACAGCTTTGGATTGCACTAAATGTAGCCAGTATAGAAAAAGGAAAACGATTTTCTCAATTTGGTTTAGCTTATGGAGTTGGACTGGGATTGGGCCCATTAGGGGTAAATTTAGAACCATTTGGTTTTTATGTTCCATTTCTCGTTCTGGGTATTTTTTTAATTATTGTCTTTTTCGTTTGTTTAGCTGATTTACAGAAAGATATTCCACTTTTGCCAGCAAAAGAAGAGAAACAATGGGTATACGCACAACGTAGTTATAAATCTATCTATGTAATGGGATTTCTTCCGATGTGGTCAGCTCTTATATACGGATTTATTGAAGTTGCTATCGCTGGTAACTTTCCAGTTTACGGAATGAAAATTGGTCTATCTAAAATAGAAATATCTTTATTAATTACAGCTTTTATTTGGGGAAGTTTATTGTTCCAATTGCCATTGGGGGTTTTAGGCGATAAAATAGGAAGGCATAAATTGCTCCTCCTTGTGTGTTCTATCGGTGGTATTGGAATGCTTCTAGTTCCCCTATTTGGAAATAATGTGATTGGATTGTTGATTTTATTGGGATGCATGGGTGGTTTGATTGGTTCGATGTTGTCCATCAGTTTGGCATTTTTAAGTGATTTGGTTCCTTCTTCAATGGTAACGAGAGGGAATCTCTTGACGACTTCCCATTTTACGATCGGAAGTATGCTAGGCCCTTATTTCGGTGGGATGCTTATGCAACACACATTGATACAATCACTCTTCTATTTCTTAGCTTTTTCTTTGTTTAGTTTTGTAATTTTAAGTGTGATAATCCGATTATCAAAAAAGGAAAAAGTAGCTATACATGACATAAAAATGTAGTAGCTTCTTATATAGATTCACTGATAAGATATATAAAGCAATGATAAGTCCCCATCCATTTCCGGGTGGGGCAGTTTGTGTGCAGAAGGTTAGAGGTGAAAGAATGATGCATACTCCTGTTAACAAATGGTCTATGACCCGGTTTTACACTTTTTTATTTTTGGTAATTATTTTTGGAATTACACAAGGATTTCTTATCCCTGTCATTTCTACCATGTTGGAACAGAGTCATCTATCTCCAAGTATGAATGGTTTGAGTGCAGCGATGCTCTATCTTGGGATGTTATTCTCGATGTTGTTTTATTCCAGATTGATAACACGTTGGGGTTATCGCAATACCATCCTTGCGGGCGTTTTTATTTTATTGCTCACAATTGTTTTATTTCCATTAACAAAAGGAGTATGGTGGTGGTCAATTCTCCGTTTTTTTGTAGGGATTGGAAATAATATCGCACTGTTATCTTGTCAAGTCTGGCTTATTGCAACCGTTGATCCGTCTCAAAAAGGAAAGCGTCTTGCCCAATTTGGTATGATGTACGGCCTTGGTTTTGGCTTAGGTCCCTTAGGTTTAAATGCATTGTCTTTTGGTTTTCACGTTCCATTTGTGATGATAACCGTATTGTTAGTTATTTCCCTTATTCTAGCGCTGCGTCTTACAAAAGGGCATGCTGATTTTTCCGATACAAAAGAGAAATCATCACAAACTCCGGCGTCTTATAAAACTGCTTATAAATTAGGTTTTCTCTCTATGATTCCAATGTTGTTGTATGGATTTTTGGAAGTTGCATTATCTGGTAATTTTCCTGTATATGGTTTGAAAATGGGTTTATCAAACGCTGAGATCTCGTTTTTAATCACGACATTTATTTGGGGGAGTTTAGTTTTCCAGATGCCTTTAGGCATGCTAGGAGACAAAATAGGCAGAAAAAACTTATTGCGGATTTTATGTTCAACAGGTGGAGTAGGAATGATTCTAGTGCCATTTGTAGGGGATAATCTAATCAGTTTGTTTATTATCCTAGGTATAACGGGGGGGTTGGTCGGTTCCTTATTTTCACTCGGTCTCGCATACATGGATGATATCTTACCTTCACACTTACTGCCAAAAGGAAGTGCGCTTTGTTCGATGCACTATAGTATTGGCAGTATTATTGGACCGTATATTGGTGGAACATTGATGCAATATATGGGGATTTTCTCTCTTTTTTATTTTCTTGGATTTGCCTTGATTTTGTTTGTTACTCTGACCTTTGTATTTCGAATTCATGGAGTTAGTACCAAACAAGAAAATATCATAGAAACACAATTTCATTAAAATTTATTTTGCCTCCTTTGGTTATCATAGGGAGGTTTTTTCGTTTTTTCTATTACATAACTGCGTCTTTTTTTCTGTTATTGACATAAAATGTTACAACTAATTGCTTATAGGAGGGGATATGTTGAAGGAAAAACATAATCCTTTTAAAGATCAATATCGTGTATGGTATCCCTATCATAGCCCTGATGACCCATGTCCACCGATTGTGAGGCAATATGTCGTTCCTCCCAATCAGTATCTTGGGTTTCAACCTCCAAATTTACCGCAATACTCCAAACAAGAGGCATTGATGAAAGGAACGCTCTGGCCTATTTTTTTTAGTCCATATCCTCCAAAGAAACGGGGGAAGAAACATGAGTCATGAAAAACAAAAAGCACTTCTTAGAAATCTGCAGGAAGTTGATTTTGTGCTGGTGGAGTTAACACTCTATTTAGATACTCATCCCGATGATCACGAAGCAATCAATCAATATAATCAATGTTCATTGGAGAGAGAAGGGATTCTATCTGAATATGAGGAGAAATATGGTCCATTAATGCATTTTGGACACTCCTTTAATCGCTACCCCTGTGGTTGGAGCGAAGGTCCTTGGCCGTGGGAGATATGAGATAACAAAAGAACAACTCTTCCTTAAAAGGTTGTCCTCTTGTTATCAAGTATATTTTTTATTTCATTCAATCGTTATTTGTGTTAGGCACCCGACATGGTGTTGTTTCATCCATGTCGGGTTAGTGGATCATTCGTGGTAAATATAGATCTTTTCTTCACCAGCGAAGATCGTTGCTATACGGTTCTTGTTCCGATAAAGATCAAGGATAGATCCTTCGCTAGGGACTTGTGCAGAATTTCCATAATCCACGACATTTGCCAATGACCCTTCGTATTCAATTGTGTCGATGTCGAGATAGTTCTTTCCGGTATTCATGTCTACAATGGAGAACTTTCCAGTTATGGAATTCATATGAGCTCTTTCTGTGAGTAGAAATATACATTTTTACGATATCACATCACTTATTGTTTTAAAAAGATTTGGGGACGATTGAATATAGCAGATGTATTCATTTAGAGAGGAAAATACATTCCGATCAATTGGTTTTATCTATGTAATCGTCTATATTAATGTAAGCTCAAAAAGTGTCGCGTTTATCGAGGAGCAGTCATGAGTGAGCTCAAAAGGAACCCTTTTCTCTCGATCAGCACGAAGGAAGTCAAAGGAAGTGGAGAGACCAAGGTTCAACTTGAGCAGGCTCCTTCCTCCATGCTCGAGAAGGTCATCGAGATCCTTTTTTCAGAGGATCTTCCTTCCACGGTTGCCTTGGAAGCGTATCGAGACGGAATGAAGCGTCTGATGTCTGCTATCGATATTCGTAAGTTGGTGCTGGATGCTTCTAAGATCAGTGTGGTTCAGGATCTTCTCAATATCATGGAGTCCATCTGGCTTAAGCAGCGCATGATGGATCTTAATGATGAAGATTCGGTGTACTTCAAAAAGCTGGTAGCATTCTTTGATGAGGAAGCTTACGAAGTACACAGGTTTCTGCACAGCTTTTTCGAGAGCGAGCTGAGTCAGAACATCAAGAGACTGTGTTTAGACTTGATGTATTGTGTTTTGAAGGGCACGATACAAGACCCTGAAAAGAAGTTGATGCCAGCCCTCGAGCAGTTACTTCCTGGACAGGAATGGGAGTGGAGAATGGCGTGACGCATTCCCATGTGGTGAATGGATATCAATCGATACACTACATGGGGCGTGAATATGATCTGTTTTTGTTAGCATAAATGAAAAGTATGGTTAAACAAATACCTCCTACACAGGAGGTATTTGTTTGTTTAAATCTTTTGGATGATGGAAATTGAAAATTTATCATTTTTTGATGTTTTTCTTTGGTGTAATACAATGATCAAAAATGGTTTGAAAAAGAAAGTTTTTTCTTTAGCATGTTTCAAAGATGTGGGGATAAATCTTCAAAGATCTTTTCGAGCTTAGGCGCACTCTGTCTCATTCTCAAGTCTAAATCAATTTTAGAATTTATTCAGAGCATGTTGTGCAACAAGGAGATGATTTTCTTGTCGCAATAATTCAAAATAGGTTGTTTCCTTTTCTTACGGATAGATTATCTCATAAAATGTATTTTTATTGCATACATTTCTGTAAGGATTAGTGAGAAGGTGGGATTAAATTTGTGGATCTATGAGAAAAAGCTACAATATCCAGTAAAAGTAAGTCAATGCAATCCACATTTAGCAAAACTATTGATTGAACAGTATGGTGGAGCGGACGGAGAATTAGCGGCGGCTCTTCGCTATTTAAATCAACGTTATACCATACCAGATAAAGTAAAGGGTTTGCTCACCGACATTGGTACAGAAGAATTAGCTCATTTGGAAATGATCGCGACGATGGTATATAAACTTATGAAAGACGCTACACCAGAAATGATCAAAGCAGCGGGATTAGAGGATCATTATGTGGATCACGATTTATCTTTGTTTTACCATAATGCAGCAGGTAATCCATTTACAGCGACATACATACAATCCAAAGGCGATCCTATAGCAGATTTATATGAAGACATCGCAGCAGAAGAAAAGGCGAGGGCTACCTACCAGTGGATTATTGATCTATCTGATGATCCAGATATCAATGATTCACTCAAGTTTTTACGGGAGAGAGAAATTGTGCATGCCCAGCGTTTTCGTGAGGCAGTGGAGTTGGTGAAGGAGTATCAGGGACAGAAGAAGTTTTTTTAGATAAATAAATCACCTTAATGTGGGTGTTTTAAAGGTTCGTTAACGAAAATGATAACCTTTTTAGTTTGCAAAGTGATATTCTTGGACGATAATGCCCTACTCTAGTATATAAAAGTGGAGAGAAATCTCATAGCACATCAAATTGATAACATAACCAAAATGTGAAAAAACACTGCCTTTCTTTAGGAACGAAAAAAAGGATGAGTGTGTTTTCTGTGAATATATCCGCCAAAGAAAAACTTCATTTGTTTCCTAGATGCTGCAAAATATCTTTCCCCTACAGAATTTCGAACAGTAGGAAAGAGCTATCGAATTTATAAAACGAAGAAGCGGGCAAAATTCGGTCCTTATGTGTTTGATTGAATCGCAACCTAGCGAGTACTTTTCTGACTTTAGTTATGCAGTGCTTTGGAAGCTGCGACAGTAATTAGCATAGGTGCAAAAAAGATTTTGAATCAGCGTGTGAACAAGCAGACAGTATCTTTTCTTCAACAACTATTTGCACAATTACTGAAAGTGGAACGAAGTTTGTCTAACTTCCTCCCAAGCAAATAACAAGGTGTTCACCCAGATTCGTATCTCAATTCAACCACCTTTTCGATACCAGATTCCTTGCCCGAGTATTAACAGGTTCAGGAAGAAGTAGTCATATGTATGAGGAAGAAATCTAATTGGAATATGATTTAACTAGTGGATAATAAAAGGTAGCTTACTCCAAGTCAACCAAAAAAGACAGCAGATGAAAGCGCTGTCTTTTTTGGTTGATAATTTTATCAATCCCAGATTTTCCCACCAGCTAGACTGTAAGATCCTACTGAAAAATATATCTCTGGTGCATTATTGGAACCATCTCTAAAGCCTTCTACATAAAAGTCGTGACATTGACCATTTGACAATGTGTATGAGCCTACATAGTCATCTGCATTGTCTGGATCATACTCATATACTTTGTAAGAAATCGTTTTATACGTAGATGCGCAAATCCTAATCTCGCCACCATCAGATGTATATACATCTGAAACATAGTTACCTGCTGAATTTTTATGAAAAGTATCAAGACCATAATATTGCCATCCAGCTTCAGCAAATGCTGATGATAATGGAATTAGCAGTGTAACAGCCGATAAAAGTAGAGAAGCACCAAGTTTTTTAACCCTCATACCATTCATTCCTCCACTTATTTTAATAGCATTACTTATCGGAATTTCTTCCATTCATTATAGTTCCGATTGAGCTTATTGTATATTTAAATTAATAAAAAAAACAAGAAAATTTTATTTGTGATTATTTACATTTGTATAAAAAATACAATTATTTAGTGTTTTTATTTTAAAAAACCTAACTTATTGTCTTCATGATATAAATGGATACTTGAAAATTTAAATATTTTAACAATGGCGATATAATAGTTTCTCCCATTCCAAATAACGAGGCTCATTAATACGACTTCGCAGTGAGGGAAAATGAAGAGCTGGATTCTTTTTTCTGATTTTGTTGGGTTCATCAACCTAATCATTCGGCTTGTGAAGGTCGATTTTTACTAAAAAATTTTTTCTTCATGAATGCCACTCCTAGCAGTATTAGGGGAAGCACAAGTCCAAATGTTAAGGCATACAACGGCCAAACGGTGGTATCAAAAGATATAAGGTAACTTATATTTGGTGATATAATAATGGATAAAGGTAACAGGAGCATCGCCATTGGTAGCGTAAGTGGTCGATAATCGGAAAGATTTAACGTCTGTGAAAGACAAAACACAGTGATGTAAAAACAGATGATTAGCTTAAAAAAGATGGTTATAAACCAAATTAATGCGATAATGACTTCAACTCTCTGAATAAACTCACCTATCTCAATTTTCTTAGCTAATTCAAAACTAGCATATATATTACTTGCAGTACTTTCCGCACCTAAAACGAATATACTGATCAATGTAATGGTGAATAAAACAAATGCACCAATCAGCGTTCCGGTAAAAAATGCTTTTCCTGCTTTTTTAGGATTCTCCACACATGGAAAAATCATCAATAATAAAACTAGTTCCAGAAAAGGAAATCCAATATAAGGAATGGAGGAATGTAAGACAGGGGTTACTCCTTTTGCTAGTATTGGTTGAATGTGTTTCCATTCAAATTTTGGGATTAACAATAAGACGAATATGAAAAATAGCGAAAAAATCCATGGAGAAAAGAGGTCGGAGGTTCGGGCTATGTTGGAAATTCCATAGCGAGCTCCAATTGCCACTATACATAGATATACAATATGAATTGCTGAAATTGGCGTTTCCGGAAACATGGATGAGGTAAGAAAATCACCAAGATTTCGCAAGACTAAGGTAGTCAGTATGAGGGAAAACATAAACATTAAAAAAGATAGTAATGTACCTAGCCACTTTCCAAAGATTTCTTTGTTACATTCCACCAATGTTTTGCCAGGGAAAAAACTACCTAATGTATGATAGAGCCATACTAACAAAAGTCCTGCACTCATTCCAATGATAGCGGAGAACCATGCATCTTGTTTGGCTTCTGAAGCAAGAATAGATGGAATTAAAAGGATAGAGGTACCAATGATGTAAAGGGATATCAGTTTTCTAAATTGAGTTGATTCGATTTTCTCCTTTTTCGCCATCAAAGTTACTTCCCTCCTTTTCTTATCTCATCCCTCATCCTATAATCCATAAATCATCCTAATCCACTCCAGTGGGGTTGGGACTTCGATTCCAATGCTTACGACTATGTTTAGTATACATCCAGCCAGAAGCAAAACGGAAAAAGTACATAGTTCTTTCCATTTTTTCTCTTTTAGAAGAGTCCGACCTTCGAAAACTGTTATCAAAATACTAATTACTAAAATTATGATGACTGACCACATTCTACTCCTCCATTCTTTCTAAGAAAGATTTTGAGGTTTTATACATTTGTCGAACTTTTGATTTTACTTGTACATGTACCGGAATGCCTGAAAAAACTTCATTCCAGTTATTTTTTACATGTTCCCAGTACTCAGGGGACTTGCGTTCGACCTCTTCTCCAAAGCCAAATATATCCGATTTATATTTGTGCTGTAAGGTATTAACCGACAGTAAGATAGATTTTTGAATCTTGTTGTTGGTTAATTGTTCGACTTGTGAAATAGAGAATGGTTTCGTAAAGTCCATGCTACATTGTGCATCACTGATGACACCTTCTGTTTTTATGTTGAGATGGATTACAGGCTTCCCGTTTTTCATGACCACTTTTGTCTCATTTTTAAGATTGAGAAGCTCAACCGTTATTTTTTTGTTATTATCTTTGGGACAAGATAGCAGGACAGAAGTGCTCTTGATATTTTTTTGGATATAATTGTACCCAATACTTTCCTGCTCGTTTAACCAACCCACAAGTTTATCTTTTTTAAAAACAGCTAGATTTGAGTATATTTGTTTCACAGGAGCGGATATTTTTTCAGCATTTTGTTTCTTATTAATGAACTTACGATCTCCTTCGAGCGTAATTCCTGTTACTACTGCTTCCTTTCCTTTACTGATGATAGCAGATACTAAATCATCAATTTTAATCGCCGAGGTTTCTCCCCATACTTTTGATGAAACATCAAGAGCAGATTTTAGTTTTGTAGCTGGTGTTTTTTCCAGAGCAGTGAATACTTTCAGAATATCTTGTGCTTTAGATCCACGAGCAACAGCGACATAAAAATCTCTTCGGTATTCATGATCTCTGGTGATGTGATCTAACACTTTAGCCAAACCCTCTTTGGCGAATTCTTCTCCGAAAATCAGTATTTGCAGTTGTCCAACGTATATCTTTCTTGTGCTCCGTTTCGTCATTTTTCTTGCGGTCTCTTGTATCCCGTATCCACTCGTTTGAAATAAAACGACAGGAGCAATAGTAGAAGTACCACCCTCTTTTCCAGAAATCGCTTCTGGGATAAGAACTTGGTCTGATAGCAAGATTTGTTTTTCACCTTGTTTATCTATTCCCATGGCAACGGAAACAGCTAAATCGTTTAATTCGCGACGATTCCAGCACCCGACTATAATGATCGTACAAAGGATAAACATAAGTATTTTGATTAATCTCTTCGTATCAACCACTTCCTTCAGGCTCTGGTTTCGAGACAGATGTACCATTTTCTCGAATTACATTTTTTTCACTCGCTGTTTTAGGACGTTTTGTCATCTTCCACCAAGGAACACGCAGATACAATGTATCTTTTTTATCTTCTGTATTGTTGGGACCAAATGGATACATGTAGGGAACTCCAAAAGAGTGTAAATGACATACATTTTGAATATGTAAAATGAAACCGGCTACAATGCCAAACAAACCGAAAGAAGCTGCTAGAGTCATCATCGCAAAACGTAAAATTCTAAAGGCAATCGCCATGTTATAAGAAGGAATGGTGAAACTAGCTATCGCCGTGATGGAAACGACGATAACCATCGCTGGTGATACAATGCCTGCTTGAATTGCAGCTTGACCAATAACTAACGCTCCGACGATAGAAATAGTTTGTCCTACCGCTCTTGGCAAACGGGTTCCTGCCTCACGTAAAAGTTCAAAAGTTAATTCCATCAAAAATGCTTCAACGAAAGCGGGAAAAGGTATTCCTTCTCGTTGTGCGGATAAGCTGATCAAAAGTTGAGGAGGCAGCATATCTTGATGAAAGGTTGTAATCGCGATATAAAAAGCTGGGCCTAGCATGGATATAATCAAAGAAAAATAACGAAGCACACGTAGGAGGGTTGAAATATCAGAACGTTGATAGTAATCCTCTGCTGATTGGAAAAACTGGGTAAAAATAGCTGGAACCAAAAGAACAAATGGTGTTCCATCGACTAAAATAGCGACTCGCCCTTCTAAAAGCCCTCCTGCAATTACATCTGGCCTTTCGGTATTATAAATCGTAGGGAAAAGTGTAAACGTTTTGTCCTGTATCAACTCTTCGATATATCCGCTTTCTAATATCCCATCTATGTCAATACGCTTGATTCGATCACGAACTTCATTCACTACTTTTTCCTTTGCGATACCATTTACATACATGATAGAGACACTGGTTTTTGTTACACGTCCAACTTGGAAACTTTCGAGCCAAAGGTTAGAATCTTTAATTTTTCGCCGTATCATGGCGATATTAGTTGCAATATTTTCGGTGAATCCTTCTTTAGGACCTCGTATTACAGTTTGAGAAGTAGGTTCTTCAATTCCACGTTGCTTCCAACCTTTTGAAGCTATCAATAGACAACGATCATAACCTTGACATAAAAGAACGGTATCCCCAGATAAGATTTTGGTCAAGACCGTATCAAAGTTCATTGTTTCCTGTATTCCACCAACAGGGAGCAATAATTGCTTGATGACATGTAACGAATCTTCGTGCTTCGATTGTATTTCAAAAAAATCGTTTTGATGATTGGTCAGTAAAGGTTCTATAATAAATTTATTGACTAATTTGGTATCGGCTAGACCAGTAGTATAGATGATTGCAGCTTGGATTTGGTTTTGTCTACCTAAACGGCATTCTCTTACGATAATATCTGGGCTTTGACCAAGAGATTTAGTGATGTTCTGAATATTTTCTTGAAGTTTTGTACTGATATAAAGTGCCTGATGATTAACATCCTTATGAGTCGTGGATATTTGAGTACGTTTTGTTTTTCTAAGTGATTTGGTTTTCATGTAAGTAACACACCCCACGACATGTTTAATATTTAGTTTCCCTTGTAAGTAATTATTTCATACACATTGGCAGATGAAACTGTTCTGGATTTTTTTGTTGAAAATGTTAAGCGATTTATCAGTTGAACGTGTCTTACTTTTTGAGGTAAGTATCATTTTACGCACCCCCACTAACTTTGGTAGAGGCAGTCGAACTAGCATTTTCAACAAATATGTAACACGGTGAATTTTGTATTATAAAAGCCTATCCATGAAAAGCTCAGAGATGATCTTAACATGACTCAATATTATACAGCTATTGCCATATCATCATATAAACAACCAAATTTGTTGGTACATAGATGTTTGTAAAGTATATCTATAATGTAATGGTCTATAAACTCCTGAAAGATACTACACCCGAACAGATCAAAGCAGCAGGCAATCCATTTACAGCAATATACATACAATCCAAAGGCGATCCGATTGCGGATCTGTATGAAGATATCGCCGTAGAAGAGAAAGCCAGATCGACATATCAGTGAATTATCGATCTGTCCGATGATCCGGATATCAATGATTCTCTGAAGTTTTTGAGGGAACGGAAGATTAACATGCCCAACGTTTCCGTGAGGCAGTGGAGTTGGTGAAGGAGTATCAGGGGCAAAAGAAGCTTTTTAGACGAACATATTTTGATTCCTTTAAAAGTCAATAGAGAAGAGAAGAACAACTGATATGGGAAACTGAACTTACACCAAATAACAGTTGTTTTTTCGCATGCAGATTACCCCATGACTCTCTAATAAGAAAGGGTCAAAAAAACATCTGATTAATAATCAAGGATTGACGACATTTTAGTTTACTGCTTTTTGGTAGTTTTTTCTGGGATAAATAAGAAGGCAAAAAGTATACCAATTATCTGTGCAATAGTCATGATTTAAAGTTTCATTCAGAAACACTATGGTTACGAGAATGGAAAAAAAAGAGAGTCCAATAGCCCTGTATTATGTTCACGTAAATGCATTTATGTCTCTAATAAAATGGATTAAAAGGAATAAGAGGTGAAATCATTGGAACTTCTTCAGCTCGAGTACTTCCGTACTCTAGCTCGATTGGAACACATGACAGAAGCTGCAGCGGTATTACATGTTATTCAGTCATCGTTAAGTAATACGATTCAACGTTTGGAAGAAGACTTGGGAGCTTCCTTATTTGATAGAAGTGGGCGCAAGCTCAGATTGAATGAGTTTGGTCGTTCATTTCTTCGACGTGTATAGAGAGCTTTGTTTGAATTGGAGGAAGGGAAACGTGAAATCGTTGATTTGACAAAGAGCGATTATGGTACATTGGCACTGGCTGTTAACACTGCCTACATGTTGCCAAACATCCTTCTTCGATTTCGGGAAATTTGACCACAAGTCCAGTTTCATGTACAACAACTGAGAACTCATGAAATGGTAATGCTAGTTAAGAAGGGTGAGATAGATTTTTTTCCGCCGATATAAGGAAGTGAACTAGTTTGTGATATCGTTTTCCAAGAGCAGATTTATGTGTCTGTCCCAACCACTCATCGCTTAGCGAACAGAGAGCGAATTCGTTTATCTAAACTTAAGGAAGAGAAGTTTGTGAATTTAAAAAAGGGTTATGGAATTCGTGATTTGATGGATTTTTATTGTGAGAAGGCTGGATTTGTACCTGAAAACGCGTATGAAGGAGATGAACCAGCTACATTAGGTGCTAGGGAACGGGAAATAATCCATGCACAGCGTTTTCGTGAGGCAGTTGAGCTAGTGAAGAAATACGAAGAAATTTTAAGACAGATTGTCAAGCGTAGGTGTTCAAGTAAGAGGGAAGAAAAACACTATTAATTTTTCGAATATCTAAATCTTTTGGGATTTTTTACTTGTAGCTTTTTATTATTTAGTAAATATATAATTATCTTAATCAAAATCAATAACTAAATAGTATGAAGTTTATTAATCCTTATTTTCATATTGGAGGGGTTTGGATGAAGGTAAAAAAAGTTGGTGTTTCGCTTTTGGCTTCAGCTTTTGTTCTTGCAACACCCTTTACAGCATTTGCTGCATTGACCTATAAGGGCAACTATAGTTTTAACTATAATTCCAATCGAACAGCGTATGTTACAAAGGTTATAAGTACTGATGGTGGAGATTTTAAAATTTGTCCTAGTACTCTTGTAACTAAATCGTATGATTTGTACGAGTATGATCCAGATAATGCAGATGATTATATCGGTTCTGCATGGTTATCTACAGGAGATTGTTATACTTTCAAAAATCTTGGCAACTATGAACCTGGCAGTAATCCACCTGAAGTTTATGTAAAGACATCAACTTATCAAGCATATGGTTCTTCTGTTAAGGTCTATGATTAATTATAGGAGCGTCTAGTATATTAAAAATGATAGCGCTATCATTTTTAATATACATTATTCACACATTATTTAAACTTAATACCGTTTTGGTTGTTATCGTATTTGCAGTTATTGGATTATATCGGTGACTAGGGCTTTAATTATAATCCGAGTTTTGGATGATTATTTATTGTATGTATTTTCTTATTATTACTTGTTTTTTCTATCTAATAAAATATATAATTATTTCAATAGGAAATAGTTTTAAATATTCCGACAAGTAGGAGTGGGGAAATGAACAGCATGAGGGTCAAAAAACTTGGGGTTTTTTTATTTTTATCAGCTGTTGCGAGTGACACCTTTTTCGGCAGCATTTGCTGAAGCTGGTTAGCAGAAATTCATTGGATTGCGGACGGTTTAACATGGAATTCATCTTCTGGTTTGTTACTGATACCATTACTTCATATGGCAGGGGTTTTAAAATTTGTGTTGCAGTAGCTTCTGGTAGTACGAAAATCTTCAAAGCATATGAATATGATCCAGATAATGAAGACGATTCAATAGGTTCTTTGTCTTTGAGTAATGGTCAATGTGTAACTTTCAATGTGGACAGATTTTCGAGATGGATCAAATAACAGACCAGAGATATATGATGGCACTTTCATATGCTGTCTTTTTAGATTTTTAGATTAGAAACAAACGGGCTTATTTTTAGGGGAATATAAGTATAAAACGAAATACAAAAAATTCTAGAAGTTTTTTTATAAGGAGATGCAACGGCTGCCAACCAAATAGAAGGTAATTTTGAGGAAGGCAAAAGAGTTTAAATACTGTATTTCATAGTGAGAGATCGTTACCAACGGCTCTGTCCTATACTTGTGAAGGCTCATCTAGCACACGATCATAGTTAGCCAAGACTCCTTCATTTGCTTCTAGTTCATCTTCATTTCAAAAAACTCTTGTCCAAGCAATCGACATACGAAACGCTTTGAAACCTATTTCTGCAAACAATGCAATATCTTCTTTGTAACAATGATAGAAATCAATTGCTTCGTGGTTTGGATAGTTATATCAATCTCGATAAATTTTAAAATCAATACCGGATGTCCGCTCTAATACTTCAAGCCTTTTTTCACCTCTTAGAGGAACATATGCACTGATGGTAGTAGTATGTCTACTGCGAATTTTCTAAACGCTATGGTTTTATTTATGTAGATAAAGAGGATGATGGCAGTGATTCAATAAAACGTATGAAGAAATAATTTTTTTTGGTATAAAGATGCAATTGCCACAAATGGAAAAAGCTCGATTAGTAACGAAACCACTACTGGCTTTGGTAATGGTTTCGTTGTGTAAGCAGCAATGATATATCAAGAATTTGGGTTTGTTTATAAGTATTCAGTCTATTTTAAAGAGGATACTAGAAAGAATTCAATAAGAATAAATAAAATGAGTTAAATTTTTCTTTGACAAAAGTATCAGATCGGATGAAGGAAATTTTAAAATCTGCCCAAATACGCTTCTAACAAAAACTTTTTCGTTTGTACAAATATGATCCTTCTATTTTATCAAGGACATGTGACTTCTGTTAAGATTTATGATTGATTATAAATTTATCCATGTTATTCATCAAAGACAGTACTCTCATGAGCCTGTCTTTTTCATTTAAAATCTCACTTCAAAAGGAATTGGATGGAGAAATACTATGAAAAAAAGGAAGATAATAGAAAATCACATCATGAATGGATATCAATTAATTCTCTAAATTAGGGTAATATGCTAATATGTTTCATTATTCATTGGTTTAATTTGATAAACTAGTTTTGCTGGCGAAAATAACAAACGAATTATATATAGCATTATTTTAATAAGTAAAAAAAGGATTCCCATAATAGTTGGTTTTTTTGTATTCTAAATAAGAAAGGATAATAGAGCAGTTAGCTCAATGTAAAGGATACATAAGTTTTTCGAAAAGAAAATGGTCATATTAATGAAGAGGAGTGATGTATGTGGATATTTTATCAGCAGAATATTTATCGGCTTTGTTATCCATCATTGTTATTGATTTAGTTTTAGCAGGGGATAACGCAATTGTAATTGGCTTGGCGGCAAGAAATTTAGCAAAAGATCAGCAAAAGAAAGTGATTCTTTGGGGTACAGTAGGAGCAATTGGGATCAGAGCGATCGCAACATTAGCTGTTGTTTGGTTACTGAAAATCCCTGGTTTGTTGTTGATCGGTGGAATTTTACTAGTTTGGATAGCGTATAAACTCCTCGCTGAAGAAAAAGGGCATGACGTAAAGGCTGGAGAGAGTATGTGGGCAGCTATTCGTACCATTATCATTGCAGATGCTTTAATGGGATTGGATAATGTCCTAGCTGTTGCAGGCGCAGCGCATGGAGATTTTTCCTTAGTAATCATTGGTTTATTGGTTTCTGTTCCTATTGTTGTATGGGGAAGTACGCTGATTTTAAAATGGGTTGAGCGATTCCCTATTATTATCACCATTGGGGCAGCAGTTTTAGCTTATACTGCTTCCAAAATGATCGTAGATGAGAAATTTTTAAAAGGCTTTTTCGATGATAATCCCATTATAAAATGGGGACTAACGCTTTTAATTATAGTAGGAGTAGTATTTTTTGGAAAAAGAAAACAGAACAAAAGTGTCAGTTTGGAGCAAAAGTAAAAAAGGTCTTGGTTTATACCAAGACCTTTTTTACATACTTTCAACTTGTTTAAGCAATTTTATTTTTTGAAAAAACCGAACTAATTTGTTCCCCATAGGTAGCATTCGTAGCTCATTGTGAGTAACCGTTTTGGTGAGAATGAGAACAAGGAAGTAGATAACCATTGCAATGACGATATAGATGAAGCTTATGCCCATATAACCCCAGCGACTAAAATGTTCTGCTGCAAACCAGCCTCTCATTGGATGGTAAGAGACATATAAAATTCCAGCCATAATCAAAGATGAAAATAGTGGTTTGACAAATACATTTTTGATGGATACTGTTACGTTTGTTTTACGGAAAACCATCCAAAGGTTTAG
Organism: Shimazuella alba; assembly: GCF_009831235.1. GTDB lineage: Bacteria > Bacillota > Bacilli > Thermoactinomycetales > Thermoactinomycetaceae > Shimazuella > Shimazuella alba. The sequence goes on along the minus strand of NZ_WUUL01000003.1, from coordinate 260,091 downwards.
CATACAAACTACGATATAAGCAATTACCATCGCAATGGCAGAACCTGCAATGCCATAGAGTGGTACAAAGATAAAGTTTGAAATAAATTTCACACCAGCACCGATCAATAAGTGACGAACGGGCAGTTTGTTATAACCCAATCCTTGCAATATACCAGAGCTAGTAACAGCTAATGTACTAAATATAGCAGAAAATGCTAGTATGGCTAATGTTGTTGTTCCTTTTTCGTCCATATACATCGCAATATTAAATGGTTCTGCCAATATACTGAGGCCAAGACTTGCTGGGAGACTGATAATAAGTGTCATCATCCATGCTTGAGATATTTTATTATTGACAGCTTCCATATTGTTCTTTGCTACATATGCACCGATCGCAGGTATCAATGCAAGGGTGAGAGAAGATGAGAAGGTAGAAATAATATTTACAAAGGGTTCCCCACGTGCATAGATTCCATAGAGTGTACCTGTCATGGCATCGGTATTACCCATGCTTACTAATATTCTTGGAATCGTAAGCGAATCAACTAACCCAATCAAAGGGAGTACAAGCGAAGCGAGTGAGATGGGGATCGCATAAGCAATAATTTTTTTGGATAAACCCCATAACGACTCTGGTCTCCTTCTGGGTGAACTTTCTTCTATTTTTGGTGTTTTGTCTCTGGAGTTGTACCAGAGAACAACCAACAATCCTGCAATTGCACCGAGTACAGCTCCTGCTGTAGCACCAGCAGCTAAAATCTCTGCTCCAAAACCAGAAGCTTTCAACCAATAAACTAACGCAATAACAGTAACTACGCGAATCACTTGCTCGATCACTTGAGATATTCCCGTCGGCATCATTTGTTGATGACCTTGGAAGTATCCTCGATATGCGCCCATCACAGGTACAAAGAGTATTGCAACAGCAAGTACTTGAATGGGCAATGTATTTTGTGGACTATGTAACATGACATTTGCGACAAAACTTGCTCCAAAAAATAGAATGAGTCCAAAGAAAACTCCTGTTAGTGAGAGGATGATAGCAGCAGCTTTCTTTACTCTTTGAGCCCCTGCATAATCATCATGCGCGAGCCGCTCTGCTACAAATTTGGAAACGGTGATCGGAATCCCAGCAGATGCGATCATAAGGAGGATGGAGTAGAACGGAAACGAGATCCGATACAATCCTACGACGTGATCGCCTGCAATGTTTTGTAAGGGAGCCCAGAAAAGACTACCCAGTATTTTTGTGAGTAGTGTTGCAATACTGAGAATAAGGGTTCCCTTGATGATTTTGTTTGACATAAATCAAGCTTCCTTTAACCCATTTTTTACAATATCCCTTCCATTTTAACAGCTTATTGGATAAAAAACGATTAAAAATGGATGACAAATCAATTCAGATAAGTAATATTAGTGAAACTTTAAAATTGAATTCCGTATTTAGTTTTGAAAATTATTTTGCTATAGTATAAATGAAGACATACTTTACAGGGTGTGTCTCTATTTCCAAGGAGTTCATCATGGCAAAGAGGTCGAAGAAGCCTGTCAAGCCGGAAAAGAATATCGCCTTCAAAGGTACTCGTCTTGGTAAGCTCAATCCTGTGCAGCCACGATATGTTTCATGTCATGCATGTATTAGAGCAGGAAAGAAGTGTACTTGTAGCACTGGATGAGTCCTTGGGAGAGGGGCCGCAGGTGAAGTGCCTGCGGTCCCGCCTGATTTTATTGATAAAATTACTCTTGAAATTTCCTAGGTGTCTATTTGTTGCGTCTTTGTACAAAACCAACTACAATAGCATAGAGAGATTTATCAGAGCAATTCCCAGCATGGGTGAGGAGGCGCAACATTTTGGGCATTAAATTAATTAATATAGGTTTTGGAAACATCGTATCTGCAAATCGAATCGTGTCGATTGTGAGCCCGGATTCAGCTCCAATCAAAAGAATTATTCAAGAGGCACGGGACCGAGGAGTACTGATCGATGCTACATATGGAAGACGAACCCGTGCGGTTATCATAACAGATAGCGATCATGTGATTCTATCAGCAGTACAACCAGAAACAGTCGCACAACGGCTTGCAAATGTAACAAGAGAGCAGTCAGAAGAATTAGTAGATTAAATGTTCACGAATTGGTAATAACTACTAAAAGATGTTACGGTAGAAAGGTATACGATAATCCATGACAAATCCCAGTTATCAAGACCGCGGTCTTCTTATTGTAGTATCGGGTCCGTCTGGTGTGGGAAAAGGAACTGTATGTGGGATGTTACGGAAACGAAATCCCAATTTGATCTACTCTGTTTCTGCGACAACAAGGTCTCCAAGACAAGGAGAGCAGCATGGAGTCAACTATTTCTTCCATACAAAGGATGAATTTTTCTCCATGATGGAGCAGGGTGAACTGATTGAGTGGGCAGAGTATGTGGGTAATTATTATGGAACTCCCCGCCAGTTTGTAGAAGATAAATTAAATGCAGGTGAAGATGTCATCTTGGAGATCGAAGTCCAAGGTGCGAAGCAGGTTAAAGAATTATTCCCTGAAGGGATTTTTATTTTTCTACTACCACCATCAATGGATGAATTAAAACGTAGAATCATGGGACGTGGCACAGAAACAGTTTCTGCGATTCAACGGCGTCTTCATGTGGCTTCAAGTGAATGCAAAGAATTGTCTATGTATGATTATGCTGTGATCAACGATCGATTGGAACATGCTTGTGAAAAGATAGAATCAATTCTGGTGGCTGAGCATTGTCATACTTCTCGAGTTATTATCGAAGATTAAAAGTAAGATATAGGAGGAATGGATTTTGTTATATCCATCCATTGATAAACTAATGGCGAAAGTCGACAGCAAATATTCTTTGGTAGTACTTGCTGCAAAGCGTGCACGTGGGTTATTAGAAGGTCAAAACGCACATATTAAAGCTCGCTCGAATAAGTTTGTTGGGGTTGCTTTAGAAGAAATTTCTTCTAATATTGTTGTGACACCTGTTCGTGCAAGAAGACAAGTGGAAGGAAAGTAAACATACCATACTTTCGATGAAAAAATAAACAACCTGATATTAGGTTGTTATTTTTTTACTAGATGAGAAAAGTTTTTATGGTATTAAAATATACAGCAAAACACATGAAAGTCTTCTTTAGTGAGGGATAGAGATGGAGAAAAAACGGATCTTACTGGGTATCACTGGAGGGATCGCAGCATACAAATCAGCTACGATTGCAAGCAAACTAACTCAGCTTGGGATGGATGTACGTACCATCATGACGAAAGCAGCTACAGAGTTCATCACCCCACTCACTCTACAGACCCTTACTCGTAACCCTGTAGCGATTGACACCTTTGATGAACGTGATCCATCTCGTGTAATGCATATTGATTTGGCTGATCACGCTGACTTGGTTTTGGTTGCTCCAGCAACTGCTAATATAATCGGAAAAATGGCAAATGGTTTAGCTGATGATATGCTGTCTACCGCTATTTTGGCAACAGAAGCCCCGATTGTTCTTGCTCCTGCGATGAATGTGCATATGTATCAAAATGCAATAGTACAAGAAAATATGAAGAAATTAGCATCGCAGGGTGTTCAATATATCGAACCAGGGGAAGGGCAACTGGCCTGTGGATATGTTGGCAAAGGTCGATTGGCAGAACCAGAAGATATTGTTACATGGGTACAATCTTTTTTTGCGCATAAACACCTCTTGTCAGGAAAAACAGTTTTAATCACAGCAGGACCGACCATAGAAGCGATTGATCCAGTTCGCTATTTGTCTAATCATTCTTCAGGAAAAATGGGGTATGCACTTGCATCTGCTGCTCTGTCAGCAGGGGCAAAGGTCATATTGGTAAGCGGTCCTGTTTCGTTAACTCCCCCAAATGGAGCAGAAATAATCCAGGTCAAAAGTGCACAAGAAATGTATGATGCAGTACTTTCTCATATCGATAATGTAGATATTGTAATGAAAGCAGCAGCTGTATCTGATTACAGACCAAAAGAAGTATTATCACAAAAACGCAAAAAACATTCCGACAACTGGGAGATAGAACTGATAAAAAATCCCGATATAGCATATGAAGTAGGCAAACGAAAACGAGCCGGTCAACTATTGATTGGGTTTGCTGCTGAAACAGAAAATATAGAACGATATGCAAGGGAGAAGTTGGAGAAGAAAAATATGGATTTTATTGTTGCTAACAATGTACTCCAAGAAGGTGCGGGATTTTCCATTGATACAAATGCAGTGAGTGTATATGGAAAAGATGGATTGATTTCAGCCTATCCCGTCATGCCAAAGCGGACCTTAGCTGAGAAACTGATCAAATGGGTTGGAGAACAGCTATGATTCAAGTAGCAAAAGTAGTGGTAGATGTTCCAAGTAAAGGGACAGATCGACCATTCGATTATCTTGTCCCAGAAGAACTGATTGGGGAGGTGCAGTTAGGCAGCCGTGTAGAAGTACCTTTTGGACCTAGGAAAATTCTTGGCTATGTCGTTGGCATAAGCCTATCCTCCTCTGCTCAAAAACTCAAAAACATACTCGATGTGAAAGACATCCTGCCACCATTGACACAAGAACTACTTCAACTCGGCCAAGCGATGGCAGAAGAATATTTTTGTCATACCATAACTGCATTCCAATCGATGATCCCGGCTGTTTTAAAAGGGAAATATCAAAAGAAGATTCACTTAGGATCAAAAGCTATTCCTTTTGATGGAGCAGCAGAAGGGTTGCAGCAGCTGCTGGAAAAGAAGTCATCTTGTAGTTATGAAGAAGCAGAGCAGCTAGTTGGAAGAGCTGTTTTGCGGAAATTAATTCAAAATCAATCTGTGTTGGTGGAGGAACATGTAGGGGATCGAGTAACCAAAGAACGAATTTCTTGGGTTCGGTTGATCGATCAAGTAGACATACGTATGATCCCTGCGCGAGCAAAAAAACAACACGAAGTGATGCAGTATCTTCTTAACGATTTAAAAGAGATCCCATTGCCAACGCTATTAGCTGCTACAGGGGCAAATAGACAAACAGTAAAGGCATTGGAAGAGCGAGGAATGGTACGGATCGAAGAAAGGGAGCAATACCGAGATCCCTATCGAAATGCATCTTTTGTGCCTTCTGTTCCCTTGGCATTGACGGAGGAACAACAAAAAGCATATGAAACCATCACAAAACCGATAAAAGAAGAACATTATGAAACCATTTTGTTGCATGGTGTGACAGGTAGTGGGAAGACAGAAATTTATCTTCAATCCATCGAAGAAGTTTTAAATAAAGAGAAAGAAGCGATTGTATTAGTGCCAGAAATCTCGCTCACTCCACAAATGGTTGATCGGTTTAAAGGGAGATTTGGAGACAAAGTAGCTGTACTTCACAGCAGATTGTCTGCTGGAGAAAGGTATGATGAGTGGCGAAAGATTCGTCGAGGAGAAGTACAAGTAGCCATTGGGGCTAGATCAGCTATTTTTGCCCCCTTTACGAATCTCGGATTAATTATCATTGATGAAGAGCATGAATCTTCTTATAAACAAGAAGAGAGCCCTCGGTATCACGCCAGAGAAATTGCTAGATGGAGAGCTCAATTTCATCAAGCAGCTGTCGTTTTGGGTTCAGCAACTCCTTCATTAGAAAGTTACTTTCATGCACGGACAAATGTATACTCTTGGGTTACCTTGCAAGAACGTGTCCAAGGCAGACCTTTTCCTACCATAAAAACGGTAGACATGCGTGAAGAACTCAAATCAGGCAATCGGACGATGTTTAGTAAAGACTTAACGACATCCATCCAAGAAACGATTTCACGTGGAGAACAAGTAGTATTGTTTTTAAATCGCAGGGGTTATGCTACTTTTGTTCTCTGTCGATCTTGTGGAGAGGTTGCTAACTGTGAACACTGTGATATTGCCTTAACTTATCATCATACAAATCGAACGGTTCGTTGTCATTATTGTGGATATACCGAAAACGTGCCAACTAGCTGTCCGAATTGCCAAAGTGAACATATACGGCATTTTGGTACAGGAACACAAAAAGTGGAAGAAGAGTTAGGGAAGCACTTTCCGGGAATTCGAGTGATTCGGATGGATATGGATACGACGAGTAAGAAAGGCTCCCATGAACGTCTATTGCGTTCGTTTGGTGAAGGAGAAGCAGATATTTTACTTGGGACACAAATGATCGCCAAAGGCCTTGATTTCCCCAAGGTTACTTTAGTTGGCGTTATTGCAGCAGATAGCATGCTTCATCTTCCGGACTTTCGTTCGGTTGAGCGAACATATCAGTTGTTGACCCAAGTGAGCGGGCGTGCAGGCAGGCATGAGCAGCCAGGGAAAGTTATCATCCAGACATACCAAGAAGATCACTACAGTATTCAAATGGTAGCAAACCACGAATCGGAAACTTTTTATCGCAAGGAACTATTATTGCGAAAACAACATCATTACCCTCCGTTTTGCGGGTTATTTACGATTACGATCAGTCATACCGATCGAGTACTTGCAATGAAACGGGCCGTAGAAATTGCAAATCTGCTGAAAGGGAATAATGGATACGAAGTATTAGGACCAGTAGCCCCTTCTGTATCCAAAATCAAAGATCGCTATCGAATTCAAGTAATGGTGAAATATACACATGATTTTGAGGTCATTCGTGAGATACAATCCAAATGGAGAACCATTGAAGAGTGGCCCAAAGACAAAGAGTTACGCATACAAATAGATCGTGATGGTGAGATAGGAGTGAGCGCAAATGTCCATACGCAACATCGTGAAATATCCCGATCCCATTCTTAGGGAGAGAGCCAGAGAAGTAACGAAGTTCAATGACAGACTTGGGAAATTGCTTGATGATATGGCAGAAACGATGTACGATGCCCACGGCGTTGGTTTAGCTGCACCGCAGGTAGGGATTGGGAAACGAGTCTTAGTTGTAGATGTGGGAGACCAACTGATCGAGATGGTAAACCCAGAAATTATTGAGAAATCAGGAGAACAAACAGAGCCGCCAGAAGGCTGCCTCAGTATCCCTGGTGTGTTGGGATATGTAAAACGGGCAAATTTCATCCGGGTAAAGGGACAGGATCGGGATGGTAATCCAATCGAAATAGAAGCAGAAGAATTTTTAGCTCGCGCATTCCAGCATGAAATCGACCACTTAAATGGTGTGCTTTTTATCGATATTGCAGAGAACGTGTTTCGACCAGAGGAGGAAGCAGATCAATGAAAGTAATTTTTATGGGCACCCCAACTTTTGCGGTGCCTTCTTTGTTAACTCTAATCGAAGAAGGTTATGAGATCGTCTCTGTTATTACACAGCCGGATCGACCTGTAGGGAGAAAGAGAATCCTTACGCCTCCACCAGTGAAAGAAGTTGCAATGGAATATGAGTTGCCTGTATATCAGCCTGAAAAGATAAGACTAGCGGAAGGGATTGATTATGTAAAATCTTTGCAGCCAGATCTGATTGTGACCGCTGCCTTTGGACAAATTTTACCAAAAGAAATCTTAGACATCCCAAAGTTTGGTTGTATTAATGTACATGCTTCTCTCCTGCCAAAATATCGAGGAGGTGCACCAATTCATCAAGCTCTCATCGATGGTGAAAAAGAGACTGGGGTTACCATTATGTACATGGTGGAAGCGCTAGATGCAGGAGATATGATCAATAGCCGCAGTATTCCTATTACAGATGACGACCATGTTGGGAGCTTATTTGAAAAATTATCCCATGTAGGAGCAGATTTAGTGAAAGAGACATTGCCTGCCCTCCTGCAAGGAAAAATAACCCCTGTACCACAAGATGAAACGCAAGCAACTTATGCACCTAATATCAAAAGAGAGCAAGAGGAGATAGATTGGAGCAGATCAGCAGAAGAAATACGCAACCAAATTCGAGGCATGCATCCATGGCCAGTAGCATTTACCTATTGGAATGGACAACCTTTTAAAATATGGTGGGCAGAATTAACAGAAGATGGACCTGAAGCAAAAAAACCTGGTGAAGTTTGGGAGATGACACCAGAAGGTATAGTAGTTGCTACAGGTTCGGGCTCGCTTCGGTTGACAGATGTTCAACCAGCAGGGAAAAAGCGTTTGGAAGCAAGTGATTTTATTCGAGGTCGTCAAATGATTATTGGGGAAGTCTTTGGGATCAATAAAGAGGAAGTATGAGTACATACTCCTCCAAACGGCTACTAATTATACAAGTAGTCACTTTTAAGCATTATGATATGAGATCCTAGAACCAGCAACTGAACGACGAACCCTAATGGACCAACAAATGGAGAACAGACCGATATTTATTTCAAATCGGTCTGTTTTTTATACAGGTAGGAAGAAATTACACAACGATTATATTCCTCGTGAGCAAAACCTAGGCTATTAGGCTAGGTTTTAATTTACTCAATGATTCAGTTTATGCTGGATTTATTCTTTATAGGTTTTCTTGACCAATCCCCACGCATGAATGCAGGGGATTCTTGGGACGGTAGTCTCATGACCACTTCATTACCAAGCTAACCCCGTGAGCCCACGGTTTAAATGTTCCATGAATCATTTAAGCAGCTTGGTTATCGCCTGCGCACGGTATGCGGATGGATGTTTGCAAAGATCTTTTTCCAAAAAATGTCATGCTTATGAGAGGGGTAAAAACACCTCTCCCTTGCCCAACGTTCGCTTTCATCCCCACCGCTGAAGCTTGGGGTTTTCCCGCTCACAAAGATATAAGAAAACCTAAGTCATCCGTAAAAAAAGACAAATATTACGCAGACTACAATAAAACACCTAACTAAAAAATAACGAATGCTACTAGCTTCTAAAGAAGAAGAAATAACTTTATCAGGGTTTTCCAGATGATAATAAACTACAACTTTTTCTCCAGTAACATAGTTGAGAAGATTCTTATTTGCCTGTATTTTGAAATGCTGTATTCAAAAATAGGATAAGACATTCTTTACTCATTTGGCTATCTACAATTGGCTTCGGCTTTTGATGCTTTTCTTCGAACGAATAAGTTCTTTATCATAGAGTGCAGTAAATGGCAGATAGCTGTTCTTCTTTTGGATCAACAAACATCGGTGGAGTTTTCGACGAAGATTAAAAAAGGCGGTGTTGTTGCCATCAAATAAAAAACCAGTTAACACTGGGAATAATCGAGTTAGCTGGTTTTGCTAGCATGACAAAATAAATGCACATGTTCTAAAAATACATGAACATAGGATTGTGAGAGCCGTCGTTTGGTGGCTCTTTTGCGTTGTTCTCAAATCTATACTTTTTTTGTATAATCAACTCGGTAATATTCGTTTATTCTTAGAGGAGAAGAGATGCCCAGAGTTCCTCGTACAGAGTCTGATACGAAAGTTTCTCGGTTGTTTGGTAGAAACCTTCTTCCACTCAGGTTGCACAGAAAGATGACTCAAGTAAATTTGGAAGAGTCACTTAGGAAATTGGGTCTTACAACTACTCATACTACTCTTTCCTATCTGGAACGGGGTAAACCCGTCACGACAAAGGGTAATGTTTTATCTTTTTTGAGTGTAAATATAGACCTACTTGTGGGATGTTCCCATGTTCTTCAAGTATATCCTGAGTGGTTTCTCACAGAACATAAGAACATCACAGCTGTTCTTCCAAAGGGCTCTGGAATAACCGATATAGATTTTCCTAAACCAAATGACATTAACACTTACTTTGGTCCCAATCTTCGTCAACGCCGATTGGAGCGAGGTTGGACACAAGGTCAATTGGCAGAAGCGGTTCGAAAGAGAGGATTGCCAATGGTAACTTCGCGTATCTCCATGATCGAGTCTAAAAAAGACATAAGTGTGACTGTAGATCAGTTTATGGCACTCGTAGATGCCCTAGATACCACTGTCAATAGGCTTCTCTGTAAATCTTAAGTGTCTTCCTAAGAATAAGCGTCCCACTATCATAAATTCAAATTTTATGATAGTGGGACTAATTTTTCTTTTATACCTATTTCATCTTGTCCAGCAATTTTATGTATTTCTGCAATCTACTTTTCAAGAATAGCACTTACTCCAACTGGTTTTTACTCTCAAACAGCTTCGTTTTTTCTTATAGGTGCATTTGTATTTTAAAGTGAAGAAGTGTATTTGGGGCAAACAAACTAGAGAAAAGCTTGTTTGCCGTCCAACCATTACGAAAGGAAAGGAATCTCTACTTTTTTGTTGTTGACAAGTACCTCCATCGGATTGCGATTGCCATTCTTTTTGAGGGAAACAACTACGGTTCCAGTATAAGGCCTAAGTGGCCAATAGCTACTGGATGCTTGTACTCTGATAAAACAAGCATCGTTAATTATGACATGAGCCCCTTTATTTTGTATGGGGTTTCTTCCTTTCACTGTGATGGATACTTTACCGAAGCTTTTTGTATTTATTTCCGCTTCCACTCGGTGGGTTCCGATCATGGTAAAGCTCAATCCTTGAGACAAGACAGACACCTTTCTCTTTTGAAATGGTAGTGGATTTATAAAAATAGTAGCATATTTTCTTCGTAAAAGGTGTACAATCTCTTTTATGTTTAGAAAAGGGACAATCCTAAGCCAAGGATTTTTTGACTTATAGTGATGCTATAATCATAATAGAATGCAAATATATGTTTGGTATGGGGGTCAACCGCAGTGAGGAAGATATTACATATGGATTTGGATGCATTTTTTGCGAGTGTAGAACAATTAGACAATCCAGAACTGCGGGGAAAACCAGTGATTGTTGGTGGCAGAGAAAATAGAGGAGTTGTTTCTACCTGTAGTTATGAAGCTAGGGCATTCGGCATTCACTCTGCAATGCCGGGGGCAGTGGCGAGAAGAAAATGCCCTCATGGGATATTTGTTCCTGTTCGGTATGAACGTTACAAGGAGAAGTCAGCAGAGGTAAGAGAAATATATACCAATTATAGCGATCAATATGAAACACTTGGATTAGATGAGGCATATTTAGATGTCTCCCATTTTGCAGATGCTGTTCCGATTGCCAAAGAGTTAAAACAGCGGGTCAAGCAAGAGACTGGACTTACTTGCAGTATTGGTCTTTCGTATAATAAATCATTAGCGAAAATAGCTAGTGATCTTAGAAAACCAGATGCATTGGTTATTATTCGTCCTGAGGAAGCACTGTCGATATTAGAAAACTTACCTATTGGAGCTCTTCATGGAATAGGGAAGAAATCAAAAGAGAAATTGGCGCAAAAAGAGATTTATACGGTGAAAGATTTTTGGAATTTATCGCGAGATGAAGTGATCCAGATGTTTGGCAAATTTGGGTACGATCTTTATGATCGAGCGAGGGGAGAAGACAAGCGGGAAATTGTTATGGATCGAACTGTCCGTTCCATAAGTAGAGAAACTACTTTTCCAATAGATATTTACGATCGAAATGATGTTGCTTCTCTTGCAAAAGAATTATTGGAAGAAGGTATACAGGCAGTAGAAAAGAAGAATTTAAAACCCCGGACGTTGTCTCTGAAAATCCGGTATACGGATTTTACAACCCATTCCAAGCAACGAACTGCTTATGATGAAGTCGATTGGTTTGTGCTATTAGATGACTTGATTGATTCATTTGACTATACGAGTGGTATACGTTTGATATCTGTTCGCTTTTCTAACTTCATGGAGGAAACAGATGGGTCTCATTACCAACAATTGTCCTTGAGTTGGGAGGATGAAAACAGATAAAGTGGTGCTCCCCTTGGAAAATATTTCCCAAGGGGAGTATGTCCATTTTACAGCTTGATGGAGATGGACTGCTTTGGTGTAAGGATCAGCTCACTTACACTACCAATCTTTTCTCCGCGGCAGCTGCCCTTTTCGATATCATCACGAGAAGCAAAGATGACGTGGGGATTTGGTCCCTTGCTTGCTGCTACTAGCTTATTCATCACGAGCTTAGGAGGATGAACATCATAGATGTCTGCGAGACGAATCTTATTCTTCTTGTGCTGGTATCCAGATCCAAATCCAAGGAATCTAATATGTTCTTTCTCCTTGAGCGCATTCATTTCCATCTGAGTAAGAATGTCCATCTCCTGTGTGAGTTCCTCGCTCATTTCTCGTATCATGGAGATTTCGCGCATGGTTCGCTCACGCTTGATAAACCAAGTAATCATTTCGTCAACTCGGTTTTTGGGAAGCATGAGCCGGATATCAGGCTCGCTTTCGAAATCTGTAGCACCAAGCCTTCGAAGGAAAGCCATTCCCTTTGATGTAGCTTGAAGACCTCCTCCGATCGGGGTGAAAACTCGTTCCTGATCTCGCTCCAGCCTTCTTATCGGGAGCTATGGATCGATTAGCCTCCTTCACCCCCATTAAAAGTAAAGGATAAACATGGACACGTATTGTACCTCGGCAGTTTATCCAAAACATTAAGCCCAGGTTTAAGGGTCGGTTGGGTTATCGGACCGGAACCTGTAATTGAACGATTATCCGATATTAAAATGCAAACCGACTATGGTTCTAGTTCTTTATCTCAAAAAGTTGCTGTTAACTAGTGGGTTATATGAACAACATCTCAAATCTGTAAGAGAACAACTTAAAATACGGAGAAAGGTGGTTTTGGAAGCTTTATATATTCATTTAAAGGATATAGCGGCATGAGATGTACCAAAAGGGGGGGGGGATTTTATTTGGTTGAAAATACTACCAAAATTATCAATGGGGGAATTATATACGAAGGCATTATCCGAAGGCATACTTGTTAACCGAGGTAATATTTATGGTCAAGAATCGAACCGTTATCTTCGTCTTTCCGGTGGGTATGCTCCGTTAAAGGATTTGAAAAAAGGTATTTACCAACTTAGTTGTATCATTCAAGGAATAGCAAAACGTTAATAAAAATACTTCTAGCCTAGCATCTATCAGGAAAAAGCTATGTAGAACAAGTTGATGGGCTTAGATTGTTTTTTGTTGCTTATAGCATTTTCTGGAATGATTCAATATTTGGCCAAATTGCACTTCGTCGTTCAGTTGCTGGTTTAACCTTTTTAAGCCTCATCAGCTCCCATTTATATTTCTAATTTGGATACTATGAAAAACCATTTTAGATTTAGAAGTATCTGTCGCATCGACTATAAATAGAATTCCAATTTGCTAAAGGATATTTCGGATTATATATTATAAAGATAATACATACTTAAAAGTAGAAACTGGGAGTGGAAAATTATGCATTCACTAGCTCACTTTTATCGATTCGGCAAAATGCGGGAAAAAGGCAGTAATACCTCCATAAGGAATGGTTAAAAAAAAGACTGCTAGATCAATAGGAAACATAGTGCTATCGAAAGTTCTATTTTCCGAGCTTTGTTTTGCAATGGAACTGGTAGTTTTACAATGGAACCTAGTTACAAAGCAATGATTGAGAAAAAGATTGCAATGAAAATTAAACCATGAAAAGAGTATATGTGTAATAGCCATATTCCCAGTATGGGTCCTACCGCCATCGATATTGTCATCGCTAATCCATACAACCCCATCTCCTCTCCTCTACGAGTTTCCAAGATAATATCTGCTACTGCTGTTCCGATGGAGATAGTAGATACAGCCGGACCTATTCCATGCAGCAAACGTAATAAGATAAGTATTAACACTCCATTAACCCAATTGTTAAAGCACATAAACAAATTTATCATCCTTCCTCGGATCGAAGAAAGTTGGACAAGTTATATTGCAAATTCCTAATAATCCCTATTTTGACAGATGTTCCCTTGATCGATATGTAGAATGCCTTTTTTCATTTAACAAACACAAATTTGTAATCAGGGAATGAATCAATTTACATGTTATATCAAAAATAAAAGAAATTTCTCTCTGGAAAATTAGTAAATATCTCAAGAGAGAAGTTTCTTTTTTATTTCACCCTTTTAAAAATGTGTAGTAGAACAGTGATCAAAAATCATGTTCAGATCAATATTTCCTTTGTCGTTAATAGTTCAATTCAATAGAATCCTATTTTTTCTATTTATGAGAATTTTATTTTTTTATGAGATATATAATAATATTATTTACAAACAAAATATTAAACGTTTATGCTAAAGGATATAAAGTTTTAAACTGTACAATATCTCAGAAAGTGTGTGTGATGAAAGAAAAAGTAGAATTTCATTTTCTTTTTATCTCAATACAAAAGGAGTAAAAATATGAAAAAGATTCTTTCTATTGTGATAGCGCTATCATTAATTTTGACTCTTACCGCTTGTGGATCGAAAAAAGATACAAAAAAAATTGCAATCCTCACTCCTTATCTGTCATCTGTAACAACCAATCAAATGGTAGAGCTGTTAAAGAAGGAATCCAAAACCAAAGGTTGGGAAGCAAATGTAGTAGATACCAAAGGTGATGTAGGACAGTTAGTTAGTAGAATGGAAGATGTGATAGCTACTAATGTGGATGCGATTGTTTTGGTAAGTACAGATCCAAACCAAGTAAAAGCACAAATCCAAGCCGCAAAAGAAAAGAATATCCCTGTCTTTGGATGTGATTCTGGTTATATTGAAGGTATGGCAATGAATGCCACAAGTGATAACAAAGCGATGTCCAAGATGATCACTGAACATCTTTTCAAACAATTGGGTAATAAACCAATCAATCTTGTTGTACTTACACATAGACCTCACCCTGGTGTACTAAAAAGAACGTTGGAGTTTGATGAATTACGGAAAAAAAATCCAAATGTGAAAAAAGTGATTGAACAACAAGTAAATGTACCTGGACCGATTGAAAACTCTCGAAAGCAAATGGAAAATTTATTGCTCGCAAATAAAGCAGAAGGCTCCATTACAGCGGTATGGGCTGGATGGGATGAGCCTGCTATTGGGGCAACGCAAGCAATTCAAGCAGCTGGTCGAAAAGATATTATCGTAACGGGGATCGATGGCAATAGCCAAGCGGTAAACTTAATTAAACAAGGTTCACCACTTGTAGCGACAGTGAAACAAAACTTCTCTGGCATGGCTGAAATTGTAACGAAACAAATCGAACTTGTTTTCCAAGGCGAACAAATAACCGAAAAAGAACAATATGCACCAGCATCACTCATCACCAAAGAAAATGCTGGAAAATAAGTGGATGCGGCTTATACCTGCATCCTCCTTCACATCTACTGGAGAGGGGGATCACGTCTTTGTTACAAGTAAGAGATTTAGATAAACGATTTGGTCTGCATTATGCTTTGTCCAAGATATCCTTAGATATACATTCTGGAGAAATACATGCGCTCGTCGGGGAAAATGGTGCAGGTAAATCGACATTAATTAAAATTCTCACAGGTATTTATCAACCAAATGGTGGAAAAGTTTTTTGGAATAACCAAGAGACAGTTATCCGCGAACCAAAGACAGCGAGAAAGATTGGTATACAGGTGGTTCACCAAGATCGTCAATTAATTGCTAGTTTCTCTGGTTATGAAAATTTATTTTTAGGCATTTCTTATCCGAAACAAAAATTAGGTTTAGGTATTCGGTGGGGAGCAATGAAAAAAGAAGCGGATCAGCTAAAGAGCAAGCTGGGCATCCAGTTAGATTTGAGAAAATTAGCAGAGCACATGTCTCCATCTGAGAAAACGATGTTAGAAATCATGCGTGCTGCTATGTTAGATTGTCAACTGCTTATCTTGGACGAGCCAACAGCTGCCCTTAGTGATGAAGAATCAGAATTGCTTTTTGAGCTGATTAACAAGCTTGTAGCAAAAGGGACTGCTATTTTGTATGTTTCTCATCGCATGAATGAGATTTTGAGATTATCCGATCGAGTTACCGTAATGCGTAATGGAAAAATAGCAGGAACGTTTTCAACAAAAGAGATGAGTAAAGATACTTTGGTTCAACTGATGACCAACCAAACTAGCTCCATAAAAAAACAGATGCAAAAGACATCTTTCTCCAATAAAGAGAATGTCCTTCAATTGAAACAAGTTACCTCGAAGGATCAAAAAGTAAAAAATGTAAGCTTGGATGTGAAACAAGGAGAGATAGTAGGAATATTTGGATTAGCTGGTTCAGGTCGTACAGAATTGTTAGAAACCATATATGGAACAAGACATCTGAAGACAGGACAGATGGAGATACAAGGAAAAATCGTATCTTCTTTTTCCCCAAAACATTCGCTTGCACGTGGGGTAATCCTCATTCCAGAAGATAGGAGAGGAGACGGATTAATTGTAGATATGTCCATTCGTGAGAATATGACGCTGTCTACTCTTTCTGAGTTTTCTTCCATCTATAACATAAAAAATCAAAAAGAGAAGACAGCCGTTCGGACATGGATGGAAAGGCTACAAGTGAAAGCAACAAGTTCGGAACAACCCATAAAAGAGTTGAGCGGGGGAAATCAACAGAAAGTAGTTTTTGCGAAGGCACTGTTATCTAAACCGATTTTATATTTATGTGATGAACCAACACAAGCAGTTGACGTGATGACCCGGGAAGAAATACACCAGCTATTGAAAGATCAAGTTTCTCATGATAGTGGAGTTTTATTTGTATCGTCTGATGTACAAGAAGTTCTTGATATCTCTGATCGAATCTATGTTATTCATGAAGGTGAGATCGTAGCAGAATTTGAGAATGAGGCTGTCACTGCTGAGCAGATTTTGCAAGTATGTTACAACCAGAGAAAGCAGAGTGATGTCTAAAATGAATCGAAATCTAGCAACAACATATTCTAGTTCCCTGTTACGTCTGTTTCGGGTGTATGGAACACTTTTCGCAGGAGTATTGATAATTCTTTGTTTTAGTATTCTTAGACCAGATTCCTTTGCTACACTGGATAATGTCATTAATATAAGTAGACAGATATCCTTCTTGGTAATGATAGCTTTGGGAGCTACTCTTGTAATGGCTGTTGGAGAATTTGATCTATCCATCGGTGCAATGGCGAGTTTAGGTGGTGTAATGGCTGCCAAATTAGCTGTTTCGGGTCAACCGATGTGGCTCTGTATTTTACTTCCATTAGCTATATCTCTTGTGATTGGTTACATCAATGGATGGATTGTAACCAAATTTAAAGTATTGTCCTTTATTACAACATTAGGAATGGGAACAATTCTTGGAGGAATAACTTTTTGGCTGACAGATGGAGCTACTATTTTTGAAAATATCCCAGAATCATTTCGTTACTTAGGTCAAGAAATGTGGTTTACGATACCAATTCTTTCCTTTATCATGCTTTTTCTCACCATATTGTTCTGGTACATCATGTCCTACACGCCATTTGGTCGTAGGTTATATGCGATTGGTGGGAATGAAGCTGCTTCTCGAAATGCAGGAATATCCGTTGCGATAAACAAAAATTTAGCATTTGCCCTATGTGCAGTGCTTGCAACTCTTACAGGAATTTTGATGGCGTCCCGTCTGGGTTCCGCACAGCCTACGAGTGGAGATGGTTTGTTTCTTCCTGCTTATGCTGCAGCCTTTTTAGGAATGACTTCCTTTAAAGAAGGTGTGCCTAATATATGGGGTACATTTGTCGGTGCAGCTATTATTGGTATATTAGCAAATGGTTTAACTATGTTGGAGGTTCCGCCTTTCTTGCAGGATGTTGTGACAGGGTCTATCGTTATTGCTGCAGTAATTTTGCAAAAAATTGGGCGTGATTCCTCTTGAAATTTCACAGCCTAAGAAATCAATTGGTTTGGCAGCAAATGAAACAACAACAGGAAGCATTATTGATTGGTTATCTGATAGCAGGAGATCCCACGATTCCAAAGTCACTTAAAATAATAGAAAATTCTTTTCTAGCTGGACTTGATATTTTAGAACTAGGTATCCCAAGTAGAAATCCATATATGGATGGACCTATCATCCAAAATGGACATGCAAGGGTAAATTTGATGGTAGATGATTTATTAATGTTATTGAGAAATATGAGACAACAGGTACAAAAACCAATTTGGGCAATGGGTTACAAAGCAGACTTATTTCAATCCAATTTCTACAAACAATTGGCATCCGAACAGTTGGTTGATGCATTGCTAGTGCCAGATTGTTCTTATGAAGAAAGCTATGAAATGGCAAGAGAAGTAGGCGATTATGGAGTAGATGTGGTTCAATTCATTCAACCTACCATGTCTGATCATCAGATGTCAGAAATCGCTAAATATGCTTCGATCATCTATGCACAGACTTATGTTGGAACTACTGGCGCTAACCCTGCAACGCTAAATGAACTACCTATTTTTTATAAGAGAATACGAAGACATACACAGGCAATGATCGTGGCTGGATTTGGTTTGAAAACACCAGATAAAGTACGCACCGTAGTCAAAAGTCATTTTGATGGAGCTGTAGTAGGTTCAGCATTGGTAGAATGTTGTGCAGATGAAAACCAAGACAGGTTGTTTCAGCTAATATCGAAATTGAAACGTGCAACTGATCTTTATCAGATAAAAGGATGATGTATGTTGGGTTATATCGCATCTTTTGACATCGGAACTACACAAGCAAAAGGGATTCTCGTCACAAAGGAAGCAAAAATTTATTTCGAAAAAAATATAGATATACTAACTGATTACACAGGCAATCAGATGGAACAAGACCCTCATCATTGGTATCAAGCTGTCATTTCTATTTTGTCTTCTTGGTTTGAACTAGGCATTGACCCTCACGAAATAGAGCTTGTTACATTTAGTGGTCAAATGCAGGATTGTATTCCTGTGGATAAAGAAGGAAATCCACTAAGACCTGCCATTCTGTATGGGGACAGCCGGGCAGAAAAACAGGCAGCTTTATTAGATGATCTGTTTCCGATTGTTGATGTAACAGGAAATCATATGGATAGTACACTCACCTTTCCCAAAATGTGGTGGCTTAAAGATAATGAACCAGCAGTTTACCAAAAAACGGAATCATTTTTAATTAGCTCTAAGGATTATGTGATCCGTCATTTAACAGGTTTATGTGTAACAGATCCTACAACAGCGGCTACTACGGGAATGATGAATGCACAAACGAGAAATTGGCAAACAGATTGGTTATTATCATGTGGGATGGATAACTGCAAACTCCCAACCATCCGGCCTTCCAATGAGATTGTCGGCCATGTCACTAATCAAGCATCTAGTGAAACTGGGCTGCTAGTTGGTACACCTGTTTTATGTGGAATGGGCGACGGAGGGTCAGCTTCTATTGGTGCAGGTGTATTTGCCAAAGGTCAATTGTATGGATATATCGGTACAACAGGTTGGATTGCTTCTCCAGTGGATAATATCTCACAAACGGCAAAAGGTTTGTTTCATCTTCCATATGTGAAGGAAAATCAGTTTTTAGCGATTGCCCCATTGATGAATGCTGGCAATGTACACAAGTGGGTCCTAGCTGAATTTGGAAACGTTCCTTTGTCAGATGATAGGAGTTATGACGAATTAGAAGAGCAGATCAAAAAGAGTGATCGAGCAAACAATTCCCTTTTGTTTTTACCTTATTTAAACGGGGAGAGATTCCCCATCCAAGATCCAACGGCTTCAGGATGTCTCATAGGTATTCGTCCTCAAACTACCTCAGCTGATATGAGTTGTGCTGCTTTAGAAGGGGTAGCAATGTCCCTGAGGCAAGCAATGGAAGCTATTACAGAAGGAGGTACAGGTATAGTCACGCTTATTGGTGGAGGCAGTAAAAGCAAAGTATGGAATCAGATTATAGCGGATGTGTTAAATAAAACAGTAGTCGTACCATCAGAGTCGCAATTTTTTCCTGCAATGGGAGCAGTTGTACTTGGGGTAAAAGAAATAGGTTGGGATGAGAGTTTTTCTGATTTTTCAAGAAAAGCATTATCAAGCGTTGCCCGAACTTCCTTTGTGCCTGATGGCAGAATGGTAGAACACTATAACCAGAAATATAATAAGTATAAAGAACTTTATAATCGATTAAAAGATTTATTATAAAGAGATTACCCTTCATCGATCAAGATGGCAGGGTTTTTTATCTATCAATCTCTCCGAAAGAGTATTCCCACTTCAAGCATGAGCTAAGTTCGGTTCGGCGTTAGCCGAAAGGAATTGGTTCGCAATATTCCCTTTTTTTGTTTCCGAGTGTATAATCGGCCTTAAAAAAGGAGAAAGAAACAAATGCACAAGCATTCCGTTTTTCGTTTGTATCCAACCAGAAAACAAGCCATTTCCATCCATAAGTCCATGGGATCTAGTCGTTTTGTATTCCATCATTTCTTAGCAAAATGAAACGATACCTATCGGGAAACGGGGAAAGGGCTTATCTATTCGATTTGCGCCAAGCTTCTAACCACCTTGTCCCAACAAGTTTCAATGGCTAAAAGAAGCAGATGCCCATACAATCTTCTTTAACGGAATCCCAAGGATGCTTTTTAACGTTTCTTCCAAAAGCAAAACGATGCCTCTCGTTTCAAAAGGAAGCGGAACTTACTCCAGTCTTACGCCACCAAGATCGAAAAGGAAAATTAATTACCAGAAGTGAGTTTCGTAAGAATCGCCGTAGGGACTACGGTTTGAGCTTGGTTCACTTCCTTGGGGTATCGAGGACTACCCAAGAATCCCCCACCTCTAAGCGTTAGCATAGGTGGCGGGAGAGTTCAACCGATGGAATCTAATAAGTTGAAATGTATTATCTGGGTGAGTTGATCCTATTAGAAGTTAGTTACATAGGAAAAAATATTCTATCAACATTTTCTATTATAACGAGTTTTCTATTCACTATTAGGAGAAAACTTTCTGGAGAAAACCTTTTTGTTTGAATTGTTTTAGTAGAATACGGTATCATATGTGCAAATATATGAAGTAAGAAGGTTAAAACATGCATATTAGTAAGACCCCTCGAGCATGGGCTTTGGATACATTAGAAAAATGGCGGAAAGAAAATGCTTTCAGTAATTTACTTTTGCATCAACAACTAGAAAAAAGTAATCTAGATGGACGAGATAAACGTCTTGTGACAGAGTTGGTTTATGGATCAATACAGCGATTGAATACACTTGATACAATCATTGATAAATTGGTACAGAAAAAGAAACTAGATTTATGGGTAAGGCAGCTGCTCCAGCTTAGTTTGTATCAATTTCTGTTTTTGGACAAGATACCAGAAAGGGCTATCGTGCATGAAGCCGTAGAAATTGCCAAGTGGCGTGGGAATATAGGAATAGGAAAATTTGTAAATGGAGTTTTACGAGCTTTCTTACGAAGACAAGAGGAATTTGTTTTACCAAAAAATCCATCGACACGAAGAGAACGATCGTTGACCTACTCTTTTCCAGAATGGATGGTCATGGAGTTATCGAACTCATATGGAGAAGAAGTAGCAAATCGTGTGATGGAAGCCTGTAATCTTCCTCCGAAAGTAAGTATACGAGTGAATAGCCTGCGAGGGGATCGAGAAGCTTTTTTATCACAATGGGAAACAGAGCCCTATATTTCGGTTGAGGCTTCCACCATGAGTCCAGATGGTGTTGTCATAACAGGAATAGGGAACGCTGCAAATCATCCTAAATACAAAGAAGGTTTATTTTCGATACAAGATGAAAGTTCTATGTTGGTAGCTCCATTGTTTGATCCAAAGCCCGGAATGCATATTTTAGACGCTTGTGCTGCACCCGGTGGAAAAACAACACACTTGGCAGAAAAAATGAACAACCAAGGTGCGATCACTGCACTAGATATTCATCAGCACAAAATAAAATTGATCGATGCGAATGCAAAAAGACTTGGAATCTCTATTATTGAGACAAAAGCTTTGGATGTGCGAAAGCTGGATAACAACGAAATGTTTGATGCTGTTTTATTGGATGCACCATGCTCTGGTCTTGGAGTTATTCCAAGAAAACCAGATATCAAATGGCGTAAATCAGCATATGAGATAGACCAGCTTGTGTTGATTCAGCAACAACTGCTCGAAGCCGTAGCATCTAAGATCAAATCTGATGGTATACTACTATATAGCACTTGTACGTGGACATTGGAAGAAAATCAACATCAAATTGCTCGTTTTCTAGAAACTCATCCTGATTTTTATCCAGATAATACTCTTTCCTATCATCTTCCAGAGAAAGTAAAAGAAAAGGCTGTGATAGGTGAGAATTGGATTCAAATACTTCCTCATCATTTTCATAGTGATGGATTTTTTATTGCCAAGTTGCGAAAAAAATAGAGGATAAGTTTGGATATCCCCAGTATCTTTCGAAATATGGTAAAAAGAGCCTTAGAAGTACGAAGAATTTCCGAAACCATCAACGAGCTCTTTCCATCTAGCTTTTTTCTTTGATATAATAGAAAATGTTTTTCGTTTGATAAAGTTGCGGTTTGTTGGAGCGATAGATATGAAATCATTTGTATATGACTATGGAACAGAAGACTGGACGAAATGGATCAAGAGTCAAGGTCATCCGACCTTTCGATCAAAGCAAATTATGGAATGGTTGTATTCCAAACGAGTTACTTCTTTTGATGAAATGACGAATTTACCGAAAACACTTCGAGAAGAACTTGCAAGATATTTTGAATTCGAAACTCTGGAAACCATCACAACACAAACATCGCAGGACGGAACGGTTAAATTTTTATTTGGATTACATGATAAAAATGCAATTGAGACCGTTATTATGCGTCACCAATATGGAATAAGTGTATGTGTAACCACTCAAGTGGGTTGTCGAATCGGCTGTACTTTTTGTGCCTCTACATTAGGAGGGTTGAAACGAAACCTGACAACTGGGGAAATTGTTGCCCAAGTGGTGAAAGCGCAACAGCACTTGGATCAAACTGGAGAACGTGTGAAATCTGTTGTGATTATGGGATCAGGTGAGCCATTTGAAAATTATGATGCAACCATTCAATTTGTTCGTATCATCAATGAAGAAAATGGTTTGAATATCGGTCAACGCCATATAACAGTTTCCACAAGTGGAGTAGTACCAAATATTTATCGTTTTGCAGATGAAGATTGGCAGGTTCGACTTGCCATCTCCTTACATGCTCCAAACCAAGATTTACGTTCACGACTAATGCCTATTAATCGCCGTTTCCCTTTGAAAGATTTACTGACGGCATGCTGGTACTACCTTCAAAAAACAGGACGAAGGCTCACTTTTGAGTATGCATTGATCGGGGAAAAGAATGATCAAGATGAACAAGCTCATGAATTAGGTAAACTTTTATCTGGGATGAATTGTTTGGTTAACCTTATTCCTGTAAACTTTGTTCCTGAGCGAAATTTTGTTCGAACACCTAAAAAACAAATTTTTGCATTCCAACGTATTTTGGAGTCTTATCATGTTTCGACAACAATAAGACGAGAACAAGGTCACGATATCGATGCAGCCTGTGGGCAACTTCGAGCTAAGCAACAAGGTTTACTAGAGAAATAAAGAATGAATGAGAAAGGGGTAAGCCGGCATGGAGATAGCACATCGGACTCACATTGGCCTTGTTCGTGATCTCAATGAAGATAGCATACATCTGTTTCGTTCCAAATGTAGACGAGTGGTAGCCATAGTCGCAGACGGAATGGGCGGCCACCAAGCAGGTGACGTTGCTAGTCAACAAACGATTCGGATCATGGAGCGGTATTTGGCTCCCATTCAGTTTCAAAATACGACAGAAGATAAAAGCAACCATCTACTACAAGCAGTTGGCAAGGCAAATGAACAAGTCTTTTCTCTGGCGATGCGAAATAATCAATATCAAGGTATGGGGACAACAGTAATTGGTGCTGTTATTGATCTAAAAGAGGTAGTTTTGGCTCATGTTGGTGATAGTAGAGCATATATGTTACATGATGGAGGTTTGTACCAACTAACCGAAGATCATTCTTATGTCAATATGCTACAAAAACATGGTCAAATAACTGCGGAAGAAGCAAAAAACCATCCACAGCGCAATATGATAGTACGTGCAGTTGGTACTAGTGATGAAGTGGAAGTAGATCTGATAACCACACCATGGGAAAAAGATGATATTTTGCTTTTGTGTTCAGATGGCTTGACTACAATGGTGAGTGAGAGAGAAATAGGTGAAGTATTGTCACAAGCAGGAGAGACAATGGAGGAGAAAGCGGATCGCCTGTTGCAGATGGCATTACATGCTGGTGGAAAAGACAATGTTTCTCTGATTTTAATGAAACATAGAGGAGCGTCTAGCCCATCTTAAGTGGGACTTAAGGAGGAGCGAGGTGACCATGCAGATGGAAGGGAAGAAACTTGGGGGACGTTACGAAATCTTGAGTAGAATCGGCGGCGGTGGTATGGCCGTTGTATATAAAGCAAAAGATATTTTACTTCATCGAAACGTAGCGATAAAAGTATTAAGTGAATCCCTAAGTAATGATCAAGAATTTGTTCGTAGGTTTGATCGTGAAGCACAAGCTGCTGCTAGTTTATCTCACCCAAACATCGTTAATGTATATGATGTAGGGCAAGATGGGTATATTCATTACATTGTAATGGAGCTAGTAGAAGGTCCAACTTTGAAACAAATGATATTGGAACGAGGTACATTAACAACAGCAGAAGCAGGAGATATTGCTGCACAAATCTGTGATGGACTCCAACATGCACATGATAATCAAATTGTGCATCGAGATATAAAGCCACATAATATCTTGATTGGAACTAACGGTCGAGCAAAGGTGACGGATTTTGGTATTGCAAGGGCTGCAAGCTCTTCGACCATAACCCAAACTGGCTCCGTGATGGGATCTGTTCATTATTTTTCTCCGGAACAAGCTCGAGGTGGACAAATTGGATCAAAAGCAGATATATATTCACTTGGTGTTGTGCTATATGAAATGTTAACGGGTGAACTGCCTTTTGATGGAGATTCAGCGATAAGTATTGCGTTAAAACACTTGCAAGAACCCGTTATAGATCCAAGGGAATTAAATAAAAAAATACCAGAAAGCATGGTTAATATCGTTATGCGTGCTTTGGAGAAGGACCCTGAAATGCGGTATACTTCTGTAAAAGCAATGATGCAGGATATCAATTATGCTTTGCAGTTTGACAGCCGGCGAGAAAATCGCTGGGAAAGATCTGCGAAAACAAGTGACATTTTTCAGACCATCCCTATAGCTGCGGATGAAGAGACAGAGGTACATAAAGTATTTCAGTCTAGAAGTAATAAAAATTCATATCAGTCTCCCGTGCAGCGAGAAGAAATCCGATCTCCTAAGCGAACGGAAACCAAACAGGCGACTCAAGTTAGTCAAGAAACGATGGCTGGTTTGGAACGGTTTCGAAATGTCTCAAATGACAAAGATAAAACGGTATTTCAACGTACGGTTATTTGGTTAGACAATGTTCAAGCAAAGTTACCTTGGTGGCAAAAATTATTATTTAGTTTACTTACCATTGGCATAATCGTATTTATAGCGATCTATGGTTTCAATGTAATTTGGGGCTTGTTATCTTCACCAAATGATGATCCAAACAATCAAAATTCAACTGAAATTAGCATGGCAAATCTGTCAGGAATGACGAAAGATGAAGCCATGAATTGGTTTGAGACACACAACTTAAATCCTCCAACGATCAAATATGGTGAGAGTTCAGATGATAGTCAGGATAAAGTTATCTCACAAGATCCAACAGTTGGTTCTCCTATCGATCAAGATTACAAAGCAACGATAACATTAGGAGCTGGAGGAGCCAACGGCTCTTTGAAAGTAAAAGATTTTACTGGAATGTACCAAAGTAATCTAGGTAAATACACGAATCAAGAACTTGGATATAAAATAGACTACAGCGATAGTCGTTGTTATAACCAAAATACAACTGGTCAAAATTTATCCCATGGTCAAATTTTAGAGCAAACCCCAAAAGCAGGAGAGAATATCGAAAAAGGTGGCACTGTCTACCTATGGATTTATGTTCCTGGGAATAGCGGTTGTAAAGATTTACCTCCTTCATTAGGAGGAACAGCTAAAAATGCGGACAGCAAATTATTGACTATCCATCAGGTCGAAAATATAAGGACAAAGGAAAATGAGTCAGTAGCCTAAACGTGAAAGGAGAATGTTTAAATGCCGAATGGGCAGATCATTAAAGCGATTAGTGGGTTTTATTATGTACGATCATCAGACAACAAAGAAGTTACACAATGTCGAGCCCGCGGCATATTTAAATTTGAAAAGAAAAAAATAAAACCATTGGTTGGCGACATAGTCACTTGGGAAAGGACGGGGTTGGATCAGGGAGTAATTACTTCCGTCCAACCCCGCTCTACTGAACTGCTTCGTCCACCAATTGCCAATATTGAGCAAGCAGTTGTAGTGTGTTCACTACGAGAACCAAAGTTTCAATCATTGCCGTTAGATCGATTTTTGGTACATGCAGAAAAAGAAAAATTACGTATTGTCATCTGTTTGACAAAAAGAGATTTGGTAAGTGATCCAGAAGATATATCAGCAATAAAAGAAATGTATAGCAAATCAGGTTATCCTATTGTCACTACTAGTATTAAAACGGGTGAAGGAATAGCGGAACTTCTGCAGATATTGCAGGGAGAAACAACAGTATTTGCTGGTCTTTCAGGAGTTGGGAAGTCCTCCTTGCTCAATCACATTTTGCCTGATAGCAAACAACAAGTGGGAGCAGTCAGTGAAAAAATCGGTCGTGGTCGTCATACGACAAGACAAGTAGAATTGCTGTCCTTACAAGATGGTGGACAAATAGCAGATACTCCCGGCTTTAGTCAATTGGGGCTTCAGGGAATGACTGCTGAAGAGTTAACTTATGCCTTTCCAGAATACCATTCGTACTTAGAATCTTGCCGTTTCCGTGGATGTTACCATCAAAATGAACCCGGTTGTGCAGTAAAAGAGGGAGTTAAAGCAGGAGAACTCAATGAATCACGTTATGCACACTACTTACTTTTCTTAAATGAAATTCAACAGGAAAGAAGGTATTAACTCATGGTAAAAATAGCCCCATCCCTCCTTTCAGCGGATTTTTCACGACTAAAGGAAGAAGTCCAAGAAATTGAACAAGCCGGAGCTGACTGGTTACATATTGATGTGATGGATGGTCATTTTGTGCCAAACATCAGTTTTGGTCCACTTGTGGTGAGTGCTATTCGTCCTCATACTTCACTACCGTTTGATGTACATTTAATGATCAAAGAGCCAGATGCTTATATTGATGCGTTTGTTAAAAGTGGTGCAGACCTGATTACTGTTCACCAAGAGACTTGTTCGCATTTACACCGCACCATTACTCACATCAAAGATCAAGGAATAAAAGCCGGTGTAGCAATAAATCCGGCAACCTCTTTATCTGCTATAGAACCTATATTGCCTGATGTTGATCTTGTTCTGCTGATGACGGTAAATCCAGGTTTTGGTGGACAGTCTTTCATTGCAAGTGTGCTCCCTAAAATAGCCGAACTACGTACGAAAATAGATAATTTGGGCCTGTCGGTGGAAATCGAGGTAGATGGTGGTATCGCCACTGGGACAGCAAAAGAAGTTGTGGAGAATGGAGCGACCATGCTTGTAGCCGGCTCAGCAGTATTTGGACAAAAAGATCGCAAAAAAGCAATCGAAGATATTCGGAACGATTATCGTTTGAAGCAAGTGTAAAGCAATTGATTTAGCCATGTGTTGGATGGATATCCTTGTACTACAGGATTGATATTCACCATGGCTATTTCTTTTGGAAAAAATAGTTTTTCGTTTTGACGCGAATATTTTGATAAAATAAGTAGAGAATTATTTTGATGAAGGATGTAATCGAGGAGGAGAAAGTTTGAATCAAAGAAGTAAAGTCATTACGTTAGTAGAAACATCTATCATTGCCTCACTTGCTATTGTTTTAAATTTGCTTACACCATTTCAATTATGGCCTAATGGGGGTTCTGTTACGTTGACCATGGTCCCGATCGCCATTTTGGCTTTTCGCAGAGGGATTGGTGCAGGAATTACAGCTGGTCTGTTGACTGGTCTCATACTTCTAGTGTTACCGGGTGCATTTTATGCAAATCCAATCCAAGTAATCTTAGACTATCCGATAGCATTTGCACTACTGGGTTTTGCAGGGTGGACTTCGATTAAAGATATAAGCAAGCCGAGCAGGCAAATTATAAAAGTTATCATGGGGTTATTTACTGCAGGTATCTTACGTCTCTTATCTCATTTTCTGTCGGGGGTTATCTTTTTTGCCGATTATGCTCCAAAAGGACAATCTCCTTATGTCTACTCGTTTATTTACAATGCTAGCTACATCTTACCTGAAATTATCATCTCCATCATTTTTGTTATTGTACTGTTATACACAGCACCAAAATTGTTTCAAGCGAAATGAGTATAAAGAGAGTAATTGTAGTAGCTGGTGGAACTGTTGCGAGTAGATTTTTGCAAGAGCATATTCAAGAAGAAGATATACTGATAGGTGCAGATCATGGAGTAGTTGCCCTCCTGGAAGCAGGTTTCATTCCTCATATAGCTATTGGTGATTTTGATACAACAGGAAAAGAAAATATGGAAGCGTGGAAGTCATTAGGTATAGAGATCATTCCATTGTCTATCATGAAAGATGTGACTGATTCTCATGCAGCACTAGAACATGCGCTTACTTATATTCCAGAAGAAGTACATATTTATGGTGCGTTTGGTGGAGCAAGGATGGACCATACACTTGCAAACATCGGCCTTTTGGAATGGCTAAATAATCATGATGTAAAAGGGATCATGCAAGATGAAACAAATCGTGTGCAGTTCATAAAAGGGCCAGCCAAAGTGACATTGACAAAAAGTGAGTATCATTATATATCTGTTCTGCCTGTGAGTAAATATTTAGAAAAAGTAACAACTTATGGTTTGGTATACCCGCTTCAGGAAAAAGATGTGTGCCGTGGAGAAACGCTAGGAATTAGCAATGAAATATCAGATCGTACGGCAATGATCACGATTGAAAATGGAGTTGGGTTGATCATCGAAAGCAAAGACAGATAATAAATTTTAGATTCCATCTAACTGGGAATCATTGTTTTTTTTGAGGTCTGCTGTTTCTTTCCTTTTGTTTGGTACAGAGTAAAATCTGTAAATTTTGTTTTCCGTTCTAGGTACAAATACCTATGGGTAGAATATATATAGGATGACAAACAGGAAATGTACCGATGAAGAAGGAGGGAACTCGGTTGCGCTTTTATACGTTAAAACTTCCTAAGTTCCTTGGTGGAATGGTCAGAGCCATCCTACATGCTTTTAAAAAAGATTAAAGCTTGCGACTCAAATAATGGGTCGCTTTTTTTTATGTATTTGCGAACGAGAAAACCCATGGCTTTAATCGTGGGATGATAGAGAACGTTAGACAATGGAGGATAACCCTCCTGAAAGTCTGACCATATTTTTTAAAATACATCTTTAAGAACGTGTGTCCTATTGGTAAAATACCCCTAGTTCCTCTAAGCAACAAAAAACCCTAATTAACCATGGGCACACGAGATTAGCTTTGCAAGGGAATAGTAATTAGACTACCGTCCCAAGAATCCCACAGTTTTAGCTGTGTGGAATGTAAACACTTATCTACTGGCATATTGTTTACGGGAAGCAGACGAAGGGATCCCCATTTTTTCACGATATTTGGTTACTGTTCGGCGTGAGATGGGAATTCCTTCTTCTTTCAGTAAGTTTGCTAGCTTTTGATCAGATAGTGGTGAAGTTTTTGTTTCTTGTTGGATCATTTTTTGGAGTTTGTTTTTTACTGTATGAGATGCTAACTCCTGACTTAAACCTGATTGGAAAAAGAAACGAAATGGAAAAAGTCCATGTGGTGTTTGCATGTATTTGTTTTGGGTTGCTCGACTAACTGTAGATAGATGTAACTCGATCTCTTCGCTTACCTGTTTTAACGTAAGCGGTTTCAGAAATGAAGTTCCATGTTTGAAAAAATCCATTTGTTGATGAAGGATGATTTCGGTTATTCGATAAATGGTTTGGTTTCTTTGCTCTATCCCTTTCATTAACCATAAGGCAGATTGATATCGATTTTTTAAGTAGTGATTAACCGTTTCACCATAGCTGTTTTTCATCAAACGTAGATAGGTTGTGTTTATTTGGATTCGGGGAGTTGCTGCTTCATGGAAGAGAATTTCGAACCTGTCATTGTTCTGTCTGATGATTACATCAGGGTACACATAGGACAAGGGGGTGGTGGAATAGGAGCTATTAGGACGAGGATTGCATCGCTTGATTACATCGACTGCGTGTTGAATTTTTTGTATATCTACTCCCAGCTCTTTTGCTATTTTTTTCCAACTCCCATTCGCTACCTCAGGTAAATAATGCTGTGCTATTTCAATAGCAACTTCATTTAACGGACTTTTATGACGTAGTTGAATCTCCAAATATTCAGCCAATGTTCTCGAACCATTACCAATAGGATCTAATGATTGGATGATAGACAGACATGCTTCGAATTTCCGCTCCTCTATCTTGAATTGTTTACAAAAAAAGGAACTATCTATGTCCAAATAGCCTTGTTCGTTTAGATTACCAATGAGGGCTAGACAAATATTTCTTTGTGATTCATCTAAAGGAATAAATCTCAATTGTTCTTCTAAATGCTCCATTAAGCTTTTTTGATTAGAAGTAGTGTTTTCCCAAGTTGTTTCTGCACGATGGAGTTGGAGTGTTCCTGTCTCTCTCTCTCCTTTTTCCACATAGTGAAACCAATCTTCTAATTCCTCTACTTCTCTATCAGTGCTATCTTCCGTTTCCAGCATCGGATTTTCCATTTTTTGTTCTTGAATAAACTTCGTTAGCTCTTCTGTGGATAATTGTAAAATTCTAATCGCTTGGCGCATTTCAGGAGTAATTGCCAACTTGGTTTGTTGATGCTGGTTTAGCTGATACCCTACGTGTAAGCTCATTGGATCACCCCTATTTCGTATCTATTTTATCACATATAAATTTATATATATTTCTAATGATTATATAATACGAGAAAAAATATTTCCTATTTAGCCCAGATAAAGTGCTGGATGGTGTTTTCCTAACATATTTTTTTATGTTAATTTTATATAATAATAATATATTATAATTTTATTTTAGGGAGAGAAGCAAAATGGGGAGACGAATGGTTCTTTTGTTTCTTTCGTTTTTGATCATTTTAGTAGCTACTCCCATTTATGCGGATAGTGAAGGAAAAAAAACAATTCGTATTGCGGGTGATCGTAATTTTCCACCTTATGAATATATGAGTAAAACAGGTGTTTACTCCGGTTTTAACGTTGATGTGATGAATGCTATCTCTATTCAAACAGGGATTAAATTTGAGTTTGTTCCCCTCCCTTGGAATCAAGCAATTCAAGCATTGCATGATGGAAAAGTGGACGCGATTCAAGGGATGAAATACAGTGCAACGAGGGATCGGGTATATGATTTTTCTAAGTCATATTTTACGAGTGTACAAGCCATATTTGTTCGTAAAGATAATGTTTGGATTCGAGAATTACAAGACTTAAAAAACACCCAAGTCGCAGTACAAAAAGGTGATATTGCACAAGAATTAGTAAAGGTAAATCAAGGTATTCAGTTAGTGGAAGTAAACAGTCAACAAGAAGCGATTACCTTACTTTCCACTGGAAAGGTGGATGCTTTTGTCGGTAATCAAATTACTGGACAATATTTTGCTCAGCTGATGGATAAACAAGACAATATCAAGATTGTAGGTGAACAACTGCATCCAGAGGCATATGGGTTGGCAGTGTTACCAAAAAATAAACAACTTCTTTCTACAATCAATGAAGGAATAGATGCAATTAAAAAAGACGGTACCTATGACAAAATTCAACGTAAATGGTTTGGAAAAGTTATTTTGTCATGGTCTACTTACTTTGACAAATGGTTATTTTGGTTAGAGTTAGCTATCTGGGTCGCGGGTATTTTGTTTATGGGTATCCTATGGTGGAATCGTCAGTTAAAGCGTGAGGTAGGCAAGCGGACAGTGGAGATAGAAAAGATAAATGAGCAGTTGCAAGAAAAAATGTTTATGCTACAAGAAAATCTCTCTTTTCAGCAACAACTTCTAGATAGTGCCTATAGCTGCTTTGTTACGTTAGATCAAAATGGAAAAATAGCCATGTACAATCAAAAGGCACAAGATATATTGCAGGTTCAACCAGAGTGGATAGGAAAATTTTATAAAGATTCACTGGTTGTCTCATTTATTCCTGAAGAGCAAATAAATCAAACTTTTCGTGAAGCGAAGGTTTATTTACAACAAGAAGTTACATGGCACAGAAATGGAGAGAAACGTATCATCTCGTATAGTCTTTTTCCTCACAAAAACCAAACAGGAGAAAGCGTCGGGGTGATTCTAAATTTTTCCGATATCACTCAGCGAAAAGAACTGGAAAGGCAGATGGCAGAAAGCAGCCGCTTACGTGCGCTAGGACAACTGATGCTGGGAATCGCGCATGAAATTCGTAATCCACTTACATCCATTCTGACTTATGCGCAGTTGTTACCAAAAAAAATGGATAACAAAGAGTTTTGTCGTCTCTTTTCGGAGCAGATAACAGATGAGATCACTCGATTAAATGATTTGGTTGATGATCTGCTCAACTATGCGCATCCACGTAAATCTGCACCAACTTCTTTTCCATTTTCTACGCTGGTTAGTAGCATTCTTGTTCTATTGAAGCAACAGTGTTCAGAGAAAAAACTTACAGTGATAGAAGAAATACCGGAAGATTGTTATGTTTATGCGGATCGGCAACAACTCCAACAAATTTTTCTCAATCTTATTATCAATGCGATTCAAGCGCTTCCAGAACAGGGGCAACTGATTATTCGAGCTGAAGATCTAGATTCCCACATAAAGATTGAAGTAAAAGACAATGGTTGTGGAATGGAAGACCAAGATTTGGATCATATTTTTGAACCTTTTTATACAAAGAAAAATGATGGCATCGGATTAGGATTATCCATAACCTATCAACTCGTAAAAGAAAATCATGGTGCGATTCAGGTCACAAGTCAGCTCGATAAAGGTACGACATTTACTTTACTATTTCCACATACATCTACATCAAAGGACGTGATTCCACATGTATCCAGTCATGATTATTGATGATGAAATAGCGATTTGCCAGTCATTGAAATTTGCCTTAGAAGATCGCTATCACGTCTATACTTTTACAGACCCTGAACAAGCGCTCCCGCTATTTAAAAGGATAGATTTTGCGATTGTATTGTTAGATTTAAAGATGGGCGAACACAGTGGTTTGGATATCTTGCAATCCATTAAACGAATTTCACCTAATACCATCATCATTATGATCACAGCATATGGAAGTATACCTTCTTCCGTAGAAGCCATGCACAAAGGGGCTTTTTCTTATGTGACCAAGCCGATTCATTTAGAGGAGCTTATGGTTTTATTAGATCGAGCAGAAGAATATTATCATCTTTCTTCCAAAGTACAATGGCTCTCCGAAGCCTTGGAAAAGGCGCATAACGAACATGGTTTTATAGGAAAAAGCGCAAAAATGCAAGAAGTATTTCGGATGCTGGATAAGATTCGAGAAGTGGATTCCAATGTGCTTATAACAGGGGAGTCTGGTACCGGGAAGGAGCTCGTCGCGAAAATTATCCATTATCAGAGTAGGCGTCATCAGAAGCGATTTCAGACCATCAATTGTGCAGCGATCCCAGAGAGCTTATTAGAATCGGAACTATTTGGTCACGAAAAAGGCTCTTTTACAGGTGCTTTTGAAAAAAAACACGGTTTGCTTTCTGTTGCCGATAAAGGAACAGTTTTTCTGGATGAGATCGGGGAAATGGAGCTAACGTTACAAGGAAAATTACTGCGTGTAATTCAAGAACGCAAAATCACCCCTGTCGGGGGAACAGAGGAAAAGGCTGTTGATTTTCGGTTGATTGCAGCAACCAACCGAGATTTATTAAAAGATGTACAAGATAAACAATTTCGCCAAGATTTGTATTATCGGCTCAATGTTATTCCCATTCACCTTCCAGCTCTAAGAGAACGTAAGGAAGATATCCCTCTCTTAGTTGAGTTTTTTCTTCATAAATTAAGCCATCGGATGGGGAAACCAGTAGAAGGAATTTCTCAAGAAGCTTTGCAAGTTCTCCTGGATTACGCTTATCCAGGAAATGTACGCGAGCTGCAAAATATTATGGAGAGAGCAATTGCTTTAACTTATTCGTCGGTCATTCAAGTATCCGATCTTCCTGAAGAGATGACCAAACAGCAACAAGTTTTTTCCGATCATACCCTCATTCCTATATATGTAGGAGAAAAAATGGAGCAGGTGGAACGTAAGGTAATCCAATATAATCTATCTGCAATGAACGGAAACCGCCGAAAAACCGCGCAATTAATTGGGATCAGCGAACGAAATCTTCGAGATAAACTAAAAAAATATGCGACTGAGTAGGCAAAAATAGCCGGGCGGCAAAATCTGCCGCTTCTTTTATTTCAAAAACCCTTATGTGAAGGGTTTTTTCTTTTGGCACGGTTTTTGCTTCTTTAATAGGGTGACAAACTCTAGGAGGGAAAAGATATGAAATCATTTCGTAAAACGTTATTTATTTTTATTTCACTCGTGCTTGTTTTTACTGTTGCAGGTTGTAATACTAGCCAATCGACACTAGAGAAAGTAAAACAAGACAAAGTTCTCATCGTCGGAACAGATCCTACTTTTCCGCCATTCGAATTTAAGAATGATAAAAAAGAGTACGATGGCTTTGATATTGATATGATTCGTGCTGTTGCCAAAGAGATGGGAATTCCAAAAGTACAGTTTGTGGATACCGAATTCAAAGGTTTGATACCGGGGTTACAAGCGAAGAAATTTGATGCGATCATGTCAGGTATATACAAAACCGATGAACGTGCGAAAGTTATTGGTTTTTCAGACACCTATTATCCTGGCGGACTAGCTATCATGGTCAAAGAAGATAACAACAAAATCAAGAATATCAATGATCTTAAAGGAAAAGAAGTATCGGTTCAAATCGGTACAAAATCGGTGAGTTTCCTCAAAGAAAAATATCCACAAGTAAAAGTAAAAGAAGTAGAAAAGAACTCCGATATGTTTTTGGAATTAGAAAGTAATCGTGTAGAGGCAGTAGTCACAGGTCAACCAGCAGCGAAAGTATACGCAAGAGAAAAAGGTGGAGTAAAAGTACTCGATCAACTGCTTACACATGAAGAGTATGCCATAGGTACAAGAAAAGAAGATGAAGCATTGAATAAAGAATTTAATGCAGCACTAAAGCGTTTGAAAGCTAACGGAGAGTACGCAAAAATCGTGAAAAAATGGTTTGGAGAATAAAACGACAGAGAGTATCAGCTCTCTGTTTTAAAGAAGGGGAGGAAAAAACATGGCATTAGATTTTGGTATTTTATGGCAGGATGGTAATCTACCTCTCTTGCTTCAAGGTTTATGGGTGACAATTCGCATGACGTTTTTAGCTCTTATCCTCAGCTGTTTTATTGGTTTGGTCATTGGTCTTGGCAGCATGTCGAAAGTGAAATGGATTTCAGGGATCAGCGCTACTTATCTTGCATGGTTTCGAGGAACCCCTTTATTGGTACAGTTGATGCTCCTTTACTATGGTTTGGCTATTAGTTTACACATTGATTTTTCTGCGTCTGTTGCAGGGGTATTAGGACTTGGTATGTACAGTGGAGCTTATGTGTCCGAGATTGTGCGTGGAGCTATTCAATCCATAGATCGCGGGCAAATGGAAGCAGGACGCTCCCTTGGTTTGAGTCATTGGCAAACCATGTTTAAAGTCATTCTTCCCCAAGCTATTCGGCGGATGCTACCACCGTTAGCCAACGAATTTATCGCATTGACCAAAAACTCTTCGCTTCTATCTGTCATTACCGTTGCAGAGTTGATGCGGGCAGCAAATACGATTGTTGCTGATAATTACAAGTACTTTGAGATTTATCTCACCATCGCTATTTTTTATTTTGTTGTGAACTTTGTGATCTCCACACTGATTAAAATTTTGGAACGAAAACTAAATGTGGAGGGTGTGCGCTCATGATCGAAATAACAAATTTGGATAAATATTATGGTTCTCATCATGTGCTCAAAGGAATTAACCTATCGATTCAAAAGGGCGAAGTAGTCGTGATTATCGGTCCTAGTGGTTCAGGAAAAAGTACATTACTGCGATGCATGAATTATTTGGAACCGATTCAAAGTGGGCAGATCATGATTGAGAACGAACCGATTGGTATGATCGAACACAATGGAAAACAGCGTGAAATGCCTCAAAAAAACCTCAATAAAATGCGAGAAAAAGTAGGTATGGTTTTTCAAAATTTTAACCTTTTTCCCCATCTTTCTGTGCGAGATAACATTACGCTTTCACCGCTTACGCTTGGAAAGATGAACAAAAATACAGCCAATAAAACAGCATATTCTCTCCTAGCAAAGGTCGGTTTGGCTGATCGTGCTACCGCGTTTCCTGATCAATTATCAGGTGGACAAAAGCAGCGTGTTGCAATTGCTCGTGCTCTAGCGATGAAGCCACATGTCATGTTGTTTGACGAACCAACGTCGGCACTTGATCCAGAGCTCATCGGTGAAGTGCTTGATGCAATGAAAGAACTAGCAAAAGAGGGAATGACGATGATTGTAGTCACTCATGAGATGGGCTTTGCCAAAGAAATGGCAGATCGTGTTGTCGTAATGGATCAAGGACAAATTATTGAAGCAGGTACTCCAGGTGTTATTTTTACAAATCCAGCCCAAGAACGTACCAAAGTTTTCTTGCACAAAGTACTGACACACTCTTAAAAAAAGGAGCATTCAGATGAAGCCAGCTCAACATTTAAACCCACCTGCACTACAATACGCTGGTGGAAAAGGCGATCCTTATGTGACCACTATTGCGGAGTGGATCGAAAAACCAGAAACAAATAATTCTTATGACCTCTGTATTTTTGGAGTTCCATTATCGAAAAGCTCGATCTCATTTTCTGGAGCTCATCTTCATCCGGCGATATTTCGTAAACTTTGGTCTAGTTTTACGACCTACAATTGGGATTTAGATTTCGATTTTACGATGCTTCGTGCTGCAGATTTTGGTGATGTAGCCATGCATGTAACTGATATCGCTACCTGTCATCAAAATATTTTAGAGACGATGCAAGAGGTGACGAAAAATTTTTCTCAAACGTTTCCGATCACTGTTGGTGGGGATCATTCCATCACTGCCCCTCTGGTCAAAGGGAGGAAAGCAGCAAATGGAAAACGCATTGGTATCATACAGTTTGATGCACATCTCGATGTGCGTGATATGGATTATGGCGGCCCTTCCAATGGGACACCAATTCGCAACTTAGTGGAATCAGAAACCGTAAGAGGAGAAGATATTGTAACAATCGGTATTCGTAACTTTGCCAACTCTCGACTCTATCGCAATTACACAGAAGAAAAAGGAATCCAAGTAATCTCACAAAAACAAGTACAGACGAGAGGGATAGAAAGTGTACTTGCAGAAGCAATGGAGTGTTTAGAGTCATGTGAGGAAGTATATGTCACATTTGATTTGGATGTATTGGATCAATATATTGTCCCTGGAGTTCCTGCGATTGGACCACAAGGACTTACAACCGACCAGTTGTTTTCTAGTGCGTATACATTAGGAGCTTGGTCCAAAGTAACTGCGATGGATATGGTGTGTGTGGATCCATCTGTTGACTTTCGCGATGTGACAAGTCGTGTTTCCCTTCATTTATTTTTGCATTTTGTATCAGGACTTGTTCAAAAGAAGAAAAGTTGACATGAACAGCCAATATGTTTTAAATGCCCAGTTCCATAGAAAGATTAACTTATGCGACTCTAACAGTGGGTCGCTATTTTTATAAGCATTTATTGGATGGGGAGTCTGGACAATGGATTTATCATCATTCAGACTAACAATTATGGAACTGTTGGAAATTTACTAGCCATAGAATAATCAACTTTAACTGAGCCTCTTGACTCTTACAATTGCAGCCAATTTTCGATCGCCATTTTTTCAAGTTTAGGCCAGTCATAGTGAATAGGGTCTCCAATATCTACCAGAATGTCGTCGTAAGTATAGTGCTCATTGGCTAAATATCAACGTGATTTTCCGTAAGCATCATTTAATCCTATGGCTTTTGATAAATACGCTGAGTTTTTTATCAAGGAGTTTGTTTTCTGTAACAACTGCATCTTTGAGAAGACCACTCTTTCAGAACTTACTATGAGTGGATAAAATTTCATTTATGAAATGTAAAATGAATGGATTTTAATCATAATAAATAGCGGTCCCTTAGATGTTTTATCCAAGGGACTTTATCAGAAATCCAAAGACTAGTTTACTCTTTTAACTCCTCATGCCATTCCTCAAGATCGTATGCTTCTAGAGCCATTTCTAGATCCTCCTGTTCTTCCTCAGAGAGAGTAGGATCTTTTAGTCTTTCCTGTTTCTTTATACCAAGATTCGTCTAGGGAGGCAATCGATTCTCCTTTTTTTGTCTTCTTGGGTATATCATTGAGGTACTACATGTCTTAATTTCTTAGGTTATTTTTCATATATTCTATGTTCTGATCGATTCCAAATAAACTACTCTTGTTCGTATAAATAGAAAGACTTGTTACATCTAGCTCGGGTTTTTCTATTTAGATTTTGTTATTTTTAGGAGGTTCAACATTGGAAAATTTCGTTAGCAAATTGCATAACTCCAAACAGATCGTTACAATAAGATAGGATCTAGAAAGCAAAGGATATAGGAAAGCATCAATTAAAATCCCTTTCCTGTAATAGATTCATAGTGTTAGTCATAAAAAATGCTATTTGAATGAATGGTAGAGTGATAGACTTCATGTGAGTTATTCCACATAAACGTTATGGGCTTTTTGCTTGAGAATAGAGAGGAGTCTGCTAATATGTTGAAAATAGGATCACATGTATCCTTTTCTGGTAAAGGACTATTAAATGCAGCGGAAGAGGCTGTTTCGTACGGATCTAGTACGTTTATGATCTATACAGGCGCACCACAAAATACCCGGCGAAAAGCAATCGAAAAGCAATTTGTCGAGGAAGGTAAATCGGTCATGACAGAGCACGGAATCAATGAAATTGTTGTTCATGCACCTTATATCATTAACTTAGGTACTTACAAAGATGATAAATTCGAGTTTGCTGTTCGTTTTCTTCAAGAAGAAATTCGTAGGACGAGCTATCTAGGTGTCAAAAATATCGTGCTTCATCCAGGAGCTTTTACGGAGAAAGATGTAGAATATGGTATCAATCGTATAGCAGAAGGGTTAACACTTGTACTTGACGGTGTGAAAGATACAGAAGTGAATATTGCATTGGAGACGATGGCAGGAAAAGGAACAGAAGTAGGTCGTAAATTTGAAGAAATTGCACAAATCATGGACAAAGTAGCAGATAATCGAAAATTGACTGTCTGTATGGATACATGCCACTTACATGAAGCTGGTTATGATATCATTCATGATTTTGACGGGGTGTTAGAGCAATTTGATCAGACGATAGGACTTGATCGTCTTGCAGTTGTGCATTTGAATGACAGCAAAAACTTCAGTGGAGCTGGGAAAGATCGCCACGCCCCAGTGGGTGCAGGATTGATTGGTTTTGAAGCGATAAGCTATATCGTCAACCATGAAAAAATTCGTCATCTCCCACTTGTCTTGGAGACACCATGGATTAGCAAAGAAAAAGGCAAAGAACGTCCGATGTATGCAGCAGAGATTGCTTTGTTGCAAGGCGATGTAGAAAGTCGCTTGGGAGGAGACTTCTTAGATCATGTAGAGCGTTTGGAGTTCTTCTTCCGCAAACATGAAGTAGACCCTCGAGATTTTGTCGTCAAAACATGGGAAGTTTTAAAAACAGATGCCAAAGCGAAGAAAGAAGACGGTCGTGAGCCGATCGAGCGTTTGTATGACATGGTGAAGGAAGAAAGATTGCTAACTCAGTTGAGTGAAGAAGAAGTGAATCACCGCTTGGTAGGGTGGTTTGCGAGTAAACAGATACTACACAGTTAAAACACAAAAGAGAAAAGTGTATATAGTACGAAAAAAATTCAGATCAAAGATATGATCTGAATTTTTTTGTACATTTTTAGTTTGTTGGGAAAAGAAGCGAAAAACCATGTCTTTTGACCATGGTCTTGTGAATTACTCATCGTATGATGCAACGCAATTAGAAGCAAAAGCTCCTTTAAGGTAATATACACGGGAAACTATAAGTTTATGATATAGAAGAGGATGATGAAATCAGGGTACCCTCAGAAATACTGTATGCTGATAAGGAACTGGGTGAAGTTCTTTTTATAGACTCTGAACAAGAGCTTGTACATTGTAAATTTACCTCTATAAAAAGAACAGTTGATTTTAATTGCAAGCAGTATACTAGCGTCTTGAAAAATACAAAGTTATGTAGATTCTTTCATGTCAATCCTGAACTAAAATTGACTCAAGGCAATGAAAAGCGAATTTAAAAATAGGAAAACTACTCTACATTAAGTTTTATTGTTTTGTATGTGATGAATATCACTTTGGGTACGAATGTAAAGAAATAACCAAAGGAGAACTTGATGTTCTCTACTATCATACAAATCCTAGTTTTATCTGTGGTGCACTTTTAAATAATATGCTTTTGAGTATTGGATGCGATTTTTGTTTAAGTAAGGAGAAATTGTATCCTTTTTTCAATAATAAAGATATTTATTGGATTTGCGAGGAATATAAATACAATTGTAAAATTTCCTTGGTGTACCTTTGGGCTAAATTAGAAGAAGTACCCATTCGTAAAAAATTAGAAAACAAATTTAAAGGGGAAATGACTTGAGTATTTAAAGTTAATATTACGATTCTGTATGATGTGAACTAGGGCCATCGACTGAAGGATAACTGGAATTGGGTAAATATAGCATGACAGGGTGGCTGCTCTAGTCCACAGGATTATTACCATTTCTTGGTCAAATTAGGGTTCGTCGTTCGGATGCTGGTTCTGGCTAGTTGTCTCTATATGAATATTCCTTTACTATAAATATAACTATATATATTTCATTTTACATAAGGATGGATTAGATGCGTATTCATACAAAAAATATTATTGAAGCACCAATTCAATTCGTATATGAGCACATGTACAGTAATGAAGTACAAAAAGAAGGATATGGATCTATGTTTGTTTCCTTAACAAAAAATGGGATACAAGCAGGCAGTACATGGATTTTAGAAGTAAAACAATCCTTTCTTTTTCCTAGAACAAAGAAAACAACAATTCAATTAGTAGAAACAGAAGCACCTACCATGTATCGAACCATTTATAAACAATATGGGTTTCAAGTTGATTGTATGGATCGCTTGAAACAAACAGATCAAGGAACAATTATTATCGAAGAAGCAGATTATAAAAGTAATAATGTTGCGACTCTTCTGGTTCTTCCTTTTGTATATCCGCTTCTCCAGTTTGTTCATAAAATAATAACAAAAAAAGCTTCCAAAAAACTAAACGAGATATACCAGCGATCCATCACTTCATAGGCGCGGATGCTGGTTCTAGGCCTCATAAGGGGTATGACAACCATTCATAAAATATCGGGCCATTTCCCCTCAGCTCATAAATGAACTAGGTACGTTAGCATTAGCGGACATGGAAAATAGCCTATCTTTTTTACCTTATCGGATATGAACAGCCATGATTTTATTCATTTTATATCCGATATTGTCTATTAGCGGATATCTTTAAGCATCTAATTTGGAAGTTATTTGCATATGGCCCCATATTTCGCTTTTGGTTGCCACACCCCAAATAGGTTTGAATCATACCTGTAACCTATTTCCATTTGTCATAGTGTTTAGTATAATAAATGCAATCTATTGGAACTACTTTTCAGGGAGCCACTATGGCTGAAAAGCCTGCTCTTCGCCTCCGTCTTGGTATCTCCAACCTCGGAGAGGAAGGATGGAGTATCCATCCTCAACTTGACAACGACTTTTTTTCGGGAGCCTGCCCCTTTTTGCTAATGGGTACCTTTCCTCAGATCCGATGGGGATGGACCTCAGAGCAAATTGTGCACAGCATTCTCAGTCTCGAGGGGGACGAATCTCCCGAAGAAAAAGAGTACTATCTGCGACAGCTCAACGAGGAATCCACTAAAGAAGAGAGGCAGATGCAATCGGCGATCAACTCCACTTGGATTAAGCTCCAAGAAATAGTCGATTCTCTTACACGAGTCCGCTCTGACAATCTGTCTTTCAAGCAAGCTCATGAGAAGATCGGGGAGCTCATGATGCGCATTGAAGAAGCTCATAAGCCGATCGACCAGGCTTGGGAAGTAGTTTGGAAGAAGTTTCTTCGGGACAATCCGAATTACAATGGCGAGTACTGGCCGACCTGGGAAGAGTTCGTAGATAGCCGCCCGGAGTAATGAACGGGCACCTCTGGTTCTGGTGTGTGATAACTCTTGTGAGTTGACCCTGCCAGAACCAGAGCATGAAATAATAATTTGGATATAGATGAAAAAAGGACCATTGACATGGTTCTTTTGTATTTTCAGATATCTGAAGCACAATGCAGATTCGTGACCAGCAGACTTGGGACGAGCGTATTCGGAAGAACGTCAACGATGAAGGCGAGACATACTGTAGTGTTATCGTTGACTTCGCTGAACGTTGGACAGACCTCATGGAGGCAAAGATGGCCTCCGGTGCCCGACTCGAGGACATCGCCAAGGAAACCCGAAAGCAGGATAACACTGGACTCTTCGGTTTTCAGTATTATTTTGGGCTCCTGGTAGATTGCTGGGAACACGGAGAGGCGCTTCTCCAGTGGTCCAACTCGGGGAGCCAGACTGGCATGGAGCGAGGGAATCTCGGGATCACCGTGAAGAAAATCATGCGCGATTGGCTCCGGCTGATGCTGGTAATCGGTGTGATTACCCTGCCCGGTCAAGCCTTCAGTAAGTGGTACTTCCACGACGAACCGAGAATGACTGGCATCTGCTCTACGGTATGGTTCTGCATCTGCGCAATCGCATGGGTTTCCGGGTTCGCAGGGAAGTTCATCCTCAAATTCCATAGCTCGATGCTCGTCCGATGGACGACAGTCGCTGGTATGGTCTTTCTCTGGTGGTACCTGTTGTACGACTGATCTTGTGACCCTTCAAGGGTCACACCCCTCTGGTTGGTCAAGTCGATAAAGACGACTGACTCAGGGGGACTTGTTTTTTGAAAATTATAATTGCAAAATGAACATAAAAATGAATATTTGTTCATCCTATAACACCCAACATTAAACCATGACACAGTGGCAGCTTGATGGAGGTTAAGCGCGACGGAGATACTCTCGTAGTAGATGGAGTTGAATCCACGAAGACTGAATGGCCGACTACAATCGAGGTCGAACGACGCTACTTTTCTTAAAGCATTTTCTCGTGAGATGTAGGAGGGGGTCGTCATCTTCCCATCAGTGCTGACTTCTGGGAGTACATAAATGAACATCACACACTCATTGATGAAAGCGTAACCGTAAACATCACGATGCGCATCAATATTACTCCTGTATGTTCTTTTGTTTGCATTTCCATTATGATGAATACCTCCTGTAAAAAACGCTAGGGAAATCCCTAGCGAAATAGGCTGTAAGAACTTTTCCATGGCATTTCAACGAAAACGACGAAAGAAATCTCGTAAGTCTTCTGTTAACAAATCAGGAACCTCCATTGCCGCGAAGTGTCCACCATGATCAAACTCTGTCCAATGAACGATATCATACTGACTTTCAACAAGCTGACGTACAGGTAAAGCTAAATCGTATGGAAAAACTGCCACTCCCATTGGTAC
This sequence comes from Shimazuella alba, assembly GCF_009831235.1. GTDB lineage: Bacteria > Bacillota > Bacilli > Thermoactinomycetales > Thermoactinomycetaceae > Shimazuella > Shimazuella alba. The sequence goes on along the minus strand of NZ_WUUL01000003.1, from coordinate 216,295 downwards.
TGGGCAGGGCATCGGGCGTCTCTTCGATTGGGCATTCTCATAATAAGAACGAGCTGATGATCCAGCAGTTCCTGTGATCCAATAAATCATCACGTTAGTAAGTAGACGATCGATTCCAATAGGACAAGCTGGATCAACCCATTCCCTAAATTTCTCTGCGATCCAGGCTAGTTGTCCGACAGGTGAGTCGGTCAGCGCATAGGAAAGTGTTTGTGGTCTCGTTGACTGAAGTACCATGTAACCAGCAGGAGAAGCTAAGTAACATTTTAACTGTGTAATTCTATCCTCTTCTTCTTTCGACAGATTACTGAGTTTATCATTTGGTTTTGGTATAGCAAATAGGTAGTTGAGATGGACACCACAGACATGTTCCGGATCGACCGCACCTAAGGTACGAGAAATTGCTGAACCCAAATCTCCTCCCTGTGTTCCATATCGATCATAACCTAACCGTTTCATCAGCTCAGCCCAAGCACGAGCAGTCCGTTTTATATCCCAACCCTTTTCAGGAGTGGGACCGGAAAAACCAAATCCGGGAATCGATGGAATTACCACATGAAAAGCGTTGGCAGGATCTTCACCATAAGATCGTGGATCGGTTAATGGGCCAATGATATCAAGAAATTCTACGATGGAACCCGGCCAGCCATGGGTAAGTATAAGTGGAAATGCATTCTTTTCGGGCGACCGAACATGCAAGAAATGTATATTTGCACCATCAATCGTTGTGGTGAATTGAGGAAACTCATTTAACTGAGTTTCTTGTTTACGCCAGTCATATGAGGTACGCCAGTACTCCACTAATTCCTTCATATATCCGAGCGGAACACCATCATTTCCTTCCACATCAGGTAACTCAACAGGCCAACGAATTTGGGTCAGGCGAGCTTTCAAATCATCTAGATCACTTTGGGGAATCGAGATGCGAAACGGACGGATCAAAGTGTCACTGTTACTCATATTGTTACCTATAAAGTCTTGTTTTGACGTATTCATCTTTTATCGGCTCCTTCGATAATGGTTGATTAGTAAACTATATGAAAAACATAGCGTTTTTTGTTGATTAGTCAACTGAAAATGTCGTAAAAAAAATTATTAAGTGCCCAAATTTCTCATTCGTCTCCTTTTATTTCATCCAGTGCATTCATAGTCATCTTTTTTATCTTTTGGACTAAGTCATCCGCTTCTGCTGTCGTTAAGCTGGATGAAATCGTTTGAGTTCAATAATTCAGTTTGGTTTTAATAAAATTGCGCATCTCAAATCCTTTAGCAGTTAATGTGACCAAATACGCTCTGCTGTCATTTGGATCTCGGGATCTTTTTACATAACCGAGCTTTTCAAGTCGTCCAATTGCACACGCTGCAGCAGCTTTGTTAATAAATAGATTGGCGGACAGCCTCTCTTGAGAAATACCATCTTTTTCATACAGATTAACCAAAAGAATGTATTCAGATGAGTTAATATTGTAATCTTTTAACTCTCTGTTCTGGTAAATTTTTGAAATTGACGATGTAGCCACGGAAATCCACCTAACGATGCTTTCTTTTTCCATAAGTATGCTCCTATTCATATAGTGTACTAGTCAACCATATGAAAGAATATACCATCCATTAAGTTGAATATTCAACTAAAACTGGAATTATTTCGTTAAAAGCAGAAATCCTTTTCGTATCCTAATCGTCGAGAAGCGTATTCAATAAGTTCTATGTTTCTGTACACAACAAATGAAACAGGAGAATCAAACGATTCCTCCTTTTTTTGTGTACAAAAACTCTGTAAAATCATGTACGTTCAGTTTAATATAGCAAATTTGCTCAAATTCTCATCTCAGAAGGCATACCACTAAAGAAAACATCTATTCTTCATTGTTTGGAAATAAATGGATTGGAGATTACGAGAAACAATGGATGTCCATAAAAAACGTTTGCTATTTTCTATGACGATAACCATCAGATCCTGATGAGAAAATCAGGGCTTTCCCTGCGTAGCTCTGTCTTTGAAAACTTTCAAGATATTATGGATTCAATTCACCAACATCGTTATCGCCTTGTGCGAGGAGCAAGAAAACTTCTTGAAACCGTTCGCGATCAAAGACATCCTATGATTCTTTATACTCGTGGTGATCAACAAATTCAAGAAAATATAATACATCAAACAAAAATCTCAACTTTTTTCCAAAAAATCTATATCACCAAAAGAAAAACCTCATCCCATTTACAACAAATATTAGATGAAATGAATTTCGATCCTACTCAAAGCTGGATGATAGGAGATGAAATTCTTACAGATGTAAATCATGCTCTTGAATGCGGAATGAATGTGATGAGAGTTTGGGGATATCACAATTATGAACCTGCTGAACTGCCAGCATCTCCAAAAATCATCAATGTGCTATTTCTAAATCACCTAATGCCTCATTTTTCACTTTTACAAAAAGAAACAATGAGTATAAAAAGTAACGTTTTCAGAAGAGAGAGGAGAGATTTCCCCTGACCGACGAAGATCAAGTAAAACAAGAGATTATTCACTTTCTCGAAAAACATTTCCCTTTTGTAATTACAGATTCTTTGTCAATTAACAGAGGTTATAGAAATCATAAATAGACTATGTTGACAACTAAGGGAAAAAGATTCTTTATAAAACATTACCATCCCAATCGGTTCTCTCTTTCCAAACTAACTTCTAAACCCTTCATGAGTGAGTGATAAGTAAATATAGAACGAAAAACCACAATCAGGTTGACCATGGTTTTTCAAATGGAATTCTTACTATAATAGAGCTTGTTGCTTATTCCTTACAAAAGCGAAGATGCTCGCGGATGAGAGTCTTTTGTAGGTTAGGGGCGGCAGACGTAGAAAAGATAGCACAACTTGCCACGATAGTGAGATAGTGCAACTTGTGACAAAGGTGTGCAAGCATCAAGCGACTACCTAACATGTTTAAACTTTATTTATGCAATAACCCTATAATATACAAAAGCCAAATGGCGAAGAAAATGCAATTCTTTAACATTCTTAAAGTATATTTTAATAATAGTGCTTAGAACTTTCTGTTCTTTTTGTATAGATAGCTTATTCCTACAATGATAGCAATGCCAACAAAAATTAACAACGGCCCCTTTATATTGTGTTCAGGAGATTCTACAATCGATTGACCACCTAGCAATAAGGAAAAGATCCCCAATGAAATATAAGAAACTATAAAAAAACGACTAGAATGCTGAAAATATATGTTTAGAATTGTTGTAACGAGAAGAACGCAACCAAGTGCCAGATCCCACCAATCACCAGATTTGAAGCCTCTAATAAAGTACATAGTTGCCACTATTGGAAAAAGGATTAAATAAGTTTTTGAATGAGTTTTTTCTTTTGTTTTTTTGATTTTTTTTATAGGAGTCTTCACGTGACTCTCCTTGGTCACTACTCGTCAAAACCATTATGTACTCCAACTTATATAGTCGAGATTCCATTAGAGATGATTTTTGCACTAGTTTCATAAGTCGAGCATAGGAATCCGACAATTTTAAACCAATGTTATCTAATTGACTATCAAAATCAGCTATAGTTTGTGCGTTTAATTTACTTAAATAATAGTAAAGACGGTATTCTCTTTCGGCATCAAAAATCCGCCATTTTATTTTATTCTCTTCTAGAGCGAAAAGAGGCATGGAAGAATGTATCTTTTTTTCGATATCCCCTTTCGTAATGAGGGAAAGATGTTTAGAAGAATGTATCATTTTTTCGATTTCATTTGTTACTGCTGTAAACAATTTTTGCACTCCATTATCAAAAGAAGATTTCTTAGTAGAGGACATCTTCTGTAATTTTTCATAAAGAAGGTTTCCACGTTGAGCTAAAAAATATAAACCTATGTTTTCTAGGGGTAATTTCATGCGAAGTCCAAACTCTAAGGACTTACCTGAAATTTCTTTCTCGTTGCTATCATTGTTATTCTCCATATATATGCCCCTTAAATGTGAATATCAAAATTAATTATAACTTTCAAAAAAGTGAATGTAAATAAATGACTATCGAGATGTTTTGCATCTCATAAGTGTTTGTTATAAGGGAGCATTACTGTAATATAATGCTTTTTTGTATTCATGGAATACAAAAAAATAAAAAAGGATTGACAGGACACCAAAAGGTTTCCTATAATATAAACAGACACTATATGGTGTCCTTTTAGAGGGAATCAAAACTTGTAAAGCGTTATAACAAACTAGAAATGATATTTTATTTTCATTAACAATTAAAGGATGCGATCAAACGATGAAGACAAAAGGAAAAACAATTGCTTATTGGATAGTTACCGTACTACTCGCAATATCCATTACATTAAGCGGCATGGGTCAACTGATGAAACTTGGAGGAAATATCGAGTTAGTGGAGAGTATTGGTTACCCGTTATACATCATGAATATTCTTGGAGTTTGGAAAATACTTGGAGTTATCGCAATTATCGTTCCAGGATTTCCCCGGCTAAAAGAATGGGCTTACGCTGGTATCTTCTTTTTAATGACTGGTGCAGCTTTATCTCATGTGTTTGCTAACGATTATGGTGATTATGGTTTTCATATTATCTTGCCTCTTTTTTATGCTGCACTTAATATCGCTTCGTGGGCGCTGAGACCCCAAAGCCGCCTTTTAGGAAGTTTGCTTGGTACTGAAAAACATGCGTAAAACAAAGTCTAGTTTCAAGATAGGTGACTCGAATATAAAAATTAGCATACGAAATGATATCTAAGGAAACATATACGAGGTTTTATTACGAAAAGAAAAACAAGTATTTATATGGTTTTCACATCCCTTCGAAGTTACTTTGAATTTCACAGCTAAAAAATTAGTCCCACAGCTGTGGGACTAATTTTTTTTCGTTTATGCTCTGTTTCTACATGTACCTCATGGTACTCCATAAAAAGGGAGGTAAAGGACAAGTCGAAATTATATAGACATCCATTTTCGCGGATTGGAAGATGGAGGTTTTTCTCCATTTCCATACCTTACTTCAAAGTGTAAGTGAGGTCCAGTTACATTTCCATTTGCTCCAACGTCAGCAATATGCTCTCCAGCTTTTACTCTTTCTCCAGCACGTACTTTGACTTGGTTTGGATAGCTATGAGCATAGCGTGTGAAGACATGTTTTCCGTTTTTCTCTCCATGATAGATGGTTATCAGCCAACCATAACCGGAAGATGGTCCACTAGAAACTACTACACCATCTCCTGCAGCAAAGATCGGACTTCCTGTTCCGCCGCCAAAATCTGCACCTTGGTGAAGAATAGGTCGTTTGTAGATAGGATGATTACGATATCCCCATTCAGAGGTAAGTGCACCATTGGAAGGACGCTTCATAGGTCCATCATAAGGGAATCGAAGTTTACCATTTTTCCAATCTTCTAAATTGATTTGACTGAAATCATCTTCATGAAGTTCTTCAAATGCTTCTAGAACATCCAGATTTTTTTTGTCTTTTTGGGCTTCTTGGACGATTTTGTTATATGCTTCCTTTGATTTTTTTATTTGCTCGTTTTGTTGGGTGACTAATAGATCATACTTACTCTTTTCTTGTTTTATTTTTTGTACGACTTCTTGTCGTTCTCGTATGAGGGTAGTATCTTGCTTGATAATCAGGCGTAGCGTTTCTAATTTATAAAGAAACTGACCAAAGCTGTCGGCTTCTAGTAGTTGCGAAGTATAGTTGAATTGACCATGTTCATAAAAGAAACGAACACGTTTTCTTAAGATTTGATCATATACTTTCAATTCTTTTTCCGCATTGGTTAATCTCAACTCGATCGGTGCAGCTTGTTTTTGAATTTCTTTAATTTTTAGATTCGTTTCATTTATCTGATCGACAAAGCTCTGTAACTTTTTATCTTGTTCTGCTATTTTATTTAAAACGTTTTCTTTTTCTTGTAGATGTTCTTCTAGTTTTTTTCGTGTTATATCTTCAGCTTCTGTTGTAGCAAAAGGAAACAAAGGGAATATAAGCGTAGTGATCATGCAAGTAGATACAATATTTTTTAGTGAAATTCGCATGTTGGATCAATCCATTCTATTTTACAGCTTTATCATGATGTAACGATATATGTAGGAAAAAGCTCTTCATTGTGATTGGATTACCACCTCTTTTTGTTTTCGAAATATATGTAATATCTCTGTTTGTTGTCACAAATAGAGAAAAGACAAATGAGAAAGTTTTCATTGGTTTCTTTTTATATCAGTAGGATGAACAGGAAGTATACTTATAGATATTATAATAGAATTTTTTTGAGTAAAATGGGTGCGTTTTAACATTTTTGATGTACAATCTACACATTTGAGACGAAATTTCCAATCTTCCATCCATGGGAGGTCCAGCGGGAGCAAGAAAATAGTTGAAGTTTTCACGATTCTCGAATGGTCGAGAGATATCTATTGCTTAGAGAAGATGATGTTACTTTGGTGGATGTGAGAGACAATATTTAGGTTGGAGTGGGTAAAAACAAATCCAGTCATAGGCAATTTGAGAGCGCATTTGCTTGATCACTTGGGAGATCAAGTAAATTACTAAGTAGATTTATTTTATTGAGATAAATGGGGAGAGCTTCTAATAATTTGCTTTTAAGAAAGAAGAGATGATTTATGATGCGTCAAAAGAACCATTCTCTTGTCGCAAATATTGGAGAGTCTGGGCAGTAAATCCTCACTACCCAGACTTCACATCAGGATTTCAATATCGAACTACGAATTATGTAGCTGATTCGACTGTGACAATGCCTTTGCGCGAAAACCCTTCTGGAAGCACGGTATACTCTTCCTTTTTCTTGTTCTTCAAAAGAGCTACATCATTTGGACCTACTTCCAGATCATACTCCGAGTTTACCCCGAGCTTGAAGAAAGCGTGATCGGGAAATCGCGTATCATGAGGTTCCCGCACCCAAGGTACGAAAACAGTAATGTTCCATGTGTCGCTAAGGTTTGTTGGAAGTTCGAGCTTTTGACCCTTGGCATTAGGCATTTTTGATCCTTCTGTGAAAAGAGAGATAGGCTGATTTTCAGCCAATATTCATTATAAAAGAAAATATCGGAAAGGAGAAGAAAATGTTATGATGGTGGCATCAGCAGGTTGATCCCCTAGGAGAAGTCTTTGGGAAACCATCGCAAGCACCTGAACATCCCCGTACTGGCGCTTCTGGCCAGCGCGTACAAGCTGGGAGAGTGGCGCACGGAAGAGGCAGCAGAAAAGCGCATGGAAGCAGCGGCGAGGGAAAGCTACCGAAAGGGCTACACCTACGGCTATGTCGAGGGTCACACCAATGGCTATGTGAAGGGTGTGGAATCTGATGGAAAGTCTAAGGTGAAGTGTGCAACCGACTATGAGCAGAAGACCGTCGACGTGTACGCAGACATCCATTGTTATCGCACTATCAATGGAAAGCAGTATCACAGTGGCTGGTTCTGGCTCGACGAGAGCTATGTCGGTCCTGGTCCCGACGGAGTCCCGGCCACGAGTGGACCCAACGCCAAGTGACGTAGAGTCCCACTCCTGAAGGAGGAACCCTGCTCGTTCGTGCACCCTCAGGTGCACTTAGACCGCTGGATCTATGCGAAATTGATCCAGCGGTCGCCTGCATTTTAAGACTTTTTTGGCATGATGATATCATTGCTTCACCAAAGTCTGCAAAGGGTTTCTTTAATTTTTTGCTTTCAACAAGCACTGATAACTCGCTATATGAGTAAAAATAAGATATATCTGTAGAAGGCCAATTACTAAGGAAGGAAGGATAGATGCGATATCTAGAAATAGATGAAAAAGTATCATATTTACGGAAATAGGTGTCAGTAACACGAGCGCTAGTGGCACAAAGCGATTGATTAAAAGGGATAAGCCAACAAGCGCCATAACGCTATAGACAGTTGGCATCATATATCCGGACTCTATTAAAGCTAGCATCAAATGGTTAGCTGGTTCAGAAAACTCCATCGAATACGATGGATTTAATAAATTGTTTATCCCTAAGAAAAACAACAAAAGTCCTAACAATATGCGTAAAATCAAAGTGATTTTTTTCATCATCGTTCTTCTCTCCTCTAAGTCTTTCATTTCATTTCATCAGCGATACTATGGGTAGTAGTCTTCTCTTTCTCTTTATACATGAATTTGTATAAGAGTACTAAATTCAGTAGAGCTAATAGGAAGAAAAACAAGTACAGATTGCTATAAATACTAGATTCCCCCGCCATGGACAATGGGTTGAGTGCAGGGACTTTGATATATTCGACAGCTTTGGTGATAATGGCACCAGCAATGGCAATGGTTAAAAAATTGGATAAACCATAAACTCCCATACCAACTCCTGAATGTTCAGCAGGTAAATTTGACGAAACCAATTTGCTGATAGCTGGTTGCATAAAGATATAACCAACTTCAGTGAAAATCAAAAATATAGCGATGGTCCATGATGTATACCCAGCGAACGTCGAAAGGGAGAGAAAGCCAAAACTGAGCAGCACGATAGAAACTATTAATACATAGCGATTACCTTTTCGATCCGTTAGGGATCCACCATATTTCCCTAGGAGGGCAGAAACAGCAGCGGCTGGAGCCAATAACAATCCAATCCAATATCCATTTAAATCATAAACTGAGCTGAGAAAAAGTGGTGTTACAAGAAAAACGCCAAAATTGGTAGCAGTGTTTAAAGCACCCATAAACATCCCATTACGATAAGATGAGTGACGGAATAAGGAAAAAGGGATAAATGGATGTGCAGATTTTTTTTGTCGTATGAGAAAAGCAACAAAGAATACAAAACTGAACAACAGCAGCCATAGATTCAATAGAGTAATGGATTCCATCAAACTAACGATGAAAGCTCCTAGCAATCCTGCACTGAAAATATCGATGTTCTCTTTTTTCTTAGGAACTTCATTAGGTAGCCATTTGCGAATAAAGGGAAGAGCAATGACGATACTCAAAGAGAAGAGAAACAAGTATCTCCAATGAAATCCAGTAAGGATTCCTCCTAAAATAGGACCGATGATACCCGCAAATGCCATCATAGAAGCTACTTGCCCCAAAGATTTCCCCCTTCTTTCCAGGGCAATGAAACGAACAGGAATCGTCATCGCTAAAGAAGGAATAGAAGAAACACCGATTCCTTGAATAATTCTACCGATAAGTAACAATGGATAACTAGGTGCTAAGAAACAGAAAAGTGAGCCAATGGAAAACAATAACACCCCAAAGGTGGCTAGATTTCTTATTCCATAATAATCAGCTAATTTACCATAGATCAGAGCTCCAAGAGCAGAGATGATTCCCGATACGGTAATTACCCAACTGGTTGTAGAGGGACTGGTGCTAAATTCTTTCGCTATGTCAGGAAGTGCAACATTTAGCATATAGCTGTTGATGATGGCAAATGGAACAATGAAACAAAGTAAACGGGTGATCTTTGTTTCTTCTGCGATAGATAGGTTCACTATTCTAAACCCCTTTCACTCTTTTCGATAGCTTTATTGTATGGTTGATCTATCATAAAGAAAAATGTATATTCGTTTATGTAATCATAATTAAAGACTTATGATAAGGGTGGGATGACATGGATTTACTTCAACTGAAGTATTTTCGAAAGGTTGCAAAGTTGAATCATTTAACTCAGGCTGCACAAGAGTTACACATCACACAGCCTTCTTTAAGTCAAACAATCGCTAAGTTGGAAAAAGATTTAGGGGTTCCTTTATTCGATCGCCAAGCCAGAAAGATTAGCCTAAATCAATATGGAGAAGTATTTTTGGAAAAAGTGGATGCAGCACTGGCATTACTCGAAGAAGGCAGAAGAGAAATTACAGATATGGCAGGATTAGATCAAGGAACAGTATCCATTGACACTACATTTTTACCGCAATTTTCCGAGTTCATCAACAATTTTCGCTCCACCTATCCAGATGTTCGCTTTCGTATTTCTCAAGTATCTACAAAAGAGAATCAAGAACAACTTTTGGAGAGTGGAGAAATAGACTTTTACATTGCTTGCAAACGAAAGGAACGAAATGGAATTTCTCACTTACCGATACAAACGGAAGAAATTGTACTTGCTGTACCTTTCTCACACCCGTTAGCAAACCAAGAAAGTATTCGATTGAGTGATGTTAAGCATGAGTCTTTTATTCACTTTAAAAAGGGACATTCTTTTCGTGAGGATACGGATGAATTGTGCAAAAAGGCAGGTTTCACGCCGAATATTGTATGTGAAACGGATGATTACAAGACGATAGTGGAATTGGTGAAATCGGGGATTGGAATCGCATTTAGTCTGGAAAGCATATTAGACAAAGAAAATCCTTTTCATTATTTGCGCATAGAGGAACCAATTTGTCAGCGTACTTATCAATTGGTATGGTCCAAAAAAAGATATTTATCTTCGGCTGCTCGTATGTTTCGTGACTTACTAACGGAGCACTATGCAAATGAAATAGATCATATTTGAATGAAAAACACCAATTCCTTCATAAAGTAGAAAAGTGCGACAAAGGGAGGTTTTTTTGTCGCACGCTGGATACTGAAAAAGGGTATTGCTGTGTCATAATAGATTTGTAATAAGTTAAATTTAATCCAGGGGATGGAATTATCTGTACTTTTTGAGACTAACAACAAGAATCACTGTTCTTTTACTGGCTATTTCGTCTCCAGACTTTTTTCGTATAGTTAGCAAATGAAGGAATACAGTCAGGTTTGCAATCAATAGCCCATCTCATTTTGTCACATGCATCCAGTAACAATAAAGTTTCAAGCATAGGTTGTATAGTTAGAAACTCAAGCTGAGAAAAACCATAACCTTGAAGGAAAGCATCAAATTCAGTTTGAGTGGGTTTTCCTATGTCAAGATGAGATTTTCGTAATTGAACGATATCCCAGTAAGGTGTGAGATGAGCTTCTGCACAGCCCCAATCCAACACAGTGACATGGCCAGTATCATCTACGATAGTATTTTTTAAGGAAAGATCTCCATGAACCAAACCAAAAGAAAAGGGTATATCCAAAAGATTTTCAAACTTTTGTTTTACGATTTTTATATCTTTTTTCAACCATACTCCTAAGGAGATGAATGGATCATTCTCTGTCAAACTTTCTAAATTGTATCTAATAAAGCCATGCCAAGAACCATCAAATCCCTCATGGGTAGAGGCGGTAAATGTTCGGTTAGCAGGATCAGATAAAATTTCACCATAACCGTTAACTGGTATGGAATGAATCCGTTTGGTGTATTTACCTAACGATTTCCAGATGGTTTTGGTATCCAAAGAACTGTCTCCGCCATTTATTCCTTTGACTTTTGTTTGGATCATATAAGCTACTTGATCGATTTTTCCAATTGTAAGTACTTCAGGTCCAGGAATTCCATAAAGTGTTGCTTGTTCAATACACCATTTTTCTTTTTCATAAATAGGCAAAGCAGCTGGTGATTCATTCATTCTGACGATGTATTCAGAAATATTGGTTTCAACCAAATATACTTGATTCACTGCTCCTTTTCCGATGATCGGATGGATAAATTGAACTTTTTCAGCTAATACTTGGAGGATTATTTGTTTGGCTATATCATGATAACTCGTTGCAGTTGACATTTTTATCTCCTGAAAAGTCTTTTTGTTTAAATATAGTTATTCGAGTGCGTCAAAAAGACGGTTTTTTTGTTGTATATGGTGGAGGATAGACTACTTTTCTTTCAATCAAGAAAACTGTAAAATAATACATAGTCAGATCAAGCACAGTACGAGGAGAAAACGTGGCACGTCGAATCGGTGGACTCAGCAAGCGCGAGCGTTTGATCATCCAGGCACGACGGATGAAGCTGAGGTTCAAGCTCTCCATCTCGGAAAACGAGCTGGAGAATCTCATCAATCGTCAGCCCATCACGGAGGAACAGAGGGATTTTGTCAACAAGATCCTTCAGCGATTCCCGGGGAAGAAGTGTCCTGAGAAGATGACCTACGGTCAATTTCGAAAGATCAGGACGATCGCTACCGAAAACGACAACGAGTACGCCATCGAGAAGCTGAATCTCGAAGAAGGAAAAGTCATTGAGTGGGGAGGAGAATACTACCTCATTACGAAGATCCTCAGCGACCGTTACATGTACAAGATGGTAGTGCAAAAGGTCAACTTGCATCGTCGCGGCGGATGTGAAGGAGTCGACGGAGTTACCATCACCCCAATCGGTGACTCTGAAACTATCGATCCGTGCGATGTCCTCTTCTTCGGTGGTGTCATTGATCTGAACACCTGGCAACCCGAGGTCGACTTCTGGGGAACGCTTGAAGGCGAGCCGGCTTTCTAGAAATTGATGCGGGTCCGTGCCCGGGGTTAGTACCTACACTAACCCCGGGCTCGTGCGTTTTTTGCGAGCAACAAAGAGGTATTCGAGTGTTGCACTGTAGTAAGAAACAAAGAACCAGTCAGGAGAAAGCCGAACTGGATTTAATATTGTTGCGACAGGACGGTTCTCTTGTCCATGATATAGGTTTGTGAGGACAAAAAAACAAATCCAGTAGGAGCATATCTTGATTGGATTTGTTTGTTCTGTTTAAATACCCATTGTTCACAACAGATTTGTTTTAAAATCTTATTCATATCTGGCGGCTCTGCTTCTAAATGTCTTGAAGTTCCTAAACTATGGTTAAATGACATACTTTTTGCACCACCTTTCCATAGCTCTAAAGATAACTGATGAAATTGTTCTACGTATTTTCGGAAATCATTTAGATTATCCTTCTTACAAGTCTCTGCTAGTTTCATTAAAATGTCCCATTCATGTTGAGTATAATGATGAGTTTCTGTAATCAAGAGAGCTTCTTCCTATTGTTTTTTTGCTTGAGTATATTGTTCTTTTTGGAGATAACAGTCTCCTAGAACAATTAAAGCATTCACTAAGTGGGGTTTATCTTTTGTTTCTTTCCCGATACCAACAGCTTGTTCTAGTGTTGTCTTTGCTTTTTGATTGTTATTTAATTCTAAGTATAACAAACCTAATTGAGTGTAAGTGCTGATGGTCAGAGGAACATATCGAATTTTTTGTTTTAATTTTAGAGCAGTTTTCAAACATTGCTTGGCATTGATAAATTCTTTTTTCTTTCTATAACTTTCCCCTCTGGTTGTCCATAACTCAAATGTTCGGTCATAAAGCTTATCCAATCGAGCCAGTATCATACCTTCTTCTGATATTCGAATGGATTGTTCATAGAATCCGAATTTATTCAATAGTGTTGCTTGAAGTTGTTCAAGATTTGTTTTTGCTTCTGTACTAGCAACTAATGATTTGCAATCTATTAACTCATCGGTAATACGAAATGCTTCTTCGTTTTGATTGAGCTTTTCTAAAAAAATTGCTTGACTTAACAATATGTTGTATTTTAGATAACTCCGTTCTGTTCCCTCTATAAAATACTTTTCTCCTTTTTTCAATATGGCGATTGCTTGTATTAATTTACTTTGTTTGCCAAGGATTCTTCCTAAACCATAGTAGCAGCCTGATATAATATTAGAATTGTTTAGTAATGAAATATTGTCTATGTACCATATTGCTTTCTCATAAAATTCTTGTGCCTTACACCAATTTTGTTTTGCTTCATAAATCTGCCCTAATAAAAAATAATACTCTCCCAACAAAGGGTCATCTGGTTCTAATTGAATACTGTTTAATTCCTTCCATGCTTCATTTACCCCAACTAAGTGAATATCATGTTCAATTGTCTTCAATAGCAATCGAATATCAACTTGATTATCGCATCCTTCCTTTTTTCCTCTAATAGTTCTTCTACTTCTAACCCCAAAAAATCACAAATTGCCACCAAGTTATCTTCCGCCACTTGATACGCCCCACGCTCGATTTTGCTGACTAGAGAAGGGGAGATGTCGAGAGACAGAGCCAAATCTTCTTGGGTAATCTTTTGTTTTCTCCTCGCTTTGCGGATTTTCTCTCCTTGTTCATAGGAAACAAATATAGTAGCTTTCATTCGATTGGTTTCCACTCCTTACTACTTAAAAATTGTAATCAAGTTTCTTTTACATAAGAAGAAAAAGATAATTTCTTCAAATAATTATGAATATTTGTTTGTACTGCCTTATGCTTGTGAAAGAAAGACGTTGGATAGAAAAGAGGAGAATTTCACATGGATTTATTGTTAAAAATCGAAGGCAAAGGAGAGGCGATTCGCGATTTTATTACCTTTATGAAATCAGATGAACGCTATGCGATTTATGCTAGTGCGAGGTATTCCCTTTCACAAGAGAAAGATGTGGTGGAATTCACTTTTCTTAAGCGACATGTTGGAGGTGAGGGAGATAGGAGAGGTGAAAATTGCTCAGATTGAAAACGAGGTAGCTAAGTTTTTTGTGTCTTATGGTGATACAGAACAATTCATTTCATGGAGAAAGCAATTTCGATGAGCGAAAATACGTCAGATCTAATCGAAGCGATAAATGAGTTTATCTACTTAGGAGAATCCATGCAAGGTATCATAAGCAACTACAAATTCCTTCAATCAAATGGGAGACGCTTACTCGATTTGTGGGGAAAGCAACTATCAGAGAAGTTCGCACGCTGCATACTTCCATGATGATGCGTATTGCGATGTCGGAGATAGATAAAATTCAGAGAATGGATCGATACCTCAATCTATTAAATGGAATACAAAAATAATAGGGGGATTAAGTATGTTATCTATGTATTTGAAAGGGGAATGTCACTACGTTGAAGCGTTTGTCACTCATTTAAAAATCGCAGCCTTTTTTCACCTTGTTAACCGAAAACCAGAAAGCAGAAGGGGAAATAGAGCTTATTTTACTACCAATCTGTTTAAACCAAGTCTTTCTCCTGTATCAAGGGTTGAACTGGTGACGATGGACAATCAAGTGATTGAAATCGAATTACTTCATCTTGCGGAGACAAGGGTGAATGAGCATATCCGGCAAATTTCAGGTTTGAGTTACGATATATTTTCTACACCAAAAAGATGAAGATAAATAAAAAAGAGGGACCAGATTAGTCGCTCTTTTTATGATGTTTTACTTTCCCTGTAGGCTTTCTCTAATGCTGCAAGATCAAACTTTTTCATTTTTAAAAAGGCTTGTGTAATAGAGTTTAGCTTATCTCGATCGTTCGTACGCATCATTTCATTCAATTGTATGGGGGATATTTGCCATGAAAACCCGTATTTATCCTTCAACCAGCCACATTGTTCTGCTTCTGGTACAGCGGAAAGCTTTTCCCAGTAGTAGTCGACCTCCGTTTGATCTTCACAATTCACCAGAAAAGAAATTGCTTCATTAAACGAAAAGCCGTGTTCATGACCGCTGTCCATTGCAGCAAATTTTTGTCCCTCTAAAGTAAAAGCAGCAAATTTTAGTGTTCCTTCTGCATCAGGTGCTTCTCCTTTTTCATATCGTGACTTCACATCAAAGTTAGCATTTTGAAATGCAGAGATATAAAAGTTAATCGCTTCCTCTGCTTTTCCGTATATATCTCCAGTAAACAGAAGAGAAGGTGTAATTTTTTGTGTAGTCTCTTGGGTACTGTGCATGATCTGCCACGAGAGCCCGTATTTGTCTTGCAGCCATCCATATCGCTCACTAAATGGATAAGAATCGAGCGGCATAAGTGTTGTACCGCCTTCAAACAACTTGTCCCACAGCATATCCACTGTTTCTTTTGATTGACAATAAACCATGAAGGATACAGAAGGATTAAACTGGAAGAAAGGTCCAGCATTGATCGCCATAAAGTCTTGCCCAGCAAGCACAAACGAAACAATATCACAATCGCCTGATGGAGTATTGTGAATTGTTGTGATGTTGGTAACCTCTGAGTTGTCACTAAAAATAGAAACATAAAACTCGGCAGCTTCTTTCGCTTCTTTATCAAACCATAAGTGGGGTACGATTTTTTGCATTTTTTCATTCCTCCCATTTTTATCCATTATAGCAAATTACCAGCGAGTAGACGAACGTAAATTCGGTAAAAGTTCTGGGAAGAGTAGAAGTTGTTTGCATAAGTTTTCTTCCTATCACGTATAACGAAAGCTTTTACCAAAGTTAAATCAAGAATCTCTTTCCATTTAGGAAATTTGCTAAGGTTATGCATTCAAAATCAGCAGATTATTACATCGTGAAAATATAAAAACCCTTAGGGTAATAAGGGTTTTAAGTTCGTTTTTATTGCAATGTTCGATATCCGTGATTTTAAGCTACTGTTACAGGTGAAGCGAGCCTAAATGCTGCTTCTTCGGCTTCTTGAAATGCCTTTTTGCGTATTTGCTCACGATCTAGTAAGGAAATGCCTTGAGCTCTGATAATTTGGTACTCTTTTACTCCTAAAAATTCAAACATCGATTTCAAGTATTTATGAGAGTATTCTACTTCATTGTACCAATCATTATTTGTATAGATAGAGCCACTGCCCTGAATAACAAGGATACGTCTACCATCGTTCAATAGTCCTACTGATCCAGCTTCCGTAAATTTATAAGTCTCACGCGGAACAATGATAGCATCCATATAATCTTTTAGTTTGGAAGGGATATTAAAGTTATGGAGTGGCATGACAATAACATACGTATTTGCATTCTTAAATTGCTGCAATATTTCTGACCTGCGGGCCATGATACGTTTTTGTTCTTCACTCCATTCTTTCTTTTCTATTAGCTTTTGCTGTGCATCAAGAACAACTTTATCTACTGGCGGTACATCATCACTATATAAATTAATTTGTTCGATTGACCCTGTAGGATTTAAGCTTTTATATACTTTTATAAAGTAATCATATACTTCTAAACTAATGGAGGTTTTAGAATTAATTTGAGGATGGGCATTAATAATCAGCATTTTCACCATAATATCATCACCTTATCTAATTGATTCTTTCCTATTATATATAACAAGGATAAATGTTGTCTATAATTATTTTTTTGCGTTTTTTAACATTATAGGAAAGCTATCGAATAAGAGAAAAGCCCTTTTCTCTGTATGTACTACGGAAAAAACTCAATCTATGAATTATCTTTGTGGAAATGGCCGCCAAAACATATTCCACAGATACCAAAATCTCCATGTAGTTTCGACTATCATCACTCCGCATTAAGGATAACAAGAGCTGCCTGAGAGGCATCTGTAGAAAGCTACCATGTTCTTCTTTCACTGGCCTCACGAAGACTTCCCAGATTCGCTGAATGCCATCGATATCGTCCTGTGGACAATGGAGGGATGAAAAAATATTGATCAGAAATTATTGATTTTTAACGTAAAAACACATAAATGATGATATAATTTTAAAAATCTACGGCTGTAGATTGGACGGAACTATATTTAGGCTTGTAATAGATTTCCTCCATGTGCTGTACTTCTCTGTACCTGTAGTGTTTTTGGTTTCTATGTAGGAAAGATATGGAGGTAGATTTAGGAGGGAGTTGAAGTAATCAAGAAATCCATTATGTTCGAGTGCTGGGCATAGTTAAGATACTGATTGACTCAGTAGAAAATCTAACCTGTTTAAGGGAAGTGAAGAAATCCTTTGTTTTTATGGCTTTGTACATACAAGGGATGGCGGTTTATAATATGTATGTAACTAGGATTTGTTGACTCATTTTTTATATCAGTGGAAAATATTTTTAAAAGTTTTTGAAGTGAATCCCTCAAGGTTGTACTTTTCTGAGTAAAAATATTCTTTCATGTAAAAATTAGAAATGAGGATCACATGTAACTTGAAGAATGAGTCTATCACTGGAACATTACGAGGAGGAAACAATGTCTCAATCCGATCACGCAAAAACACGAAGAATAACAAGTAACATCTTCAAAGGTTCGGTTGGTAATCTCATTGAATGGTATGACTGGTATGTATATGCTGCGTTCTCTGTGTATTTCTCGGCACAGTTTTTCCCAACGGGAGATCCAACTAGCCAACTGCTTAACACGTCGGCAATCTTTGCTGTTGGTTTTCTGATGCGCCCGCTAGGGAGTTTGTTACTAGGTCGTTATGCGGATCGTTATGGCCGTCGTGCAGCTCTGACGCTGTCCATTACTGTTATGGCCAGTGGTTCTTTGATTATTGCCATTACACCCAGTTACAGTACAATTGGTGTGGCCGCTCCGATTATCTTAGTCCTTGCACGTCTGCTTCAAGGGTTATCGCTAGGCGGTGAATATGGAACCTCGGCAACATATTTATCAGAGATGGCGAATAAAGGCCGTCGCGGATTTTATTCGAGTTTTCAGTATGTCACACTTATTGCTGGACAGTTGGTGGCACTTGGTGTCCAAATTATTCTTCAGCAAATCCTTAGTGAACCCGCTATGGAGTCTTGGGGCTGGCGGATTCCTTTCGTCATTGGAGCGATGGGAGCATTGGCTGTATTGTGGCTACGTCGTACGATGGATGAATCAGAACAATTTTCAAAGATGAGTTCGAAGAGCCGAGAGAACGCTGGGACGATACGGGCTCTGATGAAGCATCCCAAGGCAGTAATGGTTGTTGTTGGATTAACACTTGGTGGAACAGTTGCTTTCTATACTTACACGACATATCTGCAAAAGTTTATGGTCAATACGGTTGGAATCGAAAAAGAAGTTGTCAGCTGGATTAATTTTATTGCTTTGCTGATATTTGCTATCCTTCAACCAATCGCTGGATTGCTGTCTGACCGAATTGGAAGGCGTCCATTATTAATTAGTTTTGGTATTTTGGGGACTTTACTGACAGTGCCATTGTTTTTATTTATGGAACAAATGAAGAATCCTATAGGTGCCTTTTTACTCATGATGATAGGTCTTATCATTGTCACTGGTTACACTTCTATTAATGCGATCGTAAAAGCTGAGCTATTCCCAACAGAAATCCGTGCCCTTGGCGTAGGTTTTCCTTATGCGATTACTGTTGCTGTGTTTGGAGGAACAGCAGAGTTTATCGCATTATGGTTTAAAAGTATTGGGTTCGAAAGTACTTTTTACTACTATGTTGCAGCTTGTATTCTCATAAGCTTTATCGTCTATTGGCGTATGGGAGAGTCTTCAAAGGAATCTCATATGGATGCTGAAACACGTTAGCTGAAATTTATATTTTGACCTAATCTGTTTTTATATATGATGTAGGTGTCCTATAATGGAAATGAAAACGACTTGAGCGTACATGGATACTCAAGTCGTTTTCCTATATGTGAGGCTCATGTATTCTTTAAGCGTGCTTACTATATTTACAGATAAGAGTTGGAATGGTACTCAAAAACCGCAGTGGTTCTATTTAAAGTTCAGGATGGTTCGTGACAAGAGAGCGATTTATATAGAAAAGAGATGATCTGAGTTAAATTGAAAATATTATGTTTTGCCAAAAAGTTGTTGGATGAGGATTTGCAGGAAGTAGTATTCAAGAGTTATCTAGCCGATATTCAAAGGCATAGCAAAGATATGATACTATCATGGGTGAATGTCTGTAGGAGATTCTTAAAACCCTGCATATGGGTAGCTAACGTTTGGGTAGTAGGTTTAAGTTTCTTTCGAGTAGCAAATATCCCTCTAGTAAAGGACGGAGATACCCGTTACATTTGTAACGGGTATGTGAGAAAGCTTACCAGTCAAAGAACGATAATAAGGAAATTAGGATGTTGGAAAATGAGTATAACGAAGATAGAAACAAGCATTGGAAATATTGCCATTGTCAAAGATAGTCAGATTATCATACAAGATGTGCAATCTGCCTTGGATCTTATGGCAACTGTGCAATATGAGGCAGACAGCAACCGAATCATTGTACATAAATCGTTATTTAGCGAACAATTTTTCGATCTGAAAACACGCCTTGCAGGCGAAGTACTTCAGAAGTTTATCAATTATTATATGAAGGTTGCAATTATTGGGGATTTTTCTGTGTATTCCAGCCAAAGCTTAAAAGACTTTATCTATGAGTGCAACAAAGGAAACGACATCTTTTTCTTACCGACCGAAGAAGAAGCGATAGAAAGATTAAGCAGGCGAAAATAAAAGAAGGGCCTGAGGAAAGAGATGTTACAAGCAAGGAGTTTGGAAGATTACCCAATGATAAAAATTCCTGCTGGTAGTCTAGAATTACGGGTTGATCGAAAAAAGACTACTTGGATGGTTGAGGTCAAATCTTTGTCGCTTGCACAGGTTCCTGTTACAAAAGAGTTATACTTCTCCATCTTGCAAAGGTCCATTGGATTAAATGATTATCCTCAGACTCCAGTTGTGAATGTTTCGTGGAATGAAGCCATTTTATTTTGTAATCTGCTTTCCAAGCAATCAGGTTTAAAAGAATGTTACACAATAAGTGAGAAAGGGGAAAGTGTTAGTTGTAACTAGGATGCAGATGGTTATCGTCTTCCTACAGAAGCAGAATGGCAGTATGCATGCAAAGCAGGAACATCTGGCTATCGATAGGGAGAACTCGATCGAATAGCATGGTATCATGACAATTCAGAAGGTGTGCTTCATGAGGTAGGTACAAAGGAGCCAAATCCATGGAAGCCCTACGATATGTTGGGGAATGTGTGGGAGCGGTGTTGGGATTTATATGATGAGAATGTATATGGATCCTATAGGATTTTCCGTGGCGGAAGCTGGGCTGAAGAGGCTAGAGGTTGTGGGGCAACTTGCCGCCGTCGAAGTCACCCTACATTTCAAATTGATGATCTAGGCTTCCGCCTTGCTAGATCCTTATAAAGCATTAGAATGTTAGAACCAATAAAACACAACGGCTATAAAATCATCCGTTGCCCTTTTTCATTTTATGAATGACAAACAATACAGTTATCATAAAGATACAAGGACCTAAGTAAATCAGCACGATACTTAATTCATGAATAAATTGAACCTGAATAAATGAATGGCTTTTATCTGAAACAAAAAATCGTGAATTCATCAAAAATGTCAGGTGAAATCCAATGTTCATCCATAGGTTACGGGAAACAATTCTGCATAGTTGAAGGACAATCCCGAAAATAAGGAGTGTAATGACATAATCGACAGTAAAATCTAGTCCAGCTTTCAATCCAAATACTGGTAAGATAATGGTGATGGATAGAGGGGCGAGCACAAATAACCCAACTTGTATCAAAACGGCTAACCAGCGTCGAAAAGCTTGGTTGAGGTTGTAAAAAAGATAACCTCGAAAGACAAGCTCCTCTGGAAATGCTTCATAAAGGAATGCTGCAGGTATATTGATCAGCATCATCCATAATAAAGGGAAAGAAGCCTGTATGGAGATGATGTTGGACCAGCCAAACTGCTGACTAAGCCAGAGGGAAAAAAGTAGAAAACAGATAAAACTGCCAATTCCAAAAAGAAAGAATAACCAGCCATATCGAAAGGATACCAACCCCAGTTGACTCGGCGAAATATGAATGACCTTTTTACATAAAATAAGGATAATGGGCAAAGTAATGCTCGTGACGACCACTCCTTGTATCATTTGTTGAATTGGCTCATTCATCGGGTATAAAATGGAAAGCTGATCCACTAGAATAGGAGATAGACCTAAAACAAATGTAAAAGTAATCCATCCAAGAAAGAGATTGCTGAATAAAGTAAATTTAGATGTCATCATGTAAGGTTCTCCTTCTGATAAACATCCATGGTGGAATCGATATACTGGATAGTTTCTTTATCAAAAAGGAAGGAGATCTGCTGATTGGCTTGGAATTTCTTATAGTAATACCAATATTTGCTTAATAATTCCTCGTCACCTTCTACATACTGCATCAGCAATTTGTGAAAACGAGACGCTAATTGTTGGGACTTTGGATCAATTGGAGAAAGATGTCTATAATCTTTAAATTCTCCTATAATTTGAACTAGTTCCTTTGACTCCTCTGTATCATGATCCAATTTAGGGATTCTTGTTAATTTTTCATACTCTTCATCAGAGAAATGCTGTCGCATATAAATTCTTTGTTTACGGAAGTACTCATTATGAAAGGATGTCTCATCTTCATTTAAAAAAATGTTTATATCTTTCCAATTCACATTTCCTTCTGTTAAAGAAACATTCAAACTTAGTCTAATTAAGTTTTCCATGTACATTATTCTTTTTCTTTCATATTGTATGAGTTCCAAGTGTTCTTCGAAAACAGTCTTCCAGTCTTGTTTGGTGAGAATAGTTTTGATTTGTTCCAGATGAAATCCTAGTTTTTTTAGTGTTAGAATACGTTGAAGTTGGAGAATATCTTCTTCTGAATAATACCTATAACCAGCTTCTGAGATATGAGAAGGTTTGAGTAAATCGATCTCATCGTAGTAACGTAAAGTGCGGATGGTAATGTCTAGCGTCTTTGAAATCTTACCAATGTTGTGCATTTTATCACCTCGTCATCCATTATAAAGTCTCACGTTAAAGTGAGAGTCAAGGTGAGCAGTAGAAATTGATCTAGTGGTTGTAATTGGATTTATAAGATGTATTTATTCGTCTTTAAGTGGAAACAAATGAATCCCTGAGTAACAGAGCAAGCAGTGTTTCTAAATCCCAGAGCAGACTAAAAATCCTGTGGGTGCTTTCTCACTTATGATGTTAGGTCTCATCATTGTCACTGGTTATACATCTATCAAAGAAATCCTGTAAGCTGAGCTCTTCCCACAGAGGTACGTGTGCTTGGTGTTTCCATATGCACTTATCGTTACGGTGTTCGGAGGAACTGCGAGGTTTATATATGGTTTAAGAGAGCAGGGGGGCCGAAAGTATCTTCTACTACTATGTACCTGTTTGTATTCATATAAGCTTTATCGTGTATTGGGGTATGGATGAGTTTTCAAAGAAATCTCATATGGATGCGTAAAGAAATGTTTGATGAAGAGATAAGGTGATGAATGATGCTGTTGAAATGCATTAAGTTTATTCATTTTCTTTTTACGAGGGAGAGTTATATTTTCTTTTCAGCAGTCCGGCGTGACCCTAAAATGAGTCACGCCGGAGAGTTCAGTTCCTTGTCATGATCACATGACTGCCAGAAGTACCCCGCCGATGCTGATCAGAAACAGGCCACCTGTGACGAACAGGCCGTTGATCAGGATTTTCTTCATGTTCTGGCCGTGACCCTTGAAGTTGAAGGTCATGACCGCCCGGAAGAAGTCAGGGGCCATCTTGATGGTATACACGAGGCCGCCAAAGAACAGCACCAGACCCGCTACGAGTGCGAAGGTGGCGGGGATGATGAGCACCATGGTGTGCTTCCTTTCGTGATGTTGTGTTCTTTGAACACAACCGGAACAAAACGTACTTCTATTATAAAGTAATCAGAAACGTCTTACAATGTAATCAATTTTTAGATTACAGCACACCAGATGCTCCACCATCAATATTGACAGCTGTACCTGTAACATAAGAAGCAGCATCTGATACAAGAAAGGTAATGACTTTTGCTGCTTCCTCTGTATTACCGATTCGACCGAGAGGGATTTGGTGCTGAGGGAGAGTTGCATACTGTTCCCATGTCAGCTCAGGTGCTTGTTGTTTCCAGCGTTTTTCAATTTGGTCACTGCGGATCAGTCCGATGCATACCGTATTTACCCGGATGTTATCGCTTCCAAGATCGCGGCTCATGGCTTTGGTCAGTGCCAATCCTGCTGCACGGCTGACTGTTGTTGGAAGGGAAGAAGCAGGTGGAGTTTTCGCTAATACAGCAGTCACGTTAACAATGGAACCGCCACCATTTTGCCGCATAAATTCAGTGGCATGTTTGGAGCAGTTTATCGCACCAAATAATTTTAGATCAAGGTCTTGTTGCCATAGATCTGTATCTACTTCTTCAAAAGGATGAGCAGCAGAAGTACCCGCATTATTGATGAGTATGTCCAAACGCCCAAAGTGTTCATAAGTATGCTGGACAGCCCTTTTGCAATCGTCTTGCTTTGTCATATCAGCTTGTATAGGTAAAACTTGTACTCCTGTTTTTTCAAGGATATGGGTGGCTGCGATTTTCAGTTGTTCTTCATTTCTAGCACAGATTGCCACATTCGCTCCCTCTCTTGTAAGACTTAGAGCTGTTTCCAATCCTATACCTTTGCTGGCTCCCGTGATAAGTGCAACTTTAGCTTCTAATCCAAGATTCATTTTTACATCCCCCTTATTGTTTTGTATTTTCTAATCTAACATGAATATATGATTCCCAAAATCTTTTTTCGGCAAATAATATAATAGAAATATGTTAATCTAGCTATAACTATTTGGGTATAACAAAAAATCCAGATCAGGTTCTCTCCCGACTGGATTCGTTTGCATATATCCGATTAAACACGAGTTACTTTGCCGGATTTTAGAGCTTTGGTACTTACATAAACACGCTTTGGTTTTCCGTCAACCAAAATGCGAACTTTTTGTACGTTAACGCCCCATTTTTTACGGCTTTTGCGATTGGAGTGACTTACATTGTTACCTGCATGTCCTTGTTTTCCTGTGATAAAGCAACGACGAGCCATCGATACACCTCCTAACACTAACGCTTGACATTGTAGCATATTCTAGGGTCTTCTTGCAATGTACTTTCCTTCCTCTTACCGTTTATTGTACAATGAACGAAAGAGCGGATAGAAATTGCATTTCATTTAAGAAGATTTGTTTTGATTTATATTCATTTAACCAAGAATACTAGTATAACTAAGCTGATTAAGGAAGGTTGATGAAATGAGTTTACAACTAACAAACAAACTTGGTCACATCAAAGTTTCAAATGATGTCATCGCCACATTGGCCGGGGTTGCAGCGATGGAATGTTATGGTCTAGTGGGTATGGCTTCCCGCAGTCAACTGCGTGATGGTATTACCGAATTGCTAGGGAGGGATAACTTAGCAAGAGGTATTGAAGTACATACAGGTCAAGATCTAGTTACGATTGATATGCATATTATTGTTGGGTATGGAACCAAAATTTCCGAAGTCGCAAAAAGTGTGCAGTCCAAAGTGAAATATACATTAAATGAGCTAATCGGGATTCAAGTAGAACATGTAAATGTTTATATTCAAGGTGTACGTTTGGTAAACGAAGATTAAGGAGGGCCTCGGTTGGAACGATCTAAGATTAACGCACAACTCTTTCTCTCCATGATGAGAGCTGGGGCAATGGAACTGACAAATAATGTTGATAAGGTAAATGCACTAAATGTTTTTCCAGTCCCAGATGGGGACACAGGAACCAACATGAATTTGACCATTACATCTGGTGTTACCGAGATGGATAAAAAAGCTAATGAGTCTACGGTGGGAAAACTAGCGGAAGCGCTTTCAAAAGGGCTTCTGATGGGAGCTCGAGGGAATTCTGGTGTTATTTTATCCCAGTTATTTCGTGGTTTTGCAAAATCTGTATTGCGTTATGAAGAAATTGGACCAAAAGAGTTTGCGGAAGCGTTTCAAGCAGGTGTAGATACTGCCTATAAAGCAGTAATCAAGCCAGTAGAAGGTACGATTTTAACAGTAGCTAGAGAAGCAGCAGCTGCGGGAATGTTTCATGCGCGAGCTGCGAACCATCCATTAGAAATATTAGATGCTGTATTGGATGAAGCAAGAAAGTCGTTATTGAGAACTCCAGATTTATTACCTGTTCTCAAGCAAACAGGGGTTGTGGATGCTGGAGGACAAGGGCTAGTATTTGTTTATGAAGGAATGAGGAAAATTTTATCTGGAGAAGAAGTCTCTATAGAATTAAAACCTTCCTCCAATCTGCCAAACTTAGACTTAACACATGAAGCCCACGCTGGTTCCCATATTGACCCAGCTACGATCGTAAATGGTTATTGTACAGAATTTATGATTTTGCTAACGACAAAACGACGGAAAACAAGAAAATTTAATGAAGTGCACTTCCGTGAAGAGATATCTCAGTATGGAGATTCTGTTTTGGTTGTGTCCGATGATGAATTAGTAAAAGTACATATACACGCAGAGCATCCAGGTGATGCTTTAAACTATGCATCTACTTATGGAGATCTAACGAGAATTAAAATTGATAATATGCGTGAGCAGTTTGAAGATGTTACAGGTGTCACTGCTATTCACCAGGAACCTGTCAAAGAGCCAGAAGCAAGTAAGTCCTATGGTATTGTTGCTGTAGCTACAGGCCAAGGGATCAGTGATATATTTGAAAGTGTTGGCGTCGATGTGGTGATCACAGGTGGGCAGTCTATGAATCCTAGCACAGAGGATCTCGTGAAAGCCGTGAAATCGATATCAGCGAAACATATATTAATCCTACCTAATAATAAAAATATTATATTGACAGCAGAACAAGTAGATGAATTAGTAGATACTCCAGTATCCGTTATACCTACAAAGACCATTCCGCAAGGACTTTCGGCTCTTCTTGCTTTTGATGAAGAAAAGGATATAGAAGAAAACGAGAAAAAGATGAACCGAGCACTCAAATCAGTGCAGTCAGGCGAAGTTACTTATGCTGTTAGAGACACTGTAGTGGATGAGGTAAATATCGAAAAAGATGATTTCCTTGGGATTCGTGAAGGTAAAATTATTACAGCAGGTAAAAACATGTTGGAAACAGCTTATGATCTGTTGTTCAACATGATGACATCGGAAACAGAAGTAGTAACATTGTTGTTTGGTGAAGATGTCACAGAAGAACAAGCCAATGACCTAGTTGCAAAACTCACAGAAGAATATCCAGAAGTAGAATATGAGGTTTATGAAGGCGGACAGCCGTTGTATTATTTCTTATTTGCAGTGGAATAGGATGAGGAGGAACTGATTTGGGTCGTGTTCATGTATTTACAGATAGTACAGCAGATATTCCAAAGAAGCTTCAAGAGGAATTACAGATCAAAGTGATTCCTTTAAAAGTTCATTTGGATAATCAATCTTATTTAGATGGAGAGACCCTCGCTCCAGAAGAGTTTTACAAGCGACTTGAAGTTGCTGAAAAACTACCTACGACATCTCAACCATCCCCAATGGATTTTTGCGATGCTTATAAAGACGCTATCAAGCAAGGCGCAAAGGAAATTATCTCTATTCACCTGTCTTCTGCATTGAGTGGTACGTATCAATCTGCCGTATTAGCAAAAGGGATGTTGGAAGAGGAAGAAAGTATCAGCTTGACTGTTGTGGATAGCAAATCGGCTTCTTATGGTATAGGCGTCGTAGTTTCAGCAGTTGCAAGAGCAGCTCTAGCAGGCAAAAGTGTAGAAGAATGTCTAGAGATTGCAGAATACTTTATTGAAAACCAACAAATTTATTTCTTAGTGGATAACCTAGAGTATTTGAAAAAAGGTGGACGTATTGGCAAAGCCTCTGCTGCAGTGGGTTCTTTGCTAAATATAAAGCCGATCTTGTCTATCAATAAACATGGCGAATTATATGCAGTAGAAAAAGTACGTGGTAAAAACAAAGCCTTTGGTCGCATTCTTGAACTTATCAAAGAAAAGATTCCTGCTGGACCTTTATCTGTGACGGTAATTCATGCAGATGCGCAAGAAGAAGCAAATCGATGGATGAAAGTAATGGAAGATCAATCCGAATACGAACTTCGTGAAAAAGTGATCTCCTCGATTGGTCCCGTTATTGGAACACATACAGGAGCTGCAACATTGGCATATATTCTAGTACCTCTAAAGGAAGAATGATGACAAATGAAGTACCGTACTGTATTTGACATTATCGGTCCTGTGATGATTGGACCTTCTAGTTCACATACAGCAGGAGCTGCACGAATTGGAAGGACTGCCAGGAGTCTATTTGGGCGTATTCCAAAAGAAATAACGATAACCTTATATGGCTCATTTGCAAAGACGTATCGAGGTCATGGTACAGATATCGCTTTAGTAGGCGGGTTATTGGATTTCGATACATTTGATCAACGCATACCATCGTCACTGCAAATGGCAAAAGAAGCAGGAATAAACGTTCGGTTTGTCGAATCAGAAGAGATACCTGATCATCCAAATACTGCTCGTATACTCATTTCGGATGAGAGTGGCAAACTGGAGATAGTGGGTATTTCTATAGGTGGCGGGAAAACGGAAATTATCGAATTAAACGGATTTGAATTAAAATTATCAGGAAATTCCCCTACTCTTCTTGTCCTTCATAAAGATCAATTTGGTGCTGTAGCTGATGTTGCTACCATATTAGCGAAACATGAAATAAATATTGGGTACATGCAAGTAGCTCGGAAAGAGAAAGGTTTGGAAGCGTTGATGTCGATCGAGACGGATCAACCTGTCTCTGATGAACTACTACAAGAGATACGCCTTAAATCAGGTATGTACTCTGTAACCGTACTAAATAATTAGAACCACCGTTATTTATATCGGTGGTTTCTAATTGATAGATATTTATCTATGTAACTCATGAAAGCTAACTACAACCAAATTTTCTTGTGGAAGGAGATAAAGCCATGAACTTTCGGAGTGTTGCAGAATTAGTGGAACTAGCAGAATCGGAAGATCTTAAAATTTCCGAAGTGATGGTTAGACAAGAGTCTGAGGTGATGAACCGATCTCGCGAAGATATATGGGCCGAGATGGGAAGAAACCTAGATGTAATGGGTCAGGCAATTGCTCGAGGTTTATCAGAAGATAAACGTTCTCCCAGTGGATTATCTGGTGGAGATGCGAAACGAATTCAGTACTATAAAAAGAACGCGCCGATTTTACTATCAGGAGAAACAGTATTGGATGCCGTATCACGAGCTACGGCTGTTTCCGAAGTGAATGCTGCAATGGGAATTATCGTTGCAACACCGACAGCTGGAGCATGCGGAATATTACCAGGAACGATCTTTACTGCGGCTGAAAAATTTAAATTAGATCGAGATGCCATGATCGCTGGGTTATTTGTTTCAGGTGCAATCGGATATTGTATTGCAAATAATGCATGTATCTCAGGAGCTACAGGCGGCTGCCAAGCGGAAGTAGGAAGTGCAACTGCGATGGCTGCGGCTGCCGTTGTCGAAATGGCAGGAGGAACACCTTCTCAATCAGCAGAAGCAGCAGCCATCGCATTGAAGAATATGCTTGGGCTTGTTTGCGATCCTATCGCGGGTCTGGTAGAAGCTCCTTGTGTAAAACGAAATGCCATGGGTGCTGCGATCGCCATGGTGGCAGCAGATTTAGCCCTTGCTGGTGTGAAAAGCATCATCCCGACAGATGAAGTCATAGGGGCTATGTACAAAATTGGTCAAGACATGCCAGTTGCTCTTCGTGAGACGGCTCTTGGGGGATTGGCAGCCACTCCAACTGGACGCTCATTAGAAAGGCAAATATTTCATGATACAAAGGAAGACGAATGATCAAACTTACAAATATTCCGGTTACCACATTGCCTGGAGTTGGACCAGAGCGGGCAATGCATTTATCTGAATTAGGTATTACGACAGTATTTGATCTGCTGACTTATTATCCATTTCGGTATGATGATTATCAGGTCACCAATCCTGTGGACGCTCCTCACGAGGAAAGAGTTACTTTCCAAGGGATAATTGCGGGAGCTCCAAGTATACGTTGGTATGGAAAAAAACAATCCCGTCTGACGGTAAAGCTAGAAGTAGACGGGATTCCGATAACAGTCATTTGGTTTAATCAACATTTTTTGAAGTCCAAACTTACAAATGGATTACCTATCATGGTTACAGGAAAATGGGATCGCGAAAAGTTACAGATAATTGGAGATCGAACATTTTTAAGCAAAAATGAGCAGCAATTACACCAGGATCAATTGGAACCAGTTTATTCTGTAACGAGTAAAATCCGTGTCGCATGGCTAAGAAAGCTTATTTATGAAGCTTTCAAGGAATATGGTAATCAAATAGAAGAAGTGCTGCCGGAAACGTTGCGAACAAAATATAGACTTATTCCTCGAGCCAAAGCGATGTATTTACTTCATTTTCCTAAAGACATGAAAGATGGGCATCAAGCGAGAAGAGCCATTGTCTATGAGGAATTGTTTCTGTATGAATGCCGGTTAATGTGGTCAAGACTGCAAGATCGTAAGGAAACAAAAGGGATTACTAGAGAAATCCCCAAGGATAAGCTTCAACTAATGTTACAAAGCCTTGATTTTCCGTTGACAGGAGCCCAGCAAAGGGTGGTAGATGAAATATGCTCTGATTTAGAGTCTCCTCATCAGATGAATCGACTACTCCAAGGTGATGTCGGATCTGGGAAAACAGTAGTTGCAGCTATTGCATTGTATGCCAACTATTTATCTGGATACCAAGGCGCGTTGATGGTTCCTACGGAGATCCTAGCAGACCAACATGCTACTTCTCTTAAAACACTGCTGAAACCATTAGGCTTACAAGTCGTGACACTCACCGGAAATATGACAGCCGCCAATCGACGGGAAGTGCTTGGGCAAATCCAAATGGGGTTAGCAGATATTATTGTAGGGACACATGCACTTATTCAAGAAAAAGTGATCTATCGCAAACTTGGATTGGTGATCACGGATGAACAGCATCGCTTCGGAGTGAAACAACGTGCATCTTTGCGAGAAAAAGGAGAAGCACCTGATGTGCTGATGATGACTGCAACTCCTATTCCACGCACCCTTGCGATATCTGTATATGGAGAGATGGATATTTCGATTATTGATGAGATGCCTGCCGGAAGAGAACCTATCACTACGTATTGGGTAAAGAAAGAAGCTTGGGAAAGGATTATCAAATTTGTTGCCAAAGAGTGTCAAAATGGGAGACAAGCTTATATCATATGCCCGCTGATTGAGGAATCCGAAAAATTAGATTTAGCGAATGCAGTAGAATTATTCGAGCAAGTGACTTTGGAACTATCTCCGATCCGTGTCGGATTGCTGCATGGGAGAATGAGCTCCTTAGAAAAAGAAGAAATCATGGGTTTATATGAGCAAAACGATGTGCAGGTTCTAATCTCCACTACTGTGATTGAGGTAGGCGTAAATGTACCAAATGCTACTGTGATGGTTATTTATGATGCAGATCGTTTTGGTTTAGCTCAACTTCATCAGCTTAGAGGAAGAGTTGGCAGAGGCGGAGGAGCATCTACTTGTGTGCTTGTAGCAAACCCAAAATCAGAAACGGGCAAAGAAAGAATGGAAATTATGACAGAGACGACAGATGGATTTGTCATCTCAGAACGAGATCTGCAAATGAGAGGCCCAGGGGATTTTCTTGGAGTAAAGCAGAGTGGACTTCCTGAGTTTCGCTTGGCAGATTTAACTCGTGATGAACATATATTGGAAGTTGCTAGAACAGATGCAAAGGAAATACTTCACTCCCAAGAAGGTATCACGGAAGAAGAATACCAAGTTTTGTTGACAAAACTGCAAACTGAGGAGTTGATGTTAGATTGATTTTTTTGAAAAAAGCAGCAGAGGCTGCTTTTTTTATTAGTTCTTGCGCCGAGAATACCTCCATCTTCCATAAGTGGGGAGGAATCGAAGCGTCAGACGAGGGAGGGATCTTTTTTTTACCTCTCTCGCAAGTCTGACAATCTTTATAGATATTCTTTGACGAGTATTTCAGTCATCTTTCCCTCATCTGTATCATGATGGAGTGCCATTTTTTTCAGTTGTTTTTCATGTTCTTCTTCTATCGTTGTGGTGAATTTTTTACGGGATATCGTATAACCTCATATTGAGACATATGTTCTATGTGTATATTCTACAGGAAAAGGGAGGGGAAAAGCAGATGCACCAAGCACTCCAATTTCGACTCTATCCGAATAAAGACCAAGCAATTCTCATCAACCAATCGATTCGTTCTAGTCGATTGGTTTTCAACCACTTCCTAGCCAAATGGAAGGATACCTACAAAGAAACGGGCAAAGGATTGACCTATCACGCTTGTTCCAAACTACGAACTGCTTTAAAAAAGAAATAGAATGGCTAAAAGAAGTGGATTCTACTTCTCTACAACAAGCACTTCGAAATGTGGATGACTCTTTTAAGCGGTTTTTCAAGAAACAGAATGAGCAACCCAAATTGAAATCCAAGAGAAATCGGGTGCAGTCTTACACGAGTCCATGTGTAAATCAAAATATCCAAATAG
Source organism: Shimazuella alba (assembly GCF_009831235.1). Taxonomy (GTDB): domain Bacteria; phylum Bacillota; class Bacilli; order Thermoactinomycetales; family Thermoactinomycetaceae; genus Shimazuella; species Shimazuella alba. The sequence continues at coordinate 184,279 of NZ_WUUL01000003.1, read as the reverse complement.
AAGAGGATAAAATCAAACTTCCGAAACTAGGCTGAATGGAGTTTGCGAAGTCTCGTGAAATCGATGGACGTATTCTTTCCGCTACAGTCAAACGTAATTCATCCGAAAGTATTTCGTTTCCGATGTGAAAGGAATTATTGTCCCTATGTTCCAGCTAAGAAAAAAGCAGTAGGGATTGATCTTGGTTTAAAAGATTTCGCAATACTCTCGGATGCTACAAAAGTCAAACCAAATCGATTTTTCCGCCAATATGAACAGAAACTGGCAAAAGCACAACGCATCCTATCTAGACGTATCAAAGGAGGTTCCAACTGGAACAAAGCCCGAATCAAAGTAGCAAAAATCCATGAGAAGATTGTCAACGCTCGCCACGACTTCCTTCACAAATTGTCTTCGAAACTGATTCACGAAAACCAAGTCATCAGCATCGAAGATTTGCAAGTGAAGAACATGGTCAAAAACCATCAGTTAGCTAAATCGATTACAGATGCCTCATGGTCAGAATTCACAAGTATGTTTCTGTTCCTGTTGTGGTTACCGCACGTGAAGAATCTAAACTTGAGAGCATGGACATGTCCTGAGTCCCGAATGTAACGAAGAACACGTCAGGGACATCAACGCAGCAAGGAACATCTTGCAAGAAGGTATAAGTCTGCTAGCCGCAGGGACTGCGGTCTAAGCTTAGTAAATATCCCGTCGTAGATGGGAGTTCCTAAGAATCCTCCACCTCTAAGCGATAGCATGGCAGGAGCGTTCAAGAGTTCATCTTTAAATGTAACTAACTTTCCTCTACAGAAATGCATCATGATGTTTGATGTATAACATAGATTGTATAAATGGATGCAAGGAGGAAAAGTGAAGATATGGTAAATTTCCCTGTGCTGATTCACACAAAGCTGTATTCGCCTAGAAAACAAATACAGGTGTATTATCCTGTTATTTATGGATTATCAAATCGTACAATAGAACAAAAGATTAATCGAGATATTCGTTTGGCCTTAGAACGTCTACTTCAAGATCGTGGTTCTAACAGGGAAGATCTTCAAGAGATGATAGGGTATTTTGAAATAAAGACGAATGAACGTCATATTTTGAGTTTATCTTTAAATGTATATTCTTACACAGGTGGTGCACATGGAACCACTGTGATTCACTCCCTTACCTTTGATATAACAACAGGGAAGAAGTACGCCTTAAGGGATTTATTTAAACCAAATAGTAACTATGTAGTGCCGATCTCCCAGTTGATTCAAGAACAAATCAAGGAAAGAAAGCTGCCAGTGATTGAACCATTTAAGAGTATTAAACCAAATCAAGCTTACTATATCGCTGATAAGTCATTAGTGATTTATTTTCAACTTTATGAGTTGGTTCCCTATGCATATGGTTTTCCTTACTTTCCGATTTCCATTTATCAAATACAAGATCTGATAGAGGAAGAGGGTCCATTAGGTAAAATGCTTGGATGAAAACAAAAGAAAAATAAATAAGGCGACCTTCATGAGATCGCCTAAAAGTCATGTTAATTTTTAGTGCATAGCAGGTGCTACAGGTGCGAATGCGTGAACCATTGCATTTGTCGTCTGTTGATCATATTGAGGAACTTGGTAATGTCCGTTTTTATTTCTCCAAAGGAAAAGTTCATAAGCCATTTCGATGCCATTTGGAATGCTGTCAGCAATGACTCTACGAACGACAGGGTTGGTTACCTCTGTAGCAGCTAAAGCTTTCATGGAAGCCATACCTTTAACAAGGTTTAACATAAAACCGGAAATACAAGCATCATCGATCGCATTAGGTTGTTTTGGCTGTTTTGGAACCTGACCAGGTTTTAATCCATAAACAATCGATTCGTTGTTTTGATTAATCATTTGATATCTATTTGTGCCATGAGCTGGATCTTGTCCCGTTGAAAAAGCTTGAACGAGCATATTGTATTCATCGAGGATAAATTGAAATTGGTTGTTGGCGATTTGTACCAATTCTTGGTTTTTTAATTGGCCTCGGAACATTGCATATTGTTCCAATGCACCTATCATTCCACTTAAAATCTCATGGACATCATTTAACTCATGACCACCGTGGTTATATGTAACGGATCCTGTCTGCATATTTTGTTGTGGTTTTTCATTTTGTGGCATTTGCATGGTACATACCTCCATTAGGTTAATACATTTAATTTCCCCTCGATCAGGTAATCTATGCATTTCATCTGGTACAAATTTCTCTAAAAAAAGACTTGAAATTAGTATCACTTTATAATTATTATTATATAGTAACGATAATCAATTACAGATGGGAGAATCTACATATATGAGTAAGCGCTTAACAACAAATCAAGGTTCACCAGTAGGAGATAACCAAAATTCACGTACTGCGGGACAAAGAGGCCCTACCCTGTTAGAAGATTATCACTTGTTGGAAAAATTAGCCCATTTTGACCGGGAAAGAGTACCAGAGCGTGTGGTACACGCACGAGGTGCAGGAGCACATGGTATCTTCACCGTTTTAAATAGTATGGAGACATACACAAAAGCTGCTTTTCTTCAGGAAAAAGGCAAAGTAACTCCAGTATTTGTTCGCTTTTCTACTGTGATTCATTCTGCTGGTTCACCAGAGACAGCTCGTGATCCTCGTGGATTTGCCACAAAGTTTTATACAGAAGATGGAAACTATGACTTGGTTGGAAATCACCTGCCTGTATTCTTTATCCGAGATGCATTAAAATTTCCTGATATGGTTCATTCGCTAAAGCCTGCGCCAGATACCAATATTCAAGATCCAGATCGTTATTGGGATTTTATGAGTAATTCACCAGAGTCCACGCATATGATGACTTGGGTATTTTCCGATTATGGAACACCGGCAAATTACCGAGAAATGAATGGATTTGGAGTTCATACATTTAAGTGGGTAAATAAAGAAGGTAAACGTTTTTATGTAAAATATCACTGGAAACCTTTACAAGGAGTGAAAAACCTCACAGCGGAAGAAGTAGTAGAAGTGCAAGGCCAAGACTTTAACCATGCAACACGGGATTTGTTTGATCATATCGAAAATGGTGAATATCCAGAGTGGGATCTATATGTTCAGTTATTTCCTGTAGACGAAGAAGATGCATTTATCCATAAACATGAGTTTGATCCACTAGATCCAACAAAAGTATGGTCCGAAGATGATTACCCCCTACAGTTAGTAGGTCGGATGACTTTAAATCGCAATCCGAAAAATTTCTTTGCTGAAGTGGAACAATCTGCATTTTCTCCAAGTGCTCTCGTACCTGGTATTGAGCCATCAGAAGATAAATTGTTGCAAGGTAGATTATTCTCTTATCCAGATACTCAGCGCCATCGAATTGGTCCAAATTATCTACAACTACCAATAAATTGTCCATATGCTACAAAAGTAAATAACTATCAAGTAGATGGCAACATGCAGATGAGAACAGAAATATCTACAATTAACTATGAACCAAACCGATTTGACGATACGCCAAAACAGACATCTGTTGATGTCGAAAGTGAAACCCCACTATCAGGAGTTGCAGGGCGTCAAGCAATAGCACAGCAACTTAACTTCCGGCAAGCTGGGGAATTGTACCACTCTTTCTCCGAACAAGAAAAAGCGAACTTAATTAAAAATCTAACCAATGATCTTTCTGGGGTAGATGAAAGAACCAGACTGCTTGCTATTTGTAACTTTTATCGAGCGGATAAAGAATATGGAGAGCGGTTAGCACAAGCACTTGGAGTAGATATAGCACCATATGTTTCTAAAATGTAGAAAACAATATACTATATGACGGAAAACATTTTCAAAAATGATTTAACTATTGTTGTATAGACATAAAAAAATAAACCAATGTGTTTCCCATATCCTCTGGGAGCATATTGGTTTTTTATTGAGTATGGATGTGAAAAACAGGTCTAGATCTGAATGATAAGTACGATGAAGAGGAGATTTGGAATGGAAAGAGGGAAAGACAAGGGTGGTTCTTCTCTCTTATAAGAGCTTTATTATATATTGAAAATGGAATGAATTATATGTTTTTCTGGGTCGGGCTGGCATCATCATGATGCCAGCCCGACTGCCAGTAGAACAGTGACTCAGATGTACGACATACCTGCCCTGTACGAGTACTCGTCGCCGAACGAGTCGCGGTAGAGAGAGTCGTAGTATGCGTTGCCGAAGAGCGAGTCGTAGTACGCGTCGTAGCCGAACGGGTCGTCGTAGAACGGATCGCCGTAGAACGGATCGTTGAGGCAGTCACCGTCGTACCGAGCGTCGTCGTATTCGTCGTCGAAGTACGAATCGATGCTGTAGTCGTACGGATCGATGTCGTACAGTTCGTCGCTGTAGTCTTTGAGTTCATCGTGCAGAGCGAGCTGTTCCGCGATTTCTCGCTTCGCGTCTCGACGGAGCCTGCGGTTCTGTTCCTTCTTCTGGGCCTTCGGGTTCAGGTATCCTCGCTTCTTGTGGGAGAGAGGCTCCTGGTCGTCCTTGCGGAATGTCACCGAGAAGGCGACCTCGAATCGCTTGTGAGGACTCTCGTACTTCTTGGTCTCGGGGTTGTAAACGCTCGGTGTGAGCATGTATTTGCACACGCGGTAGAGGGTGTGCTTGTTGAGCTCCTCCAGTTCCTTGATGAAGTCGACGTCCTCCAAGGTGAGCACACCCTGTTTGAGGAGAGACTTCAGCTCACGGGCGGTGGTGTTGCAGATCCGCTCGGTGAGGGTCTCATACAGCCTGAAGTTGGCCTCAGCCACTCGGATGTACTCAGGGCGGGTGTTGTCGGTCTGAGCCATGATCGCTCCTACTGGAGTTGTTCCACTGGCAATTGCTTTCATAAATTATAGCATACAATTGATTATTCTGTATATTTGAAGATCAATAGTAATGGTTTTCTTGGGTTATTTGTATTTGATGTAACTAGAAAACTACAAAATCTTGAATAAGGGTGTTTCGGATTGCAGGCAGCATGATTTTTCTTGTTAATTTCCAATCGGATAACCGATAAACTCCTATCACCCCTTGTCCACTGTTGGGAATCTGGGAAAGGACATAGAGATAATTTCCATCGAGTTTTGCTTTTAAAACTGGCTGTGGGAGAGAAATAGCACGTTGGATACGAAGCGAGCGACGATCCAATATGGTTAAAGTAGTACTGCCTTGGTACGTAATGAGTATGTTATTGGAAAAGGTAAGAATATACTCGGGTTGTGATTTTGGAAGTGAAAGATAGTCTATTTTCCATGATGAAAGATGGAGGATAGCGATACGTTTTTCTGATGCAGTTGATGTGATAAACAGTTTCTTATCTATGATTTCTAAGTCATTTGCTTGGTCAATTTGAAGAGGAATGACTTTGTCTACAGTACCAGCAGATCGATCTAACACATATAGGACCGGTTTCTTTTGTTGAATGATCGTAGCAAATACATAAATTTTTTGATCATCATATGTAGCAACGCGTGGAAATCCGGGCAGCTGTACACGTTTTGTTCTGTTCACGTCTTTCCATTCTACTGTGCCACTATGTAAACTACTATTGTAAGTGGTGAGTCGAAAGTTTTCGACTTCACTCATATATAAGGGGAATGGAAGAATGCTAGATGAAGTTAGTTGTTTGGTAGGAGAAAGAGTGAATAGTTTGTTGTCATACTGAACAGGAAATAAAAAATTTCCATTCTCGTTCCGTATGACCTGAAATATTCCCATAGCTGGAATATTCACTTGGGATTCAATCGTGCCTTTCTTATCCATGATAACAAAGGCACTGTCCGGTTGACTTGCATTCGTAAAGAGAACGCCGATTTTATTTTGGGAAATGGTGTTTTCCGTACTACAGGCAGTTAATCCAAAAAATAACCAAACAAGAAGGAAAAAAGTATAAGTACGCAAAGGTGACCCTCCATTTCATTAAAAAAGCCATTTTCATATATCAATACTTGAAAATGGCTTTCATCATTTAACCTTGTGAATAGTAAGGGATCGTATAAGGACTTTTAATCAGATCGACTGGCCATACTGCAGATCCCCCATAATTCAAGTCCCAACCACGGTTATACCATGCTCTCCAGACGAGTTGAGAACAGTAGAAGCGAGCTGTCGTATGAATATTAAAAAAGTTATAGTTGTATGATTTTCCGATTTGTTCTCGGTTATAAGAGGCTACGTAAGCATAATCATTTGCTGTTGCACCTTCCACCCACAAAGCTTTTACTTTTTTAAATCTTGTTTTCCAATCGTTGATCCAATGGCGAACGCCGTTAAGTTCAGGCTTTTTATTACCAAATGATTCAATCACATAACCTGATACATCTGATACGATTCCAGCATGGCCGCCAGCCCATTCAAAACCTGAACTTGTTCCATCAAGCGTGACGAGAATATCTCCTGGCTCACCAATTGCGTTTCCAGAGACAAATAATGATTCCATCTGTTTATCCTTGATGTTTACTTCTTTTAATTCTGCTTCATTTTTGATTTGTTCTGTCGGTAAATCGTTACTCCAATTATATTTCTCCAAGAAGGTTTCTTTCTGAGCTTGAATGGAGATTTTAATTTTGTTAAAGTCAATAGTGGCTGCATCACTCGTAGTAGGAAGCATAAAAGTAAGTAAGATGATCGAAATCGCCATGAAACAAGAATAGACAATGCGCACGAGATAACACCCCTTTCTACTATCATTTTAATTCGTTATTCACAAAATGTTCAATGTTTATTTTTCATTATGAATATGGTCATTTTTCTTTTCCAGATTTGAGAAGATTTGAATAGACTACACAAAGAGTGATTAGGTGGAGGTGAGAATTTTGAGAGAACAAGAATATACAGAAATTGCTGATTCGATTAATCAAATGGTGGGCAGGCAAGCGGTAACACCTAAAAAAATCAAAAGTGTTATCAAAGAAGCAAAACAGATAAGAAAAACACAAGGGACACCTGGATTATTGCGATTTGCTACTGCACTCCCTTATCAATTTTTTACACCTCAAGAATTGGAATACATTCAAACAACACCTCAGTATAGAGAATTATCAGCAAGGTTGATTGATTTGCTGGTGGCAGAGGGAGTAATTTCTTCCTTTGAAGCCATGTTTTTACGGAGACAAGTATAAGGGGAAATACACGTGCCCAGCTTCATCATGAAGCTGGGCACTGACACTGGCTATTTTATCTTCCGTGTTATGGGTTGTAACGGTTACACAGTAGTGAGTGAAAATGTCATTCCACTCTCAGTAGTATAGGTATTTCCACTTCGAAGAAGGAAAGCGCGACGGTTTTCCTCCTTGATTATGGCTGTACCACTCTTGGGAAAGAGGGTAGCCCTGCCAAGCGCAAGTTTAACTACCTTCCCATTCTACTCCACTTTATGATAACGGATCATCTTGTCTCCATTACCAGTAATGTAGGCATTTTCTGTTTCCAGTTTTAGATTACCATAGCAGAAAATGTTCTTTCCCTTACCGTTAGTGATCATAGAGAGATCCACAAGAAAATTAGTCAGGTATCAGTAGATGAGGTCAAGAAATTCTTCTTTGGTAATGTTGCCAAAGTAATGTTTGATATCGATGTCTTCCAGTGCTTTTACCAGATGGTCGTAATGATATACCACTCCTTGCAAACGATCCTCGATATCTTTTACATCTCCTACTCCAAAAAAGTCACCATATATTTTACAATTTTGAATGACACTGTGTTCGCCAACATCCAAACGAACATCGATCGATCCGATGGGGAACCGTTTGGTATGTTGAACATTAAATGCAGGTGACTCCCCAAAATTCCAATCCCAGTTTTGGTATCTTTCTTTTGATATCTGATTGATTACTTCCCAATCTTTATCAGTAAGTACATATTCAGGGATCGGATTTTCTCCTTCAAAAATAGACTTCAATAGTGTATTTCGAAATTCGTTCATCGTGATGGGCTTATCAAGATATTCGGAAATGTTTGCCACGCGACTGCGAACGGATTTAATCCCTTTGGATTGAATTTTTTCTTTTTTTACTTGGAGTGCTTTTCCTACTTGCTCCAGATCAACATCAAGCATGAGTGTGCCATGACTAAACATTCTTCCACGCTGGGAGAATTGCGCATTTCCAGAAACTTTTTTTCCTTCGATCTCAATGTCATTTCGTCCACTAAGCTCAGCATTCACTCCTAATTGATGTAGTGCTTTTATCACCGGTTCCGTAAATTTTCGGAAGTTAGCAAAGCTTTTTCCATCATCTTTGGTTAAAAAACTGAAACTTAAATTTCCAAGATCATGATAAACTGCTCCACCACCAGAAAGACGTCTGACTACATGAATCCCTTGCTGGCGAATATAATCAACATGGATTTCTTCTACTGTATTTTGGTGTTTTCCAATAATGATAGAAGGCTCATTGATATAAAAAAGCAAGTAACTTTCTTTTTCAATATCGAGGTGTTTAAGTACATATTCTTCAATAGCTAAATTAATTCTTGGATCTGTTATGTTTTGATTATCAATGAACAACAATGTTAGTTCCCCCTGTAGTGTACATCATGTTCTATCATAACGCTTAAAAGTCGATGGAAGAAAGTAATTTTTGTATCTTCCATTCAATGGAATTTAGTATGGACAGTAGTTTATCCAAAATCATATCGAAATCCATATGATTTATGATATGAAATATAATAAATAGCAGGAAACATACCACTCACGTGGATTTCCATTTTAGAGCTATTTTCCAATATTTATCTTATCCTTGTGTACTTTTGGGAGAAACGTGGTATTCTGATGAAGAGTTTGCTTGCAAAATCATAAGGTGAATATTGCAAAAATAATAGAGAATTATATTAGAGGTTGTGTTCGGATGAGAAAAAAGAAGAAGAAAAATTGGTTTCAGCAAATTCCTCGTGCAATCCGATACCATTACCTCAAGCTACTTCGTTCGCCAGAAGGAGTAAAAAAAGTATCTCTAGGTTTTGCATTAGGTTTTGGATTAGAAATGATTGTTTTACCAACAGCATCTCTGATTTATATCTTGTTTTACCCTATCGTTCGCTTATGTAAGGCCTCTTTTCCAGCTTCCGTTATTGGAAATGTGATTGGAAAATTAACTTTTTTGCCAGTGATTCTTTTGCCATTTTCTAAAAAAATCGGGGAGTTCATTTACCCTACACCATATAAAGATCATGTGATCCATTTTCATGATATCTTTCAACAATTACTTCAAGGAGATTTTCATGTCATCGAAAGAATTTTTCGAGGAGGGTTACATATTATTATTGGTCAATCTATTTTTGGATTGATTCTTGGATTTGCTTCTTACTTTGTGATTTATCATTTGTATGAGAGGAGTCGAAAGAAGAGAAGGGATAATTGATAGATATTAATATACATTCATAGTGGTTGATAGAAAAAGAATGATCGCTTCCAGATTATTTAGTATACTGATAACAGAAATAGAAACCGTCGATTCTTCTCGGGAGAAATCATGGATATATCGGCAATTCCCAATCATCATCTTCCGCTCAGCGAGGACACATGCATGGAGATTATTACGAAGTTGAAGAGTGCCGATTCAGACCATTTGCAGCGTGCTGGATCGGTTTTTTTTACTCGGATCTTTAAGCTGGATTATTTCTACGGAAATCTAGCTACTAATGTAGGAATTCCATGTAGGATGGCACGTCGTCCAGAGGAAGTTCTTACAGCGGGAGATAAGAAGATCCTGCGAGACTTTGCAAAGTTGGATGAGCGGATCGCTCAGTTGTACGCCGAATGGAAGCGTCAGAATCCTGTGATTGCGCGAGCTATCGGTATCCCTTAAAAAGAGATAGGATCAACATTCGGGTATCCTTCTAGGATACCCGAGACTGAATATAATCATCTATACATAAAAAAAGTGACCCGCGATACGGTCGCAGGTCCATGGTATTTTCACCTTTCGGGAAAATACGAAATGGGAGAGGAGAAACCGGAGGAAGAGCTTATGGGGAAACGTAAGTCTTCTCCGCGGTTAGACAGTCCTTATCGGGTACTGTCTTTATTTATTGTTGCCAAAGCTTGATTGTTTATTCAACAATTTGATATGTTTTATCAGGAAATAAAATTTGAAGGTGCGAAATATGCGAATAATAGCTGGAAGTGCTAGAGGAATACGCTTGAAAATGGTTCCAGGAAATCATGTAAGACCAACTACTGATCGAGTGAAAGAATCGCTCTTCTCGGTGCTTGGTCCCTTTTTTGATGGAGGAAAAGTATTGGATCTTTTTGCTGGTACAGGTTCACTTGGTTTAGAGGCAGTCAGCAGGGGAATGGACGAGGTAGTTTTCGTCGATCAATCTGTTGCCAGTTTGCGCATTGCCAAGGAAAACGCACAAAAATGCGATCTTTTAACGCAATCAACCTTTATCCGAAAAGATGCAAGGACTGCTTTGAAACAATTTGCTTTGAAGGACTTGCAATTTGATCTCATATTTTTAGATCCACCTTATCATGAAAAATTGCTTCTGCCTGTGTTACAGTTATTGCAAGAAAAATCTGTTTTAAGCGAAGATGGTCTGCTTGTAGTCGAACATCCACCTTCGATATCAATCACATTCCCCAACAGCAAATTTATTACATCGAGAGAAATCTCTTATGGAGATACTACCATTACATTGTTGCAGCAGAAGGGAGAACCAACAGCATGAAGGTAGCCGTTTACCCAGGTAGTTTTGACCCGATAACATATGGACACCTCGATATTCTCAAAAGAGGAACAAAGATTTTTGATAAGGTGATCGTAGCAGTGTTGATAAATTCAGCTAAACAACCTTTATTTAGTGTAGAAGAACGGAAACAAATGATCGAAGTGGCGATAAAAGAAGCAGGGTATGATATACCTGTTGAAGTTGACAGCTTTGAAGGTTTGTTGGTCGATTATTTACGCAAAAAAAATATACATGTGATACTCAGAGGATTGCGTGCTATTTCAGATTTTGAATATGAGTTACAGATTGCTTCTATCAATCGCAAGTTGGCCAAAGATATCGAGACGCTTTTTCTGATGACCAACAACATGCATTCGTTTATTAGTTCTGGAAATGTGAAAGAAATCGCTAAATATGGTGGAGATGTAACTGATTTAGTACCTCCTCATGTTGTTACTGCATTAAAGGACAAACGTCCACATATTACGATGTGAACGACTTACGATTCAATAGTTGTTTCATCAGAAAAAAGAACCAAAAGCACAGCATAAGTAAGGAGAAACCTTGCAGACATACCCACCAATTGAAAACAGGGCTGGGTACATGAGTTGACCAAATATGCAAAGAAGCGGGGGCTGTGGTTTGTACATCAGGTTGAAATGGTTTCCAAAAAACGAAGGTAAGCAAAAAAGCTAATATGCCATGTAAAATTCTTCCGACAAAGTAGGGGCGGTAACGTATATCGCTTTTGCTGAGCACGCTAGCTACTTGTGCGTGTATCGACAGTCCATTCCAACCAAGAAAAAAACCAACAAAGGCAAGTTGCATCAGTAATGAGGTGTTTACTGTGTTTTCGCTTATCATCTGAGAACCGATCGTCATTTCTAATATTCCTGCAACGATGGGAATTGATAAGAGATCAGAGAGATGAAGCAAGTGAAGAATTGGCAGAATGAGCGATGCAATCCATGCAGTTATGCCAACGTATGTAAATACGTGGATTAACACGGAGAAAATAATGACAAATCCACCTATCATCAATAAGGTTTGCACAGCAGAAGATACAGCTTCTCCTAATAATTGTCCAATAGGTCGATCATCTGTTATTCTTGCTCGATGCATTGCTTGAAAGGCACGAATAAATCGTTTACCACCATGCTTTGGAGAGGGAGTGAGCTCCTTGTCTCTTGCGTGAAGCCGCATGAAGAATGCTACAATAAAACAACTTACATAATGAACAACGGCAATGAGCACTCCTGCTGCTGGATTTTCAAAAAAGCCAATAGCAATCGCACCAAAGATAAACAATGGTCCAGCTGTACAGGCGAAGGAAACAAGTCGCTCTCCTTCTTCTCGTGTGATTAAATTTTGTTCGCGAAGGCGAGTCGTGAGTTTAGCACCCATAGGATTACCTGATATCAATGCGACTGCCATTACAAAACCACCAGAACCAGGAACGCGAAAAAGTGGTCGCATAAAGGGTTCGAATAGTACTCCCAACAAGTGTACCACCCCAAAACCCATCATTAGTTCTGCTGTAATAAAAAATGGTAGCATTGCAGGAAAAACAACATCCCACCATATTTTTAAACCTCGCAAGGAGGCTTTAAATGCAATTTCGGGATACAATACAAGAGTGACAGCAAACAATAGAGCAAACATAGCTAAAAATACTGTTTTGAGTTGACTTTGGAGACGATGGGTGATTAGTTCCATACTATTGTTCGCTCCTAACTTCTATACTAGCGTTACTCTATTCGTACGCGGTTGTCCCATGTAATATGAGTTATTCGTAAGTTGTTTTATCAATATAGTAAGTGAGACGGAGATTAGGAACATTTCTATTATTTACCGATGGAAACCTTGGTGGTGATATGATGAGTCGACCAAAAGTAGGGATTGCATTAAGTGCAGGCGCAGCAAGAGGTTTTGCTCATCTGGGAGTTTTAAAAGTTCTGCAAGAGTCAAAGATACCCATTGATTACATAGCTGGAAGTAGTATAGGGAGTTTTATTGGAGCGTTATATTCCAATGGGTTGGATTTGGAAATGGTCAAACACCTTGCTATGCATTTAAAGAGAAAGCATTGGGTTGATGTTACGTTGCCTGGTTTAGGTTTTATATCCGGAGATAAAATGCAAGCTTTAACAAAGTTACTTACCCATCATAAAAATTTAGAGGATCTACCAATTCCGTTAGCAGTTGTGACAACGGACTTATTAACAGGGAAAAAGGTTGTTTTCCAAAAAGGTCCGATTGCAGATGCAGTAAGAGCGAGTATCTCCGTTCCAGGTGTTTTCCAGCCTGTTCCATATCAAGACAAACTATTGGTAGATGGTGGAGTGGCAGATCGTCTTCCTATATCTGTTGTTCGTGATATGGGAGCAGATTTTATTATTGCTGTGGATGTTCTTTCCCAATCACATGAGGTACAAGTAAACAATATTTTTGATGTGATTAACCAAGCGATTACAATAATGGAGAGACAAATACTAGAACAACAGGAATTGACTGCTGATTTTCTAGTTTCGCCAGAGGTGGGAGATATTGCTCCTACTGCATTTCATCGTGTGGAAGAATGTATACGTAGAGGGGAACAGGCCATACGTCCAAATTTGGCAGTATTACTAGACAAATTAGCCCATTGGCAAGGGGAGAATAAGCATGAGTGATCATTCGACAAATAACAAAAATGCATATCGTTTTTTATGGCTTTCTATCTTCCTTTTAATTGTTGGTGTGTGTTTTCTCATTCGTGTGCCATATTATGCGATGCATGCCGGTGATGCGATTGATACAGGAGAAGTGATTTCAGTAGATGGGGGATTTACCGAAAAGACAGGCAATTTCTTTTTGACCACGGTTGCGATGAAAAAGGCGAATGTATTTGACTATCTTTTAGCAAAAGTGAATCATGATTTAGAGCTTATACCAGTTGAGGATATTTTGGCAGAAGATGAAAATGATAAACAGTATGAAAAACAACAAGTAGAAAATATGTTGGAGTCCCAGCATAGTGCAGTGATCGCTGCCTTTCATCAAGCAAAAAAGCCCGTTCGCGTGACTTATGAAGGGGTAGAAGTAATAAGTGTTACTTCTGATGCAAAACACCATTTGAAAATAGGGGATATTATTCAATCTGTTGACGGGACAGAAACACGTACAACCGCGAAACTAATGGAATTTTTTAAATCGAAAAAAGCTGGGGATCAGGTAGAAGTAAGTGTTTTACGTGGAAAGAAAAAAGTAGTAGAGCGTGCAACTTTAATTCCACTTGAAACAGGCAATAATAAAGATAAACGAATTGGTTTAGGTTTTCTTCCTATGGATCGTTTACATTCATTGAAATCTACACCAAAAGTTAATTTTACAACCGATAACATCGGCGGCCCCTCTGCTGGCTTAATGTTTGCATTGGAGATTTTAAACCAATTGACTCCAAACGATATCACAAAAGGCTATGAAATTGCAGGAACTGGAACGATATCTGCAACTGGTCAAGTTGGACAGATTGGTGGGATACAGCATAAGGTTGCAGCTGCTATGGATAAACACGCTACTATCTTTTTTGTACCAAAAGATATATATGAAGGTGATGATAACGAAGCTGTAGCAAAACGTACAGCGAAAGAGCTCGGTGCAGATATGAAAATTGTACCAGTAGCGACACTTCAAGAAGCAATCAATTATTTAAATAAATTATAGGAAATAAAACAAGCAGACTCTATTTTTTTGAGTCTGCTTGTTTTATTAGTTGTAAAAAAACATCTACTGCGTAAGTCAGCTTCTAAAATCTATATCATTAATTTAATATGCGCGGATACTTAGCCAATTTAATTGCTAAGTATCCTGTCTGCCATCTTAACTGTCAGACGACTGTCGATCAGCGGTAGATGTGGATGTCACCATCACCCTGGATGATGTTCTGGTAACCACCTTCGGGGGTGACGACCTGATCTACGCGGCCCTGGGTGATGGTAGTAGTGACAGAGGTGACTCCGTCCACCTTCTCACTGTCGTTGACTACACGGAACACTCGATCCACGACGTTTGCGAGCTTCGCTGCGAACTCCTCGGTGATGAGGGTCTCCGTCTTGATTTTCTGACCATCGTACGTAATGGTCATCTCGTCGCCGTTCATGGTGAGGCTCACACGCACTCCGTCGACAGTGGCATTGATGATGGCGTTCTGAGGCACAGTTTCTCCTTCTTCGACTGATCGGTAAAACTATCATAACAGATAAAATCTTTAATTAGCAATTATAAATTGAATCTTCAGATTATGAATTCGTTGTTACTATCCATTTGGAGATTAAAGAAATTTAAATAGACTGATCTTGGGTTAGCCTAAAATAAAGGGAATCTGTTTTCTAAAGATAGTAGGATGGCGACCGCAATGAGTGATCTCTATCATGTGCTGCTATTTCTTTTTTTTCAGCAGCGTATAGGCGCGCCATCTTCAAAAAGTTTTACTCGCTCGCCCTTCTGAAGGAGAATGTAAGGGGTTTCATTTCCCTAGATAATTCGAGTGTTATTCTGGTTTGCTTCATAGATTCCTTTTCCTGAGTGAGTGGTTTGATTTGATCACGGGCATAGAACCCCAGAACCTGATCTACCGACATATAGTTTTCCGAGGGGCGATTGCTATTACATGATCATTATCTACCAGAAATGTATATGGTTTCTTAAACATTCTTCCTCTTTAATTCGGAGTGATTATGGACAATATAAACATATCACATGGGATGATGGACTGTAGTCTGTCTTCTCATGATTGACCATATGAGAATATGTGTAAAGATAAATTGCTTGACACCAAAAATCGTTATCTCGTATAATTCACCTGTTAGGGAGTGGACAGATTGATTATAACCATAAAACAAATAAATCAAACAGCTGAAGGGTTATATCCTTTTCAAGATAAGATTTGTTTGGATGACCTTGTGGAAGATGAGCCAAATGTTGTTAAGTTGGAATCCGTTCAGGTGGAGGGACAAGCAAGTATTTTACGTTCCCATCTTTATCAGGTATCAGCAAAACAAAAGTGTATCGGCAAACTACTGTGTGCAAGATGTCTTACCACATTTCCTACCTCATTAGAATCGTCTTGGGTAGAGAAGTTTACTGATAAGAAGGAATTGGCTTGTGACACGGATGAAGAGACTGTTCATCTCATTACAGACGGTCAAATCGTGCTTGATTTATATGTAAGGGAACAATTGGTAATCTCTCTTCCATATGCTCCTTTATGTAAACCAGATTGTGCAGGTCTTTGCCCTGTATGTGGAGTAAACAAAAATGAAGAACTCTGCGATTGTAATACTAGTCGCATTGATCCAAGGCTCGCAAAACTACAGGATTTATTAGGAGAAGAGAAAGATTCTGTATCCTAGCACTCTTTCTAGATTTGTAGTATAATGATCAGCATTGGAGTTTTTTCAGGAGGTGAAATTTCATGGCAGTACCTTTTCGTCGTACATCCAAAACACGTAAAAGAATGCGTCGCACTCATTTCAAATTAAAAGTAGCTGGTATGTCCACATGTAAACAATGTGATGCACCTAAATTAGCTCACCACGTATGTAAAGAATGTGGATACTATGATGGCGCTGAAGTAGAAGGCGTTGTGAACAAATAAAAAGTCGGTTATGCCGGCTTTTTTTTGTAGATAAAATTGGAAAGATAGCTTTATTTACAAAGCGAGAACTAGGAGCATAGTGGCGTAGCGAGCCTTGTACCCTAGTCTGTGGTACATAAGTTCAACTAGACCTTCTGCCTGTGTTTATGGCAAGACACATCGCTAAGTTTTCTTTCGCAGATGAAGCGAGAAGGGGAAGGATAGCTTCATCTGCAAAGCGAGACTAGGAGCATAGTGACTTAGCGAGACTTGTGCCCTATTCTGAGGTACATAAGAGCAACTAAACCTCTGTCTGCGTCTATGATAAGACACATCGCTAAGTTTTCTTTATTGCCAACTTTGAACTTTTTTTGTATACTAATTTAGTACTAGGTACTAGAACGTGGTCATAAAGGGGCTGGTTTTGTTATGCGCCTGTCCAAAAAAAAACGACAATCCCGACTAATTGAATCATTTCAGAAAAACCCTTTTTTAACAGATGAAGAAATGGCAAAGCAATGCTCAGTTAGTATTCAGACCATTCGTTTAGATCGTATGGAACTCGGTATACCGGAGATGCGAGAGCGGTTAAAACACATGGCAGAGAAAAGTTTTGACGAAGTTCGCTCGCTTTCTCCAGAGGAAGTGATAGGAGAAGTTATCTCCTTGGAATTGGATCAAAGTGGCGTTTCTGTTTTGGAAATAAGTGTTGATCATGTGTTTGAACGAAATCAAATTGCAAGAGGTCACTATTTATTTGCTCAAGCCAATTCGCTCGCTGTTGCTATTGTGAACGCAGATCTTGTTTTGACACGTTCAGCAGCCATTCGTTTTGTACGACCAGTTACGCTCGGTGAGAAGTGTGTTGCACATGCAAAAGTAGTGCAAAAACAACCATCGCGTTTTCAAGTAGATGTAGAAACGAAAGTACTAGACGATATGGTATTTCAGGGAGTATTCGATGTATACCGTGCAACCAACTGAAAGGAGTTCGCTCATGCGAATTGCGTTAGATGCACATGGTGGAGATGATGCACCAAACTCTGTTGTAGAAGGACTTAAATTAGCTGCTGAAAAGTGGCCAGAAACCTCCTTTATTCTGATAGGTACAGATGATTCGTTACTACAAGGTAACAATCTCCAAAATATACAGTTTCACAAAGTTTCAGAGATTATTGCTCCTGAAGATGAACCAGTTAAATCCGTTAGAAAAAAACGCGATTCGTCCATGGTAGTGGGATGTCAAATGGTTCGATCTGGAGAAGCAGATGCGTTTATTAGTGCAGGAAATACAGGTGCTTTAATGGCATCTGGACTCTTCTATACCGGCCGGATGAAAGGTGTTGATAGACCAGCATTATCTCCTGTTTTTCCGACTCTAGAAAACAAAGGAATTTTAGTATTAGATGTTGGTGCAAATCCAGAAGCAAAAGCAACTCATCTGCATCAATATGCTCTTTTAGGTAGTGTCTATGTCAAGCATGTCCTTGGGATTGATAATCCTAAGGTAGGATTGCTGAATATTGGGGCTGAAAATGGAAAAGGGACTACCTTGACAAAAGATGCGTTCGAACTTATGGAAGGCGATTCCCGCCTGAATTTTGTAGGGAATGTGGAAGCCAGAGAAGTGCTGTACCGACCATGTGATGTGTTGGTTTGTGATGGGTTTAGTGGAAATATTCTACTAAAAGGTACAGAAGGAGTGGCAAAAGCTTTATTTGATCGTCTTAAAGGTGCGTTTACTAAAAACATTTTTACAAAACTGGCAGCTGGGATACTTTACCCTCAACTAAAATCATTGAAATCGGAAATGGATTATAAAGAACATGGTGGTGCGCCATTATTAGGGTTGTCAGGTGTGATTATTAAAGCCCATGGTTCCTCAGATGCTACGGCTATTTTTCATGCAATCCGACAAGCCCGTCTTTTTGCAGGAGAGGAGATTATTAAACAAATGGAAGATAATCTGCACCCTATGGAAGGGAATGTGGGAAAATGAGAAGTGTAGGAATTTTAGGTACAGGCGCTTATTTACCTGAAAAGCGGCTCACTAACGCTGATCTAGAACAGATGGTAGATACAAGTGATGAATGGATCACATCACGCACTGGTATTAAAGAAAGAAGAATTGCTGCTGATCATGAGGCATCTTCTGATTTAGCAGTACATGCTGCCAGACAAGCATTGGACAAGGCTGGCATTTCTGCGGAGCAGGTGGATCTGATAATCGTCGCTACTGTTACACCGGATATGTCTTTTCCGGCTACTGCTTGTTTGGTCCAAGAACAAATAGGAGCTCATAAAGCGGCTACATTTGATTTATCAGCTGCATGCACTGGATTTATTTATGGTATTTCTACGGCAACACAGTTTATTGCAACAGGTAGCTATAAGTATGCATTGGTGATTGGGGTAGAATGTTTATCACGTATCGTTGATTGGACTGATCGCAATACTTGTGTCCTCTTTGGTGATGGAGCAGGTGCTGCTGTTTTAGGACCTGTGAAAGAAGGATATGGCTTCCAATCCTTTGAGTTAGGAGGAGATGGTAGCGGAAAAGATTTGTTGAAAGTCGAAGCAGGAGGATCTCGGTTGCCTGCATCAGAGAGCACAGTTGCAAACCGAATGCATAGCCTCTTTATGAATGGTCGCGAAGTATTTAAATTTGCAGTAAGAATGATGACTTCTGCTTCTGATGAAGTTCTCACAAAAGCAAATCTAACTATGGAAGATATTGATCTGTTTGTACCTCACCAAGCAAATCTGAGAATTATCGAAGCTGCAATGAAACGATACGGTTTAGCAGCTGAAAAAGTAGTAGTAAATTTGGATCGATATGGAAATATGTCTTCTGCATCCATACCGGTTGCTTTGCATGAAGCCATCGAAGAAGGCAGAGTTTCAGATGGTGATACCATTGTATTATGTGGATTTGGTGGAGGACTTACATGGGGAGCAACGGTTTTAAATTGGGGAGGATTCACCAGTCATGAGTAAAATTGCAATTCTTTTTCCTGGACAAGGTTCACAGAAAGTAGGTATGGGAAAAGAAGCACACGATCAGTCGAGGGTTGCCCAAGAAATTTTTCAATCAGCTGATAACGAACTTAACTTTTCACTTTCCGATATTATTTTTCAAGGTCCTGAGGAAGAATTAAAATTAACCTATCATACCCAACCAGCACTTTTAACTACAAGTATTGCCCTTTATAAATGGTTACAAGCAAAAGTCGACATTCAGCCTTCATTTGTCGCTGGTCATAGTTTGGGAGAATATGCAGCACTTGTAGCTGCAAGCTCACTTTCGTTTGAAGATGCAGTCTCTGCTGTATATCAACGTGGTTTGTATATGGATCAAGCAGTACCTGCTGGAGTAGGTGCCATGTCCGCAATTTTAAATCTCGATCGTGCTGTTTTAGACCAAATTTGCGCTGAGACATCAACTCCAGATAACGTAGTGCAAGCAGCAAACTATAACTGTCCTGGGCAAATTGTCATATCTGGGCACGCAGATGCGGTTCGTGTTGCTGGAGAAAAAGCATTAGAAGCTGGAGCTAGAAAAGTTGTTCCTTTAGCAGTTAGTGGTCCTTTTCACTCTGCTCTCATGCAGCCAGCAGCAGATAAGCTTCAAGATAAGTTAGCTACCCTTTCATTTCATGATGCGAATATCCCTGTTGTGACCAATGTTACTGCTCGACCAATCACCATAGCATCAGATATTCAAGAAGCACTAGTCCGTCAAGTAGCTTCACCTGTCTTGTGGGAAGATACGATTCGTTATCTCTTGCAAGAGGGAGTGGATACTTTTGTTGAAGTTGGCTCAGGTTCGGTGTTAGCAGGATTAACACGCAAAGTGGATCGAAAAGTAACGATGTTAAACGTTCAGGATCAAGCTACATTAGAAAAGACCATTTCTCATTTTGTAGATAAAAATGGAAGGAATGACGACTAGAGATGTTAACAAGTAAGGTAGCTGTTGTTACTGGTGGCTCAAGAGGGATTGGACGTTCTATCGCATTGGATTTAGCCAAAGAAGGGGCGAAAGTAGTTTTATTTTATGCAGGTAATCACACTGCTGCTGAAGAAACAGTTGCAGCAATCACGGAGCTCGGTTCAGAAGCAGCTGCTTTTCAAGTGGATGTTGCAAATAGCCACCAGGTAGATCAAGCATTTAAGCAAGTACTGTCACAGTTTGGACGGGTAGATATTTTAGTGAACAATGCAGGAATAACAAGAGATAATTTATTAATGCGAATTAAAGAAGAAGATTGGGATCAAGTAATAGATACCAATTTAAAAGGTGTATACCTTTGCTGTAAATCAGTTATTCGTCCGATGATGAAACAACGAAGTGGAAGAATTATTAATATCAGTTCGGTTGTGGGTGTTTCTGGAAATGCGGGGCAAGCTAACTATGTTGCTGCAAAAGCAGGAGTAATAGGACTTACTAAAACAATGGCGAAAGAATTTGCTAGCCGCAATATTACAGTAAATGCAATTGCTCCTGGATTTATTCAAACAGATATGACCTCTGTATTAGATGAAAAAGTGAAGGAATCAATTCTAACTTCTGTTCCCCTTGCTAGATTTGGTCAGGCTGAAGAAGTTGCAAGTGCCGTTTCGTTTCTAGCGAGCGACAAAGCAAGCTACATAACAGGCCAAACACTCCACGTGGATGGCGGATTGGTACCAAATTAAGAAAATAGGTTAGAAATGGTTTGCGTCTGAGCCTATCATTCAACTATACTACGAAAGGGAGGTGAAGAGCATGGCAGCAGACACTTTAGATCGTGTGAAACAAATCATCGTGGAACGTCTAGATGTTGAGGCAGAAGAGGTAACTTTAGAAGCTGGGATTAAAGAAGACCTTGGAGCTGACTCCCTAGATGTTGTGGACTTAATTATGGAATTAGAAGATGAATTTAAACTAACCATTGAAGAAGAAGATGCAGAAAAAATCAACACCGTTGGAGATATTGTGAATTATATTAGTGCGAAAGTCTCGTAATGATAGGTAAGTCCCGATATATTCGGGACTTACCACTATTTCATCTAAAAATAGGTCAACTATAACGCGAAAGGCGGTTGATCACTTATGCTAAATAGAGTAGTAGTAACAGGCTTAGGTGTTGTTTCTCCCATCGGAAATGATTTGTCCACTTTCTGGGACAGCCTTCTAGCTGGTAAATCAGGTGTTGGCCCAGTCACACACTTTGATCTTGATTCATTTCCTACCCCATTTACAACAAGGATAGCGGCTGAAGTAAAAAACTTCGATCCACTTCCTTTTATTGATAAAAAAGAAGTTCGTAAGATGGATATCTTTATCCAGTATGCGATAGCAGCTGCTAAAATGGCGATTGCTGATGCGAAACTGGATTTGGAAAAAGAAGATCTGGACGAAGTCGGCGTTTATATTGGTTCTGGTATTGGTGGTATGAATACCATTGAAAGCAATGCTCGTTTATTGCAAGAAAGAGGACCTAAGCGTGTAAGTCCATTCTTTATCCCTATGTTGATTGCGAATATGGCATCTGGTCAAGTTTCCATTCAAACAGGTGCAAAAGGCCCCAATAGTGCTTCAGTAACCGCTTGTTCTTCTGGAACGCATAGTATTGGAGAAGCATTCCGTATTTTACAGCGTGGCGAAGCCTCCGTAATGATTACAGGAGGTACAGAGGCTACTGTTACCCCGCTATCTTTTGCTGGTTTTTGTTCTGCTCATGCGATGTCTACCCGTAACGATGACCCACAGCGTGCTAGTCGTCCATTTGATAAAGAACGCGATGGATTTGTGATGGGTGAAGGTTCTGGTATTTTGGTTTTGGAAACTTTAGAACATGCACTCGCACGTGGAGCAAATATCATTGCGGAGATGGTTGGCTATGGGATGACTGCTGATGCACACCATCTAACTGCTCCAGCACCTGAAGGAGAAGGTGCTCGTCGGAGTATGATTAGAGCGATGAAAGACGCTAACCTAGAACCAACAGAAGTAGATTATATCAATGCTCACGGAACATCTACAGACTTAAATGATAAGTTTGAAACGATGGCGATCAAAGGAGCATTTGGAAATCATGCTTATAAACTAGCAGTTAGTTCTACCAAATCGATGACAGGTCATTTGCTTGGTGCAGCCGGTGGAGTGGAAGCGATTGTCTTAGCAAAAACTATCCAAGATCAAGTGATTCCGGCAACGATCAATTATGAGTTTCCTGATCCTGAATGTGATTTGGATTATGTGCCAAATGAAGCACGGCGTGCCAATGTGCGAGTTGCTTTGTCCAACTCACTTGGATTTGGAGGACATAATGCGACCATTGTTATGAAAGCCTTTGAGGAAGTATGATGGTGATTGACTTTGAAAAAGTGGAGCAAATGACAGGAGTCTATATTCAAAATAGAAATTTATTTGTACAAGCATTTACGCACACCTCCTTTGCTCATGAAAGAAAATCATCTCAACGCGTGTCAGATAATGAGCGCTTAGAGTACCTAGGAGACGCAGTACTGGAGCTACTCGTCTCTGAATTCCTGTATTATCGTTTTCCTAAAATGAGCGAAGGAGAATTAACACGAACAAGAGCAAGAGTGGTTTGTGAGCCATCACTGGCTTCCTTCGCTCGTGAACTTCAATTTGGCAAATTTGTTCGATTGGGGAAAGGCGAGGAACTTACTGGAGGTCGAGAGAGACCATCATTATTGGCAGATTTATTTGAGGCGTTCATTGGCGCATTGTACTTGGATCAAGGATTGGAAAAGGTTCGTCAATTCCTTCATAAACTAGTGTTCCCTCAGATTAATGGCACTTGGCTGGATCAGATGACAGATGCAAAAAGTCAACTTCAAGAGTTGGCTCAGCAGGAAAAGAGAGGTTTATTGGAGTATCGAATTGTTGATGTGCAAGGACCAGCTCATGACCGATTCTTTTCTGCGGAAGTATATCTTGATGATCGGAAACTTGGCAAGGGATCAGGTCGTTCCAAAAAAGAAGCAGAACAGCAAGCTGCGAGTGCAGCATTAAAAGCATGGAAGTCACAATAAACCACTGTGAGGGGATCACGGTGGTTTTATCTGTTAGTGAGCCGAGAATACCCCCTCTTCCATAAGTGGGGGATGAATCAGAGCGTCAGACGAGGTAGAGATGGTTTCTACATCTCTACCTCGTCTGACAATCTTTGTAAATATTTTTTGACTAGTATTCCAATCATCTTCCCTGTATCTGTATCCTGATCGATTGCCATTTTTTTAAGTTGTTTTTCATGCTTCTTCTATCGTTGTGGTGAATTTTTTTTTCGTGCCATTGTAGGGGTCCCCGTACCATTTCGGGAAAAACACACGTTTAGACATATTTTAGACACAACTTAACCGACTACCTACACGTTAAGGTAAATAGTCGGTGTTTTATTTGACTTTTTACTTTGCTAGATAGCGATAAACAGTGTTACGAGAGGTATCCATCATTTTGGCAATATCTTTAATGGGAGTTTTATTTGTGGCAAGTGTTTTAATCATCTCTTCTTCTTTCTTTCCTAATTTCTCAGGTCTGCCACCTAAGCGTCCTCTTGCACGAGCTGCAGCTCTGTTCTTTCTCGAATCAAGTTTCGCTCAAACTCAGCAAAGGAAGCAAACAAATGAAACATTAACTGTCCTATGGCGTTCGAGCGATCCATCGTAATATTCTCCTGAAGACTGTGAAAGCTCACTCCACGATTGTTTAAGTCATTTACAACCTGAATCAAATGATGCATGGTACGACCTAAACGATCTAACCGCCAAACCATCAAGGTGTCTCCAAGACGAACATATTGGATAACTTCTTTTAGTCCTTTTCGTTTATCTGCTATTCCACTAACTCTATCTTGAAAAATCCGTTCACAGCCATGTTTTGTTAAAGCGTCAAGTTGTAGATCGAGATTTTGGTCTAGCGTAGAAACACGGGCATAACCCACCTTCATCTTTCTATAGTCCCTTCGTGTAAGATATCTTGGATACCAGTATCAAACTGAACATACATAATTTTACAGAGTTTTTGGACACAATGAAAGGAAGATTTTGTTGATTCCGTGCGCCGAATAAGTGTGTTCAGAAACATACAACTTTCTGGACAACTCCTTAATCGTAGTGATTCAGTTATTATTGTATACTCATAGCAAGGATATTGCTCTGATTGAAAGATTGGACAAGAGGTGCTCACTTTTCGTTCGAAGCTATCGATGCTCATCATCTGAACCGTAACTGCTTTCTTGGTTGCTTGTCAGCCAACTGATCCAGGGAGTCGTATCCTCACCACGTAAATATCTGAAAATTATAAATTATATCTTTTCGAGGCATAGGCAAAAACACCCAAGTATAAAGTAATAAAAAAACTGATTGTTTAAAATCTAAAACAATCAGTTGGTAAGTATTTATGAAAACTTTAACCATGAAGACAAAAAGATTTCACATGAAGTGGTTTGTTCTTTTCGCTTACAAAGTACAGCTCATATTTCTTATTCTTTTTTGCTTTTTTGTTATTTAGTAGGAAAGTCTTAGTCTGTTTTTTTGTAGTATATTTGAAACTTTTAAACCCGCCTTCATCGAGGGCACCATTTCCTAGAAGCGTGATTTGCCCATCACCTTTTTTATCTCCATAAAAGGTCATATCGATGTATGGTTTAAAATCTTGTTTTGCTGTGAAATAAAAATGTTTAGAAGGCTTACCGGATCCTGAATTTACATCTACACTCCCTTTGACCAAACATTTAGGTTTTGCATCCGATTCCTGAGGAAAACTTATCCCCCCTAAAAGAATTGCACTTGCTACTACGAAAAGGCTAATGGATTTTGACAAAGTTTTCAATTAACATCTTCCTTTTAACTAGGAATGACCCTATTTTATCAAGAAAATATTTCTTAATTGTTTCGTTTTTGAAACAAAATTAGCAATAACAGATGCTCAAGAAGAGCTTAATAGAGTTATCTCTTCGTTCTCAATATAATTACTTCACCTAGTTCTACGACTGAAAAGAATCATATTTTCCAATATTTAGGCAAATTACACTTCGTCGTTCAGTTGCTGGTTCTTACCCCATTAGAGATATCGCTGAAATGATGGAGATCTCTCGTACCACTGTTTATCGCTATTTAGCAAAGTAAAAACCACAACAACTCGGTGTAATTATGTAATTAATTTCCAGAGTGGCCCCTCATTCTTCGAATCGATTCCGTACCCCCTATACGGCTAAATCAAAAAGTATACTTTACTTTGTTACGGAGTTGCTTCTTCAACCCCCATCGATACGAGTTTCGACTCATACCATTTTGGTGAATCAACACATTTACCAGTACAGTTGAAGAAAAATGTAATGGTATATTTGCCTGCTGAGAAACTGGTTGAACCACCGTCTTCTGGTCCAGTCATCCCTTGGTAATCTGCTAATACTTTTTCTATTTCCGCCCAAGAAACTTGCTTATACTTCTCATTCATAGGTATTTGCTTCCCTTGTTTTGCTTGTTCCCATGCGTCTTTGATTAACTTTTCATGTTCTGGTGATACAGTTACTTTGCTTTCAGGACTTTCTTCTGTTGATTCTGTCGATGCGGGTGCCTCTTGTTTTGTGACTGGAGCCTTTTTATCTGCTTCGGTTTCCGTGCATCCGGTAAGTAGTAAAGCTAAAGCGCTAGTAACTAGAAATGAGACCATAGTAATTTTCTTCATTATAAAACCCTCCAAAAATGTAATATTTAATTACAAGTGTTACAGTAGCATTTAATTATTTCATAATTGTTTCCAATACATTAAATGATTATATATTACTAAATAATTAAGAAGTAGGATGTTTTTGCATATCCCCCCGAAAAAGGGGAATAAGCAACCCAATCAGGAATCACTCCAGAGTGCTCTTCTGGGAAATCTGGAAATTCGTCAAGAAATCGCCAGAATGATCAAATTGCAAAAGCGAGTTCTTCAGACTGTAGGTTCTGAAATTATTGACTGGATGTATAGTTGATCCAGTCAAGCGACTCTCAAGGCTTATTTCTACGGATAAAGGTCTTGAGATGGGTGACTGAATTTTAAGTCGCCCCCCGAAAAAATCTATATTTAACATAGATACAATGTTCAAACAAAGTCTAAGTTAGGCTTTGTTTGAATGTAGGGATTTTTATGTTTTCATTGCGGGTTGTAATCAGTTTTACAATACTTATTTGCTAATCTAAAGTTACTTCAGTTATTGTACTAAGTATCCACAATCGTTGGATACTTTTTTATTCATATTACTTTTGAAACAATTTAACAACTAGAATACACATTAGGAGGGAAGTTCGTTGGCAACAAGAGAATTATTGACACCTTCCCAGCGTCAACAATTTTATGAAGTACCTGAAACATGGATCAGCGAGAATTGGCTCGATATTACACCATTACACCCGAAGAGAAATCTGTGATTCACCAACAACGTGGTGCCTCCAATCGTCTAGGATATGCAATTCAAATTTGTTATCTTCGTTTTCCAGGACGCCCATTAGCATCTAATGAATCGATACCAGAATTGATTCTTCATTATATTTCCAAACAGATTGGAATCTCTCCGGATTCCCTAAAGAATTACGCCGGTTCCAGAGGTGGAGAAACAAGACGAGAACATTTACGAAAAATTAGAAATCAGTTTGGATATCGAGCCTTCACTTCAAAAGAATATAGAGAACTTGCTCATTGGCTTCTACCAACGGCGATGAGTACCAATAAAGGGATTATTTTAGTTGAATCACTCGTGACAGAAATGAGAAATCGAAAAGTTATTCTTCCTGCTATCTACACCATCGAGCACTTGGGCTGGTCTGTGCGAGAAAGAGCAAAAAAACTTACATACAAACAGTTAACCAAGGGACTAACAACAGAACAATGTGAAAGTCTAGATCGATTGCTAAAGTTACGAGAAGGCACAAAACAATCCTATCTCACTTGGCTACGTAAACCGCCTCATTCCCTATCCAGTAAGAGTTTTCATAAGATCCTAGATCGACATGATTTTATTGGGCAGCTTCAATTGCCACTAAACAATGGAAGAGATGTACATCAAAACCGTCTATTGCAAATGGCTAGAGAGGGAGCACGTTACTCGAATCAACATTTGGCTCGTTTCCAGCCATTAAAGCGTCATGCAACCATCATGGCTTTTCTCATGCATACCTACGCGTTTCTTATCGACCATGGTTTAGATATGCACGATAAGTTAATAGGAAAAATGTTTAATCGCAAAGAACAGAAAGGCAATGATGATTTTAAGAAAGATGGCAAATCCATCAATGAAAAAGTGCGCCTCTATGCTCAAGTAGGGAAAGCTCTCATTGAGGCAAAAGAGTCCGAACAAGATCCGTTTGAAACAATACAATCGATTATTTCTTGGGATCAATTTGTGCAAACCGTAGAAGAGGCGGATCAACTCGCTCGTCCAATCGAATTTGATTTTTTTGAGTTGTTGGATGACCACTACAATAGCATGCGGAAATTTGTCCCTCGGATGCTCAATACCTATGTATTTAAAGCTTCTCATCCAAGTGAATCCTTGTTACAAGCTCTTCATCTTCTGCAATCATTGAATAAGGCTCGTAAAAGAAAGGTTCCAGAGGATGCACCTATCGATTTTGTGAAACCAAAATGGCAGAAACATGTGTTCAAAGAGAATGAAATTGATCGGCATTACTATGAAATTTGTGTCATGTCAGAACTTCGCAATCATCTTCGTTCTGGGGATATGTGGGTCGTAGGAAGTCGACAATATAAAGACTTTGAAGATTATTTGTTAACGCCGGAGACATGGACCGAAATCAAACAAGCCAATCAAATTCCACTAAAGATTCCAACGAATGTCGATCACTATTTACAAGAAAGGCAAGAAGTATTAGAAGCCGAATTAAACAAAGTTACTCAGTTGATTCGAAACAAGGAGTTGCCTGATGTGACCATTGAAAATCAAAAAATCAAAATTTCTGAGTTGAAAAAAACAGTCCCAGAAGAAGCAGAAGTTCTCCTTCAACACGTGTACGATTTATTACCACGAATTAAGCTCACAGACCTATTAGTAGAAGTAGATGGATGGACTCACTTCACGAGACATTTCACCCATCTCCATAACAACTCTGAGCCAAGAGAAAAATCGACTTTGTTTGCTGCCCTCTTAGCAGATGGGATCAATTTGGGATTATCCAAAATGGCAGATGCTTGTCCTGGGATCACCTATGAACAACTTGCTTGGGTAGCCGATTGGTACATACGAGAGGAGACTTATTCCAAAGCACAAGCAGAACTCGTTGATTTCCATCATACTCATCCGTTTTCGATTTATTTTGGAGATGGAACGACTTCTTCATCGGATGGTCAAGATTTTCGAGCTGGACATCAAGCGAGATCATCTGCACAAGTCAATACACACTATGGTTCCGATCCCAGAATAAAGTTTTATTCCCATCTATCGGATCAATATAGTCCCTTCTTTGTAAAAGTAATCAGTTCTGCAGAAAAAGAAGCTCCGCATATTATCGACGGACTATTGAATCATGAAACCGAATTGAAAATTGAAGAGCATTACACGGATACGGCAGGATTTGTGGATCATATTTTTGCAATGTGTCATCTATTTGGATTCCGATTCGCTCCCAGAGTGAAAAGCTTAGGAACAAACAAAATCTATGCTTTCCATAAGCCTAGACAATATGCAGAACTATCTTTTCTAATGAGCAATCAAAAGATAAAACCAAAACCAATCAAGGAAAATTGGGATCATCTCTTACATCTCACTAGTTCTGTAGCCCGTGGTACCGTAACTGCATCCTTGATTTTAAAAAAATTGAGTTCCTACCCTCGTCAAAATGGACTATCTATGGCCTTACGTGAAGTTGGACGAATTGAACATAGCTTACATATCTTAAATTGGATACAAGATCCAGCATTCCGTAAACGGGTTCAAATTGGTTTGAATAAAGGAGAGTCAGCAAATGCGTTAAAAAGAGCGGTAGCTTCTAACCGATTAGGAGAAATACGAGATCGATCCTATGAAGACCAATCCCATCGGGCAAGTGGTATCCAACTAGTTGTCTCCGCGATTATTCTATGGAATACGGTTTATATTGCTCAAGCAGTTGACACCTTGCGAGCAAAAGGGATAGATATTCCAGAAGAATATTTAAAGCATCTCTCCCCGTTAGGATGGGAACACGTGAATCTCACAGGTGATTATATTTGGAATCTAAAGCAACGAGTTCCTTTAGATAATCTTCGTCCTTTGAGAGAGAAAAGATTTCAATAATAAAAAGTCAAATAAAACACCGACTATTTCCCTTAACGTGTAGGTAGTCGGTTAAATTGTGTCCGAAATATGTCTAAACGTGTGTTTTTCCCGAAATGGTACGAGGCCCCCTTGTATAACCACCAGTTGAAACATATGTTCTATGTGTATATACTACAGGAAAAGGGAGGTGAAAAGCAGATGCACCAAGCATTCCAATTTCGACTCTATCCGAATGAAGACCAAACAACTCTTATTAACAAATCCATTGGCTGTAGTCGCTTTGTTTTCAATCACTTCTTGGGAAAATGGAATGATACCTACAAAGAAACGGGCAAAAGATTGACCTATCACGCTTGTTCCAAACTACTAACCGCTTTAAAAAAGGAAATAGAATGGTTAAAAGAAGTAGATTCCACTTCTCTACAACGAGCACTGCGAAATGTGGATGATTCATTTAAGCGGTTTTTCAAGAAACAGAATGGTCAACCCAGATTGAAATCCAAGAGAAATCGGGTGCAGTCTTACACGAGTCAATGTGTAAATCAAAATATCCAAATAGAAGAGGATAAAATCAAACTTCCGAAACTAGGCTGGGTGAGGTTTGCGAAGTCTCGTAAAGTCGATGGACGTATTCTTTCCGCTACGGTCAGACGCAATCCATCCGGAAAGTATTTCCGTTCTGTGCGAAAGGAATCATTGTCCCTATGTTTCAGCTAAGAAAAAAGCAGTTGGGATCGATCTTGGTTTAAAAGATTTCGCAATACTCTCGAATGGTGAAAAAATCAAACCAAATCGATTTTTCCGCCAATATGAACAGAAACTGGCAAAAGCACAACGCATCCTATTTAGACGTACCAAAGGAGGTTCCAACTGGAACAAAGCCCGAACCAAAGTAGCGAAAATCCACGAGAAGATTGGAAATGCCCGCCATGATTTCCTTCACAAGCTTTCTACGAAGTTGATTCACGAAAACCAAGTAATCAGCACGGAAGATTTGCAAGTGAAGAGCATGGTCAAAAACCATAAGTTAGCTAAGTCGATTACGGATGCTTCATGGTCAGAATTCACAAGCATGTTAGCATATAAGGCAGAGTGGTTTGGAAGAACAATAGTGAAAGTAGGAAAAACATTCCCATCGTCCCAACTCTGTTCCTGTTGTGGTTACCGCAACAAAGATGTGAAGAATCTAAACTTGAGAGCATGGACATGTCCTAAATGTAACGAAGAACACGACAGGGACATCAACGCAGCAACGAACATTTTGCAAGAAGGTAGAAGACTGCTTGCCGCAGGGGCTGCGGTCTAAGCTTAGTAAATATCCCGTCCGTAGATGGGAGTTCCTAAGAATCCCCAACCTCTAAGCGATAGCGTAGGTGGTGGGAGTGTTCAATTATGCCATACTATTTTAAGTGGCAATTTTAGTTGATAATGGACGGAAATCATTCGCATCGTAACTACTAAAATAAATACGAAAAAAAGCTCCACATCAGTAATTTCTTTGTGTAATCCTATGATAAATCCGCTTAACATGGACCATACCGCATAAACATCTTCTTTAAGTAAGAGAGGCTTTCTACCTGCTAATACATCTCGAATCAGTCCACCTCCAATACCAGTTAATACAGATGCAACCATTATTGCATGTATTGGCAGTCGTTGATCTACAGCGAATAATGCCCCTTGAATAGAAAAAGCAGATAATCCAATCGCATCAAAAAGAACAAGCAAACGTTTCCACATACGTAACCACAACATAGGCGTAATAATGGTGATAGTAATCGCGGTCAATGCAGTGTAGATCGCTATTTTTTGTTCCCACAGCATAGAAGCAGGTAACCCGATGAGTATGTTGCGAATCACCCCTCCTCCAAAAGTTGTGACAAAACCTAGCACATAAACTCCAAAAAGATCATAGGTTTCTTCCATTGCCATCATCGCTCCACTGATTGCAAAAGCGGCAATTCCTATGTAATTAAATATATCCCAAATCATAAAGGGTACCTCAACTATTCTAGAATAAATAAGAGAAAGAACGTTAAAAAAATATGATAATACACAACTACCAATTTCATTTTCTACAATATTTAGTATAATAATGTCATAGTTCCCTCTTTGATAAAGAGGGACAAGAATCACTAGGAGGACAGTCATGACGGTCGCCGAATTTTCAGCGCACCAACCTCTCATCAAATCCGACCTCAATCGTCTGTTGACTGGTCACACGAGCATTCAGCTCATCACAGCAGAGCTGCCACAGCCGTGGAGCCTGATTTCCGGGGAGGGTGGATACGACGATGTCGATGGTTACCCGCATGGAGGTTCGAGCGTTAGCCTCCGATTCTAGATAGGGACGGATCTCCGGCCCGTGCTGGTTGTCTGGTGATTATTCATCAGGCAACCAGCAACTATTATTTCCGCTTTTACCCCCTCTAGCTTTACATTTCCCAAAACAACATTACTTCATGAAAGTTAGTTAAAAATAGGGAGTTTTATTCATGATTAGAATAAATAATGCCAAGGTTTGATTACATAAATAAGACTTTTCACCTGTTTTTATGAGTAAAAGGCATAAAAAAGAAATAAAACCTTTCATGTTTCAGAATAAATGTATATCTCTATGGGAGTTTGAAGATCTGATTCTGTTCACAAATGGCTTCTATAGCAATAGTAGAACTGGATAATGGATTTATTATTTTAATTTTTAAGTCAATGGATTTGTCAAGGATATCTCGATCCTCGTTTTATGCTACAATATGCACGTCAAACCAAATGAAAGGAGGGTTACGTCAAAATGTATTTGAAAAGGCTTGAAATGTCTGGATTTAAATCTTTTGCAAGTCGAACAGAGTTAGAGTTTGTACCTGGAATTACGGCGGTGGTTGGACCAAATGGTAGTGGCAAGAGTAATGTTACAGATGCCATTCGCTGGGTTTTAGGAGAACAAAGTGCAAAATCTCTTCGTGGTTCGAAGATGGAAGATGTTATCTTTATTGGCAGTGATTCGCGTAAACCTGTTGGTTTTTGTGAAGTATCTATCACGATGGATAATTCAAAACGAATATTACCATTGGACTATGCAGAAGTAACTGTTACGCGGCGTGTATATCGATCAGGGGAAAGCGAATATCTTTTAAATCGCCAATCATGCCGCCTGAAGGATATCCAAGAACTGTTCATGGATACAGGGATCGGCAAAGAGGCATATTCGATGATTGGACAAGGTCGAATAGAAGAGATGATCAGTAACAAATCGGAAGATCGAAGAGCTATTTTTGAGGAAGCAGCTGGGATTGTCAAATACAAATCACGAAAAAAAGAAGCAGAGAAAAAACTAGCAGATGCAGAGCAGAATTTGGTTCGTATTCGCGATTTGATACACGAACTCCGCAATCAATTGGAACCCCTGAAAGAACAAGCTGCTCGTGCAGAACAATTTAAGCAATGGCAGCAAGAGCTGACTGATGTAGAAATATCCTTCTATGTACATAAGATTGAAACCCTACATGAAGAGTGGACAAAGACGTCTTTGCAGGTGAAACAGCTCAAAGAAGAACATATTTCTGGATCTACCAAGCAAAGTAAGGAAGAAGCAGAGCTCGCACAAGTCAAATTTCAATTGATGGAATTAGAAAAGAAGTGGGAGCATTTACAATCAGAGTTACTGACTGTTAGTGAAAAAGTTGAAAAAGCGGATGCTGAAAGGCAAGTTTGGCAAGAGAGAACCAAAAATAGAGCGGAAATGGAAGTAAAGTTACAAGAACAGTTAGATGCTTATATTGCAGAATACAATGCCGGAGAAGTAGAAAGAGAAGAAAAACAAAAACAGCTTGCTGTGAAAAAAGAGAAATTAATAAAGCTGCAAGAGCAGATTCATTTTATCAGAACGACATCTGTTTCACATGAGATTGAACCAGAAATCTCTCCTGCCAAAACAGAATGGGAGTTACTAAAAAATAAGCAGTATGGTATGGAGAGCGAAGAGAAATATTTGATAAACAAACAAAAAGAGCTAGAAAAAAATGCTGCTTTGCACGAACAAGAAGAAAAGGCTTTACAAGAAGAGCAAGACAACTACCAGCAACTTGTTATGGAAATCAACCAAGAAATAGAAGCGAAAAAAGCACACTTACAAAGTCAAGTAACAAAAGCTTCCTCCCTACAATCGGAAAAAACCCAGGTATTGACAAAACAGAAGCATTTACATAGCCAGTTATTACAATTGGAAAAACAGCTGGTTCGCACCCGTTCCGAGCGTGATGTGTTGCAGTCGATGGAACAAAATCATGCGGGGTTTTTTCAAGGGGTAAAAGCTGTATTGGAAAACCGCTCGATAACAGGTGTAATCGGGGCAGTAGCTGAGTTGATTCAAGTACCGAAAAAAGTGGAATTAGCGATGGAGACTGCTCTGGGTGGAGCGCTGCAACATGTGGTAGTCGAAAACGAGATTGCGGCGCGAGAAGCTATTTCATTTTTGAAAGAAAAGCGGCTTGGCAGAGCAACTTTTTTACCAATGAATGTGATCAAAGGAAGAAGTATCCCTTCTTCTGAGTTAGCAAAGTTAGAACATATCAACGGCTACCTTGGTGTTGCAGATGAATTAGTTTCAACAGAAGCTAGGTATCGGGGGATTTGCTCCCAGTTACTTGGTACGGTTTTGGTGGTTGATCATTTGACAACAGCAAACAAAGTGGCGCAAGCATTGTCACATCGTTATCGTGTTGTGACCTTAGAAGGAGATATTGTCAATCCTGGAGGTTCTATGACAGGTGGAAGTAGACAGTCCAAAACTCCCAATTTGCTTGCGCGCGGCCGACAATTAGAAGAACTAAATCAGGAAGTACACAGATACATAGACCAACAAGAAAAACTTCAATTGGAAGAAAAAAAAGTTACCGCAGCGCTTTCACGCATAGAGAGTGAGCAACAACATCTTCAAATGCAAATCGATGAACAACTAGCACAACAAAAAGCGTTTGAAGCAAAAAGACAAGAAAATCAATTCCAGTTGCAAAATGTAACACATCACTTGGAGCGACTTGCAAACCGAGAGCAAGAAGAGAAGGCAAAACGGATACAATTGCAAAAGACCTTAGTGGAATTAGCACATGCACAGCAGCAAAACATAAAAAGAATGAAAGAGTTGGAATATCTTCTCGAAAAAGAAGAACATGCACGTAAACAACAAGTGGATGATGAGCGAGAACGCAGTTCACAACTAACCGAATATCGAATCGAAGAAGCAAAGCTGCAGCAGATAGTAAGAAGTTTGGAAGAAGATCTGCGTCGTATGGGAGAAGTACAACAAAAAAATAAAGCTTTCCAACAAAGTACGAGAGCAGAGCAAGAAAAACTGCTGGAGATGGAAGATCAAGGGGAAGAAGCATGGCAAGCGTTACTCGCTACGCTTTACCGACATCAAGAAACAAAAAAATCGCTTCAGGTACAAATAGCTGAACTGAAAGAAGAGCGGGATACTTGTAGTCAGTTAAACCAAGAATTGGAGCATATGGTTTACGAGAATAGCAAATTGCTGCGTACATTTGAAGAAAAGTTGCATCAGCAAGAAGTTCGTATGAATCGTCTCGATGTAGAGCTCAATCACTTGTTACAAAAACTTGCAGAAGAGTATGAGACTAGTTTTGAAGGTGCTAAAGAGAAATATGGAGTTCCAGAAAATCCATCACAAGCAGAACGAAGAGTTAAATCTTTGAAACAGAAATTGGATCAACTTGGTGATGTGAATGTTGGAGCGATTGAAGAATATCAGCGATTAACCGAGCGTCTTACTTTTTTAACAACACAAGAGGAAGATTTATTACAGGCAAAACAACAGCTTTATCAAATGATTGCTCAGATGGTATCAGAGATGGGGAAAAGATTTGCAGATAGTTTTGCTTTGATCCGCGAAGAATTTCAAGATGTATTTGTGAAAATGTTTGGAGGGGGCCGGGCTGATCTGCAGCTATCTGATACGAACAATTTATTGGAAACGGGAATCGAGATCGTTGCACAGCCACCCGGTAAAAAATTGCAACAACTTTCGTTACTATCAGGTGGAGAACGATCTTTAGCTGCTTTGGCTTTGCTTTTTGCAGTTTTGCGAATTAAACCTGTACCATTTTGCTTTTTGGATGAAGTAGATGCGGCATTAGATGAAGCCAACTTGACTCGATTTACCCACTATTTACAAAAATTTGCTAATCAAACACAGTTTATTATTATTACTCACCGCAAGCACACGATGGAGGGTGCGGATGTATTGTATGGAATTACCATGCAAGAATCTGGTGTATCAACCCTAGTCTCTGTCAAACTAGAAGAGTATGATGAAAAAAGAGAAGTAGCTGTGGCTAAAGCATAAGGAGGATGTCAGTGAGTTTTTTCTCGAAGTTAAAAGAAAGTGTTGCGAAAAGAACAGAATCGGTAACCCAAAAATTTGTTTCTGGTCTAAGCAAAACAAGTTCTAATCTTGTAGGTGCAATGGGAAGTATCTTTACAGGAAGAAGTAAAATCGATGAAGATTTATATGAAGAATTGGAAGAAGTGTTAATTGGTGCCGATGTAGGAGTACCAACCACCATGCATCTAGTAGAACGATTAAGACAAGAAGTAAAAGCAAGGAAAATCAAGGAACCAAGTGAACTTCAGCTTGTTATGTCAGAACTCATTGCAGAATTGTTAGAAGATGATGATGAGCCTTCTTTGCAGTTAAATCAAGATGGTATGAGCATTATTTTATTCGTTGGGGTGAATGGGGTCGGAAAGACCACCACCATTGGAAAACTTGCCCATAAGCTAAAACAAGAAGGTAAAAAAGTTATCTTAGCAGCAGGGGATACTTTCAGAGCTGGGGCAATTGAGCAGTTGGAAACATGGGGAACTCGTGCTGGAGTTGATGTGATCAAACAACAAGCAGGGTCTGACCCTGCTGCTGTTATCTATGATGCGATCCAAGCGGCGAAAGCTCGACAAGCAGAGGTATTGCTTTGTGATACAGCAGGACGACTCCAAAATAAAGTGAATTTGATGGAAGAATTAAAAAAAGTGTTTCGTGTGGTACAGCGAGAAGTGCCAGATGCTCCACATGAAGTATTATTGGTACTTGATGCAACGACTGGTCAGAATGCGATGCAGCAAGCAAAAACATTTGGACAAGCTGTAAATGTGTCTGGTATTGTTTTGACGAAGTTAGATGGGACTGCAAAAGGCGGGATTGTAATCGCTATTCGTCATGAACTGGATTTACCAGTAAAATGGATCGGACTTGGGGAAAAAGCGGATGATTTACAGCCATTTGATAAAGAGCAATTTTTACATGCTTTGTTCCAAGAGGAAGATTAAATTGGAGTTTGTTAATCCTTTACCTTTAAATTTCATTTATAGGGGAGTATTTAAAATACATTCAGAAATAAGAATTGTAATGAGTTCAAATTAGAAGAATAATCTTATATTGCAGGAAATGGCTATCATGATATTTTATTATGATGGTCGCTTTTTTGTGTAAAAATATATGATCCCTACATTCTCCTCCATAAGAAGT
Source organism: Shimazuella alba (assembly GCF_009831235.1). Lineage (GTDB taxonomy): Bacteria > Bacillota > Bacilli > Thermoactinomycetales > Thermoactinomycetaceae > Shimazuella > Shimazuella alba. The sequence continues at coordinate 147,177 of NZ_WUUL01000003.1, read as the reverse complement.
TGAATGTAGGGTTGAAAATCAGAGTTTTTACTTATTTGGATGCCTCTAGGTAGCAGGTGATTCCTCCGTCATGAAAGATCAATACGGTAAGTTCACCCCGCACTCCATTTTCGTTAAATGTATAAGTAAACTTGTTCAAGTTACTACTGCGTGGGAAAGTGGGTTTATCCATTTCGGTAGTTCCTGAAAGGGAGACTGTAGCGGTAAATGTGAGACTCCCAGTTTTGTTGCGTGGAGAGAAAGTTAGGGAAATTTTCCGAGAATTAACTACGACTTTACCCTTTTTTTCTATGGTAGATGTTGCTTTGCTTTCCACCACTCCGCTGGCGCGACCCGTACCACTGACATTTTTAATCCGACAGCCAATTTCCATTTTATATCCCTTTAGACTAGTGAACTCTGATTACTTAATTATTATATCTCAGCTATTCTACCAAGTATAACTATTTTATAGCGTTTTTCGTTTTTTAAGGTGCTAATTTCCATACATTTTAAGGTTCTCTTACCTCTTGAAGCTCATTTACTGGAACGGTCATTTCATCATCAGAGTTCCCTACTCGATGCACATCAGCTATTTGTGCCACCTCGTTGACAGACTGAATCCAAACCGATTCTCCTTTGTATGTAACTGTTATTTTGTCTGGTGATTCCAATATTTCCTCTACTCGCTTCACGTCCATTTACCCAAACCCTCTTTTCATACAAATAAAATTTATTGTAGCGATTGTTGCACAATATCTACTTGTTGCTCGATACTTAATTGCTTATCTACTCTCTCATCTATCGAGATATTTGTTACAATACGATCCACTCCATTGGAAATTGCATTTCGATGAATTGCTTTTGCCGTATCCAGTAGCTGGTCTAGATCTCCTTCAATGATGGTGTTGGTAGGGGTAACTTGATATTTCAAACCTTTTTCCTCAATGATTCTAACTGCATTGACGACAGACGAACTAAAACTAGCACTATTTGTTCCGATTGGAATCAAACTAATCTCCATTAATGCCATCATAAACCTCCTTTTAAATAGTCATTTTCCTTTTTAGAAGTTTTATGCAAAATTTATTTCAAAAGAGATGTAAGCATGTTGAAAAAGAGATAATTATGGTTTTAACAAAAAATAAGCTACTAATAAACTCTATATCTCAATATTATATTTTTTCTCATGCTGTTAGACTAATTTGAGACTATCCCCAACATTTCTAATGTTAGATGGATTATTTTTATTATAGGGGTTTGGTGTGATATAGTGATATTGCCCTACGCATACGAAGGAGAGGTTATGTCTGAGCGATCTATATCTATAATAGACAGTGATCGTGAGGTTATCTTTCGACTGACAGCCGAAACAATTCAAAAGATTTCGGATGATCGGTGGGAAGCAGAAGATCCATTGTTTGTACAGGTAGCTATTCGGTATGGCAATGTGGAGGTGAGTTTTACCTGCACGAAGTTCCGAATCGAAAAGGAGAAGGGGACAGTTATAATACAAGCGTATCCAGCAGGGAGAGCATCAATGGGAATCGGTCTGTTCGATTCAAGCGGTGAGTTTCTCCCTCGAAAGGCGACATTGTTACTGGAGAAGCTACTTGGTACGTCTGTTCGTATCGTTAAGGTCTAGTCTCTTGCTAAAGGAGACTATGCTCCTGATATCTGTTTAATATTGGGAGCACATCAAAAACAATACTCATTCAATGAGATATAAGAGGTTTATCATTCAAAGTGATAAACTTTTACATTTGACAGGGATAAAGGATAATAGGAAATAGAATTAGCTTTTGCCAAACAGGTGTCTTTTACATTATAATTGGCACCTGTTTAGTCCAGTTATTACATTGTTTTAATGGGGGATGTATCCAATATATTTTCAGAATTAAATAATTGTATGTTATGATAGTTGTTAAGTTCTGACACTAGTCAAGAAGGAGTAGTCTTGCAATCCGAAACAGTGAAAATCCAAACGATTTATGGGATCGTGACGCTCACAACAGTAGCTGAGAAGATCTCTCCGCACCATTTTCAAGCGGAAGGACCTCAGACCAAGATAACGCTGGAAATGGGCGATCGAGAGGTCACTCTCACAGTAGATTATTACAATTTGTGGGATATGGAACGAGATATTCCAGTTTACAAGTCTGGATTTCAGCCCGAAAATCAGCGAGATTCTGTTTTTGAGAGCCTTAGCTTTACTTTTGTTTCGAAGAAAGGTAAGGGCTGGATTAGATTTGATATGTTCGATGCAGCAGGCAACTTTATGCCTGCTGCAGAACAGTTTGAAAAGTGGCTTCATATTAAGAGTTGATAAACTGAAAGGTTTTCGCTTTTCGAAAGTAGATGATTTCAAAGAGTAAGCAGTCTTGTTCCCTATAGCGTACTAGTGATAGCCCCTAAACGTTTATCGTTTAGGGGCGCTGTTTATGTTTTACATTTTCTCTATTCGTGCCTCTGCTGATGGTATGATCTCATTTGGTTTATTTTTCTGTTTTAAAAATAGCCAAACTCCAATGATAGTAACCATACATCCCCCTATCTGCATCAAGGAGGGTATTTTTCCATAGAAAAAGTAAGCCAAAATATTAGAACCTATAGGTATTCCAAGAATGCTCACAGATAGCACAAGAGCACTAATATGTTTGAGTAACCAATTTTGCAAAAATAGCCCGAAAACCGTAGGGACAATCGCTAAAAGGACTAAGTACCCCCATTGAGAGGTAGAGTAGCCTGTAAACGGTTGATCCATTATCAGATTGATGATGAACAATACAAAACTCGCAAAGGCAAAAACATAGAAGTTGTAAACAGTCGTATGCATCTTTATAACGAGTTTTTGACCCAGTATCATATAGATCGAGATAGATATGGTTCCTAACACCGTAAGCAAATCCCCCAAAAGGAGATTTGGCGCGTTAGTATCTGTATGTAAAAAATCAGATAATGCCATTAAAAGTGCACCAATCATCGCGATTACCATACTGCTTGCCGAACGAAGATTTAATTTATCACCGAATACAAAAATACTCCCAATGAAAACGATAAGTGGTTCCAATGTTATTAAAACCGTGTTGCTTGCGATAGTGGTATAACGTAAGGCATAGACGCCCAATAGAAAGTGCAATGCTAGAAAAAATCCTGATAGACAAGCAAGTAAAATAGTCTTTACAGGCAATGCCTGAAAGTGCTTCCTATCTTTGATAAACAAAGGGATAAAAAGCAATAGGACAATGAATAGGCGATACATGCCGATGATGGGGGCAGGGATCGTAAGGGATGTTAATAAAATAGGTGTAAATGACATAGCAAACACACTGAAGAGAAGTAAAAAACGTGGAGATAACATCAGGCTTCCCTCTCTATATAATGGACTCTATGTGTTTACTTTACAATGTCATCTATAGAAAAACGAATTGAATTTTTTAATGGTTAGTATTATTTTCTATTATTTAAGCGGACCAATTTTCTTTTAATAATTGATAGAAACTAAGGATATTTGGTTCATTTGCTCGATTACGAAGATAAATACCATTTGTTTTTATTTTTCGATTGGCGATTTTTAATGAAAAGAGGGATTTGTTGTTCTTCTCTGATGCCATAAACTTGGAACTGAGCAGTGCCCAGCCTGTTCCGTTAAGAACTGCTTTTTTGATAGCTGCTTCGCTGCCAGATTCAATAATCCATTCAGGGTGGAGGTCAATTTCGGCTAGACTCTCTGTAATCACATCTACAAAATTACAATGATCATGGTGCATGAAAAAGGGGAAGCGGCCTAGTTGTTTTGGATCAGGGATCTCATCTAATAAATCTTTGGATGCTACAAGTAAAACCTCTTCTTCATCCAACACGAATTCTTCTACTTCTGTTTCCTTGCTTTCTCCTGAAATAATAGCAAATTCTGCTTCGTTGTTTAAAACTTGACGTATCGCATCTTTACTATGGCAAGAAATCAACTCCAGCTTTACAAGGGGATAAAGACGGAAGTAATCACGAATGATGGGTGTTAGTTGATGTGCACAATAAAATTCTGGTGCAGCTATCCGCAGTTTTCCAGAAGGACCTTGCATTGTCTGTAGAGCTAGCTCCATATGGTGCATGACATCAAAGATTTGATCAACATGTTCTTTTAAGATTAGACCAGCAGGTGTTAAAAATGTTTTTTTACGAATTCGTTGAATCAAAGGATAACCAATCTCTCTTTCCAATGCTTGAAGCTGAAGGGTAATGGTTGGTTGTGTATACCGTAAAATTTCTGCTGCTTTGGATAAATTAAGATGTTCAGCAACAACTTGAAACGTGCGAAGGTTACGAAGCTCCAAAACAGATCAACCTTTCTTTGTGAATTTTAATAGACGCTATAAATTATTTTAATTTCCGTTCTATTCCTCGCTGTGTTAGATTATCGTTTAGGTTATGGTATCGAATGTAGCGAAAGATTGCAATCGAGAGGAGTTGTCGCATGTTTCCATTTCGTGTGTTAAATCAAGAAGCTGTTCAAGAGAATCTGGATATGAAAAGTTGTTTGGATATCGTTGAGAGAGCATATAGACTAAAAGATGAAAACAAAGCTACCTTATTCCCTATGGTTTTTCATGAGTTTGAACCTGGGGTAGCAGACATGGATATTAAATCAGGGCATCTTGCAGGAGCGAACATATTTGGATTGAAATTGGTGTCTTGGTTTGGGGAAAACCCGACCAAAAACTTACCCGCTATCATCGGTACGGTAATGGTACTCGATAGTCGAACGGGAAGACCGATTGGGATCATGAGTGGAGAAGCAATTACGTTAATGCGGACAGGAGCAGCAGCGGGAGTTGGTGCAAAGTACTTTGCGAGAGAAGATTCGAAAGTATTGCTGTCTGTGGGTTCTGGTCACCTTGGAGCTTATCAACTTTTGGCTACTTTGATGACTTTAGAAAAAATAGAAAAAGTATGGGTCTATAATCCTAGATCGACTGAAAGAGCAGAAATCTTTTGTCAATCGGTGAAACAAAAATGTATGCAACTGTTACAACCTTATCAAACAGATCGTAGTTACTATGAAGAAATGGTTAGAAGAATTAACATTCCTTTTGAAGTTGTGTATGACATTGAACAGGCAGTGGCGGAAGCGGATGTGATTAATACCGCAACCCCATCGAAACAACCTCTTTTGAAAAAAGAGTGGATCACAGAAGGTACTCATATTACTTGCTTAGGAGCAGATATGGGTGGGAAACAGGAAATCGATGAACATATTTTTGCGAATGCCAAGTTATTTGTTGATGATATCACCCAAGCAATGAATGTAGGAGAAACAGAAATACCGGTAAAAAAAGGGATAGTTCAAGCAGATCAACTGACAGAGATTGGTAGTGTCATTCGGGGATTAAGAGAAGGAAGAACTTCTCCACAAGATGTTACCATTTTTGATAGTACTGGCATTGCTTTACAGGATCTCTTAACAGCAGAATCGATCTTAAGAGAAGCAGAAAAGAATGGATCAGGCGTCGTAGCAGATATTTAATGTGTATAGAAATGAGGTGTTGAGATGCGAATTCCTGCTTTTAAAGTAGAAGAATGGATGAATGAATATGAACATGAAGCAGTTTATAATATTGCAGAAACATGTGTTGATTCGTTAACTGTGGAAGAATTGATCTCGTTAGATGGTACAAATCCAGTAGATTTTTTTCAGGAAGTATCCAAACAAAAGTTGACCTATGGTCATATTATCGGTTCACCTGAGTTTAGACAGAGAATAGCTGGGTTATATCAAACGATTAATGAAGAGCAAGTATTGTTGATGAATGGTGCGATTGGTGCAAATTTTTTAGTCTTGTATTCCATCATCCAGCCAGGAGATCATGTCGTTGCTGTACATCCTACCTATCAACAATTGTACGATGTCCCGAAATCATTTGGAGCGACGGTTGATCTACTTCCTCTACGAAAGGAAAATAATTACTTACCAGATATGGATGAACTCCGTTCTCTTGTTACGAAGAAAACAAAATGTATCATCATCAACAACCCAAACAATCCAACAGGCGCTTTAATGGATAATGATACGTTAAAAGAAATAGTCGCAATTGCCCAAGAGGCAGATGCTTATATTTTAAGCGATGAAGTATATCGCAATTTGTTGCAGGAAGACCAGCACATCTCTTCTATTGTAGATCTTTATGAAAAAGGAATCAGCACATCAAGTATGTCAAAAGTATTATCACTAGCTGGTTTACGACTAGGATGGATAGCAGCTTCCCCAGAAGTGATCCATGAATGCTTAAAACATCGCGATTATACTACGATTAGCTGTGGGATGATTGATGATCTGCTCGCAGTGCATGCATTGCGTAACTACGATAAAATATTGGATCGCAATTTAAAGATAGTTCGTGATAATTTAGCAATACTGGATGAATGGATTCAAAAAGAACCATTGATTCATTATGTAAAACCAAAAGCGGGAACTACAGCTTTGCTTCATTATGAGTATCCTCTTTCTTCTGAGCAATTTTGTTTGCAACTCTTTCAAACAAATGGAGCTTTTTTAACTCCGGGTTCTTGTTTTAATTTAGAGGGGACGCTGCGAATTGGCTATGCGTGTGCAACAGCTGTATTGAGAAATGGATTGGAAAAAGTATCGGAGTTCACTCAAACACTTCGGTAAATAGGGTTTCCATTAATGGGAAGCAGTGTAAGCATGTATATTCTTACTCCCTGCTTCCCATTTTTTGTGCTTACTCTCTATGGTATAAAATTTTATAATATATACTATTGATTAAATTAATTAGTTTCCGGTAAATGTGCTGTGTTAGAATTTTTTCAAATAAAAAATGCATAAATGTGTATGGTGATTTATATTTTTACATTTATATTAGAATCTTTTAAAACCTAGCAACATACCTGATTGCACAGTACTGGGAGGTTTGAGACAAGTGAACAAGGTAACAAACTTATCTATTCCAAAGAAAACGAGAGAGATTAACGTTTTCGTATTGCTCACGATCGTACTTGCTATTGCACTTATTTTGACGTATGTTGTACCGGCTGGAGAGTATCAGCGAACAGAAATTGATGGTCGTAGTGTGGTTGTTCCAAACACATATAAGCATGTTGAATCGGCTTCACTTAATCTAATGGATTTTGCTAGTTCTTTTCACAAAGGCATGGTAGAAGCTGCTGATATCATTTTCTTTGTTCTCATTATTGGTGGTTCGTTTGGGATTATTGTTTCTACTGGAGCGATTGAGGCTTTTATCTTAAGTGCTTCTCGAAAACTAGGAAATAAAGAAAAATGGTTGATTCCATTTATGATGCTATTTTTTGCAATTGGTGGTTCACTCATCGGAATGGCAGAGGAAACATTGGTATATATTCCGATTTTAATTTCTTTAGCACTCTCCTTAGGTTTTGATGTGATCACAGGTACTGCTATTGTTTTGGTGGGAGCATCGATCGGATTTACTACAGCTGTGATGAATCCGTTTACAGTTGGTGTTGCCCAAGGGATAGCCAAACTTCCGATGTTTTCAGGCATAGGCTTCCGTATTGTTTTATTTATCATCATGTATATCGTTGGAGCGTGGTTTGTTTATCGCTATGCTGCCAAAGTGAAAGCGGACCCCAGTAAAGGGTTTTTCGGTGATGGGAAATATACAAAAATAGATAAAACGAAGACTGATATTCCATTTACAGGAAGACATAAAGCGGTCCTTATTTGCTTTTTACTTAACTTTGTGATTATTGCTTTTGGTGTTATCAAATATGGTTGGTTTATGACAGAGATTTCTGGAATGTTTATCATTCTTTCGATTATAGTAGGGTTTATTGGTCGAATACATCCTAATACTTTTGTAGAAAACTTTATGTCTGGATCTGCTGGAGTTATCTCTGGAGCATTAATTATTGGGGTAGCAAAAGCAGTGGTTGTTATTTTAACAGATGGTCGAATCATTGATACCATTTTATATTCTGCTGCGTCTGTCCTGGATTCTGTTCCGGCTTATCTTAGCGCTGTAGGGATTTATATATTCCAAGCAATTATAAACTTTATTGTACCATCAGGAAGTGGTCAGGCAGCTTTAACGATGCCAATCATAGCTCCTCTTGCAGATTTAGTCGGTGTTACTCGGCAAACTGCAGTATTAGCGTTCTCTATACAAGATGGAATTGGTAATATTATTCTTCCTACTTCTGGCTACTTTATGGCGGGATTAGCTTTAGCTGGCATCCCTTGGACACGTTGGGTAAAGTGGATTCTTCCCTTGATCGCGATGCAATATGGAATCGGACTTATTGCAGTTATCGTTGCACATCTCATTGGATATGGACCATTCTAAGAAGGAGTGTACACAGCAATGGAAGTGACAGAAGAATTAGCAACTTGGGCCATTTCTCATCGTCGTCATCTTCATCAGTTTCCAGAGGTATCAGGACAAGAATATGAGACACATCAATATATCAAAAAGAACATTGAAGAACTTGGAATGGAAATTTTAGAATTTCAGCCACCTAGTTTGGTTGCGTATCTTCTAGGGAGAGAAGGGGGGAAAACAATTGGCTTGCGTGCAGATATAGATGCTTTGGCAATCCAAGAAGAAGGGGACAAAGTGTGCTTATCTCAAAATCCCGGGGTTGCTCATGTATGTGGACATGATGGACATACATCGATTTTGTTAGCAGTAGCAAAATGGGCAACAGAAAACAGAGATTTGATCAAGCCAAACTTGGTATTCATCTTCCAATCTGCTGAGGAAACAGGTCCCAGTGGCGCAGAAGCTTTGATGAAGCAGGGTGTGTTGGAGTCGATTGATGAGATTTATGGGCTTCACCTGTGGCAACCATTAAAAAAAGGGAAAATTGGCCTGAAATCTGGTTCAATGATGGCTTCATCAGATGAATTTGAACTCGTGATCAATGGATCTGGCGGGCATGGTGCATTGCCGCATGAAACAGTTGATCCTATTTTTATTGCTAGCCAAGTAATCAGCGGTATTCAATCGATTATCAGTAGAAGAATAAATCCAATGAACCCAGCTGTAATCACAGTTGGAAAAATAATAGCAGGAACAACATACAATATTATTCCGAATCAAGCGACGCTTTATGGAACGATTCGTGCCTTTACCAATGAGGTACGACAATGGCTTCCAACCGAATTGGAGCGATTAGCAAAAGGGATTTGTGGAGCATATGGAGCAACGATTTCTTTTCAACTGTTAAAGGGAACACCACCAGTTATCAATGACATTGTCACAAGTGAGTATGCGAAAGAGGTGATTACTACTTCCTTTCCAGCAAATACGTATGAGACAATAGAACCATCCATGGCAGCTGAAGATTTTTCCTACTATCAGCAAAAAAAGCCAGGAACCTTTATCTTTGTGGGGATGAACAGTGAAGTGAGTCGTTATCCGCATCATGATCCTCGTTTTGATATAGATGAAGAAGCAATTCCTATTGCTATTCGTTTGTTTTGTGAATTAATTCTGCATCGTTCTTGATATGTATATTGGAGGTTTTTATATGTTAGATGTATCTTTATTAGATGTAATAAAAGCACAAGCAAAAATTAAAGATCAAATTAACCCAACACCGCTTCTTTCTTCTCCTGCGTTGTCTGAAAAAGTGGGAGCGGATGTTTGGTTGAAGGTAGAAGCATTACAAAAGACAGGTTCATTTAAACTAAGAGGAGCTTTTACCAAACTGTTTTCTCTCTCACCCAGAGAGAGGGAAAAAGGAGTTATTACTGCATCAGCGGGTAATCATGCACAAGGTGTGGCTTATGCATCTGCTCACTTACATATTTCTGCATTGATTGTCGTCCCAAAAAATGCTCCTGAAACCAAAAAAGCAGGAATTCAAAGATTTGGAGCCCAGTTAGTAGAATTCGGAGATAATTATGATGAAGCGGAAGCTCATGCATTTCAATTAGCAGAAACAACAGGTAGAACTTTTGTACATGCATTTGAAGATGAGCAGATTATCGCAGGTCAAGGCACAGTTGGTTTGGAGATTTTATTGGAACAGCCTGATTTCGATACCCTTGTCGTTCCTGCTGGTGGGGGAGGATTAATTTGTGGAGTAGCAGTTGCAGCGAAAGCGATTAATCCTGATATTCGGGTAATGGGCATACAGTCTCATGCTTCCCCACCGTGGTATTATTCTTTCCGTGAGAAAAAAATAGCAGATGTGACCTATTTTGACTCCTTAGCGGATGGCCTGCACGGCGGCATTAGCCAAGGAAATCTCGATCTCGCTTTACAAGTAGTGGACGACTTCATTTTGGTAGAAGAAGCAGAAATAGCTCATGCGATGTATTGGTTAGCCAAAGAGCATCATTTTATGATTGAGGGTTCAGGCGCAGTGGGTGTTGCTGCACTATTAAATGGTCATTTAAATCTAGCAGGACAAAAGGTTTGTACGATATTGAGTGGAAGCAATGTAGATGCAACGAAGCTGGGGAGTATTATCCAAAAGCATACCTAATCCGTTTTATTAACTAATAAAAAATGAACACTATATGAATGTAACTATATAAAATAAGTATAAGGATGAATTCTATCAAAGAAGAGTCATAGATTGATTTGTATATGATCTATCGTAAGTTTCTGCTTGAGATGACGGGAGATTAAAAATGAAGGTTAAACGTATCATTGCTAATATAGAAACTCAAGATGTATCTGCCGCTAAGATTTTTTACCAAGATGTGCTTGGGTTAGATATTCGAATGGATCATGGCTGGATCATTACTTACGGGTCAGATGAAAAAATGAGTGTTCAAATTAGTTTTGCTACACAAGGTGGTTCAAATACACCTACACCTGATTTATCGATCGAAGTCGATGATGTCGATGAAGTTTTGGATCGTATGAAAAACGCTGGTTTTTTGATCGAATACGGTCCAGTTAACGAGACTTGGGGAGTTCGTCGCTTCTTCGTTCGAGATCCATTTGGAAAACTAGTGAATATTGTTACTCATGTGTGATGCAAAATAAATTGCAAATGACGCTTGTACATTTCTCGAGTCATCATTTTCCCTATATAAAAGGAGCTTTTCACACATAGGTTCCTTTTTCTGTATCTATGTCACTTCACCCTTTTCTTTATTGTTCAGAAGGAGATAATTTGAGAAAACAATAATTATTGTGATAAAATGATTGTACCCGTTCTGTACTCTTAAGGAGCTGTTATGAAGCTTGAAAAGGCTGCTCAGGTTGTCAAGCAGACTGCTTATGAAGCAGCACTGCATGCGATTGGAAATGATCTTGGATTTCAGGAATCCTTGTCGTTTATCCAGCGTGAGGCTGAGCGTAAGGCTAGCGCTGTCAAGTTTCCTCATAAGAATCTTGACAGAGAAAACATTGTCTTGGAAGCCTTCTTTGCGGCTGAGGATACATGGTCGTCTTGGCAAATGGTGAGTAGTGCAGTCGGAGTCTGATACTGTTCAGACTGGACACGGAATGCAAGGTCCTATGTATTCCGTGTCCAATCATCTTTCATGTATTACTTTGCTGCTAATATAGTTTTCGTATCTAATACTGTTTAGTTGATATTTCTAATGAAAAAGCATCTTTAATTTTAGATGTTTTTTTGTTGCGCAAATACAACAGCGAGGTGATCAACACACCCTCCTGCCAATTGAACTGACCCCTCTTGGAGATCCGCATTCGGCCATCCGCGTACCTCGATGCGGAAGCTGGTCCAGTCCTTCAGATTGTTCACCGCTGGCGAAGTCATCCCAGTAGAAGCTATAGTCTAGGTCAATATGGAGCTTTTCTGTCTTAAGCTGCTGTATGGAAAATTCCTCCTTAAATGTGCAATATCTTTCTAAAATGTGATACTGCCATAGATTCGGGAAATTGATGTCCCAATTTTCAGTGAAAAAGACAATAGATCTATATGTTCATAAATCACTTTGGATATGTCACGTATATGCTTAAAATTAAAAAGCTGCTATTTATTGAAATCAAACTTCGTTTTTAGTATATAGACGATAAAGTATTAGTCTTGACTCGATGTTCGTTTTCTGTTACTATTTTCAACTGTAAAGGAAATCACCTTGACACAAACAAGAGGTGATCAGATTTGCTTGAACAAACAACAGAAATAAACCTATTATATGATTTTTATGGGTCTCTCTTAACCGAGAAACAACAATTGATTTTAGAATGTTACTACCATGATGATTGGTCCTTGTCAGAGATTGCAAACCATCAAGGGACTTCAAGACAAGCAGTGTTTGAAGGCATTAAACGTGCTGGGCAACATTTGATAGAATATGAGAACAAGCTCGGTATGGTTGCAAAATACCGTGAGCGTGATCAAATAGCAAAGAAAATTCTCTCCAAGTTGTCTGCTGATCCCTCTTTAAAAGAGGAGTTAGCACCTTTGATTCAGCAGATGATAGATTAGCGTTAGTGAGGTGAGAAGATGGCTTTTGAAGGATTATCTGGCCGACTGCAATCCATTATGTCAAAGCTTCGTGGGAAAGGAAAAGTAACAGAAGCAGATGTAAAAGAGGCAATGCGAGAGATTCGATTAGCGCTTTTGGAAGCGGATGTAAACTTTAAAGTAGTGAAAACGTTTATAGATCGTGTGAAAGAAAGGGCTATCGGACAAGAAGTATTGAAAAGTCTCACTCCAGGGCAACAAGTAGTGAAAGTTGTAAACGAAGAATTGACTGAGTTGATGGGTGGGCAAGAGAGCAAATTAGCTGTTGCAAGCAAACCTCCGACTATTATCATGATGGTAGGTTTGCAAGGAGCGGGGAAAACAACATCATCTGCTAAACTAGCACGATTGCTCTCCAAGCAAAACAAAAAACCGCTATTAGTTGCGGCGGATATTTATCGTCCAGCTGCTATCAAACAATTGGAAGTCTTAGGAGAACAACTAGGAGTACTGGTATTTTCTCTAGGGGACAAAGAAAATCCTGTGAAAATTGCTCAAGCGGGTATTGAGAAAGCAAAGAAAGAGCAGTTTGATACGGTATTGATTGATACTGCAGGTCGCTTGCATGTAGACGAGCAAATGATGGATGAACTAAGGGGAGTTCGCAAAGTTGCGGAACCGGATGAGATTCTTCTGGTTATTGATGCCATGACCGGTCAAGATGCTGTGAACGTGGCAGAAAGTTTTCACCGTGAAATGGAATTAACCGGTGTTATCCTTACCAAATTAGATGGAGATACTCGTGGTGGAGCAGCTTTATCAGTAAAAGCTGTAACAAACTGTCCCATCAAATTTGTTGGTATGGGTGAAAAAGCGGATGCGCTTGAACCGTTCCATCCTGATCGCATGGCATCTCGTATCCTTGGGATGGGTGATGTACTTTCTCTCATCGAAAAAGCACAAGAGGCAGTGGATGTAGAAAAAGCCAAAGAGCTGGAAAAGAAAATGCGCAGTCAAAAACTGACGCTAAACGATTTCTTAGATCAGCTACAACAAGTTAGAAAAATGGGTCCATTGGAAGATATGTTAGCAATGATCCCAGGAGCAAATGCAAAAGCTTTAAAGAATGTTACAGTTGATGAGAAAAAAATGGATCGTATCGAGGCGATTATTCAGTCTATGACTTCTCATGAAAAAGATCATCCCGAAATCTTAAATGCAAGCCGTAGAAGGAGAATTGCAATGGGAAGCGGAACTTCTGTACAAGATGTCAACCAGCTACTCAAGCAATTTCAAGAGATGAAGAAAAGCATGAAACAGATGGCTTCTATGATGAAAAATACGAAAAAGCGAAAAGGCTTTAAGTTTCCATTTATGGGATAGGCCAAAAAAGTTTACTCTAGAGTGGAGGTGAAAGAAAATGGCAGTGAAAATTCGTTTAAAACGGATGGGTGCAAAAAAAGCTCCTTTCTATCGTGTAGTTGTAGCTGATGCTCGTGCTCCACGTGATGGTCGGTTTATTGAAGAGATTGGTTACTTCAATCCATTGACAGAACCAGCACAAGTGAAAATCAATGAAGAAAAAGCATTGAAGTGGTTACAAACAGGAGCGCAACCTTCTGATACAGTAAAAGCTTTACTTCGTAAAGAAGGTATCCTAGAAAAATTACAAAAGTAAGGTTGGGCTGACGTAAAAATGGAGTTTCTTCGCGTAGGTCAATTGGTAAATACACACGGAATTCGCGGTGAAGTGAAAATCATGGCGAATACGGACTTCCCAGAGCAACGCTTTGCTGTTGGAAAGCAAGTTTGGCTAGAACATCCAACGCTTGTCGAAAAACTTCCACTTACAGTAGCTCAGGTTCGTACGCATAAATCTACTCTACTGATTCGTTTCCGAGAATGGAATAACATTAATCAAGCAGAAGCTTTTAAGGGAGCTTGGTTAATTGTTCCAGAGGAAGAAGAGGTAACAGATGAAGATGATGGTTTTTTCTTTCATCAAATCATAGGCTGTCAAGTGGTTACCACTGATGGAATGCAAGTTGGGAGAGTCAAAGAGATATTGCCACTCCCAGCGAACGACGTGTGGGTAGTGTCCAGAGAAGGAAAAGCGGATTTACTTATTCCTTATATTGAAGATATCATCAAGGATGTTGATGTAAAACAGCAGGTAATCACTATGGAATGGATGGAAGGACTGGAGTAAATGGCGATGATTCGCTTTGATGTATTAACCTTATTCCCGGAGATGTTTCATGGATTTCTTTCTCATAGTATCATGGGTAAAGCGAAGGAGAAGGGGTTAATAGAAGCTAATCTCATTAATTTTCGACAGTTTTCTGACTCCAAACATAACACTGTTGACGATACACCGTATGGTGGTGGGGGTGGGATGGTATTGCGTCCACAACCCATATTTGATGCAGTGGATCATCTGCTGGAGAATGTTGCAGAAAAACCTCCGATCATAATGATGACGCCTCAAGGTGAACCCTTTTCACAAGAAAAAGCGGAGGAGCTTTCCATATATCCTCATCTCGTTCTACTCTGTGGACACTATGAAGGTTTTGATGAGCGAATTCGTCAGCATTTGGTAACACATGAGATCTCCATGGGAGACTATGTGCTGACGGGTGGGGAGTTACCTGCCATGATTATTATGGATAGTGTTAGCCGCTTGCTTCCTGATGTGTTGGGGAATCCGATGTCTCATGTTGATGATTCATTTTCAACAGGACTCTTGGAGTACCCGCATTATACAAAGCCATCTGAATATCGTGGGCTGAAAGTACCAGATATCTTATTATCCGGTCATCATGCAAACATAGACAAATGGAGACGTGAACAAGCTTTGCTTCGCACATGGGAACGTCGACCTGATTTGCTGAAATCTTCTAATCTGACTGAAGAAGATCGTAAATTTTTGCGTCTTTTGGAAGCGGATCAAGACTAATTGTGTTCGCGATAGACATATGTTACAATATTTCCGTTTCCGTGATTCGGGATTTTGATAGAAAGAGAAGGGAGGTTATCCGATCATGCAACAACTTATTAGAAGCCTTACAGAAGAACAATTGAAGCAAGATATCCCATTGTTTCGTGCTGGAGATACGCTTCGTGTACATGTGAAAGTAAAAGAGGGTCAACGTGAACGGATTCAGCTTTTTGAAGGAGTTGTAATCCAACGTCGTGGTGGCGGTATTTCTGCTACTTTTACTGTTCGTAAAATTTCTTACGGTGTAGGTGTGGAACGTACTTTCCCGCTTCATTCCCCACGTTTGGACAAGATTGAAGTGATTCGTCGTGGTAAAGTTCGTCGTGCTAAATTGTTCTACCTACGTAAACTTCGTGGAAAAGCTGCTCGCATCAAAGAAAGAATGACACACAAGTAAATGCATGTTTCGCGAAAAAAGGGCTTGAGTTAATCAAGTCCTTTTGCCATCTCTGCATAGGGGGCCGTTGATGGGTGAATTCGTATCTCGCTCGGAGCGACAACGAAAAGAACGTCTCGAACGAAAAAGGCAAAAGAACGATAACCGTTCACCAAGCGCATTTGATTGGGTAAAAGCCATCGTAGTTGCGCTTATACTTGCTGTTGTCATTCGTGGATTTTTTCTGGAACCAACTTACGTGCAGGGTCCTTCCATGTTAAACACCATGCAAACAGGTGATAAGGTAATTATTAATAAACTTATTTACCGGTTTAAATCCCCCGCTCGTGGTGAAATTATTGTTTTCCATACACAAGGAGAAAAAGATTTAATTAAACGGATAATTGGTTTACCTGGTGAAACGATACAAGTTAAAAATAGTCGTGTTTATATTAATGGGAAGATGCTATCAGAACCTTATTTATCCTTTTCTACACAAACCTCCACCGTTCCACCAACAAAAATTGCTGCTGGTCATCTATTTGTGATGGGTGATAATCGAGCAAATAGTGCAGACAGTCGTGATTTAGGGCCAATTCCGATCGATCAAATAGTAGGAAGAGCGGAGTTTATTTACTGGCCAATTTCAAAGTGGAAGTCATTGTGATTTTATCGTAATTAGAGGTGTGAAGTATGTCGATTCATTGGTTTCCAGGCCATATGGCGAAAGCCAGAAGACAGATAGAAGAAAAATGTAAACAAGTAGATATCGTGATTGAACTACTAGATGCAAGACTACCACTAGCAAGCCGTAATCCAATGATTGATGAGATAACTGGACATAAACCAAGACTTGTGCTTTTTACCAAAGGTGATATGGCTGATGAATCTCTTACGAATGAGTGGATTTCTTATTTTACCCAATTAGGAGTTTCTGTTCTGCCAATAGATGCAAAGACAGGAAAAGGCGTACCAAAAATCGCTTCTACCTGTGAAGAAATTTTGGAGCCCTTATTTGTTTCACGAAAGAAAAAAGGTATTGTATCAAAACGGATGCGAGCAATGGTGTTAGGTATTCCAAATGTAGGGAAATCTTCTTTGATCAACCGCTTAGCTGGTAGACATGCTACGCAAACTGGAGACAGACCTGGGGTTACAAAAGCACAACAATGGATTCGAGTTGGTAAAAAATTGGAGTTATTGGATACACCTGGTATTCTTTGGCCTAAGTTTGAAGATCCAGATACAGGTATGAGACTTGCGATGAGCGGTGCGATAAAAGATGATATTCTACCAACTGAAGAAATAGCTCTTTATACATTAAAATATGTTAGTTTCCATTATCCAAAATTATTGGAGGAACGATATAGTGTCGTGATTCAAGAACAAACTCCCGTAGAATTATTGGATGAGATAGGAAAAAAACGTGGTTGTTTGATGCGCGGAGGAGAGATTGACTGGGACAAAGCTGCGGATATCGTCATGGGAGATCTACGATCAGGGCGACTTGGGAGAATAACGCTAGAGTCACCAAGTGATTATGAGGAGATTGGAAATGAAGAAAACGATTGACGATTGGCGTGTCTGGTTAAAAGAAAATGAAGTAACAGAAGATGTACTAGCTGAATTGTTGGCTGATACACGTCGTGGTGTTCAACAATTAGCCAAAAGACATCAAAACCAACAAGCAAAGAACAAAATAGAACTAGAACGCTTAGCTCGTATGTGGAAATACGAAAAGCAATTATGGGCAAATGGGAGTATGACCATTGCTGGTGTTGATGAGGCTGGTCGTGGGCCACTTGCGGGTCCTGTCGTTGCAGCAGCGGTTATTTTGCCGGAAGATTTTGATGTAACTGGGTTAAATGATTCCAAACAAGTAACTGTCACAGAACGTGACCGTTTACGAAAACATATTGAACAACATGCGATTGGTATTGGTGTGGGAGTCGTAGATGTTGACTATATTGATCAATTCAATATTTTACAGGCTACGTTCCATGCCATGCGTCTAGCTATTTTAGAGTTAACTGTGACACCTGATCATCTATTGTTAGATGCTGTAAGACTTCCTCAAGTAACCATTCCACAAATGAGTCTGATTAAAGGAGATAGCCTCAGCCACTCAATCGCAGCCGCTTCGATTATTGCTAAAACGACTCGAGATAATTGGATGATGGAAATACATAAGAAATATCCTCAATATGGATTTGATCAACATATGGGCTATGGAGTCCCAACACATCTAAAGATGTTAAATAAATATGGTCCCTGTCCGATTCACCGTAGAAGTTTTGCACCTGTTCGAGCAGCGATAGGAAATGTAACATGATTGATCCAAGGAAAGAAACAGGACGCAGGGGAGAAGACATGGCTGCAGGGTATTTGGTGTCAAAAGGATGGGAGTTAGTGGCAAGAAATTGGGCTACAAACTTAGGGGAACTGGATATCGTTGCAAATGATGGCTTGCATGTAGTGTTTGTAGAAGTAAGAACGACGACATCCAATCAATTTGGATTGGGTTTTCAATCGGTTGACTATCGGAAACAACAACAAGTGCGTCGGCTTGCTACGCAATTTTTACAACAACAACAAATGGGAGATTTACCTTTGCGATTTGATGTTATCTCTGTTCTGTTGTCAAAAGAAAGGGCATTTGTTGATTTGCAGCATTTGGAAGGAGTATTTTGATTGAATGGAATACCTTGTTATTGCTGATTAACAGTAAATTTGTTACTATTTAGCTAACAGGCTCACAAAAGACTGGAGTCACAAGTGAAGTCTACCAAAAACCTCTCTTTCTTAACAGGGAACGGGAACTGGGAAGTGCACTACTATACTTTCCAAACTCCCAAGGGACCGGAAACCTACTGGTTTGAGATGCTTGCTGGCACGCGAGCAACTGACGAACCGCGTACTCCGTCTCCACTGCTGTTCCCTCATGGAGGAGAGTATAAGGGTCTGAAGGGTGTAACGAGTGTTTTAAACCGCCACTCTGGACCGACATTTGTCCAGTACGATCTGTTGAACGGAGGCGAGCAGGAGTATGACCTCTATTCGCTTCTAGCAAATGGGGTTCTGCAACCTTATCGTCCGCTGGTTCCAGTCGCATACTGACAAGAGGCAGTCGTGAATCCATCACGACTGCCGGACGAAAATAATAAACTTTCCATAGATACTAGCAGAAATGCTAGTTTTTTACTTTTTATAAGACCAATATCCTTTTCTTTTATTAAGAATAATTCCCTAGTATCATTGTTGTCGGTTTTTAATCCCTCATGTGAGATTGTTACTGATCTTGTGGAAAAACTTTTATTTTAACTACTAGAGAGCGTATCCCCGGTTTCTAGAAGCGTTTTCATGCCTGAAAGAACTATTGGCAATCCATTTTCAAGAACCGTTGCAGTGTTTCTGGCTTGTTCAAATTCATCGTGCACAACAGTTACTTGGGTCACGCCATGGAACTCTGCATGGGTATTTATTTCCCATGTAATACGCGACTGGGTGTCGTTTTCTGTACCCGGAAATGAAATAAACCGCCAACTCATCACAAGTTTATTTGGCGGATCCATATCGAGAATGATTCCTTCTGCTTCTTTCTTCTTGCCATTCCATAATTCGAATGGAGCTTCAATTTCCCATGTGGATCGGATAGCACAATTGAACCAAAATTTCGATGTTTTGTTTGGATCGGTGAGAGCTTGCCACACTTGTTCCGGTTTTGCTTTGATTGCAATCCGGTTTATATTCTTGGGTTTATTCATATTTGCTTCACCCTCCAGTTCGTTTTGAAGAGAAGTTAATCCGATTGCCCATGGTTCGGAGTATTTGCTAACCCATCGTTCATAGATTTGACGTATAGGTACTGCATTCAGATAATGCAGCTTTTCACGCCCTACTTTTTTTGTAGTGATGAGACCGGCTTTCTCTAGTATATTTAGATGCTTCATGACACCAAATCTAGACATATCAAGCGGTGCGCATAGATCGTTTAAAGTTCGTCCGTCTGAAGCGTTAAGCAGATCCAAAAGCTTACGACGGCTAGGATCTGCAAGTGCCTTGAAGATGTCATTTTCCAATCAGAATCCTCCTTTTTGAAAAAAGTTGATGTAACTCCTTTACATGTGACTATAGGGTAACTCATTATGGCTAGTATAACAAGTTACCCTATAGTCACATGTTGAACAAACAGATATACTTTTCAGCAGATTCATCCAAAATCATTTGTTATTATTAGATCACAGGAAGTAACAGAGTAAATGCAACTATCACGCCTCTTCTGTAGAAAGATTACCGAACATCGTGGCTGGATTGATATGGTCACCATGTGGTACCAAATCCGAGGATGCTGACTACTACTCCCAGTTTGTAACTAGAGTGTATAGAGCAATAAGGAGTAAACAACTATATATGGAGAAGGAAACCTTCTGACTGCATTCTTATACTATTTTGTAAAATAAAGTAAAATTGGAGATTGACTGAAAACAGCCACAAAAAGCCTCCTGAATTTGAGACTTTCAGGAAAAAGGATTTAAAGTCATCCTATTTAGGATGACTTTTTTGTAGAGGTAAAAAGAGGAGTTCCACCAAAGTAGTACTCTGGTGGAACAAATAGTTATGAGTTGGAAGTCAGAATTTCCGTCATTTCCTTGCCAATAACATAGCTTATCGTTCGAGTGATTGTACAAGCTTTGTGAAATGTCCTTGTTGATTTCCTGATGGGTCCACTACTGTATATAATTGTTTGCACAGTATCTCTATCAGGATGTTTCTTCACTGTACGAACCCAATTTGTTCCAAGATAACAGAGTCACTTGGATGTGCAGACAAGGTATTTCCATCCTACAGCATACAGATAGATAATCATTATCAATTGAAGTATATAAAAAACAGATGAATTTCAATCCAAGATTAATAGTTGAGATAACGAAAAAGGCTTTTTGCAGGATAAACCTAACAAGAAGCCTTGAGACCCTAGTAAATACATGAAGTGCGATTGTACAGCATCTGTATTATGCGGGTAAGGATAGAAAAAATACAAATTATCTTTAGATAAGTAAATTAAATAAAGTTGGATCGTTATTGACTTCTATATATGAAAAGCCGTATTGTTCCATTCGGTTTAAGAGGGCTTGATAGTTACTTGGATCTTTTAGCTCAATGCCTACTAAAGCAGGTCCAGAGCTTTTGTTGTTCTTTTTTGTATATTCAAAACGAGTTATATCGTCGTCTTTACCAAGCACATTTTCTAAAAACTGTCTAAGAGCACCAGCTCTTTGGGGGAAAGAAACGATAAAATAATGCTTTAATCCTTCATAGATCAAGGATTTTTCTTTCATTTCTTGCATCCGATCGATATCGTTGTTGCCGCCGCTTATAATACAGACGATATTTTTTCCTTTGATATCTTGGCGATAAAAATCTAGAGCAGCTACCGGCAGCGCACCAGCGGGTTCTACTACAAGAGCAATTTGGTTATACAGTTCTAAGATGGTACTGCATGCTTTTCCTTCCGGTACTAAGACAATATCTTCTATCTGTTCTTTTACCATTTGATAAGTTAATTGCCCTACTTTTTTGACTGCTGCTCCATCTACAAATGGATCTATTTTGTCGAGTTCTACCACATGACCTGCTTCTAGAGAGCGCTTCATGGAAGGAGCACCTTCTGGTTCGGCCCCGATTATTTTACAATCAGGATTCATTCCTTTCATGTAAGTGCTCACACCAGCGATAAGTCCTCCTCCACCAACACTAGCAAATAAATAATCTACTTTATCCATATCATTCATGATCTCCATCCCGATCGTTCCTTGACCAGCAATAGTTCGGGGATCGTCAAAGGGATGAACGAAAGACATGTGATGTTCGTCCCCATACTGTTTTGCTTCTAAGTAAGAATCATCAAAGGTATCTCCTGTTAAGATGACTTCGACAAACGAGCCACCATACCTTTTTACTTGTTCTACTTTTTGTCTTGGGGTTGTAGTTGGCATGAAGATTTTACCAGTAATTCTTAATTTACTGCAAGAGTAGGCTACGCCTTGAGCATGATTCCCAGCGCTAGCACACACAACACCTCTTTTCCGCTCCTCTGGAGTCAGGCTTTGGATCATATAAAACGCGCCTCTTATTTTAAAAGAACGGACAACTTGCAAGTCCTCTCTTTTTAAATACACATTACAATCATACAAATTAGATAAATACTCATTTCGTTGTAAAGGTGTCTGCACTATTACGTTTTTTATCATTTGATTGGCATCCATGATATCTTCCATCTTCATAAGCATAGATTGTGTAGTCATTGATAGATTCATCCCTTTTTTACAAGTATCATGAGAAAGATTCTATCATATTTTGGCAAGTAGTACCCTTTTTTTGAATGTGCCAAAAAGGCAGAATTTCTTTTATATGTGACTGATCATTGACACAACTTATTTTATTCTGATAGTATGTCATTAGATTTTCCAAAAAATTCTTCATGTAGAAACGATTGTATTTTTTGTTTTTCATATCTAATTTTTCTTAGATATTTCATTCAGGAGGAACCATGGATAAAATATTTACAACCTTGACCGATATCGTACGATATCGGGCTGAAAATCAACGAAACCAAAAAGCATATACCTTTTTAAAAGACGGAGATATAGAGGAAGTAAGTTATACATATGAAACATTAGATATACGCGCGAGGGCTATTGCAGCTTGGCTGCAAACCAAAGTAACACAAGGCGATCGTGTAATGTTGTTGTATCATCAAGGATTAGATTTTATAAGTGCTTTTTATGGATGTTTATATGCAGGTGTCATAGCTGTTCCAGGATATCCACCAGAAAAACAACATCGTCGAACTACGAGGTTACAAGCAGTGGTCAAAGACGCAGGAGCAAAAATTGCTATAACAACTTCAGATGTTATAGCTAGTTTGGAAATGGAAGATGGGAAGTCTCTTGTGGGCTTGGATATGGAGTGGTATCCAACAGATACACTATCTGATACCTGGGCGAAAAGTTGGTCACCTCCCCTTATTCATCGTGATACAGTTACCTATTTGCAATATAGTTCAGGATCAACTGGAGATCCAAAAGGTATCATGGTAAGTCATGGGAATATGCTAGATAATTCAGCAATCATCTGTGATCGATTGCAACATACAAGAGACGATGTCAGCGTTTCGTGGTTACCTATCTTTCATGATTTGGGTTTGATAGGATGTGTCATACAACCTATGTATGTTGGTTTTCATGCTGTGTCGTTATCACCTTATCAATATGTGGTGAACCCCTACCTTTGGCTTAAAGCAATTGACCGATTTCGGGGAACGACTACCTGTTGTCCAAATTTCGGTTTTGATTTATGTGTAAGGAAAATATCTCAAGTTCAAAGAGCTTCCTTGGATCTCAGTAGTTGGAGAGTAGCAGTAAATTGCGCAGAGCCCGTTAGATATCAGACATTGGAGAAGTTTACTGAAGTATTTTCACCTTACGGGTTTCGAGCAGAAGCTCATTATCCTATGTATGGGATGGCAGAGACTACACTCTATATAGCAGGAGGCAGATGGAAGGAGAAACCTGTTTATCAGTCTGTGTCTATTACCGACTTAAACAATAGGGATGTAAGATTAAGCGAGTCTGAAGATTCTAGAGTCGTAGTTAGTTGTGGAACTTCTGGTGATGGTTTAACTATCAAGTGTGTAGATCCAGAAAAACGAACACTATGCGAACCCAATAGAGTAGGGGAGATATGGGTCAAAGGTAGTAGCGTCGCTCATGGATATTGGAATAAACCTGAACAGACGAAAGAGGATTTTTCAGCTTGGTTGGATGGTGATGGTCCATATCTTCGAACTGGTGATTTGGGATATTTTATTGAGGATGAATTGTTTATTGCGGGGAGATACAAAGACCTTGTCATCATTAGAGGCAGAAATTTATATCCCCAAGACCTAGAATTAACCGTGGAATCTTGTTCTTCCTTTCTTAGACCAGGATGTGGAGCAGCTTTTTCTGTCGATATAGATGATGAGGAGAAACTTGTCATCGTTCAAGAAATTAGAAAAGATGCAGAAGAATTAGTTGATATTTCACAGTTAGCCAGGCAAATACAACAAGCTATATCAGCAGAGCATAGAGTATCTTGTTATGAAATTGTTTTCATTAAGGAAAATAGTGTTCAAAAAACATCAAGCGGAAAAATTCAAAGACGAGCTTGTAAAAAAATCTATTTGGCTAATCAATTACAAGTGGTATATCGAGTGATGTATGAAGAAGAGTCTATGAACGGCAAAGATGAATTATTTGTCTGGGAAGATTGGATCATCCTTCCTCCATCAAAACAAAGGACCCAATTGCAAGGAAAACTACTGGATCTATTAAATTTGCAAGTACAAAAAGAAGACTGGGTGAAGCAAGGTATTTCTTTTTTTGGATTTGATTCCATAAAAATCCTGCAATTCAAATTTGTGATAGAAGAGTATTGGCATGTAGAACTGCCAAAAGTAGGAACCCTCCTTACTTGGAATTGGGATCAGCTTATTGTCTGTATTCATTCACAGCTATTAGAACGAACAAATGAAATGTTAAAAGAAGAACAGAGGATGAAACTGAGTACAGAGATTACCTTAAACCGTGGCCAAGAGGCTATTTGGTATATTCAAGAGACTTATCCAGAAAATATAGCTTATCATATTCCCATCGCGCTTCGTTTTCCAAAAGAATTAAACAAAACACATTTACAGCATGCGATTGAACTACTTATGAAAAAGTACTCAAGCCTTAGGACAAGTATTCGTCAGCGGTCCGATGGAAAGCCTTTTCCTTATGTTCACAAAGATACGATCGATGTATTGGTTGAAAAAGAAGCTATAGTTGATTTTGCTGAGCAGTTAGTGGAAGACGCGTATGCTCCATTTGTACTTGAGAAAGCGCCATTGTTTCGAGCTGTTTTATACAAACATCTCGATGAATCCTATACATTTTTACTTTGTTTTCACCATATTATTTGTGATCTATGGTCTATGGATTTGTTTTTGGCTCAGTTGAGAGATCTGTATATGGAGCTGGAAAGTGGGAAAATACTTGATCCATTAGAGACAGTGGAATTAATGGATCTTACAACTACCGAAGATCTGCAACATTTGGATTATTGGAAAGAAAAATTGGCAGGGGAACTTCCATTATTGAATTTGCCTCAAAAATCTGTCCGTGGGAGGAGTCAATCCTTTTTAGGAGAGAAGATTGAAAGTGAATTACCTGCAGATCTTTTGCAATCTTTAAATGCTTTGGCAAATCGATATGGAGCTACGCTCTATCAATTATTATTAACTGTTTATCAGATGGTACTAGCTCAATATAGTGGGCAAGATGATATCTTAGTGGGTTCGCCATCAGTAGGGAGAACAAACAATATAGAAGCAAAACAACTTACTTATATGGTAAATCCAATTGTAATAAGAGGTGATTTATCCCAGTCTCTAACCTTTGTTCAATTGTTAAAGCAGACGATGCAAAATGTACAAGAAGCATCTGAGCACGAGATACCTTTTATTGATTTGGTTGAGAAGCTAACACCAATAAGAGATGCCAGTATTCCTTCTATTTTTCAAGCGATGCTCGCATTTGAACAAACTACTTTGATCCCAGAATTATCTGCCATATCACTTGGAAAAGGCGATGTGAAGATGAAGTGGGGGAATTGGGATGTCACAAGTAAAGCAATTTCTGATCCTACTTCCCAGTTTGATTTATGTTTGAAGGCTGCACCATGGCATGAAGGTTTGCTTCTTCATTGGCAATACGATGTAACCTTGTTTGATAGAAGCTTGATGCAACAACTTGCAGATAGTTTTGTGTCTTTATTAGAGCAAATAGTAATGGATCCCAATCTATCCATTGATTCGTACACTTGTATGACAAAGGATGCTGAGTCAGAAGTTATTCAATATGGAGATGGTGGATCAAGTCCCAAACCAACTATGACGCTGAATCAAACATGGAGGGAGCAAGCTAGAAAAACGCCGCATGCTATAGCGGTCATAGATGGTGTAGAGCGTGTTACTTATCAAAAAATGTTAGAAGATGTGAATCAACTTACACATCACTTATTGGATCAAGGGATTGGAAATGGACAGATAGTAGGAATTGCACTTCCTCGAAAGTATCCACTCCTTGTAGCGATTATGGCTGTATTGCAAACAGGTGCAGCATATGTCGGTTTAGATCCAGCTTATCCAAAGGACCGCCTTCTGTACATGATAAATGACGCTGATTTATCACTACTCTTGGTCCAGTCCGATGTAGAGAACATGATGCAAAATTCAGGCATTACCACATTAAATCTGACCTCAGGTGTTTGGAAGAAGTATCCAAAAACAGAGATAGTCATTGAACAGTCCGTTACTGACTTGGCTTATCTTATTTATACATCTGGATCTACAGGAAGGCCAAAAGGGATCGCGATCGAGCATTTCCAAGCAGTCACCTTTGTCCAGTGGGCAAAATCCGTATTTAGTTGTAATGAATTAGCTGGTGTCTTATTTGGAACATCTATCTGTTTTGATCTGTCTATTTTTGAGTTATTTGTCCCATTGTTAACTGGCGGAAAAGTAATCATCGGAGAAAACGCACTCTCTTTACCGTCGCTTCCAGCAGCAAACGAGGTTACCTTATTAAATACAGTTCCTTCTGCTGCAAAAGGTTTACTAACATTAGGCATACCATCATCTGTTACTACTATTAATTTGGCAGGAGAACCATTGTCCAGACAGTTAACAAACGAGTTATACGAGCTTGAACATGTCAATAGCGTCTATAACTTGTATGGACCGTCTGAGTGCACCACATATAGCACCTTTACATTAGTAGACCGAGAAGATCCTTCTCCCCCTTCTATTGGGAAACCGATTACAGGTACCAAGGTATACATACTAGATTCACAATTGCAATTGGTACCGATTGGAGTGGTAGGGGAGCTGTACATTGGTGGTGCAGGAGTTACGAGAGGTTATCTTGGGAGCCCCCCAAAAACTGCTGAGAAATTTATCGATCACCCTAAGTTTGGAAGAATTTATCGCACAGGTGATTTAGTACGATACTCCCATGATGGAGTATTGCAATACTTAGGTAGAACGGATTTTCAAGTGAAGCTGAGAGGTTATCGCATTGAGTTAGGTGAGATCGAATCTGCATTAACAGCACATGCATCTGTGAAAGAGGCTGTTGTCATCGAAGAAAAACAGCAACTCATCGCTTATGTGGTGGCAAAAGAAAATCTTCATGACCACATGGAATTAAAAACACATTTAGAAGAAATACTGCCAACATACATGATACCAAGTCAATTCTTGATACTGAACTCTTTCCCGCTCACGCTGAATGGTAAAGTAAATCGAAAAGCTTTACCAAAGCCTAGTAGTACATCGGTTCAAAAAACGTATCTGCCACCTTCAAGTCAGAGAGAAGCAAAACTATTAAAGATATGGAAAAAAGTCTTGAAGCGAGATGAAATAGGAATAAAAGATCGTTTCTTTGAACTTGGAGGAGACTCTATCCTGAGTTTGCAAGTGATTGCCGCCGCCAAATCAGAAGGAATACAGATCAATCCTAAACACTTTTTTACTCATCCGACAATTAAAGAAATGGCTTCTATTTTGAATGAAAGACGAAAAAAGCCCATTAATCAAGGGTTAGTAACAGGAAATGTGCCGATTACACCTATTCAACATTGGTTTTTTGAGCAAAAAATACCAAATAATAATAATTGGAATCAATCGATGATTCTCTCCCTCGACATGTCGATCGATCCATTGTTATTGAAGCAAGTATTGCAAAAACTGGTATTTTTACATGATGCATTGAGATTGCGTTTTTATCAGGAAAAAGACAAATGGGGTGCAATCAGTCTAGAAGAAGAAAACTCTTTTTTTCATATTGTTGATGGATCAAATGTAGATGTTGAAGAGTTGCATCAATCTACTGAAAATAGATTAGATATAAAAAATGGTCCGCTTTTGTCTGCGACTTTTGTCAATCGAAAACAAGAAAATCCACTGTTCATTCTAGCTATTCATCATCTTGTAGTAGATGGTGTGTCTTGGAGGATTTTACTAGATGATATAGGCAATTTATATCGTCAAATAGAAAAAGGGAATCAGCTGACATTACCTCAAAAAACAACGTCTTATCAAGATTGGTCTTACTATCTACAAAAGATGA
The DNA here is from genome assembly GCF_009831235.1 of Shimazuella alba. Lineage (GTDB taxonomy): Bacteria > Bacillota > Bacilli > Thermoactinomycetales > Thermoactinomycetaceae > Shimazuella > Shimazuella alba. Next base: position 119,216 of record NZ_WUUL01000003.1, on the reverse strand, counting down.
ATCACAACATATTGGATGAAAAGGAAAGATGGTTACAGGTTATTGATACTAAAGTAGAAGCATTTCCTGTTGATTTTTTAAATGGTATCAATACCGATACTCAAGTAGTAGAGTATAAACAAGCTTTTACAAGACAAGAAACGGAAACTATTTTGAATTGGAGTCAAACAGCCAAAGTAAACGAACTATTGATAGCTGCTTTATGGCAAGCATATCAAAATTGGTCTGGGAACAAAAATTTATGTTTGCATGTTGAAGGGCATGGTCGAGATCACCAGAGTGAGGAGATGGATCTATCGAGGACAGTTGGTTGGTTTACGAGTATCTATCCGCTGACTTTGCATGAAAATGCGAGAAGAAACGCTCTTCAAATTGTAAAAGATGAACTATTACACACTCCAAATGGTGGCATTGGATATGGTCTTTTGCGTTATTTATCCAAAGATGCCGATATCCATGCAGTACAAACACCTCCGATTTGTTTTAACTATTTAGGTCAATTCGATCAAATGATCAATGAGGAGTATGGGGTCATAAAAGAACTCACTTTCTTCGGACCACGTAAATATCAAGAAGTAGCACGTTCCTATCTCCTGGAAATAAATGCTTATATACAAAATGGAAAGTTAAACATTTGCTGGAACTATAGCAAGGCTCTATACCGTAGCAATTCTATTGAAAGATTTGCTAACTATTTGGCTGATGCATGTCGTTCTCTGGTTCAAATTCAGAAGAATAAAACGAAGTTCCAAAGTAAAAAGAGGAAAGCTGATATATCAAGGGTATTTTCCAAAATTAATGAAAGAAAGGGCCGATAAATTTTGCAAGAAGGGATTCAAGATGTTTATCCTTTAACCCCTGCACAGCAAGGGATACTTTATCACTGTTTAGATGAATCACTCGAGGGTGTATATATCAACCAACTATGTCTCAAAGTAAATGGGTCTATTGATCTGGGTCGATTTGAGCAGGCTTGGAATCAAGTTGTAGCAAGACATGATGTGTTTCGAACAGCCTTTTTTTGGGAAGAACTCTCTTCTCCTCTTCAAGTTGTGAAGGAAAAGAACTGCATCCCTTTTCTGGTAAAAGATTGGAGTCACCTTTCTACAGAAAGTCAAAAAGAATTATGGGATCAATTATTGGTTACTGATCGTAAAAGTGGATTTGATTTGCAAGAAGCTCCTCTTAGCAGATTAACCATAGTAAAGGTGGCAGATGATCAATACGATATGTTATGGACTTTTCATCATCTGCTATTAGATGGTTGGAGCTGTCCGATTGTATTAAACGAAGTGATTGCTTTTTATAGAGGAGATAAGAAAATCCCAGATACTCCAGCATTCTCTGAGTTTGTGGCTTGGATCGAATCAAGCGATCAAGAAGAGGCTATGAGGTATTGGAAAAAGCAGCTATCTGCACTTGAAGAGGCGTCTGTGTTACCGATAAAAACACAGATCAACAGGGAAACATCTCTATTGCCTGATGAGTATAACGTTTATTTTTCAGAGGAAGAGACAAATCTTATTAGGCGTACAGCAAAACAATTAAACCTTACAGAATCGACACTTTTACTAGGTGTATGGTTATTAACTGTCTATTTTTATACATCTAAATCAGATGTGGTTGTGGGAATGGCAGTATCAGGAAGGTCTCCCCTCCTAGAAGATTTTGAAAGACGTGTTGGCATGCACATGAATACCGTTCCTGTGCGAACGAATGTATCACCATCGTTTTCTATCACACAGTGGTTGCAAGCATTGCAGCAAGAGCAACTGGAAATGAGAATGCATGAAAATACCTCGTTAGCAGATATTTTATCAAATAGTTGTGTTTCCAATGAAACCACTCTTTTTGACAGCTTATTTGTTTATGAAAATTACCCATCAGAGGTATTGGTACATGACCAATTTACGCTTGAAATAGTGAAATCAATCGAAAAATCTCATTATCCTCTTACATTAATGGTATTGCCAAACGAATTAACCCAGTGTAAGTGGATATTTGATTCTGGAAAGCTTGACTTGGATGGAGTAAGTACAATTTCTCAACATTACCAACATATTTTGCAACAAATCTTAGCGGATCCGAATCAATCTATTGGTTCATTAGAATGGATTACCAAAAAAGAGCTGAGCATCATTGAGTCATGGAACCATTACGATAGTGATTATGATTCAAAATTACTCACGTACCAATTGTTTGAAAATCAAGTTAAGAAAACTCCAGATCAAATAGCGGTTCATTGGGGAAATGACTCGATTACGTATAGAGAGTTGAACGAAAGAGCAAACCAACTCGCCCATTTTCTCATTCAAAAGGGAATAGAAGCAGGAGACTTTGTAGCAGTTGGAATGCCACGTTCTGTTGATATGCTTGTTTCATTTTACGCAATTTGGAAAGTTGGAGCAGCATATGTACCAATTGATTTAGCATATCCAAAGAGTAGATTAGATTATATCTTGCAAGACTCCCATGCAAAACTGCTAATCTCCACTTCGCATGCTATTCAAGGATTACCAGAATATACAGGTGATTTGCTTTTTGTCGACAAAATAAATGAACTTGTCCATTTGCTCCCTAAAGATAATCTTGCATTGGTTCATAATCCAGACTCTCTCGCCTATATCATCTATACATCTGGTTCTACTGGTAAGCCAAAAGGTGTAATGATTACTCACCGCAGTGTAGTTCATCTTATGCATTGGGCGGAAAGTGTTTTTGGACCTGAAGAACGTAAAGGTGTATTGGCTTCCACTTCGATATGCTTTGATTTGTCTGTATTTGAGATGTTTTTTCCTCTAAGTTGCGGTGGTTTGGTTGTCGGAGTTGAAGATGCACTTGATCTATCTGCTGAGATTGCTGCCAAGGATCAAATAACTTTGATCAATACAGTTCCTTCTGCTATTACAGAGCTGTTGGAGCTAGATGCAATTCCATCTTCGGTTACGACAATTAATCTAGCTGGTGAGCCATTGACCAATCAATTGGCACAATCCTTATACCAATTAGAACATATCGAAAAAGTTTATAATTTGTATGGACCATCAGAAGATACAACATACTCGACATGTTCACTTGTGAAAAAAGGGTCTGAGCATGCACCAACAATTGGCAGACCTATTTCACAAACTGAAGCTTTTGTATTCAATCCAACAGGAAAGCTAGTTCCTGTTGGATTTCCAGGAGAGCTATATCTGGGTGGAAGAGGTTTAGCTAAAGGGTATTTGAATCAAAAAGAGTTTACAGCCGAAAAATTTGTAGATCATCCATTTCGAAAGGGTTTGAAGCTTTATCGAACAGGGGATTTTGTACAATTACAAAAAAATGGTGAGTTAAAGTTTTTAGGTCGTCTTGATCATCAAGTGAAAATAAGAGGGTATCGAATTGAACTATCAGAAATAGAACATGTGTTGGAAAAACATGAAAAAGTGAAGAAAGCTTTAGTGATAGCAAAGGAACAGCAGCTAATTGCATATTTATTATGCAAAGAAAAAGGAGTGGATTATGGTCCATATCTAGCAGAATATGTTCCTTCTTACATGATTCCTAGCAATATTGTGGAGTTAGAAGAATTCCCCTTAACTCCAAATGGAAAAATTGATCGAAAAGCACTTCTTGAACTAGAAGATACTCGTCAGATGGAAGTGGCTCTGTCTATCGACTCACCTTTGGAAGAAATAGTAAAGGAGATATGGCAAGAAGTATTGGGGAGAAAAGTTTCTACATCAGATAACTTTTTTGCATTAGGTGGACATTCTCTATTAGCAACACAAGTTATCTCTAGAATATCAAGAATTTTCCAAGTGACTATGCCGATCCGCTCGCTTTTCCGATCACCAACCGTGAAGTTGTTAGCACATGAGTTGAGTCAGATGCTGTATAGCTTTGAAGAAGAAGTAGTGCAGATAAAAAGACAGAGATTGTCTGGGAAATTACCACTTTCTCCATCACAAAAAAGAGTTTGGTTTATGGAACAAATTTTGCCTGTAAAACATGTGTATCACTTGCCGTATATAGTGAAAGTTACAGGTGATTTAGACACTCAATGTATGGCATCTGCTTTTCAGAAACTAGTTGATCGTCATCCCGCTTTTCGTACTGTTTTCCTTGAAGAACAGGGAGTTGCCTATCAAGTGATAAAAGATGAGGTAACGGTACATATGGAAGAATTTGATGTTCGAGAGGCAGTTAATCCCGATCAAGAGGCAAAGTTACAGATAACACATGCGATAGAAGTACCATTTTCATTGGATACAGCACCTCTTGTTCGGATGAATTTGTACCAAGTAGCAGATGATCAATTTTATTTATGTTTTCTGATGCATCATTTGATTGCAGATGGATGGTCTTTATCCATTTTGTCACAAGAGTTGTTCCATTTTTATGAAGCATTGAAATCCGGAGAAGATGCAAATTTACCTGAATTACCTCTTGCACCAAGTGATATCGCAATCCATCTTGAATCTTTATCCAAAACGACTTCATGGGAAAGAAAATTATCGTATTGGAAAAAGAAACTAGCCGATTTAAAACCAGTGTTACTGCCCACTGATTTTCCTAGACCAAATGAACAAACATACGAAGGGCAAACACACTATTATCAACTTTCATCGTCACTTTCTCAAAATTTAAAAGAAGTGAGTCATGAACAAGGAACAACTCTATATATGGTATTAGTCGCTGCATTTCAAGCATTACTGAGTCGGTATACAAATCAGACGGATATTCCGATCGGTAGTCCTATTGCTGGAAGAGAAGATGAAAATATAGAGGGATTGATTGGTTTTTTTGTAGAAACGATTATTATTCGAACGGATCTGGGCAAGGCAGAAACATTTGAAGATCTTCTGCAACAAGTTCGTGAAGTGTCGTTAGAAGCATATGCCAATGGACAAGTTCCTTTTGAGAAAGTAGTAGATGCTGTATCACCAGATCGCAAATTAAGTGATTCTCCTTTGTTTCAAATTATGTTTGCGATGCAGTCTATGGGCAATGGAATAGAAAGCAAAGGAGATCTTGCGGTCCAACATATTCCTATGGGACTTTCAACCGCAAAATTTGATCTAACAGTAACAGCAGTTGATCAATCGGAAGGTATATTCTTGACGCTTGAGTATAATAAAAATTTGTTTACAGCAGAGACCATTCATCGATTTATGAAAAATTTTGAACATGTTTTGCAGGTTATGGCGACGGATTTGGAACAGTCTATTCATACGATATCCCTGCTCAGTTCGGAAGAAGAAAAATTATTGGAGAGCTTTCATGAGGAACATGAACAGGAAATTCCAGATTTTCAGCCAATATTAGCGCAAATAGCTAGCCATGTTCAAATGGTTCCTGATGGACTTGCAGTTGTAGAAGATCAAAAAACTTTATCATACATCGAGCTGGAACAACAATCGACACAGCTCGCGCTTTTTCTTCGTTCTATTGGGGTTGGCAGACATGATCGTGTGGCGATTTGTGCACATCGATGTCCTGAGATGATCGTAGCACAGTTAGGTGTAATGAAGATCGGAGCCTGTTATGTTCCGTTAGATCCTTCTTATCCTTTGGATCGTTTAGCTTTTATGATCGAAGATTCTGGGGCTTCTATTTTACTAACTCAAAATCATTTAACACAGTGGTTAGAGGGATTGGCAACTACTACGTTTGTTTTGGATAAACATCCTGTTACCTGGGATCACATGCCTACGCATGCTCTATTTCCCCCATTGGAAGAAAATCAATTGGCATACATGGTATATACAAGTGGATCTACTGGGTTACCAAAAGGAGTTTGTATTACACATGGAGGCTTACATAATTTAGTACAGTGGCACCAACAAGCGTATCAAGTAACGATTGAAGATCGTACTACTATGTTAGCTGGCCCTGCTTTTGATGCTTCTGTTTGGGAAATTTGGCCTTCTCTTGCTGCTGGAGCTACTTTGGTAATACCAGATGAAGAGAAAAAAGCGGATCCGACTGAATTAAGAGATTGGTTGATAGCGCAAGGAATAACAATCAGCTTTATTCCAACGCCATTGCTTGCTCAGCTGATAGCTATCCCATGGTCAAATGGAGGAAGTTTACGGTACTTGCTAACAGGTGGGGATCAATTACACGTCTATCCGCCAAAAGATTTCCCGGTTACAATCGTAAATCATTATGGGCCAACAGAAAATACAGTTGTCGCAACAGCAGGGGTAGTACCAACAGCAGGTACTTGGTCTCCTTCTATTGGGAAGGCTATCATGGGAGTAAAAGCATATGTGTTAGATGAAAAAGGATTACAGGTTCCAATCGGAGTACCTGGTGAACTTTGTATAGGCGGTAATCAACTTGCAGCAAGGTATCATCAGCAATCTGAAAAGACTAGTCAAGCTTTCATTCAACATCCTACTTTTGGTCGTTTGTATAAAACAGGGGACAGAGTAAGAATGATGGCAAATGGAAATATTCATTTTCAAGGTAGAATGGATCGACAAGTGAGTATTCGTGGATATCGCGTAGAGCTAGGAGAAATTGAGGCCACCCTTGTTCAAATACCTGAAGTAAATGAAGCAGTTGTCATGTTGAAAAATGAAAATTTAGTAGCTTATGTGGTCATGGAGAAATCAGATCAGAGCAAGCAATTAAGAGATAAATTGGCTGAAAAGCTTCCAATTTATATGATTCCTAAATTATTCATTTTCTTACATTCACTGCCGCTTACTGCTAATGGTAAGTTAGATCGATCCAATCTACCTGAGCCAAATTGGGATGAGCTAGTTAATGAGACTATATTTGTCGCACCTCAAACCAAAGTGGAGTACCAACTTGCAGATATTTGGAGAGAACTTCTCCATGTTGAGCAGATCAGTATTCACGATAACTTTTTTCAACTCGGTGGGGACTCCATCATCAGTATTCAAATGGTAGCAAGGGCGAAAAATGCTGGAATAGCAATAACTGCAAAGCAAGTATTTAGCCATCAAACGATCTGCGAACTAGCTGCTGTAGCGAAAGTAGCAGAGAACGTCAAACATGATCAAGGGTTAATCGTTGGGGAAGTACCTCTCACACCTATACAAAAATGGTTTTTTGAACAACAGATGGAAAATCTGCATCATTTTAATCAAGCGATGCTAATCACAGTTGCACAACCTCTGTCTATACCACTTTTGACAAAAGCAATGGAGATATTAATGGAGCATCATGATGCTTTCCGTCTGCGATTTGTAGAAACTGAAAAAGGATGGAGACAATCATACAGCACGATTTCCAATAGTGTGCCACTGCAAATGCTTGATTTAAGCTCAATGTCAGAAGATGAACAGCTGGAAACAATAAAACAAGTAGGACAAAGAACACAAACAAGTCTTCACTTACAAGAAGGACCACTTTTTCGAGCTATTTATTTTAAACGGGGTTATGGATATGCAGATAAATTGCTTCTAGTAGCACATCACCTTATTGTTGATGGTGTTTCTTGGAGAATTTTATTAGCAGATTTATCTTTTACATATCAACAATTGGGCACTGGAAAAGAACCAATGCTTCCAGCTAAAACGACATCTTATCAGGTTTGGTCCAATGCTTTACAGAAAAATATTCAATCGGAAAATTGGACAAAAGAAGTTTCATTTTGGATGGAACAACAAGTATCAACGAATGAACTACCACCTATATTTGATGATACGAGCAAAAACTTAGAGCGCGATGCAAAACAAATTTCATTTCGATTATCTAAACAGGTAACAAAGCAACTACTTTCACAAAGCTTCCAAGCATATCGAGCAAGAGTAAGTGAGTTGTTAATTGCTTCATTGATTAGTTCTTATCATGCATGGTCAGGCAATAATGCTGTTTCCATTGATTTAGAGGGGCATGGACGGGAAGAAACACTTGATGAAACAATTGATTTATCTCGTACGATTGGTTGGTTTACGACCATTTACCCAGTTCGATTTGAAATTACAGGGGATAATTGGGAGCAAATTGTGCCAAAGATACAAGAAAAATTGTCTCTTATTGAAAAACAAGGAATTAGCTATGGCATGTTAAAACATCTAAAAAATATGAATATGCCATCTTCATCAGCAATAAGTTTTAACTATTTGGGACAAATTCAATCCGACTCCGATTCTATTTGGGCTTCATCAACTTCTGAAGGCATCGGTAGTCTAATAGATCCTGATTTTCGACGCCCTTATGCGCTAGATGTTTGGTCTGTGGTGCAGGACGATCAACTAGAAGTGATGTTTATTTACGATCCACTTCAATTTTCAAAAGCCCAAGTTACTTCTTGGATTACCCTTTATCAACAGCAATTGAATCAATTGATTCAACACTGCATGGAAAAGAAAGTCCAACCAATGTTAGATGATTTTCCTTTAGCAAAACTTACTTCTGATGAATTGCTAAAAATTCCTGATTTAAAAAATGTAAGAAGCATTTACCCATTAAGTCCACTGCAAGAAGGCATGTTGTTTCATAGTCTTTATGCAAAAGATGAGTCGGCCTATGTGGTTCAAATGAAGATGATGATAACAGGGGAAGTAGATTTGCAAGTATTCCAAGATGCATGGAAACAAGTGATGCAAAGGCATCCTCAATTATCTGTTTCTTTATGGTGGGAGAATGTAAAACAAGCACATCAGATCGCTTGGAAAGAGATAGATTTGCCGATAGTTCAAGACGACTGGACCGATCTGAATGAAGAAGAGAAAGTAGAAGCATTAGCTAATTATTTGGAGGAAGATCATAAAAGGGCATTTGACTTGACTTGTCCGCCACTAATGCGGATCGCTTTATTTTCTATCACACCTAATCAGCACCAAGTTGTTTGGAGCTATCATCATACTTTGCTAGACGGATGGAGTATGCCGATTATTTTGGAAGAGTGGCTGCAGATATATCAATCGCTTGTTGAACGACAACCAGTTTACCTTCCTGCTGTTGCTTCTTATGAGGCCTACTTTAGATGGATGTTGGAACAGGATGAAGAATTAGCAAAATCATATTGGTCTCACCAACTAGCGGGTGCCAAGCCTGCACAAATTGCTGTTTCATCAAGTCATACAAAAGAGAAATCATCTCATGAAGAATGGGCAACTTATTTGTCAAGTGATGTAACGGAAAATATGAAACAGTTTGCAAAGAAACAGAAAGTAACCATGAATACAGTTATTCAAGCTGCATGGGGGATTTTTTTAGCAGCTTATAGTGGACAGACAGATTTAATGTATGGAACGACTGTATCAGGTCGACCAGGTTCTTTAAACGGTGTGGAACAAATCGTTGGGCCGTTTATCAACAGTATTCCCGTTCGAATTCATCTGAAGAAAGATTGGAGTATCGAACAGTATTTAGTTGATTTACAGCAGAAATTAAAAGACTCTGAAGAGTACGCTTATGTGCCTTTGACCAAAATTGCCGAATGGGCAGGAACTTCAAAAGAAGAACCTCTCTTCCAGTATTTATTAGTGATGGAAAATTATCAGATGCGTTCTTTAGAAAAGGAGAGTCTGCAAATCTCCGAGCTCAGAGGTATAGAAAGAAGTCATTATCCTTTGGTTCTAGTAGTTGCTCCAGGAGAATCTATGTTTTTGAAGTGGATGTATGACTCAAATAAGTTTGACAAAGGGATAATAGAGCGATTTATGCGCTTATTTTCAGAGATCCTTCAACAATTTGTAAGTTCAAATGCATTGTCTATTGCAGATTTAAATTTGCTTTTGGAGGAAGAAAAAGCACAGTTACAAATTTGGAATCGATCAGATGAAATAGCTTATTCTCTACCAATATTGGAGAGAATCGTTGCTCATGCTACCAATGATCCAAATCATATTGCAGTTAAGAGTATAGAGGGACAGTTATCATATGGAGAACTGTATCAGAAGGCATCTCAACTTGCGTATTATTTAGGATTATCAGGTGTGAAATCAGGAGATTGTGTTGGAGTTTTATTAGACCGATCAATAGATCTAATCACTAGTTTAGTTGCGATTCATCTTGCTGGAGCTGCTTACGTGCCAATTGATCCAGTGTATCCAGAAGATCGAATCAGTTGGATGATTCAAAATGCGAATCTAGATGTAGTTATTACAAATAGTTCCTTACATTTAAAATGCATGTCTACCCATAAAAATATCATTTGTATGGATGTGGATCAGCAAAAGTGGGCGAGTATGCCAGCAATTCATACGAGAGCAGACCAACCCCAAAATCTAGCATATGTAGTCTATACTTCTGGTTCTACCGGAGTTCCAAAAGGTGTGGAAATTACGCAGAAGTCCCTACAGCATTTAGTGGATTGGCATCAGCAAACGTATGAATTAACTAGTTCAGATAAATGTTCCATGTCAGCAGGTGTGGGATTTGATGCTTCAGTATGGGAAATTTGGCCAGCGCTAACAAGCGGGGCAACTTTGATGATCGTGGACGAAGATAACCGTTTTTCTCCAAGTAAACTGAAAGATTGGCTAATTTCGAATGATATAACGATCAGCTTTGTTCCAACTCTCATCTGTGAGGAATTATTCCATTTGAATTGGCCATCAGATTTATTTCTACGGGTACTTTTAACAGGTGGAGATCAGCTTCGTCAATATCCACCAAAAGCATTCCCGATTAAAGTAGTTAATCACTATGGGCCAACAGAAAATACAGTGGTAGCTACTGCGGGTATAGTGGAAGAAGCAAAAGATCAAAACATTTTTCCATCTATCGGTTTCCCGATTCCGGGGACAAAAGTAGAAGTAGTAAATGAATTTGGTCAAGTGCTTCCGATTGGAGTCCCAGGGGAGCTGTGGTTGTCAGGAATTAGTTTAGCGAATGGGTACAAAGGACAGGATAATCTTACAAAAGAGAAATTTACAACAAATTCTCTTTTAGGTCGTGTGTTTCAAACTGGTGATATTGTCCGATATGGTTCAGATGGCCAGTTGTTTTTCATAGGAAGAAAGGATGATCAGGTTCAAATTCGTGGATACCGTATTGAACTAGGAGAGATTGAAGCTGTTTTATTAAAACATCCAGCTGTAAAGCAAGTAGTTGTTCTCACAAAAGAGCAAGATAACGGAGCAAAAGCATTGTTTGCTTATATTCTTGCAGACCAAGATGCTGAACCTGAATGGAGAGAGCTAGTCAAGAAAAAATTACCTCATTTTATGCAGCCCTCTGGATACAAGTGTTTATCGAAATTTCCTGTGACTGCTAATGGGAAAATCGACAAAAAAGAACTCTCTCGAATGGAAGTCGAAAAACAGTTTGCTTATGTTGCACCTAATACTCCAATGGAAAAACGACTGGTATCCATTTGGGATGAAGTGCTTGCGACGGATCAACAAATTGGCATAGAAGATAACTTCTTTCAACTTGGTGGTCATTCTCTTTTAGCTACACAAGTGATCTCACGTATTAACGAATTGTATCGCTGTCAATTGTCACTGCGAGTACTTTTTGAAAACCCAACTATCACTGAGTTAATCGGACAAATCAAACAAAATCTTCTTCGCAAGGCTTCAGTAAGAAAGGGTTGACGAGAGTGAATAAAAAGAATCTTGGGATAAAGGGGAGACAGTTAGAAACGCTTCTAATCAATCATCCTCATGTATCCCATGTAAAAATAAATCTGGAACAAAATAAGCAAATCATTTATTTTGTTCCAAATGGAGTACAATCCCCTAAAAAATATGAACTACGTCAATATTTAAAGAAGAATACAACAGACGACCTAAGCTCTACAATTTTTGTAGAAGTTCCTTCGCTTGAAGAAGCGAAGGTAACTTCTTTTCCTATTGCTCCAAGTACAACTACAGAAGAACTAATAGCAGAAATATGGGAAATATGGGGTAATAAAAGTTACACCAGTACAGATGAAACGTTTGTAGAAGAACATCTTGTTTCTGAGATGGTAGATCATGTAAATCAAACATTTGAAGTGGAGCTTTTGATTGATTTTGCACTTGATACTCCTTTGATGGAAGTAGCAGAATACATTGATTCTCAGTTAAAAGAAATCTCAACGGAACAGATGATTGTAGATAAACAAAAACCAGTTGTTTTATCTTCTTCCCAACAAAGACTTTGGTTTTGGGAACAACTTGTTTCAGGAACCACCGTTTACTCTGTTCCAGCTGCTTACCGATTAGTTGGAGATATCCATGTTGAAAAATTAAAACATTCTTTTGAGATGTTACTTCAAAGACATGTTATCTTGCGAGCTGCTTTTCACGCAAATGAAGATGGAATCCCTGTACAGCAAATCCATCCACAATTGGAAAACTGGTTTTCCTATGAAGATCTACAAAATCAAGATCATCCAGAAGAACTAGTTGACATGCTTATTGCCAAAGAAATAAAAAAACCATTTGATCTTATACAAGGGCCTTTATTTCGAGTTTTTTTATATCGACTAGAAAATGATCTGAGATTACTTATTCTTGCCCATCATCTGGTGATGGACGGGTGGTCACTTGGTGTATTGGTGAGAGATTTGTTTGCTTTATATGATGGGGATCATTTACTTGAATTAAAACAAGATTATCTTGACTATGCAGTCCAAGAACAAGCAATCGATTGGGAAAAGGAAAAGGTACAACTATCTTACTGGAAGGAAAAATTATCTGATCTTCCAACTACCCAGTTAGCTACAGATTTTCCTCGGACAGCGATAGAATCATATCGAGGGTCTGCTGTTACTGTGACGTTCCCTGCCAACTTAGTAACACAACTTCAACGAGTTGCACAAACGACAGGGTCGAGTTTATATATGATATTGCTCTCAGTATTTCAGTTGCTTTTATCACGGTATAGTGGTGGAAAGGATGTCGTTGTTGGAAGTCCAGTTGCAGGACGTTTTCAATCAGAGTGGGAGAAGGTTATTGGTTATTTTGTCAATACGATCGTCCTACGAACAGACTTATCTGGAAATCCTACTTGGAACGAGCTCATCAAACGAGTGAAGGAGACGGTACTCGATGCATTCTCTCACCAGCAGATCCCATTTGATAAAGTAGTAGAAGCAGTATTGCCGGATAGACAGTTGTCTACATCTCCCTTGTTTCAGGCGATGTTTGTTTTACAGAACATGGATTTGGAGTGTTCTACAGACTCCTCTTTACAATTAGAACCAATCATATTACCACAAACGATTGCTAAATTTGATCTCACATTAACAATGGTAGAACGTAAGGAAGAATTAGTTGCTATTTTGGAATACAACACAGATCTGTTTGAAGCTAGTACGATTCATCGCATGCTTGAGCAATTAGAGATGTTGTTTAGGAGCCTATCAACGGATCAAACAATTCGTATAGACGAAGTAAATATGGTAACCACAACAGAAAGAGAAAATTGGTTGGAATTGAACCATACAGAGAAGTTGTATTCCCTACAAAATCTTTCTACCATCTTTGAAGAGCAGGTGGCACAATATCCAGATGCCATAGCTATTCAATTTGAAAAACAGACTTGTACTTATCAAGAGTTAAACGATAAAGCCAATCAAATGGCGCGTTTTTTAGCTTCTCAAGGGATACGATTAGGGGACAAGGTAGGTATTTGCTTAGAGAGATCAATGGAACTTTATATCAGTATTCTTGGAACGGTTAAATTAGGTGCTGTTTATGTTCCATTTGATGTGAATACTCCTACCGAACGTCTCATCTATCAGATTCAAGATGCTGGCCTATCAATTGTATTAACTTCGTCCAAGTTTGCTGATCGATTTGAGCAAGAGCTATTTCCTTGTAAATTCTGGGAGCAGATAGAGTTGCAAGGATTCAAAACAAATAATTTCATGTCGCCTGTAACCATAGATTCACTTACTTACATCATGTATACTTCTGGATCAACAGGTCATCCAAAAGGAGTCGAAATTACAGCCAGAGGAATTGTTCGTCTCGTCCAAAAACCAAATTACATCGATATAGATCATTCTGATATTTTTCTTCAGATGGCGCCTATTGCATTTGATGCTGCTACATTGGAAATTTGGGGAGCATTTTTAAATGGTGCAAAATTGGTCATTATGCCACCAGCTATACCAACATTAGAAGAAATAAGTGATGCGATTAGAGAAAATCAAGTAACTACACTTTGGTTAACAGCCGGATTATTCCAATTCATGGTCGATGAACATCTCGATTCCTTGAAGGGTTTACGTTACTTGTTAACTGGTGGAGATGTTGTATCGGCTACGCATGTGAAACGAGTATTGGCTTTAAATGGTCCAACAGTAATCAATGGCTATGGTCCAACCGAGAATACAACCTTTACGTGCTGTTATGCCATACCAGCTGACTGGAATGGAAATACGAGTGTACCTATTGGATCGCCTATAACGGGAACTTATGTGTATATCTTGGATGAACATGGTAATGAGGTTCCACAAGGAGTACCAGGTGAGTTGTACATAGGAGGAGATGGTTTAGCGCTAGGTTATGCAAATCGACCTGATTTGACAAAGGAGAAGTTTGTAACGATTCCTGATAAAGGTAGATTATATCGTTCTGGTGATCTCGTTCGCTATTCTTCAGATGGTATGGTCCAATTTATTGGACGATTGGATTATCAAGTAAAAATACGTGGATTTCGCGTCGAGCTTGGAGAAATCGAAGCGGTTATTGCGACGCATTCAGATGTAAGTGATGCAGTGGTTCTGGCAAAAGAAGGGAAGCAGGGAGGAAAGCAATTAGTTGCTTACTTAAAAACAGATAAGACAGCAAATTGGAAGTTATGGTTAGAAGGGAAGCTTCCTAGCTATATGATTCCAAGTATTTTTGTAGAGTTATCTTCATTTCCACTGACATCAAATGGGAAGGTAGATCGCAGAAAGTTGGATTCCTTTGAGATAACACAAGAAACGATAGAACAAGTATATGCGGAACCAGTGACGAAAGAAGAGAGAAAGCTTTATTCCATATGGTCCGATGTACTTGGTCACAGCCAATTTGGGTTGCATGATAATTTCTTCTCGATCGGTGGGCATTCTTTACTTGCAACACAAATTATTGCACGAATTCATAAAGTAAGTGGAGTTTCTTTGCCTCTGCAATCATTATTTGCGGCGCCAACGATTGCGGGTTTGGCTTTATATGTAAAGCAAAGTCAGAAGAATCAAAGTCTCTTCTCTATTCAAGTAGAAAAAACGAATAAGATACCTGCTTCATTTGGACAAAAGCGATTATGGTTTTTTGATCAGTATACTTCTGAGAAAACTTTATATCATATGCCAATAGTTGTGGAAATAAAAGGATCTTTGGAACAGACTCAATTGAAGCAGAGTTATTTAGAATTGCTAGAAAGACATACTGGAATGCGTACAGCTTTTTATTTCGAAGAGGGGCAATTATTGCAACAAATAACCGAACCTTCAAATGATTGTTTTCAGTATGAAGACTTGCGTCTTGTAAGTAATCCAGAAATAGAAGCAAGGAAGCAGATTAGTCAAATGACGGCCAAACCATTTGATTTGTCTACTGGTCCTCTGGCAATATTATGTGCTTATCAGATGACAGATGAGAAATGGTATCTGCTTTTTCACATGCATCATATTGTTGGAGATGGGGCTTCTCTTTCGATTTTAATAGATGAATTTTTTAAGCTTTATCAAGGAAAAAAGCTTCCAAAATTACCGATCCAGTATGCGGACTATGCATGGCAGGAGCAGGCATGGATGGAAACAGAAGAGATGCAGCAAGAGCTTGCCTATTGGAAAGAGCAGTTAGCAGATCTGCCGATTCTCGATCTTCCCACGGATCATCCACGGAGAAAGGAACAAACCTTTGCTGGAGCAACGTATACAGTCACGCTCCCAGCGTCCTTGCAAGAGGGGCTCGCAGAGGTATGCGAGCAGCATGGAACCACGTTTTATATGACGGGTTTAGCCGTCTTTCAGGCCCTCTTGTCCCGTTATACGGGGGCAACGGATATTGCCATCGGCAGTCCGATCGCAGGTCGATCCCATTTGGAATTGGAACAGCTCGTTGGTTTTTTTGTCAATACCTTGGTGTTCCGAACCGACTTGAGTGGAGAACTGACATGGAACGAACTGCTCCAGCGGGTGAAGCGAGTAGCGGTGGATGCGTTTGCCCATGCGACCGTTCCCTTTGAACGAGTGGTAGAAGAAGTAGCGCCAGACCGCCACCTCAGCCATTCGCCTTTGTTCCAAGTGATGTTTTTAGTAGAAAATGAAACCTGGCAAGCACCACGAGTCGAAGGATTAGCGATCCAAGAAGTGGAATTGCCCCAGATCACCGCTAAATTTGACCTGACGTTGCACCTGACACAGTTGGAAAACGGGATAGAAGCGACCTTCTCTTACAACACCGATTTGTGGGAAGAAGCAACCATTGCCCGTATGGCAGGACATTTGGAACAGTTGATGAAGCAGCTTGTGGAACATCCAGAGCAGCTGATCCCACAAGCAACCTTGCTCACGGATGCGGAAATACAGGAACAACAAACGTGGAACGAGGTAGGAGAAGCACTTCCTTTTGTATCGGTCGTCGAGCAAATCGCACAAGTGGTTCGAGCCACTCCAGATGCCCTTGCGATTGTGACGGAAAACGAAGCGTATACGTACGAGCAGTGGTGGCACGAAGCGACGCAGTTGGCGCATTATTTGCAAAAGCGAGGAGCACAACCCGGAAAAGTAGTGGCCTTGTGCAGCGATCGAAGCCCTTCGATGCTGGTAGGAATGCTGGCGATTTTACAAACCGGAGCGACGTATTTGCCGATCGATCCGCATTATCCCATCGACCGGATTCAATATTTGATGCGAGATGCATGGGCACAATTTGTTTTGGTCGAGAGCTCCTATCAATCGTATATCGATATGCCAGCATCGCAAATCATCAGCTTGGATACCGGGTATGTGGATTGGATGGAAGAGCCGGCCACTCCGTTGAAGACCGCCATTACACCAACGGACACCGCCTACTTGATCTATACGTCTGGTTCTACGGGGCAACCCAAAGGAGTAGCCGTATCGCATGCATCGTTGTCTCACTTAATCCACTGGCATCGGAGTACGTACTTGCGTGGAACCGATCGAGGGACATGGATCGCAGGAGTCGCCTTTGATGCTTCGGTATGGGAAATCTGGCCTACACTGGCGTCGGGAGCCTCGTTGTACCTGCCCACCGAAGAGCTGCGTTTGGACCCAGTGGGACTGCGAGATTGGTTGCTCGAAAACGAGATTACCGTGAGTTTTGTCCCTACACCCTTGTTGGAACAGCTCTTGTCTTTGGAGTGGCCCGATGAGCTCGCCTTAAAATGGTTGCTCACTGGTGGAGATCAGCTGCGCACATCTGCGCCTGCAGGATTTCCTGTAACGGTCATCAATCACTATGGTCCAACCGAAAATACCGTCGTAGCGACAGCAGGAGAAGTACCAGCAGGATCGAGCCGTTTGCCCACCATTGGTCGTCCCATTTGCGGAGTGACCTGCTATGTATTGGATGCCCATGGTCAAATGCTCCCTGTCGGCATTCCAGGAGAATTGTACATAGGAGGAAGGGGAGTGGCGCAAGGATACCATGGTCGTCCAGACTGGACCCAAGAGCGTTTTCTCGACCATCCGAACTGGGGACGGTTATACCGGACAGGAGACATCGTCCACTGGGATAGCACAGGAGAACTGCATTTTGTGGGACGCAAAGATACCCAGGTAAGCATTCGAGGATTTCGAGTGGAGCTGGGAGAGATTGAAGGCCAGTTGCAGTCGCATCCAAAGGTGGAACAAGCAGTAGTGGTTGCTCATACAGGAAGACTTGTTGCCTATGTGCAAGGAGAGGGAGAGCCGGCATCATGGAAAACCTGGCTATCCAGCAAACTGCCTGCCTATATGGTTCCATCCATCTTTCACCCGATGGAGCACTTCCCCCTGACTGCTAATGGGAAGATCGATCGCAACGCCTTACCGGAGCCCATCGAGACCAATGAACAAGACTATACCGCAGCAGAAACAGAACAAGAAGCGATCTTGATCGCCATTTGGGAAGAGGTACTAGGCAAATCGCCGATTGGAATTCACGATAACTTCTTTCAATTGGGAGGAGACTCGATTCTTAGTATCCAAGTGGTGTCGCGGGCTCGAGAAAAAGGAATGGTGTTAAAGCCAAAACAACTGTTTGCCCACCAGACGATTGCCGCATTGGCGAGCGTAGCAGAGAACGAAGAAGCCATAGCAGGAGAACAGGGAACGTTAGTGGGCGAAGTCCCCTTGCTGCCGATTCAAAAGTGGTTCCTCGAACAAACCAAGCATCCCCATCATTTCAACCAAAGTATGCTGCTACAGATCGGGAAAGCGAAGGAAGCATGGCTGCAGCAGACGATCCAAGAGCTGATTGCTCATCATGATGCGCTGCGGATGCGATGGGAACAAACCGAGACCGGATGGACCCAGTCCTACCAAGCAGAAGGTTATGTCCAGTTGGAAGTAGTAGATCTTCGTCATGAGGAAAAGAAAGCAGAAGTATTGGAACAAAAAGCAAACGAAGCCCAAGCGAGTTTGCATTTGACAGAGGGGCCGGTATTCCGTGCGATATGGTTTCCATGGTCCAAAGAAGAAGGAAGACTATTGCTCATCGCCCATCACCTTGTCATGGATGGCGTATCTTGGCGGATTGTGCTCGAAGATATCGAGACAATTTATAGCCAAGTGGTCACCGGGAAACCAATCACGTTACCTGCAAAAACGAGTTCGTATCGCCAATGGGCAGAACATTTGCAGGCAAGAGCAATGACAGCTGAAATAGAGAGTCAACGATTCAATTGGGAGAAAATACAAGGCTCCTCTTTGCCATTAGACAAATCTGGAGAAAATACAGAAGCATCTGTTGAACAAGTACAACTCATCTTATCTTCAGCAGAGACAAAACAACTAATAACCCAGACAACGCAAAACACTTATGCTTCTGTAGAAGAGATTTTATTGACTGCCCTCTCCCAATCTTTGCATAAGTGGACAGGAGAGCAAGCACATGTGATTCACATGGAAGGACATGGAAGAGAGGAACAAGCTGGTATTGATTTATCTCGGACAGTGGGTTGGTTCACCTCTTTGTACCCTGTTGTACTAAAAGGAAAATCTTTTGATACGGAAGAAGTTCTACAAGATACCAAAGATATGCTAAGGGAAGCAAGTAAACGATCACTCAGCTATGGCTTGCTTCGACATCTCCATCCAACACCGTTGCAAGAACCAACAGCACCCATAAGTTTTAATTACTTGGGTCAATTTTTTTCTATACAAAAGAATGAACAAGCTCAGCTTATTCAAAGAATATCAGATGAGAGAACAGGGAATGCAAGTGCAAAAGAAGCTGTTCGTCCGCATCTGATTGATGTGGTAGCGGTTGTGATGGAAGACAAAATGCACATAACAATGTTGTACAGTAAGGCAATATTTCATGATACAACCATGCACCACTTCCTTCAACAATACAGTGATAGTCTACAAGCATTACAAACAGCAAAAATAAAAAAGTACTCATTAACGGATTTTCCGCTTGCTGACTTGCAAAAATATGAGTTATCCGAGATCAATGGGAAAGAATTAGAAGCTGTTTATCCATTATCTCCTTTGCAAAATGGTATGCTTTTTCATTCTCTGTATCAGCATGAAGTAAATGAATATGTCGTGCAAATCGGATTTATTTTAGAGGGTGAACTGGATCTTTCTACTTACCAAAAAGCGTGGCAAGCAGTGATAGATCGAAATGCGGTTTTACGTACTACTTTCCTATGGGAGGGTTTGTCAACTCCTCATCAGTTGGTTCATCGTCATGGACACTTGCATTGCTCTGGTGTTGATTGGCGACATTTAGCAAAATCTGATCAAGCAGATCTATTAGAAGCATATTTGCAACAAGATAGAGCACAAGGATTCGATGTGAAAAGTGATGCGTTATCACGGGTGCATTTCATCCGATTGACAGATGATTCTTATCAAGTGATTTGGAGTTATCATCATTTGCTAATAGATGGTTGGAGCATGCCGTTGCTTTTAAATGAATTGATGGCAACATACGAGGCTATGATGGCAAACTTGCCTGTTACGCTTCCCGCTGTTCGTCCATTTGCTGATTATATGAATTGGATTGCAAGACAAGACAGAGAAGAAGCAAAGCAGTATTGGCAGCAGCAATTGGCAGAATATGAGTCACCTGTTCAACTGAGTGTTATGAATCCCAAAATGAGCAGCAAACGAAAATCAGTTGAAGCCTATCTTTCTTTTTCTAAAGAAAAAACGGCTGATTTAACAGCATTTTGTCGTGATCAGCATATTACTCTGCATACTTTGTTACAAGGAACATGGTCTTTACTTCTCCAAGCATTTAGTGGGGAAACCGATCTAGTTTATGGAACAACTGTTTCTGGGAGACCTGCGGAATTGCGCGGTGTAGAAACGATGGTTGGCATGATGATCAACACATTGCCTGTGAGAGTGCGAATGCAGGCGGATGTATCTGTGCGGAACTGGTTGAGTAACCTGCAAAAATCATTTCAAAATATGAGACAATTTGAATATTGTTCATTAGTAGAGATTCAACAGTGGAGTGATATGAAGTCAAATGAGAATTTGTTTGATTACTTGTTTGTGTTTGAAAATTACCCAGCAAGTGAGCAAGCAAAAGAAACGACGTTGTCAATGCGATTCACCCATGGAAAAGAGGAAGTCCATTACCCATTAACATTAGTAGCGGCACCTGGAGAACAGTTGCATTTTAAATGGATGTACCACAAAGATCGTTTTTCCACTGCTGTAATTGAGCAGTTACAAAGTTGTTTTGCATCTTTGTTGGATCAATTGATTACCAATCAAAATCAAACCCTAAGGGAACTAACTTTTCACAGTACACAAGAACAGAGATTATTACAATTATGGGCGGGAGAAGATACATCTGTATCAACTTTTGTTTCGATAGACAAGATGGTGCAGCAACAAGCAGAAAAAGTAGCTAATCAATTGGCGATGGTAGAAGAGAATACTCAGATCAGCTACCAGATGGTAGAAGAGAGTGCTAACAAGTTGGCTCACTATTTGATAGAACAGGGGATTGGTTGTAATTCTCGGGTTGCCATATTTATGGAACGCTCCATTTCCATGGTAGTAGCTCAACTTGCAGTTTTAAAAACAGGAGCAGCCTATGTTCCGCTTGATCCTGATAATCCAATCGATCGGATTCAATATCAAATCCAAGATGCAAATGTAGCCACAACGATTACAAGTAAGCAATGTGCAGAAGAATTCCATCTTATCAAGCTAGACAAAAAGATAGTAATCGGTTTAGATGATCACAAATGGAGGGACTTTTCTACCAATTCTCCTGAAATTTTGATTTCAGCAGATCAAGTGGCTTACCTCATTTATACTTCTGGGTCTACAGGTTTGCCAAAAGGGGTAGCAATCAAGCATGGTTCTCTCAGTGAGTTGATTCATTGGCATACTTCTGCATACAAGTTAGGAACAGCTGACCATACTTCGATGATTGCAGGAGTAGCGTTTGATGCATCAGTTTGGGAGATATGGTCTGCATTAGCAGCTGGATCAACTATTTACATTCCAGCAGATTCTATCCGTCAAGCGGCTGAAGAGTTACAAGAGTGGTTGCTGGCAAAAGAAATTACACAATGTTTTGTCCCTACCCCTCTACTGGAACAATTAATGGAACTAGACTGGATCGAAAATAGCAAACTTCATACCATTTGGACAGGTGGAGACAGGCTTCGTCGTTATCCAGCAGCAAGTTTTCCGGCAAAAGTGGTTAACCATTATGGACCTACAGAAAGTACTGTTGTGACGACTGCTATTTTACTGGATCAACATAAGCCGTACTTGCCTCCAATCGGACGTCCGATACCTGGAAGAAAGGTATATGTTTTAGACTCTTTACAGCGACTTGTACCAATAGGAGTTGTAGGAGAGCTTTGGATTGGGGGTTCAGGTTTAGCCAAAGAATACTGGAATCAACCACAAACCACAGCTGAACGATTTGTTCACCATCCAACGTTTGGTCGAATCTATCAAACAGGAGATATGGTCAAATGGCTAGATGATGGAACACTTTCTTTTGTTGGCAGGAATGACGCACAAGTAAAAATCAACGGCTATCGCTTGGAACTTGGAGAAATAGAAGCTGTGCTCACTTCTTATCCAACTATTAAAGATGCAGTAGTCATTGCAATGGATCACGATAATAGGAAACAATTGGTTGCATATGTTGTTTCTGATCAGGAAGAGAAGTCAGAATGGAAAACATTTTTATTACAGCATTTGCCTGTATATATGGTTCCCGATCTATTTGTAAACCTAGAAAGCTTACCTCTTACTGCAAACGGAAAATTGGATCGATCAGCGCTACCTAAACCAAATGTAACAGATGAGTATCAACCTCCTCAGGGAGACGTGGAAAAGAAGCTATGTGAAATTTGGTCTAGTATCCTAGATGTTGAACAAATGGGTGCTACTGATAATGTTTTTCTATTGGGTGCTCATTCTCTCCTAGTGACAAGGGCGATTTCACAGATCAACAAGATATTCCAAGCAAAACTCCCATTACAGGTTGTGTTTGAGAATCCAACAGTGCGCTCCATGGCGACACAGATCCCAGTAACAAAAGCAGAACAGAGTATACCAATTAGAGATCGAACAGCATCCATGCCTCTTTCATATGCGGAAAAAAGATTGTGGTTGATGGATCAATTACTTGATAACAAAGAGGTCTACAACATTCCTGTTGCATTTGAAAGTGAGGAAGAACTAGATTTATCAGCTTGGAAGTTTGGTCTAGAGCAAATGATGATCCAACATGAGATATTACGAACTAGCTATAGAAAGAAAGAAGATGGGATTCCAATACGAGTTATTTCCGAGGAAATAACGGTTCCGCTTTATGTGGAAGAAGATGAGGAACAACTTTTTTGGAAAGTAAAACAACCGTTCGACCTTTCTGTTGGGCCATTATGGCGAGTAATGGTGACAAAAGATCTCAAACAATGCTGGATTGTGATGCACCATATTATTACGGATGGTTTGTCATTTCATTTATTCTTCGATCAATTGTGCTCTATTTACCAGGCAAAGATTTCTGGAAATTGGCAGCGGAAAAAGAGCAAAGCACTTCAGTATGCTGATTATGCAGCTTGGCAAGAAACACAACTTTTTGATGCAAGTTATTGGAAAGAGCAGCTAGCAGATTTGTCACCTTTAGCATTGCCTACTGATTTTCCTAGGCCAAAAGTGCAAACTTCCCGGGGTGCTGCAATTGCTATCACTTGGGAGATAGATATTTGGAATGGGATAAAAGCATTAGCAAAACAATCTAATGCTACGCTTTTTATGACTCTCTTAGCTATGTTTCAAGTGTTATTACATCGTTACAGCGGACAAGATGATATTGCGGTAGGTACACCAGTGGCAAATCGAGAACAGCTGGAAACCGAGAAGATGATTGGATTTTTTGTCAATACGCTTGTTATGAGAGGGGACTTAACAGGAAACCCATCATTCCGCTCTTTTGTCCAGAAAATCCGTCGAACAGCACTCGACGCTTATCAACATCAATCCATACCATTTGAAAAGGTGGTAGAAGAAGTAGATCCAGAACGAAGTATGGATCATTCTCCTTTGTTTCAGGTGATGTTCACATTACAAGAAGAAATGAAATCCAATCAGTCAGGATTTGCTGTAAAAGCATTGCCAATTACTACAAGCAAGTATGATATGACTTTATCAATTGGAGAAAGCAGTTCAGGAGCAGAGCTTGTTTGTGAATATAATACAGATTTATTTATGCCAGAGACAATAGAACGTCTTTTTGCACACTTTTCACAACTAGCACATGAATTGATCGAAAATCCTGATCTGAAAATCGGTGAAGTACAATTTCTTACGCCAAGTGATGAATACAAATCAACAGAAAAAATTGCTTCTGCTCGATTAGAGTCTTCTCTATCTATTCAGGAACGAATTATGTTTCAAGCGATTTCCACTCCTATGGCGATTGCTTTGGAAGAAGAGCATGTGTCCATCACTTATAGAGAACTAAACCAAAAAGCCAATCAAGTAGCACAATTCTTACGCAAACAGGGAGTGATGACAGGAGATTTTGTTGGAATCTGCCTCGAAAGATCTTGTGATTTGATCATATCGGCCCTTGCTATCTTAAAATTAGGAGCTAGTTATGTACCGGTTGATCCCGCTTATCCAGAAGCGAGAGTTCAGTATCTAATCGAGGATGCACAGTTGAGCCTTATAATCTCACATTCCAGTCAAAATCATAAATTAACAACACAAGTCTACTACTTGGATCAGATTCAAAGCGAATTAGACCTTATGCCTGTGGATGAAATAGAAGGGATCACGCCAATTACGGATGTAGCCTATATGATCTATACTTCTGGTTCTACAGGTTTGCCAAAAGGCGTAATGATTTCACATGAATCCTTGCTTCACTTAGTGCAGTGGCACTGTAAAGCATACACCTTAACCCCGTTGGATCGGACGACATTGATTTCGGGGCCGGCTTTTGACGCATCTGTTTGGGAAATTTGGCCTACTTTGGCTAGTGGTGGAACTCTGGTTATTCCATCTGAGGAAACAAAACTAGATGCACAGAAGCTGCAAGCATTTCTCATCCAGCAAAGAATATCAGTGAGTTTTCTTCCGACTCCATTATTAGAGAGTTTGCTGGAATTGGATTGGCCGAGTCAAGTCTCGTTAAGGTACTTGCTGACTGGTGGAGACGCACTGCGGATTTATCCACCAAACGATTTTCCAGTACGTGTCGTTAATCATTATGGACCGACGGAGAACACAGTTGTTTCGACTGCAATAGAGTTGAAGCCGAGTACACAACAAACGACGCCGCCTATTGGGAAACCAATTGATCATGTCACTGTATACATTCTTGATAAATATGGAAATCAAGTACCGATCGGCGTGGCTGGAGAATTGTATGTTGGTGGGGCTGGACTGGCAATCGGATATTACAATCAGGAAGCGTTAACGACAGAAAAGTTTATTCATCATCCGATATTTGGTCGCCTATACCAAACAGGGGACATCGTGAAGCGATTGGCAGATGGCAATCTACATTTTCTGGGTCGTAGGGACAGACAAGTAAAAATTCGTGGACTTCGCATTGAACTAGGTGAGATTGAGGCAGGACTTCGACAACTTGATTCTGTTTCGGAAGCTATTGTGATGGAGCAAAATGGGCAATTGATTGCTTATATAGTCCCAAAAGTACTTGATGACTCTCTGGTGTCTAGCTGGCAAGATCAGTTGCATACAAAGCTGCCAAGTTACATGGTTCCTACATACTATGTCTTGTTAGATGCTATTCCAATATCAGCTAATGGAAAAATAGATCGTAGCAAACTACAAAAAGTAGAGTTTTCACAAACAAAAAGATTCGTTGCTCCACAAACAAAAGAGGAAAAATTAATCGTATCCATTTGGGAGGAAGTATTAGGAGTGACTGTTGGTCTATCTGACAATTTCTTTCAATTGGGTGGACATTCATTACTAGCAGCTAAAGTGATTGCTCGTATGAATCAAGTTTTACATCAACCTATTAGGCTCAGACAACTTTTTGAGACGCCAACGATTGCCGGAATGTTAGCAAATGCAAAAGATACCGAATCATCGTTGCAGTTTCAAAAAGAAGATCGGCCTAAGAAGATTCCGTTATCTTCGGCACAAGAGAGGCTATGGATTTTTCATCAGCTACAACCTGATAGTGTTGCCTATCATATTCCGTTAGCGATCAAGTTGACTGGAGAACTAAACGTCTCAGCATTGGAAGCAGCCTTTCACTCTATCGTTCATCGACATGAATCTTTGCGCACTATTTTCTATCAAGAACATGGAAAAGTATATCAAGCAATCCGAACATTTGGTGAATCACTAGTGGTTCAAGATTGCTCGATGGAAGATGCAGTAACGAGGATGCATGAAGATCTAAAAACACCATTTGATTTGATTCGAGATAGACTCTATCGAGCATACCTTTATCAGGTAGAACAGAACGTATCGATTTTGTATCTCAATCTTCATCACATCATTGCGGATGGATGGTCGATTCAACAACTTCTGCAAGAATTGTGGGCAGGTTATACAGCTATTTGTCAGCAGGGAGAATTTATTCAGGCAGAATTACCGATCCAGTATGCGGACTATGCATGGCAGGAGCAGGCATGGATGGAAACAGAAGAGATGCAGCAAGAGCTTGCCTATTGGAAAGAGCAGTTAGCAGATCTGCCGATTCTCGATCTCCCCACGGATCATCCACGGAGAAAGGAACAAACCTTTGCTGGAGCAACGCATGCAGTCACGCTCCCAGCGTCCTTGCAAGAGGGGCTCGCAGAGGTATGCGAGCAGCATGGAACCACGTTTTATATGACAGGTTTAGCCGTCTTTCAGGCCCTCTTGTCCCGTTATACGGGGGCAACGGATATTGCCATCGGCAGTCCGATCGCAGGTCGATCCCATGTGGAGTTGGAACAGCTCATTGGTTTTTTTGTCAATACCTTGGTGTTCCGAACCGACTTGAGCGGAGAACTGACATGGAACGAACTGCTCCAGCGGGTGAAGCGAGTAGCGGTGGATGCGTTTGCCCATGCGACCGTTCCCTTTGAACGAGTGGTAGAAGAAGTAGCGCCAGACCGCCACCTCAGCCATTCGCCTTTGTTCCAAGTGATGTTTTCAGTAGAAAATGAAACCTGGCAAGCTCCACGAGTCGAAGGATTAGCGATCCAAGAAGTGGAATTGCCCCAGACCACCGCGAAATTTGACCTGACGTTGCACCTGACACAGTTGGAAAACGGGATAGAAGCGACCTTCTCTTACAACACCGATTTGTGGGAAGAAGCAACCATTGCCCGTATGGCAGGACATTTGGAACAGTTGATGAAGCAGCTTGTGGAACATCCAGAGCAGCTGATCCCACAAGCAACCTTGCTCACGGATGCGGAAATACAGGAACAACAAACGTGGAACGAGGTAGGAGAAGCACTTCCTTTTGTATCGGTCGTCGAGCAAATCGCACAAGTGGTTCGAGCCACTCCAGATGCCCTTGCGATTGTGACGGAAAACGAAGCGTATACGTACGAGCAGTGGTGGCACGAAGCGACGCAGTTGGCGCATTATTTGCAAAAGCGAGGAGCACAACCCGGAAAAGTAGTGGCCTTGTGCAGCGATCGAAGCCCTTCGATGCTGGTAGGAATGCTGGCGATTTTACAAACCGGAGCGACGTATTTGCCGATCGATCCGCATTATCCCATCGACCGGATTCAATATTTGATGCGAGATGCATGGGCACAATTTGTTTTGGTCGAGAGCTCCTATCAATCGTATATCGATATGCCAGCATCGCAAATCATCAGCTTGGATACCGGGTATGTGGATTGGATGGAAGAGCCGGCCACTCCGTTGAAGACCGCCATTACACCAACGGACACCGCCTACTTGATCTATACGTCTGGTTCTACGGGGCAACCCAAAGGAGTAGCCGTATCGCATGCATCGTTGTCTCACTTAATCCACTGGCATCGGAGTACGTACTTGCGTGGAACCGATCGAGGGACATGGATCGCAGGAGTCGCCTTTGATGCTTCGGTATGGGAAATCTGGCCTACACTGGCGTCGGGAGCCTCGTTGTACCTGCCCACCGAAGAGCTGCGTTTGGACCCAGTGGGACTGCGAGATTGGTTGCTCGAAAACGAGATTACCGTGAGTTTTGTCCCTACACCCTTGTTGGAACAGCTCTTGTCTTTGGAGTGGCCCGATGAGCTCGCCTTAAAATGGTTGCTCACTGGTGGAGATCAGCTGCGCACATCTGCGCCTGCAGGATTTCCTGTAACGGTCATCAATCACTATGGTCCAACCGAAAATACCGTCGTAGCGACAGCAGGAGAAGTACCAGCAGGATCGAGCCGTTTGCCCACCATTGGTCGTCCCATTTGCGGAGTGACCTGCTATGTATTGGATGCCCATGGTCAAATGCTCCCTGTCGGCATTCCAGGAGAATTGTACATAGGAGGAAGGGGAGTGGCGCAAGGATACCATGGTCGTCCAGACTGGACCCAAGAGCGTTTTCTCGACCATCCGAACTGGGGACGGTTATACCGGACAGGAGACATCGTCCACTGGGATAGCACAGGAGAACTGCATTTTGTGGGACGCAAAGATACCCAGGTAAGCATTCGAGGATTTCGAGTGGAGCTGGGAGAGATTGAAGGCCAGTTGCAGTCGCATCCAAAGGTGGAACAAGCAGTAGTGGTTGCTCATACAGGAAGACTTGTTGCCTATGTGCAAGGAGAGGGAGAGCCGGCATCATGGAAAACCTGGCTATCCAGCAAACTGCCTGCCTATATGGTTCCATCCATCTTTCACCCGATGGAGCACTTCCCCCTGACTGCTAATGGGAAGATCGATCGCAACGCCTTACCGGAGCCCATCGAGACCAATGAACAAGACTATACCGCAGCAGAAACAGAACAAGAAGCGATCTTGATCGCCATTTGGGAAGAGGTACTAGGCAAATCGCCGATTGGAATTCACGATAACTTCTTTCAATTGGGAGGAGACTCGATTCTTAGTATCCAAGTGGTGTCGCGGGCTCGAGAAAAAGGAATGGTGTTAAAGCCAAAACAACTGTTTGCCCACCAGACGATTGCCGCATTGGCGAGCGTAGCAGAGAACGAAGAAGCCATAGCAGGAGAACAGGGAACGTTAGTGGGCGAAGTCCCCTTGCTGCCGATTCAAAAGTGGTTCCTCGAACAAACCAAGCATCCCCATCATTTCAACCAAAGTATGCTGCTACAGATCGGGAAAGCGAAGGAAGCATGGCTGCAGCAGACGATCCAAGAGCTGATTGCTCATCATGATGCGCTGCGGATGCGATGGGAACAAACCGAGACCGGATGGACCCAGTCCTACCAGGCAGAAGGTTATGTCCAGTTGGAAGTAGTAGATCTTCGTCATGAGGAAAAGAAAGCAGAAGTATTGGAACAAAAAGCAAACGAAGCCCAAGCGAGTTTGCATTTGACAGAGGGGCCGGTATTCCGTGCGATATGGTTTCCATGCTCCAAAGAAGAAGGAAGACTATTGCTCATCGCCCATCACCTTGTCATGGATGGCGTATCTTGGCGGATTGTGCTCGAAGATATCGAGACAATTTATAGCCAAGTGGCCACCGGGAAACCAATCACGTTACCTGCAAAAACGAGTTCGTATCGCCAATGGGCAGAACATTTGCAGGCAAGAGCAATGACAGCTGAAATAGAGAGTCAGCGGGATCAATGGCAACAAGTAAAACGCACGACATTGCCACAAGATAAACTTGGTCTCAATTCGGAAGAATCTGTGGATCAAGTACAGTTGCTTCTAACTTCTCAGGAAACAGACCAACTATTGACGGATACTACTAGGCGGACACATGCAACAGTGGAAGAAATTCTCTTAACAGCTTTGACTCAGTCCTTACAACAATGGACAGGGGATGCTGTGCATACGATCCATATGGAAGGACATGGACGAGATGAGCAAGAAGGTATTGATTTATCTCGAACAGTGGGTTGGTTTACCTCCCTTTACCCTGTGATGTTTAAACCAAAATCATCAAGCGTGAGTGAAGTCCTGCAAGTGGTAAAAGAAACACTCCGTGAACGAAGTAAACAGGGGATTAGTTATGGATTGTTGCAACATCTACACACCAATCCTCTGCCAGCAGTACATGCACCAATCAGTTTCAATTATTTAGGACAATTCCGTTCAAACGAGCAAACCGATCAGGCTGCCCTAATACATGGAAACGCAACAGAATCAACAGGTAAAAGTATTGCACCAGAGGCAGTACGGCCACACATGATTGATGTGGTAGCTGTAATGAATCAAGGGAGATTACAAATCACTTGGCTGTATAGCAAAAACATACATTACACCACAAGCTTGGAACAACTCAAAAATTATTTCCATTCTTATTTACAGAGTTTGATGATGGGAAAAGAAAAAAATGTAGGGATGACAGCATCGGATTTTCCAGAAGCTGACCTTTCCAAGAAAGATATGCAAAAAGTACTGCAATTTCTGAAAAAGAAATCCAAGGGGAGATAAAGGTTGGAAGAAAACGACTTATCTTTAAATTTGGAGGATATGTATACCCTCACACCACTGCAACAGGGAATGTTGCTTCATTCAGATATGGCAAAGAGCGATGGTATGTACATCGCTCAGCTAACTTTTTCGATTAAAGGGGAGTTTAAGCTCCCTGCTTTTCTTCAAGCATGGCAAGAAGTGATAAATAGACATGCTATTTTACGTACTGCTTTTTTATGGGGAGAAAATGTAGAACCTCAACAACTCGTTTTTTCAGGTGTTTCTGTACCTGCTATTGAAGTAGATCTTCGGCATCTTTCAAAAGAATCACAGCTTATTGAGATAAAAGAATCGCAACGAAACGATCGAGAAAAAAATTTTCATTTAGATGAAGCTCCTCTGATGCGCTTTACCTTTTTGCAAACAGCTAATAATGAATTCACCTGTATCTGGAGTTATCATCATGTCTTAATGGATGGTTGGAGTCTGCCAATTGTATTAGGGGAAGTATTTCAATATTATGAGGCATTTTCACAAAGAAAAACTTTACAGCTACCCACTCCAAAGCCATATCGAGATTATATTGCTTGGTTAAAGCAACAAGATCAAACAGAAGCGAAATCGTTTTGGCAAGAACATTTAAAAGGGTTTGATACCCCTCTTTCGTTGCGATTTGATCGAAAAGAAACCAGAGATAGAGGCTATCAATCTGTTACTAGACTTTTATCTGCAGAAGTAACAAGCTTTATCCAAAAGATGGCAAAGCAACATCGGCTAACAATCAGTACCATTTTGCAAGGAGCATGGGGATTGCTTTTAGGCAGGACTCACCATACAACAGATATACTTTTTGGTGCAACTTCATCTGGTCGTCCTACTGAGCTTGTAGGATCTGAGCAGATGGTAGGATTGTTTATCAATACGATTCCTGTACGTGTGACGCTTCCTGCAAAAGAAGATGTTTTGACATGGTTACATAAGCTTCAAGCAAAGCAGGTAGAAGCAAGAGAATATTCTTCCCCATCATTGGTAGATATTCACGGATGGAGTGAAGTTCCAAGAGGAACAAATCTGTTTGAAAGTATTGTAGTGGTGGAAAACTATCCAATCAGTCAAGATTCTACTACTAGTAATGATAATTGGGAGATTACAGATGTCGATGGAAATGAAGAGACACATTATCCCATTACTTTGGTTTGTACCCCTGGAGAAACAACGCAAATAAAATTAATGTATCAAGCGGATCGTTTTGCCAGATCAACAATGGAAGATATTTTAATGCGTTTTGTTTTGGTTTTGGAACATATCATTTACAATCCAAGGCAAAATGTTGATCAACTTACTGTTTTGACTAAACCAGAAGAAAAATTAATTTTGGAAGATTGGAATCAAACGCGTTGGGAAAGAGAGACAAAGCCTATCCATCAAATGATTGAAGACCAGGTAAAACAAACGCCACAACAAATTGCTGTTACATGGGGAAAAGAAGAGCTCACATACCAACAGCTTAATCAGCGAGTAAATCAATTGGCTGACTATCTTATCACCATGGGAATAGAACAAGAAACAACAGTAGGAATTTGCATGCCTCGTTCTGCAGATTTAGTGGTCAGTTTACTTGCTGTTTTAAAAATAGGTTGCGCATATGTTCCACTTGATCCGAAATATCCAAAAGAGCGTATTGCATATATGCTAGAGGATTCAAAGGCGGAAATCGTGATCACAACAGAGATGTTATCGAACCTCGTGTCTTCTTCGTCCACTCAAATTTGCTGTGTGGATACATTAGAATGGCAATTTAGATCGACTAAAAATCCAGATAGAAAAGTGGATGCAAATCAACTTGCATATGTGATCTATACTTCTGGTTCTACAGGAAAACCAAAGGGTGTTATGATTGAGCATCATAGTGTATCCATGCTCATTCAATGGGCAAAAAAAGTTTATGATCCAACTGAGTATCAAGGTGTATTAGCATCTACTTCCATTTGTTTTGATTTATCCGTGTTTGAAATATTCTTTCCTCTAAGTAGTGGGGGAACGGTTGTTGGGGTGGAAAATGCGCTTTATCTTTCTCATGCCTCTAAGCAAGTTCCAGTCACGCTTATCAATACCGTACCATCGGCAGCGAGTGAGTTAATAAGAATGAATGGAATACCTGAAACCGTAAAAACAATCAATCTTGCTGGGGAACCGCTTCCGCGCAGTTTGGTAGATGACTTATACTATTTACCTCATATCGAAAAGGTGTATAACTTATATGGACCTTCTGAGGATACAACGTATTCAACATACGCTTTAATAGAGCGTTTAAGTGGAAAAACACCTCCTATTGGAAAGCCAATTGACAACACATCAGTGTATGTGCTTGATCCCCAGCTTCAACCTGTTCCAGTTGGATTTCCAGGAGAGCTCTACTTAGGTGGGGAAGGTTTAACACGAGGGTATTTAGGAAGACCTGAATTAACAAAAGAACGCTATTTTGATCATCCGTTTGAGAATGGACAACGTATTTATCGCACAGGTGATTTGGTTGCCTATGATTCAGATGGGTCACTCCAGTATCTTGGGCGGGTAGATCATCAAGTAAAATTAAGAGGTTATCGAATTGAATTGGGAGAGATAGAAGCTGCCCTGCATGCTAGTCCAGAGGTAGAAAAAGCCATTGTTGTTGCAAAAGATAATCGGTTAATAGCATACCTAATCACTACAAACAAAGAAATAGACTATGAGTCGTATTTGCAGCAAATTGTTCCTGATTATATGGTTCCTAATCTATTCGTCTATCTGGATGAATTTCCGCTCACTCCAAACGGAAAAGTGGATAGAACGAAGTTACCAGAACCTATTTCTCATCGATCTTCTTCTGAAGATTTTGCAAATCTCTCGCCGGAAGAACAGATAGTTGCTGGAGTCTGGGAACAAGTACTGGAAGTTGAAAATGTCCGAGCAGATGACAATTTCTTTCAATTAGGTGGGCATTCTTTATTAGCGACCCAAGTAAGTTCCAAATTAGCTGAGATCTGGAATCGTGAAATACCGCTATCTTATTTATTTGAATATCCAACACTTCGGGAACTCACTGAGCGATTAACTGCTAGAAAAGATGCCAAAGAACAACTATCTCCAATCCCAATATTAGATCGATCTAATCAATTTGCTCCGGCTTCTTATGGACAGCAACGACTTTGGTTCTTAGATCAGATGTTAGAGGATAAATCTACTTATCATTTGCCTTATGCATTGCGGATCGAAGGGAAATTAGATGTATTAGCATTTCGACGAGCATTGCAAGCAATTGCGATTCGCCATGAGAGTTTACGTACGACCATGACTCAGCGGGATGGAGTTCCAATACAAGTTATTCATCAAGTACCTCCTATTGAGTTCATGCTAACGGATATGCGTCAAGAGACGGAATCATTGGAATTGCTGATCCATCGCGCTTATCATCAACCTTTTTCACTTACATCAGGACCTCTATGGAGGGTAAATATTTACCAAGAAACAGAAACGAATTGGGTATTGGTATTTACTTTTCATCACATAATTGTTGATGGTTGGTCACTTGGTATATTTGGTAACGAGTTATTTCGTTTTTATGAAGCTAACTGCAAAGGGAAAACTGTGGATGTAGAACCCTTGCATTTGCAATATCGTGATTATAGTGCATGGCAACAAAATTATTTAGAAGACAAACAACTAGACGAGCATCTAAAGTATTGGAAAAATCAACTAAGGGATGTCTGTGTATTACAACTCCCAACGGAACGAGCAAGACCCGTAGAACAGACTTTTCGTGGGAAAACAAAAACTTTTACAATATCACCTGAGCTAGCAGATGCGTGGAAGCAACTAAGTCGGGATGAAGGCACTACCTTATTTATGAGTTTGCTCGCTTCCTGGCTGACGTGGTTATCTCGATATGGGGGACAGGAAGATATTGCAGTAGGAAGTCCGATTGCGGGTAGAACAAGGTCGGAATTAGAAGGATTGATAGGTTTCTTTGTCAATACCCTTGTATTTCGTACAGATTTATCCGGTAATCCTACATTTCAAGATCTGCTTAATCGTGTGCGCCAAACATCATTCGATGCATATGCGCATCAATCGGTTCCTTTTGAGAAAATAGTAGATGAACTGGCCCCAGAACGAAATTTGCGGCATACTCCATTGTTTCAAGCGATGTTTGTTCTGCAAAACATTCCTGTACAGTTAGAAGCATCGCAAGATATCCAATTATCACCTTATTCGTTTGTTCAGGAGACAGCAAAGTATGATATGACACTCACGATGATGGATACTCCAAACGGATTAGAAGGTGCTTGGGAATATAATTCCGATTTATTTAGTGAAAGAGCAGTAGATCGGATGATCAAGCAATATCTTCAATTAATCAAAGCTATCATCCAAGATCCTTCTCAACCTATTCGAGATATATCATTGTTAACAAAAGAGGAAGAAGCATTTATTCATCATCAAAATCGATCCGTATCTGACTATCCAAATCGTTCATTAGCGGAAATCTGGGAAGAGCAAGTTCAGTATTCTGCCACAAAAATAGCATTGCAATCCAGAGATAAGATGATGTCATTTGAAGAGGTTAATCTTCTGGCAAATCAGTTGGCTCATTATTTGCAGAAAAAAGGGGTAAAACCAGAAGCGAAGATTGGTGTTTGTCTCGATCGATCTCCTGAGTTAATTATTACAATCTTGGCAATTATAAAAGCAGGTGCAGCTTATGTGCCATTTGATGTTGCTTACCCAAAAGATCGATTTCAATACTTAGTAGAAGATTCTGGTGTTACCTTTGTGATTACTGAGCAAAAATGGATGAGTCGTTTCCAAGATAGACAGATGTACTGCTGTGTCATGGATCAAGAGCTAGTCAAAATAGCACAAGAGCCCACAACCAACTTAAAACCACAAGCATACATGGATTCTCTTGCTTATGTCATGTATACCTCTGGTTCAACTGGTAAACCAAAGGGGGTAGAAGTTACCCATCGAGGGATTGTTCGTCTAGTCAAAAACGCCAATTATGTCTCGCTTTCATCAGATGATGTGTTCTTGCAGTTAGCCCCTGTTGCTTTTGATGCAGCAACTTTTGAGATATGGGGTTCGCTACTAAATGGTGCGAAACTTGTAATTATGCCACCAGAACTACCTTCGCTTTCTCAATTAGGAGATGCAATTCAAAGCAATGGTATAACGATTTTATGGCTAACAGCAGGATTGTTTCGTTTGATGGTGGATCACCAATTGAGCTCATTAAAAGGAGTAAAACAGTTACTTACAGGCGGCGATGTCGTTTCTCCTGTGCATGTTCAAAAAGTATTAGAAATGGGCGGGGTACAAGTCATTAATGGATATGGTCCAACGGAAAATACAACCTTTAGCTGTTGTTATCCGATTCCAACAGATTGGTCTGGTGACGCAATTCCGATTGGTAAACCGATTTCAGGTTCTACCGCATACATTTTGGACGATTTGCTTCAGCAAGTGCCCATTGGAGCAGTTGGAGAATTATTTGTTGGTGGAGATGGCTTGGCAAGGGGTTATGCTGGTCAGCCCATTTTGACGAAAGAACGCTTTCTGGAGCATGAACGATTTGGAAGGCTCTATCGAACAGGGGATCTTGCCCGGTATCTTGACGATGGCAATATTGCTTTTCTCGGAAGAATGGATCATCAAGTTAAAATACGTGGATTTCGTGTGGAACTCGGGGAGATTGAATCTACTATTGCCCAATTTCCAACTGTGAAAGATGTCATCGTGATTGCAAATGAAGACCGATTGTGCGCTTATCTTACCAGCGATTCTGTATTAGATACAAATACAATTCGCGATTATTTAGTTGGTGTATTACCAGACTATATGATTCCATCCGCTTATGTAGTGTTAGAGAAGCTTCCTTTGACAGAAAATGGAAAAATGAATCGTCAAGCATTACCAAACCCCGTTGCTTTTCATGCTACAGATGAACTTCCAGTAGGAAAAATGGAGCAGATTATTGCGAATACTTGGCAAGAAGTTCTTGGAGTTCCAGTCGTGTATCGAAAAGATAACTTTTTCCGTTTAGGTGGGGATTCCATTCTTAGTTTGCAAGTGATTGCCAAGGTCAGTCAATCAGGAGTGAGCATAACTCCGAAACAAATTTTTCAGTATCAGTCGGTAGAAGAACTTGCCAAAGTTGCCATACAAAAAGAGCATATGGAAGCAGAAGAGGGCCTTGTGGCTGGAGAAGTACATTTGACACCGATTCAATCATGGTTTTTTGCCCAAGAATCAACCAATTTCCATCATTTTAACCAAGCAGTAATGATGCAACTAACGCTGCCATTATCCCTGGATCAAGTTGGGCAAGTGTGGGAAAAATTGCATCAGCATCACGATGCATTACGAATAAAATTTCACCATCAAGATGGTACATGGTCCGCCTATAGTGATGCAGAATGTACCGTTTCCATGAAGGTACATGACATTTCTGCATATCACTATGAACAACAAGTACTCGAAATAAATCGTCTAGCTGATTTTTATCAACGAAGCTTACATTTAACTGATGGACCTATTACAAGATTGATTTATTTTGATCTTGGGGAGAAAGAAAAACCACGTCTGCTGCTTATTGCCCATCACTTAGTTGTAGATGGGGTATCATGGAGGATCATTTTGGAGGATTTCGCCACACTGAGTGAACAGCTTTATTTGCATAAACCGATGCAATTACCAGTAAAGACAACATCTTATCAAAGATATACGCAACTGATGAAAGACCAGTGGATGGAAAAGCAGTCTGCAAAAATACCACAACCTCCGATTCCTGTTGATCTTGAAGGAGATAATACGGAAGCATGTTGCCAACTTGTTCATTACACTTTCTCAACAGAGGAGACTGACAAGTTATTGCGATCATCTGCAAAGGTGGAAGACCTTCTCTTAACAGCACTTGTTCGGACGATGGTGAAGTGGACAGGAAAGACAGATATTGCAATTGATTTAGAAGGACATGGTCGGGATGTATGGGAAGATCAAATTGATGTTTCTCGGACAGTTGGATGGTTTACCAAGCTCTATACCGTACCTTTTTCGGTAAAAGAAAATGTGACAGCGTTGGAAGCACTTCGTATGGTGAAAGATCAACGTTACACAGCCTATCAAAAAACACCTTTGGGTCAAAGTCATAGTCATAGTTTCATCAGTTTTAATTATCTTGGTCAATTTCGTCAGTTAGACCAAGAATCAGGAGTGCTAATCTCTGCTCCAGAGCCGATTGGAGAAACAGTCCATCCATCGATGCAAAGATCGTATTTATTAGATGCATTTGGTGTGGTTTCTAGTGGACAGCTTAATTTTTCTTTGCGGTACAGCGAAAATGTACATCAACGAGAGACGATGAAGCAATTGCTGGATCACATTTGCCAAGAAGTCCATATCATGATGGTTAAGTTAGAAGAGACTTCAGAACAGGTGTATACACAAGCTGATTTTCCATTGTCCAAACTATCCTTAGAAGAATTTTCAGTGCTTCCAAGTCGTGGAGTAGGTGATATCTATCCACTAGCCCCTTTACAGAAAGGGATGTATTTTCACTCTCAATTTGGACAGACAAAAGGGGAATACATCACCCAATTAGCGATGACGTTAGAGGGAGAGTGGAATAAAAATAGATGGCTGAATGCGTGGAACATACTGATAGCGCGGCATGAAGTTCTTCGAACCTCTTTTTGGTCAAAAGGATTAAAGGAACCGCATCAAGTAGTTCATGATTCTGTAAAACTGCAAGTAGAATATATCGATTGGAGACATTTACCCCACAAAGAAAAATCTAACTATTTAACTAGTTGGATGGAAAAAGATCGAGAAGAAGCACTAGATTTGTCCTTAGCGCCAGTCATGAGACTTGCTTTTATCCAATTGGAGCCAGAGAAAGTAGTTATGGTATGGACACATCATCATATTTTGTTAGATGGATGGAGTGTTCCGTTGGTCTTACAGGAATTGATCCAATTGTATCACCAACAGCAGTTGCCAATGTCACCTGTTCCCTATAGCCGCTATATCAAGTGGTTATCAGGGCGATCGAAACACGAAGCGAGAAATTTCTGGGAACACCAGCTGAAAGGAATTACATCGCCGACTTTGTTGAGGAAAAGAGTTGGAAAACAATCTGCACAAAGTATAAAAAAATATGTTTCCAAAAAAACAACAGATGAAGTGAAGCGATTTGCAAAAGCCAATCAGCTAACCTTAAGCACCGTCATGCAAGGAGCTTGGGCTCTGCTATTACAACGAATTAGTAAGCAGAATGATTTATTGTATGGAATAACGACCTCAGGCAGACCGACAGAGATAGAAGGAATAGAAAAAATGGTCGGTTTGTTCATTCAGTCCTTGCCAACTCGAGTGATTGTAGACAAAGATCTGAGATTAGTAGATTGGTTGCAAACTCTTCAATTACAGCAGATAGAACAACGAAAGTATGAGTATCTATCATTAGTAGATATCCAGGGTTGGAGTGATATTCCAAGAGGAATGCCGCTGTTTGAGACGCTTTTTGTGTTTGAAAATTATCCGACTCCAAAAACAGATGCTACTTCTTCAAATGGGATGAGTATAACAGATTTAAAGGTGCAGGATCAGAGTAATATACCACTTGTGTTCGTTTCCGGTCCAGGAGAACAGCTTCTCCTGCAGTTTCAGTTTTTGTCCCCCGCTTTTATCAAAGACGAAGTAGACAGTTATTTAGATCAACTTCTAATTCTATTGGATCAACTGATAAGCGATTCGACACAAAAGGTAGGCCGACTTTGTTCATTGGAGCATGCGGATCATGAAGATGAAATAAAGATACATAAGTACCGCTATGTATCAACAAATGAAAAGCTGATTGAACCAATGAAGCAAATTTGGGAAGAAGTTTTGGCAAAACAGTTCATCGACATTCATAAAAACTTTTTTGAATTAGGTGGTCATTCCTTTGATGCGCTAGCAATCATGTCTCGAGTTGAACAAGATTTAGGATACAAATTACCACTGGCAAAGTTATTTCAGTTTCCGACTATTGCTGAACTTTGCTATCAACTGGAGCACAATCAACCCATTCAGTCCATTGTTTTACTACAGCAAGGCAACGAGGCGGAAACACCATTATTCTTCATTCATGGGCAGGGTGGAGGAGTTCTTGGTTATTATGAACTAGTGAAACAGCTAGATGCTGAGCAAACCATTTATGGGATTCAAGCAAAGGGATATGAAAGAGAAGCGGATTTTATTGGATCAATGGATGAGATGGCTGATTATTACGTTTCTCTTATTCAGCAGCTACAGCCAGTTGGACCATATCGTTTAGCTGGCTGGTCGATGGGTGGAGTCTTGGCACATTTGATGACAGCTAAATTAGAGAAGTTGGGAGAACAAGTAGAACTTTTAGCATTGATAGATTCTACTTGGCTAGAACAAGAAGAAGGAAAGTTATTGGAAGAGCAGCTGAAAACAGGTGAATTTGAACCTTCTCTAGATAAATCCAAGGATCGGTTATGGTTGGAAAACGGGTTTGCTTTTGCTCGCTATCAATTAGGTAAGGTGGTAAGTGCTCCGATCCATCTATTCGTAGCAGAAGATCGAAGCCAAACCATTGGTTCCACAAACTGGACGTCTTGGACTGCCTCCACTGTTTATGCCACTATTGTCGATGGAAATCATTTGACCATGCTACAACCAGCCAATATAGATAAGTTGGCAAAAAGTCTCCAAATTGCACTAGATTCAGCAGTGATAAGGCTGACTCACAAGGGGGATTAACTATGTTAAGCCTTTGGTTGCCGTATACCAAAGCAATTCAATCAGATGCACATATTTTGTTTTGTTTTCCATATGGCGGGGGTAACCCCGCTTTTTATCAAAATTGGGAGGTGAATTTGTCAGATTATTTTCAGATTTGTCCTGTGCAGCTACCAGGGAGAGGCATACGCTTCTCGGAACCTTCTTATACGGATATTCGTGCACTAGTCCGTGATATCGTTGCCGCTATTCAACCGTATTTGTCCAATCGATTTTCTTTTTTTGGTCATAGTATGGGGGCACTGGTGAGCTTTGAAGTAGCAAGGCTTCTTCAGTCTAAGAGTTTGCCACTTCCGGAAAATGTATTTGTCTCTGGCTACCATGCTCCTCATATTCCTGATCCTGGAAGAAAAATCCACCATCTTCCGGATGATGAATTTTTAGATGGCATCGCAGATATGAATGGCTTGCCAGATGAACTGATACAAAATAGAGAGTTTTTATCTGTATTCTTACCAGCACTTCGAGCAGATTTTACGATGTGTGAAACGTATAAATATCAGTCTGGAGAAAAACTCAAAAGCTCCATTGTTGCTTTAGGCGGAAGTGACGATCCGGAAGCAGGAGAAGAACATTTGCGGAAATGGCAAGAGCAAACCATTCGTGAATTTTCTTTGCACATACTAGATGGAGATCATTTTTACATCCATAGAAGAGAAATGGAAATAATAAAAATAATTAAAAATCAATGCAAGACACTTTATTTTTAAAAATATGGTGACATGAAGAGTGGAAATATGTTACTTTGATCTTAAGTTTCCACCTACAAAGATTGCAGAGGAATATCGTGAAGATCGCTGAGTTTCTTCGTACGATCAGTGAGTTTCTTCGAAAGATCATGGCCGAATTCGAGTCCGATATCATTCGGGCTCATATCGTGGTGTCCATCTACCTTTTCACAGCTGACGGAAAGCTCGTCGTGCTGAAGCGCTCACCCAAAGACCTTGGGCAGTATCTGTTCGAGGTTCCTGGAGGTGGGTTCGATAAGGAGAAGGACAGGGACCTGATCGATGCAGTTCGTCGAGAACTGCTGGAAGAGACGGGGTTGGTTGACGATATCACCATCTTCGATCGACTGGGTCCGTTTGAAAAGCAGCCCATCATGCAGCGTTT
Source organism: Shimazuella alba (assembly GCF_009831235.1). Classification (GTDB taxonomy): domain Bacteria; phylum Bacillota; class Bacilli; order Thermoactinomycetales; family Thermoactinomycetaceae; genus Shimazuella; species Shimazuella alba. Next base: position 78,175 of record NZ_WUUL01000003.1, on the reverse strand, counting down.
TCTCTTCTTCTTCCAGAGGCCTGCTGTCCGGCTTGTGTTCCGGTTTGCTGGTCTTATCAACCGCAAGTCCGAAGAGGTCAAGAAGATGATCGTCATCTCGGATGACCATGAGGATTTCGCTGTGGTTGGACTGACCGCTGGAAAGCAGGATGGCATTTCGTTCAGTGATCTGCCTCCTGAGAAGCAGAGTATCGCTCATTCTGCTTACGCTGTAGTCTTCGGGTCACATCCGATGCACTAACGGCGTATCTGGGCAATAGGTGTTCCTATTGTCCAGCCGGTTATCATGATAGAACAAATAGAAAAACTCCCCCTTCCAATGGAAGGGGGAGTTTTATCCCTTCAAAGTAATGAGAGGGGATTTTATTGAATAACTGAATATGCTTTTGAAAGACTTTTTGTAAAACGGAGATTCCATCATTGTCTAGCAGATGAAGTTCCTTCCTTTTTTCAATGAATCGGAGAATAGAAGATCGGTGAGATTGAATGGTTGTTGTTTTAATCTTTTTCGTTCTAATTGATCAACATAATCTATCAATCTCTCTGAAAGAGTACTCCCGCTTCAAGCATGAGCTAAGTGGCTGGTGAATTCCGGTCCGGCGTTAGCCGAAAGGAATTGGTTCGGAATAATTCCTTTTTTTGTTTTGGGGTGTATCACCGGCCTTAAAATAAGAAAGGAGAAAGAAACACATGCACCAAGCATTCCGTTTTCGTTTGTATCCAACGACAAAACAAGCCATTTAAATCCATAAGTTCATTGGATCTAGTCGTTTTGTATTCCATCATTTTTTAGCAAAATGGAACGATACCTACCGGGAAACGGGGAAAGGGCTCACCTAGTCGATTTGCGCCAAGCTTCTAACCTCCTTGAAACAACAGTTGGAATGGCTAAAAGAAGCGGGTGTCCATGCGTTGCAATCTTCTTTACGGAATCTCGAGGATGCTTTTCAACTATTTTGCAAGAAGGATTGCGATTAATCGCCGTAGGGACTACGGTTTGAGCTTGGTTCACTTCCTTGGGGTACCGAGGACTACCCAAGAATCCCCCACCTCTAAGCGTTAGCATAGGTGGAGGGAGGGTTCAAGAGATTATAGTTTTACTCATCTAACCACCTCTTTTGTAGACGTGACAAGTATTTTGATAGTTAATCGACCTAATTTACAGGGTTCGATATCACTATATAAAAACTCGTCGTATTCTTCTAAGCAATATGACGAGTTTTTTGCTTTCATGAAGACTTTCAATTTCTTACGAATTTGTTAATTGAGAGATGCTTAATCATTGTGGTTAGGTTGAAGAGCATCTTCAATTTTTCTTCCCCAACTTTATCTAGCCATTGATCGAAATTCATTAGATCTAGATGCATCTCTACTAGTACAGGGATATCTGCTTTATATCCTTTGTTGTTGATAAAATCAAATACTTTAGCCGCAGTCTCACTTTTTTGACGAAACATCTCGATTGGAATGTGAGCATAGAAGATTTCTCTTCCAGTTGCTTGACTGATTGAGGTAGTGATCTGTGTGGGAGTCAAGGGATCTCATGCAATTTCAATCGTTACACCTAGAGAGAATATCAAAAATTCGTTTCCATAATAAGAGGTATTTAGAAGAGGTTCATTTTTTATCTCCTTAATATAGGAAGTACATAGATGTAAGCTACATTAATTGGGAAAAATATATGCATTGGTTTCTCTTAGTCAGATGAATTATGATTTTTTTTACGAAAGATTATATTATCTAATGCAAATAAGGATTTGTTTGCTATTGCTAGATAGATAGAGATAGCTATCAATGCTAGATCAAATTCATACCCAGCGGATTGACCATTGCCAAGAAATCCAGCAGCAAATTTTACTTTTACTATCGCGCCAACTAAAATGAGTGCAAATAAAATAGAAATAATCCTCGTTCCAATTCCCAAAAACAAAGCAATGCCGCCTATTAATTCTATCGATGCCACAACATAAGCACTGAAGCCTGGAAGACCAAGGCTTTCAAAAAATCCAGCAGTATTTCCAATGCCACCTTGGAATTTTGTTAATCCATGTATGAAAAATGTGATACCTAAAACTATCCTCAAAATAGTTGCTCCGATTTCACTGCTTTTTTTCATTTACACAAATTCTCCTTTGTCTAATTAATTTTGTTCCTAAGCTACTAAGTTTTATCACGAAATATATTAGTTAGTTACTTAATGTTAGTTATTTTATTTTGGTTACAAAGTTATGTCAAGTGAGTTATAAAAGCAAATGTAAAAAAAGCCGATTCCGTTATGTACATGAGACGAAGGAAAAATAGTGAAAATATATGAAAAGCAAGGGAAGTTGTTTTTCGGAAGAATTAGGTTTACGAGTAACTCAAGTGGATGAATGGAAGAAATAGGAGTGGAAACAAAGAGTTTTTTGCAGATAACAGAGAGAATACAACCACAAAGAACAATCTATTTTAAAACGATCACCTATGAAATTTTAAAGTATCAGGGAAGAAAGAGATTAGTTTAAACAAGGAGCGTTGGTCTCGAACGTTTTCCATAAAAGATAAAACCAATGTTCTCCAGTAAAGAACCCGAGAACATTGGCTGCGAAAGTTTCCGTCTACTCGGCAGTAGTAAGTTCAGGGAGTCTATTTTATTTTGGTACATACATATGTTATTTCAATAGAATCTATCCAGTAGTAAAGTTGAGTCCAATAACCATTCTGGCTTCCGCCTGCAACATAGCCTACTCCGATTTTAGTGAAAGCAGGATTTAAAAGATTTCCTGATGTCCTTCACTATTCATCCAAACCGTCTACTATGGCTGCAGCTGTAGCGTATCCAGCTGCAATATTTTCTCCAGATGCCTGATTGTTTCAACATATCAAATGGAGAGCCATAAATAGGTGATTGATGAGAAAAATAGTTGTGTTCTTCCATGGCCGATGATTTTTTTCCGCTACTTCACTTAATCTGCTGTCCTAAGTTAAGAGGTTTTAAGCCTTGCTTTGATCGCTCGACATTTACGAGTCGGACCACTTCGCGTTCAACGGCTAAAATGTTTGTGTCGCTAGCTGCTAATTCCCGATTGGAAGTAGGTTTCTGTTGTGAAGCAGATTGTTTTGGATCTGTTTTTTTATCCATTTTTGGAGACTTGGTTTTGGTTAGTTGTTTGACTTTCGTTTCAGTTTGTGTTGATTTTTGTTTACTATTTACAACTGTTTTATTCGTATCTTTCTTTCTCTCTTTGGTATGTACAATCTTTTTCTTTTTTGTTGTTGTTTTCACGGAAGGCTTGACTATCGTGATATTAGATATAGTAGCTTTGGTTGCTGCTATTCCTGTATTCACAGGAACAGAAGATTCCCCCGCTGGTTGTCCAATCGGTATAAGCAGAGCTGGGAATATGAGGAGATAAACCAAACGCATCGAATCCCTCTTTTCTATAATGTGATGATGCCTTTCAGTATAAATGAATTTATTTCATTTTTATTTTCCAATTAATGGGGGATAATAAAAATTACATGTGTGAATAGGCCAAAATCAACGTAAAATCCTTGTTTTTTATATGGTTGTAATTAAAAAAACAAGAGTACAACCTTTGCACAAAAGAGAGAACAGCATTTGGACTGCGTAAAACCTTTTATATTTGTAGAAAAGGTGTAACATATAAGTAGGCACAATCACCGTACAAATTCTGCACAGTCTAAGAGAGGAGGATAAGATTGGATGAACGAAGTGTGCACCTATTATCTCATCTGACTCATGCAAAAGAATATGTACCAATAAAAGAGATAATAGACAAATTACAAATATCGAGAAGAACACTCTACTATGACTTGCAAAAAACGAACGATTGGCTAAAAGACCAAGATTTGGAACCAATCAAAAATGTCCGTTCGTTAGGCTTATCATTACCAGAAGCAACCAAGCAAAAAGTACCTGCTCTATTACAAGAAGTTGATACCCAGCAATACTACTTTTCCGAAAAAGAACGTCGTAACTTGTTAGCTGTTTCTTTGATAACTACTAGAAGTCCATTGTTTTTAAAAGATTTAATGAGAAAAATTAAAGTGAGTAGAGGGACGACCATCCATGAAGTGAACAAGTTAAAAGAAGAATTTGCTTCGTTTCAATTACATCTACATTTTCAACGGACCGATGGTTATATCGTTGAAGGTGATGAGAACCAGAAACGAAAGGCTCTTTTGTACTACCTATCTCATATACTGGCAGCAGATGGTTGGAATCATTTGGTGAATGAAATACAAGTTTTGCTTAACGGTGAATTAAATGATTCTGCATATGAAATAGAAAAAAATACACTTTCGTTCATTCATGAGTATTTTCCATTTATAGAAGAGTTGGTAAGAGATAGCGTAACGAAATATGGAATCCAGATAACCGATGAGATGTATCAGCAATTATCGTTGCGCCTATTGATATTCAGTAAGCGCTTACTAGAAGGAAGCACCATCCATATTGAGGAGGAAGAAAAGGAAGTTCTTTGTACAACTCCCGAATATGAGGTTGCTACTTACATCAGCAAGCGACTGGAATCTATGTTTCAAGTTTCATTTCCAGAAGATGAGATAGCATATCTGACTATGCATCTTTTAGGGATATCGATTCGCGTAGATCAATACGAGTTTGATTACAACGAAGTGACAGAAAACCTAAAATGGATTATTGAACAGATGGTATTTGATTTTCAACGCTATGCTTGTGTTTTTTTTCAAGACTCACCCAAGCTAAAAGAAGATCTTCTCAACCATTTGAAGCAAACCTATTATCGCCTAAAGTATGATCTGGTGATAGACAATCCACTGGTGAAAACGATCCAGCAAACATATGGTGAGGTTTTTCAACTTACGAAAAAAGTGATCCATCATTTAGAGGATTATATTGGTAAATCGCTGAACGAAGATGAGATTGGTTTCTTGGCTATGTATTTTGGTGGTTGGTTAAAGCGAGAAGGAACAAAACCTCAAGCGAGAAAAAGAACCATGATCGTTTGTGGTAACGGAGTTTCTACTTCTCAATTGTTGCAATCACAAATCGAAAATTTGCTGACAACGGTTGATGTGGTAAATATCCTTTCGTTACGTGAATTTGATGAAAAAGCTGCCTATCATGTCGATTTCATTGTTTCCACGATACCAATCAAGCACACCATACCTGTATTTCATGTTAATCCGATCTTAACAGACATAGAAAAAGAAACATTGTTAAACAAGTTTAATTTACTCATTCAGCGAAAAACATGGTCACCGCGTTATTCCATACCTGCATTAATGGATATCATTCAAAAACACACCACAATTGTAGACGAAAAAAAGTTAAAGGAAGAGCTTGTGCAATATTTCTCTACTGAAAAACAGACACTATCGAAAGGGGTGAAACCAGTGCTACAAGAGTTATTAACAGAAGATATGATCCAACTCCAACAGACAACAATGAATTGGAAAACAGCGATAAAATTAGCAGCACAACCAATGCTTGCAAATGGCTCCGTTCTAGACGAGTATGTAGAAGCGATGATTAACAATGTTATAGAGCTAGGTCCATATGTGGTGATTGCTCCTAAAATTGCCATTCCCCACGCTAGACCAGAACAAGGTGTGAAGCGAATGGGAATGAGTTTACTCACTTTAAAAGATGGGGTCTTATTTGAAAAAAGCGACAATCCTGTGCAACTAATGATTGTGCTTGCAGCAGTAGACAAAGAATCTCATTTGAAGGCTCTTGCGCAATTATCCGAACTGCTATCAAACGAAAAGGATGTCCAGCGCATTTTAGCGGCAGATAACAAACAGACTGTATTGGAATTAATTGCACGCTACTCACAAAATTGAGGAGGAATTAAGTATGAAAATTTTAGTTGTTTGTGGATCAGGATTAGGAAGTAGCTTTATGTTGGAGTTAAATGTAAAAAAAGCGACAAAAGAACTTGGTATTGATGCAGAAGTAACACACACTGATTTAACAACCGCAAAATCAGAACCAGCTGATTACTATATCGGTTCTGGTGACATCATGGATCAACTCGCTGGAGACTCACGTAAAACGATTTCGTTAAAAAATATGTTTAGTATGGACGAGCTTAAAGAAGCGTTACAAGCGAACATCTTAGATGCTTGATAATCCAATATATTTCCTATAAGGGGGCCTTTTATATGCTTGACTTAATCATGAAAGACATCTTAGGGACACCTGCAATATTGGTCGGCTTATTTGCACTAATTGGTTTGCTGTTACAAAGAAAAAGTGCAGCGGACACTGTATCAGGCACCCTCAAAACAGTAATGGGTTTCTTTATCCTATCTGCTGGTGCAACCGTTATCACTGGAACACTTGATTTCTTTGGAAAAATGTTTGAAGAAGGGTTTCATATTCAAGGAGTTATCCCAAACAATGAAGCAATCGTAGCATTGGCGCAGAAGACATTTGCGACAGAAACAGCAATGATCATGTTATTTGGGATGATTGCGAACATCCTATTGGCTAAATTTACCCGTTTTCGTTATATCTTCTTAACTGGACACCATACGTTATATATGGCTTGTATGATCGGAGTTATTCTCTCTACAGGTGGAATCAAAGGAGTTCCTTTAGTACTCATTGGTTCGGTTATTCTCGGATTATTAATGGTTCTTCTACCTGCTTTACTACAACCTACTGTACGCAAAATTACTGGTTCCGATGATATCGCAGTAGGTCACTTTGGTTCAATCGGTTACTTTGTATCTGGAACAGTAGGAAAATATTTAGGAAATCCTTCGAAGTCTACAGAAGATGTAAAAGTACCAAAAAGTTTAGGTTTCCTAAGAGATACATCTGTAGCGATTTCATTAACGATGGCAATTATGTTTTTTGTGGTATCTTTCGCTGCTGGAAAAACCTTTATTGAAACGCAATTAAGTGGTGGACAAAACTTTATTGTATTTGCTATAACCCAAGCGATTACGTTTGCTGCCGGTGTGTACATTGTTCTCGCTGGTGTACGCTTAGTAATTGCTGAGATTGTTCCAGCATTTAAAGGAATCGCAGATAAAGTGGTGCCAAATGCAACGCCTGCATTAGACTGTCCTGCTGTGTTTCCTTTCGCACCAAACGCTGTTATTATCGGTTTCTTGTTTAGTTTTGTCGCTGGTATTATCAGTATGTTCCTTCTCCCGCTATTTGGTTTAAAGGTCATTGTGCCAGGACTTGTTCCACACTTTTTCACAGGTGCGACATCAGGGGTATTTGGGAATGCAACGGGAGGAAGAAGAGGTGCTATCCTCGGTTCGTTGGCAAACGGTTTCATCATCAGTTTCTTACCTGCACTACTGTTGCCAGTACTCGGTTCTCTTGGATTCCAAGGAACGACATTTGGTGATGCAGACTTTGGGGCGGTAGGACTTATTTTCGGTAATCTTATCAAATTAACTCCTGTACTCGTTTATGCAATTCCGATTGCTGTTGTTATTATTCTGGTGGTACATGGCATTATCAAAAATAAAAAAGAAAAAGCAGCAGCATAAAACAGTGATGAAAAGACCCCATTGCGTTTACCCAATGTATATAAAGGGCAATGGGGTTCTCTACTTTAAAAAGAAGGGTGCGAGGAAAAAAGATGACAAAAAACAACAACTTTGAGCAATTGACCATTGATACAATCCGAACATTATCCATCGATATGGTAGAACAAGCCAACTCCGGTCACCCAGGCATGCCATTAGGTGCAGCACCAATGGCTTATGAATTATGGACCAAATTTTTAAAGCAAAACCCATCCAATCCGCATTGGTTTAATCGCGACCGATTCGTATTATCTGCGGGACATGGTTCGCCTCTTCTCTATAGCATCATGTACTTGCTCGGATATGATTTAACAATTGAAGATTTAAAAAATTATCGGCAATGGGGAAGTGTTACCCATGGTCATCCTGAATTCGGTTTTCCGGCTGGAATAGAAGCGACAACGGGTCCTCTTGGTCAAGGTATCGGGATGGCTGTAGGGATGGCAATGGCTGAAGCTCATTTGGCGAAAGTCTACAATCGAGGACAGTTTCCAGTTGTAGATCATTATACCTATGTTATTTGTGGCGATGGAGATTTGATGGAAGGCGTAACAGCAGAAGCAGCTTCACTTGCAGGTCATTTGGGTTTAGGAAAATTAATTGTACTCTATGATTCCAATGATATTTGCTTAGATGGAGATTTGAACCAATCCTTCACGGAAAATGTAGCCAATCGTTTTGAGTCATATGGATGGCAATATTTACGTGTTGAAGATGGAAATGATCCAGCTGCAATTGGAGAAAAAATAAAAGCAGCACAGATGGATCTGGATCATCCAACCTTGATTGAGATCAAAACCGTAATCGGCTATGGAAGCCCAAATAAAGCAGGAAAATCAGCAGCACATGGCGCTCCATTAGGTGCAGCAGAGACTCAACTGACCAAACAATCATTTGGTTGGAATTACCCATCTTTTACTGTACCAGATGAAGTAAAAAGATATTTAAAACCACTTGCTGAAAAAAGTCAGAAGCTCGAGGACGAATGGAATCAATTATTTGCAGCATATGAAACAGCATATCCAGAATTAGCAACCCAATTCAAACAAGCAATCGCAGGAGATTTGCCAGAAGAATGGGATGATCTATTGCCGGTTTATGATGAAAAATCCGCTGCTTTAGCTACTCGAGAAGCATCTGAGGTAGCGCTCAATTCTTTAGCTAAGCGTGTACCTTCATTATTAGGTGGCTCAGCAGATCTAGCATCTTCGAATAAGACACATCTAAAAGATTATTCTATTTTTAGTAAAGAGTCTTATGATGGGAGGAATATCTGGTTTGGAATCCGTGAACATGCGATGGGAGCAGCCTTAAATGGACTTTCTCTCCATGGTGGAGTTCGTCCTTATGGTGCCACATTTTTTGTCTTCTCTGATTACTTGCGCCCAGTTTTCCGTCTTGCAGCGATGATGGGTCAACCTGTCATGTATATTTTTACCCATGATAGTATCGCAGTAGGTGAAGACGGCCCTACCCATGAGCCAATCGAACATCTTCCATCATTACGTGCAATCCCTGATTTAACCGTCATTCGTCCAGCGGATGCTAGCGAAACATTTGCTGCATATCGGTATGCTCTCAGTCAAACAAAAGGGCCAGTCGCATTCATATTATCGCGACAAAAATTACCACATCTCACATTTGAAAAAGCTGACGAAGGTGTGGCTCGGGGAGCATATGTCCTAGCAGATCCCTCTGATAGAGTGCAGCCAGAATTGATCTTCATCGCAACAGGATCTGAAGTGAGCTTAGCAATGGAAGCACACCATGCCTTAGAGAAAGAAGGTATTGCAACTCGAGTAGTGAGTATGCCTAGTTGGGAACTATTTGAACAGCAAAGCAAAGAATATCAAGAGTCTGTCTTACTCCCAGATGTCCAGCATCGATTAGCGATTGAGATGGCTTATCCACTTGGATGGGAACGTTATACAGGACGTGACGGTATGATTTTAGGTATAACGACTTATGGCGCTTCTGCTCCAGGTGAGGTAATAGCTGAAAAATATGGATTCACGGTGGAGAATGTAGTGGATAAGGCAAAACAATTAGTAGGTAAATAAGAAACGAAAATGGAATGGAAAGGAAGGGTATTGTGGACCAATATGCTCAAATGATCGATCATACGCTATTAAAAGCAGATGCGTCTACGGCAAATATTCAAAAACTAGCGGAAGAAGCCAAACAGTATCGTTTTGCTTCTGTATGTGTAAATCCAAACAAAGTTGCTACTGCATATGAGATTTTAAAAGATACACCAAGCGTAAAAGTTTGTACCGTGGTAGGATTTCCTCTAGGCGCAACGCTAACAGAAGTAAAAGTATTTGAAACCAAATTGGCGATTGAACAAGGTGCGACAGAAGTAGATATGGTCATTTCGATCGGTGCATTAAAAGAAGGTAATGATCCATATGTGCTCCAAGACATACAAGCAGTAGTAGAGGAAGCGCGAGGAAAAGCGCTTGTAAAAGTCATCTTAGAAACATGTCTCTTGACGGAAGATGAAATTGTTCGTGGTAGTCAATTGGCAGTACAAGCAGGTGCTGATTTTGTAAAGACTTCAACTGGTTTTTCTACCGGGGGTGCTACGACAGAAGTAGTTGCACTCATGAGAAAAACAGTGGGGGAAAAAGTGGGTGTAAAGGCATCTGGTGGAATAAGAAGTGCCGATGATATGAAAGCAATGATCGAAGCAGGAGCTAATCGAATCGGAGCAAGTGCTGGTGTAGAAATCGTATCTGGTGGAAAATCAGAAGAAGATTATTAGAGTCAAAAAAACCTCTTCCTATGTGTGGAAGAGGTTTTTTTGACTCATTTTTATCTTTCGTGGTGAAGGTGGTATCAAGGATCTATCGACTGTGGTAAAAACTCGATTATAGTATGTTGTATGGAGCGTTCTGCAACCATCATAACCTATTTGATTATTTTTATTTCGTATTGGCTGTTTTTAGGGATCGTAATGGCTCCTATATAACCTTCATACTCAAATGAGAAAAGCGACCACTTGCTTATGTTAGCTGGATTTGCTTGATCTTCTAATAACTCGGCTTTCTCTTGCAAACCGATTGTAACTTGTTCAACTGGATAAGAAAGACCCATCCCGATCGCTTTGATATAGGCTTCTTTTCTTGTCCAAGCCCGATAAAAAGTGAGTTGTTGTTCTTGCTGAGCTAATGATTGGAAAATGAGACTTTCTTTGGGCGATAAAAAATGTTTTGTCATGGATAAGTAGTCATCAAGCGGTTTTATTTTTTCTATATCCACACCAACTGGACTGGAAGCAATGGCTAAACCAGCTAGATTATCAGAGTGAGTCAAATTAAAATGGATAGGTGTTTGAGCAGTAGACATAGAAGGTTTTCCATACTCATTAACTTGATAATGGATTTTTAATGGCTCACATCCTATATACGATGCTAATAAGCGTCGCATGATACCATGGCTGATAACATATTTCTTTCGATCAGAGGCAAAATGAAATTTTTTTGCTTTTTCTTGTTCTGCTTGGGACAAGATAGAGAATAGTTCTGACAGATTGTGTTCGTGAGGATGAATAGAATACAGCCACAAATCAACATGATAAGGAGAAAGTAAAGTCTGCATAAAAAGTCCTTTCTAAAATGAAAGATAAGGCATACAGTAGTATTTCGATTGTTTGAGATGAATTTCCTATGGAACAAATAGTTTAAAATTTTAATCTATTATTATTTGAAATTTTAGAATATACTAAAGCTAATGTCAGACAGAACCACAGAAAGAGGGAGTATGCACATCCGCATTATCACCAGGGACGTCGACGGAATGGACGGTATTCTTTCTACAAACGGAAAGGAGAGCTGTTTCTCCGTCTCTGGCAAAAAGATCAAGGAAGGACCCAATTCTCTGACGATTACAGGAGATGCCACTGTGTTGATCAGCTGCAATTGCAAGCAGCAGTTCCACACCTTCCGAGGGGAAGAGGTAATCCTGCGTGAGAAGGTAATCCTGATCCGTGATGGAGAAGTGGATGGGAAACTCCGCTTCATGAGAGGCTCATACCCGGACTTCGTTCTGGTACACTGATCTGGCTAAGGCTCTGGAATCATTTCTCCGGAGCCGCCAAACTTTTGACTTATCACGCAATTGATGGTATTCTTTTGCGCAATAGGATAAATTCAAAGCGATGAACAAGAAAAGTACACTTTACCCTCCTTTTTTAGAGAGCTTGTGGTTGGTGGGAACAAGCATAGGAATTTAGTGGAATGGGCTTGGGAGCTTTATCGTCTTACTCACGATACGAGTGTAATGAAGCGATTTTCTTATGTGGAAAATAACTAGGGTGGCAACGCGGTCCATTCGTCCCTAATAAAAGGGCGAAATGGGCTTTTTTCTATTGAGGAGGAAATGAGAAAGATGGCAGTTGTATTTTCAGGTGTTCAGCCAAGCGGAACATTAACATTAGGAAATTATTTAGGTGCAATCAAGCATTTTGTCGATTATCAAGAAGAAGAGGAAAGTTACTTTTGTATTGTCAATCAACATGCGATCACTGTTCCACAAGATCCAAAACAACTTCGTGATAATACGAGAAGTTTAGCTGCACTTTACTTAGCAGTAGGATTAGATCCCAAAAAAACTACCTTATTTGTCCAATCAGAAGTGGCAGAACATGCCCAGTTGGCATGGGTGATGCAGACTATTTCTTATGTGGGCGAACTAGAAAGAATGACTCAGTTTAAAGAAAAAGCACAAAACAGAGGAGAGTCTATTCCTGCTGGTCTTTTGACTTACCCGCCATTAATGGCAGCAGATATGCTGCTTTATAAAACGACAGATGTACCCGTGGGAGATGATCAGAAACAACATATTGAAATAACACGCGATTTGGCTGGCCGATTTAACCACCGTTTTGGAGAACTGTTCCCACTTCCGAAGATGCGAACACCAAAAGTAGGAGCACGCATCATGTCGTTGCAAGATCCTACTAAAAAAATGAGCAAGTCCGATGCTAATCAGAATGCAACCATTCGCTTGCTGGATAGCGAGAAAGATATCTTAAAGAAATTAAAGCGTGCTCAAACTGATTCTGACAATACGATTCGTTTTGATAAAGAAAATAAACCAGGTGTATCTAACCTGCTTGCTATCCATTCCCTCTGCACAGGAAAAACCACTGAGCAACTAGAGCAGGAATATATGGGCAAAGGCTATGGACATCTGAAAGTAGATACAGCAGAAGCCGTAATAGAAATACTCCGTCCTATTCAAGCTCGATATAACGAGCTTATATCTACATCGGAACTGGATCTAATCTTAGATGAAGGAGCTGCAAAAGCTAGAGAAGTAGCTTCTAGGACCATGAAAGAAGTAGAACATGCGATGGGTTTGAGACGTTAGCTAAATAAAATGACAAGTCAGTAAAGTAGACTAGGGGATGAAAATCTTGCTAGTCTTTTTTTATGTTTCTAACAAATAGAAATTTAGTATTTGATAATATTAATAGCTAATACTTTTCAAATTATATCCTAAGTAGTATGGTAATTAATAATGATAATAATAAATTTCAACGAGAGCAGCATAACTTTTATTCATATATTTTGGAGGGTATAACATGACAAAAACACTATTTCCATCACCATCCATACAAAATACTAGCAAAAAAATGTTTACTTATGGAATTGGTTGCCATGCTTTATTGGTACTCCATTCTGTGGGTCTTCTTCCCATTTTGGAAAAACGAGCTGTCAGTAAAAAAGAAATCGTAGAAAGTGAACGATATCCACATCACATGGCTATCATCGGAGCATTGCAAGCTTTAACGTATGCAGATATCGTGAAGGATGAAAAACAACAGTATTTGTTGACAGAGTCTGGACGAGAAGTAGTGCAGGACATCGATATGTTTATTCATTGGTTTAACGCCTATGGTAAAGTAATGGCTGACAGTGTGGAGATTGCAAAAAACTTGTATGTTCCAAAACCGGATGTCGATTATGATTTAGATCAAGTTGCTTATTCTGCATCTTTGATCAAAAAAAGACTAATCACACCTGTTTTAAGAGAGGTTATATCAAGCTTACAGCCACAAGGTGTATTATGTGATATGGGCTGTAGTTCAGGAGAAGTTTTGATTTCACTCTGTGAAGAATTTAATCTCGAGGGGATAGGATTTGAAAAAAGTCCGAAAATGGTGGAACTCGCAAACAAAAATATTCAAATGAATACTTCTGCTGCTATTCATGCTTACTATGCAGATTATACAAACATGAAAGGGATATATCCAGAAGTTGATCTGCTCATCTGCGATTTTTTTATGCATCATATAACGGATGATGATGTTTGTATAGAAATGTTGCGCTCATTTAAACAAACATTCCCAAATAGTCGTTATATGCTGTTTATGGACAACTTTACACCTGAACATGGTACTTCATCTCCAGAGGTATTTGCTCCCGCATTTGATTTTGTTCATCGACTACAAAAAATTGAGACACGAGCTTATCAATCGTTGGAAGGTATCATAAAGGGATCTGGGTTTTCAATCGTAGAGAGAAAGAACTTAGAAATACCAAACGGTTATCTTTGGCTTTTAGAAATGTGATGATATTGGGGTTTAAAATGTGTTGGGCTGCTGGTCGGAATTTTTTCCGATCAGCAGCCCTTTGCTGTCAGGTCGTCAAGGAGAACGCCTCCAGCATCTTCTTGGGGAGGTCCAGCTTCGTCCACCAGCTCGTGGTGTCGTCCTCGACGTTCACGAGACCGTTGCTCTTCACTCGCAGCTGGTTGTTCTCGTCGAGCCGGAGACGGAACTTCCAGAAGATCCGGTTCTCCTTGTAGCGGAAGACCTCCCACTTGGAGGTGTCGGAGTTCTTCCTGATCCTCCAGGACATCTTCCCGTCCACCTTCATCCGGTAGTTGTAGAGGATGTCCTGCTCGTCGACTTCGAAGAGCTCCTCCACCTCTCCCTGCTCGATGTACCAGCGGTAGAGCTTGCCGGTGTCGCAGCTGTAGTGGTAGAACTCCGTCTTGCTCGACGACGAGATCATCTGCATGACGATGATCTCACCGTTGTACGTGATGACCTCGTCCTTCGAGTCGATGATCTCCTCGGAGTTACCGTCGGAGCGGGTGTGCCGCCAGTACATACGCTGCTGCCACTCGTTGTCGGTGTCCTCGATCTTGACCTTCGGACCCTCGAACTTCTGGATCGTGTGCTGGAACCCGTCCTCGATCCACTCCCACTTGAAGCAGCGGATGTCTTCGGTGATCTGTCGCCCGTAGGAACGCTTCCCGTAACCCCACCTGCTCTTGACGTAGTACGGCGGGTACACGTCCTTCTGGTGGAAGATCACCTCCCCCATGATGGGTTCGGTCCACTCCAGCTGGATGTCGAACTCGTCGGTGGTCCGCAGCTTGCACTTGTGCTGACCGACCTGCCACTCGTCGATGATCGTGAAGCGGTTCGTGGTCTTGTTGAGCTTGGTGATCGACCTGTTCATGGTCGTCCGCGACACCTGGATGCTGGTCTTGGGGCAGACACCGTCGGTGTGCGTCACCTGCCACTTGTGCGTGGCGAAGTCGCTCTTCGACGTGTTCGAGTAGGGCTTCTGGGTCTCCCTCCACTGGATGGAGTCGACCTCCGGCAGGAGGGGCATCGTGGGCAAGGAGTTGATGGTGGCGAGCATGCTGCTCTCCTTTGATTCGCCTGACAATCTGTATTTATAGTTTACCCATTTTCAAATGTTTTCGCAATTGGCAGTTATCGGAATGAAAGTCGAAGAAGAAGTAGTTGACAACAAATGGATAGATTAAGCTAATGGAAGAATAATGGGA
Source organism: Shimazuella alba (assembly GCF_009831235.1). Classification (GTDB taxonomy): domain Bacteria; phylum Bacillota; class Bacilli; order Thermoactinomycetales; family Thermoactinomycetaceae; genus Shimazuella; species Shimazuella alba. The sequence goes on along the minus strand of NZ_WUUL01000003.1, from coordinate 62,824 downwards.
AGAATAAAGGAAACTCCTTTTTCTTGTTTTAGCGAAGAACAACTGTGAATATCATGCAGGATCGTATCTAAACAATGGAGAATATATGATTAATAATGAATAAAAATCATATCATTATAAAAATTGCTACTATGATGAAAGGGAGATACAGATGAAAAATATTAAACCCAGTGATGTTCCAACACATTCATTTGACTGGGGAGTAATCAAATGGTTTGTGACACCGAATCAAAACAAAGATGCTAACCTTACTTTCGGTGAAGTGATTTTACTTCCAGGTCAAGGCCATGAGCGTCATGTTCATCCGGAAGCGGAAGAAGTTCTTTATGTATTATCTGGTGAAGGCAAACAAATGATTGATGATCAACAATCTTTCACCATTAAAGCAGGAGATGTCATTTATATTCCAAAAGCTATCTATCACTCCACTTATAATAGTAGCTGGGAACCTCTCCGGTTATTGGCATTTTATAATCCTGGTGGATCTGAACAAGCATTGACTCAATTACCTGATTTTAAAGAAATAGAAGCTGGAAAAGTTCAAACGTTTATCCGTGAATAAAAGTAAGAAACGAAAAATGAAACACCCTTCTATAGAACGGCTCATAACCAAGTATTCATACTAACAAAGTTGATAGAGCTATAAGCCCTATGGAGCACAATTGTTTTCCAATATGAGATGTCGTCCTTTATGACTTGCCAAATATGGCAAGTTTTCTTTGTTTTGCGGCTTTCTCTAGTATATTAATTTTTCTTTCTCCTCTGTATATGAAAAAAATGGTTAAAATAATATAATAATTATAAATGAGTATTATTTTAGAATACTCCATCATACTATCTTTCGTATTTTTTTCATTTCATTTAATTTAGAAGAGGAGAGAACACATGACTAAAACAATAGCTATTATTGGAGCAATGGATACGAAAGGCAGTGATTATGCCTTTATCAAGAGAGAGATTGAACATCGAGGCTATCGGACACTCATCATTAATACAGGAATACTTGGAGAACCAACATTGGAAGTTGATGTTACAGCTAATCAAGTAGCCAATGACGGTGGAACTACCATAAAGGAACTTCGGCGTAAAAAAGACAAATCGTTTGCCATGCATGTGATGACCAAGGGAATTGCTGTCACAATGAAGAGGTTATTTGAAAAAGGCCAAATTGATGCTGGTTTTTCGATGGGAGGTACAAACGGAACTATTATTGGTTCAGCTGGATTAAGAGCGCTTCCAATTGGAGTACCAAAAGTTATGGTTAGCACTGTAGCTGCTGGAGATACACAGCCGTATGTTGGATTTAGTGATGTGGTAATGTTTCCTTCGATTTTAGATGTATCTGGATTAAATCGGGTCAGCGCACAGATCTATGCAAATGCAGTTGGCGCAATTATTGGTATGGTGCAAACGGGTGTTCCGAGAATTGAGAGCAAACCGATAATTACGGCTTCAATGTTTGGCAATACAACAACACTTGTTAACTATTGTAAAAACAAGTTAGAGAATAAAGGTTATGAAGTTATGGTTTTTCATGCTACCGGTACTGGTGGAAAAACGATGGAGTCTCTTATTGAAAAGGGATTCATAAGAGGTGTGTTGGAAGTAACTCCCACAGAGTTGGCAGATTATTTAGTTGGAGGAGTTTTAAATGCAGGTCCAACCCGTTTAGATGCTGCTGCAAAAAAAGGCATTCCACAAGTTGTAGCTCCTGGATGTTTAGATATGGTTAATTTTTGGGGAATAAATACGGTTCCAGATCGTTTTAAAAATCGCCAACTTTATGAATGGAATTCCAATGTGACATTGATGCGTACTACGCCAGATGAGAATCAGAGATTAGGTTCTCTATTAGCAAGGAAATTAAATCAAGCGACAGGTCCCGTTGCAATTTTCCTGCCACTGCAAGGTATTTCTGAATTAGATTCTCCCGGAGGTATGTTTTGGGATCCAGCAGCAAATGATGCTCTTTTTCAAACGATAAAAGATAAAGTTCGCAATAATATACCAGTTTACGAGATAGATTGTAATATCAATGACCAAGAGTTTTCTGATCAAGTAAGTGAGAAATTACTTGAACTCTTAGAAGATGAAATGAGGGACTAAAAAATGCCATTTATTTCACGAAAAGAATCTTTAAACAAACTTCATGCCACGGTGCAACAGGAAAAAGCGATTATTGGGTGTGGAGCTGGAGCGGGTATCTCTGCAAAGTTTGCTGAGCGTGGAGGTGCTGATCTAATTATCATATATAACTCTGGACGCTATCGGATGGCAGGACGTGGATCACTTGCAGGACTACTTCCATATGGAGATGCGAATAAAATTGTGACAGAAATGGCAAGTGAAGTTTTACCGATTGTACAATCTACTCCCGTTTTAGCCGGTGTTTGTGGAACTGACCCTTTTCGACAAATGCCCGTTTTTTTACGGCAATTAAAAGAAATGGGGTTTGATGGAGTGCAAAATTTTCCAACTGTTGGTTTGATCGATGGTGTCTTTCGACAAAATTTAGAGGAAACTGGGATGGGATTTGACTTAGAAGTAGAGATGATCCGTCAGGCTCATGAATTAGACATGCTTACATGTCCATATGTTTTTGATGAGGAACAAGCGGTAAAGATGACGGAAGCGGGAGCAGATGTTTTGGTAGCTCATATGGGATTGACTACCAAAGGATCAATAGGAGCGGAAACTGCATTAACACTAGAAAAATCAGCAGAACGAATTCAAGCGATTCACGACGCAGCAACGGAGATAAACCCGTCTATCTTGATTTTGTGTCATGGAGGGCCAATAGCAGAACCATCTGATGTTGCGGAAATCTTACATTTAACAAATGGAATCGCGGGCTTCTTTGGTGCTTCTAGTATTGAACGATTAGCAACTGAAGTAGCTATCCAATCTCAAGTAGAGAAATTTAAAGAACTACCGAGAGGGATGTAGAGTGAAGAAAAACCACTTCTGAAATTTAATCAGAAGTGGTTTTTCTTGGAAAGACCAAATGGCACAAAGAGGATAGGAGTTGTTTTGACATCGATATGTGAATAACTTCACAAGAGGAGTGCGATTTTAACATGAAACATGGTGTAGATACTATGTATGTTGATATTTTGGAAATTCCATTTGAAATAGAGAGACAATAACGAGGTCTTGTAGTTTTTTTGATCGAAATTTCAAATATGTAAAATAAATCTATTGATTTATATCTGATTATTTAGAAAGGGTCATTTGACATAATAAAGTGGTTGATTGTACAAAAAGCTACAAACTAGTATTTGCTTTGCTTAAAAGTTCCTTATTATATTTGTCAACCGCCATGACTCCCCAGACTGCACAAATAATATGAGTGATAATTAACCCAAACCCTAAAGTGAAAATCGCTACAAAAACTTCAATTGCCAGCATAATGAAAAAACCAGAAATAGTTGTGTACAATAATCCAAAAGAGCCAAATAAAAGGGTAAGTATGAGGGAAATTCCTCTATTTTTAGCTGCAATGGTAATTACCACTTTATTGCCATTTTCTATCACGTGTATAATCCTCCTCTAATTTAAGCAATATACAAAATAATAACATAAATATAACAAAAATGTATTATCTTTTTATTCTTACATTGATGTTTATTTTCTTTTTTTACATCTTGTCTATCAATCTATGGAGTGGATTGATAAATTGGATTGTTGAAAAATATCTTCGTTTTTTACAAAAGTGTTGGATGAAGTCCACAGCACTTATTTATTATATCGATAAGATATTGAAACTAGTAATTATGTGCTTATCTTTGTATAGAGAAAAAAGATAACAAAAATAAACTTTCTCAGCACAAATAAAAATTTATAGAAACTATTTACAAAAGCAAGAATTAATCAAATAATAAATGGTAATAGGATGGTAATCATGTGAAGTACGATTTTATTTGGGGATACATAGCTGATAAAGAAGAAGGGGTAGTGCGATGGAACAAATTGCAGAAATAGCAAATGTTTATCATGACTTTTTGATGGATGCCAACAACGAAGACGAAAAAGCGGTTTCAGCGATTGAATTACTCTACTCTGAAGTTGACCAAACCAAAATTAGAACGGAATTGTTACATCTTAGGCAGTTTGCACTTCACTATATTCTGTTCAAAAGGATTGAAGATCAGTCCATTGCGGAACTTATTTTTCAGGAGGTACATACTCAAACGTTTAAAAATGTGTGGAGATGGGACATAGACAGTAAAAACAGAAGCATTCTAGTAGCTAAGGAATACACAAATCATACCAATTCATCTAATTATAACTCTGAAGAAGAAAAATTGGAAGCAATTGGACAATTATTTAGTGAGAGGTTACTGGATAAACATTCAGAACCCATTATTCAGTTAGGAAAAAGAGTCTCTATGAGAAATTTAGCCTTTGTCAATACCACCTTAGATTTCGCGAAGGAAAATGGCATGTCTTTTATATCTTATTTCTTTTAAGGTACATCCTTATAGGTATCATGCAACAAACAAAAAGGACTTATTGAATCATATAAAAAAAGTAATGAAACTAAAAACCGCTTTACTAGTAAATAGCATGATTAGTGGGGGATCTTATTGTTTACCCCCTAAGCCTCTTATAGCCTTAGAACAATTAAAAGTACATAAAATATAATTTAAATGATTGGAGATAACAGAACGTGTCTGGGATAACTATTTTTTTGTTATCCCTTGTTTATTTTATCTCTCAAGTTCAAAAACCAAAAAGGAAATACGATCATGTGTGTGGAACAAAGTATACAGAAAATGTGTTCGGGTGGTGCTGCAGGTGTATGCCAAATTAATGAGTGCAAGTGTGCTGGGCGTAGATGGCTTTTTGGTAGAAGTAGAAGTAGATATTAGCAATGGTCTGCCGATGTTCGATATCGTTGGATTGCCAGATTCAGCAGTGAGGGAAGCAAAAGAGCGAGTGAGAGTGGCTATTCGCAATAGCGGGGCAAACTTTCCACTCCAACGAATCACAACGAATCTAGCACCAGCAGACATAAAAAAAGAGGGATCAATTTTTGATCTAGCAATAGCCCTAGGTGTGATGATGGCTAGTGGGCAAGCTGAGATAAAAGAGTTTAGTCAATATTTAATCGTGGGAGAGTTGGCATTAGATGGGTCACTCCGTCCTTTGTCTGGAGTGTTACCAATGGTAATGGCAGCAAAGGAGAGAGGTCTAAAAAAAGTGTTACTCCCATTGAAGAATGCAACAGAAGCAGAATTGGTAAGTGGAATGGAAGTTATCCCCGTAGAAACTTTGCAGCAGGCAATGCTCTATTTTAAAGGAGAATGGGAGCCAATGCCTATACATACGGAGGACACACTAGATTCGCTAGTTCCTTTGCTAGATTTAGCAGATGTCCAAGGACAAACTCATGTCAAAAGAGCAATGGAAGTAGCAGCCGCTGGATCTCACAATTTGCTGCTGATCGGTCCTCCTGGTTCAGGGAAAACGATGCTAGCAAGGAGAATCTCAACCATATTACCAAATATGGATACACAAGAATCATTAGAAGTAACAAAGATCTGTAGTATTGCAGGACTTATTCAAGATAGAGGAAAATTGATAGCAGAACGTCCATTTCGTTCTCCGCATCATACGATTTCTCAAGCAGGATTAGTAGGTGGAGGAGCTATTCCCAAACCTGGGGAAGTGAGTCTAGCACATCGAGGGGTCTTGTTTTTAGATGAATTACCCGAATTTTCGAAGTCCTCCTTAGAAGTACTGCGCCAACCATTGGAAGATCGGGAAGTCACTTTGGGAAGAGCTCGTGCCGTTCTTACATTTCCGGCAGAGTTTGTTCTAGTAGGTTCGATGAATCCATGTCCATGTGGATATTTCGGATACGATCAAGATCGCCCTTGTACATGCAATGCCCAACAAGTACAACGCTATCGAGCGAAAATATCTGGTCCACTCCTCGACCGAATCGACCTGCATGTAGAAGTTCCAAGAGTAGACTTCGGCACGTTATCAAACAAAACAACCAATGAATCTTCTGAGATCGTTCGTCAACGAGTAAACCAAGCTAGAAAGATTCAAAATGAACGCTTTTCCAAATCTGTTACACTATGCAACAGTACGATGACTCCATCTGAGATAAGGAAATATTGCGAACTGGATCCCTCATCTTTAGAGCTATTGCGCCAATCTTTTGATGCATTAGGATTAAGCGCAAGAGCCCATGATCGAATTTTAAAAGTGGCTCGAACAATAGCAGATTTAGCAGGAAAGGTGAATATCGAGGTTGCTCACATTGCCGAAGCGATCCAATACCGGACTCTAGATCGAAAGTTTTGGGAGTGAAATAAAAGGATGTCGGCTGGTCGCTCACTTATACATATAACTTCACTAATATAAATGAGTTGAAAATTTCACTTGTGGTAAACCGTGGGGCTGACATGGAAGTGTTATAGGAGACGTTGGATGAGAAACTTTGTATTCCTCTAGTTTTGGATGACTCATACAAGTAGTAAAGAAACGAGCAACAAAAGGAGGATACCTAATAGTTACTCCTAAAAGCTCATGGAATTCGGGCGAACGTGGAGCAACTTCTTGGAAGATTCCAGTGATTTCTTAAAGAGAAGTTATGGAGAAGTGTTTTTACTTATCTTAGATCCGGATTGGATCACATCAAACTTTTCTATTGTTACTTTTTTAGAAGATGAAGAAGACAGAAAAGATTTTCATTATGAAATTCGTAACTCCATAAGAAAACAAAATCAAATTAGAAAATCTTTACCCTCTGAACTCATGCCACGTTTGAAGATATAGACATATAGTACTATACTATATTCCCTTATATCATTACTGGATTTGATAAGGGAGAAACAAGCAAGCTAGTGGTGGAAATTACAGATTATATTCCGAAAAAAATAGACCACGATTTACCCTATACAAAATTAAAGGCGAACATACATTGTTTGAACAAGTAAAAATGAAGTTCTATTCCCTTTGGGATAATGAATCTATCAGCAAGGATATATAACCATGAGCAATGATGTTTATTTCACCTATCAATGGAAGTATAAAAAAGAAGATTTTAAATATTATCCTCGTTGGGCAGCCGATCTCTTTAGAAGATGTCCATATACCCGATCAACCGCAATTGATTTGCCATCATTGTCAATTCATTTTTTACTTAGATCCAAAGCTTGCAGTAGTAGCGTTTTTATTAAATAAAGAAAAGAATAAAGTAAAAGTATTGCTGCTTCAACAAAACGAAGATTCAGGAAAAGGACTGTGGGCATTTCAAGGAGGTCACGTAGAGCCCGGGCATGTGAAACCATAAAAAATGAAGTAAAAGAAGAAACGGGACTTTTGATAGAGGTAAAGGAAATTATTTCTCTTCTGCAAAAGATGGACTGATACAATTGACATACGAAGCAATTGCAGATAGAGAAGATGTGATGGTTAACATGGAAAACAAAGAGGGAACTTTTTTGATTTTGCTCATACTCCTTGGGATACACTTGCGTTTCCTTCGACAAGAAATGTATTTCTTTCTTATATAAATAGGAGTAATTAAACTTTTTTGTAACCAAAATGATCGGAGACTACAATGAAAAAACTAATCTTAGAATTAGATAAAATGGATAATTCAATCAGTTACAAATCAAATTATAAAGATGTTTCTTTTTTCAGTTATCGGATGTACCTCATAATCAAGAAAACCAATTTAAACCCTATGAATTAGTAAAAAGGAAGGCGTTCTGGGAGACCCAGGACAAGATGGTGAATTCGAATTCTTTGATAAATTAATAGACAAAATATATTACCGTTGCTACAGGGACCACAGGGATAGTCAATTTATTGCTGCGGTAGATAATAACTGGATTGGTCTTAGTAGTATTACTTTGGATAGAGATAAAAAACTTGCGGACTGTGAGCTTACAGTAGTGAAAGAAGAGTTTAGAGGAAATGGGATAGCCTCTACGTTAAAAGAAAAGACAATAGATTATGCGAAAGAACAAGGTATAAAAAAATGGTTACTGGTGTTCATGAGGAGAATCATCCAATGCTTACAGTAAACCAAAGATTTGGATTCCATGAAAAAATGAATAGTGATTTCTTTTGGGATGGATAGAAATGAGGCTATCCTTTCCGATACCGAAAGCCGAAACGTTTCGTTAGATCGATACCAACGAGAGTGGGGGAGAGGGGGGAACTTGTTTTTTTATTTTATAAATTTCATTTCTCGAAACGTATCTAGGAGATTGGATTGACTACTACAAAAAAAGAGAATAAGCTTTTCTTGTAAATGTTATCTTCCCGCTTCGAACAGGAGTTGGCAATGGAGCTGAAGTATGTAATCCGGACTACTGTGGTGATTTTTCCGGGTGATAAGGAAACCCCAGAGCTCAAGAAGTACATGACGTTTTGTGTTGTCGATCCCATTGGACAGGACCATTTTGAGTGTTTCAAGCTGATTCTCTTCGAGGAGTGTGATGGCAGAATCGTGAGGGAGGAGTTCCCAAACGTGTTCCCGAAAGTCAGCTATTGTGGTGAAATGCGCAATTTGACTTTCAACACCTCACTCGGTCCGATCAGCACAAATCCTGCTTCTTGGGGTAGTAATCCATTGGAGACACTTGATCCTAACGATTACGAAATCGTGGATGGAAATCTCGTCGATAAGCCCTGAGTCTCTGTACTGTCAGCTGATCTTCTCTTGAATATTAGTGGGTCCCCCCTGTACATGATTTGTGCAGGGGGACTGCTTTAATCTCTTATCAACACTTCTTACTTCATTCTCTTAGTTCGATGTCTATTAGGAAAGAAGTTAACTTGTTTTCTAATTCTGTTTTAAATGTGCTTGAGAGTTGGGGTGTATACCTCTTTTGTATTTTTTCTCTGGAAAAGTTTTATCTAAGGCTACATCCTTATGTCGATCTCATGATGTAGCCTCTGGGATATCATATCGCAATACTTTATTTTTAGCCTTCTTCGTTCGATCTTCAAGCTCTTTATCAAATTTATCCTAAGTTTCTTTCCTCCTTGTTTTGCCTTCTCAATTTGATGCTTTGGCAGCTCCCAGTTGATGATCCAATCATGAATCGCATCATCTATTTGTATTTCTGCTGGAACGAGGGTACGGGGAGAATGGGATGATTACTTCTAAACAGCTCTCGCAGCTTTTTCCAAAAGCTCTTCTCTTCATCTTCTTCCTCTTCTATCTCATATATGGTGATATATTTCTTTCGAGATATTCGACCTGAGAAAATCACCGTCTCCACAGAAACAATTGCAAGATAGTTTCCGTAATCCGTTTAATAATTGATGAAGAGAAAGTTACTCAGGGAACAAAACTATTTGCTGTGGTGGGAATCAAGTATTTTTGAAGATGTAAAAAGCCTAAACATGAATTTTTCATCTTGGTTAAATCAATTTATTATTGCACAAGGAATGAAATTTTGGGATTGTTCCTAACGTCATATAATTTTTTTCATCAAATCGCTAAGAAACGAACTTAGAACGAACTAACAGGTTGATTTATCCATGATATGATGTTATCAAGAAATTTTATTTTACACATACAAACTCCGACGAGCGGAAGACAAAAACAGTCACACTCACTTCCAGTGAAAATGAGGTCTGCACAGCTCGTGGGGGTTTTCTATTTGAGAAGCACGGTCATATGATCGTTTTTTTCTTCAAAGAATAAGGCACTTTATAGAGGTTTTTATATCTTATATACCATGACATTACCACATATAAAAACAACGATCAGAACGGCGTATATTAGATATTTTACATACAGGTGGATGATCGAATGGTTCCAATTCTCAGAAAAGGCGACACTATTCAAACAAAAGATGGTTATTGTGGAGTTATATTCTACGTTAATCGTAGGATTAAGCACTATCAGGTGATATGTAGGGATGATTATCATGAGCTGGTGAGGTTTGAGGATGTGCAAGAGAAAGAAAGTTGTAGAAATATCCTCTGTATATAAAGGGTTATTTTATTTGCCATTAGAATATTAAGGTGATGATAAATATTCTGGTGGGGGGTTATTACAGTGGATAAAATGACAAAGGATATATTAGTTGTATTGTTAGATTTAGTTGAAGAGGTATATCAGAAAGAAAAACAGTTCGAAGAATTTCTTAATGTTGATAATATTCAATTGATACATGATTTTGAAGTAGAGGATAAAATACTTTCAATTTTAGGGGTTCCTGAAGATACAACAGTAGAACTTGGAATGGACGATCCAAATTATTTTCTGTAGAGATTATTATTCTGAGACTTTTTATGCTTTGCGTGATGGAAATTGTGATAAAGAAAAGATCATAGAGGAAATTTGGGAGAATACAAAAAGCTTTCGCTCATAACAAAGAACAAACCGCCAATTGATGGTGGTTGTTTTTATGATTATGGTCCAGTGACAGGGTTGCTACCATAGACCGCAAAGTAATTATGTTTCATTCCATTTGCTATCTAAATCAATAAGTTATGTTTACTTATTGATTTAGATGCCTGATTTTATTCATGAAGTAAACATAACTGCTATTATGTTTCGAAAGTACACGGCTCATAAGACGTTATTTGTGGAGCAAAAGGAAGACGTTGATGGAGAAACTAAAAGAGAGCAAACTCTGCCCTCTTTTTTCAAATCTATATATAATAAAAATTTAATTTACTCCCCCTGAGTATTGTTTTACAATACTCAGGAATGGTCACCAATAAAGGTGACCATAGCGAGGGAACCACTCAGCGATTACTGCTCCACAGCTCGACCCATCGAACACTGACAATAGGATCGAAGATTATGGTTAAATAGTACTGAGAGTAGGCAACGATCAACGAAAAAACTCTACGATTTACAGAAAGCGAGGGAATGGGCATGCTTTACGAGTTGCGCATTTATACCATGCATGAGGGGAGAATGGAAGCGATTCTGCAACGTTTCAGCCAGCATACACTTAGTATTTTCGAGCGGTTGGAAATGAAGGTGTACGATTTCTGGATCGATCAGACGGGCCTTCCGAAGTTATATTACGTGATGGAATATAAGGATATGGAGGAACGGCAACGGCTGTGGGGTGCGTTTATACAAGACCCGGAATGGATCGAGGTGCAACGCACATCCGAGGAAAGCGGGCCCATATTGGAGAAGATTGAAGAAATATTTATGAATCGGGCCGATTTTTTTATACGATAGAGCGTTTGGCACTTGTCCCTCAACGGGATAGTACAGGAACGGAGCTTACAGCCTAGCCGGCGGACTCCGTTTTTGATTTAGGGAGTCATCTCAGCCGTTATTGCTACTGCCACACATGAGGCGATTATTACTATCGTATCCGTTAGTTTAACTTTTTCCGCCGGATAGGGGTAGAACCACATGCCCATCAAGTTATCAAATCGGAAAACGTGCGTGGGATTGGAAAAAGGTTATCAATTATCAATATGATGAGGTCTTTGTGACTGGAGTAAAAAAAGGAGAGCCGGGTGTATTAATTGGTTTTCCAGAGGGCACACCAGCAGGATTGATTGAGTTTCCTTTCCCTCCGAAAGAAAAAAAGCATTGTGAGGTCTGATCCATCTCCTAAAAACAAAAGAAGACGACAAAGTGATTTATCTTGATCCGAAATAGAAGTGAAATCCATAGGAATGACTAAGAATGGATACTTACGAATTCCGAGTTTCCATAAATATTGTATTTAACCACCTAACTCAGGTGGTATTTTTTATATCTCATATGTTGGGGGTGGGTGATATGTAATGGCTAAAGGCAAATATCACGATTGGCTAACAGAAGATGGCTTGTTAAGAATTCGTGGCTGGGCTAGAGATGGTCTTACAGATGAACAAATAGCTTATAACATGGGAATTAGACGAGAAACTTTATACGATTGGAAAAAACGTTTTCCTAACATTTCTAAAGCCTTAAAAGAGAGCAAGGAAATTGCTGATCGTAACGTAGAAAACGCCTTATATAAACGAGCGTTAGGTTACAAATATTACGAACAAACCGTTACTAATAAAGGTGAAGTTGTTGACGTGGAAAAGTATGAACATCCCAATACAACAGCAATTATATACTGGTTGAAGAACAGAAAACGCAAAACATGGAAAGATAAACAAGAGATTGAGCATAGTGGTGATACTGGTTTGAACATCCAGATCGACTATGGAGATGAAGATGATGATTAATAAAAGTTCCGTTCAATTGTCATTTCAAGGATGCCAATCAGACGAAAAAACGATACAGAGCACTGAAAGGTTCTGCTGGTTCGGGAAAATCGGTAAATGTCGCACAAAATTTCATCATTAAATTGTCTGATCCAAAATACAAAGGAGCTAATCTTCTTGTAGTGCGTAAAGCAGATGTGACCAACAAACATAGCACATACGCCGAATTAACATCAGCCATATATAGAATCTTTGGTGCTGATTGGGAGAAGTATTGGAGCATCAAACAAACTCCAATGGAGCTCAAATGTAAACTTACCAATAATGGCGTTATTTTTCGTGGGATGAAGGATGAAAAGGAACGCGAGAAAGTAAAGTCAATCAATTTCCAACATGGTAAATTGACTTGGGTGTGGGTCGAGGAGGCAACAGAACTCCAAGAGGCTGATATTGATATCTTGGACGACCGTTTGCGTGGTCAGCTTTCCAACAAGAATCTGTATTATCAAATGACGTTTACCTTTAACCCTGTCAGTACATTCCATTGGATCAAGAAGAAATATTTTGATGCACCCAATGAGGATATGTTCACCCATCATTCCACGTACTTAGAAAATCGTTTTATAGATGACGCTTATCATCGCCGAATGATGTTGAGAAAAGAACAAGATCCTGATGGTTACCAAGTGTATGGGCTTGAAAACTGGGGAGAATTAGGCGGTTTGATTCTCTCTAACTACATTGTCCAAGACTTTGATACCAGTTATGAACGGTTTGATTCTATGGCCCATGCTCAAGACTTCGGATTCAATCATAACAATGCAATACTCACTGTAGGCTTTAAAGATGGGGAGCTTTTTGTATGCAATGAAATCTATGTAAACGAGATGGATACAAATGAAATCATTCAATTAGCTGATCGGCAGGGATTAGATAAGCGACTTACTATGTATTGTGATTCCGCTGAACCGGATCGTATTCGCATGTGGCAGAAAGCTGGTTACAACGCAGTTCCTGTTCATAAGAATCCTGGTAGCGTAAAAGCTCAAATTGATATCTTGAAAAAGATGCGGATCTATATTCATCCTTCTTGTGTCAACACTATTAAAGAGATCCAGCAGTGGAAATGGAAGAAAAACACACAGACAAACGAATATATTGATGAGCCTATAGAGGTATTTGATGAAGCGATGGCGGCGTTAAGATATTCCATAGAGCCATTCAGGGGATTAGAAGCAGAGCCACGGCTAAGATTTTTATAGCAAAGGTTTCGCAGAAATACGTGGTTACTAAGGCACTTAGCTGAAAAAAGCCTGATTGGAAGACATTCAAAGATAAGTTTTTTATCTTTGTTTTTGTATCATGATATGGTCTAATAAATAGTAGGTAATAGATTAAAGTGACTGGGAGGTCACAATGTCATTGTCCTTGGTCAATGGACTGAGTGATGAGCTGCTGATCAAGCTTTTTCTCCAGCAGTTCCCTGCTCTTATCGAGGAGTTGACTCAACACGAACAGTCGTGTGTGTGGACAGAAGTGTCTGCCCGCTTCGAAAAGACGAACATGGAGGAGCAGAGCGAGGATCTCGCTGATTGGGATGATGTTCCTACCGTCTATGTCAAGGTGGAAGAGCCTCCTTCTCCTACTTACGACAACTACCTGCTCATCATGGGGATTCTTCCCATGCTAGGGAAGAGTGAACTCCAGAGGATGGTTGAAGTGATGTTTCCCACTTATGGGGATATGCGCTTGGTAATGGCCAGGCTGCAGCACAAGGAGGAGAAGAATCGTCGTCCGCATGGCCCTGGCGATGTTTCGGGTCGTATTCCTGACTGACGATCCCAAGTGATCTCCCACCCCTATCAGCAGTGAATGTTGGCAGGGGTGATGATATACCAACGATCTTCTATAGATAAAACACGAACACCTTAGATAAGGTGTTTTTGTTATTTTGAACAGGAGGTGATAACTTGCTGGACCGAATTAGAAACTTTTTCACTAAACAGAGCAGGACAACAGGAATCATCACAGTCAATCACGGGCAAGCACAATGGACAGATACACGATATGATAAGTTAGCCGATGAAGGATATACGAAAAATGTCTATGTATATCGATGCGTGAATGCAATCGCAATGGCTTGTGCTGGCATTCCGTGTCTACTCACTCTACTAGAAAAACAGAAAACTCAAAGAGATAGAGAAGCATCCTTTGATCGATCTATTAGCGAATCCAAATCCTAGTATGGGTCGAGCGAAATTTATAGAGAATGTGATTGCTTACCTCCAATTATCAGGAAACAGCTACATTGAACGTGTAGGACCAAACAATGGACCACCAAAGGAATTATACTCATTGCGCCCTGATCAAATGGTTGTTGTAGTAGGGAACACAACTCAGCCCATCGCAGTTTACTAGAGGGTGGGCTTGATTGGAAAGAGATGTCACTTTCTCCTGTTGATATGTCTTGGTTAGAGGGGCAGAAATTATCCTCTAGAGAAATCGCTATTGCCTTTGGTGTTCCTCCTGAAGGGGAAATTTTGATTTTGACGAATTCCATATGTTCAAGGTCATCCTTGATAAATTTAAGGAGGTTTACATATGGATACAGATTTGAAATTGTTTTTGGGGAAGATTCTAGGGGAAATATATCGATTACAGAAAAAAGAGGGGCTATATAATCATTCAGATGGCAGAATCTATGGTTTAATCAATGGATTTGAAAGTGTGATCGATGAGGAGATGGATATGATTCCTCATATTACAGAAAAAGAACTAAAAACTGTTACTGATGTATTACATGAAATCGACCAAAACGAAGAAGAAACAGAGAAATTCCAAGGGTTCTATGATATCGAAAGAAAGCTCCAAGAAAAAGGGATATACCGTCATAGAGTGATTTATATCCTCAAATATCTTTATGCCAGCGGTCGTTTTACTAGATTGATTGATAAAATGAATAGCTCTGGTTCTCCTGGAGAAGTTCGAAATCTTAAGTTGACGGATTGGGAAATTTAATGAATCAAAAATTAATTAATGATGTTGAAAATAACTTAAGCAAACTAGACATTAAGGATCAAGCTCAACTAATGAGTTTTGTTATTGGTTATTGTACAGGAGCAATGAGAAGCAAAAATAAAAACGATAGAGAATTTGCTGAGGAATTTTTGAAATCATTACTTGATCTAATGAAACAATATAACTCAATCAAACAAACTCAACTGCTGACCAGGATCAAAATGTAACCGAAACCGCTTATGTGTCATCACTGTACCGCCTAACAATAAGCCATCGATGCTCCATTGTACGATCAAATGATACTTGGACATTGCGAGTGGTTATGGCATCGATCCGGGCGGATACATTTTCATAGGCAGTGCCACCTTCGCCATACCAGATATCACCTATTACAAACGGTTCCATGTCATCATCTCCTAGTAATTTGAATCTACTTTGCGGGTAATGACATCTTCGCTGGTACACATCATTACCAATCAACACCTCTAAATGTTATAATTAATATTCAGAAATATTGGATATGAGGTGTAAGGATGAAAACAAATAAAATAGCTCTGCTCATAATTGTTGGCTTTGTTAGTGTATTTTCTATTTTGGTTGCTGAAGGCTTAATGTTTGAAGCAGATGCGAAATCAGTAACAGAAATACAGACATTAAAAGATCAGGATTCTAATGATACAGGCTCTAATTCGTGGGATATGAGTGTTCCAAATTTTAATCCTTACGATAACAAAGGATTAGGAGGGGGCGGATCAAGAGTTTCATTTGGAGGCGGAGGCTTGTTAGGAGGGATTTAAATCAGTGACAGGGTTGCTCCGATAGACCGCAAAGTAAGTAAGTTAAACTATTTACCACTCAAACGAGTGGTATTTTCGTATTATAAGGTCGTCCAGTTAAGAAAAAACTGGATGACCTTATAATACGAAACAGCTAATATCATAGATTGAGATTGCCCGAAAGATCATCAGAGCATTATCGCTGTTTTCAGCGGCGTAAACGCGCCTTGTTGTCTTTGTCCGATTTGAAAAGAGGATTATCCTAGGACACAACGGTTACGATATTTTTTTTAATTTAGGATCATATCCCGATCCTGAATACAAATGATCTCCTCATCGTCATTGTAGTGATAATTCCTCCTGATACCATGCAGGTGCATGAGCGTCCATCTTATCAACAGAGGCGAGTAGTACTCTTTTTATGATAAAGCATAGAAACTTTTTACGAAACTATTTATTTTACGTAGAATGTACCTTCTACGATGCAAAAGTGAGGGACCGTATCTCAATTAAAAACCAAATAAGTAAAAATACAGGTGATAAATCTGTAGAATACGACGAGTTTATTGCTTTTTTGGAAAAATTTTTAGTTGTGGTCCCTATAACAGGAGTTAATAGAATGATTTCAATTCTCAGATGAATATAAATTGAACGAAGAGAGCTTGAATTGAGATTCCTTTTATGTTAACTTATATAAGTTCGTTGTTCTTGTCTCTGATTGTGGCAAGACATCAATTCAACGATTGGACAAGCATGAGCGTCTGTCTGATAGAAGAGACTCCTTCCATCGATGGTGAGTTGCTGGAGATCAGCACGATTCTCCTCCAACTCCCTCTGGATCTGCGTCCCAACAATCAGATGTGTTCTCTCTGCAACGCACGCCCGGCTCGGACTGACTGTCCCAAAAACTGTGGCAAGTGTGAGGGCTGCTGCTTCTGTTACATGCAACAGTAACCCCTAGTTCCTAGTGGAGCTAATGACCGACTGAATCTATTCTTTGGATAGGTTCGGTCGGTCAGTCGTTAAAAAGAAAAACATATAAACGAGAGTCATCCATTGGATGGCTCTTTATTTTACATATAGGAGAGAGTGACAGGATTCCAATACTCAAAATGGTTGTATACAATATGCAGAATCGATACACTAAGGGATTCAAATTTAACATTAATGAATGGAAAAAGATAGCAAATGCAAATGGACAGAAAGTTTATGATTTGTTAAAAAGACACAATTTCGAACCAGAACTGTTTAAAAATGCAGATGAATATTACCAAGAAGTAGATAATGATTACTTCAATGACAAACCAGCATCCAACGACTGAGGGACAATGGAACCATATAATGGAATCTATCTGACGGACTAGAATAAGAATTGTCTTATTAACCATCAAAAATTAGGTACCCCTCACTCTTCCAAGAGTGAGGGGTACTGGACTGGAGATTTAGAACGCTAACAGGCTGTCAGCGATCAGGAGAGCTCCACTTGCTAGCAGGATTAACAACTGTCTAGCAAATCATCCAGGATGAACAGTTCGACATCAATCATGACTTGATAGCGTTTATTAGATTTGTCAGAACTGCTCATTTAAAGCGGTGTCCCTTACAACATTTGATACATAATCGACACCTCTCGCAGAAGATAGTGAAGAGTGGAATTCTCCCACAGTTTCTGCAAATAAGTGTCCTACCTGGAGGCATGATGCTCCTTTCATTGTTGGGAACCTTACAAACTAAATTTTAACATTATTTTAACTATTGGAAAATAGGTGATCTAAGTTGGAGTGGAGGTAGCGAAGCTTGTTTTTGTCGTAATTTTACCAAAAAAATTGAAATAACCCTGTGGACTAGAACGCGAACTCTGTCATAAACAAACCACATGATCTCTTAGTACATAGAGGTCAATGTGGCTTGTTATTGTTATTTATCTGATACGGAGTGAGGAAACTACATCGTTCCATAATCTATTATTGCTTAGCTTTTTCTTGGTGAAATCAGAGTATTTTATTGGATTAAATTTCCATTTTCGACCTTAGTAGTTGATGTGCTCATACACTCCGACTCCATCGCCGCCGGAAACCTTAGCATAAGATGCAAGATCGTTCCAATTGTTATTTATAGCTGGAATGAGAGAACAAGCAAAAGCAACAGCGGAGGAAACAATAGAAATACTTTTATATTATGTAAATGAAACACTTTAATTTTAATATATTGGGAATATACCTTTCAGTATTATTAAACGAAAAAATGAAAAGATGAATGACAATGCCGTTCTTAAGGAGTGACTCCACTAGTATCTTTCCAATGCCTTGATTTTGATATGCTGGTAAAACCCCCAACAAAGGTATATATGCAGATAAAACTCCATCGCTCACTGCATTGATAAGTCCAACTACTGATTTATTTCTTCGTCAATCGCTGCTACACAACGGTAACTATTCTGTAATAGTTTTAAATGAGTTGCTGCTGATGGTGGATTTGGTCATCCTTGTAGAGTAGGGGAGAGGGGGTTAGCTTGTTTCTCGATTTTGGTTTCAACTGTGCTTGGGAATTAGGGTGGATCCCTCTTTTATAATGTGGCTGGGTAAAAAAGTACGGTCCGTCTCTTTATTTTTACCAACTGCATAAATGTTGACATATATTTGCGTGAATATGGTTCCATACATTCTTTGTCAGTGCTATTGATATTTAACTGATGTAATTTACAAGTGTGATTATTCTATTTATAATAAAGATACCTGTCAAATCCTCTAGAAGGGACTTCAAATGAACGACGATCTTCTCGATTGGGTCAAGGATAACGGCAGGACGTTTCTCATCGCGATGAACGTTAAGCTCTACCTGCAGGGGAACAGTGGAATGTCTGACGACATCCTGAGGAACTCGATCCCCCATGGTGTGACATCCAGTGAGCTCGAGGAGGCGCTTGAGTCTTTCGAGTCCCAGGGGCACAGGATCTCTCTCGAAGACCGGAAGAAGGTCTACAAGTGGCTGGGATTGAATCCCGAGTAACAAGTCGAGGTCTGACAGCATACATCAACATTTCTCCATCGTGAGGGATGGGGTCGGCTCTACATATCAGAGCCGACCCGGCGAAAATAAATTATGAAATAGATATATCCCTTTTCTTTTTATGAAAGGGACTTTTTACTTTTTAGAGAGGGAAGAGGGACTTGTTTTTTGATTCTGTTTTAAACTGACTTGAAAGTTTAGAAAGATTGCATAGTAATGCACACTTTACGTTGAATAGTTCTGTGACCCCTACGTTAGAGGACTAGCTAAGATGAATGGTTGATGGCAAGATATAATTGTTTCTGCTACAACACACATTCGAGAAGAGAAATGGGTAAGGGACTCCCTGGTAGGATTGACTCCGCTCAGAAAAAGTTCACCCTGGATCACAACCAAGGATGGATCAAATGTGAGAATCCGCAACCGGAGTCACACACGGCAAGCTCATATTTCGCGGTTAATGTGGAGTCTGAATTCCGGATTATCCATGATGGGGAGACATATACAGGCAAGTATCGAAATCTGGGTTGTCGTCGGAGTGACGTGAACCCGGGGGAGAACGGGTTTTATGTCATCGACATCTACCCGAGTTCTGGGAAGTATGCTGGAAAGAGGCTGATGTTTGAGATCGATGATCAAGGCAGGATTTTTAACGTTCTTAAGCTTCAGCGTCCAAAGTTCATGAATTCCTAACTCCAATGCCCCCAGAGCTGCATTAGCAGTGTCTCTGGAGGACACGATTATAATAAATTTGATGATAAAAATACCCTCTTATTTTTGTTGGAGATAGATTGTCAACGCCAAACTAGCCAACTTTTTTAAGGTGTGATTGTTGGTACTCCTCTGGACTCACATATCCCGATGTTCCCGTGAATACGGAATTTATTGAACCAGTTCACATAGTCACGAAATTCGATCGTAAGCTGTTTTAGATTGTCAAAGACTTCTGGTACAATCTCCGTTTTAATAATTTTGAAGGTAGCTTTCGCGGCGGCATTCATTGTCGTAAGGACATCCTTTCGTGTTCAGAGACCGACTTATATGGAACGTTTCTAGTGTCTAAGGGGGTTTAGCTTGTCACTGATTAAAGTTGAATGTGTTATTTAAATCTATGTATGCTATTTTTATTTATTGTCGTATCCACAGGGGATATAATCTCCTTTTCCTGTCTTTATCTTACATTGATCCATATAAACAGAATAGACAATCATACCAGCAATGAAAATGGCGACAATAATTCCATAAAACAACTTCATTTTACATACCTCTTTAATATTTGTTTTTATCCATGCAATCTTTATAAGAAGAATCCAATTTTTTAACTACTA
This sequence comes from Shimazuella alba, assembly GCF_009831235.1. GTDB lineage: Bacteria > Bacillota > Bacilli > Thermoactinomycetales > Thermoactinomycetaceae > Shimazuella > Shimazuella alba. Next base: position 42,537 of record NZ_WUUL01000003.1, on the reverse strand, counting down.
AATAGTCAAACAGAGAGGAGGTCAACTTGTTTTCTGATTCTGTTTAACTGTGCATGAGAATTAGGATTCATCTCTCTTTTGTATTTTCTCAGAAAATGTGCGATCTAAGTTTATGTCATTATACTGATCGTGAGAATAACAGTAGGTTCATTATATCGTAGTATCTTATTTTTAGCTTTATTCGTTCTTCTAGTTTTCTATCATAATTAATTCGTAACTTCTCTTCCACCTTGATTTGCTCTTTCGATCTAATGCCTCGGCAGCCCCAGTTGATGATCCAATCATGAATTGCATCACCCTATTTGTATTTCATCTGGAAAGAGGGTACAAAGAAGAATGGTAAGCGAATAGAAGATATGTAATCTAATCAACAGAGTTCCCACTTTATAATACATACAAAACCAAAACAAGTTTACAACCCAAACCCCGACAAGCGAAAGACAGAAGCAGTCACACTCCTCCAGTGAATGAGGTCTGCACAGCAGATCCGTCAATAAAGTTCCGTCAGCTGATTTCTGGGTTGCAACTTCTGAACTCAACCAACGTTTGACCGTGGATCTTCATGCAGCACAGACTATATAAGAAGTCGATAGCGCTGATAAGAAGATGTACACGGCTTTCTGGGATCTCTTCAAGCGAGATTGGGTGTAGTAATATGTGCTGATTCAATGCAGACTATTGATGACTATTCTGTTATCATCAATAGTCTGCACGCATTTAGTTAATCGATATGGTTTTTTATTATCAAAACACGGTCATTTGATCGTGTTTTTCTTTATCTATCGTATTTCGAAGAAACGGCATCATATACTGATTTTTATACCTTATATACAGACAGATTACCATGTGTCATAAAACCGATCAAAACGGCGTATATTAGATATTTTACATACAGGAGAATAATCGAATGGTTTCAATTCTCAGAAAAGGCGACACAATTAAATTGAAAGATGGTCGGCACGGAGTTGTATTCTACTTCAATCGTAGGATTAAGCATTATCAGTTTATCTGTCGAGATGATTATCATGAGCTTGTGAGGTTTGAGGAGGTGAAAGTAGGTGGACCTAGTCACGACATTCGTAACTGGGTCCATGAACCTTAGAACAGGGAAGAGATTATTCCTCTTCATCGATCGTGGTCAAACCGGTCTGCAGGTCAGTCACATAGATCTTCTTTTCCCTTGGTGCTTGTACACGCTTGAATCGTCGTCCATCAGGTGCAGGAAATTCCTGATAAGTTGTCAGCCCACGAAACCAGCACTTGATACCTTCCGGAGAAGTGTAGCTGGGGTCACCAGTGGGAAAATCGTCACTCTTTGTCATCATTCCACATTCTAGGATTCAGGATCGCTCAACCGGATAGGAGCAATCTTCTTATGTAGAGATAACAAAGTTTGATAGGTGGATCAATGGGGAAAAAAGCGACTAATTAAAGGGGTTGGTATTTTTTAATATGTCACAAGGTATACTTTAGAGGCGAGGAAGAGTACCAAGAATGGATATTTTCAGAAATATGTATATGAAAACTATTGTGAATTGTTTCGAGAATATATTTGATTCAAAGCGAGGGTTTTTCATGTACTTAGAAGAAGTTAAGAACGGGTTGTTAGAGGATGGTCGCTTACAAGGAACTATTCGTTCGTAAGCTATCCTTCACAATTTGATGGCGTGGTACCGAGAAACCGTAGACGCGAGAAATTTAATCCAAAAGAGATTAGTTCCAGAGATTTACAAGATTATCGTAGTTATTGTAAACCATTTGCAAAACCAACTACTGTTAATAAAAAAGTAGCTGCATTCATAATTTATGGACTTTCTAGTGAAACAGATCGAGTACAAACCGATCCCATGCGTAAAATAAAAATGAAATTCATCTCTACTTTGCAACTAACTCCACGGTGGTTAACCAGAAGGGAACAATCTTGTTTGTTGGATGTATTGAAAGAAAAAACAAAAATCTGCTAGTCACAAATGGAAGCCACACCGTGATTTAGCGGTGATCTAATTACTATTACAAGCTGGATTACGGAAATCAGAAGTGGCTGCTTTGAACTTGGATGATGTGAATATGAAGCGATGGTGTCCGACACTCTTTTGTGAGGGTGAGTGTCGGACAAGGACGGATGAGAGTTTACAGCCTATTCTCGTAATCGTTCATAGCCTGCCGAAGAGCTTTCCTATCATTTACCAAGGGTGAGAGTTTCTTACGGGCAGCATCGACAAGATGCTTAGTTTTCGGGTGTTTCCCAAGGTCTTCAAGGAAGGCTGTGATTGCTCCCTCATGGTTCGACGGCCATTCATTCATTGCGCGCATGGCAGCAAAACCGATGTACATCCCAGCAGGAGTCTCGATTTCTTTAGACATTCTCGTGACCCTTCCTTAGACTCATAGTCATTTTGACTCATGGTTTTTGCCATGTAGCATATGCTTTTGTTGCAAAGCTAATGAGATTAGATTTTAGTATATCAGAGATAAGCAAAAAAGCTACCCTTGAGGTATAGCGTATAAACAGAGTATTCGAAAAAAAGTTTGATATAAAGTTATAGAAAAACCTAGAGAAATAAAGAGTTCTAATTTACACACACCCCAATTTAGCTAATAATTTCAATCGCAAACTTAACTGCAGACTAGGATCTAAATGTAACTGAAATTGTTTATGCGTTATCACTATATCTCCGAACTGCAAGCCGCCAATGCTCATAGTACGAGCAAAGGATACTTGTGTACATTTCGAGTTGTTTTGGATCGATCCGAGCGGATACACCAGCATACGGTCTTTCATTTGCCATGCAAGATATCCGTTTTATATCATCAGCGGTTCCATTTAATCGCTTTTAGTCGTATCATTTTGGGAAAATTGTACATTTAGACATATATTAGACACAATATATCTGATTGCTAAACAACATTAACAATTGTAATATTTTGTCTAATGCTTGATGGAGGCATCTTCAAGATAATGAGTGAAAGAAGGGGCTATTACCATGAATAACTTATATGTTCTAGAACGAAATCAAGCTTATTAGGATCAAATTATTACTGTGACAGTAGTAGCAGAAACAGAAGAGGAAGCACGGGAAATCACGTATCAATATGTATCAAAAGAAGAAAACGAGGCACAGGCACAGGCATTTTTAGATGAGGATAATAGTCGCTGTGTTTTAGTAGACTTGAACAAAAAAGGTGTCATCATGGTTGGTCATGAACTCGGGGATTGTTACTATAATGGCTCCAAATAGTGGCATGTGAACGATCCGAGAAATAAGGTGCCGCTTCTGTAAAGGCATAATAACTAATCCCAACTTATCACTTCCATCACATTTGTCTATTTTTGCATATCTCCCGAAAAGGAGGAATGAGGATTACAATAAATGAAATTTATCTAACTGCCTAGAGCAGCAACTTTGTTACATGAACTACCCCCTAGAATGGAATAATGAGTAATCCAGATTTAGAAAAGCGATTCACCTATCACGCTCCAAAAGAGGGGCAACCAGAGAAATATACTACTTTTCAAGAAAAAGCAAAAGAGTTAGCTTACCTAATAGATGCAGAATGTCCTAACTCAAGGGAAAGATCATTATCTCTCAACAAGTTAGAAGAAGTGATCCATTGGGCTAATGCTTCTATTGCTCGTTGGTCAAATGATGATTAAAATAAGCTTAACTGTTGACCAGGATTAAAGTTAAGCCTAAATTGCCTATGGATCATTACTGTACCACTCGTTGCAAGCCGTCCACCACTAAAATATGATCAAAATGACATCTGCACATTATGCGAGAGGTCACAGAGTCGATTGTAGCAAAAATACATTCTCGTATTCAATGCCATCTTTACCATAGCAGATATTGTTTATCTCTAGCAGTTCCATGGAATCGCTCCTTAGTCGTACGTAATAAGGAATTGCCCTATCCAAGGCTGGTTATAAGAGTGGATGATATAAATCATATGAAGGAAAAAATAAGGGAATCAGGAGGAGTAATAGTAAAAGAAAGAACTGAAATACCTGAAATTAGAATGGTTTTTGCTTCGTTTAAGGATACAGAAGGTAATATCGTTAATATTGTTAGTTAGTGATCTATGATTTATATGGTAACCTTTTTAGGGCTAATCATGGGGCCCGTGATAGGGTCCGTGCCATAACTGTAGACCGAAAGTTCTGGGAGTGAGATAAACAGCTGATAGAATAGATTGTGATTACCCCTACTACACAGCTCGGTGGGGTTTTCTAATATCATAAAATCCAATACAGCAGGGATCCCAATATTAAAATAGGAATAACAAAGAATAAGACCACTATCATTATGGAATCGAAGGTTGAATTTCCATATCGATAACAAATGAAAAATACATATGCTGATGTTATAACCAGTATAAGACCAACTAATAGGATGGACATATCATACCCCATTTTTCATATATACAAATTACTTCCGCATCGCTAATTTCATTATACGGCTATAGAAGCTCGTACAACGAAAAATATATCTCCCTATTACATTAATCATTATTATCTATATTTCACTCGTGTCACCGGACAAATCTTGGAATATTTTTGATCAGGAGTCGGTAGGACAAGCCTATTCTCAACAAAGGCGACGTGATTCAATTGAAAGATGGTTGGCATGGAGTATTATTCTACATACTAAAGGATGGTTTGTTGTATTTAGAGCTTATAAAAGTGTATTTTTCTTCTTTGGGTATGGCGACCTTTAAGAAACGTTATAATGAAAAGTATAGAAAAATCATTTGAAAGAGGGAAATTCAATGCATTATATAACTGCATGTTTGAACATTATTAGTGATAAAGACCTTCATGAAATAATGGTGGAATTTAAAAAACTTGAAGAAGAGACAAACAAGGAGGAAGGATGTATTAAATTTCATGCTTTTCCTCTTGAACCATCAGAGCGAAAAATAATGCTTTGGGAGATTTGGGAAAACGAAGAAGCTGTAACAACTCATTTCACCAAACCTCACACAAAAAATGTTCAAAAGCAAGGATTAACAGAAGTAGCATGGTTAATAAAAAGTAATGTGAATGAATAATAAGACGCTAAGATGATAAACAAGAGGGATAATACCCTCTTTTTCTATGAGAGGGCCGAACATAATGTTTTTGAATTGAATAATTTTGCATATTCCCTTTTTTGTAAAAAATACAGGTTGTTGTTCAGATATTAGATCTAGGGAAACAAGCCAGCCAGTGTCCACATAGGAAAAAATGTTATTGTTTGTGGGTATGGTACAGGAAAAGATTTGATTGTTTATTGAAACACGGTCATACGAGATCGTGTATTTCTTTATTTTTCGATATTAGACCTAGAATCTGTGAATAACCCCTATGTTATCATTTGATTACTCTTAATATTTGGAGGTTAGCAATGTTTAAAGCATACTTAACAACACACGATGGAACTCCGTTACCTGGTTTTGTGGAACTGGAAGAATCGCCAGAAGCAATCACGAATTATTTCAACAAACAAGCATCATTGTACAATGTGAAAGTAGTGGACCAGGATGACCGAATCATAGCCAAAATGGAAAACGGAAAGCTGGTCTTTCCGAACGTAGGAATCGATTTTACAAAATAGGAAAGGAACTGTTAACAAAACAATGGATAACATATTTGATTCAGATGAAAATAAATGCAAAGTTTGTGAATGTCATTACGACCATGAAGGCGGGTATCAGAGGTTGCCATTTCGGAGAAAACACGTTTATCCTATCTTAGTCTTCATATATCAAATGACTTGTACGATAAGACAATAATTGAAATCTAAAAAAAGATGAGGTTCATAAAACTGGCCATTGAACATCGAACAGAGTAAATGAACACATCCATTTTTAGAATGCGCTAATTTTATGAATAACTTGATACAAATGAGGAACTTTAAACTATAATAAAATTAGGCTGTACAATCAGTCTCCTCTATGATGGAAGGAACTCCTATAATGGCAAGTCTCAAGCTCATCTCGGAATTCAGCACAAAGTGGGAAGTCGAGTGCCATCTTCCTATTAAACAGGAAAATATTCTCTCTAAGAAGATGAGTAGTAGTCAGATTGCTGTCGTTGGTGACTACCAGATCAGGATTACAGTAGTGGCTTTGGATATCGTTCTTCACAGCAACCCTCGAGGTGGATCTCTTGATGAAGTAGTGATGTCTGATATAGAGTCATTGGAGAAGAAAACACTGATGGGTAAGAACGGACTGCCTGTGTGTACAGTCAAACGTTTGAGGTGATTAACTTTGATGCAACACTCGGAGTCACTGGAACTGAAATACCAAAAAATATATAAAAGGTAGTTCAGACTGGGCGGCAGATTCATTATTTGCCGCCCAGGGTATTACTTACAACAAGCATATGTGGACATGGATGCAATAATGGATATTAAAGCTAAAGGGAAGAGCAATCAGCTAACAACTAAAGGGTAACGAAACCATATAATGAAATCTATCGGATAGACTAACACGAATCGTTTCATTATCTCTTGATTACAGGAGGTTATTACTTGAAACAAAACAAACAGCTAGGTATAGAAATTAGCGGAACTATCTATTCAGAGGATGCACATACAAACATTAACCATGAAGAGTTTTTGGAAAAATTTATTGCGTTTGTGGAGAAAAATAATTGGCTGTTTGGAGGAGGAACAAAGCAAGTAGATGAGAATGGAGAATTAGTAAAATAATTGAATCGCTATGATTGTTACTATAGAAGAGGTTGATTCTTCTTGCTAACAGGACATGTCTGACAAATCAAATATGTTAAAAAAAGTAAGATAAATTTAGCTACTATTGATAATGATCTTACATTATAATTTTGTATAAGCTACTGGGGTAGAAGCTTCATCTACAAGACCGTATCGATCCGTCTGAAAGGTAAGGATTATGGCTGTTGATCACTACTCTCACAAGCGTACTGTGGGGAGGTATATCAAGTCCGGATGGCTCTCTTCCATGTACAACTACCAGTACGTCAAGTTGGGCACTAAGCATCGGATGAGTGACTTTGCCGAGCTTATCCTGCCGATCGCCGAAGGTATGCTGGCAATGGCGAAGGTTGACCCTGAGTCGGTCAAGATGATCCACATCGAAAAGGACAACTGGTGGGTCCCTCGCCACCACAGCATGGTCGAAGGAAGGGCGATCGTGCTGATCAACCGAGATGTATCGGCGAGTATGCAGCCACAAGGTGCGAGTTTCTTTAGTCCGTCAGGTCAAATCGGCATCAGAGCCACTGTGCTCTCACACGATCCCAACAACCACGCCCATACCCAAATGGGTGTCGTTCTGCCGATCCGCCACCGGTTCGATGATCTCGAGCCCGGGCGGCGGAAATCGGGATTCATTCTGGTGAGATTTGATCGGGAAGGTTTTACCAATGGTGACACCTACATCCCGATCGAAGAGGACTCTGAGTACCTGATAAAGGTGCTCGGGCTCCATGAGGACATTCCTACGAATGGATGTTTCTCCATGCGCTTCGATGAAACCGTTGGGAAACCCGACGCTAGAGTTTACCTGCCAACACACTCCCTCATCTGAAGGAGTACCTTTCCTCGCTGGCGGAGAAGCTCGCCAATAAGGACGGGCACAAGCATTGACGGTCGACATGGTTCAGGCTCCACGTTCCTAATGAAGGAAATGGAGCCTGACGGGGGCTGAGGTACAGCTTCACGAGAATCCAATTACTTCCTATAGATTGTAGAAATAATAAGGTGTTCTTCTCTGGAAAGGGCACCTTATTATTTTTAAGTTTTTTCGGGGTTGAATATCGAATACCGAAACCTTTTTGTAAATCGATTCGTCAAAAGAATGGTTCTTTTTTAGAGATAAAACACAAGAAATCACTTAATACTACTAGATAGAAACATGGAAGCATCCTGATTCATGAAAATACATTTACCATGATAGAATGTTCTTATTTCAATTGATTTAAAGCCAACTTCGGATAAGCTTTTTTTCAGTTCGTTATGCGAAAAACCGTTATGAACTTTCGGATGGTTTATTTTATCGTTTTTGTCAAAGTCAACAATAATCAGCTTGCCGCCATCATTTAAAATGGTGAATAATTTTTGTAAAATTTTTTTAGTATCTGGAATATGAAGAAGGACTAGTGACATTAAAACTATGTCTGCCTGAATTTCAGGAGTTTCTTGCGTAAAATCTGAATAAAGTACTTTTGCGTTGGTAATTCCTCTGTGAGAAATTTTAGCATTCGCAACTTCCAACATTTGTTTAGATGAATCTACCAACAAAATGGACTCTACTAAATTTGATAATTCTAAACTAATAATACCAGTACCACTCCCATAGTCTATGAAAGATTTTGATTTTCCATTTCTTAATTCTGGTCTTACTTCCTTAACAATAACTTTAGCTAGTTTCATTCTTTCTTCTGTGTCATATCTTTTTGCCAACTGTTCAAAAACGTTATTTTCCATATTTCACTCTCCAATTTTCAGCTATGTAGAGGTCATTATAGCAAAAGACCATCATCCTTTTGTATTTTAAGGAAGAGGGAACCAAAAATTGAAGTAAATGTTCGGGTATAAAAAAGAACAGGGATATGTAAAATCACGATTCAAATTGCGTATTTTATTGCAGCCTCGTCATGCTAAGATAAAGAAAATCTGTGCACAATAATTATATATTTAAATATTTACACGATTCCTACATTAGAGTGTCACAGTGTAAAAAATACCTATCATGCCATTTTAGGTATATGTTAGATGCACTCTGACTTGATATTCCGACTTGAATCTTTGCTGTACACTACTATAGATTGCTATCATAATATTAATTATCAAACTAGGTTATGATCAAGGAAATTTCATAGAAAGCAGTGGTGGACGTGGAGAATATGATGAAAGTTGAAAAGGATATATATTTGCATGTGTTTTTCAGATATTTACTTTTTGTCGAAGGAGAAATTAGACACTGGAATCCTGAATTGTTTAGAGAACATGATAGTCCTATTGATTATTTATACCATCTAAAGAATGTATTACTAGGATTACCGGACCCAAATAATGGTCTTCTAGTGGGAAGAAAAAATAAATCACTCCATGCAATAGACAGCCTAATCGAAAAACAAGCGACATCTGAAAAATAATAAAGAACTACCCTGTTATTATTTGATCAAAATCTAAAATAGCCCATCTACCAAAAAAAGACGGGCTTTGCTCTAGCCCGTCAAATAGATTCCACTATGTGGTTACCTGATTCTCAGTCGATGGATGCTGGTTTTCTTCTAAATCAAAGGTTAAGAAAAATGTAAAAATCATGAAAAGGGATTTCTTATTTAACGCCAGCTGGCAAATTTATGGATCCAGTAAATTCATTTTTTGTTTCTGCCGACCATTGTTCTTCAATATAAAAAGGAGGGAACACTTTGGTTTTTCCATCTTTTCCTTTTTCAGTAGATACGGTTGGAATACGAATAGAAGAAACAATAGAAAACTTTTTGATCATAAAGTTGTTTTGATCTACCCATATCTCGATGACCGGATTTTTAAATTGAGCTTGATCATACAAAATAGTTTGGCCAGAATCCTTCTTTAGCTTGCCTTCTACAAAATCAGTAGGATGCTGAAATGGCCAACCTTTCTTATAAAAATCAAAGAGTTGTTTATTTTCATTAAAATACGTCTTGTCGAAGACAAGTTTATACAAACCATTCTCTTGGGTCATTTTTATATTTTTATCGTTATTGATTTTAATCAACTCGTCTAAAAATTTCAATCGAAAAGATGGCGATACCTTGCCCATAGGAGAGACAGTCCACTCTTTATCTTCCTTTGTTTTGTAATATATCTTTCCATTTACACGATATTCCTCTTGCTCAAAGGTGTTTGTATCACCTCCATCATCTTTATATCCTTTTATGTTAATCTTAAAGCTCGATTGATATTGTCCAATGATGCGTTCAGCATAGGGCTTAAATATACGATCATGTTCATACTTGTGTATTCGAACATTCGTAAAATTAATAGGCATTCCATCCTCTGCTTCTGATTGAAACGTATGTTCCAATTTATACTGCTCTGTATAGGAATCCCCTTTCATGGTACTTGATTTTTCCTTCGCTTTTTTCACAACTTCCGTTGCACTTTTTAAAGTGGTATTTTCTTTTGATTGATTGGTAGTCGTATTCGTTTCGGAAGAACATGCTACTGCAAATATACTAAATATCGCTGTGATTCCTATGATAAGTAATTTTTTCAAACTATTTTTCCTCCTCTTCCCATTTTATATTTTTAGTGATATTCTGCTTCGCTTTTCTCTTCTGCTGTTACTTTATCTTCTGGTTTGGCAATCGTATTTGGTGCTTCTGAAAAGGTTAGTGTTTCTTTTACCACAACAGGCACACCTTCTTGGTCTTCCACATAATCACCATTTCGCTTCGTAATAACCATAATTTGGGCATTTGTTGTACTCTCTATCTTAGTGATTCGGTTGGTTTTCTTATCTATCCACATCTTAAACTGATACGATACGAGCTGAGACCCATTTTCCCCCAATTTCGTATCTGCTAATCTCACTTCAAATACATCTGACTTCTCACGTTTTAATAGCTTTTCTAACTCAGTTGTTTCATTCGATTTTTGACTTCCTTCCTTTAGTTCAGCAGAGAGTATGATAGAGTTCCCTTCCTCTTTTACAACCACTTCATCCCCCATTGCTTTGATTCTTTCCATAAAATAGGAATTTGTAATTACTTCATAATTATCATTCAATTCGGCTTTAGCGGCATTTTCCTCTGTTCCTAGTGTTGTAACTTTATCGAGAATGTCATCATATACCCATTGTGTACCATCGATATAAACAATAGGTTCTTCGTCTTTGTATTCCCCCTTTATTTTTTGGATGGTCAAATTATTATCATCGACAAAATGAATCTTATATTGTTCATCTATGCTTCTTTTTGTTTTAGCAGTAGAAGTCACACTATATTTGTAATCAATATGGGATGATGCCTTTTGCATAACTGGTTCTACTTTCTTTAGAACCTCATTCACTTCTTGAGCGTCACCTGGTGCAGGTAAAATAGAAGATACACTAGAACAAGCAGTTACCAAGCTCATCCCTAACCCAAACAAAGTAATATGTACTACTTTTGGTATTTTCATACTCTTCACCTCTTATAATTTTGGAGATAGTATTAAAACTAACTTATTAAATAGATAGCTATACTATATTTATAACATACTCCATTTGAAGAAAAGCGCTTGAATAAATTTACAATTGGATAAAAAAAAGACATGAGCTTTCCTTTGTAGATAATGATGGTTACTGCACAAATCTGTAAAGGAAGAATATCATATCTCGAAATGCTAGGCTTTGGACTCTTTAAGCATACAGATCTAGAATACTACATTTGATAGGTACAACAGTCTTTTACGGTGTTCAACCTCTTTAATGTACGTTAATAATATTTAGCATGAAAGATCTGGGGAGTTATGCTTTGGGATCGAGAAATTTCTTTTGAAACAGATTAATCAAACTATCTGAGCCTTTTGTCCAGAATGCTTCCTCCTACAACGACGATAACCCCAAACACGATAAGTATTTGTCCGTGTATATGGTACTCAGGAAAACCGGTAATAAATTGTCCGCCATGTAAAAATAATAAGATTCCCAAAGAAATACACATGATCAATAAATTATGATTCAAATGCTTAAAGTAGACGTCTGCCAATGTGGTTGCGAGAAAAGTGAAACCAATTGCTAGATCCCACCAATTATAAGATTTGAAACCATGAATGAGATAGATGGCTGCTAGTATTGGGTAAAGACTTAAAAAACCTATTGATCCAAATTTTTTCTGGATTTTTTCTGTTTTTCTTTCTGTTGATCCTGTGTTTGAGTCTTCATATGAATCTTTCTGTAATTTTTTTTTGGTAGCTTTTTGTCCAAATAATCACGTATTCCAACTTTCCGTACCATTAAGACTCTATCTCATCGTATTCATTTATTGTTTCAATATATCGATGATAGGAGTTCCACAATTTAAAGGTAATCTGATCTAATCGCTTATCAAAATCAGCTATTATTTGTCCGTCTGCTTGACGCAAATAATAATAAATGCGAAACTCTCTTTCTAAATTAAAAAACTCCCATTGTATTTTTTCTTCCTCTTCTAGAATAAAGGGAAGATGCTTTGAAAAATTTATCATTTGCTCAATTTCATTTGTAACCGCTGAAAATAATTTCTGTAATTTTTCATTAAATGTAGAAATCTCAGATGAGGACATACCTTGTAGTTTCTCATATAATAAGCTTCCACGTTGTGCTAAATAGTATAAACTGATGTCTTCCAATGGCAATTTCATTCGAATCCCAAATTCCACAGGCTTATTAGCATCCTTTTTCTTATCCATGTAAATAATTCCCTTCAAGTGCCAATATATGCATTAATTATAACTTTTAAGAAAATAGTTGTAAGTGAAACTGCACTCCCATTGGTGAAAATCGAATTGCATTCATTTAATGCTCTCCACAACTCCATATTGGAATGGATTATAAAATAATGTTTTAGGGACCTAGATTGGACTTCTCGTGAATGTAATTAAATCGAAGAGAAGAAGGGTTTATTCACCATAGATTTTCTACTCATTTTTTCATTTACGATAATTTGTAATCGACTCAAAATATTTTTTAGAGAAGTTTTTATTGTTGACATACTAGATGTCAGGTTTGATGAGTTATTTTTTAAGAACGAAAGGGAGAGGATTGAAAAATATACCGATTGATTGTATGTTCACACGGAAAAGTCCTATCATTACTATTTATTTCTATAAAAGAAAAAGAGATAGTTTCATGCTAAAAAAAGGAGCAGGAAAATGAGACTCGATCGTTTGCTTGGTATTACGATGGCATTGTTAATGAAAAGAAGGGTGACAGCCAAAGAACTGGCTGCAAGGTTTGAAGTATCTGTTCGGACAATCTATCGCGATATAGAACTGATTAACCAATCTGGTATTCCTGTTACTTCTTTTTCCGGATCAGATGGTGGTTTTGAACTAATGAGTGGATTTTTCTTAACGAAGCAGCATTTCTCTCTTGATGACTTTTCTGTGATCTACAATCTCTTAAAAGGTATGGAAGATGTTGCTGGTGGACAAAAGTTCACATCACTAGTCCATAAGCTTAGCACCATACAGCCTGCTCTATTAAATAGAAAGCGTCAGGAAAATATTATATTTGATGTGAGTGCTTCAGAAAAAGAAAAAAAAGTTATACATCCTGTATTAAAAGCAATCGATCAATCAAGAAGAATTGATTTTGGATATACAAATGCCTTTGGTCAAATATCGGAAAGAAAAATAGAACCATTCCATCTTTTATGGGAGCGTGGAATATGGTATTTGGAGGGTTATTGCTTATTACGTAAAGACAAGCGGTGTTTTCGTGTTTCCAGGATCAGCAATCTCAAAATATTAGAAGAGACTTTTTCTCCAAGAGCAAAATATAATCGTCCAAATTATGTACAAGAGATGCAAGGAACGCAAGTGCATCTCCGTTTTGATTTAAGGGTACAAGAACGTGTCATGGAACAATTTCAGGGGGAATTCACACTTAGTGGAGATTTTATTGATGTACAAACAATTTTTTATACAAGAGATTATGCGATATCTGTGATTTTAAGCTATGGATCTAAGGTTGAAATTGTTTCCCCTGATGAGCTTAAGGATGATTTTATTCAACAACTTGAAGAGATTCGTAAGATTTATTCTCATTAAACTGTGGTTTGCTTCATTTCGATTGCAACTGAATATAACCATATAAGATAGGTCAGGAGAGAATTATCATGACAATTTTAGTTACTGGTGCGACGGGAACGGTAGGAAGACACCTCGTGGATCAGCTTCATAATAAAGGAGAAAGAGTCAGAGCAGTATCTAGAAACCCTGTAAAAGCAGATTTACCAGTAGGAGTAGAGGTTGTAAAAGGAGATCTAACTGTATCAGAAACGATGAAAAGATGTTTTCAGGGAATTCATTCATTTTATTTCATAGTCTCTAGTGATAATGCTTTTGCTCGCTTTCAAGCCGATCCAAAAATCATTGAAATTGCGAAAGAAGCTGGCGTTAAGCGTGTTACGGTGTTATTGGACTACGAAGGAAACCCCATCGAACAAATAGTTCAAAATAGTGGTATGGAATGGACCATGTTGAAGCCTGTAGAATTCATGGGTAATGTACTTGTGGATTGGAAAGATTCGATTCGCTCCAAAGGGATTGTCCACGAGCCGTTTGGGGATACCCTTAGTGCTAGAGTTCATGAAGCAGACATTGCTGCTGTAGCCGCTGAAGTTTTGACAAAAGAAGGCCATCACGGAAAAAATTATTATCTCACGGGACCAGAAGCTCTGTCTCGTGTCAAGGCTGTGGAAATTATTGCTGAGGTTATCGGGAAGGATCTCCAATTCATAGAATTAACGGAAGAACAAGCAAAACAAAAATGGATAGACGAGGGTTACAAGGAAGAAGATATCGAGTTCTTCGTGCAAATGGGTAAAAACCCGCCTGAAATTGGTTATTCTGTTCTGCCAACCATAGAGCAATTGACAGGGAAACCTCCAAGAACATTTGAGCAGTGGGTATCTGAACATAAAAATTATTTTATATAACAATACTAGTGCCCTTCACTGGGTCAAAAAAGAGGTGGCATCTGCTATTATTAATCGTACTAGAATGTCGTAAACTTTCTCTTTGCTAGGGGATAGGGTGTCTATTTATTATTTATGTGCCGGCTGATTCGTAAATGGGTCGTTTGGAATCTAAAAAATCATTCTAAGCTTTCGAGAAATGATTAATTGCTAGTTATTTAGAAATGTCGTTGAGGAGATAGGTGATAAAACATGCAGAACACACCTGTTTATATTCGTGCACTTACATTAGATGATACCAATTCACTTTGTCACTATAGACAACAAAATAGGGACTTCTTGGCGCTGTTCGAACCGATACGACCCGATTCTTATTTTACTTATGAAGGACAACAAAAAGTAATAGAAGACGAAATAATGAATTGGAAAAAAGACATTTCCTATGGATTTGGAATCTTTTTAACTAATAATGATGAACTTATTGGCAGAGTAAACCTAAGTAATATTACACGCCGTTCTTGGCAAAACTGCACAATTGGTTACTCTATTGCAGAAAATATGCAAGGAAATGGTTATATGACAAAAGCAGTAAAACTAGCTGTACAATTCGCTTTTGAAGAAGCTAGTTTACATCGAGTACAAGCTGGTGTTATGCCAGGAAACAAAGGGTCTATCCGAGTTTTAGAGAAAGTAGGTTTCCTTTACGAAGGCTTATCCAAATATCATTTAAAAATTCATGGAATATGGGAAGACCACGAAATATTCGCTATCACTAAAGAGACTTGGGACAGTTTCTCTTAATCTAGTGAAAAGTACCACTAAACTGCATTTTCGAGAGCTACTCTATTTTAAGCTGGACCATCAGAAGATATTTTTATTTTCCATTATATGGTTACGTTACCCCTCAGTAACCAGATGCTGGCTCTACCCCTTCGTATTTTGCAAGCTTATAAATATCATTAATCTTTTTTCCTTCTTTTCATTACGATATCAAAATGAGATCTAGGTTTGGGAGGACAAAAAAGACGAATGAACTCACCAGAACCACGCAATACATGAAAGGAAATTATGAAGCATCAAGCAGAACTTGGTTTAAAAAGTAGACAAAATGTTTTTTCGATCTTCAACGGAAGTGGAGAGACTCACAAATTAAAAAATAGCTCTCCTTTTTTTGTACTTCTAGCAAATAAAAGTAACAAGCTAATAGTTAGACTGACTTTGAAAATGGTTATAATAGAAACAACCGACCCTATTATTTTAAGCTGTCGGTTGTTTTTGTTTGAATACGCTGTGGAACAGAGGGTGGGAATATGGAGATTTTTGATTGTGTCATAGTAGGTGCTGGCCCAGCTGGATTAAATGCAAGCTTAGTATTAGGCAGAGCACGAAGAAATGTAGCTTTAATCGATAACGGAACAAACCGAAATCGTGTTACTCAGCTTTCTCATGGATTTGTTACTCGTGATGGGATAAAACCAGAAGAGTTTAAGGATATTGCATTGGAAGAACTGAAAAACTATCCATCTGTTCAGTTTTTTCAAGAAACAGTTACTCAAATTCAAAAACGATCTGATCAAACATTATTCCAAGTGAGGACACAGGATGAAAAGTTATACATAGCAGAAAAGATTATTTTGGCGGCAGGATTAACAGAAGTACATCCATCTGTCCCAGATTTAAAAACTTTTTATGGAAAGAGCATCTTTAGTTGTCCGTATTGTGATGGGTGGGAGTTAAGAGATCAACCTCTAATTGTTGTTGCTGAGCAAGAAAAAGGCGTACATCATATGGCAAAACTCGTTTACAATTGGTCTAGAGACTTAGTAGTAGCAACAAATGGTAACCAAATTTCTGCACATCTCAAAAATGAACTAGAGTATAGAAACATTGTCGTTGTGACAGAGCCGATAAAAAAATTGCATGGAGAGGATGGATATTTGCAAGCAGTAGAGTTTGCTTCAGAACTGAAGATGAAAAGGATAGGGGGATTTATTGTACCAGAGTTTCATCGCCCCAATTCATTTGCCGAACAACTTGGGTGTGAATTCAAGGAAAAAGGCGTAATGGTGATGGATGGTTTAGGGCGTACCACACAAAAAAATGTTTATTCAGCTGGGGAGTTTTCTCAAGTTAGTCCATCTGCTTTGATACTAGCTGCCGCAGATGGAAGTAACGCTGCATTTGCAGTGAATGCAGATATAACAAATGAAAGATTCTAATATCATCAAGTTTATGGGAGGTATTTGATGAAACCGCGAATTACGGTTATTACTATTGGTGTAGATGATCTAGAGCGATCATTGGAGTTTTATCGCGATGGTTTGGGATTACCTACAGAAGGTATCATTGGAAAAGAGTTTGAACATGGAGCTGTAGCATTTTTTGACTTGCAGCAGGGATTGAGATTAGCCATTTGGAATCGAAAAGATATTGCACATGATACAAAAATTCCACAATCAGCTGCCAGTCCTACAGAATTTACGCTCGGTCATAATGTAGGGACCAAAGAAGAAGTAGACTTGATTATGAAACAAGCAGAAAAAGCAGGTGCTAAGATAACTGTTCCAGCACATGACACTTTTTGGGGTGGATATTCCGGATATTTCCAAGATCCAGATAATCACTTGTGGGAAGTAGTATGGAATCCGCAGTGGGAGATCTCGGATTGAAATTCGAGTGGGAATTCTAAGATAAATACTTTGGGAGTTAGGAATGGGAAGGATGAAAAAATGGTGTCTGTACAAGAAATCATTCAAGATGTAAAAAGGAAACTCGAAGGTGTACCCGGCGTAGTAGGAATTGTTTTAGGGGGGTCTAGAGCAAGGGGGACGCATCGAGAGAATTCCGACATTGATATTGGAATTTATTATGATGAATCTGCTGATTTTGATGTTAATACTTTGAACAAAATTGCCACTAAAATGGATGACAAACATCGTACAAATTTAATTACATCTATAGGTGAGTGGGGACCGTGGGTTAATGGTGGTGGGTGGCTTGTCATTCAAGGTCATCATGTTGATTTTATATTTCGTGATATTAATAGAGTTGCACAAGTAATAGATGATTGTATAAAAGGCTCTATTACTTCTCATTATCAAACAGGCCACCCTCATGCTTATCTGAATGTTATGTATATGGGGGAAATATCTATTTGCAAAATACTAGCTGACCCAGCAAACCAAATTGCTGAATTAAAAGCGAAAACTAGACCTTACCCGAATTCTTTACAAGAAGCTATAATAAAATGGTTTATTTTTGAGGCATCTTTTTCTCTGATGTTCGCTGATAAATCCGCTGATCAAGATGATGTTTCATACGTTGCTGGACATTGCTTTCGCACAATTTCTAGTTTGAATCAAGTTTTATTTGCTAGAAATGAAGAATATTGTATCAATGAAAAGAAAGCAGTAACAATAATTGAGCGGTTTAAAATTAAGCCTATCGATTATAAGAAAAAAGTAGATCAGATTTTTACATTGTTATCTTCATCAAAAGACAATACAAAGAAAGCAGTTGATGTGCTTCGAGATCTAGTTGTTGACACGGAAAAGCTATGTAAGATTGAATGATACGAACACATTACTCATGAGTTCCTAAATATGCTAAAAGTTCTATGATTCATTTTCTTGAGTATTGAAAATATGATACGAAAATCAATGCTTTCTCCTTTGTTAGGAGGAATAGAAACAAATCCCATTTATTGTGCATAAATGAGAGGAAAAGAAGTGATCAAAATTACATTGGTAGATGTGTTGGATAAAGGATATGTACGACTGGTAAATCACATGGGTTCCGATTTAACCGTTGTCAATGCTGCAAGGGTTTCGTATGCAAAAGAATCTACGGAATGGAGTGAAAAAGACTTACGATTGATAAGATTTCTAGCAAGAGAAGGACATACTTCTCCATTTCGGCATGTGATGTTGCAGTTTGAAATATATGCTCCATTGATGGTTGCAAGGCAATGGTGGAAGTATGTAGTTGGATCCTCTCATATGGAGGGAACTGGAGATAGTTTAGAAGCATGGAATGAATCTAGTAGAAGATATATTACAGAAGAACCTATCTTTTATATACCTAATCCAGGGGAATGGAGGGAAAAACCGGAAAACTCCAAACAGGGAAGTGGACAAGCAATTGAAGCGGAATCAGGGAAAGACTACACAAAGAAACTTATGGATTATGTGGAAGCAGGTGTTCAGAAATACGAAGAAGCATTAGCTGATGGGATTTGTGCCGAACAAGCACGGCTATTCTTGCCTGCATATGGGATGTATGTCCGTTGGTATTGGACGGCATCCCTGCAATCGGTGAGTCATTTTCTCTCTCAAAGATTAGAACATGATGCACAAAAAGAGATTCAATTATATGCTAATGCAGTACTTCAATTGAGTATGCCTTTGTTTCCTAATGCTCTAGCAGAATTAAAGGTTCACACTAATGAAGATGAATGAATGAAAAAATTGTATCCCCATTACTTAAGATGCGAGATTTTATATGTTACGATTAGGGAAGGAAAGTACAAAAGATTCAAGCGAATAGGATCTCGATGATGGACAGGCGAACTACAAATCGGCTAAAAGAGCATTCTAGAGATGGTCATCAATTGCGTGATGCAACAGATGATATCCAGTGAGTAAATATAGATACCATTACTCAACGTTTGCATAAATGCACATGTAGTTGGTTGGGCTGGTTGAAGGTAGCAAGTTCAGGATCATGATTTCTGATGTACTTTCAGATTGGCTGAATAGTAGATGTTCGGCCAATCTTCTATTTTCCATACCTGCTTTATGATAGGCTTCTACATAACTATCTCGTGATTTACTTATAATAAATATTATTGTTTTATGGTATATTACTCACAAATAAAACGGAAAAAGCAAATCAATAGTTCTATTAGGGGTCGACATCAGCATGGAAATGTGCTGGTGTTTTCTTTTTCAAAAAGATTAATTGCATATATATACAGTAGCCGTTCCTCACTATGTACTTAATATCTATGATAAATAGAAAGGAGTAAGAGAAAAATGGAAATAAAACAAAAACTTATTCCTGCAAGCTTAAAAGATACAAGACCCGGTATCGCGATGAAACCAGTTTATATTACCATACATGAAACAGATAATACGAATAAAGGTGCAGATGCAGAAGCTCATGCTAGATTACAATCCTCTGGAAATAATAGAAACGCAAGTTGGCACTATACAGTTGATGAACATGAAATTTGGCAGTCAATCCCGGACGATGAGGTCGCTTGGCATGCAGGGGATGGATCGAATGGTACAGGCAACCGAAAAAGTCTAGCAATTGAGATCTGTGTCAACCAAGATGGTGATTTTGAGAAGGCAAAGACGAATGCAGCTTGGCTTGCGAGGTATCTGATGGATAAACATAAGATCGCGATCGAAAACGTAGTTCAACACCACAAATGGAGTGGAAAAAATTGTCCGCGAAACTTACGCAATAATGGATGGAATGCATTTATTAATCAAATCAAATCCGTTGGGAGTGTGGATGATTTGGTAGAGAATATGTATGATTTGTCTTATTTCAAAGACTATCAATTGATCGGAATACGAAGTAGTAGGCACCCGAGTGAAATTAATGAAAAAGTTGCTTGGGCTATGGAAGCAAATGCAAACTGCGTATTACTCCTTAAACGTGGCTTTGACCTCCGCTTGCTACAAAAAATGTTAAACGATATGTATCCTCCAACATCGTAAGCAATACCCTGAATGACTACGCTGTCATTCAGGGTATTTTTCTTTAAATAATAGGGTAGTAATGTTCATATTGAGGGTTGCAATAGTAAGGTGGCCTAGGTCCGATGAGAGGCATTTTCCATGTAAGGGGATTGTTGTTGTAATGCATGGAAACCTTTCTATCAGAATGATTGACTAAAAGAAGCGAAATTTTTTTGGTTCGAACAACTCGTTTCAATTTTTCAACTCCTTCGATATAACCAGAATAATGAAATAGTATTCATTTTATTTTCAAAGGAGACACTTCATTTCTCAATAGCATATCGTATAGCAAAGTAAAGTCTAGGGGGGTGCCTATGTCCAGCGATCATAACGATTACAAACCAGAAACTTGTCCAGATTACCCAATGGTTCCGAATTACGGAAAAATAACACAATACAAGGAAGTGCCGATCACCGTTCCGGAACAAAGGCAATTGCGCCAGCCTGGCTTAGAAAAATTGATGGTTCCCAGACCAATCATTGAAAATCCAAATTACAAAGGCAGTGGAAAACTGTGTGGAAAAACAGCACTTATTACAGGTGGAGACAGTGGGATTGGTGCAGCAGTAGCAATTGCTTTTGCCAAAGAAGGTGCAGATGTAGCTATTTCTTATCTGGATGAGCACGAGGATGCTACTCGTACAAAGGAAAGAGTAGAACATTTTGGCCAGAAATGCTTACTTTTACCTGGAGATTTACGAGATAAGCATCATTGCAAGAATATTGTAGATCAGACAGTAGAATCTTATGGGAAACTGGATGTTTTGTGCAATCATGTGGGAATCCAATTTCAACAGCTGAGCTTACTTGATATTACTGATGAGCAATTTGATGATACCTTCAAAGTAAATATTTACTCCCATTTTTATACTACAAGAGCTGCATTGCCATATTTACAAGCGGGTAGCTCGATAATCAACACAGCTTCTGTTGTTGCATATGTGGGGAATAAACAGTTGATTGATTATACAGCAACAAAAGGAGCAAATGTTGGTTTTACGAGGGCGCTTGCCAATAATTTGATTGAACAAGGAATACGAGTAAATGCTGTTGCTCCGGGCAGAGTCTGGACTCCGCTTATACCATCGAGTTTTTCCGCAGATGTGGTTACACAAGTAGAAAATCCAATGGAGCGACAAGGGCAACCTTTTGAGTTAGCTCCTGCCTATGTCTATTTGGCATCTGACGACTCACGTTTTATGACTGGGCAAACGATCCATGTCAATGGTGGAGAATATACGTCGTCCTAGTGATGGATTGAACAGAACACATGCCATTTTGAGAAATGGTAAGTCTAGAAAATAGTTAGACAAGAATAAACCGACTCCTAAACGTGCAAGGAGTCAGTTGGACATACTTATGAAATATTTTTCAAAACTGTATATTAGATTGATATAGCCAAGATTCAAAATTTAAAAGCTGTGGATGGAGCTGGCGCAAACTTTTAATATCTGCTTTATAGCCTTCTTTAATAAAGAATAAAGTGGCTTTTACTCCATCATGTTCATGTGCTGATTCAGGAGCTGATGTTGGGGATTGTGCAGGAATGCCGAAGTATTTACTGATTTTATCTTCTAGTTGTTTCACTGTAAGTTCATCACCTGCGATTTCAAGTGCTTTTCCAGTATATTGCTTAGGATTTTCCAGTACCTTTCTAGCAAATACACCAATGTCTTGTACAGCAATCATTTGCACTTTCGTTTCGGGATCACCTTTATAAGGAAGAATGATTTGCCCATTCACTTTTTGGAGAGTAAATCGAAAGTTTTCCATAAACATAACAGGTCGAAGAATGGTGAATGGTAGATCCAAAGAGAGAATATATTGTTCTATTTCCCCTTTATTTTCAAAAGCTGTGATTCCTGTATTGCGATTAGCACCAGCAACAGAACTGTAGACAAAATGTGATACCCCTGCTTTTTTGGCGCAATCAGCGACTGCTTTCCCGTGACGCATTTCTTTTTCAAGGTCATCAATATGCAACGCTTGAACGTTAAAAACACCATAAACATCCTTCATAGCTTTCTGAATAGAGGAAGTGTTATCCAAATCACCTTGAACCATTTCAACTCCCAGTTTCTGAAGGAATTGTGCAGCTGGCTTATTTAGATCTCTAACTAATGCTCGGACAGCCCATCCATTTTCTATCAGTTCTCTTGCAACTGCTC
This sequence comes from Shimazuella alba, assembly GCF_009831235.1. Classification (GTDB taxonomy): domain Bacteria; phylum Bacillota; class Bacilli; order Thermoactinomycetales; family Thermoactinomycetaceae; genus Shimazuella; species Shimazuella alba. The sequence continues at coordinate 19,999 of NZ_WUUL01000003.1, read as the reverse complement.
CTCCTTGTTGTCCTGTAGCTCCGATTACTAAAATTGTTTTTAAAGATGTCACATTCATTCTCCTTTTTATCCTGCTGGACAAAGATATTTAGATACTATCCTTCTATTGATATTGTAAATTTAATAGAATACTATTTACAGTAGGCAATATTTTTTCACATTGTTTCAAGTAGTGAACTTACTATCTTTTTGTAAGGATGAATGATATGCGTACAAATTCAGATGAAGAACAATGTCTTTTTTCCATTCATCAGGCAACACAGGTTCTTGGTGGGAAATGGTCATTTGTGGTACTTGGTCAACTTTTTTGTCAAGACTCCCAGCGTTTTAATCAACTGCGAAGAAATTTGGATAACATCAGTACAAAATCTTTAACAGATACACTGCGTCATTTAGAGCGAAATGGAGTTATTCATCGCAAAGTATACCCAACGGTACCTGTTACTGTAGAATATTCCTTAACGGAAAAAGGAAGAGACTTTAAAAATGTGATTTCGGAGATGCGAATCTGGGGACAAAAATGGGGAAGTAATATGTAAGTTTTGTACTAGAGGTGATTATGTTGAGTAAAGTACTCAATACTATAAATTCAGGCAGATTAATGGTCGAAACAAAACACTCTACATAAAGAAGTAGTTAATCTGATTATAGATTTTATTAGAGAGGAGGTGTAACTGTTGGTTGATTAACCAACAGTTACCACATGTATATGTAGGAAAACAGAGAGTGTGGTCAACTTGACTAGCGACCAACAAACCGATTTCTCTATATACGAAATAGTAAGGAAATAGATGAGATGATAATCGAGTCAGGTGCAAAAAATAATGAACCACACGAGAAATCGTTTCTTGACTGTATGGATATCCACCTCTCCTCTAAATGCAATTTCATAGGTATGTATAAATGAAACCTCCAAGAACCACAGGTACTAATCCTTCAATATAATATAATGAAAAGTGCCTTCTAGATAGAAGAGGTATCACAAAAGTTAACTTATTCTATTGAGAAATGAGGATCGCAAGAGAGTTTGTTTGTCTCTTTTAAAACGGCTGAAACCCTTGGGAATACTGATGTTTCTCATATAGAGTTACAAAATAATTCTTTTGTAACGTTGCGAGGAGTTGTGAAGGGATATTATAATCACCTAGAAAAGAAGATGTTATTTATTTTTCTGAAATATGGTGTCGTGAGTTAGAGAAGGAGATTGGAAGAGGGGAAAATGAGGTGACTCGCTTAACCATGTGTCCAAGCGAGTCATGAGCAGGAAAACCTTAACGAATGAACATCAGGAATGCCGAGGGAACTTAGAGCTTATTTCCATTACCAGTGATCGCGACTCCGATGCTGCCGCCAGCGGCAATGCTATGTTCACCGGCAATCACCGCGCCACGTCGTATGTGGGTCTGCGCGATGGTGGTATGGATGCGCATTCCGCGAAACGTTCGCTTCGCGACCACGCTGTAGGTACCATCGAGCAGCCACTCGGTTCGCGAGATCCCTTCGAGTGAAACACCGCTATATAAATTAAAACCAGCTATTCTTTGAAAAAATAAAAAACCTCTATAAAAAAGAGGTTTTTGTTTTGTTTATAAAAGGATATTATTTTTGTCTATTTCATATGGCTGGTATTTTTTAGCGTCTGATGGATTACATTCCACAATTACCTTTGCACCATTGTCTTCATAAGCAGTTTCCAAAATATGCGCATCTTGTTTTAAGGAAGCCAGTAGGCGATCTTGTTCATATGGGATCAACAGCTCATATTGTTGAAAATCCTTGAAAATCTCTTCCTGTATTAATTGCAGAAGTTCCTCTATGCCAACTCGTTTTTGAGCGGAAAGAGTAACCGCATTGTTCTGGACAAGTGGGATAGTAAAGTCGATCATGTCTGCTTTATTGTACACGTAGATAACAGGAACATCTTCCACACCAATTTCTTTTAACACTCGGTTGGTTACCTCGATCATCTGCCTATAATTTGGGCTGGAGAAATCAACGACATGAATCAATAGATCAGCTTCTTTTACTTCTTCTAATGTCGAGCGGAAAGCTTTCACCAAATGGTGGGGAAGCTTATTCACAAAACCAACGGTGTCTGTTAAGAGGAATGATTTGTTATCAGCAAGTTGTACCTTGCGAATAACTGTCTCCAATGTCGCAAATAACATATCCTTTTCAAACACTTGCTTTGCTGGTGTATGCTGCGAATGCTCTACGATGGCATTCATGATGGTAGATTTTCCTGCGTTCGTATAACCAACTAAAGAGACAACAGGAATGCCACTTTTTTTGCGCTGTTTACGTTGCGTTTGGCGTTGGGAGACAAGGAGTTTTAATTCTTTGTTTAATCGGTTAATCTGTTCTTCAATTTTGCGCCGATCGAGCTCCAGTTTTTTCTCCCCGATCCCCTTGTTTCGAGTTCCTACACCACCACTTTGTCTGCCGAGAGACTTACGAAGTCCTACCAAACGGGGGAGCATGTACTGCAACTGAGCTACTGTTACTTGTAGCTGTGCTTCTTTTGTCTGTGCACGCTGGGCAAAAATATCTAGGATTAAGATCGTACGATCGATCACTTTACAATTCAAATCTGCTTCTAGGTTACGAATTTGCGTAGGGGAGAGTTCGTCATTAAAGATAACGAGATTTGCATCCTGCTCATCAATTTGGCGTAATACTTCATTTACTTTGCCTTTGCCAATATAATGAGAAGCTTGTATATGATCGAGATTTTGTACAACTTCGCCTACTACTTCTACATCGCATGCTTTTGCAAGTTCAGCAAGCTCCATTAGGCTAGTGTCAAAATCTTCTTGATGTTGTAATTTAACTCCGACTATGATTGCTTTTTGTAGTTGTTCCAATTAGCAGTACCTCGCTTTTTTATTTTTCGTTTTTGTTCCATACAGAGACTCACATTTTAAAGTATCTCTATACTCGCTAATGGATGTGTCGCAAAGCAATCAAATGTTAGGGCAGTCTATCCTCGATGATAGCAGGTAGTACAGGAGAAGATATTAGCGTTTTCCTTTTACCTAAAATGAAATTGTAAAAAACACAGCAAAAAGAGGGTAGATTTGTCTTATCATACCCTCTTTTTGTATACAAATTCTGGTTTCCCATCGAAAAAGGTAGACGAATCCCACGAACTCTGTAGTCACAGAGTTTTTGATCACTATTCAGTTAGCGACACAAATGTTGAGAAACAATCTTACCATTTTCAATGTAAACCCCTCCGCTCTGATTCAAGTGTATTTAGCTTAACATTATTTTGATTACTATACAATACTGAAATTTTATTTTTTACTTATCAATAGAAATGAATCCCACTAGCAGGTTTTTATGGCATTTTATCGTGGTAATAATCTTTCTTCTGTTTATTCAAAATAACGATAGAGAAAATTTCTGGTTTAGATTTTATTTTCTTAAACTTGTAAAAAAAGTTAACCACCCATTTATGAGCAGTTAACTTTTAAAAAAAATTATGAAGCAGATTCTTCTGTTAGGTTTTCCTGTTTTCCAAAGGTGAAGAAGTACAGCAATGCGCTTGCAATGACAATAAGCGTAAAGATAAGCATGAGATTGCTAAATGCATATGCACCAGGATTCGAAACCAAAGGATGTATAGCTGTTTTTAAAAATGGCTGTTCCATTGCTTGAGAAACAAGCGCAGTTCCGATTGCCCCAGATACAAAAGAGACTAAATTATAAAATCCCATGCCGACACCTATTTGTTTGTTAGGCAATATATTTGTCACACTCTCGACCAGTGCAGTTTGTAAAAAGGAAAAACCAATATATTGGACAACTAATGCGATTCCGATGTACCATACCCAGATTCCTACAACGGAAGCTTGTATGAAAAAGCTGAGGGTGATAAGACCTAGGCCAAGATAAACTACAAAGTGACTGCCTTTTCGGACCGTTAGATTTCCAGCTACTGTTCCAAAGATCACTGCACTAAAGGCACCTGGAAACATGATGAGACCAATAGTTTGTGTATTTAAGTGGTAAAGCTCATCTAACATAAGAGGAAGGATGAACATAACACCCATTACAGAGCTGAAAATTAAAAATCCGATGATAAGACCATTTCGATAGAAACGATTACGGAATAGTTCCGGTTCTACAAATGGATTGCTAGCGCGACGTATATGGAAAATAAACCAAATGATCGCTATAACAAAGATCGGAATATAGAACCAGTTTGTTTCTGTTAAATAGAGAATAAGGGAAGATACAGCGATACCCATCAGGATCGTCCCAACAATATCCAGCTTACCCCCACTCGGTGTGTCACTTGGTAGAATGCGTTGAATAAAGGGTAGAGCAACCAAAGAGAAAACTGGAATAACAAAGAGATAAGACCAATGATACGTTCCAGAGACGTATCCTCCTAACACAGGCCCTATACCAATGGCAAAAGAGACAGTGGAGGTAATAAATCCGAATAGTTTACCTCTTTGTTCTTTTGTGAAATATCTTGCAACGATGATCATGACAAGAGCAGGTATTGCGGAAGCACCAGCACCTTGAATTGCTCGTGCAACGATTACGATTGCATAGTTGTTATGAAATACAAAACCAATGATGGAACTAAGACTGTACAGGATAATCCCAAAAGAAATAAGTTTTTTAATACTAAAGGAATCAGAAAGTTTTCCATAAATAACAGATCCCATACCAAAGAAAAGGATAAAAATGGTAATAATCCAGCTTACTTGTGAAGGATTTAAATGAAATTGACTAGCGATATTTGGAGTAGAGACATTAAAAACAGTCTCATTTAAAACAGCAAAGAAAATAATATAGATAATCCAAGGCACCAATCGCTTCATGTTTGGTGTTTGGGAGTTATTTGCTGACATTCAAATCGTCCTCTCCAATTGAAGATAAAATAATAGTAACTTTCTTAACAGGAAAATATTTTATTTTTAAAATATTCTCTAGGTAAGAAGCCGCAAAAACGTAAAGTGCATTCGCTGTTACAATAGAATGGACTAGAACACAATTGAAATTCCTTTCTTTCTCTCATTTTCGTCAGTAATTGTTTATAAATATGAACCGAGGAGAGTAGATTTGCACAGATATATTATATATAATTCATACTGTGCTACAAAAGATATTAAATGAATGTTTACTAATTGTCAATGCATTTTAAATAATGAGAGGGATGTTTGATGATGACAGCAGAAGTAGGATGCATTGCTGACAGTTTTATTCGACTTTTACCCCTGTTTTACGAAAAATTTCATTGCCGTAAACGATCTGATTTAACATCGTTACAGATGCATATCCTAGAAAGCTTGGTTCAATGCAGGGAGAATATCTCCATGACACAGTTATCTCTAAAAATGGATATCTGTAAACAACAGTTAACTACTTTAATCTGTAAGTTGGAAGAGAAAAAATTTGTAGAAAAGAAACAAGATGAAAAAGATAGAAGAATTATCAAGTTGATCATTACAGAAAAAGGAGTAGAGGTGGTAAAAGAGCATTGGCACGATATATGTACCAAATTACAATCATTGGACAAAGATGAACTGGCAGATTTGGAATATGCTGCTTCCAAGATGGTCAAGATTATGCAAAAAATAAATTGATGGATAACTTTTAACACCCACACAGTGAAAGCTGTGGGATTATTAGGGTGATAGTCTCATGGCTGCTTCCTTACCTGGCTAAACCGGGAGACCCACAGATAAATAGAGTTCTTTGTGGTTATTAATAACAGAGACAGACAGCTTGGTTTTACCCAATTCTTTCTATGCATTTCCATACGCATCGCATTTTTTGTGCAAAAGGATTTGGTTTGCACAATACTATATCTTGTTTTAATGAGCAACTAAGGTATTTTACCAACAGAACTCACGTTTGTAAAGATTTATTTTGAAAAAATATTGTCAAACTTTCAGGAGAATAAATTTCCTTTAGCTAGCGCTTTTCATCACTCCATGATTAAAACCATGGGTTTTCCCGCTCGAAAATATATGTATAAAAATGTTATAGAGTGTGTTTCTATAAATAAACAAACCGGCCTCTTTAACAAGGTCGGTTTGTTTATTGCATTGGTTTGAGATGTCATTTGCAAATTAGTTCAATGATACCTTAACGTTTCTAAATGTTTCATTGTGGAATACTTTTCCTTCTATTTTATCTAGCGGGATCGTTAATTTGTGAATTTCACTACCATCTGCTTGGCTTATTTCGAATAGTTCTAAGGTTAATTTTTGCCCTTTTTTATGTTTAACCTTGATCAACTCTTTAAAATCTCCCCATTCTGGTGCACCTTGTGTAGCTGTTCCATATCCTTTCACTAGTTCTTTCTTCCCAGCTTTAATGCGAAAAGAGTAACTCGCTTCCCAAGCTCGAACTTGTCCAGTTACTTGATACTCACTTTGTACTGTTTTATGTGGTTTTGCTTCTGCAAGATTAGGTACAAATAGGAGCGAGACACAGAGTATCAGAGCTGCTACATAGCATGTAAATCGTATCATAATTCCTCCAAATGTTATATTTTGAATATTTATAATTTATATTATATATCAATGGCTATGCATTTGGACAAAAAAATAACAGAAATTATATTTAATCAAAAGAAATAAAAAAGGAAGAGATAATGAAACTCTCTTTCCTTTTTTGCAAAGTACTAGTTTTGAAAATGAGGCAGATCTATTTTTCCTACAAGAGAGATTCTTTTTGTAAAAAAGAATGAGACTCTATATCGGTTCTTTCAATACTTGCTCCTAATGATTTCAACTGTCCTACAAGATCAATATAACCTCTGTCGATATGTCTTAGTTCCCGTACTTCTGTAGTGCCTTCTGCAATGAGTCCAGCCAATACTAAGGCAGCTCCTGCTCTTAAATCAGTAGCCATCACTTGTGTACCAGATAAAGGATTACCGCCTTCGATCAAAGCTGTTTGCCCATTAATCTTTATGTTAGCTCCCATTCGGCGGAATTCTTCCACATGCATAAAACGGTCTTCAAACACAGTTTCTGTTAGCGTACTAGTACCATTAGCTGCTAATTGTAAGACCATCATAGGGGATTGCAAGTCTGTTGGAAAACCAGGGTAAGGAAGCGTTTTAATATCAATTGGCTTTAATTCATCTGTCGCACTTACATGGATTCCATTATCAGATTCCAACACGGTGATGCCCATTTCACGCATTTTTACAATCAAAGAGGTAAGGTGCTTGGATTTAGCGTTTTCAATAAATACATCTCCACGTGTAATTGCTGCTGCTATCATATAAGTGCCTATTTCAATCCGATCTGGTATGATCGAATAGTCAATTCCTCGTAGGAAATCGACTCCTTCAATCGTAATAAATGGAGTACCAGCGCCTTCGATTCTTGCTCCCATCTGGTTTAAGAAGTTGGCTAAATCCTGAATCTCAGGTTCACATGCGGCGTTCACAATCGTTGTTATTCCTTTGGCCAATGTAGCAGCCATTAAAATGTTTTGAGTAGCACCTACACTAGGGATATCTAAGTATACATTGGTACCTCTTAGCTGATCTGGAACAAAACCTTCCACAACGCCATGGCCTATTTTAAATTGTGCTCCTAATGCTTCTAATCCTTTTAGGTGTTGATCGATGGGTCTGCTTCCAATAGCACACCCGCCTGGGAGAGGGACTCGGGCATATTTTTTTCGTGCTAAAAGTGGACCAAGAACCGTAACGGAAGCACGCATTTTGGAAACTAACTCAAAAGGTGCTTCTGTCGAATCAAATTTTTCTGCTTGAATCGTAACGTTGTCCTCTGATGTATTCACTTTTATTCCAAGCGTTTTTAATAATTGGGTGATGGTGGATACGTCTTCTAATGCTGTAGGGACATTTTTAATAGTCACTTGATTTCGTGATGCTAATATAGAAGCTGAAATTAAAGGTAGTATCGAATTTTTAGAACCATGTGCTTTTATCGAGCCTTGCAGTTTGTTACCGCCATGTACCAATATTTTTTCCAAGTGGATACCCTCCATTATGAAATGAGACATTTTCCATGTAGAAGAACTTATTTTTAATGGATGAAAATAAGGTTTTGTATTAGGTATATGTAGGTTCGTTAGTGGTGTGAATGGTATAAAACATCAATGAAATATTAAAAAAGATGAGATCAATGAGCTATTGCTAAACTATGAACTGCATTTCTGAATTTCATTCCTTAAAAATAAAATTCTTATGTAAGTCTTTGTGGAGCCATTTATCCTTTCTATGACAGCTCCATTTGGACATTTTTATCATACCATGAAAAAAATAGAATAATCCAGATTAGTTGATTGGCCCTACTACCTGTGATTAATGAATTAGCCTATTAATAACAGAACGATTGACAGCCATATCTGGTAGATTTTCAAAAAATGTTTCATTACATTTTCGACACTTATAACGCTGGAGTTTTATATAAATACCGACACGTTTAGCATGCATTGGTAGATCGAAAAAATAACTGCTTCTTTTTACCGGGCTGTATAAGTTTACAACAGTACCACATTTTGGGCAGTAGGAGGGAGACGGTAAAGTAGTCTCAACTAAGACTATAATCAAATTCGCTCTCATGCCTGTTAATAATTTTAAACCTTGGTAGGTTAAGTATATTTGTTTCCCTTTTGCAACATTTTAGAGAATAAACAAAAAGCATTACTTGATGATTAGAGTAATGCTTTTTGTTTATTCTTCAACTTTTTACGTTTGAATTTGTTGTTCAGCCGTTAATCTTTCTCTGTTCTTTTCTATACAGTGGGATAATTTTTATATACTTTTCACTTGTTTCTCAAAGTATTCATTTTGCAGAAGCCCCATATGAATTATGTCATGCCATTCACCATTTCTAAATAAACTTTGTCTACTGTTTCCTTCTTCTTGAAAACCGATCTTGGTGTACAATCGAATAGCTCTATCATTAAATGAAAATACTTTAAGGGAAACTCGATGAAGATTCATTTCGTAAAAAGCGTAATCCAGCAGTAATTTCAACCCCTCTGAACCATAGCCTTTTCCCCAATATTCCTTTTCTCCGATGTCAATAATACATTCAGCATTTCTATTTTTATAATCAATGTTGATTAATGATATAATGCCAATTGGTGTTTCATGCTCTTTTTCAACCATTATGTAGCTTTTGGCCGTATGAGAACCCAAAATAACATGATCTACAAATTCTTTAGTTGCATTTATCGGATAAACATCCAAAGATGAATTGGTGGACTGCATAACTTCTATATCATTTCTCCACTTGTGATAAAGTTCTGTATCTTCCTTTATCATCTTTCTTAATCTCACTCTTGATGAATCAAACAACATTACATTCACTCCTCATTTTGCGTATTTGGATTAATTAATTTTTCTAATGAGAAAAGTAAGACGGATAACTGATCCTTTACTTTTGTTCGTTCATGTCCCAATTGGAATGTATCCAACATTAAACCGTTTATAAATGTTATAAGATACCGTGCAATAGAACGAGTAGATTGTTGAGGTCTAAATTCCCCTTTACGCATACCTTCATTTAATACTACTTCTATAGCTTCAGTAGTTTTATTGTAGCGTTCAAAAATGTAAGGAAAATTATCTTTATCATTTGGGTAATTAGATGACAAAAAGAATTCCGCTTTTGCATAAAGCAATGTATGATCAATTGCTTCAATATAATATTGCTGTTCTTCAACCCAGTTTTTTAATTGTAGCCATAGTGGACCTTCATCAGATGGCACAAAATATTGAATGTCTTTTTGGTCATCATATTTTAAGACTTCGATAAAAACGTGATCAATATTATCAAAGTAACTATACAATGCACCCCTGGATATTCCAGCTTTGTCCATAATATCTTGCATAGAAGTGTGAACAAATCCTTTCTCGATAAACACCTTCCTGGCTGCTTCTATTAATTCTCTTTCTCTCTTTTTTTTATATTCTTCGCTAACTTTTGGTGCCATAAAGCCACCTCCATAATTAATGACAAAAAGCATATAATAAACTATACATTGTTGTCGTTTTATATTATAGATTATACCGACATCATTGTATAGTTTCAACCTTATATATTAATGTTTTTGTATATTCTTCAATAGTTATGGAAATTATCTTGTAAATAAAATGGGGTAATCAGTTATAAAAATCTCTCATTATTATGAAGAAGAATGTGGTTAAGTTAGGAATTTATTTGTGTTGGTGTGGTAATTTTCATCAGCAATAACCCGCTGATTATTTCTTCCTTTCCAAAATTATATGGTGCTTCAGCAAGTATATTTTCCCACACGATAATCCGAATTAGTGCTATATGAACATGAGTTAAGTTAAATAAAATGAGTTTCCGCACTAAAATCCAAATACCCTGATTAATGTAATGAGATGAAAGCGGCTTACTGTGGTCTATTGTCTTTTGGTAATGAGAAAGAGCACATCTATTTTATATGATGTGCTCTTTCTCATAGATGAAATGATGGTTCACAAATAAGACTGTAAAATGACTGATATTTGGTCTTCGATATAAGAATCATCTATTGTATTTAGGATAGAAGGCTCAAACAGCTGATATTTCTTTAATAGGTAAAAATCAAATAATGCTTTTTTTACGGTGATATCATACTGGATAGTAAACGAGGGATGAATGATTCTCCGGATGACTTCTTCATCTTGAATCATAAATAGTGTTGTATTAATAGATCGAAACTGACCTTTTGTTCTTCCTTCTTGGAAGAATGTTTGCAAATGGGAGTATCTTAATTGCTGGGCCACCATAAGTTTCTCATATTGTATAGGATATTTTTCTTTTAGATCATACAGAAGCTCATTAGAAATAAAGATGACTGACTTCAAAGATTGCTCATATGTTTTTTGGAAACGTTTTGCAAGGGAGATCTCTTCTTTCTGAATGAAGTCATCTGTAACATGTAAGTAGTTGGTGCATCCTTCAATAAATAAATCGAGTACATCATCTTTAGAAGAAAAATACTTATAAAAAGTAGCTTTGCTGATATCCATGTGTTTGACAAGTTCATCTATTTTAACTTGGCTAAATCTTTGCTTGCCAAGAAAGGCTTTGGCTTTTTCGATATATCGATATAAATTAGTAGCTTTGTTAGACATAGCGATCCTCCGAGAATTTTTATGGTCTACCTATTATATCTGCTATTGTGTAGGACTACAAACGGAATAAACAAAATAAACTTTTTTGTCCTTTTTAGTTTACTTTGTTTATTTTCTGGTATATAGTTTATCTAAAGTAAGTTATAAAAACATAGAGTAGAAATAAGAAGGAGTTCCTATCATGAAAACAATATTTATCACAGGTGCATCATCAGGCATTGGAAAAGCGACAGCGAAACTATTTTCTCAAAAAGGTTTTCAAGTAATAGCTTCCATGCGGTCTCCAGAGAAAGAAGATGAGTTGCATAAATTAGAAAATGTATTGGTTGTAAAGTTAGATGTGGAAAAAAGAGAAGAAATGGAAGAAGCAATACATCAAGGAATAGAGAGATTTGGAACGATAGATACCTTAATAAATAATGCTGGATATTGTGCATTTGGACCTTTGGAATTGGCAACTAATGAACAGATAAGAAAACAATACAGTGTAAATGTATTTGGTGTGATGAACATGATCCAAGCCATACTTCCGCATTTTAGGCAGAAAAATGATGGTAGTATCATAAATATTTCATCCATCGGAGGAAAAGTTGCAAATCCATATCTTTCGTTGTATCAATCTTCAAAATTTGCGATTGAAGGGTTATCAGAATCTTTGTATTACGAACTTGCTCCATATCATATAAAAGTGAAATTGATAGAACCAGGAAATATAGAAACGGATTTTACAGGAAGATCGTTACAAGTTTTGCAAAGAGATGACATCAAAGATTATGACGATCATATTCAAAAGTTTTTAGATATGTTGATGGCTGATCGCAAAAAAGGTAATATTTCTTCACCAGAATTAGTTGCTGAAGTTATTTTGAAAGCAGTAGAGGATAAATCTGATCAGTTCCGGTATTTAGCAGGGGAAGATGCTGAATTTTTGAATCATAAAAGAAAAGAATTAACTGATGAAGCTTTCTTACAGTTTATGAAAGGTGTATTTCCATTGTCTTGATGCAAAGATAAAAAAAAGGTTGATCGATGTGAAGGAATGATCGATCAACCTTTTGACTTAAATATGTAGATACTTATTTACATCTTCATTTGTTAGTCGGCATCCGGTATAAAAAGATCCAAAGTCGCCAAATCTCGCACTCACTTCATCGAAACGCATCTCTTGAACGATCTTTTTAAATTGAAGAGGGTCCTCTGCGAACAGGGTAACTCCCCATTCCCAATCATCCAAACCAACGGAGCCTGTTATGATTTGTTTTACTTTTCCAGCATAAGATCGTCCGATCAAGCCGTGGCTTTTCATCATATTACGACGTTCTTCCATAGAAAGCATATACCAGTTGTCTTCACCATCGCGGCGTTTGTCCATCGGATAGAAACTAATATATTTATTTTTAGGTAGGATCGGTTTTAAGCGTGCTTGGATATGTGGATCTGTATCTGGATCCGTACCTGGTCTCATTTGGTATCCGCTTAACTCTACTACAGAGGTATAGGAGTATGCGGGAAGCAGAAATTCAGCAAAACTAGTTTTATCGAATTGGTTTTTCACTTCGTTCAGTTCTTCTAATGTAGGACGAAGATGCAGAAAGAGTAAGTCCGCTTTTTGTCCCAAAATAGAAAACACACCAAAACTGCCTTGCTGGTTATCTTCCAGTGAAGAATAGGAACTAGTTAAGTCTAATAACTCTTGCACAATCTGTTCTCTTTTTTGAGGATCGGTAGATTTCCAGACTGTCCAGTCCATCACGCGAAAATCATGACTGACATACCAACCTTCATAGGTAGTAACCATTTCACCCATTTATTCCACTTCCTATTGTCCTAAATTTAGAAACCATCTTTACCATATTACCAACAAGGTAATCAGTTGAAGAGGAAAATGCAACACTTGTGTGTCTTTTTTGTGAAAATGCTGTTCAGAAGCTTTTTAATTTCGCTTTAAATCAAAAGCTTTTGCAAGCAGTCGATAAGAATTTATTTTTTGTTCCTGTTCATTTAGAAAGGAAACAACCATGACTTCTTCTGTTTGATACAAATCGCATAGGTTTTCGATCTGCTTTTTGACTGAAGAAGGGCTGCCGACAACCATTCGCTTTCGGTTTGTTGCAATTCGATGTCGATCATAATCGGTATATGGATAAGACAAAGCTTCATCAACAGTTGGGATACCGTTTGCAGAAGCGCCTTTTTCCAATAACAACAAAGCAAGATCACCACTTTTGGCTAGTTTTTCAGCCTCGTCGTCTGTTTCTGCGCAAAAAACAATGATGGCAAGTAGCGTTTTTGGTTTTTCATTAACGATACTTGGCTGAAATTGTTCCCGGTAGTAACGAACAACATCTGTACCGCCTTCACCATTGATAAATTGGGCAAATGCATACCCTGTCCCACGTTGTGCTGCCAGTAATGCACTTCCCCCGCTCGAACCCAAAAGCCACATTTCAGGAACAGTTTCTATCTGTGGGGTTGCAAATAAGGACGGGAAGCGGAAGTTTCTATCTGCTAAATCATACAAATATGTGATCAAATCATCTAATTGCTCTGGATATTTATCTGCATATGTACTTTTGTACTCTTGTAATGCTTTGGTTGCCAAATGAGTCCCTCCAGGAGCTCTTCCTAAACCCATATCAATCCGATTGGGGAATAATCCTTCTAAAACACGAAAATTTTCTGCTACTTTATAAGCACTGTAATGCGGTAGCATCACACCCCCTGAACCGATTCGTATATGATCTGTTATCGTAGCTAGATGACTCATTACTATCTCTGGACTAGATCCGGCTAAATTTTTGGCAAAGTGATGCTCAGACACCCAAAAACGTGTATAGCCGAGTTGATCTGTTTCTTTTGCTAGATGTGCTGTATTTTGAAATGCTTGTATAGCTGTAGAACCTGATGAAATCAGTGATTGGTCTAGTACGCTTAGTTTAATCAAATTAATTCACCTCAATCTATTTAGTATCTTTGATTTTGTAAAAAATATAAATAAAGAGTTTATATTGGGTATATATGGATCATATCAAGTAGAAATAAATGTGCAAGTCGTTTATGATTTATTGCGTTTTAGAAGAAAATAATATTCCTTGACTTGAATATTCCTATTGGGGTATATTTTAGATATGAAAGAGACTCTGCAAGCATTAGCAGAACCAAATAGATTTCATATTGTTGAGTTGTTACGAAATGGCCCTTTGACAGTTGGGGAAATCGCTGATCAGTTAAACTTGCGACAACCACAAGTTTCCAAACACTTAAAAGTGTTGAGTGAGGTTGGACTTGTACAAGTCCAACCTGAAGCGAATCGCCGTATATACAAACTGCGTCCACAACCATTTCAAGAGTTTCATAACTGGTTGGATTCTTTTCGTCAGATTTGGGAGGAGAGATTTGATTCATTAGATGCTTATTTGCAGGAATTGCAAAAAAAAGAAAAGAAGTAGGATGGTTTGTAAAGAAGGGGAATTATGTTTCACTTGCAAGTTCAACTTAACACCTATTAGAACTGATGACGGTACACCCAAATTTTTTGGGTGTACCGCTTTATGACTTCCTATGGACTTTTATGCTTTCTTTTCTGTCCAAGGAAATTCATGACCATGTTTTTGTATGGATTGCATGTGGTGCAGAATCCTTTCAGGACTTGCATCCCGATGGTACTTAGGATGCTTGATTTGAATATTGGTGCAGTCGAAAAGAATAGTTGTTGGCTTTGATATATCCCTTCCGACAATGGTGAATTTTTCTATGTCTGAGGTGAATTCACCATTTCCACAAGTGAAAGTGCGCCTTCCCTTTTTAGGAACAAAGCACTTGTGATTGTGATGGTATTCTGCGCCACGAATGTGGACAACGACACGGTTTTCTCTCGTATGTGAATTCTCTCGAATAGCGACTGTCCATTCGTCAGGTGATATTTGGATTACCTCTACAGGTTTTGACATGGTAAACTCCAACAAACCGTTGAACACTTACAGTATTCATTATAAATTAAATAAAATTATTACGACAGGAAAATTTTTCTTCTTCAAAAAAATATGTATAATTTTTTAGTTTTTCATACGAAAACCCCTTTCCTACAAAGGATAAGGGGTTTAATTATTTTATATTTTAACGCTTTAACGTAATGCTTTATCTGCTTTTTCTACTAACTCAGTCAACACGATTGTAAATCCTTTTAAGTGCTCCTTTACTCTTCCTGGAAATTCTCTTTCTAAGAAGGTAAGATTATCATTTGCTGTATGCCAGATTGCGCCATGTTTCACTGTCTGAGTGTAACCATCTAAATCGCCAATCTCCCAGTTTGTAGCTTCAAAATAAGCGTAGGGAATGCCTGCAGCTTTAAATGGGGCGTGATCGCTCCAGTCACCGGTTGTACCCGCAGGATAATCTGGATTTAAACCAGGATTCGTCGACATAGCAATTTTACGTTTTTTGGCAATTTCAAGGGCAAGATCACGCAATTTCCCTTGTTTTCCATTGTTCCCGTAAACATACATGTAATCTCCTGCAAGAAGGCTATCCAAGTTGATCATGGCAACCGTATTTTTTTTCTGTGCCTCTGTCATTTTTGATACATAATATTTGGAACCCTGTAATCCTATTTCTTCTGCACCAAAAAAGATTACTTTGATCGTATACGGTGTTTTCTTTATCGCAAGCGCATGGAGTGTTTCTAGCACTACACCAATACTGGAACCGTTATCATCTGCGCCATTGCCCACAGATACAGAATCGTAATGTGCTCCAATAATAAGTTCTTTTTTTGATTTACCAGGTTTTGTAGCAACTACGTTTTGTGAGTGGTAAGTAGTTCCTTTTTGGGTATAAGTAAAATTTTGAATCGATGTCTTAAGACCAAGTCTTTTTAATTGTGTTTGCAAATATTGACTTGCTGTTTTTTCCGACGCAGTACCTGCGACTCTTGATCCTATATTTTCGGATAAGTATGTTACTTGTTGATAAGCTAATTCACCAGTATTTTTGGGCTTAGCTGTTGCAACGGAGTAAGGAGTGATAACTAGTGTAAGTGCGAGTAAATTCGTTAAAGCCCATTTTTTCCATGGTTTTTGTTTAACGGTTGCGATCAAGTGTAGAAACCTCCTTATATATTTAAAAAAATGAAACATATATTTAAGTTTAAAATAATACCAATGCTAATACTATCTTTTTTATTAGTAAGACATATGAAATATATTTATAGTCAGATTATTTTCAGAATAAGTTAGCCATGAAAATGGAAGTAGAGAGTGGGGAATGAGAGAAATAAGAAGAGATGAGGTAACATTATGTGTGTTATCAAAATAATAGGAAAATTCAAAGCCGAAACATATAGACTAAAGGAATGATTGTTACAAGTTTTTGAAGACGAACGAGCGACAGTTGATTTTTATCAATGAATTTCAGATACATGTGGAATAGGGGCATGAAACGTATTTTTAGAAGAGTATCACTTTATGAGCAACCTAAGGCAGTAGTATGATTTTTAGAGAAATGATAAATAAATGAGCTGCACATAGTGGTCAGTGTCACTATTGTGCAGCTTATTTACGATGTGCAAACGGTTTAATTTGGTTGTAATCGTGGTGCCGATTTTTTGGCTGTTGGCTTTTTGGGGTTGAGTGTTTTTATTTGTTGGTTTTGGACTTTCCCTAAGCATAAAATAATCGTTGTGCCGATTATTGCACTGATAATATCCCAGTAGGGATCGAAAATATCTCCTTGGTAACCCAAAAAGTTTTGGAGACTGTTATCAAAGAAAGAACCTACACCAAACTCGAAAATTTCATAGAGAGAACAGATGGATACACTTAGCAGTCCTGCGATGAGAAATAAGCTTTTTTCACGATTTAAAAACTTCGTTCGAATAAAATATTCCCGAATTAAAGCAGTGTATATCATTCCTTGAAAGATATGTCCAAACCGATCAAAATGATTACGTTTTAGATGGAACATCTTTTTAGCGGTATGAAATAACGGTACTCCACCATATGTGTAGTGACTCCCGATTAACATAATGATTGTCCCGATAAACACCACCCAATACGATAAGGAAGTCAGTGGAAAGCGTTTGTATGTGAGAAGAAGTACTAAAATTAATAAAACGGCTGGCAAACTCTCAAAAAACCAAATACTCCTTTTGATTGGATGAATTCCAGACCAAATAAGAACACCAATAAATATGAGTAGTTGTATCATTAAAATAGCCTTTTTCATGGTTCCACACCTTTGGGAGTACATGTTTCTGTTAGTTTCTCAAACAATATAGAGGAGTATTCAAGTGGATGTATTTTCCTAAAACAAGTCTATTTCTTGCGTCCGTTTCGATCTAAAGGTAAGATTAATTAGAATATATTTTTAATTAGGGAGGTGCTTTTTTGTCCATTTCACCCATGCAGAAAAAAAAGAAAGAGATAATAGAGCTTGTATTTGCTCGAATTCGCAAAGATGGTTTTCGGAGAATATCTCGCAATGAAATTAACATATGGAAGAAAAAATCAGAAATGAAAACGGATTTACTTCTTGCTACCTATCCATCCCTACATATACTTCGATATGTCTTTGTCGGATATTATGGTTTGCCAACTGTTTTCCGATTTTTGCTATTTATTATATATATCATTTCTTCTGCAACTATGTCCGGCAGTTTTCTTTCAAACATGTTTCTTTTGCTTCTTCTCTCTCCTATTTGGTTAGGGATTTTGGGATATGGTATACAGTCTTCATCCCGTTTTTTTGCGAAAATATCAAAAGGAAATGAATTGGAACTTCTGCGAGATAGACTAGTTACAGCAGTGAATCTGGTAATTGACTTAATCCATTTAGACAAGGATCTATCTACCTATCGTTTTGCTTCTTGTGGAGATGATTATTTAGATTGGTTTGATATTTATGTGGAAAAGAAACAAGCATATAGTATGACGACCATTTTCCAACAAGAAAAATACATTGAAGTCCTTTTGAATCAACGAATATATCACTATGCGGTATTGGGGAAGGAAATTTATTTTCAGATCAATTGTTTGAATAAGCCATTGTATTCCGATCATGAGAGGCAAAAGCTACTAGATAAACTGCATCAACAAGCTGTAGTGTCTGTCCCTGTACATCACGGACAAAACCCATTGCAAGGGGAAACAGCTGTAACCTCTGATACCAAGCTCACTCCGCAAAATCGGGAACAATTATTGCAAGAGGCAATGAATGAGTTAAATCAGATGATAGGTTTAGATCCGGTTAAAGAATTTGTGCTCGAGATGAAAGATATGGTAGCGATTCAAGTAGAACGGAGCAAAATCGGGCAGAAAGTAATGAATCAAAGCCTTCATATGATTTACACAGGTAACCCAGGAACAGGAAAAACAACAGTTGCGAGGATTGTAGCGAAAATTTTTCAAGCACTGGGTGTGGTATCCAAAGGGCATCTGGTAGAAGTAACAAGAGAAGATTTAGTTGGAGAATTTATCGGTCATACAGCTCCTAAAACGAAAAAAGTGATAGAAAGATCTATTGGGGGCATATTGTTTATTGATGAAGCGTATGCGTTATCTCGTGGAGGAGACAATGATTTTGGTAAAGAAGCAATCGATACTCTGGTAAAAGGAATGGAAGAAAATCGAGAAGATTTAGTAGTTATTTTGGCCGGGTATACAAAAGAAATGGCTGAGTTTATGAAAGTAAATAGTGGATTAAAGTCTCGCTTTCCAAGTCAAATTAAATTTCCTGATTATACGGATATCGAATTGTTACAAATAGCAAAATTATCTCTTGAAAAAGAGCAATTTATTTTAGATTCAGATGCAGAAAATGCACTGCACTCTGTGTTAGAACGTAGACAAATAGCAGGAAGAAATGATGATGGAAATGGTCGCTTGGTTCGTAATGTGATCCAAGAAGCGATAAGAAGACAGTCCAAACGGTTAAAGCAAAATGGTTACCAATCTCCAGATGAGCTTCGCATTTTACATGCAAGTGATTTTGGCGTAGCACCTTCAAATGAGCATTTTCAAATCGAATCAGAATTTGCCAAGATAGTCGGGAATGAAGAGATAAAAGAGCATGTCAGAGCACTTGTAGCTCAAGCGAGAATACAGAAACTTCGAAGAGATCAAGGATTTTCACAGAGCAAGGGTCATTCTCTGCACATGATATTTAAAGGAAACCCTGGTACTGGTAAGACGACATTTGCACGGATTATTGGGAATGCACTGAAAGAACTTGGCGTTTTAAAATCCGGGCAATTAATTGAAACAGATCGCAGTGGTTTGGTGGCAACACATATTGGTCAAACCGCACAAAAGGTAAATGAAGTTGTACAAGAAGCGCTCGGAGGAATTTTATTTATCGATGAAGCTTACGCTCTTGCTTCTGGAGGAGAAAGTGACTTCGGCAAAGAAGCGATCGATACATTAGTAAAAGCAATTGAAGATCACCGGGAAAGCTTGGTTGTCATCTTAGCTGGGTATAGTCAAGATATGGATCGTTTTCTACAAACCAATGTGGGGCTAGTCTCCCGGTTCCCGACCGTATTTGAATTTAAAGACTATTCAACAAATGAGTTGTATCAGATTTTATTAAGAACAGTAGAAAGTCAGCAATACCAGCTTCGCTCAGATTGCGAAATGGTAATAAAACCCATTTTGCAGAGGCATGCAATGAGTGGTGCTTCAAGTAATGGACGATTTGTACGAAATTTATTTGAACGTGCGGTTCGAAATCAATCGGTTCGTTTAGGGCAAAAGCAGCATATTGAAAAAGAAGATTTACTCCAATTGCATCCAGAAGACTTTCAGCATTAAAAAAAGGAACCTACGATCTGTAGGTTCCTCAGACCGAAGAAAAAGCACTTCTGAAATTCGTTTCAGAAGTACTTTCGTATGGGAAAGGATA
>NZ_WUUL01000029.1 GCF_009831235.1 Shimazuella alba | reverse complement strand
CCACCAAAGTTCCAGCCATTATTGATAAAGTTCTGTTTGAATCAGCTCAGCGACAGAAGGAAAAGAATACAACAAATAAAGGAAATAACCGCTTTTCGTATTTGCTCAAAGGTATGATCCGTTGTGGTCATTGTGGACGGATATGGAGCGGTACGACATACTCTGGTAGAATGAATAAAAAAACAAGGAAAAAAGAACGGTATCGCTGTTATCGCTGTCCCAATAAAAATCCTCGTAAGTTTGGTGCAGAAGTGGAAAAATGCCCAACAAAAACGCTTCGTGCAGAAGTAATAGAAGAATATATATGGAACCTCATTATTCGTTCCATTGTTGATAAAGATGAGATCGTCATTCAGTTAAAAGAAGCATCAAATCGACACGATCAGCGATTAATCGATACAATAGAAATAATAAAAAAACGGATCACTGAGAAGGAAAAAGAGCGGGATAAAGTAAAGATCATGTTTACTCGTGAAGTAATTACTGAAGACGAAATGTTTCTTGATTTGAGTAAAGTAAACAAAGATATCGAAAACTTGCAGGCAGAGCTCCAAAAGCTCGAGCGTCATCTAGAAGCACAACAACAAAATAAAGAAGAAAAAGAAAGAGTAAAATTGGTAATCGATTTCTTAGGAAGGTTAGTAGAAAAGGAGACAGATATACCTTTTGAAAAGAAAAGGTATATCATTCAATCCTTAATCGATGAAATTATCCTCACTTTTAGCGAAGATCAGACGAATTGTGAAGTGATCTGTATCGGACATCTGGATACATTACTCGGTCGAATCGACATCGTTTCACATTCACAACATGAAGAAATTTGAAAACACTGGAGAAGATGCAGAGGATCTTATATCTATTGGGACGATTGGGTTGATTAAAGCAATTGAATCTTTCCAGCCTAATAAAGGAACAAAATTGGCTACTTATGCTGCACGATGTATTGAAAACGATATTCTAATGTCAATAGTGTAGCAATGATTTTTCCTTGTTTGAGTGAGTTTCGAATATCAAAATAAAAAATTCAAGTGAAACGGATCGTTTTAAATTTTTTATAGACAAGATCGGTAGACTAGATCACACAGTTAAGTCTATAGATCAAATTGTTGGGCGGCGGGATTACCTGTGTACACGAAAAGTATACAAGTAGCAACCCCACCACCCCCTAACGAGGAGGAGTTCCGTTACTTGAGGAACGGTGCCAAGTAGTACACGCACCACACGGTCAGAACCGTGAACTCGAACTCGATCTGGTCGCCGTTTGCGACGCGCTCGGCACTTTCGAGCACTTGATGAACGAGGGTGATGTCGTTCAAGTCGTCCGCTTCGAGAGCCTGACGGATGAGTGCAGGGTCGTCCATGTGAACCACTTCGATGAACTGCTCCACAGGCAGATTCAGCAGTCGGACCAGCATGCGCTTCATCGTGAGCTGCTGCCTTGCCTTTATCACACTGGAGTGCTCTTCGTCTTTGAAGTATTCCTTGAGATCCTGGATGTTGTTCACATCGAGTGCGATCTGTGCTTCGAGAGAACTGATGAGATCGTCACGAAGTCCGATGGTCATTTTGTGTCTCCATCTCCATAAGGAGTGTCAGGGGTTAATCAAACTACATTCATTTTACCATGAGATCAACTTGTATAGTTTATAAAAAATTCGCGAAAATCAGCCAGTTAGAAAGAAGCGAGAGCCAAAGAAAAAAGGACATTAGAAAGCCGGTTGAGCGAGAGCTGGAATGAGTAAAGAGACCCTCGAACTCTCTTGACCACAATCCCCCTATATCAACTTATTAACTTGACTAGTCATATTAAATATTTTGGTGATTATATCATTGCTTGAGGCAATCTTTTAATCTTTTGCAGGTGAACTGGGTTTCAAAATTAATAATGTCCTATTGGTGAATTTTCCTAGGTTTTGTCTTATTTTTAGGATAGCTAGTAATACAAATAGCCTCTTCTTCGAACAGCTTGATGCAGATGTTTAACTGTTTAGGAATTAGGGTGAAATCTTTTACCATCCAATAGAAGTATACTGTTTTTTTACTCTTTTGGATGCGATAAAAAGAATAAAGATCCACTTTTGTTTAGCAGATAAACAAATCTAACACTAAATTAAAGTGTTAGCCTATATTTTTTTAAGATGAATTAGCAATAATTTTGTTTTACTCAAAAAGTACGTTTTCGCCTTTCTCATTGGTACCCCAAATCCCACGAGTGTTTTTTATAGTTTTCATATTTGGTATATTTTTCCCCTGAATTAGCATTAATATTATTGGTTCATTTGCTAAATTTAAATTATAATAAATATAGTTTTAAATGATTGATTTTAGATAACAGGGGGATTTATATGAAAAAAAGCAAGATACTTACTTCACTGTTAACGACAAGCCTGTTGTTAATATCACCTTTTTCCATGGCGTCTGCCCAGCCCGTCAAATGGGTAAATGTAAATTCCTATGAAGAACAAAACGAGAGCAAGTTTAATAGTGAAAATTATGATTTTGTAAAGTTTTCGAAAATAGAATCGATATTAAAAGATATCGAAAAAAGATCCAACCGTGTAAAGGTAGAAGTACGAGGAAAGTCTGCGGGTGGTCATCCTCTTTATGTTGTGACGATCGCTGATCAAACTACTCAAGGGAAATTTGGACATTACAAATCCCTCAGAAAACAAATGTTTAAAAATCAAGAAAAAGCCCAAGATTGGGTGAAGAATAATTCAGACTTTAAAGTGCCGATCATGATTAACGGATCCATTCACGGAACCGAATTTGTTGGCACTGACGCAATTCTTCAGTTGATTGAACGATTTGCTACCCAAGAAGATGAAATAACCAAAAAAATCTTGAAAAACAATATCTTAATTTTTAATGTGGTTCAGAATCCGGACGGACGGATTAATGCGACTCGTTTTAATGGAGCAGGATTGGACTTAAACCGTGATTTTATCACTCAATCTCAAGCCGAAACCAAAGAAACGGTAGGGTTAATAAAAGAATGGAATCCAATGGTATTTTTAGATACTCATGGATATGTAAAAGATTATGCACCAAATAAACAAGGGTTAATTGAACCTAGTACACCTCCGCATAATCCAAACTACGAATATGATCTTTTTAGTAAGTGGGCCAACCAACAAGCGAAAGCCATGGAATCAGAAATTATGGCGAACAAGGATCAATACCAAGGAAGTCTATATCAAAATATGACGGGTACGTACATCCCACAACGTGATGATACTGCTGGTTGGGATGACTATCCACCGATTTTCACACCTATGTATGCGATGTATCATGGAGCATATGGCCATACGTTAGAAGCTCCAACGAATGATCTGGACGGGGTTCGTTGGATGTATAATGCGATTATAGGGGCATTAAAGTATGCTACCGATAACAAACAACAGATGATCACGGATCAAATCGAAATCTTTAAACGGGGAGTTAATTTCGATCATCCCTATCATGAAGATGGATTTTTCCCACATGCGTATATTCTGCCAGTTGATCCAAAAGACCCAACGGTAACTCATAAAGCGGTAAATCATCTGTTAAACAATGATATTGAAGTAGTAGAAGCTTCTAAAGAATTTACGTCAGAGGGCAAGTCCTATCCAAAGGGAACTTATATCGTAAAAATGAATCAGGCTAAAGCCGGACTAGCTAACACTATGCTTTGGGATGGAGAAGATATTACGGATGATACACCTGTCATGTACGATATTTCCGCTTGGAGTTTACCAGAACTGTGGGGATTTGAAGCGGTAGCCGCAAAAAATCCAGTAGAAGTTAAGACAAAAAATGTGAAACAAGTAACAGACGAAGGGTCTCTCTCTGGAAATGGCCCCTACCTGATCCCGAACAGCTCCGTGAAAGCGGTCAACTTAGTAAATACTTTGTTAAAGCAAGGGGTATCTATCAAGCGTGATAAAAAAGGGGATTTTTATACAGAAGCAATGGCAGCGAAAATCTCCTCTTCGGTAAAAGATTCTGGTTTACACATTGAAACAGCTAATATTCCAAATGATGCTTCGGCAATATCCCATTTAAAGGTAGCCATCTTAAAAGATGGAGGAATGGGGAAACAACAATCACACTCTGGAACTAAGCTTGCTTTACAAAGGCTCGGGTTCCAAGTGACAGAGTTGACACCCGTTGAAGTAGCTAACCAAGGACTCGGTAATTTCGACGTCTTTGTATACAGTGGAACAGAAAATCTGATTTCCCTCAACTTAAGTGCAGCGAATAAAGAATTTGGCTTGCAAGATAGTACTCAATTGAATAAATTTAAAAAGAATATGGAAAACTTTGTAAATCAAGGTGGAAAATATATAGCCATTGGTTCAGGAGCATCCCGAGCCACCAAAACCCTTGGATTGACTGATGATACAATTAATACTGGAAATTCCAACAGTAATGGTATTGTAAAAGTGAACTACCAAGGAGCAGGTTTCACAGCCGGGTATGATTCAAATGATCTTGGTTTTGTTTACCGACCAGCTTGGTATACAGGTGATGGTACAAAGAATGACAAAGTACTAGCAACCTATGCAAATTCCTCTGATTTCTTCGTAGCAGGTCACTGGAAAGATCGTCAAACTGCCCAGGGTCAGCCGGTTATGGTAAAAGAACTAGGCAAAGATGTAACTTTAATCGGATTGGAGATAGGGTTCCGCGATCATACTGACTATCTATTCCGTCTCCTTTCAAATGCAATTTTTGAAAAGTAATTCTACATCAGAAGGGCTCCTTGTTTGAATGTTTGTTCTGAATCATATAGAAGGTTTTGGGGCGAGTGTTTGCAAGTTTCGTTGTAGCTGATAATAGGCAAAAGAGTTCACAAGGAGCTTCTCTAGACAACCATGAAAAGAACCAATGTCAAGGCATAACCCTGACATTGGTTCTT
>NZ_WUUL01000028.1 GCF_009831235.1 Shimazuella alba | reverse complement strand
ATCCCCTTGAGGTATCAAGGGGATTTTTTTATTTTGTGTTCTTTTTGAATATAGTAAAAGGTCGCTTGAGGACAGTAAAAATACATGGTTTCTATGATATCCTTCATGAGCTCTTTCTTTTGTGTTCTGCTAGTTTCCATTATTAAATCAGCTATTTTTATATGTTTCCAGCTTCGTCTTTTTTATGTTTTGACCGATAGGTTGGTAGAGTAGTCAACTTTATAACTGATCAGTTGCCGGTTAAAGTCCTACGAAAATGGTTAAGTCTGGTTTTCATTTACATACACTTTTACACTAGGAGGTTTATATGCCATAAACTGATCTAAGAGTCCATTTGGTTCTGTATCGACCATTGCTAGGGGACGATATCTTTCTTGTAAAAATTGTTCTTTTAACATGTGATCAAATAAACGGACTAGAGAGTCATAATAGTGATTAATATTGAGAAGACCACAAGGTTTTTGATGGAGTCCTAACTGAGCCCATGTATAGATTTCGAAAAATTCTTCCAATGTACCAGGTCCTCCTGGCAATGTAATAAATCCATCAGCTAGTTCGGTCATTTTTGCTTTACGCTCATGCATAGAGTTAACAATGATAAGTTCGGTTAAATTTTTATGAGAAATTTCTTTTTCCACTAGGAAACTTGGCATTACTCCAATGACTTGTCCACCTGCTGCTAATACAGAATCGGCCACTGCTCCCATTGTGCCAACACTTGCACCACCATACACTAATGTGAGTTTTCGCTCTGCCAGTACCTTTCCTAGTTTGGTTGCTCCTTCTAAATATTTTTCAGTCGCTCCTTTACTTGATCCGCAAAATACAGCTATGGTCTTCATTTTTTCCTCCTCTATACACATTCTCATGATAATTATATAGAATATGGGATGGAAAATCTGAAAGGAATGAAAGATAAATATGGATGTTACAGAATTTCAAAAATGGGTGAAAGATTATTATGATAGTAGAGGATGGTCTGAACTTGATATTTTTATCCGTATTGGATTTCTAGCAGAAGAAACAGGTGAAGTTGCTAGAGCCATCAGAGCGCTTGAAATAGGTAGAGATAGACCAGATGAAGGAGATAAATCAAGTGAGGAGAATAAACAGAATCTCAAGGAAGAGTTAGGGGATGTATTAGGAAATGTAATCGTAATTGCAAATAAGTATGGAATTTCTTTGGATGAGATTTTTCAACTGCATAAGCAGAAGCTTTTACATAGGTATACAAATGAATGAACACCCTTAAGTTTGCTAGTTAGTTTATATATAAAAGATGTCCAAAATCCTAGTATTTTGGACATCTTCGAAAAATACCATTAGAGTGGATCGTGTTCTGGAAATCACATTGTGCTGGTGTCAATCACGAATCGATATTTGACATCCGAAGCTAATACACGTTTGTAGGCTTCGTCAATTTGATCTGCTGAAATTACTTCAATTTTAGGGACAATGTTATGTTCTGCACAGAACTCTAACATCTCCTGAGTCTCACGGATGCCTCCAATCATGGAACCCGCAAATGAACGGCGATGACCAATGAGAGACATCACGTTTAGTGACAATGGTTCCCCAGGGGCACCGACATTAACCAATGTACCGTCAAGAGTAAGGAGACTGAAATAAGCGTCCATGTCGATCTTTGCACTTACCGTGTTAATAATTAAGTCAAAAGTTCCAGCAAGTTTTTTGAATGTTTCTCGATCGCTTGTAGCGTAGTAGTTATCTGCTCCGAATTGCAAACCGTCGTCCTTTTTGTTCAAAGATCGTGACAGAACAGTGACCTCAGCCCCCATTGCATGTGCAATTTTGACTGCCATATGACCAAGACCGCCCATCCCAACAACCGCTACTTTTTTACCTGGACCAGCTCCCCAATGATTTAATGGGGAGTATGTTGTAATACCAGCACAAAGTAAAGGTGCTGCGACATCGAGTTCAATATTATCAGGAATTCTAACTACGAAGTCTTCTGTAACGACAATATGGGTAGAATAACCGCCTTGAGTAGGTTCACCGTATTTATCAACACCAGCGTAAGTAGGGACATTTCCTTTGAGACAGTATTGTTCCACTCCTTTACGGCAGTTCTCACATTCGCCGCAGGAGTCAACCATACATCCGACCCCTACTCGGTCACCGATCTTGTACTTTGAAACCTCGGATCCTACCTCTGTAACAATTCCCGCTATCTCGTGTCCAGGTACGAGCGGATAGTTCACAGGGCCCCATTCACCGTGAGCAGTATGGATGTCAGAATGACATATACCTGCATATTTAATTTCAATCAAAACATCATGCAAATCAAGATCGCGTCTTTTAATTTCAGCTGATTGAAATGGTTTGTCTGGTCCATCGACAGCTCGTGCTTTAACATTTATCATAAATAATCCCTCCTGTGGATCATTTTCTTTTTTGTATTGGGTACAGACACACCTTACAACTTAAAGTTGACTTCAAGTCAAGCATATATAGGAAAATTTTTTTGCTGACTTATGCTTGTCTCTCTTCCATTTTCAATCTTTTTTCAGATCAGCCTCACTTGCCAGCAACTCACCATCATAACCCTCAATTTTTTTATTTAATTTCTTTATGGTTTCATCTATTTCTTTTCGCTTCTCAATCAATCGCTGTCTTTCATCCATAAGGATATTATTGCGAGCTTCTATGGTGCTATCTCCTGCGAGAAATAAAGTTGTATATTCAATCAACGATTCTATTGTTAATCCTGCATTTCGCATACATTTTATAAATTCGATCCATTTGAGATCATTTTCATCGTAATCGCGGATGCCACTTTTTTTTCTATTTACTGGTGGAATCAAACCCACGCTTTCATAGTATCGGAGTGTTGAAGCTGTGAGATCAAACTGCTTTGCGACTTGTGCAATATTCATTTTCTCACCTCGCTCTTTCATGCATTCCAATCTATCATTTAAAGTTAACTTTAAGTCAAGAAAATACACTGTATCTTTTTCTAAAGATTTATCACTTGTATTAAAGCTAATTTTGAGATTTATACTACCCTTTGTTGTGAACAAAATTGATAGGAAATAAATACCAGAAATGGCCGAAAGACAAACATAAGAAAATATATTGGAAGAGTTCGCGCCAATATTTGCGAAACTAAACGATGATGTTTTATCCGGTGAATCTATAAAGATAAAGGATAGTAGCAATGAAATATGGCAGATGAAAATCTAAGCAATAGCTCCATTGTTTTTACTGAGAGAAAAGGTAGAAGCAAACTTTATCAGTGGTACCTTTGCTCTAGGAGCCAAAATAACTGGAAATCTCATAAAATGGAACAAGTATTATTGGCTACAGGGTGGTACCAAGCAGAAGGAAAAGCCGCTCATCACTCAAAGCAGGAGATGGTGTAGTGAATATACCACCACATGTAAAGCATTGTCATGGAGCTACAAAAATAGTTGGTTTGTGCATTTAGCCATTACACTGGGAGAAACGGATTGGCTAAAACCAGTCCATGATGAAGTGATATAACCAATTATAAAAATAACGCATAGAGTCTGTATTTGACAGAAGAGTTAGCAAGTTGTAATTTTACAAAAAGATACTTTCTAAGAAAGAGAGGAAGAGTGGAATGTCGCAGGATAAAAAAGTTGCGCTTGTAACGGGCGGGAATCGTGGGATTGGATATGAACTAGTTAAACAATTGGCTTTGAATGGTTTTCAGGTTATTTTGACAAGTCGAAATCCAGAGATGGGCTATAAAGCAGCACAAAAACTCAAAGAGTCAGACCTGAGCGTTTCATTTTTGTTGATGGATGTCGATAATCAAGAAAGCATCCGGCAGGCAGCAAGTACAGTAAAGGAGCGATATGGAAGATTAGATGTATTGATTAATAATGCTGGTGTGTATTTGGATGAAAATGAAAAGTTATTGACGATGGATCCTTTCATTCTAGAGAAAACAATGGCAACCAATTTTTTCGGTGTATATCATGTTATCTATTCTTTTATTCCACTCATGCAAAAACAAGGCTATGGGAGAATCATTAATGTTTCATCTGGGTATGGGGAGATGAGAGAAATGACTGATCAAGGAGTAGGCGCCTATAAGTTGTCTAAACTAGCCTTGAATGGATTAACCCAATTGATAGCTGCTGAACTAAATGGAAATATCAAAATAAATGCAGTATGTCCAGGATGGGTAAGTACAGATATGGGTGGATCATCTGCTCCGAGAACTCCAGACCAAGCTGCAAAATCTATTCTATGGCTAGCGACTATTGGACGTGATGGACCTAATGGTGGGTTCTTCAGAGATGGAAAACTTATTAGTTGGTAATTCTATTTTAAAAAAAGAAGATGAGTGTGGTCTATAACTTTGCAATAATCCAGTTTTATTCGTTGAGTAGGATCAAGGAGCTAATATTAATCAATGTTGGATTACAATCGCAGCTTATGAATCTGCCAATAATGGATTATTTTTTACATCTGCTAACTTAGGAGTAACAACGGGAACATCCATGGAAGAAATTATTTAAATCCGAAACAGGCACACAATACATTGTATTCGTGGGGTAGTTATCATTGATATCGAGGTTGGCATTTATTTTCCTAAGAAACTATATAGTAATCCTAAAAGACCATTTTCCGGTTAAGATGCAAGGGTAAACGGAATATTATGATATAAAAAATTATCAGGTTCTACCTTCTTTATATTTGAGAAAAAAATCGGTCAAGGAATTACTTGGACATGTATGTGGAAGTTGCTTCAATGGTGATGATGTCCCGATTACATTAATTTTTACTATATTTTTATAACTAGATTAGCAGAGCTCTATAAGTAACACAAAAACCACTCATTCGAGTGGTTTTTCGTCCTAAGGATTATAATTAGAAGTTAAAAAACATTTAATCCAGCAAGAGTAGATGGTTTCGTACCCTCATTATTGTAATAGAAGCCAAATTCTAATGTATTTTTACCAGCCTTATATGTTATATAATAACCATCTTGCCCTTTTACTTCTTTAATAGGTTTTCCTAGTGTTCGCTTTACTTCTTTGTAAGTAATATCATAGTAACTTTTATCTGTTGAGTAGATCTTAACTACTTTTCCTTTTTCTGCAACTATATCCATACCTCTTTTACTATAATAGAGCCAATTTTCATCAGAACCCTCGTCTGGTTTACCCCATTTTTTTATAATATCCTCTGTCTTAGAGTGCACACCAAAATTTTCACTGTTGACTGTTTTACCTTGAGAAGCAAATTTTTCGATATTTATTATGGTTTGTTGATGGGATTGATGATGTTTCGATACTACAACTTTCGTATTTGGTGCTGCATGTGAAGTATTGATAGTTGTCAGACTAGTACTAGCAAACCGGCTGCTAATGTGAAAACCATTGCAGATTTTTTCCAATTTTTCATTTTTAACATCCTTTTCTTAGTGTCAATGTTAGGTTATGGAATATTGACTTTGAAATTATGTCTGAAATTCATTATATAGCAATGACTAGCTTCTTTCTGTTACATGTTTAGTCGTAGGTATTTCATTTATTTTAAATTGTATTTTATTCACATACGAAATAATTATTGGGTAGAAGAGGTGACAGGGTTTCTGTCAGTTATGATCCGTCAAATGTAGGTTTAATGGCACATTGTTTTGTCCATCTTCTGAAAGAGTGAGTACTAAAAAAAGAG
>NZ_WUUL01000027.1 GCF_009831235.1 Shimazuella alba | reverse complement strand
TAGCTAGTTGTTTACGATTTTTTGTGACACATGTTATGCGGGTGGTTGATAATTAAAAAATGGTGTCTAAAAATTATGGCTATGCCGGCTTACACTAAAATAAATCTTAATATTGTGTTATTTTTTCATCAGATAACTTTGCTTTTCCCATTAATACTACAAACAACAATGCGAGAATAGCTGGTACTAAAGTCCAAAGAAAAGTCTGAGTAATCGAAGTAGATAAAATTTCAGTAATTTTATCTAAACTAGATGCTGGTATCTTGGCTCTTCCCTCAGCTGTAAGAAGTACATGTGGATCACCTATATTTTTTGTACTCATTGAATCTAAAGTCCTAGATAGCTTGTTATTAAAAATGTTTTGTTGAATTACTCCAAATATAGTAATTCCTATCGTCATACCTAGAGATCGTAAAAATGCATTTGTAGAACTAGCAGCACCTCGTTGACTACTATTAAAATGATGCATTGCTGCTATACCGAGTACAGAGAAGGATGCCCCTGTTCCTAAACCAATAATTATCATATAGATGGTAACTTCCAGTCTGGATGTATCAGGTGAAAGTGTACTCAGAAATCCAATGCCAACTAGTTGAATCACAATGGAAGCAAACATAACTCCTCTATAACTCATTCTCTTAACCAATTCACCCCCAAGAGAAGCAGTGATTGTTGTGCCGATCATCATTGGAATGAGTAATAGTCCAGAACTAGTAGCATTTCCACCCATTACACCTTGGATATAAAGTGGAATGTAAATCGTTGATACCATAAAAGTAGCACCATAAAATAGTCCCACAAAATTACTAGCTGTATATAGACGATATCTAAACATTTCAAAAGAGATAATTGGATTTATTGCTTTGGTTTCGATATATAGAAATGTACTAAACAAAATAAGAGAACCGGCAAACAATGACAAAATTAGCATAGAACTCCACATGTATTGATCTCCGCCAAGTTCCAATCCAAACATTAGACAAACTATACTTGAAACTAAAGTGAACGCACCCAGCCAGTCAATAACTTGTTTCACTTGTGTTTTTGATTCATGATAATACAGAAAGATAAGTATCAAACAGATAGCACCAATCGGTATATTAATATAAAAAATCCATCGCCAGTTCCAAATATCTGTAATGTAAGCTCCGACAAGCGGTCCAAAAATACTGGAGAGGCCAAATATAGCTCCAAGAATACCGCTCATTTTTCCGCGTTGTTTGGCAGGAAATACATCCCAAATAATAGTAAAAGCAATCGGCATCAATGCTCCTCCGCCAATACCTTGGATGGCTCGATAAATGCTTAATTGAGTAATATTCTGCGATGTACCACATAATATGGACCCAATTAGAAATAAGAAAATCCCCAACATGAAAAATCGTTTTCTACCGTACATATCAGATAGTTTCCCAAAGATCGGCATCCCTGCCATCTCTGCAATTAAGTAAGCAGAGGTAACCCAAACAAATTGATCCAGACCACCTAATTCGCCAACGATTGTTCCCATTGCAGTGGAGACAATTGTATTATCAAGTGAGGCTACTAAAATCGCCAAAAATAAGGAGCACATTACAGGAACAAGCTTTGTTTTTTCTAGTGACAAAGTTATAACCCCTATCTATTTTTATTTTTTCATTTATTACACTCATAATGGTTATTTGGTAATGCTGTTTATCTGCTCGCTATAATGATAAAATTTCCTTCCTGACACAAAGATGTCAAGAAGGAAGCAACGTTTATACTACTCACTATTTCAGCTTGTTTATGAATCAAGTTGAAAATAAAAACCTAACACCTATCCTCTTCAAAGCCGACTGCTTGAAGTATAGATATATATATAAACGCAATATTTTGAATAATCAGTTAAAACTGACACCTTTTAGAGGGTGATTAGTGTTTTTAAACAAAACCCTACATCTTGTTAAAGGCTTAAATGCCTGTCTATCGCTTCTAGGGCTTTTTCTACTCCCCCAGTTTTCTTAAAACTTTGGCTCACCTTTTTTGTATTTTGTTGATAGGACGGGTCAGACAAAATGGTTTGAACAGCTTCTTTTAGCTTTTCTACACTTACTTCGTCGGGATCAATTCGATAGCCGGTATGAAGTTCTACTAATCGGTTTGCAATCAAAGGTTGATCTGAGGTTTGTGGGATGACAATTAGAGGTACTTCATAATAGAGAGCTTCACTGGTACTATTCATTCCACCATGGGTTATAAAGAGATCAGTATGTTGTAGAACGTCAAGTTGAGGGACATAGTTACGCACGATAAAGTTGTCAGGAAATTCCCCAAGTTTGGTTATGTCAGTTAACTTACCGATAGATAAAACAACTTTCCCTTCAAAATCCCAAAATGCCTCCATGCAGGTCTGGAAGAAAGATTCAAATCCTTGTAATACAGTACCCATTGAAATATAGAGTACCTTTTGTTCTTTTAACTCTTCTAAAGGGAAATCATTTGATTGAAATCGGTTAGAAATAGAGGGGCCGACAAAAATATATGACTCATCAAAATATTCTCCGCCTGGTTGAAATGATCTGCTTGTGAATACGATATTCAAATCAGCACTATTCATCATGAATTGAAATGGTTGTTTTACTTTTATTCCAAATTTATCTTCCATTTGCTTGGTTAAAAATGCATTTTCTCGCTCTAATTTCGGAGAAGAATCCAAAGAAGCTCCTGCACTAATATTTCTGGATATTTCTAAGAATTGTTCTTCAGGTATTGCGAAACTAGCGGTAGATGAGACAGAAGGAATTTTTAAATAATCTTTAACCAATAATCCAGCGCCAAACGTATCGTGATAAACATAGTCAATTGTTATGGAAGCAGCTAATTTCTGTACGATGGACAAAGTTTCATGGGAAATCTTCAATAGATCTTGCAAGAACTCATGGATATTTGCATTTTTCATTTCCTTTGGTGTAATCGGTTTTAGTTGAGTGGAGTGAACATAGACATGTGCTCCTAATCCTTCAATTCGTTCCTTAAATTCTTCTGTTGTTACATAGTGGACAGAGTCACCACGATCAACCAATGCTTTCACTATACCAAGAGTTGGATTAATATGACCCTCGGCAGGTATGTTAATCATTAATACATTCATTAAAATTTTCCCCCATTTTCATCATTACACTCAAAAATTGAGCCTTCATCAGTATAACTGGAAATATTTTTAATTGTAAGTCTTGTATTTCATTTGGAAATCGTAGCAAAAGAGGACTAATTTTTGGTGAGTGATAATCAAGATGATAGATTTGACTGACTTCAATCGAGTAGAAAAAAGTATTAACAAGAGATTGTGATGAAAGTATTCTAATAAAAAATATTGGGAACAATTAGTCCTTTTGCTAAAAAAAGGACAAGAGTTAGGTGAATTTGTAGCAGGAGATACGGGACAATTAGCCGCAAATTATTTAAAAGTGTTGTCAGGACTGATGACATTAAAATTGAGTGAAGATGATGAACAGTTGCCAGATGTGGATTTGTTATTGAGGTTAGTTGTATATACTTAATAAAATATATTAAACTATAAGAATAAATCACTGTAAATTCAGAATCATCAAGGAGTTAGGGTGACTTCTAAGGAACAGAAAAATCAGATGACAGATGAGTTTGGCGGTATTCGTGATCGCCTTCAAACACAATCAAAACTGATTCAAAAGGCTTATGAAAATAAGAATCGCCAAGTATTGAAGTTGCTGGTCAATGAATCGGGAGAAGCACTGGCTAAGAAACTGCTTGGGCAGTATAACAGCTTTCTCCAAGAGCATGAACAGCCATTGATCAAGTTTAAAGAAATGGGACTGGAAATGCTGGCATTGGCGGCGATTTGTACCTGCTTCCTCAAAGCAATATCCGAACTTCTGCATCTTGAACTAGAGAATAAGGAAGAAAGGAATTGGATCAAGAGTGAGGTGCATAGTTGTGCAGCCAACACTTCTCAGGCGATCCATTTCACTTTCGGAGAAAAGGTGTCTCCGCGTTACATCGGTAACGGCGTATCGAGAAGGGCTGTACTTCACGTCGCGAGAGAGTTCTTTGAGGCAAACCCCGACTCTCTGATCAGATTCTGAAAAAAGGGCAGTTCGTTAACGAACTGCCCGAATCTATTTCATTTCCCAAATTGCGTGTTTTTTATTTTATTCATCGTTAACAATAGCATCTACTTCAATTTCTATTAGCAAATCAGGATCAATCAGTCCTTTTACTTCAATCATACTGGCTACAGGTTGAATCTCTCGAAAAAATTCCCCATGTGCTTTTCCGATCTCTTCCCATTTGGAAATATCAGTCACAAACATTCTTGTTCTTATGACATCTGACATTTTAGCACCTAATTCTTGTAAGGCTCCTTCAATCGTTTGTAAAATAAACTGAGTTTGCTTATATGCATCTCCTACTCCAACTACTTCGCCATCTTGTACAGCAGTAGTACCAGCAACTTCGATACGAGTACCCACGCGTATTGCTCGACAGTATCCTACAACTGTTTCCCATGGTGCTCCTGTTAATACTTTTTGTCTCTGCAATGTTGTTCTCCTCTCCATTTACGAGCGTCGTAATATTTTATTTGACGGGTTTACGATTGCTTCCAGTCGTTTAAATTCTTCAAGTTTTTCTTTACTCGCACTTTCTTTATGCAAATAAATATGTAAGTAAAGGTAACGGAAATTGGTATAAAACTTTAAAAAGAAATTGATTTTCTCTTCCCAATCATCTTCTAATTCATTTTCACAGAAGTAACCAAACATAAATTTATGTAAAAACTCTTGTTTAAAAGAGCTTTGCTCGTATTCAGAGACATAATGAAGGGCATTATAAAGTGCAATAGCGATGTCATAGGTGTACCAATGGTATTTCACATGATTGAGATCAAAAATAATCAGTTCTCTATTTTTGGTTAGTAAAAAATTACGATTACTAAATTCATTGTGGATTAAACCATATGTTTTTTGATTGCGGGTAAATGTACTTGCTTTCTGACGAAGTTCGATCCAACGGTCTTGTACTAATTTTGGAGCGGTAGACAAGTCTCGATGGTAGATTTCTCCTTGATCCCAATCATCAAAAGGTGTATCAACTTCTTGCAGGTGAAATTTTTTGGAGATCGCATGCATTTTACCCATTTCTTGTCCCCATCGGGTGAATAAATAATCATTCCAATGAAAAAAAGCAGTTTCTTTGTTGTTTATTTTTTCTCCTTCTGCTTTTTCATAGGAGATCGCACAACAGGGGATGGGAAGAGAGTGAATGACTTCGATGGTATTT
The DNA here is from genome assembly GCF_009831235.1 of Shimazuella alba. Taxonomy (GTDB): domain Bacteria; phylum Bacillota; class Bacilli; order Thermoactinomycetales; family Thermoactinomycetaceae; genus Shimazuella; species Shimazuella alba. The sequence continues at coordinate 4,900 of NZ_WUUL01000027.1, read as the reverse complement.
CCTCTTTTGGATAAAACATTTTTGGGAATTTGGATTCCGTTTTTTCGGAGAAACTGTATCCATTTCATTTCCGAGTGTAACATATTCCGATCTTTGTTAGCAGATGGGATTAATTTTAAAATAAATTCTTCTCCATCTCGCTCGTATTGAAAAACATTTTGGTAAAAACCGCCTATACAAATAGATGAAGATTCTGTTCCATGAAAACGTCGAACAGCTTCATCGACGATATCTTGTTTCCACATCTGACTAAAATCACCATGCTTTCTTAAATGGGTACATATCTTTCTCATTATATCAAAGCAAATTTTCTAATATGCAACTGGAAGTAGATGACTATAAAAAAACATTCTACCTATTACTTGACCTAAATGTTCGTATATGGTTATATTTTGTTAGAAATAATCCACGATATGTTCGTTTTTTAGGGGGAAATATGGAGGTATTTATGAATCAACAAATGGAGCGTGTGGTAGTTCTTGATTTTGGTGGTCAATATAATCAACTAATTGCAAGACGAATTCGTGATCTAGGAGTTTTTAGTGAATTGCTTCCTCATTCGATCACTGCAGAAGAATTAAAACAACACAAACCTTCGGGAATTATTTTTTCCGGCGGACCAAATAGTATTTACGAAGAAGGGGCGCTAAAGTGCGATCCCGCTATTTTTGATTTGGGGGTTCCTATCTTAGGAATTTGCTATGGAATGCAGTTAATAGCAGCTCATTACGGAGCAAAAGTAGATCGTGCTCATAAACGGGAATACGGAAAAGCAGAATTAGAAGTAGTAGGCAATAGCAAACTCTTTTCCTCCTTTGGAGCAAAAGAACAAGTATGGATGAGCCACAGTGATGTCTTGCTTGCTCCTCCAGAAGGATTTGAAGTAATCGGTAGAACAGAATCTGCTCCAGTAGCAGCTATGATGGATGAAGACAGACAGTTCTATGCTGTACAGTTTCATCCAGAAGTCCAACACACCAGAAATGGAAATAAGATGTTAAAAGAATTTTTATTTGCTGTTTGTGGCTGTAAAGGCGATTGGACGATGGAAACGTTTATGGAGGATGCGATAGCAGAAATTCGTAACCGTGTTGGTGATAAAAAGGTATTGTGTGCACTAAGCGGTGGAGTAGATTCTTCTGTTGTAGCAGTGCTTATTCATAAAGCAATTGGAGATCAGTTAACCTGTATGTTCGTGGATCATGGACTTCTTAGAAAAGGAGAAGCAGAAGGTGTTGTTTCGACGTTCCAAGATCATTTCCATATGAACTTTGTAAAAATCGATGCAAGAGAACGTTTCTTGGGAAAATTAGCTGGTGTTTCTGATCCAGAACAAAAACGCAAAATAATCGGCAATGAATTTATTTATGTCTTTGAAGAAGAATCATCGAAGCTTGGCAAGCATGACTTCTTAGGGCAAGGAACTTTATATACAGATATCATCGAATCTGGTACAGCTACTGCACATACGATTAAATCGCATCACAACGTAGGTGGTTTACCAGAAGAAATGAATATGGAGCTCATAGAACCTCTTAATACGCTATTTAAAGATGAAGTGCGCAAACTTGGAGAAGAGTTAGGGATTTCCCGGGAAATTGTCTGGCGTCAACCTTTTCCAGGTCCAGGACTAGCAATTCGTGTGATTGGAGAAGTGACAGAAGACAAACTCCAGATTGTTCGTGATTCTGATGCGATTTTACGGGAAGAGATAGCAAAAGCTGGACTTGATCATGAGATTTGGCAGTACTTTACCGCATTACCTGACTTCAAAAGCGTTGGGGTTATGGGAGATGTCAGAACCTATGCTTATACGGTAGGAATTCGTGCAGTTACTTCTATTGATGGAATGACAGCAGATTGGGCAAGAATACCGTATGACATTTTAGAAAAGATCTCTACACGGATTGTAAATGAGGTCGACCATGTAAACCGTGTTGTTTATGACATTACATCAAAACCACCGTCCACGATTGAGTGGGAATAAGTCAATTTAAAAAAGAGGGATTTCAGCATGTCAGAAAAGAAAGCATCAGGCATATCCAGTTTTTTTAAACTAGAAGAATACAAAACAAACGTACGAACTGAAGTTATAGCTGGTATCACTACTTTTTTTGCGATGGCTTATATTATCTTGGTAAACCCAAATTTATTAAGTAAAACAGGAATGGACTTTGGCGCTGTTTTCGTTGCTACATGTCTTTCAGCAGCGCTTGGGACCTTCTTGATGGGGGTTATCGCTAATTACCCGATAGCGCTTGCGCCTGGTATGGGTTTAAACGCATACTTTACCTTTGCTGTCTGTTTGGGGATGGGGATTCCTTGGCAGAAAGCACTAGGTGCAGTGTTTATCTCTGGGGTTATCTTTCTTCTTCTTACTGTTACTAAAGTACGTGAGATGATCATTAATTCTATCCCTCCAACCCTGAAGTTCGCAGTATCTGCGGGAATTGGCATCTTGATTGCATTTATTGGGATGAAAAATGCAGGGTTGATTGTAGCGAACGAAGCGACCTTTATTGCACTGAATCCGAAAATCTCATACGATCCCAACATTTTGCTTACGATCTTTGGACTCGTCTTTACTGTTATCTTGATGCTTCGTAAAATGACAGGAGCTATTTTTATTGGGATGATTGTTACAGGTATTGTCGGAGTTATTGCTGGTCTTATTGCACCACCAACAGGTATTTTTTCGATGCCTCCAAGCATTGCACCAACCTTTATGCAGATGGATATTATGGGTGCATTAGAACTTGGGTTGTTTACGATTGTCTTCGCATTCTTATTTGTCGATTTGTTTGATAATGCTGGAACGTTAGTTGGTGTTGCAAATCAAGCTGGATTACTGAAAGATAATAAACTTCCAAGAGCAGGTCGTGCAATGGTTACAGACTCTGTTGCGACTATGTCAGGAGCGGCTTTGGGTACAAGTACGGTTACCTCTTATATTGAGTCTGCTTCAGGAGTTGCTACTGGTGGTAGAACAGGACTTGCTTCGGTTGTTACAGCTATATTTTTAGGTCTATCTATATTTTTCTATCCTTTGGTTAGTGCTTTCGCAGGAGTTGCCGCTATTACTTCACCCGCATTAATTATTGTTGGGGTACTAATGGCAGGTAGCCTCAAAAATATTAAATGGGATGATTTTGTTGAAGCAGTCCCAGCTTTTCTTACCATGGTGATGATGCCTTTGACGTATAGCATTGCAACAGGGATTGCAGTAGGATTTATTCTTTATCCCGTATGTCAATTAGTAGTTGGAAAAGGCAAAAAGGTACACCCCATCATGTATGTTTTGGCCGTTTTGTTTGTCTTAAGATTTATTTATATCGGTGCGATTTAATCCGAAACCTCCTTATCGTTACAAGGGGGTTTTACTATATAAAACTCAGTTTTATCAGATGGGAAATATTTAGTCTGTTCAAATTATTTCAGAAAAAGCCTTGACCAAACCTTTATAAACTATTAACATTATCTTTACAAGTAGATGGTTATTTCTACTTGGTGAATACTTGACTCACTAGGAGGGCATCAATTATGATCAAATCCATTGCAGTGAAGAAAGTAAATTCATTAGGGCCTTACCCATAGGCATAGCTTAACAAAATACTTAACCTGGAGATGGAAAAGCTTCGTGACTTTCTGAGGGGGGATTCTATTGGAGTTCCAAAGCAGTAGTTATCGGCAAGCGAAAGGTCCGTATCCTTAGTAGTAGATAAAGTAAGCCACCGCAAAATCGGTGGCTTTTTCTTGTGCATAACAATCCTCATAACTAGGAAAGCATAACTAGCAGGAGGTCTCTATGATGATAACTTTATTACTTAGCTGCTGGTTTGCAATTTTTCCTGTATCCGATGTTCAATCCATACAAGATTTGTTTGCTACTAAACAACATGCTGTCAATACAGGTGATCTGTCGATGTATTTATCTACTATTTATACCGATAATCACTACCGACAAGAACAAAAGAGATGGTTTCTAGATGCGGTCTCCTATATCGATTCAAATTCTTTTCGATTAAAGGTAACGAACTTGAAGAGGATTAGCAAAGATCGTTATCAAGTAAAAGTCGTTCAATCTTATCGTAAAAATAATAAGCAATATATATTTCGTTACCCAGTAGATGTGAAGAAATCAAAAAAGTCTTGGAAAGATACAGACTCCCTTTCCTTTGAAATGAGAAGCGGACATATTGTGATTAAGTATAGTGATCCAAATTTAAAGGAACAGGCAAAAAGAGCTATCGGCATTTTGTCAAGAGTATCAAAAGTATTAGGAAGTAAGTACAATTGGTATCCATCAGTGATGGAAGCAAAACTATATCAGGAATCAGAACTTTTTCGACAATCTGTTAAACTTTCGTTGCCGACTTGGGCAGGAGGATGGAATGAGGCGAAACAATCAATAAAATTAGTAGTAAGTGAAGAAGACAAAGCTTCTCTTATTCATGGTCTTGCCCATGAATACACTCACCAATTAGTGAGTGATTTAACCAATGACAATGCAGCGTACTGGTTGCAGGAAGGTGCAGCGATGTACTATGAGTCCTTGATAACAGGGGAACAACCATTATTAAACAAACAATTTAAACTGTATTCTATTGTTCAATTGGAAAAAATGAAATTAGAGCAACTACCTGATAGTGAAGCATCTCGATACTACTTATCTTGCTATGTTCAATTTCGTCAATTGGTTCAAAAGTTTGGCGAAAAGACGATAGCTAACATTTTTCGGAAGCTGCACCATTATCCATATATCGATGTGGATAGTGCGATGAAGCAAAAAGAAACCAATCAAAGAACAAACAATATTCTTATGGAAAATAAGATTTTACCTAGGAAAGCCAATCGATTTGACGATGCATATATAAATAGAGTAACAGATAAAAAGATATTA
>NZ_WUUL01000026.1 GCF_009831235.1 Shimazuella alba | reverse complement strand
CAAGCACGACTTCGCATCTCTGATAGCTTAGCGTGACTAGTACTGTAAGTGCAAGCAACACCATCATTTTCTATCCGATTTTGAGAGTGCGATACACTTCTCAACTGAATACGTCTGGTGATCATAGCAGAGGGGTTCCACTCGTTCCCATCCCGAACACGACCGTTAAGCCCTCTCACGCTGATGGTACTTGGACCGCAGGGTCCTGGGAGAGTAAGTAGTCGCCAGGCAAGTACAGAAAGCCTACCTTTTGGTAGGTTTTTTTGTTGTTATTTGCTTTATATAGATAAGATAACAGGTCATATGCATTGAGCTAAGAAAAACGAATGAAGAATATAATGATGTGGTGAAAATGAGTCTAATGTCTTTAAAAATAGGCATAACAGGTAATCTTTGTGTATGCTTGTCAGTTTTGGACGACCCAAATCGAAATTGACTCACCAATATAGAATTAGAAGATGTAACTCCACTGGAGGTCGAGATGACTGTGCAGAACACAAGCCTTGCCGTCTCGCGTTGGAAATCGAAAAGACTGCTGCCGGAATCATGCTGAGCGAATTCAACTCATTTTTATATTTAGCAATTTAACAACCTGCTAAAGAGCTCTAAGTCAAATTTGGCTCACGTCATCTGGAAGTAAATTTATTTATAGATGTTTTGTTAGGCTATTTCATATATAATGATTCATATTCGCTGGTGATGGGAGAGTCATGGAGCTCTACGAAGTCCAACAAGACGACAATGGGTACAACCTTCTTCTCTTTACAGAAGACAAGGAATATTACTTTACCTTGTCGTTCGAGTGGAGGGGTATCCTGATGCCAGACGGTCGTTCCTTCGACTGGTCAGGCGAGCATTTGCCAGATGAGCGATGGAGGTCTTCACTGGAGCCATTCTTTCTTGGGAAGGAAAGGAGCTGGCTAGGGGAAATCTTGTGGTTTTCTTCCATAAGGTAAGCCTCAAGGTGATCCTTCAAGTCCGAGGAGGAAAGTTGCACGATAAGGATACCTCTTACACCACTGGCTCTCTGCGGAGGATTCTTCGTCTTCCGTAATGAGTGTGCCCTCATCTTATTGAGGGCACGGAGTCAAATAATTGTATTTCATTATAGATGTGATTTCTCATTTTTAGGAAGTTATTAGAAAATAATAAACATTTTTATCTATCGTGTTCTTTGGCTAATCCCGCTATACAAAGAATTTAAAATTAAATCATTGCCAGAGGTTTTATAATATATGAAAAGGTTAGTTACCCTCTTCTTAGAATCAAAACGACGACTTAGATCCTTTAGTGGAGCATTCAAGTCGTTTTTTCGTGTAAGAGTCGAGGTCTTTTGGATAATTTAGGCTGACTAATGGAGTAATGAAAAACTTTTTTCGACAAATAATATAGGTATCTAACAAGGTAAATGAGGATTGAATGATGAAGGTAATTGGGATAATTTTTGTCATTTTTTTATTATCTGCGCTAACTATCTTATTAATGGATCTTCGTTTAGGTTTTAATTTTACAGAAGCATGGCACCATCTTTTAAATCCTTTCTGGGTTATGAGCAGTGCAGAGTATGTGATGTTAGGTGGGCTTTTATTAATAGTTATTGTTCAGCAAGTCACTTATCGAAAAAAATCAATGAAAAATAATGGTACTACTTAGCATTTGATCTTTTCTTTATATAGTTTCTAATGAAGGATATTACCAGCATAAGAAAAGGAATAATGATAAAAAAAGGTATATGGACAAATTTAATTGAGGCATCGAATCCCTCTTCCAAATGTTCCGAGAAACTAGAGGCTATTGTCATTGATGTAAAAATGAGTATGATGCCAACAGGTAAAATAATTTGTTGATGATTTTTTAGCTTAAATAAGTCTACGATTCCGATCACAGCACTATACAAAAAGATAGCTGCTTTGAAAAAAACCGTTAATAATAATGTCAATACTACTATAGCATCCAGTCTTTCTATAAAATCAAATAAGCTTACCTTGCCTATGGTTGCTAATGTAGGAAAGGTTGATCTTTCCATTACGTCCAATCCAAGAACGGTCATATTTAAAAATGCTGTCCAACTTAAAATTAGACCACTACAGATCAAGGCAGATAGCCAAGTTTTTTTAACGAGTTTAGTTTTATTCAAGTACGGCATTAGCATCATAAAGGCAAACATTTCACCAAAAGGAAATGTGGTGATGGTGGGGAAAGCTGTTGTAATAATAGGTCCCCAACCATGTTCGAGAGGTGGTCGTATCTGTTGAAAAGTAATGTCTCCAGATACAAGGACAAAAAAATTCCCTATTATCCCAAGTAATATCAACACAAATAGAAATATTTCTGCTGTTCTTCCCAGAACCTCTATGCCTTGATATAGTACATAACAAATAACAAGTACAAATGAAGTATGGATTACTAATAACGGAGTTTCAGTCAATGTCGATGAGGATAGTAGATCTCCAAAGTCTCGCACATTTCTCGCAGCAATATATAAAAAAGATATACAATATAAAAAACCAAATATCCACCCAATATATTTTCCGAATATTTCTCCAATATAAGATGTCAGTGGAAGATCGGGATATTTTCGATAGACAGGATAATAAATAAAGAATAAGATTATTCCTCCAGACATGCCCAAAAGAATGGATAGCCAATCGTCTTTGCCAGCCGTGACCCCATAACTTACGATCAGTGCAGTACCTAAATCAAAAATAAACATTAAAGCAAATAATTGTATAGCACTTATTTTGGCTTTTTCCATACATGAATAACTCCATTCTTTGTGCACGAGAATCAGATTTTATTTTATCGATACGATTTTGTTATCATACCTGTTCGACGAATGATTGCTTGTACGTTGACATGAATTTCAGTCTTTGGAAAAATGTCATTTTCCCATGCAGTTTCTATTTTTTTCCATAATTTTTTGTCTGTTGTATTGATTTTTTCACCAAAACGGAAGAGATCGCTTTTCTCCTTTTGCGCTGTTTTAATAGCTTGCAATAATTCTATTTTGATTTCCTCTTCTAATTTTTCATCTAGTTGATCGAGGTTTATTGATTTTCCAAGATCTAGGGAGCAATTATTCTCTAAGATTTCCCCTTCTGCATGAACAGTGAGATAAATAACGGGTTTATTATTTTTTATTTTTACATCAGTAGTTGTTTTAGAACGATTTACATTAGCGGCAATGGCATCTTTTTTCATACCACAATCAAGGTTTATCACGGTACTTTTCATTTCATCCATAACCCATGTCACACCGCGTGCTGTGTTTAAATCTAACCACTTTTTTAATTTCCTATCTTTAAAAATAGCTGTTCCTTTCAATTGAATGATAGTATTTGGGGATATTTTTTCTACATTTTTTATAGAATTCCCCGCCTTTAAATCTCCCTTCATTTGAATACCAGAAATGGGAAAACTACCTTCTTTTAATCCTTTGATAACTTCATCAACACGAGTGGCTTTATATGCTCCCCAATATCTTTCAGAAGTCCTCAATGCTTCCACTATTTTGGCGGAAGGAATGGCTTCTAAGGTTGTCGTGACTTCTAAAATATCTTTAGCTGAATGAGGTCCTTTTGAAATTAAGATTGGAAAGAGAACTCGAAATTGTGAATCGCGTTCAATGACATCAAATATATCTGCAATTCCTTCTTTCGCCAAATCTTCACCTATTACCATAACTTGTAGATGAGGAAAAAGAAGCTCTCCGGGTGCCTTGTTGGATATCTTTCGCAATGTTTCTGATATGGTACTGCCCGTTTCGGTAAAGTTAGTCACACGAGAGGCTTGCATTTTCCCCCCTTGGGAATCACCAGCGACTTGAGGAGGATTGGCAATTTGAACAGTGATTCGAAATCTATTTTTCGTGTTATCGTTGCCTTTATCAATAGCCATTCCTGCTACAATACATAATTTCTGTAATTCATTGCTGTCCCAACATCCAGATATTAAAAAAATGAATAAACAAAGGAAGAGAAGTATGATTTGTTTATTTTTCATAGGAATCCTTCTTTGAATCTTGATTTTTCATATTATCGTTTTCTGGTGAAGAAGTTTGACTATCCTCAATCCTTTTGGTTTTTAACTGATTGATTAGTCGAGGGCGTTCAGACAGAAACGGTAAGGGCAAACGTAAAATAGAATCTTTTTGATCAGCTAAAATAAAAGGTGAAAAGGGAGCTAAGTAAGGAATGCCAAATGACCGTATGCTACATGTGTGTGCCACTAATATAATTAATCCTAATCCAATCCCATACAATCCCAATAAACTAGATAAAATCATCATGCAAAATCGAAGTAATCGTACAGCATCAGTCATTGCATAATGAGGAATAGTGAAACTAGCAATAGCTGTTGCAGCTACAACAATGACCATCGCACTGGAGACAATCCCAGCTGAAACGGCTGCTTCTCCTAATACAAGCGCTCCTACAATGGAAACTGCCTGTCCAACTGGACGAGGCATACGAATTCCAGCTTCCCGCAACACCTCAAATGTAAATTCCATCAATAGAGCCTCTATAACAATCGGGAAGGGAACACTCTGACGCTGAGAAGCCAAATTAATTAAAAAAGGTGTAGGAATTAACTCAGGATGAAAAGAAAGAAATGCAATGAATAGCGATGGACCGAGAAGTGTGATTAAAAAAGAGAAAATTCTTAGTAATCGAAGAAAACTAGACATGGACCATCGCAAATAGTAGTCCTCCGCAGTTTGAAAAAATTGATTCCATGTCGCAGGTAAAATCAGAGGGGTTGGTGTTTCATTCACAAAAATTACAACTCTACCTTCTAATAGATTGCCTGCCACCACATCAGGCCGTTCTGTGGTAAAAATAGTTGGCCAAGGAGTCCAGATATTATCAGAAATCCATTCTTCGATAGTATTAGATCCTTGGACTTCATCTACTTTTATTTTACTGAGCCTTTCTTTGACTTCTGTAAGAAGTTTATCATTAACAATTCCTTTCATATACATGATGCCTACACCTGTTTGTGTAATTTTCCCTAGTTCCATTGTTTCTAACCAAAGATTAGGACTCTTAATACGTCGACGAATCATGGCTGTGTTGCTTATGAGTGATTCTGTAAAGCTATCTTTAGGACCACGGACAGAAGACTCTGTTGTAGGTTCTGAAATAGCTCTGAGGTCTCCACCTTGTGCAGCGCAAGCAAATCCATGATTCCATCCATCTACTAAGACAATGGTTTCTCCTGATAATAGAGAAAGGAATAACTTATTCCAGTCTGGAACATCTCTTACATTCGTTATCGATAAAATGTGTTCTTTGATGTAGGTTGTCAATTGACTTGGTGAAAAAGGATCATCGTTCTCAGACAAATTCACATCCTTCATCAGTCTTTCTATAATAAAGGTTCCTAGTATTTCCTTATCGGTTAATCCATTTATATAAATAGAAGCAACTTTATGGGAGAAGGGCTTTCCCATTCTAAAACTACGAATTATCAAATCTCCACTGTTACCAAATGAATCCTTAATCTGTTCTATATTTTCATCTAAGGATGAGTGTATTCCCTTGTTATTTGACATGATTTCTGTTTCTTCCACATGCTGAACAGTCTTATATGGCCTTCTGGACTTTTTAACTAAGCGATCCCATGCACTGTTCATTTATTCTTAGCCCTCCGATTAACATTTCAACAAGTGGAAAATTTGAGTTTCTATATCTCTTATAATTTCTCCAATCATTTATCTTTTAATCCGTATACGAAGAAAAAATCATCTGGTTTTTACAATGATTTTCATGTTAATTATCATCTTTTACAGTAATAAAAAATGGGGATATTTGTTTCGTGTGGTACATGAGTTATTTTCTTGTTATGATAGAAAAATGACTGTTGGAGCATTGTCATAGTTTTATGTGCTTTTTTTCGTTAAGATGGAATGGAAATACTTTTTCTAAAGAGTTCTACATACATAAATTTAATTTGGTTAATAGAATGAGGAAGGGACTAATGCAATGGATAAAGTGTTGATTTATTTTCCCTTTGCACTTGCTAAAAAAGCAGACAGTGGATCAAAGGTCCGCCCGCTCAAAATGATAGAAGCATTTGAGATGTGGGGGAGAAAAGAAGGATTAGAAGTAGTCGTAGTATCTGGGGAGTCAAAAGAAAGAAAATCGAAATGGGATGAGTTAATGCGTCAAAAAGCATTGACGAATGTTCGATTTTGTTATGTAGAAAACCAAACCATTCCTATCTGGTTAACAGACAAAAATCATATTCCCAGTAAGCCTTTTATTGATAAACAAGTATTCGAATATCTAAAAAAACACCAAATACCAATGGGGATTTTTTATCGCGATGTATATTGGAAGTTTGATGAGCTTTATCCATTAAAGGGTCTGAAAAAAACTGCGATGCAGTGGCTATACAGAAGAGAAGAAAAATTTTACGAGAAATATGCAGATGCTATCTTTTTACCTAGCTTAGAAATGGGTAAGTATGTAGATATTAATCGTACAAAAGTAGCTCTTCCTCCAGGTGGGAAAGAAGTTGTATTCCAAAAAGCAAATCGGGAAGACACTGAAGTACGTGCCATCTATGTTGGCGCAGTGCAGCATGCAGACAACGGTTTGCCGTTAATGCTCGACACATTGGAACGTGTAAAAGGAGAAGGACTTCCTTTATCTTTAACCGTGGTCTGTCGAGAAGCAGAATATCAGGGGTTAGCCCAAACGCAAAAAGCAAAGATGGATGAACTGCAAGTGGTTATCAAGCATTTATCTGGAGCAGAACTAGATAAACTATATGAAGAATACGATTTTGCTTATCTGCCTCGAACAAAAAGTACGTATAATGATTTTTCTGTACCAGTGAAATTAGTCGAATACTTATCTAATTACTTACCTGTACTTGCCAGTAACTGCACCGCTCAACAAAGATTTGTCGAGAGTGGCCCGTATGGTGTAGTGGCAGAAGCTACTGTAGAAGCGATGGTAGAAGCAACAAAAGCAATGATTAACCAACATAATACTTACTTGCAAACGATTCAAGATCGATTTTTAACTGATAACTCTTGGATTGCAAGGGTAAAGACAGTAAGTAATACTTTAACAAAAAGAAAAACGGAGTCGTCGTAGATATGAAGATAGCTTTATTTGCACCTAGTACATCTACACACACCCAAAAATGGGCGCTTGGATTAAAACGAACTGGATTAGATGTTTGTGTCATTACATTTGCCAACCATTATTCCAAGGAACATGCTGAACGAGTTGAAACGTACGCACTGCCACAGTATCTACCTGGTAAACTTTCTTATCTGACAACAGTTTTTGCATTACGTAGTTTATTAACGCAAATAAAGCCAGATATTGTGCATGCTCACTATGCTTCTAGTTATGGTTTCGTAGCTAGCCTAGCTCGGATCAATCCATTATATCTTTCTGTTTGGGGAAGCGATGTATATCAATTTCCTAAAAAACCATTGAACAAACGTATCCTATCATTTTCGCTTTCTTCCGCTACTTATATATGCTCTACTAGTCGCGCAATGCTAGAGGAAACAAAAAAGTACACGGATAAGAAAATAGAGCTAATTCCTTTTGGTGTGGATACCAATCACTTTGTACCAAATCCATCGCAGAAGTCTAGTGGGGAATTTCATATTGGAATTGCAAAAAGTCTAAAAGATATATATGGATTCCCCAAACTGATCGAAGCTTTTGCAAAGCTGGTAAAAGAAGAAGATTGTGTGCATCTGGTTATTATTGGGGATGGCCCCGAGAAGGAACGTTATCAGCAAATGGTGGAGAAACATGAGATGTCACAGCAAGTGACTTTTGTTGGTTTTGTACCGCAGGAAGACCTGCCACAATTGCTTACTGAATTGGATCTCTTTGTTCTCCCTTCAGAAAGTGAAAGTTTTGGTGTCTCTGCATTAGAAGCACAAGCTTGTGGGGTTCCCGTGATTGTTAATAATGTTGGTGGTTTACCAGAGGTCGTAAAGCATGGTGCAACAGGTATGATTATGCCTAATAATGAACCTGAGGAAATATACAATGCGATGAAAACTCTGTTAAACGACGATCATAACAGACATCAAATGGAAGTCAATGCAGTTCAATTTGTTAGAGATAACTATCAGTGGGATGATTGTGTCCAACAAATGGTTGACTTATATAAAAAAAGTAGAGTTGAAATAACAACATAAAGGATGAATGGATGATGAAGGAAGAAGCGAAAAAATCGTATGCGTTTTACGATTATCTTGCTTTTATGTGGCAAAAAAAGCTTTGGTTAATAGCAATTCCATTGATAGCAGTTGTTCTGGCTATTATTGTTAGTTCTTTTACAAGACCAACCTATCAAGGATCTGTTTTGTTTAATGTAGCAGATGCTACCGACGACAAGGTTACAGTTCCAGATATTATTTTGTCTAGTTATCAAAAATTATTGCCCAAAGATTTGCAACCTTCCCTGCAAGCAATTGTACCGAAATATAAACAGGTGCAAATACAAATCAGTGGAAAAGACAAGGAGCAAGTTACAAAAGGATTTCAAACAGTAGTGAAAGCGTATTATACAGATTTACAAAAAGTGTACCAACAAAAAGTAAATCTATCAAAGCAATATATGGCTACACTTCAACAGCGTGTTGCTACATTGGAGCAAGCGTCTAAATCGATTAAACCATCATCGGTAAATGCGCAGTCACTAGAAGCGTTTACTGATTTACAGAAAGAACTTGCAACAAGACAAGAGCAGTTACAATCAAGTAAGTTAGACTTAGCAAGTGTACAGGCTCCTGTAATCGTACCACCTGGTTCTTTGGAGGATCTTACTATTTCTGAAAAAGCCTCTCCTTGGAAAGCAAATATATTGATCGCCTTGCTATCAGGGATTATATTAGCAGTTGTTGTAGTTACTCTATGGAAATATATTTTGGATGCAAGATCATCTCGAAATTAATTATTGTAGGAGATGTTTCCTTTGTTAGCCCAACTAAAAAGATTAGCGGGAGATTCGTTTTTATATGCATTGATGAGTGTTAGTACCAAGTTAATTGCATTTATCATGTTTCCGATTTACACGCATTATATACATCCTGCTGAGTATGGAGTATTGGGGATTATTGATGGAACGATTGCTATACTCGGCTACTTTGTTATCTTTGGTACGGATACAGCGTTAGCTTTTTATTACTTCGAAGAGAAAGATGAAAATAAGAAGTTACAGTATGTCCAGAATGTCATGGCGTTTCGGCTGCTTGTAGCTGTTTCTCTTACCGTTTTTGCACTTCTGGCAGGTAATAATTTGATCCCTTGGTTGAATATTAGTAGTGAACTGATGCCTTTTTTCTATCTATCGCTTCTTACACTAGTGCTAGATTCTATTAATATATTGGCGCTTACTGTTTACCGTTACGAGATGCGAACATTGCGTGTTGTCCTTCTCACGGTTGCTAAGATGCTGTTTATTGCGATTTTATCTTATTTTCTCCTCATATACTGGTCAGAATCTATCGGAAGTATCGTATGGGGGAGAATCATCAGTATTGGCATTGTTATCTTGTTATCTGGCAGACAAATGATCAAGTACTTAAAACTACGCTTTGATAAAGAAATTTGGGTAAAAGTATTAAAGTATGGGGCGCCCTTGGTACCAGCTTCGCTCTCCTTTTGGGTGATGGGGTCATCGAACCGGTATATCATTGCTGCTATGGACAATACTGCTTCTGTTGGTATTTATGTTGCAGCATTCCAATTTGCAACGATGATCAGTTTACTGACATATGGTATTCAGATGGCATGGCGACCTTATTCTATGCAGATGAAAGATCACCCAGATGGAAAAATATTTTTTTCTAAGGCGTATACCATTATTTTTACAGTAGGTATGATTGGAATTGTGTTCGTAACAAGTGTCATGCCATTGGTGATACTCATGTTAGATCCCAAATACCAAGCGTCTTACCAGTATGTTGGTTTCTTATCATTAGCATCCTTTCTTAACTTTTTCTATATCATTGTTTCTTCAGGGCTACTGTTCGCCAAAAAAACAAAATCTATATCAGGAATACTTGTCTTGGCAGCTGTGCTCAATATCATTCTCAATATTGTGATGTATATCCCATTTGGACTTTGGGGAATTGTCATTTCTAATGTAATAGCTTATTTACTGACATGTATATTAGTCTTTATCCAAAGTCAAAAATATTATCATGTGCCTATACAGATTGGAAAAATGTCTTTCTTGTTTATACAAAGTGTGATTACGATTGCCGCAATGGTTTATCTTCAAGTAAATGATTTTGCATGGGGTTATCAGATTATTCCTTGGTTATATTTCATCGCTTCACTAGCAATTTGTCGTATTGATCGTGAATTTAAAGGGTTGAAAACCAAGTAGTCATCAGGGGGAAGTTCAAGTGATTTGGATGTTGGTATGGATTCTTACTCTTGTCATCGGTGTTTTATTGCTCCATAAAAGTTCAGGTGGGTTATCTCTCAATAAACCAAATCTACACTTGGTGATCTTTGGGTATGTCTTTTTACTCTCCAGTTTAATTGGATCCTTACTAATTGTACTGAACATAGATAACTCCTATATCATAAATAAACTTCTCTTCCCTGAATCAAGAAAGCTAGGATTTATTTTAGTTTGTAGTTCATTTCTGTTATTTTCATTTAGTACTTGGGTTGTCTCTAGAATTGTTGGATTTAATCCTAAAGTAGAATTTGCTCAATACTGGAAATCGCCAGTGAACGAAGTTTTTGATTCCAAACAACATAAAAAATTGTTTTTTACCCTTTTTACGGTGCTGAGTACAATAAGTATTTTATCTGTTATTTATACCTTGATGCATACAAGTACAATCCCTTTGTTTTCAGCTATTTTAGGAAATACTGCTGATTTGGCAAAAGGACGGATTGATGCAAAAGAAGGGTACACAGGAATCGTCTATGTGAAAAATATTTTAGCGATAGGACTCACCCCTTTGTTATCTATTGTTGCTTTTGCATACTCTTTAAAAACACGCTTATGGTCATGGCGAGTACTATTTGGTTTGTTATTTGTTGCAGCAGTTATCATACAAATGTATAACTTTGAGAAGGCACCTACGCTTTTTTATATGATCATGCTTATATTAACAAGTATTTATGTTGGAAAATTGCGGTTGAACTTACGCTTGATTTTACTATTTGGTGCAGTCGCTGTTGCCTATATTGTGGTGATGTATACTTTACTTGGGGCAACAGGTAGTTCTACCTTTCTCAATTATTCACAAGGTCCAATTGGGCGGATTATTTTAACGCAAATAGCACCAATGTATATATTTGTTGATCGATTTGGGGAAGTATATCCTTATCTCCATCTTTATGGTCTTCCTGATTCTATTCTACAATTGTATGATGTGGATCAAATGAGAAGCGCTAGAGTGATTATGATGGACTTATTTCCTGAAAAAGTGCAGGAAGGTACTGCTGGTGTATTAAATACCCTATATGTGGGAGAAGCATTTGCGACATATGGTGCTTGGGGAGTAATGTTAGCATCTGTTTATTTGGGAGTATTTGTTCAATTGCTCTATATTCTATTTGTACGACTTCCAAAACATCCTGTCTTCATCAGTTTGTTTATCTTTTTTATCATCAATATTCCCCGGGCAATGGTTGGTGGATTTTCTGATTTAGTAATAAATCCTGTTTGGATTGTATTGTTTGTGCTTGTAATCATCCCATATGCTGTAGTAAGGCTAAAAGAAACATGGCCAAGCTCAATAAAAAAAATGAATAAAAGTAGTTGACTTTGTTTTTTATCCATGCTATATTATTACTTGTCGCCGCGACAGTAGCGGAAGACACAACAAAAAAGAAGCCTTTACAAGATAAGAGATTTCTACCCCTCTTTGAGGCTAAGAAACTC
>NZ_WUUL01000025.1 GCF_009831235.1 Shimazuella alba | reverse complement strand
GCAGGCGTGTTACTCACTCTTCGGTTTTCAGGGAATATTTAAACCCCTAGTACTTAAAAGTGCTAGGGGTTTTTAATGCTGGCGCTTTTGAACTGATTATGATGATACAAAAAGAGTGGAAAAATTATAGAATTTGACTCGAATGATTAATTTTCTGTGAAGAGAATATGATTTAATTGAAAGATGTTGGTTTAGGTAATATTTGTAATGGGTATAGCTAAGATTCAGTTTATTGTTTCTCGAGGATTTATGAAGTGCTGAAGAAGAGGAAGCCTATGGAGAAGGGAATTGATCTAAAATTTATTCTCTTATTGCTCTATGGAAGGTGGAACAGATTACAGCATTATAAAGGTTATTCTAACTAGTTCTCGTCCTCCAAGAATTCATTTTGATCTGAAGAGAAATCATTGAATTACGGTAAGTCAGGACTCCTCTGAAATTTTTGTGGGGGTTTGTATGATGCGTGATGGTGATACTATCGAAGATGATTATTTCATTTTCGTGCCAACCAAACTGGACTTTATAATGAGTTGAGCCTTGGTGGTAAGGTTGTGGCAAAGTTACGCAGCTTCTGGACAGAATGCCATCCTACACGTAACTCCATTTTGTCTGCGCAACATCCAGTTGTCCAGGCACATGAATATAAGGTTAATATAGAAATAAGAGCCATTAATGGGGCTCTTATTTCTATGTGTTTATTAATGCAATACCAGTTAAAACAAGAAGGAAAGATACGAACTGAAATTTAGAGAATTTTTCTTTGTATATTAAGTAGGATAGTATAGCTACGATCAAACCATTAGCCGAAGCGATGGGGGAAATTATGCTAGCAGGTCCTATCATTAATGCTGCTGCTAAGGTTTGCATCATGCCAAATGAAAGTATGCCAGCTACTAGTCCATAAGATATACCTTTTTCAGTATGGTTTTTTTGTATATGGAGATTGAAAAAAAATGAGGTGGAAAACCAGACAAGACCAAATAAATAGGAAATAAAAATGATGGGATTATTATTTAGATGCATCTCTTCTGTAATCTTCAGACCGCCATTGCGAATAAAAAAACCTATAAATGTAACACCTACGAAGAGATACCAACGTTTATCTTGAATACGTAGTTTTTGATTAGGATCAAAGGGGAGTAACAAAACAGCAAATATAATGAAAAGAATTGCTATTGCTTCTAGCCAATTAAGATTTTCTGAATAAAGAAAAACAGACATGAGCACTATCAATATTACATGACTATGAGTAACTGTGGCTGTTAAGCCAGCAGGACCAATATAAATAGCCTTGCTGTATAATAGATTTCCTAATGTTGTTGCTAGACCGATGATGCATCCTGCTGCGAGTATTTGCCAATTCCATTGCCAAGATTGCGTGTACCAAAGATATAGTCCAGATCCAAGCTTAACCAGCAAGATAGAATCCAAAAAGTAGCCTCTCAGATGTTCCTTCTTTCATCGAATTAATTTTAAAGAAAAATGCACTCATTCCGTTAAAAAGAAAGCAAAGAATAGCGAATATCAACCACATGAAAATGGATTCCTCCTAATTATTTGTAAAAACATAGTCAAACTATATTTTGATAATCAATTAAACAGTTTATTTGATTTTCGGATAGTCATAAAGGAATACTACCTCCAGATTACGATAAACTATCGTATAAATATGGGAGTCTGTAATCTTTGTGTAGTTGTTTCGCACCAAGATTTGGTATTATTAAATTTTTCAAACGCCCTTCCTCCTCATGGGAAATATTCTGCAACATACAATCAATCTATGTTAACATGATGAAAGTAAAGTAAAACAAAAACAATCATATTCAATAGATAAATTTGATAGAGGAGGATATCAATGAAAACAAATACACATATAGCATTGCGTGATTGGGCTGTAACACTTGATGAGCTGGGTAAAGGAACGCAAATCATGTTACTCAGAAAAGGTGGTATCCATGAGGAAACTCGCCACTTTGAAGTCAACAGTGATAGCTTTTTCTTATTTCCAGCTTACGAACATCAAAAATCAGAATTACTAAAAGAAGAGTACCAAGGAAATATTGCAAAGAGTGTAGAAAATTGGTCGCCAGAAGATCAACAGGTTATGGTGAAATACTATGCACAACTGCACGAAGACATCGAGTTATTAGATGAAGAAAAATTAAAAGCACTTTATCCTCATCATATTTGGACCAATGAATTTGCCGCAGAACGGTTGAAATGGAAAAAGAAACTACCATTACATGTGTTATTGCTACGAGTGTATCAATTAGAACAACCAGTGGAAATTCCAATGTTAGCTGAATATGGAGGCTGTAAATCTTGGTTGTCACTACCTGAAACAATTAAAGGTCAAGAAGCGCATCCTGTGCTGACAGAGGACGTATTTTTACAGGAAGTAGCCAGTATAAAAAAATCGTTATCAGTCGTTTAACAGTAGTCTATCAATTTAGGCTTTGTACACTTTGCAAAAAACCAGACACCTACGCAGTGTCTGGTTTTTCCTATACATTATGTAGAGTGAGTGCTTCTAACTCAATGATAATTTCATCAGCAGTCATATCGCCTTCTAAATAAATGCCAACTAGTGTGGAAACTAAAACAGATTCCTCACCCGAGATTTGAAGGATTTCCAGTAATTCTATTAATGGATCATAATCTTTTGCAAAGATATGTATGCTTTGTGAAGCGAGGACGTCTTCTAAGTGCAAAGTCTTTTGATAAATTGCTTTGATCATGGTTAAAATCATTTTGATTAGGGCTTTTTTTTGTGTGTCCAAGTATAAAATCCTTTCCATGCGAAAATAACAATATCATTATACCAAACTTTGCGAACTTATTTTAGAGAGTGAATAAATTAGTATGTATAGAGCGAGACTAACAATGATCTTTTAAATGGAGGTAGACTATATGATAGATAATTCTATTCAAGATTCTTTGTTGAATTATAAAGAAGGATTAGGTAACTTGGCCAAGCACCTACCTAATGTCGTAAGTAATTATAATAAATTTACAGAAGCCTGTTTTGATGAAGGAGCACTTACCAAAAAAACAAAGCATTTGATAGCCCTGGGCCTTGGAGTTTATAGCAATGATGAATACTGCATCATTTACCATACAAAAGGTGCTATTGATAATGGAGCAACAGAGCAAGAGGTAATGGAAGCTGCGGCAGTAACCACTGCCTTTGGTGGAGGAATGGCTATGTCTCAAACGGTTACTCTTGTCCAAGATGCATTATCCTCTTTTCAAAACCATACACATTAAAGAATACATAAAAAGCCCTGCTGGGCTTTTTTATGTTCTGTATAAATAGGTTTACCATTATGAAGGGAAGGGTAATTTAGCAATGTTGTGAAGAAAATTCAAAAGAATTTGTAGAGTTAAGGCTGGAATATTGTAATTTTACAGAAAATGTATTGACATTCAACAGAAGAAAGCGGTACCATAAATGAGTAGGACTGTTCCCTCAAACAACGGATGGATGCACAGAAGATTAACCCGGTTAAGGGGAGTGGGAGTACTATGATTTATGAATAAAAATGCTGACCTATTATTTGAAAAAGAGATTACATCGCTAATTATTCCTAGAGAAAAAGTAGTTGTATTGGAGCCTGATTGGTCCCTAGAGAGAGCCTTAATTGTATTGACTCGCAAAGGTACTACTTCCGTGCCAGTCATACATCCAGATGGTCGAGTAGAAGGTATTATAAGCAAAACGAACATATTGGACTTTCTTATTAACCCAAACAAAGCACAAGAACTCGACTTTACCAAATTAAAAGAGTATCGTGTATTGGATGCAATGGACCGAAATCACATGGGTATTATGGCCAACTCCATTTTTTCATTTGCTTTTGAGGTATTGGTAAATCGTTCGTATATACCAATAATTGATATACGCCAGCAATTTGTCGGAATCCTTACAAGAAAAGTCATGATGGAAAAAGTGATTGATTATTTTCACGAGGAATATTTACAGACTGTAACAACAGAATTATAAAGAAAACTAGGCGATTGGCAAGCCCGACAGGGCGAAGACAGAGTCTTAGTTGCACTTATGCGGACTCGATAATCCATTCGAATTTATCACAATCTGCGAAGAAAAAACCAGTCAATTTAACCCTCTTATCTGGGTAGTGGCTGGTTTTTTATTTTTAAGAGTTTTAAATTACTAATTATAAATGTAGAGGAATAATTATGCAGTTTATAAGTGGAAAATAGGCTAAATTTAGATGACGTAACGGTTTGTTATTATTTAATGAGTTCAAAATATGGATTACATTATTGGAAGTAAAGATGGAGAGGATAAAGAATGTCTTAGTAAAGCTAATTAATCAACTTCTTTTGCTGAGCGTTGAAAAGATTCAGTAAGTATTTTTGATTGAAAACATGTTTGAAAAAAGTCAATTAGTTCATGCCAATAATTTGCATCTATATCTCTATTTAAAAGGATGGCTATCTCTTTCATTTTGGAAAATAATTGTTGAATAGATTGGGAATTGATGGATGAAGCATTGCTTTCTTTGTGCGACTGGATAACCAGTGATTCTAGGTCATCAAATGTGTTTTCATAAATAATTACTTTAATAATCTCAGGTAGATGTGGTGCGATTTTAACTTGAGATCTGCACTTTTCCCAAGTTCGAAGTAGTCTGCGGTTGTTTAAACTATTTAAGTAGTCTTGCTCCGAATATGACTCGTAGTTACCATTTTCTTCATGAATTTGGAATTTTTTTTTGTCCTGTGTACGTATATAAATTACATTTTTTGATTGAAGAAAATGGTCAACTCTAGCATCAGCTGTGTTTAAATTATATTTCTTCATCCTTTCTGCCCCCAGTTGTTACAAAATTTCCCCCAAAAAGAGAATAATGAAAAGAGAATCTTTCAAAAGATACTTTCTATTGTACACTATTCTTATAAAAAGTGGGTATAAAATAATGTGAGCAATGCGTGAATATACAACAAGAAATTATTATAATTTAAGAGTTATTTATATAAAATATATCTAAGATCTTTTTTTAATTAAAAAGTAATCGCTAATAAAAAACAGGAAATATTTACCTATAATTTACGCTGATTTTTTTGATTTTTATAGATATCCGAAGATCACCTTGAACTTGGTAAGTGTGTACGTTAGAATATAATGAGAATCACATGATAATCAATCTAATTTAGGATTCACCAACATATTGATAATACTACCTTGTTTTCATATACAGGTGGAAAGTCCGTGGAGGAATGTCACAATGTCAACACCGAACTTAGATATTCGGGATTTACAAGTTTCGATCGAAGATAAACAAATTCTCAAAGGGGTGAACTTATCCGTAAACGGTGGAGAAATTCATGCCATTATGGGACCAAACGGTACAGGTAAAAGTACGTTGGCCTCTGCTCTGATGGGGCATCCAAAGTATGAAGTAACTGGTGGAAGTGTAACCATCGATGGGGAAGATCTCCTAGAGATGGAAGTAGATGAGCGTGCACGTGCAGGGTTATTTTTAGCTATGCAATATCCGAGTGAAGTAAGTGGGGTTACCAACTCTGATTTTTTACGAAGTGCTATCAATGCAAAACGTGGAGAAGGTAATGAAATTTCTCTGATGAAGTTTATTCGTGAGATGGATAAGCAGATGGATGTATTAGAAATGGATGAGTCATTTGCTACCCGTTACCTTAACGAAGGCTTCTCAGGCGGAGAGAAAAAACGGAATGAAATATTGCAAATGATGATGCTAAAACCGCGTTTTTCCATTTTAGACGAAATTGACTCTGGTCTTGATATAGATGCATTAAAAATTGTTGCAGCTGGTGTAAATGAAATGAGAAGCCCTGAAAGAGGAGTTATTATCATCACTCACTATCAGCGTTTGTTGAATTATATCAAGCCTGATTTTGTACATGTGTTTATGCAAGGTCGGATTGTAAAATCTGGTGGTCCTGAGTTGGCAGAGCGTCTAGAGCAAGAGGGTTATGATTGGGTAAAAGAAGAATTGGGCATTGTAGATGAAACTGTTGGACATAAGGTGTAAGGATGGTGCCGACAATGAGTGCATTCAGTCGTGAACAAATTACCCAATTGTCCCAATCCCAAAGCGAACCTAAATGGGCACTGGAGAAAAGATTAGAAGCTTTTGCTGCTATTGAAAATTTACCTCTGCCTAAATTGGAAAAGACCAATATCGACCGTTGGAATTTTTCTCAATTCCAATTACATCAAGTAGATGCCACTTTCAGTCAACCTGAGCAGCTTCCTGTTGAGGTAAATCGTCTATTTTTAGAAGATCATAGCAATATTTTAGTGCAAAAAAATGATGCAGTTGTCTATCAAACTCAGAAAGCACTGCAACAAGGAGTTATTTTCACCAGTTTCGCAAATGCATTTCAACAACATGAAACATTGTTGAAAAAGTATCTATTTCAGCAAGAAACTGCTCATCGTATCTCAGCAATTCATCAAGCGTTTATGCAGGGTGGGGTTTTTGTTTATGTCCCAAGAAATGTCACAGTAGAGTTACCACTGCAAACCGTATTTTGGTTGGCAGGAGAAGAAGCAGCAATATTCCCCCATATTTTGGTTGTAGCAGAAGAAAACAGCCGGGTGGAGATTGTAGCTAACTTCTTAGATACGGATGCTGGTGCAGCTTTGAGCAACAGTGTAATCGAGACGTATGTTGGCCAAGGAGCAAAGGTCCAGATAGCAACAGTAAGCCAGTTTGGAGACTCTGTTGTGGACGTCATGGATCGTTTTGCACAAGTTGGTCGTGATGGGGATATGGAATGGATCGTAGCTGATCTTAGTGATGGACGTATTATCTCTAAAAGCACCACTAATTTAGAAGGCGCTGGCGGACATGTTGATGTGAAATCAGTTGCTTTTGGAGCCAATGAAATGCGTTCCAATATTACTTCGGAGATATTCCACTTTGGAACCCATACAACAAGTGATATTCAAGCTAGATCCGTGATGAAAGATAAAGCAAC
Organism: Shimazuella alba; assembly: GCF_009831235.1. Taxonomy (GTDB): domain Bacteria; phylum Bacillota; class Bacilli; order Thermoactinomycetales; family Thermoactinomycetaceae; genus Shimazuella; species Shimazuella alba. The sequence goes on along the minus strand of NZ_WUUL01000025.1, from coordinate 5,045 downwards.
AAGCATCTTAAATAGTATTACCAAGATTGAAAAAGGCGCAAGCAAGTCAGATGGGCAACAAACTGGTAAAGTATTGATGCTTGATCCTGAAGCGCGTGGAGATGCTAATCCGATTCTGTTAATTGATGAAAATGACGTAACAGCAGGGCATGCTGCAAGTGTTGGTAGGATTGATCCATTGACGCTGTTCTATCTAATGTCTAGAGGAATTTCCAAAAATGAAGCATCCAAATTAATTATTCGTGGTTTCCTAGATACTGTGATCGCAGATATTCCATCTGCAGCATTGCGGGCAAGTATTCATGAAACCATCGAGGGGAAATTTACATCATGAATCCATGGAAAAAAGATTTTCCAATCCTTTTTCAACAAGTAAATGAGCATGACCTTGTTTATTTGGATAGTGCAGCAACATCGCAAAAACCAAATAGCGTCATAGAGCAAGTAGCAGCGTATTACCAAGGTTATAATTCCAATGTGCATCGTGGTGTACACACCCTTGGAACCAAAGCAACAGATGCATATGAGGGCGCCCGTGACAAGGTGCGAGATTTTATCCATGCGAAAAAGCGTGAGGAGATCATTTTTACCCGTGGTGCAACTACAAGTATGAATATCGTGGCTCGAAGTTATGCTATGGTGCATTGTAAAGCTGGAGACGAGATTTTACTCAGTCCAGCTGAGCACCATGCTAATTTAATTCCTTGGCAGCAAGTAGCGAAAGTAACTGGTGCGAAATTGGTATATATGCCACTTGAATCGGATAGCACTATTTTGCTAGAAAAAGTTCGTCCATTGATCACCAATAAAACGAAAATCGTTGCGATTCAACATGTTTCCAATGTACTTGGAACAATCAATCCAGTAGCAGAATTAGCGAAATTGGTACATGAAGTTGGTGGTATTATAACGGTCGATGGAGCACAGAGTGTACCGCATATGAAAGTCGATGTACAAGAGTTGGATGTAGATTTTCTTTCTTTCTCTGGTCATAAGATGGTGGGACCGACCGGGATTGGAGTATTGTACGGGAAAGAACATCTCCTCAATGACATGGAACCAGTAGAATTCGGTGGTGAAATGATTGACCATGTGGACCTTGAAACTGCTACATGGAAAGAGTTACCATGGAAATTTGAAGGTGGTACACCGATTATTGCTGGTGCAATCGGTCTAGGAGCAGCAATCGATTACTTGCAAGCAGTGGGAATGGATCAAGTAGAGGCGCATGATCGTAAGCTGACAGCTTATGCGTTAAATCAATTACAAAGTATCGAAGGGATTCGGTTCTTTGGCCCATTGGAAAATCGAATTGGAGCTGTTACCTTTAATTTAGATAATATCCATCCTCATGATGTAGCTACAGTTCTGGATGCAGAAGGTATTGCAGTTCGCGCTGGACATCATTGTTGCCAGCCATTGATGAGGCTACTTGGAGAGACGGCAACAGCACGTGCTAGTTTTTACCTATACAATGATGAATCAGATATTGATCAGCTGGTCAAAGGTTTACAAAAGACGAAAGAGTACTTTATGTCAATTACTTAGAAGGAATATTCTCTTCTTCCTAGAACGTATATGCTAGGCATATACGTTCGTAAAGGGGAAGTCTAAGTTGATTGCATTTAAGACAGAAATTAATTCCACTTCGATACAAATCAAGAAAATAATCACATCTATTGGGATTTGTAGATTCTTATATAATCAATATGTTAATCAAAATTTGGGGTTATTAAAGCAAAATCAACGTTATATAACTGCAACTCAATTTGATAAATATGTTAATCATCAGTTGTCAAAAGAATTTCCGTGGATTAAAGAATGTGGCAGTAAAGCAAGAAAAAAAGCTTTAGTAAATGCAGAAAAAGCTTTTAAACGGTTTTTTAAAAAAATATCTGGAAAACCTAGGTTTAAAAAGAAACATGAACAATCAGTCAAACTTTATTTTCCTAAAAATAATCCTTTGGATTTGGAAATCAAAAGACACTGTATTAAATTTCCTACATTAGGATGGGTTCGATTGAAGGAAAAAGGGTATATTCCTACTCAAGGTACGGTTTTAAGCTGTACGATTGAACATAAAGCTAATCGTTTCTATGTTTCTGTTTTGTTTTCTTCTGCTCTAGAAAAAAGGAAATTAAAACAACTCAAACAAAAAGACTTTACAAAAGGAATGGGAATAGACTTAGGAATTAAAGAGTTTGCCATTACAAGCAATGGTCCAAGATTTTTAAACATCAACAAAACATTTGGTATCAAAAGTGTAGAAAAACGTTTAAAACGGGCTCAGCGAGCACTTTCTCGTAAGCTTGAATTTAAGAAAAAGCGAGGTGAACAAACTGCTACGAAAAACGGAAGGAATATAGAAAAAAATGTTCTTCGTGTACAAAAGTTAAACCAACGACTTGCTCAAATGAGAGATGCCTACCGTTCGTGGGTGGTAAGTGTCATTGCGAAAACCAAGCCGACATTCATCACTGTGGAGAAGTTAAATATAAGTGGTATTAGAAAAAATAGACATTTAGCAAAGGCGATTTCAGATCAAGGATTTTATGATTTTAAGAATAAACTGCTTAACATGTGCCGCAAGATTGGAATTGAATTAAGAGAGGTAGGTTTTTTTTATCCTTCTAGTAAGATTTGTTCTAGTTGTGGTATAAAAAAAGCAACATTATTCTTATCTGATCGAGTGTTTCAATGTGAACATTGTGGCATTCGAATTGATCGAGATCAAAACGCTGCAATCAACCTCATGAGAGCAAGTGAATATGTGATCCTTACTTAATAAGTTCACATTATGTACCGATGGCTAGTCGGGAATTTACGCCTGTGGACAATTTTACAAACTGTAGTAGCAAGCTAGGTGGCGAGGCGGGATTGGATGAAACAGGAAAATTCTAGATATGGACATTTTTGTCTATGTTTTTAGTAGCAGTCTTTGGACATGTCTTCCTTGGATGATTTGTATCGTCGAGTTATCATGGATCATTATCAGAGACCTAGAAATAAAGGCGAACTTGATAATGGTGCTATTTCCATAGAATTAAATAATCCAACATGTGGAGATCGAATCTCCCTGCAAATGAACGTAGAAAATGGTATGATAAAGGATGCAAGGTTTTTAGGTGAAGGATGCTCGATCAGCCTAGCTTCTGCATCGATGATGACTGAGTCTGTGAAGGGCTTAAGCGTCGATCAGTCACTCCATTTAGTTGATTTATTTTCGCGCATGATGCAAGGGGAAGAGATAGATACGGATGAGTTTCCGTTAGAAGATATTGAAGCATTGACTGGCGTTGCAAAGTTCCCAGCACGGATCAAATGTGCAACACTAGCATGGAAAGCACTTGAAAAAGGTGTAAAACAATAAAAGAAGGAGGCTGGGTTTCATGACTACGATACCTGAACTATCTGAGTACAAATATGGATTTCGTGACAAAGACGTATCTGTCTTTCGTGCGAAACGTGGGCTTACTCGTGAGATCGTAGAAGAAATTTCCAAGATGAAAGGTGAACCAGACTGGATGCTGGAATTTCGCCTTAAATCTTTGGAGCAATTTTATAAAATGCCAATGCCAAGTAATCTAAACAGCAAATGGTTTTCCTTGTTACCTGGTAAATTGGATGAATTAAATTTTGATGATATTACCTATTATGTAAAACCCTCTGAACGCCAAGGGAAAACTTGGGAAGAAGTACCAGATGAGATTAAGCAAACTTTTGATAAATTAGGGATTCCAGAAGCAGAGCAAAAGTTTTTAGCAGGTGTTTCTGCTCAGTATGAATCTGAAGTTGTTTACCACAACATGCAAAAAGAACTAGAAGATCAAGGAGTTATTTTCTGCGATACGGATACAGCAGTTAGAGAATATCCTGAGCTTCTTAAAGAATACTTTGGGACTGTTATTCCCCCAGCGGATAACAAGTTTGCTGCATTAAACAGTGCCGTATGGAGTGGTGGTAGTTTTATCTACGTACCAAAAGGCGTGAAGTGTGAAGTGCCACTACAAGCTTATTTCCGCATCAACTCCGAAAATATGGGACAGTTTGAACGTACTTTGATCATTGCAGATGAAGGCAGCTTTGTACACTATGTAGAAGGTTGTACCGCTCCTGTATATAGTACAAACTCCTTGCACAGTGCGGTGGTAGAGATCGTCGTAAAAGACAATGCGCGTTGTCGTTATACTACCATCCAAAACTGGGCACCAAACATCTACAACTTAGTTACCAAACGTGCAGTGGCTGAACGCGGTGCACATATGGAATGGGTAGATGGTAATATAGGTAGCAAACTTACCATGAAATACCCAGCTGTTGTGATGAAAGGGGAAGGTGCCAAAGCAGACATCCTTTCGATCGCTGTAGCTGGGAAAGATCAACACCAAGATGCTGGTGCCAAAGTAACAGCACTTGCACCTAACTGTACTTCCACCATTATCTCGAAATCGATCAGTAAACAAGGTGGAAAAGTAACCTATCGTGGTCTTAGCAGCTTTGGACGTAACTCAGAAGGCTCTAAGGCGAATATTAAATGTGATACCTTGATCTTGGATAATGAGTCGACATCAGACACGATTCCTTACAATGAGATCAAAAATGATAATATTATCTTAGAACACGAAGCTACTGTTTCCAAAGTGAGTGAAGATCAACTCTTCTACTTGATGAGCCGTGGACTTACCGAAAACGAGGCAACACAAATGATTATCATGGGCTTTATTGAGCCATTTACAAAAGAATTACCAATGGAATATGCCGTCGAGATGAACCGTTTGATCAAGTTTGAGATGGAAGGTTCGATTGGTTAAAAAGAAATCCCTTCTTTTAACAGAGGGGATTTTTTTTTTAAAGTATGTATTTTTCTGTTGTTATGTATTTCATTTTCAACAAGAAAAAGTGGGTATATTTTCTGTTTGTAAGTAAATAGTGCTACATCTCGAAAAAAAGAATGATTTAAAAAGGTATCCTTTGGATACCTTCCAGACCGAAGAAAAAGCACTTCTGAAATTCGTTTCAGAAGTGCTTTCGTATGGGAAAGGATA
>NZ_WUUL01000024.1 GCF_009831235.1 Shimazuella alba | reverse complement strand
TTAGACTGCTTCTAATTTGGTCTCTAGTGAATATTTGGTCATAGAAAAACTGCACCTCCCATTGTTATGTGTGTCTAACAATTGGGGTGCAGTTCATTTTTGGATGGCTCTTTTTGATCATATATTAATTTTTATTTGCGAATAAGACAGGTTTCTGATGTCGCTTCAGTTGCGCATCCAAGTAAAAGGTAGCTAATGGGATAACAGACGCAATTAAAGCGATTAGTCCTTGGTTAAAGCTCCATTTATCAGCAAAATATACATGCGCAAGTGTTAGGATATAGAGTACAAACAAGGCTCCATGAATACCACCAACTATTGTAACAGCCATCGGTAAATCAGCAAAGTATTTGAGTGGCATTGCAACGACTAGTAGGAGGATGTAAGAGATACCTTCTACTATTCCTGTAAGTCGAAACCTTCCAAGTGGGGTTTTTAGCATCGTTATTTACTCCGATCATAAGAGATTTGTAACATGCTCCTCTAGGATCGTAACATATTTTTTCTCATGATTTTTGACGAATAATAAAGTTGCGAAATAAGACACATTTTTTTGGCTGAATTGCCAATGAGATTTTGTTTTGGAGATTACCCGATGAGAAAAAATCGTATTGTTATTCTATAAAAAATGTTTCGAATGAACATGTCACCAATCTGTCTTTCTTACATAGGTTAAAGTAGACAGTTGCCTAGTGGGAAAGGTGGGGACGAAGATGTGCGGATTAACAGGTTGGGTTAATTTTGAGCAGGACATAAGCAAGCAAAAAGGGATATTAGATGCAATGAACATACAAGTAGAGCATCGAGGTCCAGATGCCACAGGAACATGGATTTCGGAACATGTAGCATTTGGCCATAGACGACTTTCAATCATTGATCCTCAAAATGGAATTCAACCAATGGTAAAGCAAATGGGAGATCGTAAATATGTAATTGTCTATAATGGTGAACTTTACAACATGGATGAATTAAGGAGTAATTTGCTCGCAAAAGGATATCATTTTACTACTAGGTGCGATACGGAACTGATCCCTGCTGCTTTTTCAGCATGGCGTGAAGATGCTCCCAAAGAACTGAATGGTATCTTTGCTTTTGCTATTTGGGATGAATCCAAAGAGGAGCTCTTTATCGCCCGTGATCGGATTGGGGTAAAGCCATTATTTTATACGAAGATTGGAAATTCCCTCTTATTTGGATCGGAACTAAAATCTATCTTAGCTCACCCAGATGTACCTAGAGAGATAGACGAAGTAGGTTTGAATGAGCTTCTTGTGATGGGGCCGGCCCGTACTCCAGGTGTTGGAGTTTTTCGTAATATACATGAGCTAAAACCCGGACACTGGCTGCGATTCAATCGAGATGGGTTAGCAATACGCCCATATTGGGAGTTGGTAAGTGACTTTCATCAAGACGATCTTCCAACCACCGTTGCAAGAGTTCGGGAACTATTTCAAGATGCAGTTGGTAGGCAGTTAGTATCAGATGTACCTATTGGAACCATGCTTTCAGGGGGATTGGATTCGAGCGCTTTGTCTGCTTATGCAGCAAAATTTTTTCAACAGGAAAACCGTGGGACTCTCCATACGTATTCTGTTGATTATGTCGATAATGATAAATATTTCAAGCAGAACGAATTTCAGCCCAATCCAGATGCACCTTGGGTAAAAGTAATGGCACGACACATCGGTTCCGATCATCATAATGTCATCCTCGATAATGATCAATTATACGAAACATTAGTGAGTGCGATGAGGTCAAGAGATTTACCAGGAATGGCAGATGTGGATGCTTCTCTCATTCTGTTCTCCAGAGAGATAAAAAAAGATTTGACCGTTGTGTTATCTGGTGAGTGTGCAGATGAAGTATTTGGTGGTTATCCATGGTTTCACCGAGAGGAACTAGTAAATGCTGATACATTCCCATGGGCTAGGTTTGCCAATTTACGGGTACCGTTTTTAACGCATGAATTAGTAGAACATATGAAACCCTTGGAATATGTAGATTACCGATATCAAGAAGCGTTATCAGAAGTACCTCGTTTGCAAGAAGAGAGTGCAAAAGATGCAAGAATTCGAGAAATTTTTTACCTCAGTTTAACTCGATGGATGCCAACGTTGTTGGATCGGAAAGATCGAATGAGCATGGCTGCTGGATTGGAAGTAAGAGTTCCGTTTTGTGATCATCGTTTAGTAGAGTATGTTTGGAATGTTCCTTGGTCCATGAAGTTTCATGGTAATCGTGAAAAAGGATTACTTCGTCAAGCGGTCTCCCATCTTCTGCCGAAAGAAGTAATGGAAAGAAAGAAAAGCCCATACCCAAAAACACATCATCCAGGATATTTAACATTCGGTATTCAGAAAATACAGGAGTTAGTAGAAAATAAAAATGCTCCTCTTTTCCAATTGCTAGATCGTGAAAAAGTGAAGCAGTTTTTGCAAACGGATTTACGAAGCAAGCATTTACCATGGTTTGGTCAGCTAATGAATGTACCAGCACTACTTGCTTATTGGTTGCAACTAAATGAATGGCTTGTTTCCTATCGTGTTACTATAAAGTAAGTTAGTAAACATTTCCCCTCAATCGAGGGGTTCATTTTGTTTTTATTGGAACTATGTGAATGGAAATGGTATACTTTTAGCACTCATGAAGCAGAAAGCAGGGGTTTGGAAATGACTGTAAGAGTCCGTTTTGCGCCTAGTCCTACGGGGCATTTGCATATTGGTGGGGCGCGGACCGCATTGTTCAACTATTTATTCGCTAAAAAACTAGGTGGTTCTTACATACTAAGGATAGAAGATACAGATACTTTACGTAACAAAGATGATGCCGAAGAGAAATTAATTCGCGCTTTTCGATGGTTGGGATTAACTTGGGATGAAGGTCCAGATGTTGGTGGAGATTATGGTCCTTACCGTAGCATGGAGCGTTTGGATACCTACCAGCCTTTTCTGGATAAACTTGTTTCCGAAGAAAAAGCATATCCATGTTTTTGCACCAAAGAAGAGTTAGAAGCAGAGCGAGAAGCTGCTCAGCAAAATGGACAAACTCCAAGATATTCAGGAAAATGCCGTCATTTAACTAAAGAGCAAGTGCAAGCAAAAATCGATGCTAATATCCCTTATGTCATTCGTTTTGCAGTGACGGGTGATAATGAGATCCAATTCCAAGATCATATTCGTGGGGATATGAGTTTCCAAAGAGCAGATATAGAGGATTTTGTTATTTGTAAGTCTGATGGTGTGCCTACTTATCACTTTGCTGTAACGATTGATGATTCCCTCATGGAAATAACTCATGTTATTCGAGGAGAAGAGCATTTATCAAATACACCGAAGCATGTTCTTCTGTTTGAGGCTATTGGTGCTCCAGTACCGGAATTTGCACATATTCCACTTATTCTAAATGAAAATGGAAAAAAATTGTCCAAGCGAGACGAAACAATCCTGCAATTTATCGAACAATACCACGATCTTGGATATCTCCCAGATGCAGTGAACAATTATCTCGCATTACTCGGTTGGTCTCCAGGTGGTGAATACAATGAAGAAGAAATTTTCTCATTAGATAAATTGATACAGCTGTTCTCGTTAGATCGGATCAACAAAGCAGGTGCAATATTCAATCAAGAAAAATTAAGCTGGGTAAACAGCCAGTATATTAAAGCGATTGAGTTAGATACCCTTATCGTTTTGTGCAAACCTTATTTAGAAAACGATAAAGAATATCAAGAGTATTTGCGACAAAATGAATTAGACGAAGAAGAAGCAAATGAGCGCACAAGAGAGTTAGTAGCTTTATTTCAAACAGGTATGAGTCGGATAAGCGACATTGTTCCTTTAATCAAGTTATTCACTTCTGAAAATGCGCTGTATGATGAAGAAGCGAATCAAGTGCTTATACAAGAACAAGTCCCTGCCGTTTTGACGTCATTTGCGACAAAAATAAATGAACTTGCTGAGTATACTCCTTCGGAAATCAAGAAAGCATTAAAAGCAGTGCAAAAAGAGACTGGTTATAAAGGTAAACAGTTATTTATGCCAATTCGCGCTACTACTACTGGTCAAGTACATGGACCTGATTTAAATCAAACCCTGTACTTACTTGGAAAAGAAAAAGTTCTTTCAAGAGTAAATCATGTACAAAAACAAGTCGTATCGTAAGCTCCTATAGGAGCTTATTTTTGTTAGAATTCTTATAGATAGGTTGTTCTGTGGTTTCCTTTTGCTACAAAAAATTAAATGTATATTTTTGTTTGCGAATCTATCATCTATCCATATGAATAATAAATTATTTTCTGTTGATATGTTGAATTAGAAGAATATATCCCACTATAATTGGAGACAGAAAGCTTTGAATAAAGCGATTTTTTTGGCTGGAGTAAATAGATGACAGTATCGGTTAGCCATATAATTTCAGATTTTCTCCAGTTAAAGTAACATATAGATTGCACCACCAATAGCTATATGGTTATAGGAGGAATTATCAATGAGTGAACTAAATACATTGTTTCGAAGAAGATTAGGCATTTCACAAAATGAACAGATTACTTTTCAAAGATTATCTTCTATTCTAGAAAAAAACAGCTAAAACAATTCCTTTTGAAAATTTATGCATACTTAAAAATCAGACAAATGAGATTACAAGAGAAAATCTAATAAATAAGATGCTACGGAAGACAGAAGGTGGTCTTTGCTATGAATTGAATTCTATTTTTTATTTATTTTTAATAGAGAATGGCTTTGATTGTGCTTTAGCAAGGGGGGTTGTTTATAAGGACCCTACTAGTGGATATTTTAATCTTGGAAGAACGCATGTAACCATTCTGCTCTGTTATGAAGGAAAAAAATATTTAATAGATACAGGATTTGGTGGTAATCTGCCATTAGTACCAGTTCCTTTTTCTGGTGATACTGTAGGTTCTGACAATGGGGAATTTCGGATTAAAAAAGAAGATACGGAGCATGGCGATTATATTTTTGAAATGAAATTAAAATACAAGGATGCCGACTGGAGAATAGGATATGCATTTGATTCCCAAAAAACGATAAAAGATATATCGGAATTTAATAGAATTCAGACGATTATTAAAAAAATGAAGAATCACCATTTAACAAAACTCCTCTAGTCACCAAATTAGTAGATGGTGGAAATATTACTTTAACCAACAGTACTTTTACCAAATGGCAATATGGGGTAGTTACAAAAGAAAAAATTGATCATACAAAATTCAAAGAGTTATTAAGTAAACATTTTGGAATGTAGTATTTTGATTATTTTTCACTTCGTTGTTTATTAAAAATCATGAGAACAAAGAAATGTCATCACATAAAATAGTGATGACATAGGGTCATATCTATGGAGTACTGATATACTAGACAAATATCTGCCGTTATCAGTGAAGTCAAAGTGATAGGAGCATTAGATACTCTTATGATGATCAGGAGTTGTTTGACATATCTGAACAACTGGGGATTCGTCTTATTACACTAGCAAAATATGCGAAAATCCTCCTCCTCCTGAAGAAATTACCTATAATAGAAGGAGACAGAATGATGCTACCTATTTGAAACAGGAAATTGGGAAAAACTACTGCTACAATGAAATGGAATGAAGCGAATCTTCCCTTTGCTAAAATCTCAATATGGGTTTAAAACAACCAGGACATTTTGCACTTTCTCGCTATGTTTGTCATGTTCATTTGATTATTATGGTTTTCTGACTTGAGCGTTTATAAGATCAATCACTCGGTTTTCACACTCGAAAAGCTCCATGGAATCGTTAAGATAAAGCTTTTCATATTTGCAACAAGCTGTATATTTAAAATGTAAAAGGTTGTCTGATTCTTAGGAGTGAGCTTTTTTATGTGTTGGTAATCCCTCTTTTATTCTTTTTCAATTCTGTGTATAATGGTATTCATTATTGTGCACCCGTAGCTCAGCGGATAGAGCAATCGTTTCCTAAACGATGTGTCGGAGGTTCAAGTCCTTCCGGGTGCGCCAAAATTACAAGTACACACCATTTGATGCAGCGAAAGGCTGCTATTTTTTTTGTTTTTTCTCTCTGGAAATAATATATTTATTTTAAATGTAAAACGTAACATTTACGATTTACATCATAGAGGTGTCTCGTTATAATTGTATGTGGATAGGAAATAATAAGAATGTTGTTCGGAGGATAATGATGAAAAATAGAATAATTCCGCTTCTAGCTTTTGTATGTTTCATGATCTTTTTGGTTGGTTGTGGAAGAGAATCTGACTCTTCCAAACCTCAAATTATTGTATCCCTATATCCTCTTCAAGATTTTGCTCAGAAAATTGGAGGGAAGTATGTGGATGTGGTAAATTTAGTTCCTCCAGGAACAGAGCCACATGACTTTGAACCATCCCCACAAGACATGATAAAGCTCCATAAAGCAGATCTGTTTTTATATAATGGCGCAGGATTAGAAGGATGGGTAGATCGTACCCTGCCAAATATCGACCAATCACATACACATGTCATAAATACCTCTGAAAAAATGAAATTGCATCAAGTAGACAAAATTCAAGATCCTCATATTTGGTTAAATCCCTATTTAGCTCAGCAACAAGCAAAAGTAATTTACGAGTCAATGATGAAAATAGATCCTACTCACAAGGAAGTATTTGCGGCAAATTACCAAAAGCTAAATAACCAATTTATTGAGTTGGAAAAAGCATATGAAAGTCTTCTGCATACACCAAAACGAGAGTTTGTCACTGCCCATACCGCTTTTTACTATTTAGCAGATCAATATCATCTGAATCAGATTGCGATCGCAGGACTTAGCCCTGATGATGAACCTAGCCCAAAAGAAGTGAGTAAACTAGTAGAGTTACTTCAAAAATATCAAGTAAAAACCGTCTTTTTTGAAACATTGGCAAACAATAAATTAGCAGATACCATCAAAAATGAAATTCATGCTCAAGCGGAAGTATTAAATCCGCTTGAAGGATTATCCAATCAAGAGATTGCTAATAAAGAAGATTATTTTTCCGTGATGATGAAAAATTTGTCCAATTTAAAGAAAGCATTAGGTGGTGCAAATGAGTAAAATTGTACTACAGATGGAGGATGTATCTTATTCTTATCAGCATCAGTCTGTGTTAGAAAGTGTGACTTTGTCTGTAAAAGAGGGTCAATTTTTAGGAATCGTGGGTCCCAATGGTTCTGGTAAATCAACGCTATTAAAAATCGCATTAGGAGTACTTCAGCCACGTGAAGGAAAGGTTACCGTTTTTGGGCGATCTATTCGAGATCAGAAGAATAAACATCAAATTGGATATGTATCACAGAAATCCAATAGCTTTCAACGTGATTTCCCTGCTACTGTTCAAGAAGTAGTCGCGGCCGGCCTCGCCGCTAAAAAAGGTATTATTCGTTGGTATAATAAAAAAGATTTTGAATTAGTAGATGAAGTTTTGGATCAAGTTGGACTAAGGGATTTACGTAAACGGAATATTGGGCAGCTGTCTGGTGGACAACAGCAACGAGTATTTATTGCAAGAGCACTGATCAGTAAGCCAAAATTATTAATTCTCGATGAACCTACCGTTGGAATAGATCGAGACTCCACGAAGCAGTTTTATGATCTCTTACATCGTTTACATAAACAAAATGGCTTAACACTCATCTTGGTTACACATGATATCGGGGTAGTTTCTACATTGGTAGATGAAGTAGCTTGTTTAAATAAAAAACTTTTCTTTCATGGGAGCAGGACGCATTTTATGCAAAAAGAAAAAGAGCTATTGTCTAGCGCGTATAATCATGATGTCCAAATTATTAGTCATCAGCACTGAAGGGAGAGACAAACATTGGTAAGTGATTTTTTTGAATATGCCTTTTTACAACATGCACTTATTGCTGGGTTAATAATCGGACTTGTTTCTCCTTTAGTAGGAATCTTTTTGGTAGTTCGACGTTTATCTTTGATTGCGGAGGCATTGTCGCATATTACTTTATCAGGAGTTGCGGCTGGTCTTCTCTTGCAGAAAAATTTTGCGATATTTGCAAGTATTAGCCCACTGTATGCAGGTATGAGTTTTGCGGTTATCGGATCTATCTTTATGGAACGCATACGCCAGTTTTATCGTTCTTATCAAGAGCTGGCAATCCCCATCCTGCTTTCAGGCGGAATTGCTGTTGGGGTAGTCCTTATCGGACTTGGTAATGGGTTTGGTACGGATATTTCTAGTCTATTGTTTGGAAACATTTTAGCGATTAATGTACAAGATTTATGGTTAATTGGCGTTGTTGCTATTTTGGTTATTTGTTTTCTTTTGCTATTTTTTAAGGAGTTGTTTGCATTAGCATTTGATGAAGAACATGCAGTATTAACTGGTATTCGTGGAAGATGGCTTCATCTTATTTTTATCATATTAGTAGCGATGGTTATTTCTGTTGCCATTCGCGTAGTAGGGATTTTGCTCGTATCTGCTCTTATGACATTACCAGTAGCTACAAGTATGCAGTTGTCACTGAGTTTTCGGAAAACAGCTTTTTTATCTATTCTTTTTGCAGAGTTCTCAATTATAGCTGGCTTGATTTTTGCTTACTGGCTAGATATTGCCTCAGGTGGAGCAATTGTCTTAGTATCGATCGCTTTATTGTTAATTGTTATCATCGGAAAACGCCTATTTTCTGTGGTACAATATAAGAAAGCGAATGTGCGAGGCGAATGATAATGGATACAACTACTGCCTTACAAATGTTAAAGAAAAAAGGCTATAAGTATACAGGAAAACGGGAGCAGATGGTTCATATATTTGAACGAGAGGGCCGCTATTTAAGTGCGAAAGAAATGCTGGAATTCATGCAAAAAGAATATCCAGGTTTAAGTTTTGATACGGTTTATCGAAACCTTTCTTTGTTTGAACAATATGGGATATTAGAAGTTACCGAGTGGTCAGGGGAGAAAAAATACCGATTGGCATGTAGCTCCCACTCTCATCATCACCATTTGATCTGTACAACATGTGGGAAGACCACAGCGATTGATCTGTGTCCCATGAATGCAATTCTAGGTGAGCCGCAAAACTTTCAAATAACAGGACATAAGTTTGAGATTTATGGTCATTGTGAAGAATGCATGAGGAACTAGGAGTGTTACAGATGTCTGATGAAGAATATATGCTCTTAGCTCTTGATGAGGCAGACAAAGCTGTCCAATTAAAAGAAGTTCCCATTGGTGCTATTGTTGTTTATCGGGATCAAGTGATCGGAAGAGGATATAATTTGCGAGAGACAGAGCAAGATCCTCTATTACACGCAGAAATGATAGCCATTCGTGAAGCTGCAATGCATCTGAAGAGTTGGAGATTGGAAGAATGCACCCTCTATGTAACTCTAGAACCTTGCCCGATGTGCGCGGGAGCCATTTTGCAATCGCGTATCCAACGGTTGGTTTATGGTGCCAAAGACCCTAAAGCAGGGTGTGTAGATAGCTTGTATCATTTGTTAAATGATGAACGATTTAACCACCAAACAGTCATTGTGGATGGCGTTTTACAGGAAGAATCCAGAGAGAAGCTACGCTCTTTTTTTCAATCTTTACGGGCAAACAAAAAACAAAGAAAGCAGTCTAATTCTATTGTGACTTGAAATTTGTTGGTAATTGTGTATAATATTTTTTGTTATAGCCTTTTTGGAGAGGTGTCCGAGTGGTTGAAGGAGCTGGCCTCGAAAGTCAGTGTAGTTATATAGCTACCGTGGGTTCGAATCCCACCCTCTCTGCCAAATAAATATGCCATTATAATAAAAAGGACTCTATTATAGGAGTCCTTTTTTGATTTTCGGGAAGGAGCAGTTTTTGTCAATAAAAACACAAGTCTTCAACTTGTCCTTCCTACCCGATACTATTCGGTGAAGATTGTTTATTTTCCAAATTACTTTTGTAGGCAAGTTATTTCAAATAAAATGCCATTTAATGCTCTAAAATAAAGGCTGTAACCGCCTCTCATATATTTTGGCTTACTGTCTAACTCTACATTCGCTGTTAATTGGAGCCGGTCATACATTTGATTTACTTTATCAGGTGTATCTACAAAAAATCCAATATGAAAATCTTTTGGATAAACTGGAACCTCATCACCAAAAATTTGTGGGTTACTCAATACGAGGACGAAATCATGTCCATCTTCCATCACGGCAATTGCGTCTCCTTTTCTATCCATTGTTTGAAATCCGAATATACTTTCGAAGAAATCCTGTGAATCAGTTAGATTGTTTACACATAGATTCAAATGCTGTAATTTCATAGATTAGTCTCCTTATTAATTGAACCTTGTTTAATTATAATTGAACATTGTTATATTATTTTATTGTGATATGATTGTCAAGAAAAAAGGGGATTTCGAACATTGGCAAGACGAAGGAGACAAGCAAATGAACCGCTTCTTGATCAAAAGCGGATTGTGGTAGTAGCCTTAGAATTAATTGATAAAGTGGGACTTCATCAATTAACGATGCGAAAGTTAGCAGAGTCTTTAGGAATTCAGGCGGGAGCCTTATATTGGCATGTGAAAAATAAAGAGGAACTTTTGGGGTTACTTGTAGATGAAATCAGCTCAAAAATTACTTGGCCAGAAGATGAAATTTCATGGAAAGAAGCTATCACAAGCTGGGCTCGGAGTTTTAGAAATATACTACATAGGTATCGAGATTCTGCGGAAATATTCAACAATAGTACTTTTTCATCAAGTTACAATCGTTTTCAACAAATCGAGAACTTATTTTATGTTTTATCTAAAGCAGGATTTAGGGACGAAGACATTCCTTGGATGGCTTCCATGATAAAAAATCATATACTTGGTTTTGTTTCGGAAGAAGTTCGATTCCATAAGATTTTAGAAAAAAAAGACCAAACACTTGAGGAATTGGGGGAAGAGGCGGACAAAATGTATCAGACTCTATCGAAAGATTCTTTTCCTTCTATAGCTCGATTGTCTTGCTATATGACAAACCCTAATTGGGATCGAGAGTTTGATATGGGAATAAACGTATTACTTAATGGTTTCACTGTAAACTTAAAATGACCTCTATTGAGATAGATAAATTAATTAGGGCATCATCATAACTCATGAAACAAACAAAAGCGGCATTCTGCCGTTTTTTCGCTTTTATACGATATCCTGCGTTTGATCACTTTATCGATAATCCTATAACCTAATGCTTCTTCTGTATCTAAGAAAAGTAATACCGATCTTTTCACATTTTAAAAAATATATTATAGTTCCTTCCATCTTTACGTTTGCTCTACCGTAGGTAATTCGCCTACGGTAGAGTTTGCTGTTTGGAAACCAGGTATCATTAGATCGGTTTGATCTTAAATTTGATATATATAATTAGACAATGGCTATGTAAATTTAGTCATCCCTACTGACTTAGGAGAGTTTTCATGGGAAGAAATGACCTCACCGTACTCTTGAAAAAGGCTGAAGAGGTACTAAAGAAGTCAGGGGATCTGTGTCAGATATACATTACGGTGTACTCTCGAGATAAGGGGATTCAGCTGAAATGCTCTTCTTCCGTCTCTTTTCCAGATCAAAAGGTGAGTGTTGACCGGATTGCTCAAGTGTTGCAGGTTGAACCAAAATTTTTTAGTTCACCTGTCGCTGCTTACACGATAGATACCCATAGAGACCAGAATAAGCCTAGTATTCGTGTACAAGCATTGGCAGTTAAGTTTGATCTAACAAGTCGAAGCAAACGGACAACCAGCACCCGTGATACGATCAAGGTCATCCAGCGATTGATGCCCTGGGCATCGGAGGCTGCCGACGAATCTCATTCGCGATTTTGCTGTTATGGATCTAGGGAGTGATTACTGTGTTAGTGTCACGGTCAAGAATAATAGCGGTATGAATCGTATTCTGGCTTCATTGCCAGCCCAAATTGATCGGGATAAGGGGAGTGCAATTCTTCCTAGTGGACACACACTTCATGTGTTTGTGTCCACCTAAACTCACAGAGACCTAAGAAAAGGGAATTATGAATGCGATATCGTTTATATGACGGTATCGCATTCCACATTTTTGATAGTTAAAAAATAGGAATATAGAGAAAAAAGCGGCTTCATTCTGCCGCTTTTTTCTATGCTAAATCTTTGCGCTCAATTATTTTGTCAATAATCCCATAAGCTAGAGCCTCTTTTGTACTTAGGTAGTTATCACGATCTGTGTCTCGTTCAATTTCCTCAATAGTTTTCCCGCATCGATCAGCGTATATTTTGTTAAGGGTATGTCTTGTTTTCAACATGTTTTTTGCTCGAATTTCGATATCAGATGCTTGCCCATGAATTTGCTGTACCCATGGTTGATGGATCAATATTTCTGTATTGGGTAATGCCATTCTCTTGCCTGGAGCTCCACCTACTAATATAGTAGCTCCCATCGAAGCGGCAAATCCCACTGCAATGGTGGAAACATCCGGCTTGATATATTGCATCGTGTCAAAAATGGCAAGACCAGCAGTAACCGATCCCCCGGGAGAGTTGATATACATATGGATATCTTTTTCATCATCTTCGGCAGCAAGAAATAGTAATTGTGCAATAATCGCATTAGATACATGATCATTGACTTCTGATCCTAGAAAAATAACACGATCTTTGAGCATTCTGGAGTATATATCGTATGTTCTTTCTCCGTTTTTTGTTTGCTCTACAATATAAGGAATCTGCATATTTCCCACCCTTTCTCAATATCAAAAAATCTAAGCAGCAAGTTGCATGCGAGTAGCAGATGAACGGCTGGTCTTGCTAAATCCAGAAGAAACTATTTTCAGTTTCACGGTTTCTCCTTGGGAAGGAATAGACCTTTCTTGCACAGTAGACTCTTGACGAAGTGGAAAAAGGATTATGTTTTCTTGTTTTGTTGGTGAGACTTTTGTTTCCCATACAATCGTTTCGGTTTTTTCAATTTGTTCCTGAGCTTTCATTGTTTTACTCATGGTTATCACTTCCTTGACTGGAGTCTGGATAGACAGCTAAAAGGACTTGATAGGGATGGGCATGACCAGTTTTGTGTTGATATTTTTTAACCAAATCTTCCACCATTGCAACATAATCAGCAACAAATTGCTCTCGAGTCAGTTCATCAGCTAAGTTTACTTGCATTTGGAGGGAAGCGCTTGGAATTACTTCATTTTGATCAGATTGCTCCATAAGATGTAGTGCATCTTTTTTCATTCGTTCTGAAGTATGAATGAGATGAAGTAGAGAACCTTGATCTTTCATTTTTTGGATGGTTTCTTTCCTGATCGAGAGGGACTCTGCAAGAAGAAAAGTACGAGCGATGCTTTGGTAGAGTACTTCCACCAAATTCCTTACTTGGCGCGTACCTACTCTGGACACAAGTCCTACTTTTTCCAACGTTTTGAGATGATAGTTGATTCTTTGTGGTGTCTCTTTTAGCTTTTTAGCTACTTCGGTAGCAGAACTCGGTTGTTTTAGTTGTGCGAGTATTTCTGCGCGAAGTGGATTTATGAGAGCTGATGCTTGTTCAGGCAATTCGACGAGATAAGTTTCTTGTATTGGCTGTTTCAATAGAAAATCACCTTCTTTAAAACATAACTACTACGTAAAAATAATTTATTACATAAAAATAAATTTGTCAATAAAAAAGGTCCATTATTTACTATGTTGTTGTACATGCAGATTTGTGATAAAATAGTTTTTGCCGTGCTAGATGGGGAGGTGGCGGTGCCCTGTAACTCGCAATCCGCCTTAGCGGGGTTGAATTCCTATCTGAGGCTTATTCTGTGTGAGGCTTGGTCTTTCTGGACAGTGTTGACGATTGGGTCCTACGCAACGAGTACTTCTGAACCGTGTCAGGTCCTGACGGAAGCAGCACTAAGGTTGGCTTCTCGTGTGCCGTAGGGTTGCCTGGTTTGAGCTGGAAGGGAAGTTACCGCTTGGACAGATAAGTCAAAGATAGGTGCACGGCTTTACATATTTAGAAAAGCATATTATGTCGACATAGTAATGTTGAAGAAAGCCAGCTTTGTGACTGAAATCACAGAAGGCTGGTTTTCTCTTTTTAATGGAAAAAATATACAAAAAGAAGGAAGAATAGGAAAAAAAGAGAATTTAACTAGTAGAAACTTGGTACTATTAACACCCTTGAAATGATTTATTTGATTGTGAAGAACATGGATAAATAATTTCTTTTCTGGACTGGTGGTTGTTCGTATGGTTTCAAGGAAAGTGATAGTGTGGTGGAATCAATGATCCATGTAGATGCTAGTATAGTTAGGAGATCAGAAGATCATCCTTCTTATCCGATGATGAATTCCTACCCGTTTCCACACTATGAGCATATTACGGAACTTTTTTCGCAAATGCAGATTGGAATCTGGCTAATTGATCATCGAGGCTCTATGGTAGAATTGAATAGTATTTCAAGTCAATTTCTTGGCTTAGATCGTGATGAAGTTTTATACCGTCCCATTGACCACGTCATTTCACAGCTCGATCCCTCTCAACCAAACTATAATCAATTTATTTCTTTCCTTACCAGTACATATCCACAGCAAAATGAAATGGAGCTTGAATGGGAAACTGTTGAAGGCAGGCATCTTTTTCTTGTTCGGAGAAGGCGAATAAATAATAAAGAATCTGGTTTTTCTGGAGATTTCTTTATGATGGAGAATAAAACGGAGGTTGACTCCCTTGCCAAACAGGCACAACTAAGCAATAGACTGGCTACTATCGGACAAATAGCAGCTGGAACAGCACACGAAATACGAAATCCTCTTACCTCCATACGTGGTTTTTTGCAGGTGATCGGTCATAAGTTAAAAGAGATTGGTCAGCAAAAAGAACAAGCTTATATTGATATTATGTTAAAGGAGATAAATCGTATCAACAGCCTTGTCAGTGAGTTCCTTCTGCTGAGTAAGCCTCGTCTTGTTAATCGACGAACATCAGCTATTCTGTTGCAAGAAGCAATTGATGATATTTTGCCTATCGTACAAGGAGAAGCTACTCTCCATAATATTGAGCTGCATTTTCACCAAGAGGTGGAAGGTTCACTTGTTATTGAAGCAGATAGCGAATTAATAAAACAAATATTTCTGAACTTGTGTAAAAATGCGATTGAAGCGATGAAAGCAGAGGGTGTACTCACTATTTGTATAAGCAAAGATGAACACAGCAAGTATGCAATCGTACAAATCGCTGATCAAGGGCCAGGAATACCAGCCTGTATGATGGAAAAGGTATTTGATCCTTTTTATACGACGAAAGAAAATGGAACAGGACTAGGTTTACCAATTTGTAAACAAATCCTGAGAGAATTAAATGGTAAAATGGAAGTGAGTTCAGATGAGAACGGAACTACTTTTCATATCTATTTGCCGCTTGCAGCCCTCTCTTCGTGAGATGGGTTGTTTTTTTTGGAAAGCATGCGCAAGATGTAGTATGATGAAGGATGAATTTAAAAAAATAGGATGGTGTTTCCCTATGTCCTATCGAGCGTTGTACCGTGTTTGGAGACCACAACATTTTCGTGACCTAGTTGGTCAGGAACATGTTACTACTACCTTAGCAAACTCACTAACTGGGGGGCATATTTCGCATGCTTACTTATTTAGTGGTCCAAGAGGGACAGGGAAAACCAGTGCAGCTAAGATATTTGCTAAAGCAGTTAATTGTATACATGGACCAGCTGCGGAACCATGTAACGAGTGTGAACCGTGTAAAGCTATTACACAAGGGTCTTTATTGGATGTTATTGAGATTGATGCTGCTTCTAATCGTGGTGTCGATGAGATTCGTGACCTTCGAGACAAAGTAAAGTATGCACCTACAGAGGTTCGGTACAAGGTGTATATTATTGATGAAGTTCATATGTTGACGACGGAAGCATTCAATGCTTTGTTGAAAACATTGGAAGAACCTCCTGGTCATGTTATTTTTATTTTGGCGACAACCGAGCCGCATAAACTTCCGGCCACCATTATATCAAGATGTCAGCGGTTCCCGTTTCGTTGTATTCCTCACCAACGTGTAGTAGAAAGATTAGAGTATGTGGTCTCACAAGAAGGCATAACAGCAGAAATTGCGGCCCTTGAACAGATCGCGCGAGTTGCCGATGGAGGGCTACGTGACGCACTGAGTTTGTTGGATCAAACGATCTCATTTTCTGACAACGGGTTAACAGAAGAGGTTGTGCTCTCTATTATTGGAGGAGTTTCTGAGCATTCGATGCTTCAACTGCTAGATTATCTCCACCAAAAAGACAGAGCTGCTGCTTTGAAACAAGTAGATGAATTTATAACTTACGGCATAGAAGTAGATCAGGTAGTGCAAGATTTATTATTAATTGCAAGAGATATACTATTGGCGCAAACATTTGTGGAAAAAGCAAGTATTTCGGAAACGGTTAAAAGCAAGAGATCTGTATACGGAACAGAAGAATTGGTGCAATGGGTGGATCAGTTGGTATTGATTCAGCAACAGCTAAAATGGGTCAACCATCCACAGATTTTATTAGAACTGTTTATTATCCGACAAACAAGTGCTTTGCAACCACAGCAACAAATTGTACAACATACGCCAATAGCACCTTCGCAAAAAGAAGAACAAACAACACTTAGCAAGCCAGCAGAGGAAACAGAAAAAGTAGCAGCTGAACAACCAATAACCAAGCAGAATACTTCTAAAGTAGAAACAAAACCAACCACAATTAATCCTTCTGTCAATCAGGTATGGCCAACTGTTCTACAGTCCATCAAACAGCAAAGAGTGACACTGTATGCGTGGCTGGCAGATGGTGAAATTGTAGAAACTACTAATGATACCATCACGATTGCAATGCTTGGTGCTTTTCACCGGGATACGGTGTTAAAAGCAGAAAATAAAAAACTCATCGAAAAAGAATTGGAAAAGATGTTGCATACTTCTTATGAGTTGAAGGCTTTTACTAGAGAGCAATGGGAGCAACAGAGAGGAAAAGAGGAAATATCGATTACTACCTCCAAACCTGAACCTCCCGATGATATAGTTAAAAAGGCGATTGCTTTGTTTGGTGAAGAATTAGTTTCCGTAGAAAAATAGTCTGAGAGGATAATGAATAATGAAACAAATGAATCAAATGATGAAACAAATGAAAAAAATGCAAGATCAATTAATGAAAGCACAACAAGAATTAGAAGCAAAAGAATTTGAAGGTACAGCGGGTGGAGGCGTCGTTAAAGTAACGATTAATGGAAAAAAACAATTGGTAGGACTCCAACTTCAACCGGATGTAGTTGATCCAGATGATGTAGAAATGTTGCAAGACCTTATCATCGCTGCATTTAATGAAGCACAGAAACAAGTAGATGATGCAACATCCAAAGATTTAGGGAAATTGACTGGCGGATTAAATATTCCTGGACTTTTTTAGGTAGGTGAGCAGCGTTGTATTTACCTGAGCCGATCGTAAACCTCATTGATGGATTTCAACGTTTACCGGGGATAGGAGCAAAAACAGCACAACGATTAGCATTTACCATTCTAAAAATGGATGATGAAGATGTCGCTGACTTTGCCCAAGCACTCATTCAAGTCAAAAGAGATCTGAAAATATGTACTGTATGTCAAAATATATCTGACCAAGATATATGTGATATATGTCAAGATAAAAGCAGAGATACTTCGATCATTTGTGTGATTCAAGAGACAAAAGATTTGATCGCGATGGAACGCACAAGAGAGTTTAATGGGTTATACCATGTCCTTGGTGGTGCAATTTCACCAATTGAAGGAATCGGTCCTGAGCAGTTAAAAATCCCATCTCTACTGGAGCGTTTGTCCGATGAAAAAGTGAAAGAGCTTATCCTAGCTACCAACCCAAATATGGAAGGCGAAGCAACTGCGATGTATTTGTCTCGTCTTGTGAAACCATTCGGAATCAAGGTGACACGTATTGCACATGGTTTACCAGTTGGCGGCGATTTGGAATACGCAGATGAAGTAACACTTACAAAAGCATTGGAAGGTAGAAGAGAAGTATAAAAAGCTGGGATTCGATCCCCGCTTTTTTGTTTTGTCGAAGTGAATTAAGAGTAATGAAGTAGGTCCTTGTCCCATAAGATAGACAATAAAGTGTGTAGTGGGATAAGGGGTGGGGTAGTGTTAGATATAAAATGGTGGATCGTTGCTGGTATTTGTGGTGTGGTTTTTTTTATGTTCATTAGTCGATCTGTCAAGCAGCCATTGGTCTGGTTGTGGCAAGGATTGTTTTATTCTGCAATTGGCAGTTTAATTATTTTTTTAATAAATTTTATCGGTCAGTCTTTTCATTTTACATTACCTATAAATATACTCACTGCAGGAGTAGTCGGTTTATTGAGAATTCCGGGGTTAGCATACATTATAGCTGTAAAATTGCTGGTACTGCCTTCCTAGAATAGATCCTTCTCATGAGAGGAGGATTTTTTTAGTGCTATATTTTTTTGTGTTATGCCCCAATACTAGTGTGTTGTTTAACTCAAGGCAAACGCTAAAAATTAGCGTACTGTTTATAAAGAAAAACTCGACCATGTCTTGATTCATCTCATACATACTTGGTTTTATCATTGCGCATTCTAATGATACAAAAGTCACGTTGTAAAGAAAAATAATATAAAATAAAAAAAGGTGTTGACTATAGGTTGTAGTCCATGCTATATTATTACTTGTCGCCGCGAGGTAAGCGGGAGACACAAAAAAGAAGTTGTTCCTTGAAAACTGAAGAGTGAGATCACAAACCTGTTAATTTTTTAAAAGCTAGCAAAGAGCA
>NZ_WUUL01000023.1 GCF_009831235.1 Shimazuella alba | reverse complement strand
GCGATTTATCGCCTTAGCGCAACTTGTGCCCCTGTCTGAGGTGCAAAGTGCGACTCTTATATCTTATCACAACTCGTCTATAAAAACAAGTGCTTTTTGTTGTTTGTCAGCCGTTTGTGTGTTGCTCGCGGCGACAAGAAATAATATAACATGGCTAAAAAAAGATTGCAACCCCTTTTTTAATCTTTTTTTATTAGAACCAAAAGAACTTAGTAAAAGCCGTATAAGTTATGTGTTAACAGTGTACAATTTCTACTTTATCTAAACAAAAGACGTCATTCATTCATACCTTGCTGATCTTTTTCGTGCACCCTTATAGTCTGTTGCAATGGTAATAAACTTACTTTCTATTGTATGTCTGGGCAAAAGAGTGATGAACATACTATATTCTTCTTAATATCTCCTATTTTTTAATGATGGTAGCTCTTCTATGCATTATTACCTTTTTTTTGTGGGGCGATGGTTTTATTGTCAAAGATGGTCTTTGTCTTCTGTACTTAAAGTCCATTGGATCAGCTCGCGCTTCTGTCGTGTAAACTCGTTCTGCTTTCACTTTCTTAGGTGATTTCGAGTAATATTCCTCCCAGGCCTTAACTGTAGTATAAAAAGACCAAAAAGCTGCTAAAAATAAAATGATTTTATATTCTAACCATGGGAAAAGAAGCAAACAAAATACACCTAACATGCTAAAAAAATGAATACATACTTTAACTGATCTATCCAATTCCGGAAAAAGACGATAGATTGCTCCAACTAGAAAGTAGTTGATACCTTTGAGTATCCATTTCATTAATCGGATAATGTCCTCCTCCTATATTTATATATTGCTTGAATCCTCCCTTAACCTATACTAATGCATAGAGGCGGGAGATTTTTAGGTAGGTCTTGGTACCCTAAGGAAGTGAACCAAGCTCAAAAAATGTAGTCTCCCTAGGGCGATTAATCATGGTTTATTATATCAAAAAGCAGCTTTCTTCTAAATTTTATTGTTATTTAACAAACGCACATTCAGACAGCACATAACTGATTCCACTTATATTTAAATAGTATTTTATTATTTTTAAACATCAATATTATTAAAAAACGGTACAAACCATTCTTTGCATATAGATTTTTTTACTTTTATTTTTTATTATAAGAATAGATTTAACAAAAATTTCACAGAAAAGTTTTTCTTCCCGAAATAAAGAAAGGAGGGATAGTTCCAATATCTTGCTTTTCCTTAGTTGTTCAACCATCAGGAGGTATGCAAATGAGAAAAGTTTTTTTGATAGGATTATCACTCAGTCTTCTTTCTATTAGTGCCATTGGTTGTAGCAATAATTCAAGTGGTAATGTAATAAAGGTCGCTACTCAATCTCCTCTTTCCGGTAACCAAGCAACTGTTGGTGAAGCTATTAAAAACGGTGCTCAATTAGCAATAGATGATCATGTTGAAGCGTTTAAAAAGTTAGGCTTTGATTTAAAATTAGCTCCCTATGATGACCAAGCAGACCCCAAAAAAGGTGTAGCTAATGCACAAAGTATCGGTGCTGATCCGTCTATCCTTGGTGTAGTGGGACACTATAACTCTGGTGTCGCTATTCCCTCCGCCACTACTTATCAGAAAAACAAACTAGTCATGGTGTCTCCAGCAAATACCGCTGTGGAGCTAACTGAAAGCGGTAACAAATCCGTGCATCGAATCGTTGCTAGGGATGATGTCCAAGGCTCAGCTGACGCAAACTATGCAACAAATAAGCTACATGCAAAAAATATCTTTATCATCCAAGACAAAACAGCATATGGACAAGGTATCTCAAGCAAATTCCAAAAACAAGCAGAAGCAAATGGAGCAAAAATCGCTGGAAACGAAGGTATCACTTCTGGAGAAAAAGATTTCAGTGGGGTACTAAATCAAGTTGCCGCAGCCAAACCTGACTTCATTTTCTATGGAGGCATTTATTCTGAATTCGGAATACTTGTAAAGCAAGCTAGGGAAAAAGGAATCACTGTCCCCATGATGGGTGGTGATGGCGTAGACTCCTCAGATATGTACACCATAGCTGGAGATGCCATCAAAGACGTTTACTATAGCACTACAGCCGCTGATGTCAGCAATACAACCGAAGGGAAAAAGTGGGCAGAGAAATATAAAGCAAAATTCAATAAAGAACCTCAATCCTATGCTTATTATGGCTATGATGCCATGAATGTGCTCTTAAAAGGACTTGAAGATGCGATTAAGAAGAACGGAAACAAAAAACCAAATCGTGAACAAGTATTGGACGCTGTTCATGCCATTAAAGACTACCAAGGTATTGCTACCAAAGTATCGTTTGATGATAAAGGTGACAATGATTTTGCCAAAATATTTATTCATAAATTTGAGAATAAACAATATCCAGGTCCTCTTGTAGGTGAAGAAGGAAAACAGTAGATAGCTAAAAGAGGTGTGATATACATCTCCACCTCTTTTTTATTACACAAAGAAAGGAAGAGTGTCTGCATGAGCAACATCCTATCTGCTCTTCCCCAAGTTCTGGTCGATGGACTTACCCTAGGAGCTATCTATGCTGTAGTAGCTTTAGGATATACCATGGTATACGGGATTTTGGAGCTAATTAACTTTGCCCATGGGGAGATATTTATGTCTGGAGCTTTTATTGGAACGGGACTTTTGCTTTCACTTGGCGTTTTCGGCATCGCCATGCCAGCTTGGATTACGCTTATTCTCATCCTCCTTCTCACCGCTTTGCTAACAGGGTTACTCGGAATTGGAATCGAAAGATTAGCTTACCGTCCACTACGAAAGGCTCCAAGATTAATACCGCTAATTTCTGCTATTGGTATTTCTTTTATCCTTCAAGATTTAGTTCGTTTCTTTGCGGAGTTCAAAACAGGAAATTATATTGTTACTGGTACAACCTTATTTGAAGGTAAAGTGACTATTCCCTTTTCTTCCATTATCGGAACATTTCACAATGCAACTATAAAAAACAATACGCTCATCCTTATTGGTATCACGATCATCATCATGATTTTATTAGATATTTTTGTAAATAGAACCAAATGGGGAACGGCGATGCGAGCTGTCGCACAAGATCAAGAAACGGCAGCTCTCATGTCCATCAATGTAAACAAAGTAATCAGCCTAACATTTTTTATTGGTTCTGCTATTGGTGGGGCCACTGGATTTTTATTTGCCCAACAATATGCAACGATTGATCCATACATTGGTTTTATTCTTGGATTAAAAGCATTTACTGCGGCGGTTTTAGGGGGTATCGGAAATATACGAGGGGCAATGTTTGGCGGCCTTATACTTGGAGTATTAGAGGTATTTGCTGCGGCTAACCTCAGTACGATCACAGGTGGAGTAATTGGGTCCGAATACAAAGATGTTTTTGCATTCACTATCTTGATTCTTGTGCTTATTTTTAAACCAGAAGGATTGTTTGGAAAATCTGTTAAGGAGAAAGTGTAGGTGATGGAGATGAGCAAATGGTCAGTCATGATGAAAGATAGTCCAAAAATGCAACTTAGCATGCTTCTTCTATTTATATTGGCAAGTAGTGCTAGTGTATATTTTTTAGAAAGATCCGTTACTGCATTTCTCTTACTGCTCGGTTCTTTGTTACTCCTTCACTATACCAGTCTCTCCAATCGTTTGAAATGGATCATCTCTCTTCTCCTTTTAGTTGTCATTATTCCCTTTGCCACATCAGGGGGGACTTCCCAACAAGATTACATGGAAGTAGCTGTACAAACAGGAATCTATATCGCAATGGCATTGGGTCTGAATATCGTGGTTGGTTTTGCTGGTCTTTTAGATCTCGGGTTTGTAGCTTTTTTCGCCATTGGAGCATATACATATGGAATTTTTGCGTCTCCCCAAGCAGCGCAATTGTTCCATAGTGATTTCTTTCCCCTTGCAGGAACTTGGTTCTGGCCTTTTATTATCATTGGAGGATTGATGGCTGCTTTATTTGGTATCTTACTTGGCATACCTGTTCTTCGCGTAAAAGGTGATTATTTAGCCATTGTCACACTCGGATTTGGGGAGATTATTCGTATTGTCTTTAACAATATGGACAAACCGGTCAACATTACCAATGGAGCTCAAGGGCTGTCTCAAATTAATCAACCAGAAATATTTGGCTTTACGTTTAGTCTGGCAAGTCAGTTTTACTTTATTGTCATCGCTATCCTATTAATTGTCATCATTGCGGTTAGACGCCTAGAGGATTCCAAACTTGGGCGCTCTTGGAAGGCTATTCGAGAAGATGAGATTGCAGCACAAGCAATGGGGATCCCATTAGTGAAGACAAAATTATGGGCCTTTGCATTAGGGGCTTCCTTTTCTGGCATGATGGGGGTTGTCTTTTCTGCAAAAAATATGTTTGTTGATCCTTCTAGTTTTACTTTGATTGAATCCATCACAATTTTGGTAATGGTTATCTTGGGAGGTATGGGAAGTGTACCAGGTGTTATCCTTGGTGCAACCATCATATCCGTATTAAATCTACAAATTTTAACGGAAGTCACCAATTTTCTAACTCAAAACTTTAGTATTTCCGATACACTCTCTCCTATGAAAATGCAACGATTAATCTTTGGAGTTGTGCTTGTTCTGATAGCCATTTATCGACCAAAAGGATTGATCACAGCAAAACCAAAAAAGGTTGATCCTGGCAAATTAATAGATCAGCCCACAACAGATAAATAGGAGGATGCATTATGTCACTGCTAGAGTTAAAAGGGGTTACCAAACAATTTGGAGGATTGACTGCTGTCAACCAAGTGGATGCTGCTATAAAACAGGGCTCTATTACAGCGATTATTGGTCCTAATGGCGCTGGAAAAACGACATTGTTTAATTTAATTACAGGAATCTATAAGCCTGACAAGGGAAGTATCACTTTAGCTGGCACTTCCCTATTAAACCGAAAACCAAATCAAATAGCTGGGTACGGGATTGCAAGGACGTTTCAAAATATCCGTTTGTTCAAAGAGATGACAGCACTTGAGAATATACTAGTGGGAATGCATACACACCTCCATTCTAGTCTGATCAGTACGCTCCTTCGTCTCCCATCTGTTCGAAAAGAAGAAGATAATGCTGCACGACATGCTTATCAATTGCTGCAAACAGTCGGTCTTGCAGAGAAATGCAACGAACAAGCAAAAAATCTTCCATACGGAGAACAACGACGTCTCGAAATTGCTCGTGCCCTAGCTACAAAGCCAAAAGTGCTCTTTCTCGATGAACCAGCTGCTGGGATGAATCCAAAAGAAACCAAAGTACTAACAGAGCTTATCATTCAAGTAAGAGATGACTTTGACTTAACCATTATCCTTATCGAACACGATATGAAATTAGTAATGAAGATTTCAGAGGAAATAATCGTACTGGATTATGGACAAAAGATCGCCTCTGGCAATCCAGATGAAATCCGCACCAACCCAAGAGTGATTGAAGCATATCTCGGAAAAGGAGCTGTTCGTAATGGGCTATAACTCCTTATTAGAACTGAAACAAGTATCTGCTTATTATGATCAAATCCAAGCACTCCATGATCTTTCTCTTCACGTCGATCAAGGAGAGATCGTTACTCTTGTCGGTTCCAATGGTGCAGGTAAATCAACGACGCTAAAAGCAATCAGTGGTCAAGTAAAAACAACAGGTACGATATTATTTCAGCAAAAAGATATCACCAAGCTTCCACCCCATGAAACAGCTAAGCTCGGAGTAGCACATGTTCCAGAAGGAAGGCGCATTTTTCCTAGACTCACGGTAAAAGAAAACTTAGAAATGGGAGCTTTTCAACTAAAAGATAAAAAAGAAATCCAAAATCAAATGGAATTAGTTTTTCAATACTTCCCACGAATCAAAGAGCGACTGAATCAACAAGGCGGCACGATGAGTGGCGGGGAACAACAGATGCTTGCGATCGGTAGAGCATTGATGAGCAAACCAAGCATTTTGTTGCTCGATGAGCCTTCTATGGGGTTAGCACCTATTATCGTCGAACAAATCTTTGAGATTATAGAGGAATTAAACCAAACAGGCATGACGATTTTATTAGTGGAACAAAACGCCTATCAAGCGTTATCGGTTGCACATCGGGGATATGTGGTTCAGACTGGGAACATTATTCTTGCGGATGATGCGAAGGCATTGTTGGAGAACAAGCAAGTGACAGAGGCTTATTTGGCATAGCTGATCATATGATCAGCTATTTATTATTAACATTTTTTATAGAATATTATTCTAATAGAAAATGAATTGTCGATTTTAAAATAATCTATATCCTTATACTTATTAACAGGGTGGACGTCAGACAGTATCACTGTCTGACGTCCAGATTCCAGCCATATTATATGTCACATCGGCTGGATAGAGACCGGGTCCTTAACAGTTGGAGTAAAAAGCAAGGTATTCTTTGCATTCGTGAATACCTTTACTTCACCCGCAGTTACCTTGTAGGTATCGTTCTTGAACTCCAGCGGAGAACGATCGTTGTCATAGACAATCACCTTCACCGCTGTAATGGGACTGTTCCCTTCCCCAGGGGTAACAACTGCAGAACCGGAAGTGAAACGGACAATTCCATGATTAGTAGCCATTTTGGCTCCATCTTGTAAAGGCCGTGTTGCCTAAACATATTATCACTCTATATTGATGTATAATCAATAATTTTCTTTATTTTATATTAATAAAAAAAGCTCCTTCTAAAGATTTTAGAGGGAGCTTTTTTCTATTCCATTGGCATGCTTGTCCTTCTCCGCTTCGAACCTCCGCCATGTCGAGCTGAACGAGATGGGATCGGGGCGGGATTCGAATTTGTCGCTGCCTTTGGTGTCGTATTTGTTTGTGAAAGGGGTTGCGTTTGTGAAAAAGGTTGTGTCTTAGAAAACGGTTGTTGGACTTGTTGATTTACTTGCGAACTCATCTGCTGGAGTGGATTCATGATGGGATTACTGTTTGCACCCATTGGAAACATCTGTTGCATCATGGGCATCATTTCATGCAATTTTGATACCGTTTGCACAAATTTTTGATACTCCTTATACTGGGAGAGTACTTGTTTGATAAAGGTTGAACCATTATCTGCCTGCTCGTTAAACCACTCATAAACTTCACGCTCATTTTGGTCTTTCAAATCGAAAGTGAGCGTGACATTGCGTTTACGAGTTCCAAGAATCTCCCTTGGATCTTGTTCGCTCATCCTCTACCACCCTTCTGGTACCCACTCGAGCGCAGCAGCATGAAGCATTCCTAAACAATCACTGTACAATGGGTTTGGTGCGACTTGAGCATTTGGAAAAAACTTACGAACTTCTGCAATCAACAACTCCGCAGCCCCACCAGATACATAGAAAACTTTTTCGCGAACATCGCCGTATTCATCTTCATAAGGTAAATCCCAATGATATCCGCCAACTTCTGAAAAAATAGCTTTTGCAATTGCTTCTGGTCTCGTTTCTTTGGAGAAGTTTCGAAACTTTTCCCAGGAAATATTCGAAGAAGAACCTGATTGGTTGTGGACATAACGACCATTGTGGTCATAAGTAGCAAAATTGGATTTTTCCGATCCAATCGCCATAATATGAACTACTTTTTCTTCCGTATCTTCTTCTGGGGTAACATAATAAGTAGCTCCACCCTCTACTCCTACCAGCACATCCAGTATGTTAATGCGTCTTTCTACACCGTTAACCGTAACAAAATGCTCTCCAACTAACATTTGCTTTAATTTTTTTGCATCTGAACGATGATTTTCGATAGGAACTACCGTACCTACTTTCACATTTCCAGCAACACCAAGGCGATGAAGCATCGTAAGGGTGAAAATCATGTTCTGCTCATGAGCTTTGGAGTCTTGTTTTGCTTTCTTGGCATGATTACCGGCTCTACGTGCCAGATCACCAACAAAATAAGTCCCCTTTTCTCCTTTTCTACCGATCTGAACAATCATATCTTCATCTGAATTAGCATGAAAATCCAAATCTACGTATTCCCCAATATAACTGAAAAAATCATCTGTATGCACATGCTTTCCTTGAATCAGTGCCCCTTTTACTTTATGTCGACCATTGTCTGTTACCGCAATGGCGAATTCATTTTTCCCATCAAAATAACTCATGCTGTCACTCCTTATGTATGTTCCTATGAACATGATAAGCGATATAGGGATGTTTTGCTATATTTCTGTGTAATTGCAACAAAGTTTCTTTTGACAATCTCAATATTTTATACGTTTCTGAATAACTTCCCATCATTTAATCAAAAATATAGACAATGACTTCTTCGATCTCGGGATCAGCATTTTTATCAGCTCAAACCCTTCGTTCTTTCCATGCTTTCGAATGCTTATATTTTTCCATATACCCAATAAATCGCCTCAAGTTTTACTACTCGTGGGTGGGACGCATTGCATCCATTGGATGAGACAGTTTTTTCGATAAGAAACTCTCTTGCTTCTGAAGGTTTTTTGATTTCAAAGTTATATATCCCTTGAAATCTGCCAAACAAACTCCGTAACCATTATACCGAAAAAAAAGATTTTTATCTTATCAACTTGTCGTCTCCTTATTTTATTCATATAAATTTCTCTTTATTTCTAATAGTGTTGTTATACACAAAGTCTTTATAAATATTTTTTTATACATCATAAGCCTTATAATACTTCCATGTTAAAATGATACAGGCTTTGTTACCATGAGAATTAAAATGACAATCAGGATAACTCTACCAAACCAAATATGGGGGATTACTTTTTTCCAGACATTTTGGTAAACATCATTTGTTAATAGTTCCTCATCTACAGATTTCCATTTCCGCTTGGTAATAAAGCGCCAGTAAAATCCTGCGATCAATAAGAGAAAAATGGATGAATCATACCATACTAACTGAAAAAGTCCCGGATGAAACCAACCCAACCCTAATCCGGTGAATAATTGGATTTTGAAGCAATTGTCCGCAATGTTTCCTAGTCTCTCAACTACGGATTTTGCCAACGAAAACTGCTCCGCATTCTTTGCTCTCTCCCATATCCACTCGAACGAGAAAAAGATTCCGATACCTAAACATCCTATAAATACATGTAGAATAACAAGTCCTATATACATAACAGCACTTCCTTGTTTATTGTTTGTACATACAACTATTAAATGAAAAAAATACTATTCTTTTCGCTCTAACTGATCACTCACTTGATACAAGTTAAGTGTAAGTAAATCTCCTTGCTCCTGTCCTAAAATTTCATTATATCTTGCACGCAAGTTATCCCAACACTCATAGATCAGACTTTTCAGTGCTTTTCCTTTTTCTGTGCAAAAAATGAGAGATCGTCTTCCTTCCGATTTGCTTGTAATAAGCTTCTTTTGCACTAATTTTTCAATTAACCGTGTAACAGTCGAAGGCTGTAAATGGAGAATTTCGCTTAACTCTTTTTGTGAAATTCCTTCTTTATCGTAAACCGCCATCATAAGAAAAGCATAGGTTGGAGCCAATCCACTAACCGCAAATTCATCCTCAGCCATTTTGGTGACAACTCTGCTTAGTCGATTAGCAGTAAAGTAAAGGCATTCCTTAATATAGCTTTCCAGCATCGTGTGACTCCCTCTTCATATTGATTGTACATACAACTATAATACCTCTCTTTAGCCAGATTGAAAATGAGAAACAAAATTTTACTTTCGATCAACTTTTCGAGTTTTGTGGCACAAACTATTCATAGTTCAGTCTTTTAAGAAGGACGAAAATTTCATTAAATTTACTAATAAGTAAAAGAAATTCTAGGTAGAGGATGTCCCATACTCCAAGCCTATTCGCTATAAATTGATTCAGAAATGTGATAATGTATAGTTAGTAAGCTTCAACTATCAAAAATGACTGACGATGGGTGTGTATCAGCCGATTGTCATATCCATGACCGAGTAATAAGGCTTTGAAACCACTCCAATCAGTCTCACGTTCGTCCATCGGTCCAAGATCGATCCACTTCTGGATCGTCCGAGCCCTATAGGAGGCTCCCGTGAACAGCAAGCTTTTCTACATCCTCATCGCTCTCGTGCTCTTCTTCGCTCTGCTTCACTCCGCAGGGCAGGGAAACGTCGCCATCATCATGCTCAGCTTCTTCATCGCCATCGGCGTGATCGTCTGGGGAGTGCGCATGATGCCCGCTTCTTGGCGGCGGTATCAGGCACGTCGGCAGGACAGGAAGCGCTAATTCAGCGCACTCCTGCCCACAGTCTGGATCGAGTCTCCTCGCTCCAGACACCTGTAAATAAGTCCCCTTCACATAGATTATTATATTTTTACACAGATAAACCCTTAGCAAAATACAAAAAACTCTTGGTGAAAATTCCAAGAGTTTTTTCTCTTTCCTTTGATGATATGATTATCTTCTTTTTTGTTGTTTTCTTGCAGCATAATAATGAATAGAGGA
This sequence comes from Shimazuella alba, assembly GCF_009831235.1. Taxonomy (GTDB): domain Bacteria; phylum Bacillota; class Bacilli; order Thermoactinomycetales; family Thermoactinomycetaceae; genus Shimazuella; species Shimazuella alba. Next base: position 8,389 of record NZ_WUUL01000023.1, on the reverse strand, counting down.
ATCTGAATCTTTATTTTTGATAAGGTTAAATACCTCCCATCCATGGTTGAAAAGCTGGAAAAATACGGTGCGTGTGAAAGCCCTCCATCCATGCAACTGAGTACGGGAACGAATTGTTTTTAAACTAGAAGGTACAGGAATGAGAACATATGGATATTTTTCTAAATTTGCAAAATCCAACTCTAATGGCGACTCACTATTTATGTTGTAATCAATCTTAAATGATTGTTCGATTGCAAAAGTAGATAGTGGAGAAGATGACTTCTGGTTTGGATCTGTCAAATCCCAACGAGTTAAAAAACGATCAATTGCTAAACCTTGAGGATCATCTTCATAACAATTTTTGAGATACTCAGAAGAGACAGCTCCCATCTTATGAAGATATACATATGCATTCACGCTTTCCAATGGTTCATATGTCCATATTATCTCTTGATATCCTATTTTTTTTGCTTCTTCTTTTAAGTACTGCATCAAAGATTCCCCTATTTTCTGATGCTGGTATGCAGGAAGAACCCCGATATTTTGTAGAATAAGATACACTTGATTTCGTTGGTATCCTGGAAAACTATAAACATAGCCAACCATTTGATTACCTTTATAAGCTCCTAAAATTATCCCGCCATGATCTGATATAAACTTCATATGATCCAAAGCTACTTCGCCATCGTCGGTCCAAAGCTCACGTCGAATAGCAGCTACTTCTTTTAATTCTTCATATGTGCAAATTCTTTTGATTGTTACATTACTTCCACTCAATAAAAAAACACCTACTCTTAATCGAAAATGAATACAAAATAAATCTGGGATATGAATCCTACAATTAAAATGGGGAAAAGTTATTATTATCTCTATTTGAAGCATAAAGTCACTTTATGAAGCTATTGTACCAGAGTGTGTGATCAAGATGTTGCTAACAGCCGAAAACAGAAAAGTAAGTAATCTGTGATTGTTTTGTGCTTGTCCTATAGCTGCTAAAGCATCCCAACTAGCCCACTCTATATTTGAAAACCGTGTCCAAATGCCCCAGCACGCAATAACACTCCTATAATCTAATTTCCATAAAACTTATGATAACAAATTACACTTGTCAAAAAGTAATGTTATTTAAATAAAAATAACCCTCAGAGGGGTTATACAGCTGATACAAATAAAGCATTTTGTAATTTGATTAATGTTTCTCTGTCTTTATAAGAAATCTCATGCATTTTTGTATCTATTCGAATCCGTAGAGGTTCTTTGGTTGCATCCTGAAAAGAATATGTATTCCATAACCAAAAAGCATTGTCTACAATATCATCGATACTAGATGAACAGGAGATACTGGCATAATGAATGCCTACTTTCTTTTTTTTAAGACTTCTATCCCTCTCAGCTTGTACATAAAAATGAACTGCTTTTGGTGGATATCCAAGAGCATGCCCTAATATCTCATGAAACTCAGGAGAACGAATGGGAACACCCTCCATCCTCTCTTCAAATTCCCTTTTTAATACATCATTTTGAAAAAATAAATAGTACTGAACATCGTCCATCAATTCTATTCCCATATCAATATAAGGATACGATTTTATAAGTTCTGGTAAGTGTTTGGTGAACTCTTCATCTAGTTCTGTATTGTAGTAGCTTGGTTTATATCCTTTTAAAAAGAACTCTAGGTCTTTCAAAAACAGCACCATCCCTACTAAAAAGAGTAAAGCTCTAAATACAAGCCTTACTCCTACTATACGTTATTTTGTTGTTAAATCCTCTACTAGTTTTGTGAATCACAGTCTCTACACATCCATTTACCTGAATCTGCTTTGATAAGATCAGTACTACCACAAATTCTACACTTACTCGGTTTGGAACGTCCTTCACGAATAAAGAATTGAATCAATCTTTTTGCCAAAACAAACACCTCCAGCTTTATTTGGTTGCGTTCGTTATCTCGAAAAAGCTATGATTCCTTATTCTTACATTTCGATTATATTCTATATAGTGAAAATTTTCATTATGTAATTTGATAAAGAATTATGGAGCAGCCATTGTCTGATAGCCGAAAAAAGTCTAACAAATCTAACAAACTGGCCCATTCTCTAGAGGCAAAAAGGCAGTCCATAAAGAACTTCTTTGGCCGTCCAAACAGTTTCCTCAGCGAGACATACACTGAAAAAATAGCTAAAACGAACAGACGAAAACTCTTGGATTTCTATACCGAGAGTTTTTTGCGCTTTCACGTAAAAAAAATAAACTCCCACCGTTCGATTTTTTCATATAAACTAGATGAAAAAGATCCTTCCCATGTCTACGAAGGGAAAGTCATGAAGGTTGCTCTGATGCTCCACGCTATCGGATCAGGTCCGATCATGTGGGAAGTTTCTCCCATTGATTCGAGAGGGATGGCGGATCTCCTAATGGAAAAGGGAATTCAGCCAAAGATTCCCACACTCCCCGGTCACTGCGCATCTTATCGTGATCTTGCCAAGGTCAGCGGAAGCGACTGGAATCAGTCAGTCAAGCAGCAGATGAGGGAAATTCTTCTGGACGGGGAAATCAAGGAGATCTATCTCATCGGATTCTCGATGGGTGGTGTGCTCACTATGCTGGCTCTCGCCGAGCTACTTGCAGAAGGGGGATTCACAGAATCCCAACTGAAGCGGGTGAGCGTGTTGGTAGTAAACACCCCAGTCCACATCAAGGGAGTTTCTACCCACCAATTGGAGAAGATCAGTAGGTGGTCGCGCTGGGCTTTGGAATGGATTGCTATTCCAAACGTCCCCCGACCTTGGGAGACCAATTTCCGATACCTCTGGAAGGCTCTCGTATCAAAATTCCTTCCACTTTCGGCGGTTGTAGAGATGATGAAGCTGGTCTGGCGTTTGTTGGATTTGCTGGCATCAACTCCGACCAAGGAAAGGTTCCAAACGCTCAAACAACTCGTGCTGGTTCAGGCGATCCCTGACAAGGTTGTCGATCCGAAGAGCGTGGAAATCCTCCACCGCTTGATCGGAGGAAAAGTGATCCGGATCGAAGGAGCAACCCATGGCTTTGCAGAGTCAGAAGCATGGGCAGAACTTCAGAAGGTGATTCACCAAATCGCCAACTGAGGTCATTTTTCGGCCTATCTGGATGAAAAGGACCCCTGATCACATCAAGATAACGTGATCAGGGGTCCAGCTATGCTTCTATAACATTGTCAAACTTTCAAAGCAGAGTTTTAGTATGGCACTACAACAAACAAATACAACAAAACACTTGGCTTATATACCTGATAAACTTACTATGTTATGATTAATCCACAAAGGTCGATCTCCCGGGAGTCTGAAATGGTGACCTACCTCTTTTGGCTCATTGTGTCTGTCGTTGCCGTCATCTTCCTTGGTTACGAAACCGTAAATCGTAACCAATCTAAGGGATGGCGCTACTTCGAGCTCGTTTCGGTCATCGTTTTCGCGATTTTCGGAACAGTGAATGCAATGTTCCTCCTCCCGTTTCTCTCCTGAGCGGGGAACCCTGTCCTTGTCCCTTAACGGGAACACCACGACCGGCTGCTGTCACTAGATATTAGCTGGTCGTCCTCTTTTAAATCCTCCTAATTCTAGCTTCATCTATCTCAATCGGAAAAAAGTCAAAAAATCATCATGTATGTGTCTATTATTCACAATAGAATAAATAATAAGAATATAACCTCTGTTAACCTCCATCCCTTCTTTTACACCCTAGTTGACCACAGTGCGTGGTCAAATTCGACTTCATTTCACTAACTCAAAAACAGAAAAAACCCTGTAAACACAAGGATTTCGAGTGGTGCTGGAGACAGGACTCGAACCTGCGGCCCCTTCATTACGAGTGAAGTGCTCTACCAACTGAGCTACACCAGCATATTTTTTGCAATACCACAAATTATAAAAGGGAATAGGGAAGTTGTCAAGAAGAAGATAAGTACATCATATATACACAAAATGAAAAGAGTGGTTTGTATGTCAAATAAAAAGAATCAGCCTGAAACCCTTTCCAGGGAATTACAAAGCAGGCATATCCAACTTATTGCCATTGGTGGAGCGATTGGTGTTGGACTTTTTCTTGGATCAGCATCCGCAATTAAAACTGCAGGTCCTGCTATCCTGATCAATTATATTGTCGCTGGACTTATTATTTTCCTTATTATGCGTGCTTTGGGAGAGCTGGTTTTATATAAACCAGTGTCCGGTTCTTTTAGTACTTATGCAAGTGAATTTATTGGAGAATGGGCAGGCTTCTTTACCGGATGGACATATTGGTTTATGTGGGTTGTTATTGGTATGGCTGAGATCACAGCAGTTGGGAAATATGTGAACCTTTGGTTTCCGCGTATCGATAACTGGATTCCTGCGCTAATATCTTTGGTCTTTATTTATCTGATAAACATGATTGCTGTTAAAGTTTTTGGAGAAGTGGAGTTTTGGTTTGCTCTCATCAAAGTAGTAACGATTATTGTCCTTATTCTCGTTGGATTACTTATTATTTTCACAGGAATTGGTAACTATGGACAGGCTACTGGATTCTCAAATCTATGGTCACACGGAGGATTTTTCCCTGAAGGTTTTAGTGGGATGCTTCTATCTCTACAAATGGTTATGTTTGCCTTTATCGGGGTCGAGTTAATTGGGGTAACTGCTGGTGAAGCAAAGGACCCAGATACTACCATCCCCAAAGCAATTGATAGTGTCATCTGGCGTATTCTTATCTTCTATGTTGGGTCGCTAACAGTTATCTTGGCTATTTACCCTTGGATCCGATTAGATGAAAATGTAAGTCCGTTTGTATTAACTTTTGAAAAAGTAGGCATTCCCGGCGCAGCAATGATTATTAATTTTGTTGTCTTAACAGCTGCTTTGTCATCTTGCAACAGTGGGGTTTTTAGCTCTGGTCGAATGCTATTTAATTTATCTCAACTCAAACAAGCTCCAAAAGGATTTCAAACCGTAAACCATAGAAGCATTCCTGCAAAAGCCATTACCATCTCAACCTTTTTTCTATTAATTGGAGTTGCACTGAACTATTTCATTCCTGAAAAGGCTTTTGCTTACATAACAAGTATAGGTACAGTTGGCGCTGTTTGGACATGGATGATTATCATGTTCGCACATCTTCAATACCACAAAAAAGTAAAAGCAGGGAAAATAAAAAGAAGTCACTTTCAAATGCCTGGTGCTCCCTTCACCAACTGGATCGTCATCCTCTTCTTAGCTGCTGTGATTGTACTACTCGCATTTGATTCAGAAACAAGAATTGCATTAATCGTTGGACCAATATGGTTTATTATTTTAGCGATTGGCTATCAAATGGTAAAACGAAAAAAAGATGCGAACTAATAAAAAAAACTGGATGTGCGATCATCCAGTTTTTTTATGCTTATAATCTTACAATCTTAACAAGATTGCTACTAAATTAACAGAAAAAGTATGCGATAATAGAGAATATACCAAAATGAGGTGAAATGATGGCCATTCTTAATAATGACTGGGCAAATCTACTAAATAGTGAATTTGAAAAACCTTACTACTTACAACTTCGCCAATTTTTAGTAGATGAATATTCCACACAAGTAATTTACCCACTAAAAGAAGATATATATAACGCATTGCACCTCACTCCATATGAGGAAACAAAAGTAGTTATTTTGGGCCAAGACCCTTATCATGGGGAAGGACAAGCACATGGTCTCAGCTTTTCTGTAAAACCAGGTGTAAAACAACCACCTTCTCTAAAAAATATTTTTAAAGAACTCCAGACAGACTTAGGTCACCCGATTCCAAACCATGGTTTTCTTGAATCCTGGGCAAAACAAGGGGTATTGCTCCTGAATGCAGTACTCACAGTACGTGAAAAAACACCAAACGCCCATAAGGGGCGTGGGTGGGAAAACTTCACAGATGAAGTAATACATAAACTAAACGAGCGGGAAAAGCCAGTTGTATTTATACTATGGGGAAGACATGCTCAAGCGAAAAAATCTTTTATCACCAATAAAAATCACCATATTATCGAGTCTGCTCATCCAAGTCCACTCTCTGCTCGAAATGGTTTCTTTGGTAGCAAACCATTTAGCAAAACAAATGAGTTTTTGCGTAGAATTGGTGAGAAAGAAATTGATTGGTTTATTGCAAATCGTTGAATTTAGTATGAGATGTGCCACTAAAGCCATCTCTTTTTTTCTTTAACGAAGATCTAGGTTATCTAGATCAATAATCTCTATGATTTCTCCTTCTGTCTTTCTCTCAATCCACTTTGGCGCATAAATTACTTTTTCTTGCGCAATGTAACTATGAATTTGCACAAGCTCTTCCTCATCTGCAAGTGCTGTGATTAACTTTGTGATGGCAACACCTTCTTCAGAACTAAGTATTCTCCTCATTTCTTCCATCGAGTCAAAATAAGTTTCTGTTAACACATGGATATTACTCAATCCTTCTGGTTGCTCACTCGTTGCATGATAGAGTGTTGTATATTCCATTTTTAAAACGCCTGGGACACTAAGGACTTTAGGAATGATAACTTTCGTATAATAGTCTTCAAATTCGTCTAGATCTACAACATTTTTATATAAACCTTGAACTTTAACCATAATAGCCTCCTAAAGGAATCCACATGTATAATCATGGAGACTGATTTCGATAAACAATTTTTGATCGATTGTTCTTTTTATGTGCATCCATACTTAGTCTTCCTCTATATACATAATGGAGACTTCCTATACTCTCCTGGAATTATTAATTATTTTATATTTATTGGATTGGACGACTAATTCTAGTATAGTACATGCGGGCTAATTAAAGTGTGAATAATGGGACTTTTATATGAAAGCTCTTTCTTTTTGATACATATTAGATAGTTTTATTCTAAAAATCGCTAAAACTAGTGCATCTGCTCTAAGGATTTCCTATCACATTAAAAGTTCATACACCACGATCGATTTCAACACATAAAATCCCATTCAATACTTTCCTGAACGGGATTTATGAGTATATTATGATTTTCAGTATTATTTATTGTAGATAACTCTCACCACTACATATCATGGATTTGTAGTCGTGAGTACTTGTGGCTCATTCAGTCCTTTAAAATTCCCTACTCTAATGCTTTGAAAACGATCAATATGTAAGCATTCAGATATTAGACGCTTAACTAATACGAAATGGTTTACAGTTCAGCTAGCTGCACCAAAGATTTACCTACTTTTTTTCCAGTAATAAGTCTTTCATATGCTTCTAAGGTATTCTCTAGTCCTTGAGTAACGTCAAATTCCATTTTCAATTTTCCTGCTTCGTACCAAGGGCGCATGATTCGATTCACATCCGGCCCGCGATGATAGAAGTCAGGTGAGAAAAATCCAGTAAATTGAAGGCGTTTCATCAACACTTGGTCAAATTTATAGGGACCAGGAATTGGACCTTCTTGATCATAATTAAGTAGTAATCCACAAACTGCGACGCGACCAAATAGGGCCATATTTTCCAAAGCAGCATCTAAGATATTGCCACCTACATTATCAAAATACACATTGATGCCCTCTGGACACAATTCGCGCAAACGGGAGGCGACATCTTCTCGTTTATAATCAATTGTTGCGCTAAAGCCCAACTCGTCAGTAAGCCAAGCTCCTTTTTGTTTTAAACCAGTTATCCCAATAACTCGACAGCCCAGCCGCAACTTGACCTGCTAGCGCACCTGTCACACCTGATGCGGCAGAAACTACAAAAGTCTCTCCTGGCATTGTTTTTGCATATTCCACAACTCCCAAATATGCAGTCCAGCCGTTGGGACCAAAAACAGCTAAGTGTTAACGAAGATCATCAAGTTGCCAGCTAACTCGTTCCACATAGGTTTCATCGGGTCTGGAAATCGAGTAATCAGACCATTGTCCATAAGCACGAGCCAGATCACCAGGACGAAAATCAGGATGCCGAGATTCAACAACAGTTCCTAGAACCATTCCAATTACAGGGGAATTTAATGGGGTGGGAGGTGAATAAGAATCTTCTCGTGCTGTCATCCACATACGTGTTCCGGCATCAAGGGAAAAATAAGCATTCCGAATTAATACATCACCGTCCACAAGGGGCGCGATTTCCTCTTCTACAAGCTCTAATGCAGAAGCATAATCATTGCCACTAGGGCGTTTAGCTAGCACCCAATAACGATTTTTTTCTTTCATAATGTCACCTCATCTTAGATTTGCAACGCTTTCATTTTAAGTATTGCGGCAAAAGAGCAAGCATGATCAAAATAGCCCCTAATACAACATAGGAAAGATTTGTATTCCACAGAAAAGGATAACTCTTTTTAATAAACTTAATATACTATTAGCAGATAAAGAATAACTCAGTCAAGCTTTCCTGATAAAATCATTCATTCGATACACAAA
>NZ_WUUL01000022.1 GCF_009831235.1 Shimazuella alba | reverse complement strand
AAACTCCTCACAATAGAGGAGTTTTAAATTTGATAAGCTTTTTTCTTTTTTGGCAAGGTAATCAGACTAGAAGCTCTACGGAATGGTTGAAAGGAGAACCCACCCTGAAAATGTTTAGGTTCATAAGCTACCATAAATGCATTTGGATCGAGTTCGGAGATCTGCTTCGATAATCTATTTTGCTGTTTGCGATGTGCTGTGATAGAAAGAACCAATCTTTCTCCTTCCATCCCTTCTCCAAACCACGCTGTAACCCCATAACCAGCTTCTCGTAGTTGTTGTACAAGTTGAATATTTTCTTTTTTCGTGATAACAGAGATATTCAGATAACCAAGTGCAAGCTTTTCTTCTAATTTCATACCTAAAAACAATCCAACTCCATAACTTACGCAATAAACAACTAGATTAATAGGCTGATCCAAATTATCCAACACAATTTTAAACCCAATCACATATACCAACACATCAATAGCACTTAGCAAGGAGGCCATAAATTGGTAGCCTTTGATGGTTAAGATGGTACGTACCGTTAGCATAGATACATAAACGAGTTGCAATACAACAATAAGCAGCAAAGTGGTTAACATAAGTCAGCCCTTCTTTTCTTATAAAATGCTGTCTAGATCCTTGAGAGAGGATATCCGCTTATATAAGGAGGTATGAGTGCAATAAATATCGGAAACCTCTTGTTTACGCAAGGAATCATTCTTTTAGACGAGAAGATTATATAACCTTCTCGCGTGTCTTTGCAATAACTTATTGAAAATATTTTCTCGTTTTTATCATTAAATATTTCAATGAATAAATGATGTTATTTGCCATTTATAATCGCGATTAATAATGGCTGTGTTTGACGATGATTTCCTAGATTCAAGAAAAATTTAGATGCAGCAAAGTTAGAATGTATCTTAATATGAATATTCCCTATAGGTATATTCGGATCATAAAGCAAATCAACACTAATTGGTAGAATTGCATTTTCTGATTTTGGAGAATTCAATTGGTGAGTAGCAATGTTGCCATAAATACTGATGTGTGTGAGCAAGAAAAAAGGATGGAGCGTGTTTTGATGCACCTCGCGAGCTTATATTTTAAGTTTTCACCCAAGCGGAACCTGTAGCAAAATGTGGGCACTCGCAGCTTTAAAATCCCCAACTAAACAGCAATCGGGTAAGGATATCTATGTATCAGGTGGTGCATCTCTAGAAAAATCACTATTGGAACTTGGCTTGATCGATAAGCTAAACTTGTTTGTTCACCCTGGCATTCTTAAGCCACAAAAAAAGTAAAACTAGTTGACTCCACTACTTTCTCTACTGGAGCCGTACATCTAAATTACCAAAAAGCATAAGTATGCTATAAATCAAATCTACGAATATGGAGGAATCATCATGAAAGGAGTGACTGAATATATCAATAAGATAACCGAAGACTGGCAGGTGGAAATTAGCAACCAAATCGTAGAATGATCCATCAAGCAATTCCTAGGATTGATGAACAGGATAAATACAAACAAGCCTTCTATTCTTTATATGGAGAGCGAGTATATGTTTTTTTATGCGAAAAACTGGCTTAATGTAACCTTATTTCATGCCACAGTCTTTAGAAGTACCAACAGGATTTTTTGAAAAAGGTGCCAAACCGGAACGCAAAGCCATAAAAATACGTCAGATGATTTTGACTATGTTTTTCGGGAGCTGCTGAAACAAGTTGCGAAGAGTATTTCATCAGTATGATTTCGTAAATTCACCTGTTTAGGTGGATTTTTTTATAAAAAAAGAGAGCCTATAACAAGGCTCCCAATACTAAGCGAAGTACCAGAAATCACGGTGAAATTGCTTTACTTGTGTGACTACAGCTTTTTGATGATCTAGTAAAATATTTGTAGGCAGAGATTCGATGCCCAGCTGGAATGGATCTTCTAACACTTTGCTTTGAAGTCCACTGATTGCTTCGATAACACGAAGAGTACAAAAAGGAACATAAGCAGAACTATATCCGCCTTCGTGACACAAAACCATTTTTCCAGAACAATGTTTATCTGCTATTTGTTTTACTTTTGTTGCAATTTGACGGAATCCTTCAGCTGTCACCATCATTTGGGCAAGAGGATCAAAAACACTAGGATCTTGACCAGCAGACACAAGAACAAGGTCAGGCTGAAATTGCTCCGCAGCTGGAAGAACAATCTCATCTAATGCGTGTAAATATCCAGCATTACCAGTTCCAGCAGGTAGTGGGATGTTTATATTGTAACCTTGCCCTTCGCCTTCTCCTATTACTTCTGCCATCCCTCGATTAGGAGGAAAGGAAAATTCTTGATGCAAGGAAACAAAGAGGACATCAGGATCTTGCAGAAATGCACTTTCCGTACCATTTCCATGGTGTACATCCCAATCGATGATCAGTATTTTTTTCAATCCATATTTTTTTCTCGCATAATTAGCAGCTATGACAACATTATTAAATAGACAAAAGCCCATCCCAAACGTTTTTTCTGCGTGATGACCAGGGGGACGTGTTAGCACATAAGCATTCTTCACTTGCCCATTCATTACCTTATCTACACCAGTCAATGCTCCACCAGTAGAAAGCAGCGCAATTTCATAAGAGCCATTTCCGACAATAGCAGCTTCTCCTGCGTCACCACCCGTCCCAGCGCTGAGTGTCTTCACTTTTTCCATATATTCTGGAGTATGGTAGTAGGCGATTTCTTCTTCGGTAGCACTTCTTGGTGCGATTGACTCTAGTTCATGAATAAAACCGGTTCTATCCAGTAAATTTTTAACTCTGCGTTTTGTTGCTGGATTTTCAGAGTGAATATCTGATTCAATCCATCCTCCAGCTCGCATAAACAACGCGCCGTTTCCTGTATCATGCCAGAAGTAACTTTCATCATAAATAAAGCCTGTTTTTTTCGACATGCCGATCTTCCTCTCATGGTGTTTAGTAATTCATGTTCCTTGTTGATCGATTTGTAGAGGGAAAACAAGTTTACTTCAGATCTTATAACTGGCTGTCCTATCCTCTGGAATCGCGGTTGTTTTTCTTAATCATCAGCGAAGGGCTATACTTCAAGTAAGATATCAATCCGCTTATACCAAGTAAGGAAAGAGTAACAAACAATAACAGTCCTGTCCAATGAATTCCTAACCATTTATAACTGGCGACATTTTCAAAGATGAGTTCTAGTAAACCACTAAACAAAACAGCTGGAAATCCAAAGATAGTGATCAGTACTACCAATCGATTTGTCTTTAAAGTGGTATGGTTTTCAATGATTTGTTCTAGTTCTGAAATGGACTCATACAGTTCCTGCAATTGCGATTGAAGCGTCCAACGCTTTTCAATCGTTTTACGAAAAAGTTGTAGATGATAGTCAGTAGATGAAAACATAGTAGTCAATATCGTGTATCGAATTTTCGTTTTATTTTGGCTAATCCAGTGGTTAATTTCAATCAGTTTTTGATTGGACAAGGTTTGCTTACTGGCTAACCATTTCAGTACTTTTGACATCATTTGGATGCAATCTTTGTGAATTTCTTGGAATAGGGTAACTTGTTCAACCACATTTTCCACTTCTTGTTGATACTGTGTAAGGTTTAATGGCTCTGTATTCCAATCATCTAGCAAAAAAACGCCATTCTCATGTATAACTGCATATCCAAATGGAGTTTCGAGAAAATCAAACGAACTCTCTGGAGGCAAGGGGTAGATCGGTGGTGCTAAATCCCCAGATATCCGTGAGGCGCAAATCGCTAGGTATCGTTGTAAGGTCGGTGAAGTAACCAGCACTTGTTGTTGTCCAAGAGAATTCCATTTTGCTGCTGTTAAAAATTTCTCGTTTTTCCAAACGGGTTTGCATTCATATATTTTACAGGAATCTCCGATTGTCCCATCTGCTAAAAAGGGATTTACTGTAATAGATTTAGCTGGATTATATAATTCCCAGATAACATTGATTACATCAGACCATTGTACTTTGGAGTGTTCTTTTTCATGCTGTTTGCATTTTGGAGCAGTTATGGTTTGATAGTTACCATTTTGATCGTGCCACAAACAATCAGCAGGTCGATTTTCTCCCCATCGTTTGTTTTCTAGTTCTTCTAATTTTCGCCATAAATCTTTTAAATGAAGATTTAACTGAGATTCTACTTGGATAACGATATCTCTTCCTGTTCCACTCAATTCTGGACGGCAAATCGCAAAAAATTGAAATCCAGATTCGAGCCAAGTACGATCTTTATCATGGATAAGAAAGGATTTAAGTAAACCAATATACGTATTTTCGGTAGTGATAAATGCATCTACTAGCATGGTTTTATTGGAATTTTTAATTGGTAGCTCCAATTGGGTTATGGTTGCTTGTTTCATGCTCAATTCATATTTTTGGTACTCTCTTTTTAGGTAGAGGAGGGCTCGGTTATATTCTTCAATATGATCAGAATGCGGGACTTCATAAGGTAGAACTTGATCCATCATAAGAGAAATAGCCAAATAGATACAAGCTCGAAGTCCTTCTGTAACACGAGATTCATCGATAATGGTAAACATTTTACCATTGGCATCTATCTGCTCTTCGATAAGAAAAAAAGAATGTGCTAATGCACTGTGCAAACATCCCCATGATTCAAAAGGTTTTCCTGTTGTTTTAACATCATCTAACTCCCAGCGAATGGTATAGTCAATCCATTCAAAAGGGAAATTTTTTCGGTCTACGCCATGATGCCGGCAATAAAACATAATAAATGTCAAACATGCATCTAATGATAAATCTTCAAAATAAAAGGAGTATTCTTGAAAGGGCTTATTGTGGAGGAGATGTAATTCTTCTAAGTGATATAACATTTCAGTAGTAGATTCAAAACCATCATTTTGATAATGATGGACAAGTTTGTTTTGATAATAAGAAAATAGTTCATTTCCAATAAAGACTTCATGATCAGTAAAAGGAATTTTATTTGGTTCGTACTGAATGGTAACATCTTGCAACTCATTATATAACTGCTGTAAACAATCGATAAGTTGCATTGCCCACATCCTTTTTATAAAAATTTTAGATTATAGAAATATTGTATCAAAAGGGATTGTTTTTTTAAATAAAAAAGAGACCAGCTCTAAGGTCTGGTCATGAATCATAATCAAAAGACATCAATTTAGACTCGATTGGAGTAGAGAGAACTGTCATTGTTGTGGTGTGCCCATATTGACTGCAAGTAAGGATAAATTCTTCTAATGTACGCATGGAACGGGTCATCACTTTTATCATAAAGTTAAACTGCCCACTTAATTGATGTGCTTCTACTACTTCGGGAGATTGATTACAAAACTCAATCAGTTTTCCACAATTCCCCGCTTGGATCAATATATAAGCTGTTACATGTTTTCCTAGTTTTTCGGGATCAAGGATCACTTTGTAACCTTGGATGACTCCTTTTTCTTCTAACTTTCGAATTCGCTCGCCTACTGCCGGCTGAGTCATATTGATCAACCTTCCGATTTGAGAGACCGTAATTCGGGCATTTTTCTGCAAAAGTTCTACGATTTTTGCATCAATCGCATCCATTTTTTGAACAACCTTTCTATGCTGCTTTCAGATGTTAAGGGAGACAGGATAAACACTTATAAATCAAAAGTAAAGCAAATGAAATGCTTTTGGTTTCCTATGTAAGAGCAACTTCCTTTATTGTAAGCTTAATTCAACAGACAAGAGGAGGTTAACCATATGATAAAAACTATCACAAGTCCAGTGAAAATCGGTAAGCTAGAGCTAAAAAATCGGGTGATTATGGCTCCGATGCAAACCAATAAAGGAACAATCGAATCATTTGCCAATGACTATCATATCAAACATTATGCTGATCGTGCCGAAGGTATCTCCATGATGATCATCGAATCGACTGCTGTTTCCCCTGACGGTAGGTTATTTCCAGATGATATTGGCATCTTTCGGGATGAACACATTGAACCATTAAAGCAAATCGTCGATGCTGTTCATGCAAAGGAAACAAAAATTTTTGTTCAGTTATCCCATGGGGGAAGAAAATCTTGGCCGGAAGTGACAGATCGACTCATTGGACCCAGCTGTATAGCTTATGATGAGCATTATGGTGAACCCAATGAGATGACAGATGAAGATATCACACAAGTCATTGAAGATTTCCGCTTGGCATCTAGAAGGAGTTTACAAGCTGGATTCGATGGCATAGAGCTTCATGCTGCTCACGGTTTTTTACTCCATGAATTTCTTTCTCCTCTATCCAATCGACGTACAGATAAGTATGGAGGATCGATAGAAAATAGAGTGCGGTTGGTTCGTGAAGTATTAGATGCGATCCGTTTGGAAGTGGGAAAAGACTATCCTGTGATTATTCGAGTCTCGGCATCTGAATTTGATCCAGAAGGGCTAACACCAGCTGATATTGGAAATGCAATGACATATCTGGAATCATCCTTGGATGCTGTTCACGTATCCTCGGGAGGGCTGCTGCCAACAACTCCACTGACCACACATGAAGGATACCAAGTACCTTATGCGGCTGTCATCAAACAATATGTGAAGTTGCCAATTATCGCTGTAGGGAAAATATATACGCCAGATTTGGCGAATGCTATTTTGGCTGATCAGCTAGCTGATATCATTGCGATTGGTAGACCATTGCTTGAAGAGCCCTTGTTTGTGAAAAAGATGATAGCATTTAGAAGTTAAAAAATGAATAGCTTCGCGTAATTGAATGTATGCTACTCTATTTTGTTTTCAGTTAAAAAGTGGACAGGATTTTGAAAAACCTATCCATCGAAAGATAGGTTTTTCAGTATATCTGTAGAAAATCTACTTAATGATTATAAGGTTTTTATTTTAGTCCTAAAACGAATGTTTAGAGCAACAGGTATCATATTCCCGTTGTAGAGAATATTTATTTTGGTTGTAGAATACCAAGGTATGCTTTCCAAGGACCTACTTCATCTGCATAGTACTTTCCCATCACTCGGACGATCTGAGCGATATGATTGAAGTCATGAACAGTCCAAGTGGAAAGTAGTTCTCTCATGGTAACAATCCCAAAGTCAGGGTGCTTTCCTATGCGATTCAAATCTTCGTTTTCAATTATTAACGTTTGGAGCTGTTGTACGTTTTTGGAGCGGATAGCGGCAAATTCATCAAGGAGCATGGGAAGAGATTTTTCCTTCTTATTCTGAAGATGTGCTTTGCGATCAAAGGCTTCAAAGGTTTTGGAATCTCCATGATCAATAATGGTCTGTACTCGAATCAACCAGTCTGTTTTTTCTCCATGAATCAAATGTCCCAAGACCTCATACGGTGACCACGTATTCTCACCTTCGTTAGCGTGAATCCACTCATCAGGCAAACCTCCTAACAACATGCGCAGTACCTTTGGAGTTTTTGAAAGAATTTCCAATGCATCATTCAGTTTAAATCTCGCCATTGACATTATGCAAAATCCTTTCTTTTCTATATCTATCCAACTAAACAAAGAATCAAGTGGATGCTTTTATTATAGATACTTTTACTAACTCGTTGGACAATTTGGTCATCATGTTCATGTAATGGTTTGGATATTCGCTCCGTTAAAATATACGTGCTGCAGCTAAACATTCTTGCATCTAGTGGGGTTTGAATCAGATTTTCATTGTTTGAAAGTATGAAGTAAGAAACATTTTTCCATTACCCATTTGTAAGGTTAATACTTCTCTCGCTTTTGAAAGATGGTAGAAAACTATTCTAATAGAATTCGATTACATTTATTCCAATTTATATAATAATTTGAAATTTGTATGCTCTTTTAGTATACTAAATATGTAAGTATTTACTATTTTTGGAGGGATTATATGTCTGATAAAGAGTACATGGATATCCGTAATTTGTTTTCTATTAATCCATCTGCTATGTATAATGAATCCACCAGAATTACGACTTTAACACCAAATGAAAACAGTAAAAGTGGTTCTATCGCTGGAACTTCTGCTATCAAACTTCAGCATGATTTTACCTTTGTAGCTGATGTCAATCTGGGTAGTAATAGTAGAGGAGCAGATGGGATTGGAATTGCGTTTCATCAAGGTAAGATAGGTTTTGTTGGGGAAATGGGTGGAGGATTAGGTATATTAGGAGCTCCATCAGGAATCGGATTTGAGATGGACACATATTGGAGTGCTCCAGCCGATGAATCAGGGGACTCTTTTGGACATGGAGCAGTAAAATCCCATCACGCTGGTTTTGTAAGTACAGACAATAGTAAAGGGATCTTAACAGCATTAGCGAATATACAAAAAATAGATGCACCAGATGGGAGTTGGAAGACTTTAACGATCAAATGGGATGCTCGTAACAAAAAACTAACTGCATCGCTTCAAAAAGGTGATCAAACACAAAGCTGGACATTGGACAATCCTGGATTCGATTTGAATAAAAAGTACACCTTTGTTATTGGTGCTGCAACTGGAGCAGCTAAAAATCAACATCAAATTGGCGTTGTTAAATTTGAAGCTTATTTCTCAAAACCGCGAATCAACGCGAAAGATGCAGAAGTGAAACAAGGAACCACTTTTGACCCTCTCCACTATCCTTTGATAGAACTTAAAGCAACAGATGATGTTGATGGAGATATTACAAACAAAATTAAAGTAATTAAAAATACAGTTGATACCTCTAAAGCAGGTGTGTATGAAGTGGTCTATGAGGTCACTAATAGTTATGATGAAAAAGATCAGAAAGGAATCAAAATTAAGGTACCAGTTATTGACGATTTCTGGGAAGATGGAGATGCAAAAGGATGGAAGTTTTTCTCAGGTGAAAAGCTGAATCTTTTAAAAGATAAACAAAATGCATTGGTCGGAGAATGGGTGTTTTACGCTGATAAACACGTAGCAATCTACAAAACAATCAGTTTAGAAAAGGGGCATAAATATAAGGCGGTCATTTGTATTAAACCAGGAGATGAAACCACAATATCTAGCCATTATGTAAAACTATCTCTAAAGGAAAATCACTCTGGTTCAGATAGCCGTACCCTTCTGAGTACTACACTAGATCATGGTGAAAAAATAGAAAAAGGTTATCGAAAATTATCAGTTGAATTTACGACTACTGATAAAGAAACGAATCCATTGTTCATCGTGGAAAACTACGAATCTGGATGGATAGGCTCTATAAAATTAGCAAAAGTATAAAGTGTTTTATTTATGATCGTGAAAACTCAAGTGCTGTATAGCTGTCAGCAAGGTATCTTTTATGATTGGTATTTCTTTTCTAGAGAAATGGCACTTTACCGATTATAATAGATTGAAAATTATTATTGAACTGAAATATCAGACACAAAGAAACCTACTGTTAGTAGGTTTCTTTGTGTCTGATATTAAAAAGGGTGTATGCAAATCTTTTTTCAGGGTTAGAAACTAATTTTGCGCTTGTGGTATGAATTTTGTCACTGGTTACCTATTAATATACCTGTCTATCTCCGAGTAGGTTTATATAATAGATATAATATTCTGATTTAAACTAGAAATGAAGTTTGCTAAAATAAAGTAGACAGCTACAATCAGTCATTAGGAGGGATCTTGGCTAAACAACACTGCACAAAGTGTAATCTGGAACACGACCCAAGAGAGAGGAAGTGCCCAAAACCGAGGAATATTCAGTGTACAAAGTGCAACTGGATGCACATGTCCAATGCAAAGTGCCCGAAAAATCCTAAGTGCGATAAGTGTCATCAGGCTCACAAGGGCGAATGTCCTGACAAACTCCTCTGTTTGAACTGCGATACACGTCACAAACCAAACCAAAAATGCCGTAAGGAAAAAAGTAAGAGAGGCCCACAGTTAGGTACGAAGGTAACCAGCGGTCAGTTGGGGTCAACTCAGAAATGTACCAAATGGGGTTGTAAGGAGCCTGCCGGCTGTACAAAATGTAAAAAGTGTTCCGACCACTATGTTAGGGGATGTGGCTGGTTCCATCGGTAGGTAAGTGTCTCCTTCTCTGTGTATGTGCAGGTGGAGAAGTAGCAGACGCACTCTTGTTTGTGTAATGATTGTACTTGGTGCATAACGCAAAATTCTTCGACCCTTCCTCTAAGAAAGTACTTAGGGGAAGGGAAAATTTTTGTTCGTCTGAAAACTCTCCTATCAGGAGAGTTCATTAGTTCATGTGCTTAAATTTTAATGTTGTTCAAATTCCTTTCGGCGATCTATTAAATCTTTTGGTATAATCAGACAGGTAATCTATCCTTAAAAAGGCGATTTGGGAGTGTTTGAATGGAAAAGTGTTAGGTTTGACACTCTATAACATGAATGCCTAATGAAAGATGGTCTCAGGAGGAAATACAATGAAAGTATATGTTGTTTATGATAGTGAAGGTGGACATACAGAATCTTTAGCAAAAGCTGTAGCACAAGGGGCAAGCGGTGTAGAAGGTGCAGAAGTATATATTCAGCATGTGAATGATGCTGATGTTTATCAAATGGTAGATATGGATGCGATCATTTGGGGGTGTCCTGGTCATTTTGGAACCATCAGTGCAGGACTAAAAACATGGATTGATAAACTAGGTTATTTATGGGCAGAGGGCAAACTGATCGATAAAATTGGTGGAGTGTTTTGTACAACTGCAACACAGCATGGGGGATTAGAAGCTACCCTACTTAACTTGATTACTCCTATGTTACATCAAGGGATGGTTGTAGTCGGGCTTCCAGCTGATGTACCAGAGAATGCATTATATGGATCATATTATGGGGTAGGAATCACCTGTCCAGTAGAAGATACTCCAGGTGTTGCCACCACACTCACTGCAAATGATACTGCTCTAGGCCGAGCATTAGGAAAAAGAGTTGCAGAAGTAACAAAACAATTCGTTGAAAATCGAGCCTAGGTAAGGGAGAGTCAACCCAATGGTTATACCTATAATTTGTTTTGCGATTGCCGCGATTTTATTGATACTGCTTGTTGTTATCAATGTTCGAGCAAGTAGGCAAAAACAAGAAATGGATGTTGTAGAATCACAAGTAAAGCAAGAGCAACTAGATTTAGGTCAAGAAGACCCAGCATCTGAAACTGTTATTCAAAAAATAGCAGAAGAAGTAACTGCAGAAGAAGGTGCACTCGAAAAAGAGAGAATAGAGGATGAAGATAATCAATCGCAAAAGCCAGTTGTAGAGCCAGTCAAAAGCGGAGAATTAGACCAAGAAACAAAGCCTTTTAGAATCGAAGATAGCAGTTACCGTGAGGCATTGAAGAAGTTTCAAGCAAAGAAGCCTGAGCTAGTCAAAGAGAAAAAGCAAATTTCAGATTCTGATTACCGAAATGCGCTACGTTCTATGCAAAAAAAGAATGAACAATAAGCGAATCCCCTTGCTGAGGCGAGGGGATTCGCTTATTTGATTAAAAACAGGTGATTATATCTATTGAAAATGGTTGTTTTAATTATTCAATTCTTGTCCGTTCTTCATAGAATATATCAATCTATGGAAAGGGGGTAAGAAAATTGGAAGTTTCAAACAGAAACCGTCGCCGTTTTAGAACGGAAGTTATTTTTTTACGTCGCGGGCAATCAGCAACCCGTACGTGCGGTTCGTTTTCAGGTAGAACGATCACTCGTAGGCTTCGTCGAGGGGAAGTACTAATCGCAATTTGTCGTTCATCCCGTCGTCGATTTATTTTTGTATGTGGTCGTCCTCGTTTCTCCAGAATAATTTTTTTACGCAGAGGAACAAGAATTACGGTGCGTTGTCGCCGTCGTCGTAACAATAACGATTAATTTTGTTTATTTCCGACTCCAGAAAAAGGGGAGTCGGTTTTTACATATGGAAAGAAGGGTAAATCACACTGCAAATTCTAAACAAAGGAGATTTCATTGTATAAGACAACTAACGGTTTTTTGTATTCATGAAAAGAGCCGCCAATATAAATCAAATTCATGAGGGGTTCGAAGTGACAGAGCTTCTACTCTAGTCCTTTAAATGAATATCATTATATGGTTCATTGCTCCTCGATCACTGGATGCTAGAGTGAAAACCTTTGGTGTTTCTCTTCATAGAACGTCATCCTTCTCTTTCTTAACTAAAGAAAGAATAGTATTTTTAACTTCATGTTATGTTTCTGAACCCCTTTTTGTTGTGAAAAATAAAATGGAAAAATTAGTCGCCCCTCACTCCATAGAATGAGGGGCGCTGGATTGGAGATAGATAACACTAATAGTTGTAAGTGTATTAGAGCTCCACTTGCTTGCAGGATATACACTGCTCGCAAATCATCCAGTTTGAAAGTGAAAGATAACTTGGCAGCCTGTCGCAGAGCCTTCTTGACCCACTCGGGGTAGTGCTTGCTCTTAGAGAGCTGCTTCAACGTTTTTTTGTCCGTTTTGATGATGAAATTGGCAAGACCGTTCATATCAAGGGATTGAACGATCCTGTCAAGTTCGGCGGAACGCTGAATATCCATTCTTCCTTCTTTCTCTCGGAGAATCTCATCCTTGTTGGGAGACTCTTCCCTTCCATTTTATCAAAAAATGTGAATTTAGTTAACTTCGAGATTATACTTATTCCGCCTAATGCATTTAAATAATCTCGAAATTTAAAACGTATATTTATTATTCATAACATTTGAACTCCTAAGCCTTTTCAGCATCATGCAGTTGTTCAGCCAACTTCTTTTGATGGAGGGGAGACTCCGCTTTATTCACACTTACTCCAGTAAAGCTAGGCAGTATAGAGAAAATCTCATGGGTTCATGGTTGCTATTCTGGTTCCAAGTATATTTCGCATTTCTATCATCATTATTATTGCATTTTTTTAGGAGATGGGTAAAAATCCCGTTATTATGCGGTTTATGGTAAGAACCTGTTACTACCCCTTTTTTACAGCATCTTTTCTAAAAATTGGCGCGCTCGCTTTGTACGCGGTTTGGAGAAAAACTCATCTGGAGAGAGATTTTCTGTTAATTGTCCTTCGTCTAGAAAACAGATTCGATCTGCTACTTCTTTAGCAAATGCCATCTCATGAGTCACAATAACCATGGTGATACCTGTATGAGCTAAGTTTCGAATAACTTCTAGAACTTCTTTTACCATCTCAGGGTCAAGGGCAGATGTGGGTTCGTCAAACAGCATAATTTCCGGTTCCATTGCTAATGATCTTGCGATCGCAACACGTTGACGCTGCCCGCCAGAAAGACGAGCAGGATAAGAATCAGCTTTGTTGGTCAAATTTACTCGTTCCAAAAGTTCTTTAGCCTTTAAGATAGCTTGTTTTTTGGGAATATTTTTCACATGAATAGGAGCATATATCATGTTTTCTAGCACTGTCATATGTGGAAACAAGTGAAAGTGTTGAAATACCATACCGATGTTTTGTCGTATTTTTTGGATATCCATCTTTGGGGATGTGATTTCTTGATTGCGAATCAGTATTTTTCCTTGATCAGGTTGTTCCAATAAATTTAAACATCGGAGCAAAGTTGATTTTCCAGATCCAGAAGGCCCAATAATCGCACAAACTTCCCCTTGAGCAATGGATAGAGAGACATCTTTCAATACATGCAAATGACTGAAAGATTTCCATAAATTGTGGACTTCAATCACTGCGACGCATCCTCCTTTCTAGTATACGAGCAACCCAAGTTAGCGAAATGATCAAAATGTAATAGATGAATCCCACTAATAGAAGTGGTTCAAAATATAAGTATTTTTCAGCTGCCACAATATTTGCCCGACGAAGTAAGTCAGTTGCTCCAATAGTAGAAACCAGTGCGGAGTCTTTTAAGAGCGCAATACTCTCATTGACAAGTGCAGGTAATATATTCTTAAATGCCTGTGGCAAGATAATATCCCACATCATTTTCCGATAAGGAATCCCTAAAGCTATTGCAGCTTCTCGTTGTCCACGATCAACAGCAGCTATTCCTGCACGAATTGTTTCTGAAATATATGCTGCTGAATTCAATGTAAAAGTGATTACTCCAGCTTCCAGAGCGGTAATATCGTAATGGAAGAGCTGAGGAGTAGCAAAATACACAAGTGTTAACGACAAAATTAAAGGCAATCCACGAAAGATAGAAGTGTAAAAAACGGCGAATCCATTTAAGATTTTATTATGAGATATTTTGAATAAGGCCAGTACAACACCCCAGACAAAGCCGAGGATTGCGGATAATAAAGTGAACTCTAGTGTAATGAAAAGACCTTGAAGGATATATGGGATTATTTCTAAGATGAGTTCAAAATGTAGATTCAAAGTATAGCACCACCTTTAAGAATTTTGGAACCACTTTTTCACAAGCTCGTCCATTTTTCCACTATCCTTCAATTTTTTTATGACACGGTTGAAATCTTTCACATACGGTGATCCTTTTGGAAATGCAATAGCAGACCCCGTCGGTTCGCTATTTTTTAATTCTGTAAATGCTAATTCAGGATTATTAGTTGTGTACCCTTCCGAAATGGTATTTTCAATAATTGCAGCATCAATTCGACCGGCTTTTAATTCTTGAATGATTTCTGGAACCTTATTGATAGAAACTACTTGTACACCCTTCATTTTTTTTGCTTCTTTTTCTTGAATGGATCCAAGTTGTACACCCACTTTTTTTCCTGCAAGGGAGTCAGATGTAGTAAGGCTGTTATTTTTTTTGAAGATGATTGTGTTCTTAGATTCGTAGTAGATATCAGAGAAGTCCACACTCTTTTGTCTTTCAGGTGTTGGGGTCATACCAGACATAATAAGGTCTGCACGCTTGGACTGAAGAGCAGGTATAAGTCCGTTAAAATCCATATCTTTTACTTCAATTTTTATATTTAGTTCTTTTGCTATCAATTGTGCTAATTCAATATCAAAACCGACAATCTTGTCTTCTCCGCTAGAAGTATCATGAAATTCGTATGGTTTATAGTCAGCGGATGTGACCATGATCAGTCTGTCTTTGGAACTACTACAACCTAATAGTAAAGTTGTACTAAGTGTGACTGCCAATCCAGCTTTTGTGATGGTTTTCCAATTCATTATGAAAATGTCTCCTTTATATTAATAATTTGAATATGACGCAAGCTTGTAGAACATGAGATGTTGTTCATAATAGAAGATAGATCAAAATGTATTTAAATACATTGTGATGCATAAAAATATTATATTCGTTTTTTTGTTTTAAGCAATATGAATCTTTTTCCTTTTTGTTTTCTCTTATATTAAAGTGGGTTTGTATTAATTCTGTTACTAGTGGTTTCTTTTTTTATACATATTTATTAATAAATATACAAAGCATAAATCAGGACTCATAGCATGAGAATAGAAAACAGCAAAAATATTTTATAGAATATATAATCTCTCAGATATCTTCAGTAAAATAGGAAGTAAGTTAGTTCGCTTAGGAAGAGGGAGCATTCGCATGCCAGTGCTATCCGATCTGTCTCGTATTGTTTTTGTCCTTTGCAAATCCAAATGTTCACAGGGGAAAAGGTATTTTTTGACCATTTGTGATCTCAGTCCACATGACATTTTGCTGCTGATGAACCTTCTGTTTTTCGTCTGGAAAACAAAGTGGCCGGTGGTGAAAGAGATTTGGATGAACCGGTTTCTTGCTTTGTGTGATCTCGGTTTGTTCTTTGCCATGATTCACGCAACTGCCAGTGTCGTGTACTACTGCACATATGTCGTTTCCCAGCCTACAGGGCATATTATTTTTTATTCCATTGTGGTTCTTTACTTCATTTATCTGATTCACATGATCTGGCGTAAGGAACAGCGAAAGAAGGAATCTGAGCAGAAGGAACGCGAGGTGAGTGGAAAGGGAAAAATTGCTCAACGGAATCAAAACGAAGTAATGAGCTTGGAGAAGGAACTTGCACATGCAAAATAATGGGATGTAGATCCCTTTCCTAGGTGTGCGTTGGTTGATTGATTCGTCAGATCCAACCAACGTGCCTGTATATAAAGGAAATGCCATATAAAAAAGGAACACATCAATAAGAGATGTGTTCCTTTTCTCTATGATATTTCATTGTTATAAAAAGAGGTTTGCCATAACTCATCTAACCCAGTCTGTAAACATTTTTTACTATAGGTGTATAGTTGCCGGACGGGGTGACCTTCTTCGATATTATCCAAGGTGAATTCAGTGATCAAATCTTCTTCTTGAATGATATTCCTAGTTTCTTCTAGCAGCTCGTTCGGACAGCGGAAATGAAACTGGGTATAATCTACACCCGATTCTTCATCCCACCAGTTGATGTAAGTCATCCATGCATCAGGGTAATCTGAGTGGAAAGCGAAATATTGAGTTACCGTCATGATTTCTTCTTGATCCACTGTTTGCAAAATAAGCTCATCACGTGAAAAAAAATAAGTTACTTGATCGGCAGGAGTCTCATGGATCGCAACATAACGATTGTGAAACCCAAATTGATAGGCAAATGTTAAAAATTTATTTTGATTCCAGCGAATAAAAACAGCGTCATTCCAGTCGTCATCATGAAAAAAATGGGTGAAATCACTTGTATCGTGATGAAAATCTTCAGGTTTAGGTGGGAGAGGGGTTTTTGGGATAGGAAGTTCTTTTGCTTTCATAGTATCTCTCATTGCTTCAATTGTCTTTGATCTTCGGTTAAACACTGCCCATGTATACGCAGAAAAACCAGTGTCATCCGTAGAGATAACATCTGCACCCTGTTCGATCAACCTTTTTACCAGTGTTGTATTGCCTCGTCTGCTCGCTGATAAGATAGGGGTCACGTTTTTCTTATTTGGCTTATTGACATCCGCTCCTAGTTCTATCAAGCACTCTACCATCAACTGATTATCCATATCGACTGCTTTTAACAAAGGGGTTTCATCTATTTTACTGATAGAATCTAAAAATTCTGGTCGATGTTTGACTAATGTTTTCACTATTTTTGGGTATTCTTCTGTCGTTTGATCTACCCTTCTTATCGCATCGTGTATGATATAGTCTTTAACCAACGGAGCTCCATAAGAAATTAACTCTTGTAGCATCGCATTATTCCCGACATTTACAACTGCTTCCCAGCAAGCATCATCTAATTGTGCAGGGGTAGCTTTTGCTCCATATTTGTGCAGTGCTTGTATCGTAGCGACATTATAAGCGGAGCGGTATAAGGATACACGACTGTGTACATTTGGATTGGCTCCATACTGTAAGAAAAGATCCACAATTCGATGATAGCCAATATAGATAGCATGGTACAGAGGCGTATCTTCCCATCGGTCTACCTGAAAGTCTTCATGGTTTAGCAGATTGGGATCGACACCAGATGCAAGCATATATCGTATAGCCTGTTCTTTTCCCTGTCGCGCTGCATCATAAAGAGAAACATTTTGCAGATTTTGGTCTATTCGTTTCTGTGCGTTTTGTCTATTTGTGATAAATACATCGCAGGTAGCAGGGGTAGAAGCTATTTGGTGAGGTTTCTGACCCCAACGATTTGTTACGTGGACATTTGCGCCGTTTTTCATATAGACAGTAGCAGCTCCTGTAAAACCTTCATAAGCAGCTAGGTGTAGTGGGGTATTGCCCCATTCATCTTTTTCGTGGACGGAAAGCCCTTGTTCGATCAGGAACGTTGCCATTCGCTCCGTTTGACTAAAATACAGAAGGGTAATACCATTGGCTGTCTTTTGGTTAGCTTGATCTGGATATGTATACAATCTTTCTTTTACTTTTTCCAGATCATCATACCGCACCAAACTACACGTCTCCCAAAATTCCTTATCTTGTTTATCGATGTGTCTAAGAAATCGAATGGTAAGCACTTCCTTTTTCATTAGAATACATGCATTTCTATCTATAGTGAGGGTTTGCTTTGTAATTTGCAAGGTAAGTGGTGATTTTAAGATAAAGTATTCATAGGATTGGGTCATGCATAACATTTTTGTTTTCGGTGAATTTTACCAAGGAGAGAATGAATAATTGCATGGACGATGGAGGATGTTAGATGAACACTCAATTACCGATTTATCCTGAGCCGTATTGGCGAGATCCAAATCCTTTTCAAAGCTATTTTAGGTTAAAAGGTGATAGCCAAACTGATGTAGTTGTGATAGGAGCGGGTATTGCTGGGATAACAACCGCATACTTGCTTTCTAAAGAAGGGAAAAAAGTGATTTTGCTCGATGCAGGCAAGGTTGGAAATGGGACAACTGGTCATACCACAGCAAAAATAACAGCTCAGCATGATGTTATTTATGATGAATTGATTCAACATTTTGGCTCAGCAAAGGCAGAAGACTATTATCAAGCGAATATGAAAGCAAAAAAGTTCATCGAAGATACGATTCAGCAACTCGCGATCGACTGTGACTTTAAACAAGAGGATGCATATTTGTATACGATCGAAGATGCAAATATGGAGAAGCTAGAGAAAGAAGCAAAAGCCTATGAAACACTGGGGATAAAGGGGGCATATGTGGATAAATTACCACTCGATTTAGGACAAAAAGCTGGACTGATCATGCCAAACCAGGCCCAATTTCATCCTCTTCGATATTTACGAAGTCTGCTGGATCAGTTTATAGCATCAGGGGGACAAGTTTTTGAAAATACCACCGTGGTTGATGTGGAAGAAGGACAATCTCCTGCGGTTATCACCCGTGATCAGCATAGAATTCACTGTAAACAAGTAGTCATATGCTCGCACTTTCCCTGTTATGATAAAGGGGGGTATTTTGCCCGTCTTCATGCAGATCGTTCATATGTATTAGCCATTAAACCCGAAAAGTCGTATCCGGGTGGTATGTATCTTTCGATCGATAATCCAGCTACTCGTTCTTTGCGAGAAGTAACCATTCATGGGGAACAGTATGTATTAGTTGGGGGGCAGTCGCATAAAACAGGTAAGGGTGTTTGTACGATGGAGCACTATGAAATCCTGGAGAAATTCGCTAAAGATACATTAGGGATTAAGGAATATCCATATCGCTGGTCAGCTCAAGATTTGATTACATTAGACAAAGTCCCCTACATAGGTAGATTAACTGCAAAACATGAAAATATATTTGTGGCTACAGGCTTTCGCAAATGGGGAATGTCACACAGCACGGTATCAGCTCTGTTGATTACAGATTTGATCATGGAACGAGATAATCCATATGAAGCTTTGTACGATCCATCGCGTTTTCAAGCTGACCCTAGTTTAAGAACATTAATAGTCGAAAATTTGGATGTTGCTGGATCTCTCGTTGCTGGTAAAGTTGGATTGACATTTAAAGAACCGGCCGACTTAAACCCCGATGAAGGCGCAATTGTCATGGTAGGTGGAGAAAAATGTGGCGCATATCGTGATGTGGATGGAGCCTTGCATGTCGTAGATGCAACTTGTACTCACCTAGGCTGTGAAGTGGAGTGGAACCATGGAGATAGAACTTGGGATTGTCCTTGTCATGGTTCCCGTTATTCTACAGACGGAGAAGTGATAGAAGGTCCAGCTGAGAAGCCGCTTGCTCCAGTAACAGTAGAGTCTGGTGAACAATAATAGAATATTTATCCCTCGTAGTCGGCTGTGGAAAAACAGGGTTTCATCTACTATGAGGGATTTTTTATGTAGAAAAACAGAAGTATTTCATAAATAGTAGGGATAAAATCGGTATTCGAAACGGTAAATTGTAAATTTTATGTGAACGAGATGGATAAGGATACCATAATGAGCAGGTATATGTAATAAAACAGTAAAAATTATGATTAAATAGCATATATTTTTCCAGTGAAAAAAGATAAATAATAACAGTGAATATATGAGTATTTTACGAGGTTACATCCAAAAACTACTTGGTTCATAGACTTTTTATTGTATTTTAATACGTTAAAGCGCTGAAATTGAGATTGCATTTTTCAAAATTTTAAAAAGGACTTGCTTGTTAATACGCTTACAAGTACCATAGAAGTAGGTTGCTATTTGAGAAAGGCTTGATATGTTTTTTTCACCACAGAAAGAGCCTCGTAGGATAGCAAAAGTTGTCCTCATCGATATGGGTGATCTTGCAAACCCCATACGTGACCCGAATATGTGGAAGGTACTTGTTCTTCAGCGAATCGAGCGTGATCGCAGACCAGAATCTCAACAAGGCCTTGATTTTCCTGGAGGTACTGTAAGAAGGAGTGAATCTTTCAAACAAGGTGCTGTTCGCGAAACGCGAGAGGAAACAGAACTCAGGATAAAAGTAGAGGATCTGAACTTCCTTAAGAGACAGGAACTAAAGCTGGGAAGTGGATTTATTCACTGGTTTGTGACACCATATACAGGTGGACAAGTCAAGCTCAATCCAAAAGAACATGAAAAGTTTTACTGGATCGAAATCGGTCAGTTGAAAACGGTTGCCCCTTATCCTCCGAAATGGATGATGAGGCTGATTCGTTTGGGGGTTGATACTCTTGAGTCGAAGCGATTTAACTAACGAATCAACTGGACAGTAGAACAAGGATCTGCTGTCCAGATCGCCATTATTTTTTTACTACTATTAAGCAAGCCATGCCAATGAGAGGTATGGCTTTTTCATATCATGAAAACTTTTTTCAAAGTAATAGAAACAATTTTTTATATTTGAAAAATACTTGCGATATGTCTGATCTGCAAGTTACGATAACAGTAGATCTCTACAGCAGAAAGGCAAACCATGACTACGGCTGTAAGCCCACTGTTGCTGAAAGAGCAACTGAAGACGAAGGTAATGAAGGTAGTGGCAAAGGCGGTCATCTATCATGTCGGAGATGATCTTACTAACCCTATCCCAGAAACTGATCAGTGGAGAGTTCTTGTTCTGCAGCGATTCCCAGGTGATTTCAGACCAGAGTCTCCAGATGGTCATGATCTCCCTGGTGGAGTTGTGAAAAAGGGCAAGAAACTTCGTTATGACATCGAGAGGGCCCGACTGGTTCGGAGGGTTTTTGGAGAAACAGGGATTTCCCTGTCAACTCATATGCTTCGTTACATCAAAAAACGTTCTCTTCCGAATCGGCCTGGAACTGTTTCCTGGTATGGAGCAGCGACTACCAGCACCGAAGTAAATCTTATTAGTCATGTGTCTTTTGACTGGGTAGAAATTGGAAATCTGGAAGCTGCAAATCTTCCAGATTGGATGTCAGAGGTAATTCGTTCAGGTGTCGATGTGGTACATAACCAATTGACAACCTAGCGAGTTGCTTCCCGGGCAGAAGGAATATCCATAGTTTTTCTGCCCGGATCGATATTATTTTTCTTTTAAACATAGATATTTGATAAATGGAATTCCAAAATCTAGGAATAAGATAGATCAATGTAGCAAGACTAAGAGTATCATGAAAAAATCTGATAGAAATAAAAAACGCAGTGTCTTTCGATCTATTCTATTTTATGTTGGTCTAGGTATTGGTGTGTGGTTGCATGGAACAGTTTATGCAGATGAAATCGTAGATCTAGGTCCGCAAGTCTCCGATCTTACGCTTTATAAATCAGCTTTTGGAAAAGATTCAAAAGGAAAACCGGTCGTGTATGCTCCTATTGTTGGAAATCCAAGTAAATTGGTCATAGCAGATTTGCAAACAAGAAAAGTCCAAAAAGTGATCCCTATTCCTGGTGCAAAAGGTGTGTGGACGATTACAGTAGCAACCGATGGGAAAGTTTGGATAGGCGCATATAGCAATGGCCACGTTTATCGCTATGATCCAATCACAGAAGTACTGACAGATATGGGCTTTTCTCCATCTGGGAGCAATGTTTTATATGGGTTAACACCAGGTAAAGAGGGAACAGTTTATGGCGGTTCCTATGGATCAGCGAAAGTTTTTGCTTATCATACAACAGGGAAGTCGCTTGATCTTGGTTCTGTATTTCCAGATGTCTATGCAAGGGATTTAGCATTGGATACATCCAATAACGTTTTGTATGCTGGTATTGGTGCTGTACGAGCAAATGTAGTGAGATATGATCTTATTTCTGGTGTAAAAACGCCTATTCTCCCAATGGAATACCAAACAGATTCATTTGCGTATGATCTAGATTTTGTGGGGAATAAATTATTTGTGAAATTAGAGCCCTCTTTCCGAGAACTTATTTTAGATCCTGTTTCTGGGAAACCAGATATCGTGACGGATGGTGTTACCAAAAAGCAGCAAGAGTATTTTCCGATCGGTTCTCGTGGTGTGTCACCACTTGCCCCTGATGGAAGATCCATTTATTTTTCATATAAATATCAGCTTTATCGATACGATATCAACACAAAAATATATGAACCTGTCCCTGGCGCATCGTTGGCTAGTAATGTAATCAGTTGGGGTTGGGAAGAGTTTCATAACGAACCAAATTTTCCGGGGAAAACACTAGTTGGGATGGTTGGAAATTATGATGGCAGGGCTTTTCGCTACAACCCAACTACAGGTGTTCATGAAGAGTTTTCGCTACCTTTTCCTCCCCAACCTTTGGATCTTTATCATGTTATTGCAAGCCCAGATGAGAAAGTATACTCCAGTGCTTATATCAACGGTTCTTTGGGAATATATGATACCAAAACAGGAAAACACAATCAGTTTCCTGGATTGGGCCAAGTGGAAGGATGGATTTGGGACCGAAACAAATTGTATGTCGGTACCTATCCTGAAGGAAAAATATTGGAATATGATCCTAGTAAATCTTGGCGAGTGAAACAAAATCCAAGTATGCTTTTCAGTTTAAAGGATCAAGAGCAAATTCGACCGCTTTCCATTGTGGCGTACGATGAGAAGTTATTTATTGGGACAAGGTCAGAATATGGTACTTGGGGAGGTGCACTCTCCATTTATGATCTAGTTAAAAAGGGCAAGCCAAAAGTCTTTCGGAATATTGTTCCTGATCAAACAATCGCTACACTTGCTGTGAAGGATAAACATGTATGGGTTGGAACGAGCATCGAAGGCGGGGATGCAACATCTCCGAAAGCTTCTAAGGCTGTACTTTTTGAATTTGATCCCAAGACAAATAAAAAGCTAGCCGAGTATAATCCATTGGTCGATGGAATTCCTCTTCGTATCAGTGGACTGACGGTTGGACCAGATGGGAAACTTTGGGGTGTATCAGATGGAATTCTATTTCAATTCGATCCTAAGCGTAAGAAAGCGCTAAGACAAGCTTCCTTAGTTAGGGGTGGTGTTTCAACAGGTGCATCGCTCGTTTTCCATCCCAATGGATATTTATATGTAACAACCGATGGTAGTTTGTTTAAAATCGATCCGAAGTCTTGGAAAGTGTGGAGGATTCCTTACACTACCAACCTTTATCGATTGGTTTTAGTAGGTCAAGATCTCTATATGAAAGCTGGACCCCAAATAAATATTGGCGTTAATCTAGTTAGATATACGCCTGAAAATAGATGAGCAATCCTTTCATTGGATTGCTTTTTCTTTTTGATAAAGTGTTTTAAAAGCAAGATGTACAGTAAGTTTTCTTTATATTTCTAACATGGGCAGCCTCTTTTTAGCATAAAGGTATATAGAGCTGTGGATGAGGGGGGAGATGTGGTGTCAGCAGGGGTTAGAATTCTTCATGCGAGTACACAGATGGGCGAATTTGATGTCTATATTAACGATAATTTATGTACCAAAGCACTTCCTTCTACAGCTATAACCCAGTACATTCAACTGCCTGCTGGAGATAACTGGGTTGAAGTATTTCGCATGGGAGACCAAACAAAAGCTATTCATCGTCGGATGATATCTGTGAGGGAAAACAGATGTTATACCGTCTGTTTGCAGCCGAAAAAAATATTTGTAGTGGAAGATGGCTTGCTAAAACCGAATAATAGTTCAGGTCCATATCTCCGGTTTATACATCTTCTGACAAGGGGACCTAATATGGATTTGGTCAACATAAGTGGGTCTTGTTTTTTTTCCAATAATGGATATATGAGTGTTAGTCCATATCGTGCCATTCTTCCACAAACTACGAATTTTTCACTGCGTATTTCAGGTACAAAGAATATCGTCTTTCACTCTCCAATCTATCGTTTGGAACCAAGTAGAGTTTTTTCTGTATATGTAATGGGTGAGTCACCCGAATCTAATTTACGCGTTTTAATTGTGCGGGATCGAGAGGGGCATGTTTGATAGAAGAAAGCATACAAATAGAATTTATGTAAATAAACAAAGAGGAGTGCCGATGTTAGGAGAGAGGAGATGAGTGAAAGAGAAAGTGGGAAATGAAAAACAGATCGGAATAGAGCGGTATATTCCTACTTGTCGACTGTTACATGCTTCGTCTGTTTTGCCATCTCAAGTTGATATATATATAGATCATAGAAAATGGATCAGCTCTTTGGCCTTTAGTCAAATAACACTCCCATTTGCAGTTCCCGCAGAAACATTTACTATCATCATTACGAAATTGATGCATCCTGAACAAATCATATGGCAAACAACTGTAAATCTCAAAGAGATAAGATGCTTTACATTGGCTTTAACAGAGAAAAACAGTTGTCCATATCTATCTGTGTACATAGATGATCCTGTTCCGGTTATCGGTAGAGCCAAGCTCCGTATGGTTCAATTGGCTCCTGATACTTCACCGATCAGTATTTCTACAGATCAAGTAGTTTTATTTTCGGATGTAAGGTTTGGCGATGCTCGTTTTTTAACCCTCCCTTCTTGCCAATCACCATTATTTTTTCGTTTAGCAAATACGGATCAAATGATCTATCATGTTCCAAAGTTACACTTCGAGCAGGGTAGAGTATATACGCTTTTTATGGTGGGCAGAAGAAAAAAAGCACCTAAATTTCGTCTTTTACTTTTATAAGAGTGGCAGGGATTTTGTTGTGGAGGATGAAGTGGAAAAAGTGACACAATACTATTTTCTAGTAAGCCATCATTGTGATTGTTTATCGCATCACCTCGATAGGTATGCCGAAGAGTATACAATAAGCACTACATATGAGTAAAACAGTACCTCCTATACAAGATAGCCATTATTCCCATAAGAAAAAATCTTTATTAACAAAAAATAAGCTACAACATCCGTAGCTTATTTTTTACGGGGATCAAACTCTCGGACAAGATCATTAACAAATTTGCCCATTGCACCCACAAAAGAAGATTTTGGTGATGAATTTTTCTTTTGTTCTTTTCCTTCCACTAGCTCAAACAGGGTATGTTGTAAATAAGATTTACATTTACCTAAGTCCTCAAGTAAAGAGAGGGGGAGGATGATTTCATGATGTTTTTCATTCATTCCAAAAAATGAATGAATATGAAGGGTCAGCAACAGTCGTATTTGATCAGGATCTAAAGCGACAATAAAGGACATACGCTCTAACTTGTCAAGTAAAAAAGTAGTAGGAGAAAAGATAAATTCTTGTGTTACACCATTAAATAAACGGGAAGAAGAATGTTCTTGAAAACCCAATTGCTCAAATGCTAACAAGGCTTGCATCAGGTCGAAGGAAGGGGTAACAATAATTTCATCTCTATCTGACGAATCAATGCCACTTTGGATATCTAAATGTGTTGTGAGATAGTAGGAGGCTGAAGGACTTGTGACTAATAAGTCTTCTGGTATAGGTAGTTCAAATGGAACTACGCGCTGTTGTCCGGGTTGGATGAGAAAGGATGCTTGATATGGGATGACTGCGATTAAATGTGTTATGGTCTTATTGTCTTTTGTTTTCAATTCAAAATATAATTCAACTTCTACTTTATTGATAACTTGTTCTACTGCTCCCCCTTTTAATACCAACTCACCTTTAACTTGACCGCCAAGGGGGACTTCAGCTTGAAACAAAACTAAATCAACCTGAGCCGATCCTTTTCCTAATTTGGCCATCATTTTCTTAAACATGGTAAATCCACATCCTTGTTCGCACACTATGTATTTATTTTACCATAGAAATAGCCTTTTGATTTGGTTGTGTACAGGTTAACAAAGATTAATGGAGTTATTCTTGTGATATTGTGGTGATTATTGGGTTTTAAAGGTGATTTTCGTGTATAATAAGGTGGAATTTGTGAAAAAGAGTATCAACATTTTATGACGATTTAGTAATAGATCACCATTCGTCACTAAAAAAATATTATAGTATGGAGTGAGGATAATCACCTAAGGATAAGGAGGTTATGGTCAAAAATGAATGAATCTTTTCTGGACTCATCTGCTCTACTTATATTTTCTATGGGTATTTCATTTGTACTTGCAACCTTGTATATTCGTGAGCGAATCAAGAATTCATCTAAATCATAAAACGGTTACCTTGCCTATAGGGCAAGGTTTTTTCATGAAGGGCTTGTCTTTCATGCATTGTTACATGTAAGTGTGCACAACAAAAAAAGGCGGGACTCCCGCCAATAATATTACTAGCATCCACAACCAGTATCATGATGATGATGAGAGGAAGAGGAAGACTCCCGGCGATAAGAGGAAGATTCACAAGGATTATCACAAGGGTTGTGATGATGTTTATGATGACGGTGCTTCCATTGTTCTTTGCACCATTTCATATACATTCTTAGCATTTGTGTTTCATAGCGATGACACATTTTCATGTGACGATACATATGATGTAACATTTTTGGATCACATGGTAGTTGATGCTGTGGTCTATAATGATGCTTTGGTGGTTGATATGGTGGTTGATACGGCGGTTGATGTGGTGGTTGATACGGTGGTTGATATGGTGGTCTTTGTATTGGTTTCATAGGAGGCATTGGTGGTAAAACAGGTTTCACGGGTGGTCTTTGTTCCATCGTTAATCACAATCCCTTCTGTTTGATGACACGATATCGTATGTATGCCTTCAAGCAAATGTACCTGTTCAAATCGCCCAACTTTTGGGTTATATTGTAATGGTACGTGTATCGATTCATCATTTAACAAGTTTGCAACCTTATTTGGATTAGATATAATAGTTTTGACTACTGGGAGGTTTTTCAGATGGATGTGAAAAAGATAACTCCGCGTGGCTATTGCTATGGTGTTGTAGATGCGATGGTATTAGCTCGACAAGCTGCGCGTAATCTAGATTTACCACGACCTATCTATATTTTAGGGATGATCGTTCATAATAAACATGTAGTTGATGCATTTACAGATGAGGAAATCATTACACTGGATGGTCCAAATCGCTTAGAGATTTTGGAGAAGATAGAGAAAGGAACCGTTATCTTTACAGCTCATGGTGTGTCTCCTGAGGTTCGTATGCGAGCAAGAGAACGGGGATTGACGATTGTAGATGCAACTTGTCCAGATGTGACGAAAACCCATGACCTGATTCGGGAAAAAGTAGCAGATGAATATCACATCATCTACATCGGGAAGCAAGGACATCCTGAACCAGAAGGGGCACAAGGTGTAGCGCCAGGCTATGTACATTTGATCGAAAATGAATCCGATATTGAAGATCTTGCATTCCCAGATGATGTAAAATTGCTTGTCACCAATCAGACGACCATGAGTCAATGGGATACAAAACAGCTAATGAATAAAGTACTAGAGAAATTTCCAAGAGTAGAAATCCACAATGAGATTTGTCTAGCTACACAAGAACGTCAGGAAGCTGTCGCAGAACAAGCAGTTGGTACGGATTTGGTAATTGTTGTAGGAGATCCAAAGAGTAATAACTCCAACAGACTTGCTCAAGTATCTATGGATATTGCAGGTGTTCCAGCATATCGGGTAGGAGATGTGAGCGAAATTCAACTAGAGTGGCTGGAAGGAAAAAAGTTGATAGGTGTAACTGCTGGTGCTTCTACTCCTACTCCAATTACACGAGAAGTTGTTCAATTTTTGGAGCAGTTTGATCCACAAGATGAATCGACCTGGGAGAGAAAACGCACTGTAAATCCGAAAAAAATTCTTCCTCCAGTGAAAAAGAAAAAATCTGTATCCACACCAAAATAAGCCCTTGTTAGGGCTTGCAGACCGAAGAAAAAGCACTTCTGAAATTCGTTTCAGAAGTGCTTTCGTATGGGAAAGGATAAATTTTTGCACGAAATCATCAAAAAATCGAA
>NZ_WUUL01000021.1 GCF_009831235.1 Shimazuella alba | reverse complement strand
TGATCCTCTTGTTGAGGATCACTTTTTTTAAGAAAGAAAGTATCCCATTTTTTTGACTTTTTGATGAAGAAATATTAGACTTTAAAGTTATTAGAAACGAATGGGGAAGAAGATAGGATGGCAACCGACGAATTGGTACAGATTAGAAATCAGATTGATGAAATTGATGAGCAAGTCATAAAGCTCATTGCAAAACGTTATAAACTAGTCAAACAGGCAGCATATCATAAAACGAATCAACAAGATGTCGCTGCTCCAGCAAGAGTGGAACAAGTCATAGCAAAAGTGAAGAAAATTGCAGATAAAAATGGAATGCAATCATCGATTGTAGAGGAGTTATATCGCAAAATGATTGCTCGTTTTATTGAGGAGGAAAGGAAAGAATTTGAAGAGTTTGTCTCCTTGGGGGAAATGAAAAATAACGAATGGTAAATTCTGATAATTCTTATTATAATTTGGTGAATTTGGTTTTGTTATGGGAGAAAAATATTTTATTTTTAGTTATTTTTTTCTAATAATGAAATAATATCCGTTGTTATTTGGGTAATTGTGTAGGATATATACAGGATGCATTTCTTTTTTTTGTGTCCAATTTGTGTATGATGTGCTAAAATGAAATAGCTATTTACAGACAAGTACAAATAGCAGTTCTACCTAATACCGGGTGAACTGTTTTTTATTGGTATCTAAATAAAACATAGAATTAAATGCATCAGAGAAAGGCGTGAAAATAGTTGTTAAAATTAGTGGTGGTAGACCGAAACAGTTATACAAATTTCGTAGAAAATCACCCATTACGTAATTTTTTTCAGTATCCTTCATGGTCTGATCTAAAGGCTGAGTGGAAGTGGTCAAGTGAATTTTTGGGCTGGATGAACAGTGATGGAACAATGGTTGGTGGCACGAATGTTTTATATCGAAAAGTACCGGGTTTAAATAAGTTTTTAGCATACATACCACGAGGTCCATTAATTGATTGGTTCTCGACAGAATACACCTTAAAAGATTGGTTTCATGTTTTATTCCATCATCTCAAGCAACGTAATGTTTTTAGTGTTAAAATTGACCCACCACTGATAAAAAAGAAATGGTCTAGTGATGGGATCACCAACGGTATGCTTCAATTTCAAACACATGGATTAAAAAATAAAAAAATCACAGATCTGCCTCCTAATCAAGTTTATCGAGAAGTAGAATTTATCCAGCAAGAATTAAATGAGATGGGCTGGCGTCAAAAGATAGCGGATGATAGTTTTGATACTGTTCAACCCAGCTACATTTATCGTTTAGACATGGCAAACAAAGGATTAGATCAAATATTTGCATCTTTCCACCCCATTTGGCAAAAGAAAATTAACCAAGCTGAATGGGAAGGTGTAGAAGTAAGTGTCGGAAGTTTGCAGGATATTCATGAATTTCATGCTCTTCTGGCACAAGAGGCGAAGCAAGAACAAAAGGAATCAAGAGATATCGTATATTTTCAAAAAATGGTTGAAAAATTATCCAAAGAGGATCCGACGAGAATTAAAATATATTATGCTCGCCAAAATAATCAATTGGTCAGTGCAGCGCTTGCAACGCGAGTGAATGGACAAGTTTGGGATTTGTACAGTGCGCAGCTGAGAAAGACTGATCACGCAGCGAGTTATTTACTTCGTTGGAAAATGATCCAAGACGCACATGCCAATGGCGATCAAACATTCGATTTCCGAGGAGTAAGTATCTCATTAGATGAAAAAAACCATCATTTTGAACTGCTCAAATTCAAAGTGGGATTTGCCGGAGATGTTTGCGAGCTGATTGGAGAATGGGATTATCCTGTTATTCCTATGTTGCACTGGGCATTTGATATGTATATGAAAAAACGGTAGATCTTCGTAAACAATCATGTGTGTATAGGAAATATTCTTTCCCTTTTCGGTGATACTAGGAAAGTAGATGGAGTTTAGGGGAAAGGATGTCCTATATGAATTGGACTACCATTGTAATGGTTTTGCAAGTATTTTTCTCAATTGTAATCGGTTTGTACTTTTTTAATTTATTAAAAACACAGCAATCCAATAAAAGTGCAGTCGATAAGGAATCAAAAAAAGAAGTTGAAAAGCTGACGAAAATGCGTAATATCTCTTTGACAGAACCACTTGCGGAGAAAACGCGGCCAGTTCGTTTATCAGATATTGTTGGACAAGAAGAAGGGCTTCGAGCTTTAAAAGCAGCTCTATGTGGTCCAAATCCGCAACATGTGCTTATTTATGGTCCACCTGGTGTAGGGAAAACAGCAGCAGCACGTGTTATTTTGGAAGAAGCGAAAAAAAACGATCATTCTCCTTTTAATGAGACATCTAAGTTTGTGGAACTAGATGCAACCACAGCTCGATTTGATGAACGTGGGATTGCAGATCCATTGATTGGATCTGTACACGACCCTATTTATCAAGGTGCAGGAGCAATGGGGATGGCAGGGATTCCGCAGCCAAAGCCGGGAGCAGTTACCAAAGCACATGGTGGAATATTATTTATTGATGAAATTGGCGAACTGCATTCAATCCAGATGAATAAGCTTTTAAAAGTATTAGAGGATCGTAAGGTGTTTTTAGAGAGTGCTTATTATAGCCGTGAAGATAAGAATACGCCTTTTCACATTCATGACATTTTTCAAAATGGACTACCAGCAGACTTTCGTTTGATTGGTGCAACGACACGTACACCAGACGAAATACCAGCAGCAATACGTTCCCGATGTATGGAAATTTATTTTCGTCCTCTTTTGGCTAGTGAAATTCGAAAAGTTGCTGAACAAGCTTTAGAGCGAATTTCTTTTGCTTTTGAACCTGAGGCAATACGAGTTTTAGAACGTTATGCAAGCAGCGGTCGTGATGCAGTGAATATGGTACAAACAGCTGTCGGCCTTGCGATGACAGATGGTCGAAAAAAAGTAGAAACATCTGATCTTGAGTGGGTTGTGCATG
The DNA here is from genome assembly GCF_009831235.1 of Shimazuella alba. Taxonomy (GTDB): domain Bacteria; phylum Bacillota; class Bacilli; order Thermoactinomycetales; family Thermoactinomycetaceae; genus Shimazuella; species Shimazuella alba. Next base: position 44,137 of record NZ_WUUL01000021.1, on the reverse strand, counting down.
TTAGTCAGTTAAGCCCACGCCCAGATTTAAAGATGCCTGCTTCTGCTCATATCGGACTTGCTACTGGGTTAGGGGTATTTGGACATCACACAGGAATGATTTTGGAAGTAGAGGTTACTGCCACGATAGCTACAAACGGTAATGGATCTTTGCAAATTACAGGAGTAGTGGATGAGGAAGAACTAGGCGGTAACCGAAGAACGCTACGTAGAAAAAGTATGGCTCGTGGTTCGATTGAAAATGTGATTACGGTATTACGGAAAACAGATATCAACCCAGAATCGTATCATTTACATGTGAACTTTCCTGGAGGAATCCCACTTGATGGTCCTTCCGCAGGGATTACCATTGCTACTGCGATCTACTCCGCAGTCAAAGGCATCCCAGTAGATAATGCATTAGCGATGACAGGTGAACTTAGTATTCATGGAAATGTGAAACCGGTGGGTGGCGTTATTGCTAAAGTTGATGCAGCGCGTCAAGCTGGTGCGAAGCGTGTATTTATTCCGTATGAAAATATGCAATCTCTCTTTAAAGAATTAGATGACATTGAAGTGATACCGGTAAAACGTTTAGAACAAGTGATCAGTTTAGCGTTTGATCAGAAGGAAGAGACAGCAGATCATGCTAGACTTGGAAATACATGGGCAGCAGATGGTATTGTCCCTTCTATGAAATCTTCATACGATTGGACAAACAAAAACGAATAGGATAAAATTTTTCAAGACTAAGCTGACAGCATGGAGGTGCAGACATGGCTCAACATGAACAAGAAAAAACCTATCCACTTCTCCCATTACGTGGACTTTTGGTTTTTCCCAGTATGGTCCTCCACCTAGATGTAGGTAGAGAAAAATCAATTAATGCGCTGGACCAAGCGATGGTTGAGGAGAATCACATCTTGCTGGTAACCCAGCAAGATGCCCAGATAGAAGAGCCTGCTCAAAAAGATTTGTTTGCTGTCGGGACAATTGCAAAAGTAAGACAGATGTTAAAATTGCCTAATGGAACAGTACGCGTATTAGTAGAGGGATTGCATCGAGCAAATATCCTCTCCTTAACCGATAACGAGTCTTATCATGAAGCAAGCGTTTCAGAGTTACACGAAGAAGTGGCAATAGACCAAGATATGGAAGCATTAATGAGATCTGTACTTGATCATTTTGACCAGTATTTGCGTTATTCAAAGAAACTTTCTGCGGATACGTACCAAACGGTTGAAGATATTGAAGAGCCAAGCAGATTGGCAGATACGATTGCCTCTCATCTTCCGTTGAAATTGACAGACAAGCAAGCTATTTTAGAATTACCAACCGTGAAAGAACGTTTGGAGAAATTATTAAGCCTTCTTCACAATGAGAAGGAGATTTTACAATTAGAGCGTAAAATACATGCTCAAGTGAAAAAACAGATGGAGCAGGCGCAAAAAGAATATTACTTGCGTGAGCAAATGAAAGCTATCCAAAAAGAGTTAGGAGACAAAGAAGGTCGTTCAGGTGAAGTCGAAGAGCTTCGAGAAAAATTATCCAAGTTAAAGGCTGATGACACAGTCAAAGAGAAAGTGGAGAAAGAAATTGACCGTTTGGAAAAAACTCCTACAACCTCTGCTGAAGGTGGTGTCATTCGCAACTATATCGATTGGTTACTGGATTTACCTTGGGGTTATGAAACAGAAGATCAATTGGATATTAATGTTGCAGAAAAGATCTTAGATGAAGATCACTTTGGCTTGGAGAAACCAAAAGAGAGAATTTTGGAATACTTAGCTGTGCAACAAATGGTGAAAAAGCTAAAAGGACCGATTCTCTGTCTAGTAGGGCCGCCTGGAGTAGGGAAGACTTCTTTAGCAAAATCAATTGCTCGTTCTTTAAATCGAAAATTTGTCCGAATATCTCTCGGTGGAGTACATGATGAAGCAGAGATCCGCGGACATCGCCGTACGTATATCGGTTCTTTGCCAGGTCGTATTATTCAAGGGATGAAAACAGCAGGTTCAGCGAATCCTGTATTTTTATTAGATGAGATTGATAAGATGTCCAGTGATTTCCGTGGAGATCCAGCTTCTGCATTATTAGAAGTGCTTGATCCAAACCAGAATTCTACTTATAGCGATCACTATATTGAAATACCATATGATTTATCTAAAGTTATGTTTATCACGACAGCGAATACCATGTACAGTATTCCAAGACCACTGCTGGATCGGATGGAAGTTATCAATCTCTCTGGTTATACAGAATTGGAAAAAGAACAGATTGCCAAAACGTACCTTATTCCAAAACAAATCGAAGATCACGGCTTGACAGAAGAGATGCTATCCATTGAACCAGAAGCGGTACTAGGGATAATTCGTTACTACACCCGAGAAGCAGGGGTTCGTAGCTTAGAACGAGTAATTGGAACGTTATGCCGAAAAGCAGCGAAAGATATCGTTGCAGGAAAAACGGATCAGATTGTAGTTACAGAAGAGAAATTAAACGACATGTTAGGTCCCCAAAGATACCGCTTTGGACGCAAAGAATCCAAAGATCAAGTAGGGTTAGCAACAGGGCTGGCGTGGACAGAAGTTGGTGGAGACACTCTAGCTATTGAAGTAACTTTACTTCCTGGTAAGGGAAAGCTCACATTGACAGGTCAGCTTGGCGATGTGATGAAAGAGTCTGCTCAAGCAGCGTTTAGTTATATTCGTTCACGCACAAAGGAACTGGACATCCCAGAAAATTTCCATGAACAAAACGATATTCATATCCATGTACCAGAAGGTGCTATTCCAAAAGATGGACCATCTGCTGGGATAACCATGGCAACTGCTCTCGTCTCCGCTTTAACCAACACACCAGTGTTCAATAAAGTTGCGATGACGGGCGAAATTACCCTGCGAGGACGAGTCCTGCCAATTGGCGGGCTGAAAGAAAAATCGATGGCAGCACATCGCGCAGGCATCGAACATATTATTTTCCCACAAGAAAATGAGAAAGATCTTGTGGATATCCCAGCAAGTGTAAAAGAAGATCTTACATTTACACCTGTATCTCATTTAGATGAAGTGTTAAAGATTGCACTGACGAGGGAAACCGATGAAAATCACACAGGTTGAATTTATGACTAGTGCCGTATTACCAGATCAATATCCAACGGAAAATCGGCCGGAGATCGCACTCTCTGGCCGTTCCAATGTTGGGAAATCCTCTTTAATCAATTGTCTGGTAAACCGGAAAAATATAGCGCGAATAAGCTCCAAGCCTGGAAAGACACAAACCATTAATTTTTTTCTCGTAAATGAATCAGTGGTTTTTGCTGATGTTCCAGGATATGGATTTGCTAAAGTATCCAAAAAGATTCGAGAGTCTTGGGGAAAAATGATGGAAACCTACTTCACCAAACGGGAGAACTTAGTAAGTGTGGTTCAAATAGTAGATTTGCGTCATCCCCCATCCAAAGATGATCAAAATATGTATCAATTTTTAAAGCATTATCAAATACCTGTCATTGTTGCAGCTACGAAGGCTGATAAGTTGCCTAAAAGCAAATGGCATAAGCATTTAAAAGTAGTAAAAGAAGTTTTGCAAATGGATTCATCGGATGCTTTAATCCTGTTCTCAGCAGAGACAAAAATGGGTAAGGAAGAACTATTGGCAGAAATTCAACAGCGAATAGGTCAATCTGTAGAAGAATAATCTTAAATATTAGCAGGAGAAAGCTGGGGGAATCATGAGCAAACAAAAGGTAGTTGCTATTATTTTTGGTGGTAAATCAGGAGAACATGATGTGAGTCTTTTATCTGCTTCTTCTGTTCTCAAAGCGATAGATCAAAGCAAGTATACACCACTTCCAGTTGGTATCAGTCCATCAGGAGAATGGTTGCTGGGAGAAGAAGCTTTTTCCTATCTCCAAAAACATCTAGATGTTCCTTTTTTGGATCAATTGAAACATTTGGTCCCTGAAGTGGAAAGCTATCGTGGCAATGTATTGCCAGCTTCGTTTTATGAATATGTAGATGTTGTTTTTCCAGTATTGCATGGGACTTATGGAGAAGATGGAACGATTCAAGGTATGTTGGAAATGCTTCATCTTCCTTATGTGGGAGCAGGTGTACTGGCATCCGCTGTAGGCATGGATAAAGCAATCAGCAAAGTTCTCTTCCAAGATGCAGGACTTCCTCAAGCAAAGTATTTGGTGTTCTTATTTGCTGAATCTACAGAGGAAATTATTCAAAAAGTGGAGCATCAACTAGGTTATCCATGTTTTGTGAAACCAGCAAATCTGGGTTCCAGCGTCGGTATTTCCAAGGCAGACAGTAAAGAAGCTTTAGAAGAAGCGATCGCTACTGCAAGAGCTTATGACCGCAAAATCGTAATTGAAGAATTTGTTCCCGGGCGCGAGATTGAAGTTGCTGTACTGGGAAATGAACATCCAAGAGCATCTCTTCCCGGCGAAATAATCTCTTCCAATGAGTATTATGACTACGAAGCAAAATACATAAGTGGAACCTCTAAATTGCAAATACCAGCACAATTACCAGAAACTACGTTAGAGCAGATTCGTGAAATGGCTGTTACAGCATACCAAGCAATCAATGGAAGCGGTCTTTCCAGAGTTGATTTTTTTGTGAGAGAAGATGATGGGCAAATTTTAATTAATGAGATCAATACGATGCCTGGGTTTACTGCTTATAGCATGTATCCAAAGATGTGGGAGCATTCTGGTTTGGAGTATACAGATCTTATTTCGGAATTAATCCAATTAGGGATACAACGCTTTTCTTTGAAAGAAGCTTTACGTACTACAAGATAAGTGATGCTTATATAAAAACAAGAAAGGTTTCCTATGAAGGAGCCTTTTTTGTTTGTAAGACTTGCCAATTAAAATGAGTTCTGATCATAATAGAAATGTAAAATAAATAGGTGAATAATAAATACAGAGGAGTTTCTGAATGTCAAAGCAGCCTGTAGTGCAATTGGATCATATAACAAAGGTAATTGGAAACAAAACGATTATCGATCAGCTGTCTTTTGAACTTTTTCCCGGAGAAGTGGTGGGATTTTTAGGACCAAATGGAGCAGGTAAAACCACTACGATCCGTATGATCGTTGGTTTGATGGCTCCTACTGCTGGTGAAATTTTGATTCAAGGAATAGATGTGCAACAAGACTTTGAAAAAGCGATCAGCCATGTTGGTGCTATTGTAGAAAATCCGGAATTGTACAAATATATGTCTGGTTATAAAAATTTGTTGCATTATGCACGTATGGTGGATGGCGTTACCGAAGAACGGATCGATGAAGTAATCGAGTTAGTTGGTTTGCAAAATAGAATCGAACAAAAAGTGAGTACATATTCGCTAGGAATGAGACAGAGACTTGGATTAGCACAAGCTCTATTACATAGACCGAGTTTGCTTATTTTGGATGAACCTACCAATGGACTGGACCCTGCTGGAATCCGCGAGTTTCGTGATTACTTGCGAATGGTGGCTGATAAAGAAGACGTTTGTGTCTTGGTTTCTAGTCACTTATTATCGGAAATTGAATTGATGTGTGATCGCACATTAATTATTCAATCTGGAAAACTGATAGGCGAAAAACAGATTCAAAAAGAAGAAGTGACAGCAGAAGCAAAGAAACAGATCGTTCAGTTTCAAGTAAATCCAGTGGAGAAAGCGATATCCATCCTGCAATTACAAAAAATTGTCCTACTATATTCCAATCAGACGAGTTTTGAAATTGAGATAGAGCGAGACAATGTCCCAAAATTAGTGAAAAACTTAGTAGCAGAAGATGTTTCCATTTTTGCAGTTGAGACAAGAGTGAAATCATTGGAAGATGAGTTTTTGGAGATAACAGGAGGTAAATCGGTTGATTAAGTTTATACGTCTCATCCAAAATGAAAACATGAAAATGTTTAGTCAAGTAAGTAATTGGGTTATGCTCGGATTTTATTTTGTTATTATCTTTTTCAATGTTGCAATGGCTCCAGTAGACGAAACGGATCAATTCGTGGCAGATCCCTTTTCTTATTTTTTAAGTAGTGCGGACACTCCCATGGTTGTCATTACAACACTTTCGATTATTTGGGCTGCAGGTATTATGGCTGCTGAATTTTCTTCAGGTACGGTGAAATTGCTTTTGATTCGTCCTGTAACACGAACCAAAATATTATGGGCAAAGTATACATTGGTTGTCCTTTATGCATTGGTTTTATCGATACTCTATTATGTACTCACCCTTATGTTCGGATTTTTGTTGTATACAGATGCATCCCTTTCTAGCGAGGGAGTAATGATTTTAGCAAAAGCTGCTGGTCTTTCCTTTTTGGAGTCTTTATTTATGATCACCCTTGCGTATATGATTGCTGTTATATCCTACAATCGCTCATTGGCATTGGGAGTATCGATGTTTCTTTATCTGACCAATACAGTTATTGCTTTTTTCCTGCAAACGAAACCATGGTCCAAGTTTTTATTTTTTACGCAATTGAATTTAACCAAATATGCCTCCCATGATGGAGCTGTTTCCGCTCTCAATACATTGGCATTTGCATTATGTGTTTTAGGAGTATATTTTATTTTGTTTGTGGTTGCGACTTGGGTCACGTTTTCCAATCGAGATGTGGCAAGTTGATGGTTATAGAGACCAAAATAATCAATTAGATGTGTTGAATATTAGAAAATATAAGTTATCATTAAATATCTCCATAAGTCTCACAACTTCAGGAGAGTGATGGAGCAGAAGTACTTTGAGTGTAATGCTCTCGTAATCGATGGGAGCACTGGCAATCGGCGTACGTGGTCGTTGTCGAATCGATCATGGTCAACCTCATGCGTTTGTGACTGTCGAAGAGTACAAGGCTCGACAGTCATAAATGATGGACAAAAAGGCGAGTCTTGTCTAAATAGGCAAGATTCGCCAAAGAGAACTAACAATAAAAGTTTTTAGATAAATAATAGAACCCCCAATAATAGTTGGCTACTCTTTACTGAGGGTTCTATTTTATTGTTCTGTTAATATGAGGGGACCATCTTTGGTAATGGCTATTGTATGTTCGTATTGTGCGGATAAGCTTCCATCACCTGTTACGGCTGTCCATCCATCTCCTAATACACGTACATGGTGTTTACCAAGATTGAGCATAGGTTCAATCGTAAAAACCATCCCTTCGGTAATCAGGGGACCGGTATGCGGAGATCCGTAGTGAGGGACTTCAGGTGGTTCGTGCATGCGTTTGCCTATGCCATGACCGATAAAAGGACGGACTACAGATAGCCCTTTTGATTCTGCAAAGGATTGAATGGCATGTGAAACATCTCCAATCCGATTGCCGACCTGTGCGTGCTCTATTCCTTTATATAGAGACTCTTTGGTTAGATGCAGCAGTCTGTTTGCTTCTGCACTTACTTCTCCAACTGCATAGCTCCAAGCAGAATCTGCTAACCATCCATTCAAATTAACAACCATATCTATGGTAACAATATCCCCATTTTTTAGTTCTGTTTTTCTGGGAAATCCATGACATACTTCTTGATTGATCGAAGCACAGGTAGCATAGGGATAGCCTAAGTATCCTTTTTGTTCAGGAGTAGCACCATGTTTGTCTAAATACTCTTCTACAAATTGATCGATTTCCCATGTTGTAACTCCTGGGGTTATTCGTTTGGCGATTTCCCGGTGGCAGGAAGCTAACAGTTGTCCTGCTTCTTTCATTTTATTTATTTCTGCTAAAGACTTGATCCCCATCATACTCCTCCTATTTTTTTATAATAAAGATCGCTCCCAATCCAACAATAAAAATAGGCCAATACACATTTGTAAATGTAGCAATGGGGGCTAAATACGTAATTTCTTTTAAACCAGGCCATGCAAAAACTCCACTGAGCAATAATACAATCCCGATTACTAAGGTTATGTTATTCTGATTCAGGATATATTGTAACATCAATGTTACCCCGATCATTATTACAATAATACTCCAGTGTCTGGGCCATTGTTCTACATATTGAAAACCCCAGACGGATATTCCAATTGTTGCAAAAATACCGCCAAGCAAAGTGAGATGGCTTTGTTTTTGTAAAAAAGAAAAGAAAATGAGAAATATACCCACTACAAATAAGATAAAAGACCAACTAAGGAATGAATGTAAATTTGCCCAGTCTGCCTCTACGATCAGAAGGATGGCACCCATGATGACTAGAAAAAAACCAATGACTCGATTTTGCATAAATAAGTCGCTCCTCGATTGAAACAATTAAGAAATTTGTCTCATTTATCATATCATGAAAAGTGCTCTGTTGTTGTTTTTGAATTCCCATACTGTTTGCTGTAGCCAAGAACGAGATTACAATTGAAACAAGTTGAATTGCTTTAAAGTAATTTGTCTATCACAAAAAACAATGTATACTAATGATATAACTGTCCGAACCAAGTTTTATGGAGTGGATCATGGTCCAGACCGCTGCCGCGAAGAAGGATGACCGGAACACGTTCTTCTGCTGGGGACTCACCTTCCTGCTGACGTGCCTGTTCTGGTATCTCGTTCTGTTCACCAACCTCAGTGCTCCCATTCTCGCAATTCCCGGTGTTCTCCTCCTCCTTCTGTGGGTGACGGAGATCCGGTGGATCTGTCGTGTGACGGTACATTTCCGCTACAACCTGGGACACTGGTGGGAATACTCCGGTAAGGTGGAGTTCTTCATCATCGGCTTCCTGTCCTCTCTGGTCTGCTCGGTGCTCTACGGACCGATCTTCATGGAGTGGATCTTCAGTATGCTGGACTGACCTGCGGTATCTGTTTGATCATCCACAGTTCGGACAGACCGATCTCCCTTCCATGTTTCATAGGATGCGAGATCGGCCTGACAAAATATGAGTTCATATAGATAAGGAAACCAAAAAACCAAACAAATTCTATTTGTTTGGTTTTTTCAGCAATGTCTATAAAAACTGATTACTAGAACATATAAAAGATGGCTAGCCAACTTTGATAAAAATAAATTATAATAAGTATAAAATGAAAATAAATCTAATTTGATGAATTGGAAGAGAGTATGGGAAATACTTGAGCTATAGATAGATGCTTCATGAGGTGTTCACAGATGCATCTGGAGAAATACAAAGGATGTGCTATAATGGTGAATGGTTTTATGTGCGGTTTTTATGTTATTTCTATATAGAAATTGAGGTGAGAAAAGATGCATACCCTTGTTGTTGGTCTCAGTCATCAAACTGCACCAGTTGAACTCAGAGAGAAGTTCTCTTTCGATCCCGATCGGATTGCGATACCATTGCGTTCCCTTCGTGATATGAAGAGTATGTTGGAGTGCGTGATTGTTAGCACTTGTAATAGGACTGAGTTGTATATTGTTGCAGACCAGCTTCATACTGGGGAATATTATGCCAAAGCTTTTCTCGAGAGCTGGTTTCGTGTTTCCCGAGAGGAATTTGTCCCTCATCTCTATGTGAAGACTAACAAAGACGCAGTGGAGCATTTGTTCCGTGTGGTATGTGGTTTGGAGTCTTTGGTTATAGGCGAAACGCAGATCTTAGGACAAGTAAAACATGCTTTTCAAATGGCTTTGCAAGCAGGTACTACTGGGACACTCTTTAATCATTTATTTAAACAAGCTATTTCTCTCGGAAAAAAAGCGCACACCGAAACAGAGATTGGTCAAAATGCAGTTTCTGTCAGTTACGCAGCCGTAGAATTAGGAAAAAAACTCTTTACCTCATTTGCGAAGAAAACCGTGTTATTGGTAGGTGCAGGTAAGATGAGTGAATTAACAGCAAAACACTTTCAATCAGTTGGTGTAAAAGACGTGCTAGTGGTGAACCGGACTTTTTCTAAAGCGGAGGAGTTGGCTAAAGTTTTTCATGGAACAGCTTATCCATGGGGATCTTTGCCCCAAGCCCTACTTGCAGCAGATGTAGTAGTAAGTTCTACAGGAGCAAAAAATTATGTGATTACGCATGAAATGATACAAACTGTAGTATCAGAGCGTAAAAAACCATTGTTTTTTATTGATATTGCAGTACCACGGGACATCGACCCTTCTGTAAATGAGTTGGACAATGCGTTTCTGTACAATATGGATGACTTGGAAGAAATCGTTGCTGCTAATATAGGGTTACGTCAGCAAGAAGCAGAACGTGTTGGTGCTTGGATAGCGGAAGAACAAACTTTGTTTCAAGAATGGCTTGATACACTTGGAGTTGTTCCTGTTATCTCTGCTCTGAGAACCAAAGCTCTACAAATTCAAGCAGATGCCATGATGAAAATAGAGCGTAAGTTACCTGATCTCACAGAGCAACAAAGACGAGTGATCAACAAACAAACCAAGAGTATTGTAAATCAAATGATGCATGATCCAATAATGCGAATGAAAGAATTGGCTAGTACAGAAGAAAAAGAAGTTGCACTTCAGTTGTTCAAGCACTTATTTGCACTGGAACTAGATAATGAGCAGACAGACGAAGTTCAAGGAAAAGTGCGACCTATGGGTCAGCCACTTATGAATTAGGGGACGGATCTATGTTTACAGAGCGCTGGGTTTTTGATTTTGTCCTTTATGCATATGTGTTAAGCTTATTATTTTCTTATGCAGCGTTGCTCCGTCCAAACACACAAGCAAGGATCTTATCTAGCTCCTTGCTTATTGTCGTATGGCTCACCCTGACATTGGATATCGTCATGCGATTTATGGATAAAGGGCATATATCCGGACAGATTGAACCATTGCTGGTGTATACATGGGCCTTAATCAGTATTACCTTATGTATTTCGCTTGTTTTTCATTTGGATCTTTTTGTTTTTTGTACAAGTTTGATTGGTATTACCGTTTTGACTGTCCATCTATTTGTTTCCAAAGAAGTAGCTTTAACAGCACCAGCAGATGTAATTACAGAATTGGTATTTGTACACATAACACTCGCAGTGTCCGCATATGCAACTTTTTCATTGGCAGGTATCTGTGCTATCTTATACCTGATAAGTAGGTCAATGCTCAAGAAAAAAAAGTGGAATTTGATCATGCGTAGATTGCCAAGTCTTGAAAACTTGGAACAATTTATGATTTGGTTAATTGGGATCGGAGCTTTACTCTTATTGGTTTCCTTAATTTTAGGTAGCGTATGGGCATATCAGGTTTATGGAAGCCTTCATTGGACAGATGTAAAAGTGATCGGATCCTTATTCCTATTTCTTATTTATGCGGTTCTTTTTGGAATGGCTTGGACAAGATGGATAGCAACACAAAAAATTGCATGGTGGGTTGTGTTTTCCATGTTCTTTATTATCACTAATTATTTTTTATCCAAGGTTCATTTTTCTTTTCATCACTGGATTTCTTAAAAGAGGGGTACTTATGGCACATTCTTACCCAATGATGGTTGATCTGAATGAACGAAACATCTTAGTAGTGGGTGGAGGAAAAGTAGCAGAGCGTAAAATTAAATCACTGTTACCTACCGGAGCACATATAACAGTGGTCAGTCCTGCTATTACAGACGAAATTCGCCGCTATGCGAAACAAAAAAGAATTCGCTTGCAGTTACGAAATTATCAGACGGAAGATGGAGCAGAATGTTTTTTAATTATCGCTGCTACCAATCAAGCTTTAGTTAATCTGCAAATTTATGAAGATGCCCAGAAAAGAAAGCAATGGGTCAATGTTGTTGATCAACCATCGCTATGTAACTTTACTGTGCCATCTGTATTTAAACGAGGAAAATTGACCATTTCTGTGTCGACGGAGGGGGCTAGCCCTTCACTCGCAAAACAGATTCGACATGATCTGGAATCTCGATACGGTGATGAGTATGAGTTGCTCTTAGAGTTAAGCCAAGAACTCCGTTCCAGAATCCAATGGGAAATAGATGACCCAAAAATGAGATACCAACTGATGAAAGATATCGTAAGCGATAAGTGGATAGAAGTTTGTCGATTACGCCCAAATTTAGCGAGACAAGAGATGTTCACTTGGTTAGAAGATCAAATTAAAGTGAAAGGAGGAGCAAAATGCGGGAATTAGTTATTGGAACAAGAAAAAGTCATCTGGCGATCACACAATCCAACTGGGTTCGTTCTCAGTTATTAAACGTATACCCTGAGCTTTCCATTGAATTGGAGAGAATTGTTACAAAAGGGGATAAGGTGTTAGATGTTACGCTCTCCAAAGTAGGAGGGAAAGGATTGTTTGTAAAAGAGATCGAACAAGCACTCCTTGATAAGCAAATAGACCTAGCAGTACATAGCTTAAAAGATATGCCAGCAGATCTGCCAACTGGATTGAAGATTGGTTGTGTTCCTATACGTGAGGATGTTCGAGATTGTTTATTATCTCGGGACGGTCTGGCATTGGAAGAATTACCTTCTGGTTCGGTTGTTGGTACAAGTAGTTTGCGAAGACAAGCACAAGTATTGGCTATTCGTCCAGATTTAGTGGTAGAATCTATTCGAGGAAATGTCGGTACGAGAATAGCGAAACTTCGCGATGGAAAATTTGATGCTATTATTTTAGCTGTTTCTGGATTGAAACGATTAACTTTATTAGAAGAAATAAGTGAGTATTTTTCTGTCTCTACTATGCTACCAGCGGTTGGACAAGGTGCGCTTGCGATAGAGTGCCGATCAGATGATCATGAGATTATAGAACTACTAGATGGAATACATGATACAGCCACTGGAAATGCCGTAAGTGCAGAGCGTGCTTTTTTGCAAGCAATTGAAGGCAGTTGTCATCTTCCAGTAGCAGGTTATGCCACTTGGGAGAATAATACAGTACATTTGACAGGATTGGTGGCTTCTCCAACAGGGAAACCAGTCATAAAAGGAATAGAGATCGGAGCAGATCCAATAAAAGTGGGAAAAAATCTTGCCCAAAAACTAATGGAACAAGGTGCAAAAGAGATTTTGGCAATGGTATAGAGGAGTGCTAATAATGAGTGCCATGGTTTATCTGGTCGGTGCAGGTCCAGGGGACCCGAATTTGATCACTGTAAAAGGGAAACAAGCTATTGAAAGAGCAGATGTCATCGTTTATGATCGGCTTGCTAGTCCGCAATTATTACAAAATGCACGTCCTGATGCAGAAAGAATTTATGTTGGGAAACTACCTGATCGTCATACGTTAACACAAGATGAGATCAATGAATTGTTAGTAGAAAAAGCAAAAGCAGGAAATGTTGTTACTCGGTTAAAGGGTGGAGATCCTTTTATTTTTGGTCGTGGTGGTGAAGAAGCAGAGCGCTTAGTAGATGCAGGTATCCCGTTTGAAGTAGTGCCCGGCATTACCTCAGCAATTGCAGTACCAGCATATGCAGGTATACCTGTAACACATCGGAATTTTAATTCTTCTTTTGCAATTGTTACGGGGCATGAACGCCCTGAAAAAACAGAGTCCTCGATCAACTGGGAAAAGCTTGCTACGGCAACAGAGACGATTATTTTTCTCATGGGAGTTTCCAATTTATCTTTTATTGTGAAACAACTCACGAAATACGGTCGTGACGCCACAACTCCAATTGCCCTTATTCGTTGGGGAACAAGAATAGAGCAAGAGACACTTGTAGGTACATTATCCGATATTGTAGCAAAGGTAAACGATGCCCGTTTTGGTTCTCCTGCTATCATTATTGTGGGTGAAGTAGTGAAATTGAGAGAAAAATTATCATGGTTTGAACGCAAGCCCCTGTTTGGTAAACGTATTTTAGTTACACGAGCGAGAAGCCAGAGCAGTGAGTTGACTCAGATGATCGATCATCTCGGTGGAGAAGCGATTGAATTTCCTGTGATTCGTTTGGTAGAGCCAAAACATGGAGATGTATTTAATGAAGCACTACATCATATCGGGGAGTATAACTGGGTTATTTTTACGAGTGTTAATGGAGTGAAGTTTTTCTTTGATCGCATTCGGAAACAAAAAATAGATATTCGCCAGATGGCAAATGCCCGTATAGCAGCGATCGGGCCAAAAACCGCTGCTGCATTAGAAGAAAAAGGATTGTTAGTAGAGGCATTACCAGACGAGTATAAAGCAGAAGCACTAGTAGAGCATCTTCGTCCACTCGTAAAAGAAACGGAAAAAATATTGCTTCCAAGAGCAGATATTGCCCGTGAAGTATTGGCAGTCGAACTTCGGGCAATGGGCTGTACTGTGACCGAGGTGGATGCATACGATACAAAAATTGATGCCACCAATGCACAGGAGATTGTAAACATGTTCATGCAACAGCAAATCGATGTACTTACATTTACCAGTTCTTCTACTGTGCGTAATTTTATCCATTCCATTCGTCTGGCTACAACGGATATTGAGACATTGTTACAAAAAACACAAATAGCATGTATTGGGCCCATTACTGCCAAAACAGCAAAAAGCCTTGGTCTAAAGGTCGATGTAGTAGCGGAAGAATATACAATTGACGGACTCGTGAAAGCAGTACAGACTTTATAATTTTGGGGAGGACTTCCTATGCATTTTCATCGACATCGTCGTCTTCGTCGTAATCAAGCCATTCGAAACATGGTAAAAGAAAATTATGTGCGTGTTGAAGATTTTATTTATCCGATTTTTGTGGTAGAAGGGGAGAATAAAAAAGACGAAATCTCTTCGATGCCAGGTGTCTATCATTTTTCCTTGGATCGTTTGAATGAAGAAGTAGAAGAATTAGTATCATTAGGTATTTTATCTATTATGATTTTTGGTGTCCCACATGAAAAAGATGAATGCGGTACATCTGCAGATGATGCACATGGTATTGTGCAAAAAGCGATTAGCCAAGTGAAAGAAAGTTTCCCAGAACTATATGTGATGGCAGATACATGTCTTTGTCAGTTTACTTCACATGGACATTGTGGAGTAGTGGAAGATGGAGAGATTGTAAACGATGAGTCTCTAAAGCGTTTAGCAGCTACTGCTGTTTCGCAAGCGAAAGCTGGTGCAGATATGATTGCACCATCCAATATGATGGATGGATTCGTTGCTGCGATTCGCCAAGGTTTAGATGAAGCGGGGTTTGTTGATGTTCCCATCCTTTCCTATGCTGTAAAATATGCTTCGGGTTATTATGGTCCTTTCCGTGATGCAGTACATAGCACACCACAATTTGGTGATCGTCGCACCTATCAAATGGACCCAGCGAATGCAAGAGAAGCGCTACGCGAAGCTGCGTCAGATATTGCAGAAGGCGCAGATATGTTGATGGTAAAACCAGGACTTGCATACTTAGATATCATTCATCGAGTCTACCAAGAATTCAATCTACCTGTTGTTGCGTACAACGTAAGTGGAGAGTATGCGATGGTAAAAGCTGCTGCAATAAATGGTTGGATCGATGAAAAAAAAGTAGTGCTAGAGACACTTATCGGTTTTAAACGAGCTGGTGCAGAACTTATTCTTACTTATCATGCTAAAGATGTTGCCAAATGGCTAAAAGAAGGGAGTATCTAGAATATGGATCATATCGACCAAGAATTATTAAATATACTCCAAGCAGGACTTGAGCTCGTTCCACAACCATTTCAAGTGATTGCCGAAAAATTAGGGATTGAAGAAAACGAGGTACTGGAGCGGACAAAGAAGTTAAAAGGGGATTCTATCCGCCAGTTATCCGCTATTTTTGATACTCGTACTCTAGGATACAAATCTAGCTTAGTAGCAGCAAAGATTCCAGAAGATCGACTTGATCAAGCAGCACAAGTGATCAACCAACATCCAGGTGTAACTCATAATTACAAACGAAATCATGACTTCAACCTTTGGTTTACCATTGCTGTACCACCAAATAGTAAATTAGGTTTAGAGAAAACCGTAGATTTACTTGGGAAGTTAGCAGGTGTTGACGTGATTCGTCTCATGCCTACATTGAAGTTATATAAAATTGGTGTGCAGCTGGACATGACCGGCAAAGAAGATGCAACCAAAGCAAAAGCGAAACCGCAATATACCGAAGCAGATCGTCAAAATGCGGTAAAGGAAATTACTGATTTTGATATTGCAGTCATTCGTCAACTACAAAAAGACTTACCAATAGTTTCTCGTCCATTTGATGGATGGGCTGAAGATTTAGGTGTTGCTACAGAAGAGTTGCTATCAGCAGGAAAACAAATGATAGAAAAAAAACAAATGCGTCGTTTTTCCGCAGTTTTAAACCATCGCAAAGCCGGCTTCCGCTTTAACGGTATGGGGGTTTGGGCAGTGCCGGAAGATAAAACCGATGAAGTAGGTTATGAGATGGCAGCATTTAAAGCAGTTAGCCATTGTTACCTACGTCCTACTTATCCCGATTGGCCTTACACGATCTTCACTATGGTTCATGGTCGTACCTATGAAGAATGTGAAGAAATTTTACAGGCGATTGAAGATGAAACAGGCATCAAAGAACGAGCAACTTTATACTCCACCAAAGAGTATAAAAAGACAAGGGTTTCCTACTTTACACCAGAAATGGAAGTATGGGAAGGGAAAGTAATCGAAGAAGGCTTTTATGTTTAATAATGATAGAGCCCACTTTACTATTCTAGATAAAGTGGGCTCTATCATTTTCAACTATACTTTTCAGATTAATTATAAATATTGTAAAATAGAGATAGTTAACACATCTCTTTGAAGGGAGTTGCAGTGGATACTCTGGAGCTTTATAACTACATTTCAGAATTGACTCGATACTTTGGGATCCCGGAAAGTGTCGAGGCTAAGTTGATAGTACAAGTCCCACATAATGCAGATATAGTACAGGAAAGTGCCATCAAAAAGAAGAGTTTGCAGGAATACCGTATGGCTGTCCTTAAACTCGATCCAGATAAACTGAATGGCGCTGACCAGATGCGTCGAGAGCGAATCCTACAGGCACTCCAGTACATCTGAGCTGTGACTCTGCCCTCTATGTAGAAAATCTATATAGGGGGCAGCTAAAATGAGTAGAAATAATCTAATATTTCTAATAAAATAATAGTGTTCGATAAAATAATGCCATTTGTATACCAGATTGGAGTTACCATGGACAGCAAGAGGATCAAGGGTGCGGTTCTCGCATGCGGTAAGCGAAGTAACCCGAAGATTCAGCCTGTCGCGGGCAAGGAGCAGGACACACGCTGTGGTAACAAGGACTGCCGTGCCTGCTATCCCAAGCAGGGTGATCGGACTCTTCTCGACTGAGTTTCCCCCGAGAAGGTGGTCGGATTAATGAATTCATGAAAATGAAATTATTAATCCGGCCAATGACAATGATGGTAAAAAGATAGATGCTAGATGAGCAGGAAATCCGCACGGTTTCATTTTTTACTGATACCGATGGCGGATTTCTTTTGTTTATTTTTGTTTCTATTTACTATACCAAGAAATGAAACTTTATAGAATTTGGCTCGCTCCTTTGTCCATCTTTACCCATCCAAAATTAGTGATAAGGTTCCACTGTCCATCTGGAATAAGGAGTTTCTCTTGATCGAATGGAGATAGGGTTGTTTTTATTTCCTCTTCCTTTCCCATCTTCACTTTAGTAACCCAATCAGGGTCAAGCAATAGTTCACGTCCAATCGCTAATAAAGGAACTCCAGTCTCTAATGCTCGTAATGCATCTTCGGGGGTATAAATGCCACCTACTCCGATAATAGGTATTTTATCACCGATACGCTCTTGGATGATTGCTAGTCTTGATCGTGAATCATTGACACCCTTTCGTGGTGGAGTCCAAAAATGATTTAATGAGATATGAAGATAGTCTAGCTGTTTGGTAGCTAACACATCAATGAAAGATAATGTGTCAGCCATTGTGATTCCAGGTGTTGTTACTTCTTCAGGTGAGATCCGATATCCCACTAGGAAGGGACTTTTTGCATGTTTTTTTACCACTTGATTCACTCCATCTAGTATTGCCAAGCCAAATTTCATCCTGTTTTCGATTGTTCCACCCCAGTTGTCTGTTCGCTTATTTGCATGAGGAGAAAAAAACTGTTGGATTAATCCGCCATTTGCACCGTGAATTTCGACCCCGTCAAATCCTGCTTCAATTGCTCTCCTAGCTGCTTGTCCAAATGCTGAGATGATTTCTGTTATTTCCGTTTGCGTTAATTCTCGAGGTACAGGAGCACCTTGCCTTTCTTCTGGTACATTACTTGCACTGACAACTTCTCCGCTTTCCATAGCAGAAGATTGTCGGCCACCATGAAAAATCTGCAAGATGGCTTTTGCGCCTTTTCTCTGTATCGCAGAGGCTAGTTTTTGTAAGCCTGGAATCATCTCATCCTGATCGACAGCTGGTCCTTTTGGTAAGCCGCCATTTTTCATTACATAAGTGCCCGCAGTGATGATTGCACCAACTCCATTTGCTCTTCGTGCATAGTATTTTATTTCCTGTTCAGAAATGGAGCCATCATCATTCGAACCCATATGGGTCATGGGTGCCATCATTATTCTGTTTTTCAATGTAACGTGTTTATTTAATGTAACTGGTTCAAATAATTTTTTAAATTGGTTTTTCATGTAGAGCAGATCTCTTCTTGATGTGTTACTCTCATGATAATCCATCTGAATCATAAATAAAAATACATATTTATATATAATTATATTCCATTTGGTATATGATTTATAGAGAATAGGAGAGTTTGGATCACTTCTGCTTTTCATTTTCCAAACACATCATGTTACAATAAACTCATCATGCAATGGATGTTGAGAGGATGTGTAGATTTTGGCTAGACAATATGAGCAGTCAAAAGGGCAGTTTGAGAAAGTATTACCACTTATTCCAGGTGGGGTAAATTCACCTGTTCGAGCTTTTCGTTCTGTGATGGATCATCCTATTTTTGCCGAGAGTGGAATAGGTGCTACCTTAACTGATATCGATGGAAATACATATATAGACTATATTTGTTCATGGGGACCTCTTATATTAGGACATTCGCATCCAAATGTAGTTGCAGCATTACAAGAAGCAGTGCTTAAAGGTACAAGCTTTGGTGTACCTACTGTTCTAGAAACCGAGATGGCAGAGTTAGTGAAAGAACGTGTGCCTTCTGTTGAAGTCGTTCGGATGGTTAACTCTGGTACAGAAGCAACTATGAGTGCTTTGCGTTTAGCACGGGCGTATACAGGCAGGAAAAAAATTCTAAAATTTGAAGGCAGTTATCATGGGCACTCGGATAGCTTATTAATTAAAGCAGGGTCAGGAGTTGCGACACTGGGTCTTCCAGATAGCCCTGGAGTTTTGGAACACACAGCTCAGCACACATTGACTGTTGCTTATAACGATTTAGAAAGTGTTAGCCTTGTTTGTGAGCAAGTAGGGGATGATATCGCTGCAATCATTGTAGAGCCAGTTGCAGGTAATATGGGTGTTGTTCCTCCGCAGCCTGGATTTTTAGAAGGGCTTCGCCAGCTTACCGAACAATATGGCATTTTACTTATTTTTGATGAAGTAATGACCGGATTTCGTGTTGATTATCATTCTGCGCAAGGGAGATATGGGATTACACCTGATTTGACAACAATGGGTAAAGTGATCGGTGGCGGATTACCAGTAGGTGCATACGGTGGTAAACGAGAAATCATGCAAATGATTGCGCCAGCCGGTACTGTTTATCAAGCTGGAACACTATCAGGAAATCCACTTGCGATGGCAGGAGGAATTGCTACCTTGCGTGAATTGTCTCCTGACTCTTATATGCATTTGGAGCGTATGGGAGAGAAGATGGAACAAGGTTTACGAGCAAATGCTGAGGAAGCAGGAGTGCCTCACCATATAAACCGGGTTGGTTCTATGGTGTGTCTATTCTTTACCAATGAAAATGTAGTAAGTTATGAGGAAGCAAAAACAGCAGATACCGATTTATTTGCTAAGTACTATCGCAATATGCTAGCAGAAGGAGTATTACTGCCTCCATCCCAATTTGAAGGTATGTTTCTCTCTCTTGCTCATAGAGATGAAGATATTGATCGTACATTGGAAGCAAATCGCAAAGCATTAAAAAATATATAAGAAAAAAGGGTACGAAACCGGCTGTTTCTAATATGGAGACAGCCGGTTTTGGCTATTTTCACGATATTTTCATTTTGTTTTTGCATATTTTTATATTGATTTATGAAACGTATTATAGTTTAATACTAATTGTGCTTTGAAATTGAGATTAACAGACAGGGGGATGTATGTAAGCGCATACTTTTTTGCGCATATGTGAAAATTATATTATTTATACGTGTGACTGATTCGATCAGGCATGAGTAGAAAATATTGTTGTGGAGAACGCTAAAGAGTATCTGAGTATGCTTAAGGCGATTTTACATACAAATTCTTACTTGTGGACTGGTTTTTTTGCATTTATTTTTCTTTGTATTTCTACGACAGAAAGGGTGTATGTTTGTGTTTAAAAAGCTTTTTGGAGCACTTCAAAAAGTGGGGAGAGCATTGATGTTACCTGTTGCTATTTTGCCAGCAGCTGGTATCTTGCTCGGTATTGGTACTGCCTTGCAAAATCCTACTTTAATTGAACGTATTCCTGCCTTAAACGCAACTTGGATACAATTGATTTCCAATGTGTTATCTTCAGCTGGGGATATTATATTTGGTAACTTATCACTGCTCTTTGCAGTTGGTGTTGCGGTAGGCTTAGCTGGTGATGGTGTTGCTGCACTTGCTGCTATCGTCGGTTATCTCATTATGAATAAAACGATGAGCACAATCTTAATCGCTACGAAACAGTTGGACCCAGCGAAAATAGCTGATAACCCTGCCTATGCGAGTATTTTAGGAATTCCTACCTTACAGACTGGAGTATTCGGTGGGATTATCGTGGGAGCATTAGCTGCGATTTTGTTTAATCGCTATTACAAAATTGAGTTACCATCTTATCTAGGATTTTTTGCCGGTAAGCGATTTGTTCCGATTATCACTGGATTTTTCGCTATTATTTTAGGTGTTTTGCTCGTCTTTATTTGGCCGCCTATTCAACATGGTTTAAATACATTTTCTACTAGTATGGTAAATGCGAACCTTACCTTGTCTGCTTTTATCTTTGGTATTATTGAGCGTTCTTTAATTCCATTTGGTTTGCATCACATATTCTACTCTCCATTCTGGTACGAATTTGGGGAATATGTAAACAAAGCCGGTGAGATTGTACGCGGGGACCAAAAAATCTTTTTTGCTCAGCTCAAAGATGGGGTAGAACTTACATCGGGTACATTTATGGCTGGTAAGTTTCCATTCATGATGTTTGGTCTGCCTGCGGCAGCACTTGCGATGTATCATGAAGCGCTACCCAAACACAAGAAATATGTAGCAGGTCTCATGGGTTCTGCTGCTCTGACGTCTTTTCTCACTGGGATTACCGAACCCATTGAGTTTACCTTCTTGTTTGTAGCACCTCTATTGTTTGCTATTCATGCAGTATTTGCTGGTTTTTCTTTTATGGTAATGCAATTACTCAATGTGAAAATTGGGATGACCTTCTCGGGTGGTGTCATCGATTATCTTTTGTTCGGAGTACTTCAAAATCGTACTGCATGGTGGCTTGTAATTCCGATCGGTCTCGTATTTGCAGTAATCTATTACTTTGGTTTCCGGTTTGCAATTCGCAAGTTCAACCTCAAAACTCCTGGACGGGATGATACGAGTGAAGAAAAGAGCACAACTACAGCCAAAGATGGTGGGAAAGATGAGTTGCCAGTACAAATACTTTCGGCGCTTGGCGGCAGCGAAAATATTTCCCATTTGGATGCTTGTATAACACGTTTGCGTGTATCGGTCAACGATGCAAATAGTGTGGACAAAGAGAGGTTAAAACAACTTGGTGCTGCGGGTGTGTTGGAAGTTGGTAACAATATTCAAGCGATATTTGGACCCGAATCGGATACACTAAAAGGGCAAATCCAAGATGTGATGGAAGGTCGGATTCCTACTAATCCGATCAAACCAGAAGCAATTGGGGATACACCTTCCGTACCAGCAGACGAAAATATGGGTGAATTCGTAGCTCCAATAGAAGGTAAGATCGTACCATTGTCTGAAGTGCCTGATCAGGTATTTTCGCAAAAAATGATGGGTGACGGATTTGCTATCCTCCCTTCTAGTGGTAAGATCGTTGCCCCATGCGATGGGAAAATTGAAACGTTATTTCCAACAAAGCATGCGATTGGTTTAACATCCACCAGTGGACATGAGATTTTGATTCATATTGGTATTGATACCGTTGAATTAAAAGGAGAAGGTTTTACTGCTTATGTGACAGGGGGCGATCAAGTGAAGAAAGGTCAGCATCTGCTTGATGTGGATTTGGATTTCTTGAAAAAGAATGCTCCGTCGATTGTTACCCCAATTATTTTTACCAATCTAAAAGAAGGTGAAAAAGTAACCGTCTTAAAGCAAGGAATGGTAAAATTAGAAGAAAATCAAATAGTAAAGATCGATTAAGGTAGAATAGGGGAAGGAAGACCTGTTGTTTAGGTTTTCCTCTTCCTATTTCTTTTGTTAGTATTACTTGTGGCAAACACGAAAAAACGACTTATTCTTTCTTAATCAAAATGAGGTGTATTTTATGTCAACCCAACCAAAAGCAATTGTGGTGATCTTTGGTGCTACAGGTGATTTAGCTAAGCGTAAATTGTTTCCTTCTCTCTACAAATTGTATAAAGCCAATAAACTTTCTGATGATTTTGCGGTAGTAGGAGTGGCCAGAGGCGATATGTCCAATGACGATTTCCGACAAAGTGTCATTCGCTCTACTGATAAAATTGTAAAAGGAAGAAAAGATATAAACGATTTTGCCTCCCACTTCTATTTCCAAGCGGCTGATGTTACGGATAAAGAGTCTTTTGATAAACTCCAAACATTATTACATAAGCTAGATGGAGAGTATCAAACAGAAGGAAATCGAATGTTTTATTTAGCGATGGCTCCAGAGTTTTTCGGTACGATATGTGAAAATCTAAAATCGAGTGGATTAACCTCGACAGAAGGTTGGAGCCGTGTCGTGATTGAAAAACCATTTGGACATGATTATGTATCAGCGAAAGAATTAAACGATCAAATTGGACGAGTTTTTACAGAGGATCAAGTGTATCGTATTGATCATTATTTAGGGAAAGAAATGGTTCAAAATATCACTGTTATTCGTTTTGCCAATGCTATCTTTGAAGAATTATGGAACAACCAATATATTTCCAATATCCAAATCACCTCAAGTGAAACGCTAGGTGTGGAGGATCGAGGAAGATATTATGAGTCTTCTGGAGCCTTGTTAGATATGGTGCAAAACCATATGTTACAGATGGTAGCACTACTAGCGATGGAGCCTCCCATCAATTTGACAAGAGATGAAATTCAAAGCGAAAAAGTAAAAGTATTGCGTGCACTACGTCCATTTACAGAAGAGGAAGTCGACGATTATTTTGTTCGTGGACAATATGGGAATGGTTATATAGAAGATCGTGATGTGATCGGTTACCGCGAAGAAAGTAATGTCGATCCAAACTCCACAACAGATACATTTGTTGCAGCAAAATTGATGATTGATAATTATCGTTGGGCTGGAGTGCCAATTTATATTCGTACTGGTAAAAGAATGAAAGAAAAGTCCACGAAAATTGTTATCCAGTTTAAAGACCTGCCAATGAATCTATATCGAGATAAAAATCATCCGCATCCTAACCTTTTGGTTATTCACATCCAGCCAGATGAAGGAATGACACTGCATCTGAACGCACAACAAAGAACAGGGAAGGAAGATTCACTTCCTATTCAGCTGCATTATTGTAGTAACTGTGATGATAAAATGAATACTCCCGAAGCATATGAGAGGCTTTTATACGACTGTCTATTAGGTGACGCTACCCACTATACCCACTGGGACGAAGTATCTATTTCTTGGAAGTTTGTCGATACGATCTCCAAAGCATGGAACAAAAACAAAGAAGTACATTTTCCAAACTACGAATCAGGTTCTATGGGTCCCGCTGCTTCAGATGAACTTCTTGCAAGAGATGGCTTCTTTTGGTGGTCTGTAGCAAATAGACCATCAAATTCTTAATAGGATGTTTACTTTTGGTTGCGCCAACTTTACTTGTTTAAACAGGTAACCGCATAGCGAATGAGAAAAAAGAGGTTGTTGGGATTTTCCAACAACCTCTTTGTGTTATTTTTATTTTTTCATCCAATCGGTATGGAAAGTTCCTTCTTCATCAATTCGTTGATATGTATGTGCACCAAAGTAATCACGTTGCGCTTGCAAGAGATTAGCTGGCAATGTCTCTGATCGGTAGCTGTCGTAATAGGCAAGTGCACTATAAAAGGAAGGCATTGGGATACCATTTTCAATCGCGATCGCAATGACATGACGAAGAGCTGATTGGTATTCTTCTGCGATATTTTTAAAATAAGGATCTAACAGCAAATTTGTCAATTCAGGTTCGCGATCATAAGCATCACTAATTTTTTGTAAGAATTGCGCACGAATAATACATCCACCACGGAAAATCATGGCGATATTTCCATACGGCAAGTCCCAGTTGTATTCTTCTGCTGCTGTGCGTAATTGGCTAAAACCTTGGGCATAAGAGCAAATTTTACTCAGATACAATGCTTTGCGAATCGCTTCGATTAAAGCTTCTTTGTCACCTGTATATGGTTTGATTTCTGGACCTTGTAAAACTTTGCTCGCTTTGATTCGTTCTTCTTTCATTGAAGAGATGATGCGTGCAAAGACGGATTCTGTGATGATCGAGAGAGGAACTCCTAATTCCAGTGCGTCTTGGCTTGTCCATTTTCCTGTCCCTTTTTGCCCTGCTTTATCTAAGATAACATCTACTAGGGGCTTCCCAGTTTTCTCATCGGTTTTTGTAAAGATATCTGCAGTTATCTCGATCAGGTAACTATCTAGTTCTCCTTTGTTCCACTCTGCAAATACTTGGTGCAATTCAGTCGCTTCCAGACCTAGTACATGTTTCATAAGAAAATAAGCCTCAGAGATCAGCTGCATATCACCGTATTCGATGCCGTTGTGAACCATCTTTACATAGTGCCCTGCACCGTCAGGACCAATATACGTACAGCATGGATCTCCGTTTACTTTTGCAGAGATCGCAGTCAAAATAGGTTCAACAAGGTCGTAAGCTTCTTTTTGTCCGCCTGGCATAATCGATGGACCATGAAGCGCCCCTTCTTCTCCACCCGATACTCCTGTACCAATGAAATGAATCCCACTCTCGTCTAATTCTTTGTTGCGACGAATGGTGTCATGGAAGTATGTATTCCCACCGTCGATCAGGATGTCCCCTTTATCTAAGTAAGGTTTGATTTGTTCGATGGTAGCATCAGTAGGTGCTCCAGCTTTAATCATCATCAATATTTTTCTTGGTGTCTCTAAACTTTGAACTAATTCTTCTATGTTATATGTACCAACAATATTTTTCCCTGAAGCATCTTTGGAGAGAAATGGATCAATCAAGTTGGTGAAGTTATCAAAGACTGCGATTGAATATCCTCGGCTCTCCATATTTAAAGCCAAGTTTCTTCCCATTACGCCTAAACCAATAACGCCAATCTGTTGTTTTGTCATCTCTTTGTCCTCTTCTTTTGCGTTTTATTACTACTCCATAAAAATAACATATTTTAGATGAAAATGAACGTCTCCACTATTTTTTTAATAAAGTGTGTTTTTTATGCGCCAACATGGTTATAGGAGAAGGGCTTGTAATAATTAAAGGAATTATGAGATAATTTAATTGCCATATTTCATACAAAAGAACGGAGAAGAAAGTGGCAGATCAAAGCTATGTTGGCAGCATCCGTTGCCAGGAAGGTACTTACGAGCTCGAAGTTACCATCGAGGATGGATACTTTAAGCCTGGAAAGAACTGCTCGTTCAACGGAGCGCAGTTCCTTACCGTTTCGAAGAAGGGTACTCGGTGTATAGAAGAGATGAAGAGGCGTCCTGGTGAAATTGTTTGGACTCCATTGATTCCTGCAGGAGTGAATTGGAAGTAAATCGGGCTTCACGCTAAGTTGAAGTCTAGATCTGGGTGTGCACTGTATAAAAAGTGTGCACCCACCTAGCAATAGAAAAGCGATATTTTTAAGTTGGAAACAAGTGACGTGAACTTGTTTTTTTGTTGTGAATGACAATAGATGATAGTTATGCTGAAGATGGGAGATTTTTTAAGACGAAAAACGTAATACAGCCCAACTCATACACGGGTGTGCAAAAAGCGGGCTGTGATACCGATTCCTTATGTAGAGAATCAGCTTACAAAATTCCGGGCCTTGTCGAAGGCATTATTATTCTTTCGGTCCTTCTTGTCCCTCTTCTTTTCGACCTTATCAAGGGCCATCTTGATAGCATTCTTACCATAGGCCTTAAAGGCCTTCTCCAGAGTATCCCACGCCTGCTTCATATTGTCGTTGTTAGCGTAGGCAATTGCAGCCTTCAGATGACCTGCTGCGGTATTATCGGTGTTGAAGTCGACTCCAGCATCCTGGATGTCACCGATCAGATTGAAGAAGGCATCGCTCTTAGCCATTTATTTCTCATTCCTATTTCAGGGAATGGTATATCCATTCAAGTTCAATATTATCAGAAAATAATAGTGGTCAAAGTGAAGATTAATATCTTTAATTTAAATGTATATCTAATCTAAAACGCTATAAAACAAATAATTCATGCGAATTAATGTATTCAAAACAATTCATGATAGCCTAGATCCAATATGGGAAGAATGTTCTGCAGGATAGTATCGGTTATTTCTGATCGGTGGGGAGTATATATGAAAAGTGATAACCGCTTCTTCGTTCGGATTGTACATGGAATGAATTAGATCTGTTGTGACGGTAAAGTAGTCATCAGTGGAGTAAATTTCTTCCCTCAGCAAAGTCATTTCGCGATTTTGGGAAGTAGCGAAAATTCGATTATGTAACGTGCCTTTTATGATTTTTACACAGCAAAAAGAAGCGCCATGATCATGTATAGGAGTTTCGATGAGCGGTGGGAGATTTAAGACGATGACTTCAAATAGCTTCGACTGAAAAATAACGTTTCTTCCATATGTCAAAGGGGGAGTGGGTAACGAGATATGAGGAGCGATTTCTTGAAAGTCACAAGGAATGTTTCGTATTAGCTGTTCCACTTGTGGAATAGTGGGATTTTTTATGTCGCTTATAATTTGAGGTAAAAACTCAGTTACATCCATCTTATCCCTCCGACTTTCGTAAGAACGAAATAATAATAAGATATGTATGCTGAATGAAGAAAATCATACCAATAATTTTGATTATATTACCCCCAAAGATAATAATCAAAAGGCGATTATGTAGCACTCAAATTATTTAGTTAGGGTTTAAGCAATTACTTTTTTAGAATGGAAAACTAAGCAGCCCACCACTCTATATAGGAGCGGTGAGCTACAAGATACTCGCTAACAAATATTCCTTACTTCAGCAGCGAGTAAGCAAACTCGAAGTTTTCCTTTGTAAAGTTAGTATACTTGCCAATATGCGTCCTCTTGATCTCATCAAGACCAGACTTGAACTTAGAGAAATCCGGGTGCTTACGAAGTGCCTTCTTTGCCAGTGCCACTGCCTGTTGGTCTTTTCCTGCTGCGGCCAGCTCGTGCACCGTATCGAACATGTCAATGGTTTCACGAGGGCTATCCACATCCATCTGATACTTGCCAGTTGCAGATCCGCCTGCATGAATAATGCTCGTGGCCGCAGCGAGTTTGGCAGCAATCGTAGACGCCATTTTTTGTCTCATTTCTCTTTTGAGATGGTATTTCCATCTTCTTTATCATACTATCAGAAAATAAGAATGATTTCTATCATTTACTTGTTTTTATGGAGGAGTATTTGTTAGTAGACGATAATGGATAGGTTTTGCATAGGAGATTTTTTGTATATGTGAAAAGGGTATTTTTGATGAAGTTGTCAAAAAGTGCTTAAAATCAGTGCAGCCCATCACGCTATTTCAGGTGATGGGCTACTACGTTGGAGATATCTTACTTAGTTAGAGACGTCCCGAATCAGATCCTGGAGGTTGTCGTTCTTTGTGTTTGACTTATCCGAGATCTTATCGAGTGCCTTCTGAACCTTGCCCGTGCCATGTACCTTCTCATATGCCTTGACAGCCTTGGCAAAGTGAGACTTCGCCTTCTCGTCATTGCCCATCTGGGCAAATCCCTTTGCGATAGTGATCTGGGCATCGGCATTGGGAACGTCACTGAAGTGAATATTACGGCGAGAAAGCTTGTTGAGAAGCTGCTCGAAGGTGTTGGACATCTTTCCTCAATTCGTTCTAAGAAGATAGGATCTCCATCTCAAGGGGATAATATCAGAAAAATACAATAATAGTCAATAATATATAATTCGTTCTAGTAGATCATAATTTGAATTAAAAATTATTTTTAGGTTTATGATATTTGTCCTTATAGAGTGATAACTCCTCCTCCTCGTACATATATTTCAGCTTAAGGGCTGTTAAAGATAGAAGGAGGGAGTATATTCGTGGAACAACTTCGGTTTAATATTTCGGAGAAAATTCGCTTGCATCCACAGCAGGCAGGGATCAGTTCGTTATTGGAATTGGATCTTTATCCTGATGTAGAAATCAAAGATGAGGGGCAACACCTCAAGATTCATGGTTACCTTCGGTTAAATGGTACATATGAGGGTGATTTAGACGAAGATGCAGACATATCGGAATATGATCCAGATGAGTTAGATGGGGAAGAGATTGCATATGTGATTCCAGTGGAGATTACATTGCCTCGCAATCGAGCAGAACTCGCATATGTTTCTGCGGAGGTAGAATCATTTGATTATCAATTGTTGTCTCCATTTGAGTTGCAAATCGAAGCAGTATTGATGATTGACGGGATACTTCCAGAGCAAGAGGAAGAAGAGCTCATCACGAACATATCCGATGAAGAACAACCTCAAGAAGAGGTAGAAGAAGTGGGGGAATCTCCATCATTTGCTGCAAGACCTGCACAGCCAGAAGCACAAAAAGTAGAGAAAAAGGAAGAAGAACAACCCAAAGCCGAAGAGCCACCTGTCGAACGTGAGATACATCGTGAAACGAGACGTACTACAAAGGAACAAAGTGAAGAACAAATAGAAAGGACAGCTGAACCATTACTTGTAATAGAAGAAGAAGGACATCAAGAAGAGATAGTAGAGGAACCGACCAATATAGAGGAAGAGGTTCGGGGTAGTCATTGGAGTAAGTGGCTTGTTGGCACAAAGGAAGATTCGCTTGTTTCCATGAAAATGGTGATTGTTCAAAAAGAAGACTCGATCGACACCCTTGCTGCAAAATATGAAACATCCTGCGATGCGATTCTCAAAACCAATCAATTTGCAACGGATCGCTTAGTAGAAGGTCAAATCGTAAAAATTCCTGTGAACCGGAACTAGGAGGGAGGACTTTCTATGTGGGAAGTGATTCATGCATATGGGTGGAATCCTACTTCTGTTCAGCATCGTGGTGGTGTTTGGGAAGTAGTTGAGCAAGATCAAAAATATGCACTAAAAGAGAGTCGTGTTCCAAGAGAAAAACTGTATGTGCTTCATCAAATGCTGGAACAAGTACGGGCAGCTGGATATCAACATCTGCTACCATGGGTTCCAACGGAAGACGGAGAAACTATTGTTTCTGCATATGGTAGTAATTGGTATGCAACTCCATGGAAGGAGTTAGCAGATGAACACATTTCCGCAACCGAATTAGCAGCTTCATTGGGATGTTTTCATCGTTTAGCAGAACCTGTAGCAGCAAAATATCCAAAACTGCATCAGGTGATGAATTTAGATACAAAAAACTCTTGGAAAGAAAGAGAAGCGAAGGTATTGGACTGGCAGTCTTCCCTAGAAGAAAACGAGACTAAAATCTCTCAAAAATCAGCTAATCTTCCAAAGAATAGTTTTTCCTTTGCGATAAGAGGATTAGATCGTTTTGTAAATACAGAAAAAGGAGTAGCACCTCGTTATACGATCTGCCATCAACGTATTCATTCGTCAAATGTGTTAACGAGTGAAGATGGATTGTATTGGATTGATTTTGATCATGCAGAATTAGATACACCAATCAAAGATCTTGCAACCTTAATTCATCGAAACCCAGAAGAGTCTCCAGCGGAAATACTGGCTGCATATGAACAAGAAAATAAATTATTGCCTAAAGAGAAGCGTTTATTAGCTATCTTCTTATCTTATCCGGAAAGATTGGTTCGCGCAGCGGAAAGAAAGGAGGAGGTAGTGGATATACCAAGAGAGTTTAGCCATATTCAAGAATGCCAAAAACTAGTGAAAAAACTATGGCCTTCTAAGAAAAAGCCGAGATCAAGGCAAAAACGAAATAGATAATACATACGAGGGAAACCTCGTTTTTTTGTGGAGAGAAGTGATTAGTTTGGTAAGAAGTCATTTTAATATGTTCTATAAGAGCACTCATTCCAGATGGTTCTTTTTATATTTGTTAATCAAAATAGTCCCTAAAAAGAAAAAAACACGTATTGTAGTGTTCTTTCTGTGTTTGAAGGTATTTACTTTATCTAAAAAACGACTTATAATGATATAAAAGTGATATCACTTTTATATCATGGGGGGTATCCAAATGAAAGAAAAATCAATTTTTAAAATGAATGGTTATTTAGCGCTGGTTTTATCCCTAATAGGTGTGGTTGGTGGAATATTCATAATCAGCAATGCGGAATCATCTGCGGGAGGATTTGGTGGACTCGTTGTAATTATTTTAGGACTGATTATTGCTACAAGTTTAACGATCGTTCAGCCAAACCAAGCAAAAGTCTTAACGTTTTTTGGTACGTATATAGGTGTCATTCGTGATCAAGGATTGTGGGCAACGATTCCTTTCACCTTTAAAAGAAGTGTATCATTGCGTGTCACCAACTTTACAAGCGAACGATTAAAGGTAAATGATTTAGAAGGAAATCCAATTGAAATTGCTGCTGTAGTAGTTTATAAAGTAAACGATTCAGCAAAAGCTTTGTTTGATGTAGAAGATTATAATAAATTTATTCAAATCCAAAGTGAAACGGGCATTCGTCATATTGCCAGCAGATATTCCTATGATTCATACGAAAATGGAGACGAAAATACCTTCACTCTGAGACAAAATAGTGATGAAATCGCTGAGGTTCTTATGCAGGATTTACAAATGAGAATGGATGTTGCTGGTGTCGATATTATTGAAGCAAGGATTATGCATCTGGCTTATTCTTCCGAAATTGCTTCTGCTATGCTTCAAAGACAGCAAGCGAATGCTGTTTTGTCTGCTCGTAAAGTGATAGTCGACGGTGCAGTAGGGCTTGTTAGATCAGCGATCGACCAGCTTCAAGAACAAGGGATTGTCGAATTGGACGAAGAGAAAAAAGCCCAAATGGTGAATAACCTAATGGTTGCGATAGTTTCTGAGAAAGGAACACAGCCCATTATCAATACAGGAAGCATCTATTAAGGTTGTGTCGTAAAATGAGTAAACGAAAAGCATTCCCACTGCGGATCGATCCACAACTATATGAAATACTGGAAAAATGGGCACAGGATGAATTGCGAAGTGTGAATGCTCAAATTGAGGTCATCTTAAAAGAAGCGGCAAAAAAATCAGGAAGAATGAAAAACTCTCCTTGAAAAGAAAAGCAAGGCGAAAACAACAGATGTGCTTTGATTATGAATAATTATCGCTTGGTAAATTCCTGTTAGTTTTTTCAGTAATGAACCTCTACAGAAAAATCTAGCTTTATGCAACAAAATCCTCACTGAGAAGAAAGTGAGGATTTTGTATGAACAAATATGTAAACCTATCGTTTCTCCAGTTATATTTTCACCCTCAACATAATGCTTTATATCTACAGCATAGGTTTTGATATCTTGTAAACTCCAAAAAGGAGATATCGTAAATTCAGTCACATCTTTATAGAGCACAGTTTTGAGGATCAATTTTTTGTACACCATTAGAAAGATAACCCAAAATGAAAACTAAATTTGTCTGCAGAAGTATGAAAGGAATATCACCAACATTCTTTAGCAAACCTACGTTAAGCGAATTTATATTGTGGAGCTATTAGGTTTAGAAGTGAATAAAAATAGAGAAATTAAAAATAGTCCCGTAGGAAGAAAATCCAAAAGGATTCTTCTCATACGGATCTGTCACTTTTATAGGACTTTCTCGAGGGCGCTGATGAGCTGCGAACTGACAACCTTTGCGGAATCATTCCTCTTCTGGTAGTTGTCCAAGTAATAGATGGACGTCTTCAAAGAACGGAGGTGATTTTCAGCATCGAAGTTGAAGAGAATAAATCTTCAAACAAGCCTCCAAATCTTCTTGGACTTCTCTCCTTGGAAGTGCTTCTCAACAGCCTCTGTGAGTTCTTTCTCGTCAGACTCCCGATTTTCATTGATGAGATTCCGAATTTGAGCGAGTTCCTCCATGGTGACATCTACTGGGGGCACTTTTTCTAACGTCTCCTGCGATTGAACCATCAGCTCAAGCCAATAGACAAAGTCACTGAGCCTCTGGGAACGCCATATTCTGTCCGGGTAGAAATCAGATGGCTTCGGCATCAAGTCCAGTACTTGCTGGAATTCCCGAGTTGGGATGATTGTCACCCGGCAACCATCCCTGAGCTCACCGTTCACAGTGATCTGAATCGGCTTTTCCTCAATCATAAGGTTATCAGGCATTTGGATTCCCTTCAAAGTGAAGTGACAGTTTCCTAGACTATTCTATTTTGACTTTAGTAATGACAATAAAGAATATAGAAAATACGACAAATAAAAATAGAGTTAACAAGTGGAGCAGAAAAACAACCTATTATTCCTAGAAATTTTCATCGCAAAATGTCTTCGTGAAAACGAAAAGCCTTATTTGTACTGAAAAGCTTCTTAACGTTGGATTTTTACATTGTGTTGGCCACACATGTGAAAGTGAGAGCGTTCTTTGTGTATACAATATTTTTCTTAGTTGTAATGTCATTTAAACTGTCTGTCGGTTTTTTAGTTTCAGAGATTATCATCTGTATGTTCCGTTTTATCTCAGAATTAGTGAAAGAAACTCGTCTTTTTTACCCTTTGTCCACATAAGTTGAAGTAAAGGATAGTGGAAAAGGATGAAGAAACGTGAAATCTTTATTGGTTTTGCATAAAAAACGCCTATTCATTATATTTGCTATTGCATTGTTTGTGTTAATCGCGTTACTTGGACGCCTTTCATTTGTACAGTTGATTCAAGGGTCTTGGTTGACGGGAAAAGCAGAAAATCTGTGGGGGCGAGATATTCCATTTGCCTCCAAAAGAGGACGCATCTTGGATCGTAATGGAGAATTAATTGCTTATAATATCAGTTCTCCCTCTGTGATGGTAGTCCCAGCTCAGATCAAAGATAAAGAAGGAACGGCTTATAAACTAGCAAAAATTTTAGGTGTACCAGGAGAAAAGATTTTGCCGTTTGTAAAGAAAAAACAGCTTATTGTACGAATTACTCCATACGGCAGAAAAATATCCGAAGCAAAAGCAGAAGAAATCCAAGGGTTACAACTACCAGGGGTGGTGGTTGCAGAAGACAGCAAAAGATATTATCCCTATCAAAGTTTAGCTTCTCATATTTTGGGTTTCACCGGAATCGATAATCAAGGACTAGCTGGGCTAGAACTAGAATACAATAAACAGCTACAAGGAACATCAGGCTATATATCGTTTAGTGCAAATGCTCGTGGAGAGAAACTCCCGGGAGGAGTAGATCATTTTACCCCACCAAAGGATGGACTGGACTTAAGATTGACGATCGATTTGAATATCCAAAAAATTATTGAGCGGGAACTGGATCAAACGATGGCACAATACCAGCCGGAAAATGTCATTGCCATTGCGATGGACCCGAAAACCGGTGAGATATTGGGAATGAGCAGTAGACCAACTTATCGACCTGACCAATATAAGACGACAGATCCCTTGATCTACAATCGAAATCTCCCAATATGGAAAACATACGAGCCAGGATCAACCTTTAAAATTATTACATTAGCTGCTGCTTTGCAGGAAAAGAAAGTGAATCTCAACCAAGGATTTTTTGACCCAGGATTTATCGCGGTTGGAGGAGCTAGGTTGCGATGCTGGAAATCAGGAGGTCATGGATCTCAAACCTTTTTAGAAGTAGTAGAAAATTCCTGTAACCCAGGATTTGTTACCTTGGGTCAACGATTAGGCAAAGAGAAATTACTTTCGTATATCAATCAATTTGGTTTTGGGCAGAAAACGGGAATTGATCTTAACGGAGAAGCAAAAGGAATATTATTTAAACCTTCCCGAATGGGACCAGTCGAGCTTGCTACTACCGCTTTTGGACAAGGCGTTGCAGTTACACCAATCCAACAGGTAGTGGCAGTTGCAGCAGCAATAAATGGAGGTAAGTTAATGGTTCCCCATTTAGCAAAGCAATGGGTGAATTCGGAAAGTGGCAAGGTGGTAAGTACCGTTACCCCAACTGTAAAAAGAGAAGTGATCACTCCAAATATATCTGCTGCCGTGCGATCAGCACTCGAAAGCGTTGTAGCACGAGGATCAGGGCGAAAAGCATTTGTGGATGGATATCGTGTTGGGGGGAAAACAGGGACTGCACAAAAAGTAGGGCCAAATGGTACGTATTTAAAAAATAATCACATTGTTTCTTTCATTGGATTTGCGCCAGCAGATGATCCCAAGGTAGTTGTGTATCTTGCAGTTGATAATCCAAAAGGGATTCAGTTTGGAGGCGTTGTTGCAGCCCCCATAGTAGGAAATATTATTGGAGATAGCATGAGATACATGAAAGTACCAAAACGAACAAACCAAATTCCACCAGAGGAAAATATTCTATACGATCCGATTGTACCCACGCCTAATTTCATTGGGCAAGATATTGACAAGATTAAAAACAGTTTGTACACTACACCGATCGAAACAGTCGGAAAAGGAAAAGTGGTTGTCAGCCAAATTCCTCGTCCTGGCGAACGAGTGAAAAAAGGAACATTGATTCGGATGTATTTAGGAGATAAATAGAAATATAAGCTTCCGTCGTTGTTTCTACACAACTGATGGAGGCTTATTGTCATTGGATGGGAAATTCTGAAAAATTCGTTTGGTGTTCCGTCACTTTCCGTCAAGGGATTTTTTGCGTGAATTATGTTAAAATGGGTGTCATGACTGCCAGGACCCCCAAACCTGGTTTTTCTATTGTTACACTTGATCGATAAATTTTGTCTTATTCCTATAAGTGTAACGAAGCCTCTGTTGTCACCTTGTAGGCTTGCCGAGTTTTCTATACAAGCTAAGTGGGAGGTTTACCAAAACAATGAAATTAAGTGAACTAGTAGATGTGTTACACGTAAAAGAATGGCTTGATCCAACTGATGTGGAAATCACAGGTATTGAAACGGATTCAAGAGAAGTAAAACCAGGTGATTTATTCATTGCATTACGTGGTTTTACCGTTGATGGGCACGAATATGTTGATAAAGCTGTGGAAAAAGGTGCTGCTGCAATCTTGGTAGAAACACCAGTGCAAGCTTCAATTCCTATTATTCAAGTGCCAGACACAAGAAGAGCGATGGCATTTCTTGCGAATCGATTTTACCAATATCCATCACAGCAACTAAAACTAATTGGAATCACAGGTACAAATGGTAAAACAACTACCTCCCATCTCATTGAGCAAATCCTAAAAAGCACAGGGAGGGAGACAGGGATCATTGGGACAATCGGAGTGAAGATCAAGGACAAGGAGATTCCTGTACGAAATACCACTCCAGATGTAGTAGAATTACAAAAAAGTCTCCGACTAATGGTTGATGAAGGGGCTGATTATACAGTAATGGAGGTTTCCTCTCATGCACTTCATATGGGGCGAACCAGAGGAGCTCATTATCACATTGCTGTATTTACAAACCTGACACAAGATCATCTTGATTACCATCAAACGATGGAAAAATATCGGGAAGCAAAAGGCCTTTTATTTAGTCAGCTAGGTAATCAATACACGAACAAACAGAAGGAGAACCAAGTTGCTGTTCTGAATAGCGATGACGAGGCTTCTGATTATTTTGCCACCATTACAGCAGCTCAAGTAATTACATATGGCATCAAAAAAGAAGCTGATGTTCGTGCCAAGAACATCGAACACCGAGTAGATGGAGTATCGTTTGAATTAGAGACTTTTCAAGGAAATGTACCGATATCTTTACCCTTATTTGGGACTTTCAATGTGTATAATTCCTTAGCGGCTGTTGCAGTTGCGTTAGTAGAAGGTATTCCTTTGTTACAAATTAAAAAGAGCTTGGAGAATCTAGAAGGTGTTGATGGTCGATTTGAATCCGTGCAAGCTGGCCAAGCATATACCGTACTGGTAGATTATGCACATACCCCGGATAGTCTTCAAAATGTTCTTACAACAGCCAAATCGTTTGCCAAAGGGAAAGTGATCTGTGTGGTAGGTTGTGGCGGAGACAGGGATCGTGGCAAGAGACCTTTGATGGCAGGTATTGCCACTGCTTATAGTGATTTTACTGTCATCACGTCTGATAACCCAAGAACAGAAGACCCAGAAGCGATTATTGCAGATATGATGGAGGGGGTTTCAGGTCAAGAAACTACCAATTACACAAAGATTGTAGATCGGAAGTCTGCTATCGAACATGCCTTAAAACAAGCAAAACCAGGCGATGTTGTACTGATTGCTGGAAAAGGACATGAAACATATCAAGAAATTAACGGAGTACGGTATCCGTTTGATGATCGGAAGATCGCTTATGAGGCAATAAAGGGTGAACAGCATGAAGCGTAGAATAAATTGGATAATAGAGATGGTTTCTGGATCAGTCCAGTATGAAAGTGAGCTAGATGAATCTTTCGCTGTTTCTGGAGTATCCATAGATACACGAACTTTATCACCAGGGAATCTGTATATTCCAATTATTGGAGAAGTATTTGATGGACATTCATTTGTCAAGCAGGCTGTCAAAGCTGGAGCAGTAGCTACCCTATGGCAAGCGGATCGACCACTACCTAAAATCTCTATCCCAGTTATCATCGTTCCCAATACACTGCATGCTTTGCAGCAAATGGCTGAGCGTTACTTAACGGAAACTTGTTGTCGAGTTGTTGCGATCACAGGTAGTAATGGAAAAACAACAACTAAAGATTTAGTTGCAAGCGTCTTATCTACTTCTTTTGAAGTGCATAAAACAGTTGGGAATTTTAATAACCACATTGGCCTTCCGCTTACGATATTGGAAATGCCAGAAACAACAGAAGTAGTTGTATTGGAAATGGGCATGAATCATAGCGGTGAGATACTGGAACTATCAAGACTAGCAAAACCAGATATTGCAATGGTCACAAATATAGGTGAATCCCATATTGGTCACTTAGGAAGTAGAGAGAAGATCGCCGAGGCAAAACTAGAAATTTGTGATGGATTATCAAAAAATGGTGCCCTTTTGATAGATGGTGATGAAGCTTTGCTTTATCAAAATCCTTTTAGGGGACATGTAACAGCAATTGGCTGGGACGAAAAATGCGAAGAAGGACCTGAAATGGTCGAGATGAAGGGCTTAAGCGGTTGGTCTTTTCAATCCAGAAAAACAGGTCATTCCTATACATTACCTCTGTTAGGTAAACATAATGTGAAAAATGCTCTATTTGCGATAGAGACTGGGCGTTTACTTGATTTATCAGAAGAGAGTATTGCAAAAGGGTTACGCGATGTGCCAACGACTTCAATGAGATTAGAAATAAATCAGGCGAGTAATGGCATGAAAATTATAAATGATGCATACAATGCAAGTCCAACTTCTGTGTATGCTGCTCTAGATATTCTGGAGGAAATAGAACCTGATTTACAAAAATGGGCACTTCTTGCCGGAGTCGAAGAGTTAGGAGAACAGGAAGTAACTTATCATCAGAAAATAGGGGAATATGCTGTTTCGAAGAATCTTGCAGGATTGATAACCGTTGGTTTAAAAGGATTGTGGATACATGAAGCTGCCAAACTTGCTTCTCCTAATCAATTACAACTAAAGCATTTTCCATCAAATGAAGAAGCATTTTCCTATCTGAAACAAGAAGGAAATAAAAATATTCTTCTCTTAGTGAAAGCTTCTAGAAAAGCTGGATTAGATCGTATTGTGAAACAATTAGTAGAGGGAGCGTAGAGTGGTGGCAAATATCGATATACGTATTATACTCATTCCACTCGCAGTAGCATTTGGGATTGGAGTACTTCTAGGTCCAATGATTATTCCAACACTACAGCGATTAAAATTTGGTCAAAGTATAAGGGAAGAGGGACCAGAGGCACACTTGAAAAAAGCTGGTACACCAACCATGGGTGGTACGATTATTCTCATGTCTGTGGTTCTGACCGCATTACCATTTAGTAGTTTTATTCTATTGAATAATTCAAAACCAATTGTAAACTCTGACTTGTTCTTTCTCTTGTTTGCAACTCTTGGATATGGAATTATAGGCTTTTTAGATGATTATATAAAAGTAGTGATGAAAAGAAGCTTAGGATTGACAGCCAGTCAAAAATTACTTGGTCAATTGTTTATCGGTGTCGTTCTTTTCTGGGTTTTAATTGAAGTTCGAGTCCTTCGACTGGGCGATGAGAACGGTTCAAAATTTATTTTCAATGTAGATATTCCAGGAACAGACTGGTCTTTGCAATTAAACTGGCTCTATTTGCCTTTACTCTTAATCATGATGATTGGTGCATCAAATGCCGTAAACTTAACGGATGGTCTCGATGGATTACTCGCAGGTACAGCAGCAGTAGCCTATGGTGCATATGCCATCATCGGTATGGTACAAAGCAATTATACGGTAGCTATTTTTGCGATTTCCGTTGTAGGTGCACTATTAGGGTTTTTGGTATTTAACGCTCATCCTGCCAAGGTTTTTATGGGGGATACAGGTTCCCTTGCCTTAGGTGGAGGTCTTGCAGCCTTAGCTGTTATCACCAAAACGGAACTATTGCTTCCCCTAATCGGTGGAGTATTTGTAGTAGAAGCACTTTCTGTTATGCTCCAAGTTCTATCGTTTAAAACGAGGGGGAAACGTATTTTTCGGATGAGCCCTCTCCATCACCACTTTGAACTAACGGGATGGTCTGAATGGCGAGTTGTAACAACATTTTGGTGTGTTGGATTGTTCTTAGCTGGTGTTGGAATTTATCTTGAGGTGTTTGTTCGATGATAATAAAACACGATAAGGTGTCTGTGCTTGGATTAGGGAAAAGTGGAGTAGCTGCAGCAAAATTTTTGGCTACATTAGGTGCTGAAGTAGAAGTTTTCGAGCAGAGAAAAGAACGTGCTGTTTGTCCAGAGGCAAAAGAGCTAGAGCAACTAGGGATTCCCGTTTATTTTCAACCTTCCACAGATCAAATTGTCAAAGATACAAGCACATTGCTTGTGAAAAATCCAGGAGTACCTTATAGCAATCCGGCAGTGCAAAAAGCAGTGAAGCAATCTATTCCTGTGATTACAGAAGTAGAGCTGGCTTCATATTATATTGATATCCCAATCATTGGGATCACTGGTTCTAACGGAAAGACAACAACAACTACCATTGTAGGAGAAATGTTAAAAAAATCAGAAGTACCTGCTTTGGTAGCTGGTAATATCGGGCGAGCGCTATCCGATGTAGTAAACGATTTAGAAGAGAAAAAATGGCTAGTAACGGAACTTAGTAGTTTTCAATTAAAAGGGACAAATACGTTCCACCCAAAAATCGCGGCACTCTTAAATGTTGTACCAGCTCATTTGGATTACCATCAGACGATTGACGATTATGTAGCAAGCAAGGCGAAATTATTTCAAAATCTAGGTAGTAATGACACAGCTGTTTTTAATTACGATAATGAAATATGCAGAGCAGTGGCTGGTAAGCAAAATGGAACGATTGTATGGTTTTCGATTGAGCATGAAGTAGAAAATGGTTTGTTTGTACGGAATGGCCAAATGATCGCTTGTTTAAATGGACAAGAACAATCGATTATGCCTGTAAAAGAAATAGCTCTGCCGGGTGATCGTAACCTCGAAAATGTGCTAGCTGCTACAGCAATTTCTTTGATTGCAGGAGGGAGCGCAACTGCAATTCGAAGTGTCCTAACGACGTTTAGTGGAGTAGAACATCGGTTGGAATTCGTAACAACCAAAGAGAATGTTCGTTATTATAACGATTCCAAAGCTACCAACGCTCAAGCAGCAATAACGGCGTTAACGGCCTTTACCGATCCATTGATTTGGATCGGTGGGGGTTTGGATCGTGGCGTTGATTTTCAGGAATTAGTTCCAGTACTGCGCGACCATGTAAAAGTAGCTGTGGTTTATGGACAAACTGCGTCTATTATGGCTGATAGAGCAAAAGATGCAGGAGTTACAACTATCATCCATGCGACTGATGTAATAGATGCTGTTCATCAAGCAAGCAATGTTGCCCGTCACGGAGATATAGTGGTATTATCTCCTGCATGTGCAAGTTGGGATCAATATACCTCTTTTGAAGAACGGGGAAGCATTTTTAAACAAGCTGTGCATACGTTGTAATAATGCAAGTCCCAAAAAGAGGTGTTGCCGTATGCATAGAAGTCTTAAAAACCCTGATAAGTTTATTGTAGCTGCTATTTTCTTGTTACTAATCATCGGGGTAGCAATGGTTTATAGTGCAAGTGCTGCTTATGCTTATCACCGTTTTGAAGATAGTTTTTACTTTGCAAAACGGCAAGTATTGTTTGCAGCTTTGGGTGTTTTTTGTATGTTTTTGATCGCAAAAATAGATCCAAACAAATTTCATTTCGCTGCAAAACCTATGTTGATTGGTTGTTTTCTCTTGCTAATGGTCGTCTTAATCCCAGGTGTTGGTATTTTACGGAATGGTGCGAGAAGCTGGCTTGGAATCGGCGCTTTTAGTATTCAACCTTCTGAGTTCACTAAGCTAGGGATGATATTGTTTTTTGCACGCTGGTTTTCTAAATCTTCTTTTGAGATCGAAAACTTTCAAAAAGGTTTTATACCGAGTATGTTGCTGCTGTGTTCAGCATTCGGCTTGATTATGTTACAACCTGATTTAGGAACTGGAACCGTTTTAATGGGGACTGGCTTAATCCTTATTTTTATCGCTGGCTCGAAAATGCTACATTTAGGAAGTTTTTTAATGATAGGGGTAGCTGGCTTTGTTGGGCTAGTGCTTGCTGCACCATATCGAATCCAGCGTATTGTTGCATTTTTAAATCCATGGGAAGATCCACTTGGAGCAGGGTATCATCTGATACAATCTCTTTTTGCTATTGGACCAGGAGGGCTGCTAGGATTGGGGATCGGGATGAGCAGGCAAAAACATCTATATCTTCCTGAACCTCATACAGATTTTATCTTCTCCATTTTGGCAGAAGAACTCGGTTTTGTTGGGGCTGGAAGTGTCATTATATTGTTTGCCATTCTGATATGGCGTGGTTACCGAGTGGCGATGTCCATGCCTAATCAATTTTACAGTTTATTAGCTGCTGGGGTAACCTCCATGATCATGATCCAAGCTGGAATCAATATCGGAGTTGTCTCTGGAGCATTCCCAGTCAC
Source organism: Shimazuella alba (assembly GCF_009831235.1). Lineage (GTDB taxonomy): Bacteria > Bacillota > Bacilli > Thermoactinomycetales > Thermoactinomycetaceae > Shimazuella > Shimazuella alba. The sequence continues at coordinate 2,541 of NZ_WUUL01000021.1, read as the reverse complement.
AGGAATCACTCTTCCGTTTTTAAGTTATGGAGGTTCATCATTGACGTTAACGTTAGCAGCTGTTGGCATTTTGCTTAATCTATCACGTTTTGTTAAAAAGTAAGGGAGGAACACCTATGAAACGCATCTTACTTACCGGTGGAGGTACTGGTGGACATATTTATCCTGCACTTGCAATTGCTCGCGCAGTTCGAGAAAAGCATCCTGGTGTGGAAATCGGTTATATTGGCACTGATAATGGATTGGAATCCAAAATTGTCCCAAAAGAAGAAGGAATTCAATTTTTCACTGTTGAGATTCAAGGCTTTAGGCGAAGCCTATCATGGGAAAATGTAAATACAGTTCGTAAATTTATTCGTGCAGTGAGTAAATCAAAAGAATACATAAAGAAATTTCAGCCAGATGTAGTGGTTGGTACAGGTGGATATGTAAGTGGTCCTGCTGTTTTCGCCGCTCATCAACTAAACATTCCTACAATGATTCACGAACAAAATGCAGTGCTTGGACTAACTACCAAATTTCTTTCTCGTTTTGCAGATGTGGTTGCAGTGAGCTTGGAGGATACTTCCAAACAATTGACGAGTGCAAAAAAAGTTGTGTACACTGGAAATCCACGTGCCACAGAAGTGATTCGTGCCGATAGACAGAAAGGGAGAGAATCACTGGGAATCGCAGAAAATGTTCCTGTTGTCCTTATTTTTGGAGGTAGTCGCGGCGCGAAAGCAATTAACCAAGCAGTACTCTCTATGCTTCCTAAATTGAGTTCACTACCTGGTGTTCGTTTTGTTTATGTCACCGGAGAAGTGCATTATCAAGATATCACCTCGAAAATAAATGGGAGTGAATATCCAAATTTAGATATAAGACCTTTTGTTTATAATATGCCAGATGTACTGGCAACAACAGACCTAGTAGTAGCACGTGCTGGTGCATCAACACTAGCTGAATTGACGGCTTTAGGGCTGCCATCCATTTTGATCCCTTCCCCATATGTAACAAATAATCACCAAGAAGCGAATGCTCGTGTATTAGAAGAACAGGGTGCAGCAAGGTTGTTATTGGAGAGGGATTGCAGTGGAGAAAGCTTATGGAATCAAATGGAAGCACTCATTCTTGATCCAGAAGAACGTAAGAAAATGAGTGAGCAAGCTAGATCCCTTGGCCGACCAGAAGCTGCCACCTTGATCGTAGAAGAACTGGAACAACTTGCCGCATCAGCGAATGTCCCCTCATAATTGCAGAAAGATGGTGAAAGGGAACGATGGAAGGACATCTATTAGAACTATTTCAAAAGAATGGTGTAACACATATTAAACAAAATGAAGCACTTTCCCGACACACCACTTGGAAAGTGGGAGGTCCTGCGGATTTTTATATAGAGCCTGCTGATAAAGAAGAATTGATGAATGCGATGAAAGTAGTATATCAACAGGCACTTCCTTGGCGAGTGATAGGAAGAGGTTCCAATCTTTTGGTCAAAGATGGTGGTATACGTGGAGCCGTGTTCCAGCTTCAAGATGCTTTTGATTATTTGGAGATAGAAGGTACTACAGTAAGAGCAGGTGGAGCTTACTCTACCATACTGCTGGCGAGCAGAACAGCAAAAGCGGGTTTGACCGGTTTAGAGTTTGCTGGCGGTATTCCCGGAAATGTCGGTGGAGCTGTCTATATGAATGCCGGTGCCCATGGTTCTGAGATCAGCAGAGTATTGAAGAGTGCAGAAGTTCTCACCGAAACTGGAGAGTGGCTGCAATTAAGCAACGAAGATTTGCACTTCCGGTATCGCACGACCATTCTCCAAGAAGAGATCAATGGGATTGTTGCAGGTGCAACCTTTGAATTAGAACAAGGAGATGCCAAACAAATAACTGAATCCCTCGCGTCTTTTAAAGATCGGCGCCGCAAAACACAACCTTTGCAATATCCTTGCGCTGGAAGTACGTTTCGCAATCCGCCAGGAGATCATGCAGGAAGATTGATCGAAGCGGCTGGACTAAAAGGATACCGAATTGGTGATGCAGAATTTTCCACACTTCATGGAAATTTTATTATTAATTTGGGACAAGCAAAAGCAAGAGATGTGTTGGCTTTGATCGATCATGCGAGAAAAACAATTGCAAAAAAGTTCGGCGTTACACTTGTACCTGAGGTTGAAGTGGTTGGGGAAGATACTTAATTTCTTAATAACGATTACTACCACTGAATCAATGCTATAATAGAGCTAGTGCAATCTATCCAAGGGAGAACAACATGCTTTCTGCTTTCCTCATTTGTGGACTTATTTCCATTGGCAGTTTTGTGCTCACCAAAAGGACGAATCGTGTTGGTCGCGGATGCTTTTTTGGTGGACTAACAGCTCTCAGTAGCGCTGTAACGATCATCATTGGAATGGTTCTCTTGCTCGGTGGTTGAGCTCCTTTCTGTCTCCTATAAACTTTTATAGGAGACAGAAAGCCCATTACACAGCAATGTGTGGTGGGCAAACATAAACAAATCCATTTGCTATATATGTAAAGAAGACCCCAATATGATTTTGGGGTC
>NZ_WUUL01000020.1 GCF_009831235.1 Shimazuella alba | reverse complement strand
ATTTGTATATCGGAAGGGAAGACGACTCAAACGATTGGCAACAATAGCCCATGACATAATCAATATGAATAAAACAGAAAAATCAATTAGGTATAGTTTTTCAAACATGATAAAAACTCCTTTGAAGTGGGGGGGCACATAAATGAAGTTCGAATCTTTTAGAGGAGTTGATCGTAGTTTCCGTCAACTCCCTTGTCATAGGTAGGGATAACATATTTATCTTAGAATGCAATAGGTATGCTTTTATATCCATGAATTAACATATCTTTGACTGGATTGGGTTTGATTCCTTTCTTTGGTGAAATAAACGGTAATTTCTCGAATACCAAACGTAAAGCGATATTAGATTCTAAACGAGCCAACGGAGCTCCAAGGCAAAAATGCGGCCCATTTCCAAAAGCGATATGCCGATTAGGCGAACGACGGAGGATATATTGATTTGCTTGTTCAAATATAGTCTCATCTCGATTCGCCGAGCCGATCCATACGATGACAGGTTGACCAGCTTGAACCGTTTGTCCCGACAGCTCTGTATCACGCACACAGACACGAATTAATGATTGAATCGGGGAACGGTAACGAAGAACTTCTTCTATAGCGCCGGGTAATAGAGTAAGATCTTCTCGCAGTTGTTTTTGGATATCCGGATTATTTAGGAAGCAAACCATTGCATTTCCAATTAAGTTTGTTGTCGTCTCGTTACCAGCAACAAGAAGAAGGAAACAAAACTGCAGCAGTTCAGTCAAGCTCAGAGACTGTTCTTCCACTTTAGCCGCAAGCAAAGCCGAAATCAGATCATTTCGGGGATTTCTTCGTTTGTTCTCTATGACCTTTGTGAAGTACTCGAATATTTCTTGCGTAACTTGTTTCTGGCTCTTTATAAGCTGTTCTGGTGTTTCTCCATTGGCAATATCGGTACCTCTTACCACTTCGTCGGACCATTGTTTAAATTGTTCCCGGTCCTCTTTAGGTACACCAAGCAGCTCGGCAATGACAATAGTAGGCAATGGAAAAGCCAAGTCCGCAATCATATCCATTTCACCCTTACCTGTAACTTCATCCAGTAATTCATTGGTAATGTGGTGAATTCTCGGAGCAAAATCATTAACGGCTTTCGGTGTAAAAGCTTTGCTTACAATAGAACGATACAGCCTATGTTTCGGTGGGTCCATGGAAACGATTGAAAATTGTTCAAGGGATGTTTGGGAACTAAAGGATTCATAATCAGAAAGAACCCGTTTTACATCGTTATAAAGAAAGACATCCCAACAATTCCGCTGCGGATCGAAACGGACAGGATGATTCTTTCGCATTTCTTCATGCCAATGAAACGGAGTTTCCGCTTCCAATAAACCTTTGGGAGGAATGAAGGGGCCTCTAACTTCAGAATTGATATTCATTATTATACCTCCTGAATTATATTCATAGGATTATCAAAAATTTTCTGATCCACCTATATCGTTTTTTTAATAAAAAAAATATTCAGACGATCACTAACAAAACTACATGGGATATTTGCTTTGTGGTCTCGCAAAGACAACTCGGATCAATTTATCCCAAAATCGATCAACTAAAATTAGGTGACTCTCGTTGATAGGCCGGAGAGACGCTTGGTTTCTCCGTTGCTCAATTTGATCTGTATCGTTTTGGCGGCTTCCGGCAACGATCAGTCCGCGGTTATGAGTTTCAGTATTGCTGTTTCGTTGCTTGCATCACTCCCTCTTTCTGCCTGTTTTGATCTACACTTGTATACTTAAATAAACAAATGTATATTAAAGATTATACATGCTTGGTATGACTGACCGTCAAGAATCAGATCTGTCATACATGTAGACTTAATCTACAAAGGAGGATTAATTGTCTATGTCTAACGCCAAAAAAACGGATTTGCGTATTCAGCTCACGAGGAAGTTGATCTGGAACGCTCTATTGGATTTGATGGAGGATCGTGAATTCGAATCGCTCACTGTTAAAGAAATCTGCGACCAAGCGATGGTTCATCGAACCACGTTCTACAAGCACTTCGAAGATAAATACCAGCTGTTGTCTTACGGACTGGACGAGATTCGCGAATTGCTCGATCAACAAAACTCCAAAGATAGGTTCTTTCATCCGATTCAGACGCTTGAATCGATTGGCCATTTGAGACTATTTAAGATTATTTGGAAGTCCGAGAAGAAGAACAACTTCTTTAGCGGCATACTTCAAAATAAGGCCGAGGATGCGTTAAAGAAGGAGTTACATTCAATCGAGACACTGATGGGCAAATCGGTTGTTCCCATTGATGTCATCACTGCATTCATATCAGGGGCTGTGTCTTCTCTTGTTGTTTATTGGTTGGAGAATCACGAAAAGATCAACGCCAAGGAGCTTGACGACTACATGAATCTGATGATTAATAAGGAGGTACTCTTTTCTGGGAAAATACAACCATAAAATCCCTGCAGGCCTAAAATTAGGTGATCAGAAGTTACTTTGCTCTTAGTGGGCATAGTGGCTGCATTTAAGTCTGACGATTTCGACTGTTCTACTTACTCTGGTGCTGGTGCTGCTTGGTTTGGGTTGGAATTTTGGCTTAATTAGCGTACAGCAGCCATCGTTGATGCGACGCTGCCGCAAATCCGGGCGAAGATGCAAGTAAGAGTGGATGTGTCAATCGCTTTGGCTGGTGTCCTAGAGGAGCGCTGTTCGGCATAGCTGTGTCCCCGGCGTCAGAAGAAGACATGATGCATTTCCATTCCTCTGGGACAGCTGACCTAAAAAAGTCCGTACTAATATTTTAGTACCTGATACTAATTCCATGTAGTCGACATCTGATTTCTCATAGCTGAGTGCACAATGGCAACAATTCTCACTTTGAGGGGCCGCAGCAGAAGATACTACCAGCGGTTTGCAAACTTATATCTGTATATAATAATATATAATTATAAGTTTGGAGATGCTGGTGAGATGGGAGATATTCTGAATAGAAAATATCTTATATGAAAGCAACCGCATGCATCTTCCAGAGCATCGAGAGACCATCCTTAAACTCTAAAGGGGATTCTCGTTTCATTCTCCTGAGCTAGATGAGCAAGAACTTGAGAATTGTCTTATTTTATTGAACACAGCGATCTCCTAGAGCAACACCAATCCTGGTTACTTTTTCAGGGAAATATCAAGCGGATCAATTTTATGGTTACATTGATAAAGTAGATGATTATTCCATATACATTCACTTAGGCAATGGCAGTCTTAAGAAAAGGATTTCCTTTTCTAATCTGTTGGTGATTGAATGGCCATGAACAAAATTTATTGATAATAATATTGATGTTGATATTTATTCTGATATCAATATATCATTGATATTTATAATATTGTTATTAGAAGAAAGAAGAAATCACATAAACAAACATTAAACAGGAGGTATATCATCTATGTCCACTGATACAAAGCAGATTGTATTAAACATTCGCTTCAAAACAAAACCAGGTAAAAAAGAAGTTTTCCGGGAATCTCTGTTCTCGCTTATTCAAGTGATGTCGAGCGAACCTACATTTGTAAACGCAATTGTCCACGATGATATCGATAATCCAAACGATCTAATCATTTACGAAATCTGGCAAGGTACAAAAGAAAGCTGGTTAGCGGAAGAATTACCAAAACCCTATCGCAAAGAATATGAAGAAAAGCTAGTTGAATTGCTGGAATATCGAATCATCAGTTATCTAGAGCCAATCGGGGAATGGGGTAGCCAGTTAACAAACATACATTGTTGAAATAGATATTGATCTGTTTTCTATTTATTGGGTTCGTAGCTTGGTTGCTGGTTCAGCGTTATCGAAACTTACAAAACCAACATATAACTCTACTTATTATTTTGTACATGAAGTTAATTTTGCCCCGTAAAATAGGTCATGTTGGATTGGTATTTGGTCACGTACTTCAGATAACACAAGTAAACAGAGTAAAAAGCAATATAAATTACTCTTTACTGTGCGCATAATTCACCCAAAAGACACACGAATGAACCATAGGATCAAACTGGATTAGTTATGGAAGTATAATCGACACTCACTAAAAGAGAGCCAATTCCCTTAAGATATAAGGGGTTTGGCTTTTAAAACTTCAACTGTATTTAAATGAATTTGAGCATAGAAAAACAACTCGTTGAGTCGTTTTTTGAGTTTTGCGCTGATGCTGTCGGAAGTAATAGGCATTAGCATTAGTATGTTGTCAATGGCCAGCTATTATCTAGACGCAGTTTAGAAAATAGCAACGATGCAAATTTAGGTAGTCACGTTGGTATTACCCCAATTTTTAAGAATCTGGCTACTCAGCACCCCATGGAAGAAATAATTCTTCCAGCTCAGTTACACGTTTTTCTTCTTTCGGCTACTTTACATTGAATTCGTTAGAACTATGAACAAGTTTATCCAAATACAGGCGTGACCCGAGATCTTTTGCAAGTGTTGCTGCCCTCGGTCAAAATGAAAATACTCAGATCCATTTCCCTCTTTTGAATTTGCACTTCTGCTGCAGACAAATACCATCTCTCTGGTGGTATTATTCATCAAGAGAAAGCACGAATTAGCGAAGAGCTCCATTCATGGAAAAAGCTATCTTGTAAAGTTCCTATTTCTAAATGGTATAAGATGACGAAAGGTGGCTTCAAGCTTGATAAGAATGGAGATCAGGCGATTAGAAGAATTATCTCATGATAGCAGTTAATCCATGATTTTGATTTCATGAAAATAAATATTGGTTCTTTGGGATCTGGTTATGATGCTATCCTTTAATTATTTTAAGAATGAAATGAACATTACAATAAAAGAAAAGGAATTCTCTTGTTTTTTGCTTTGACGAACACAGAAAAGATAAACTTGCAAAGAATATACATAAGACAAAAGCAAGGAGGCGACCCATATGAAAAAAATACGCAAGCCGATAGTCTTAGGGGGAGCTATATGCATAATTGTTCTTTTGTTGTTTGTTATTTATAAGCAAACAATAGGTGCAAAAATAATTGGAACCGTTAGTGGAACAGAATATGAATATATAACAATAGATAATAAAATCTATATAATAAATTTTGAGAACAATTACTCCAATGCAGATAAAGGGGACTTTTTGGGAGTCATTCGTAATGGTGATGTTACCTTTAGAATTTACTCTGTAGAGGGTGATAAAGACGGTAAGTACATATATAGACTATGGGATTATGATGGAGCTTTTTATCGCTTGAAAGAATAAACAATAGGCATATCCTGTGTAAAAATCGTATATTTTAAGATTTGGTCATAAGTACATCGTAATATATAATTCATAGGGACATGAGCGAGTTAAAAGTGTTTTGTGTTTATTAGCCCAGTAGACTTGTTGTGGACGTGGGATATTTGGACCAAAAACTGAATCAGTAGTAAAGAGTCTTCAAAAAGTAAAGAGATTAGTTGTAGATGGGATTGTAGGGTCTAAGAATTGGTCTAATATTTTTAATTTATAAAATTAGCAAGGCAGTTACTTCGAATTGGAGTGCTGCTTTGTTTTAATAGGATAAATGAGTCGAAATTCTTTTTAACAGCTAATTTCCTTTTATAATCAAACTAGTTTATAATTAAATTCATAGTATTAATACATTTGTCTTCAAACATTTTATCTACATAAAGGTTAATGAAAGATAAAAATCAAATGGGCAAGACCATTTATTTTTTGTGCTTGGGAGTGTGCTATTAGTGTCAGTGAAAAAGGGTTTGTTAAAAGAAATAACTCCACAATCTGAAGATTTCTCAAGATGGTATATTGATACCATTAAAAAAGCAGATTTAATGGATTATACACCTGTACGAGGTTGTATTGTATTTAAGCCTGATGGATATGAATTATGGGAACGGATTCAGCAGGCGATGGATAAAAGATTTAAAGAAACAGGTCACCGAAATGCTTACTTTCCTATGCTTATACCAGAGTCGTTTTTTGAGAAAGAAAAGGAACATGTAGAAGGATTTAGTCCAGAATTACCTTGGGTTACAGAAGCAGCAGGTGAAAAACTGGAAGAAAAATTAGCACTGCGTCCTACCTCTGAAACTATGATAGGCCATATGTACAGTCAATGGATACAAAGTTACCGGGATCTTCCTGTCTTAATAAACCAATGGGCTAATGTTTTTCGTTGGGAGAAAAGGACAATGCCTTTTCTTCGTACATCTGAATTTCTTTGGCAAGAAGGGCATACAGCGCATGCTGATGAAGAAGAGGCTCGTCACGAAACTTTACAAATGTTAGAAATATACCGAGAGGTAATTGAACAAGAACTTGCCATTCCTGTTTGGATGGGTCAAAAGACACCTAGTGAAAAATTTGCCGGAGCAGTAGACACCTATTCAGTGGAAGCAATGATGAAGGATGGAAAAGCAGTTCAAGCTGGAACCTCACATTATTTGGGAGATAATTTCGCCAAAGGATTTGATATCAAGTTCCTTGATCGTGACAATAAATTGAAGTTTGTCCATACTACTTCTTGGGGAACTTCAACTCGACTGATTGGTTCTATGATTATGGTTCATGGTGATGATAAAGGGTTAGTATTACCACCTCGAGTAGCTCCAACACAAGTAATCATGATCCCAATTGGGTCTGGTAAAAAACGCGAAATAGTTTTGAATAAAGTAGACGATTTTGTTACTGATTTAAAAAGAGAAGAAGTACGAGTGAGAACGGATGTACGTGATGAGACTCCAGGTTGGAAATTTAACGAATGGGAAATGCGCGGTGTACCAATTCGTGTGGAAATAGGACCCCGTGATCTAGAAAATAATCAAGTTATTATTGCTCGTCGTGACACAGGGGAAAAGTTAACTGTACCTATTGATCAATTGATAGAGACAGTAAAAGGTCTATTAAATGAAATCCAGACTAACATGTACAACAAGGCTCTTCAATTCAAAGCTGCACACTCTCATGTGCATATTGACACTCTTGATGAACTCAATAAACATGTTATTAAGTCGGAGCAGGATCAAGTTATTGCAGGTTGGGTATTGGCTGGATGGTGTGGTGATGAAACTTGTGAAGCAAAAGTAAAAGAGGAAACGAGTTTCACTAGTCGGAATATACCTTTTGAACCACCATTAAACAAGGAAACTTGTATCACTTGTGGTCAAAAGGCACAACATACAGTTTGGTTTTCCCGATCCTATTAATAATATTAATCCTAACAGAAAAACTAGTAAATAAAACAGCACTTGTAAATCGATTGGTAAATGTTTAGTTGTGAAACATTTATTTTGAGATCATACAAGTGTTTTCTTATGTCTAAATTTAACTGACGTTTAGAGAGGACATAATATTATGTGGTGAGATGTATATTTTATTAGATTAGGTGGTTGGCGAAAAATCCACCTTAGTAGCTATTCCAATGATTTCGACTAGTTCGCCATCCAGTGACAGCATAAATAATAAGAGTGGATGAATCTGCAAATATCGAAAGTTTCTCGATATACTTAAAGAATCAGCCTCTGTATTTCCTTGTTTTAGTGGGGTCTTGTAGAAAAATATGGTATCTTGAAGCAGATGATCGATGTAAACTTTAAAATGAAAACAGAGTTCTACAAGGATTGCTATAATAAAAAACAGTAAGATGGAGGTGATAGTTTGATAGATTTGTTACTCCTTATGCTTGAGCGGGTTGGCTTATTAATTATTGTTGCTTTTTTGCTTTCACGGATGCATTCATTTCGACAGATTCTTCATAACGAATATGGTTGGAAAGAGAAGTTATTATTAGTTCTGTTATTCGGTGGTTTTGGTGTGATCAGCAATTATACCGGTATTGTCATTCAAGAAAACAATCTGATCCTTTCACAAGTTTGGCAAGGAGATTTGGGGGCAGAGAGCGCAATTGCGAATACACGAATTATGGGAGTAGCAATTGGAGGTTTGTTTGGTGGACCACTAGTGGGATTTGGTGCCGGATTAATAGCGGGTTTACATCGATGGACAATCGGGGGATTTACAGATGTTGCTTGTGCAATCTCTACGATTTTATCAGGTATTGTGACCGGCTTGATCGGAAAACGATTGAATAAACAAACCAATAAAGGAATTTGGCTTGTTGTGATCATTGGGATATTGATGGAATGTGTACAGATGGGGATTATCTTAATGGTAGCGAAGCCATTTACAGCTGCATTGCAATTGGTGCAAATTATTAGCCTGCCAATGATCATCGTAAATGGTTTTGGTATGTTGGTATTTATGCTTATTTTTCAAACCATATTACAGGAAGAAGAACGGATGCGTGCGCTGCAAACAAACAAAGCACTCTACATTGCTGATCAAACGCTGCCTTTTTTTCGCAAAGGGTTAAATGCGGATTCATGTAAAAATGTAGCTGAAATTATTTTGGCTCTCACGAATGCGAATGCCGTTGCGATAACTGATCATCATCAGGTACTGGCGCATGTTGGATTAGCTGGAGATCACCATTTAACACAAAAAAAGCTATCTACAAAATTAACACAAAAAGCGATAGACCAAGGAAGAATATTGAAAGCTTATTCATCAGAACAGATAGAATGCTATAATCCAAACTGCCCTTTACAGGCGGCAATTGTAATACCGCTTCAAGTTCATAAAAAAACGATTGGTACCTTAAAACTATATTTTACCAAGATCAGTCAGATGGACAAGATCGAACAAGAGCTTTCTGAAGGATTAGGGAAATTAATCTCAACCCAGTTAGAATTAGCAGAAGCAGAAATACAGAGCAAATTGTTAAAAGATGCAGAGATTAAAGCACTACAAGCTCAAGTTCATCCTCATTTTTTGTTTAACGCCATTAATACGATCTCAGCACTTTGTCGGACAGATGCAGAAAAAGCAAGGTATTTATTAATAAAGTTAGCTGCTTTTTTTCGTCGGAATTTACAAGGTGCTAGACAAATGCTGATCCCATTAGAGAAAGAATTAGAACATGTCGAGGCATATCTTTCACTTGAAGAAGCCCGTTATCCTGATAAATATCAAATTGAATATCAAATTGAACCTGCAATTAAAAAAGTATTTATTCCTCCATTCACCATCCAACCAATCGTAGAAAATGCGATTCGTCATGCTTTTCCAAAGCTGGATCCCGGGCAAAAAGGGTGCGTGACAATTCGAGCTTTTACGGAAAATAAAGAGATGGTGTTCATTACTGAAGATAACGGGAAAGGAATCTCGCAGGAATTACTAAGTAAATTAGGTAATCAAGAAATCGATTCAGCCCAGGGAACAGGGAACGCAATCTATAATATTAAACAGCGAATGAAAGAGATCTATGGGGAAGAAGCAGTTTTTTCGATTGAAAGTCAACGAGGTCTTGGAACAAAAGTAATAATTCGCATACCAATGGATACCAAAAAATGGAGAGATCAATATGCTGACAGCATTTATAGTAGATGACGAGTTACTTTCTCGAGATGAGCTGATTTTTTTGCTACGAAAAAGTAACCAAGTAAAAATTATTGGAGAAGCAGAGGATTTAGAAAGTGCTTGGGAGCAAATCCAGGGCAAATTACCTGATGTCGTTTTTTTAGATATCCAACTTGCTAATGAGAGTGGAATCGATTTAGCGGAAAAAATATTAACCCTTCGTCCTCAACCAGAAATTGTCTTTGCTACAGCATATGACGAATATGCGTTAAAAGCATTCGAGCTAAATGCGATTGATTATATTTTAAAACCTTTTGAGGAAGATCGTATCCGACAGACCATTGAAAGAATGCTGAGAACCAAACAAAAAGCAGTAAATGAATCAGCTATAACATATAATAAATGGAAAATAGGCGAGGCGATGAAAAAACTAACCATCTTAGTAGAAGATCGAATATACCCCATTCCTATCGAGCAAATTTATTATCTTTCTTCCATGGAAGGGAAGACATTGATTGCTACATCAGAACGTCACTATAAGACCAATGAAACCCTCATAAAGCTAGAGCGCAAACTGGCTAGTTCATCTATCATACGTGTTCATCGGTCTTTTCTTGTTAATTTAGAAGCAATTGTAGAGATACAACCATGGTTTCATTCCACTTATCTTTTAAAGATGAAAGATAATTCCAAGGTCCCTGTCAGTCGGACATTCGTTAAAGAACTACGCACAAATTTTGATTTCTAGAAATTCAATTGTATCGCAGTTGCATTTGGAGCTCCATTTATTTCATTTCATCCTTTGATTTCTGTAATTCAACATGAAAAACCTTTGCTTCCGATGGAATCTATTAGAATGAAAAAAGGAATAGGCAAAGGAGAGATCAAAATGAATGCGGTTTCAATTGTAATCGGTTCCATTTGTATCTTGGTAATAGCATATCGTTTATACGGAACATTTATGATGGCAAAAGTATTAAAAATTAATAATTTGAAGGAAACACCAGCACAAAAATTAAATGATGGGAAAGATTATGTACCTACAAATAAGTGGGTTACTTTTGGTCATCATTTTGCAGCTATTGCAGCAGCAGGTCCTCTCGTCGGACCGATTTTAGCTGCTCAGTTTGGATATCTCCCTGGATTATTATGGCTATTAATTGGAGCAGTCATTGGGGGAGCTGTACACGATCTTGTGGTTTTGTTTGCTTCCATGCGGAAACAAGGAAAATCTTTGTCGGAAGTAGCCAAAGATGAGTTAGGTCCTGTTGCTGCCTTCTGTACAGGTCTTGCTATGCTTTTTATTATCACGATTACGATGGCAGGATTGAGTATGGTAGTTTTGCATGCGTTGGAAAAAAATCCATGGGGTACATTTGCGGTAGGAATTACTATTCCAATTGCGATAGGAGTAGGTATTTTTTATAAAAAGACTGGTAACTTAAAATTTGCATCTACAGTTGGTTTCATCCTCTTGATGGTTGGTGTATTTATGGGTCCTTATATTCAAACCACCGTTATTGGTGAATGGTTAACGTTCGATGCAAAAACATTGAGTCTTATTTTACCGATTTATGCCTTTTTTGCCTCAGCACTACCTGTTTGGTTATTATTAAGTCCGCGTGATTATTTAAGTAGTTTTATGAAGATCGGCGTCTTTATTGCACTTATTATCGGTGTCTTCGTTATCAATCCCAGTATCCAATTTCCTGCTTTTACAGAGTTTCTAAGCGGAGGCGGGCCCGTTATCGCAGGTCCAGTCTGGCCATTTATTTCGATTACGATCGCTTGTGGTGCGATCTCAGGTTTTCACGCTTTCGTTGGATCAGGTACAACGCCAAAAATGATTCAAAAATGGAGCGATATTAAGGTTGTTGGATTTGGTGCTATGTTGGTGGAATGTTTAGTAGGGATTATGGCACTTATCGCTGCAACAGTCCTACATCCTGCTGACTATTTTGCTATTAACTCTACCCCAGCAGTTTTTCAAACTTTGGGTATGAACGTTGTCCATTTGCCTGAGTTAAGCCAACAAATTGGACTGGACTTGGAAGGGAGAACCGGAGGGGCAGTTACACTTGCTGTAGGGATGACTTATATCTTTACTAGTATCCCATGGTTTAGTCACTTATCTGCTTATTTCTTTCAGTTTGTCATTATGTTTGAAGCGGTGTTTATTTTAACAGCGATCGATGCTGGTACAAGGGTTGCCCGTTATCTGATACAAGATTTTTTCGGAGAATTGTATCGGCCTTTGAAAAAGGTTGACTGGGCACCTGGTGTGATTTTTGCTAGTGCGCTTGCTTGCTTTATGTGGGGATATTTGCTTTATTCAGGAGATATCGGTTCTGTCTGGGCACTCTTTGGTGTATCTAATCAATTGATGGCTTCGATAGGTCTGATTATTGGTGCAACCGTTATTTTAAAAGTGAGTGATAAACGGCGTTATATGTTAACTTGTCTTATTCCATTAGCTTATTTATATGTTACTGTCAACTATGCAGGCTATTGGATGGTGAAAAATGTTTATCTCAACGCCGCAGCTGCTGGATATAGCCCGCTTAATGCAACTTTGTCCATTATTATGCTGGTATTAGGGGTAGTCATATTAATTGCATCCATAAAAAAATGGATTGAATTAATCAAACCTAAAACGATTCAATTATCTGCATGAACATTGGACTAAAAATTAAGCAGCACACGGACATTGACCGGCATGAATCCTGTATGCCGGTCAGTTTTATTTTATTCGTTCTATTGTTAATTTTTAATAAGTGCTTTCAATTCATAGGTTTCGTGTTCCACCATGATTTAATTCCTTCAATATTGGTCCATACTTTTTCTGTATATTTAGATAAAGGAGCATTTCCTTAATCAATTCTGAATGGATGGTAAGGAAAGCAAAAAATTAGGGCTCCCATTTATTTTTATTAGATGTCCATGCATTAGATGAAGTAGGAATTTTTGTAGGTGTGTTTGGTTTTCCGTTTCAAGTATTCGTGAGTGGATCAGGCGAATCACAAATAAGGAAATACTATCTAACAACAGTTATGTTTATCCAATTCTCTCATCTCCAACAATCAGGTAACATTTGGACATATACATGTCTTAGGCTATCAGTCAAGATGGTACTGCAATTTTATATCCAACGGATAATGGTTTACGAATATATAGGAATGGAAAATGGTCTATTTTAGCAGGCGAGAAACACGATTATATGGGTTTTTCTATGGTAGAAGATTTGTAGGGGATATCCTGTTGAAGGTTCTTCCACTTTGAATATCCACTTGGAAATTGTAAATAACAACGATTATGGGGGAAACAGTATAAGTTTTACACGCTCTTAAAATCCTCTCTTTCGCCTCTGTTTTTTCATAGCTTTTTTTTCAAAAATACAGTATTTCTCGTCCGGATCAGGTGAAATTTTTTTACCAAATTTAGAACAAGAGAATAGGCTTCTCTTGTAGACAAGAACAAATCTACGTAATTACAAACGTGTCAAGGATATATCAAATCATTTCCAAGAAAAGTATATGACATGATTGACCCGGTAAAAATTCATATGTAATAGATACTGCTCGGAATTATTTTTTATATTATGCGGACTTCGGGATGTGTCACGCTGTTTTTTTCAAAGATCTTCGCGCTCCCAGACATCTGTTTGAACGTGCGGATGTTGTCGATTTTCCTGCTCCATTGGGACCAATAAAACCAAAAACCTCACTTTGTTCGATCGTAATATTGACATCGATGATGCCACGTGACGTGCCATACTGTTTGGTGAGATTAGTTAATTCGATTGCATTCATGCGCTCAGTCCACTCAACTGTCTTTGTAAAAAACTGTTTTTTAGTAATTGCAAACCTCGCTTGTACTCGTCATACACGCGGCTTCAATGTGCCCGTTTTCTAAATTGGAAACATGACGAAAACATCCTTCCGCCATCCAAAGTAACATTTTGTAAACGAGCTTTGGATCGACATCTTTGCGAAACTTAGATGTATCCATCCCTGTAGAGGCAATGCTCTTGCGAAAATTCTCTGCTTCGCAATTCCCATCGAAGCTTGAATCGCTGACTTGACTTCGCTATCTTGCTCCTCATACACACTCCACAAAAACGTGCCGATCGCGGGGTGCTTTTTCATCGCTTCAAACTTAATATCGCCTGCTAACTCGATACGATCAAAAAAGTCCGTGATGCACGGGTTGAATTTGTGTTTGATTTCACGAATAAAAGTGTTGGTGCAATACTCGATCAAATAGAGGTAGAGCTTCTTTTTGGTGCCGAAGTAGTGAAAGATCATCGCTTTCGATATGCCTGCCTCCGCTGCAATATCGCGAATCGATGTCCTTTTGTACCCACTTTCCCCAAAAGAAGCCAATGCTGTATCGACGATTTTCTGTTGTTTTTCCGTTGATAAGTTGGGGAATTTCCCCATTTGCTTCACGCCTAACTTAAACGATAATGCCAAAATAAACCAAATCGGTTTATTACAGCTAGTGTACTTCTGTCAACCGATTCGGTCAATATATTTACACCACTTAGGAACATGTGAGGGAGTTTATCTCTATCAGCAATGAAAAGAGTGATTATTTGAGAATGGTTTTTAAAAATTAAATGAAGAGAAAAGAAAGAAGTAGACCTTAAAGATCTCGTAGCGGATGCATCTATTACGATTACGAATGAGACGATTGCAGATCAATGTCTGTAGACAAAGCCAAGCTTTGACTACCTAAAGATATATATAACAAAAGCAATAAAGTGATAGCACTTTTGAAAGCAAGCAGATATCAATGCCATGAAAAAAGGAAAACCCCCATGAAGGGCTTGTTAAAATTCCTACCTAACAAATTAAAGCTATGTTGAACGATGATATGTTTTCCTACTGGATGGACACAAGTGGTGTAGGAGTAGATGGGGGAGTGATTGCAGGAACTTTTTCCTGCGACCTGATTTGGCAGTCTCTTTTAATAGCAATATACGTTCATATTTTAGACATAAATATAGCTCCATAGCGTCATTTTCTATTCTGTACATTTGTTTATATTTATGCTTGGAAGTAAAAAGGAGTTGATCGGAAGAAATATGAGTTCTGATATTCAATTAAACCAAGAGAAACAACAGAAGAATCATTTGTACAACCTATTTTGGCGGTGGCATTTTTATGCAGCATTATTTATTACACCATTACTTATCACATTAACACTCAGTGGCATTGGATATTTATTTTATACGGATGTAGAAAAGAAAGCTTACTATGACTTATTCTTTGGAAAAAGCGAGAAGACACAACAATTAACGATAGATGAAGGTATTCAGAAGGCAGCAAAGCAACACAAAGGATATTCTCTCTCGAAAGTAATTATATTAGATGATCCATATAATACACGTTTAACCCTGACTAACGCAGATGGAAACCAAAAATATGTATTTTTAGATGACAGTAATGAGATAGTTGGGACTCAAAATGCGAAATATACCTTTTCCAATGTCATGAGAGAAATCCATAGTTCTCTATTTGTAGGAGGTACTATTGTAAATTACCTCGTTGAATTAGCTGCATGCTGGGCGATTTTTATGCTGCTTACCGGTATTTACATGACATTTAAAGGAAGTGCTATAAAGAAGCTGCCAAATCCAACAAAACGACAAAAAAAGAAAAGATTACATGCATTAGTGGGAACCGTCATTACCATTCCTATGATAATCGTTATTTTTACCGGCTTGCCTTGGTCCGCATTTATGGGCGATTTTATAAACTCAGCAGCTCAAAAATATTCCTCTATTGGGATTCCGATGTTAAAACAACAGCCGCCAACTTCGGATATGAGTGAAATTCCATGGGCTACTCGTAAAAATAAACCACCTACTTCAAGCAAATCCCATGCACATCATGGCGATATGTCTACGAATCCAAGTATGTCTAACAGTAGTAGGATGAGTGTGGAAAAATTGATGACGAAGGTGCAAGAAGCTCATATTTCAAAACCTTATTCCATTATCTATCCAGAGAATGAAGAAGGGGTTTACACCATATCCAAAGGTAGTAATACTGGGGTTACAGGTTTAGATGTTAGTCCATACGATGAAATGACAACTTATTTTGATCAATATAGTGGAAACCTGATTTCCAAAGTGAGTTATCAAGATTATGGAATTTTAGCCAAATGGTTTACATGGGGTATTCCATTGCATGAGGGGCATTTATTTGGATGGCCAAATAAACTGATTAACTTAGCAGTTTGTCTTTCTTTCTTATTTGTTATTTTTTGGGGAATGCGAACATGGCTCTCTCGCAAGAAAGAGGGGAAATTCTCAGCGCCACCCAAAATATCAAACAAACTTTCGATTGGTTCTCTTATTTTTATGGTCGTTCTAGGGTTAATCATGCCATTATTTGGGCTTTCTTTGATTGTGGTGATCCTAATAGAAGGGGTAATTTATCTCCTTAAGAAAGGGAAAAAGGAACGAAATACAGTATGAACTCATAAAAAGGAGTGAAATAAAATGGTAAAGAATAAGATATTAGTAGGGATACTTATTTTTACGATAGGATTGATCCAAATGGGTTGCGGAAGTAGCGATACGAAAACGGATCATTCTAATCATACTAATCATGGGGACTAAATGTATAGGAAGAGGACTTCTGTTGGATAGAAGTCCTTTTTGCTAGTTTTTTTTGTATCTCATTTCAAAGATCGTATGTAAGGTCTATCGGTCTCCAGATCTGTTCCAATCTTCGCATCCACTCCAAAAATTTCTTGCATGGTATTTTTGGTCATCACTTGTTTAGGAGTGCCCTTTTGAAAAATAAAACCTTCTTTCATCACAATCACTTGATCGTAATAAAGGCAAGTATGATTCAAATCATAAAGAACCAGAATCACAATGATCCTAAAGCGATCATTTAGATGCTGGACGAGCTCTATAATTTCTAAGACGGACGATATCCAAATAGGTAGTTGATTCATCCAACAGCAAAATAAAGGTACTTTTCCCACAACCATTTGGTCTTAAAAAATTGAATGCTTTCACTTAACCCGTATTTCTAGAGCGTCATTACTTTATGTTTCCTTTAATTTCCCCAATCTTAGTACTTAAATTTCTGCGGTAGGTTGACCATTGCTCCAGTTCAAGTCCAGCCCTCTGCACCATTTTTAACAAGTTTTTTTAGTTGCACAAAGAGGAAGTCGTCTGATTTTGGGCGACTTCTTTTGTTATGACAATATAGATTTATAGATAAGCCAATGGTAAATTGTGCACATCTAAAATTACCCAAAAAGAAAGTTCACTAGTGGGGTATAGTGGATAAAAGTCTTTCTAATCGATAAGGTTATTCTTTTAAATTTTATTTTTTGGTTCTATCTATAAATATGAATCAAAATCATAAATTATTGAAATTACAATGTCTTTACAGATTGAAAGAAGAAGTGCGATTTTTGTTAAAATGCATCCAACATGTGGCCGCTGAATCCAACATTTCCCTCCGTAACCGTTAGGAGAAAATGGTGTAACCTTTAGATCGACAATAATAGGATCCCTAGAGAATGACCAATCACTTGTGATCTTTTTTAGATAAAAGTGTTTTTTATAAAAAAGAAACAAACACTTTATAAAAACGTAGTAGGGAAGATATAGGATGAAAAAATCATTTGCTGTGTTTGGTTTAGGACGTTTTGGAGCGACAATTGTAAAAGAGTTCCATGATATGGGTATGGAAGTAGTAGCAATTGATAAAGATGAAGGAAAAGTCAATGAATATGTAAATTATGCCACACATTCAGTTTGTGCAAATGCAAGCGATGAAACTATCCTAAAACAGCTTGGGATTCGCAACGTTGATCATGCCTTCGTTTCTTTTGGAGACGAAATACAGTCCAGTATATTAACCTCCTTATTATTAAAAGATATGGGTGTCCGTAAAGTTTGGACGAAAGCGCAAAATGATTCCCATGCAAAAAGTTCTTGAGAAAATTGGTGTGGATAAAGTCATTCATCCAGAACGTGATATGGTGAAAAGGATTGCTCATCTTATTGTATCCGATAAAATGATTGATTTTATTGAGCTATCCAAAGACTATAGTATGGTAGAGATTATCGCCACACAAAAACTGGATCATCACTCAATGTACGTGCAAATTATGGATGTACGATTGTTGATATTCAACGACAGGGTACATTTATTATTTCTCCTTCGGCTGAAGAAGTTATCTATAAAGATGATGTGTTAATTGTTATCGGACACAATCAAGACATTCTGCAGTTTGAAGAAGAAGGAGTTTAAAATGAACTTTAAATATATTAAGTTAAATCCTTCTCAGCTCCTAGTAGTTGTTTTTTTATTCTTTATTATCTTAGGAACGATCCTGTTAAAATTACCTATTTCCACAACGAATTTTATTAGTTGGACGGATGCATTATTTACAGCAACATCTGCTATGACAGTAACGGGGCTTGCAGTAGTAGATACAGGTACTGCCTATACCACTTTTGGTCAATGTGTAATTCTTATATTGATACAAGTTGGTGGTTTAGGAATTATGTCTTTTGCAGTACTCATTTTTATCATGCTAGGGAAAAAGATTGGGTTAAAAGAGCGATTAATCATTCAACATGCTCTCAACCAAACATCTCTAGGTGGGGTAATAAAATTAGTTCAAAATCTATTTATCTACTCCATCACCATTGAAATCATTGCTATGTTGATTTTGGCTATAAAGTGGGTTCCAGAATATGGCTGGGAGAAAGGGATGTTTGATAGCCTTTTTCATTCTATATCTGCTTTTAACAATGCAGGGTTCTCGATATGGCCAGACAACTTGATGAGATATGTAGGAGATCCATTAGTAAACCTTGTGATATCGTTTCTATTTATTGTAGGGGGAATAGGTTTTACTGTTTTATCAGATACCTGGCACAAACGTAGTTTTAAGAAATTAAGCCTTCATTCCAAACTAATGATAGTTGGTACTCTGGTTATTAATTTGTTTGCAATGATGATTGTTTTTGCTTTAGAATATCATAATCCTAAAACGTTAGGGACATTAGCATCACTAGGTGATAAACTGTGGGCATCTTATTTCCAAGCTGTAACCCCTCGTACAGCAGGGTTTAATACACTGGATATTGGGAGTTTGCATGAAGGAACGATTTCATTCATGCTACTACTCATGTTTGTGGGAGCAGGAAGTGCTTCGACAGGGGGAGGAATAAAACTTACTACATTTTTGGTAATTGTTCTTTCCGTACTAACCTTTTTGAGACAAAAAACGCAGATTAAGATTGGAAATAGAGCAATCAAAGTTCAAATTGTTATTCGATCACTTGCTATTTCGACCATTAGTATTTTATTCATTTTCTTAGCTGTATTTATTTTAAATATTACGGAGCCAGATCCGTTTCTAAAAATATTATTTGAAGTTATTTCCGCTTTTGGTACGGTAGGTTTGTCTATGGGACTCACGGCAAGTCTTTCTGATATTGGTAAGATTATTATTGTATTTATTATGTTTTTAGGTAAATTAGGCCCTTTAACTTTTGCCTTTTCACTAGCAACACCGAAACATGATAAAATTCGTTATCCAAACGAAGATGTTCTAACTGGTTAGCACATCCTCTGCTTGTTATCAACCAAACTTCACAGTAAGAAACAAAGATGAGCTTCCTTAACAAAAAGCTCATCTATTCAATTACAGCCCTATCTTCGAGTAGAAGATTTCAACTCAATCAAGATTTTCCCTAAGATCATAAATCTATATATAGGTTAATTGTCCCACGAACAGAAACTTTATGGAATTGACCATCTTGGGGAACCAGTTTCATAGGCATTCCATGAATGGGACGCATCATCATATTAGGAGAAATCTTTGAACCCGGAATTACAGCAAAACGAAACCGTTGAAGGAGTATTGCAAGTACCACTTTCATTTCCTGTGTAGCAAAGTTCCAACCTATGCACATATGCTGCCCAGCACTAAAAGGAAGATATTCATAAGGAGATCGTTTGATAGAATCCCAACGTTCTGGTTTGAAACGATCAGGTTCTTCATAAAGATCAGGTAATCGATGTGTAATCATTTGATTAAAGAAGATATTGGTTCCTTTGGGAATCATATAACCTCCCAATTCGCAAGATTTAGAAGTGATTCGCACACCAATACCTGCAGGAGGTAACAGACGTAGACTTTCTTTTATCACACCATCCAATAACGACAAAGAAGAAAGGTTTTCGAGCGATGGGTCACTGCCATTTAGGATTCCATCTAGTTCTTCCAAGAGATTTTTAAGTATATCCGGATGTTGACTGAGTAGAAATATCGACCAAGTGAGTGCATTAGCAGTTGTCTCATGACCAGCTACGTAGAGGGTAAAAGCATGACCAACGAGTTCTTCATCACTTAGCTGAGTACCATCCTCATCACGAGCCTGTATTAACGATGCAAGTACATCTGTTGCGTTTGCCTCTGATTGTTTTCTTGTAATCATTGCTCGGATTTTGGTATCCAATTGTCTCGTACACTGCACAGCTTGGTAATAAGGTGTTCCTGGAATATTAATAGGTGCAAGGGTAACCCATAACATAGATTTTGTCATCTTATGAATGTATCCACCCATTTCATCTAGTTCTTCTTCGTTATATAACCCAAACAAGGTTTTTACAGCAATCCGTTGTGTCAATTTTTTCATTTCATGATTTAATTCGATTTGACCTTTCGTTTCCCAATGATCCCCAAGTTGATGTGTTAATTGAACCATATCGCTACAGTAAGATGCAATTTGTTGTCGATGAAAAGCTGGCTGCATGAGTCGACGATGTTTTTTGTGTTTCTCTCCTGTCATTAAGATTAAATTGTTATAAAACATTTTTCCAAGGATAGACTCTTCTGGAATTTTCAGAAGGGAAGAGCTAATCTGGAATAAATCCGGATCAGTCAGAATTTGTTGGTTATATTCAGAACCAAAAGCAAAAACATAGGAGGGATTATCTTCTTGACCCAGTGCAACGATTTTTCCATACTCATCATGTAACCAACGGGAATAGGTAAAAGGGTTACGATAGAATCGAAGCAAATTCATATACCTTCCAAATAAAGAGCGTGGGCCAGGTATATGTTTCCGATCTTTTGTACTATTCATATTTCTATTCCCCATAAGGGCACCTCTTTTGATTGAAATGAAATAATTTATTACTTATTATTCATTTTATGCTAAAATAGACAGAACGGGAATAGATTTTGAATAAAATTTATTATAAATATACAAATCATTCATCTATGAGGTGAGTTAAATGAACGGGTATATACTCCGAACAGAAAAGAAAAAAGAACAGATTTTAAGAACGGCATTTGATTTGCTCTGCACTTATGGTGCAAAAAAAATGAGTATCGCAGAGGTAGCCAAAAAAGCAAATGTTTCACCTGTAACCATCTACAATTATTTTGAAAGTAAAGATCAACTAATTCGCAGTACTCTATTTTTTATTATGGAAAATAGGATAGCAGTGTATGAAGCTATCCTATCGCAAGATATCCCTTTTCACGAGAAAATGAAAAAGATAATGATAGATCAGGAAGAAACAGAGGAAAATATACAAGTAAACTTATTACAAAGTCACTTGGATGATGTAGTCATCAAAACATATATAGAAGAATTTTATCAAACGAAAACCCTGCCATTTTTCACAAAACTTGTGAAAGAAGGGAAAAAAGAAGGCTGTATTCATTCAGGTATTTCGTTGGAGTCTATTTTATTTTATATTCACATGTTTAAAGAAGCCTTAGCAAAACCAGGATTCTTTGCACAAACCAATCCATCCATGCTTCGGGATTTGGACCACTTGTTGTACTATGGTCTTATTGGAACCCCGAACAGAAAAACAATTACATAGGAAATGTTAAGCGTTTATGTTTTTAAAAATTGAACTACTTTCTCTTTAATAATTTTGTGATGGTCACTAAACCATATAAGGTGACTCTCTGCATCTGAAAGAAATAACTCTGCATGTGGGATGTGTTTCGCTGCATATTCCGCATGAGTAACAGGGTTACTTCCATCATTTTTACTATGAATAATCAAGGCAGGAGCTTGGATACGACTTAGATCTCCTGATCGATGACGAATATCATTCAAAAATCCAGAGCCAGATTGAAGAAGCCGCAAAAAACTTATTGCTTCCATTTGCTGCTCATCACTCATTTGTCTGATTACTTGCTCTACTGGTTGAGTCGTAAAACTTTTCATCATTATTTTTAGAGCTCCAAGTGGATACTTTTGAATGAGAAAGCGGAAAAAATGCCAAAGACCCTTTTCTACTACAGGATTAAATAATAAATAAGAAAGAAGCTTTATTTTTTTATCTGGCCAATCATCATGGGTGAGCGCACCTTGTAGAATTAATTTCTCCACTCGATCTGGATGCCTGCCAGCCAATTGTAAAGCAGTTCGGCCGCCGGCAGAAATAGCTAGAACAGTAACAGATGAGATGTCTAGCACATCCAACACTTCTATGAGCATATCGGCAAACTGTTCTGCCGTTCGACCAGTGGAAGATGGGGTATTACCGTAACCGGGCCGTGATGGAATCATTAGCTGATATCCATGATTAGTTAAAAACGTTTCAAATGGGATGGGAAAAGTACAATTCGAACAATGTCCACCATTTAGAATCAGAATCATGGATTCTCCTTTTCCAGTTAATCGATATTCAATGGGCCCATTCGTTGTTTTTACAACTTGTTTCATAGACAAATAGACTTATCTCCTTATCTTTCAGTTGGTGCGGATACAAAAGTTTTCCAGTTGCAATCTCATGGAGTAACAGATATTAAAAATGTGTTTATAGCAGAATGGCTAGAAAAATATGGATTTTTTGTACAAACTTATGATTAAGTTTCAGTTAGAAAGAAATCCATCTATATTTAAGCATTGAATAACTCTTAACGATTTTTTTAGTTAAAAATATGGGAACTAGATTTTAATGCAGAAATATTCCTAATAGGGATATCCCGATCTTTTAATTATAAATAGCGGATAAATAGATAGATATTTGCAATGATCAAGGAGACCAAAGTGATGGGGGCACCGATTTTTAAAAATTCCATGTAACTGAAACCTTTTCCCTCTTTGGAGGCAATGCTCGCAACGATTACATTAGCGGAAGCTCCTAGAATTGTACCATTGCCACCTAAGCATGCGCCTAATGCCAAAGACCACCATAATGTATTGATCTGAGGTGCGTTCACAGCCATGCCTAGACTGGCTGCCATTTCCTGAATCAAAGGAATCATGGTAGCAACAAAAGGGATATTGTCTATCGTGGCAGACGCAATTCCTGAAATCCATAAGATAAAAATAGCAGCAAGAGATAAATCTCCATTTGTAATATCCAGTACGTATTTCGCAATCTGTTTGATAACCCCTACTTCTTGTAAGCCTCCCACCAATGTAAACAATCCTGCAAAGAAGAAAATCGTGGTCCATTCAACAGATGCAAATGTTTTTTCTATTTGATGTTCATTTAATCCGATTAACAGTAAGAGACTAGCCCCTGCAAAAGCTATGACAGATGCTTCAACGTGCAGGATGGAGTGAAGGGTAAAACCAACAATTGTAAGTCCCAATACAAAAAGTGATTTTTTCATCAACGGAATGTTTTCAATGGATTCGTTTTCATCCAAGTTGACCAATTGCTGTTTATCTTCCTCTGATACCATGAGCTTATTTCGATAAATGAAATACAGCATGATAAGCGTGACCACAAGAATAATGGCTGCAATCGGACCAAGATGAATGAGAAAAGAATTAAAAGTTAAATGCTTGTTTGCAGCACCTATCATGATATTTGGAGGATCTCCAATTAAGGTAGCAGTTCCACCGATATTGGAAGCGATTACTTCGGAAATCAGATAAGGTACAGGATTCACTTTTAGAATACGAGTAATCGAAAAAGTAATGGGAACGATCAGTAAAACAGTGGTTACATTGTCTAACAATGCAGATGCAAAAGCAGTGAGTAGTGATAACATAATTAACAAATGAATCGGGTTGCCTTTCACTGACTTTGCTGTCTTAATCGCTAACCACTGAAAAACACCTGTTGTATTGGTAATGGTGACTAAGATCATCATGCCGATTAATAGGGCAATGGTGTTCCATTCGATATAATGGGTAAAAACTTGATGAACATCTACAATGCCTGCAAGGACCATAATGGATGCACCTAAAAGGGCTACCACGGCTCGATTCCATTTTTCGGTGATAATGAGAGCATAGATAATCAAAAAAATGCCAATAGCTAAAAGGGTTGTGTACATAGAATCCCACCTTTTTTACATAATAAAAGCCCATCAACATATAAACTTTCCATTCCCTCAGGAAAAATGAAAGTTTATATGTGACAGGCTCCTCCAAAAATATACAGTTTCATATTAATTCCATTATAAAGGAAATGAGTTGAGGAGGCAAGAGACGACTCACTAGTACTTCCACTCCACCTTTTGAAGTAAACGGTGTCTCATTAACATCAAAATTAAATCGACATAGTAATCAGGTCTCACAATGATTCGGTACTCATTATTTTTACAGAAATAAAAGAGTGCTTCTGTATAAATTTCATTTCTATCGAAAAAATCCTTTACTTGTTTCATGTGCTTTGCATAAGGTTCTGATTGTAATAGTTTTATTTGGATTTCGATTTCCTCATTATTTGAACGTTCTTCCATTTGGACGATAGTTGGATCAAATTGATAAGTAAGCATATGAAAACTCTCCTTGTTTGACTTATTTCAGTTATATCCATTCATCAAGAATCCATCCTAGTCTATCATACTTTAATTTCATTCATTCTTGTTCGTATTAGGAGTATTTCAAATATGAATTTACCATGCCTAACCCGAAAAGTGAAATGATGTGAAGTGCTCCAAAGATAACTATCAATAAACGGTAAATGATATGCAAGTTATATCAAGGCATGATATCAAGTAAAAAACGAGAAACTGCTCCTGCTAAATCTTTAGATAAACAGAGATATCAACCAGAGATTAATGTGAAATCGTTTGCTTGGGAAAAATCAATGCAATCACTCGGAAGATAAGCCACGACGAGGAAAATTCGATTTGGTCGGAAAGGTGTATTTGTTCTACTTCCACACAGTTAGCGGTGATTGTCAGGGTTCGTGGTAGTTTTCGCCCACCACATGAGGTTGAAAATATTTTTGTTTGCTCTGATTAATTGTGGCTATAGGTTTCTTGGTCATGGCTATATTTCTCTTAATTCTCGTGTTCCTTTGGTATTGTCATGGAATGAAATTTGAACAAAACTTATATGGAGAGAAAATGATAAAATATAATAATTTACCATATTTGATTATAAGGAAACCCTGATCTATATCAGACTCTCTACTTGTGTATGAAAGGGAAAAGTTAGAATTGGTGTGAACTTGTACAAGTAGATTTTAATGTTGTTTTGTCCACGTTACCCCCACCGAGAGTTATCGTTCTAACTAAGGGAAGCCGTGTATTCCATACCAAGCCGTGTCGTAATCCCACTACTAGTCTGATTTCTGATTTTTAAAGTATGGAATATAGCCATTTTGGGTTAAGTTGATAGTGAGGTCTAGTTGTAATATATGAGGAGCTTAAAAACATGAAAATTTGGTTAGAGGAGATAAAAACAGTATTTAAAGAATGTGACGATTTTTTCTTACAACATGATTATTTGTATAATCAACCTGTTATACTTTTTGGTTTAAGTACTTTAATCGATATTCCTCAAACAAAAAAATTGATTGAAATTAACTTGAACATGCCCAAATACTCTTTGCAAGAAGTAATCGATCACCATTTGGTGAAAGTGGCAAGGGAACAAAACAATATCATTGACGCTATCTTAGAAGGGAAAATAATTTTATACATCCCAGATTTCGAGAAATATATGATAATGGAAGTAATTTCCAAATCCCTTAATCGTTCTATTGAGTTACCGACCAATGAAAATGTTATTCAAGATGCACTCGATTCCTTTATAGAAGATATAGATACAAATATCGGGATTATTCGAAAACATTTTCGTACGAAATTCTTAATCACAAAAGTAATTTCTACCGGTATCGAGCAGGAAAAAAAGATAGCCTTGTTAGGCTTGGAGGCACATGTAAATCAAAATTTAATGCGGAAAATCGAAACACAATTGAAAGAAAAACACGATCAAGAAATCCATAACGCTCAAAGTCTAGTGAAAACCTTAGGTTTTTCCGCATGGGACATAGTACCCAAATATAAATCCACAGAAATACCTACAGAAGTTATTGCTTCTTTGAAAAAAGGAAAAGTAGTACTGATTATAGATGATTTCCCATTTGCACTCATTTTCCCAAACTTTTTATGGGACATGTTTACAACAGAAAACGAACGAAACCTCCCTATCCCTCTCATGTTATTTATTCGTGTTTTACGTGTTATAGGAGTTATAGTGGCGACGCTAATGCCGGGTCTATATGTTGCACTTGTATCTGTAAATCCAGAAGTACTGCAACTAGAGCTTGGTTTGTCTATCGCTCAAAGTCGAGAAGGAGTACCCTATCCCGCACTGGTGGAAGTCTTAATGATGTTAGTTATTTTAGAACTAATATTAGAAGCCAGTGTCCGACTTCCAAAAAGTATTGGACCAACTCTTACGATGGTCGGAGGTATTATTCTGGGACAAGCTATTATCTCTGCAAAACTAGTTAGCAATCTATTAACAATAGTAGTAGCAGGTACTACTATTGCTAACGCAACAGTAGTAGGAATTCAAAATCATCTTATGCTCCGGTTATTAAAATATGTAATTGTTATCTTAGCAGCTATTTATGGGGTACTTGGAATAATAGTAGGTACCGTTTTGATCTGTGCTTATTTTGCGAGTATAAATGTTTATGGTATTTCTTATCTCGATTATCAAGTTTCAAAGGATGAAAGTAATAATGGATAGAAGCATGTTTGTAAGCATTTCATATTTTCTAACTCATTTAGGGCTTATATTTTTTATGTACCCTACAGATATTATTGCTAGTACTGATGAAGCGTATTGGATTCCAATCACTCTGGGTATTATTATTCATTTTATTTTTTTATCTATTTATATGAAAGGGTTGAGCTATTTCCCAAGAAAAAATATTATCATGATCTACCTGTCTCATGGAAAAATAATAGCTTGGATCTTTTTGTTGCCAGTCGCCATCTATTTGATAATGATCATTATTATTACCATCCGGTCTTATTCGGAGATCATTACGATTGTATTTCTATCTAATACTCCCTTATGGGCGATTATGTTCCTACTTGTCCTTGTAGCTACTTATTTAAGTTCTAGAGGATTAGACAGTATTTTACGATCTAGCCTTCTCCTAGCAATCTTGTTCTTGCCTCTGACCTTATTTGTATGCTTTGTTTCTTTTCAGAATGTTGATTGGAGATATATTTTCCCTCTTACTACAAATGATTTCCGTTTCATTACCAAGCCAAGTTATCTAATGAGTTATTTTTCTATTGGTGGGGTATTTTTGTTTATCGGATTTATACAACCCCTCTTCACTTATAAACCAAAAAAGATACTTTATACTGTACTTTTATTAGTTCCTTTTTGGATAATTTCTGTCTATATCCCTATCCTTACTTTTGGTAATTCTACAGTCCCGCATTTTTATTTTCCATTTGTAGAAGCAGTGGATTCCATCGATATCAATTGGCTTATGTTTGACAGGGTGACAGTGTTTTTTTTGTTAAGTCTCATTACCTTTATTATTCTCTTCCTTTCTTTGATTTTATGGATGTTCATGCAAATTATCACCACATGTATTCCGAAGTTTCGTCCGAACTATCTTCTCATCCTGATCAGTTTTATTTCGTTCGTATGTTGTCTGTTTATTCCAGATTGGAAAGATGTTGAAGACTTATTTTTGATTAATTCTCCTTTCCGGTTTTTTTGTTTACTTATTGTTCCACCCTCTCTATTGATTCTTGGTATCAGATCAAAACGAAAGGAAAAATTAGAAAATGGGTAATACGATGATAAAGGTCTTTTTCCTTCTTTGTATCGTTCTTACCTCTACTGGTTGTTGGAACAACAAAGATATCAACCACCGATTATTACCAGCAGTAGTAGGGATATCAAAAAACGGAGATAAATACAAATTGATTTTAGAGTTACCTGTACTCGAAAGTGATAACATGAAAATTCAAATCATAAAGGCCACAGGTAAATCGATAGCAGACGCTGTAGATTGGCTTAGTATGAATATGGATCGTGGAGTAGATTTATTTCATGTGAAATTAATTGTTTTAGATAAGCAGTTCGCGAAGCAAGGACTGACTGACGTAATGTCTGGGCTTATGCGTTCAAGAGAAGTAGCCCCAAATGCCCAGATGGCAATTTGCAATGAAGACTTGGATTATTTTTTCGGCAATGTACAAAAATCAAAACCGCCAACTGGCGATTACTTACTTGATTTTTTTGAAAAAGACGCAGGTTGGACTCCAAATATTGCTTTAACCAGGGTTTGGCAAGTCTACCGCAGTCTACATTCTTCAACACGAGATGTTATCATTCCCATCATTCAAACGGGGAAACTTACAGAAGTGGAACACATCGGATCAGCCGTTATAAAAAACGGGAAAATGGTGAGTCAAATTTCTCCAAATGATACTCTTTTATATAATGCATTTGATGGACAAGGTACGCAAGGGATAGTTGAGGTGATGGATTTAGCCACGGTTTTGATTTTAAGTGATTGGAAAAGCAATAAAAGTATGATTATTAATGAAAAACCATTTATGAAAAGTCAATTAAATTTAAAAGTAACGATTTTAGAAACAAAGGGAAACCCATCGATGGATTTAATAAAAAAAGATTTATCTACACTTATTACCAATAGATTTCATCGAATGCTCACCATAACACAAAAAAAACAAGCTGACATTTTAGGATTGGGACAAACTTTTAGAACAAAACTACCTCGGGCAAAGCTAAAAAATTGGAGAGAGAAGTATTATCCTATTTTAAAGCTGGACTTCCAAGTGAATGTAGATATTCAAAATGAGGGATTCCTGAAAAGTGACTAGAAAACAGAAAAATCGAATGGCTATGAATCAATTTCAAAGCCTTCTTCGGTAATTAGAAACTTCTTCCATTCCGGAGGTTGCCTAGTGCTATTTAGAAGTAAACGGATCAATAAGTATTAAAAAATCGCTAAAACAGAAAGTTCATCAAGAGGATCTGAATTTATCAGCTGTGCCCGTTTCTGTTCCATTAACACCCATAAGGGACAGAGAACTATTAATCGATGAGTAAATGGAGTTTGTTCGAAGTGAGAAATGGTTGTTACTTCAACTTCAAATACATGAATACAGAATGTTAAAAATGTATTCATTACGTCAATGGTTAGAAGAAGATAAATTGTTTGTCTTATAGTGCTTTCTAAAGCGGGATTAATCCGCAAGATACAAAAAACCACTAAGGAAAACACTATGATCTGGTAACGCCAATTATTGCAATATCGGTTTTTTAAGGAAGTGTTACACCAATAACTTTTGAGAATAAGGAATTAAGCTTGTTTATTATTAGTATTCAAAGCTCAATTAATGCTCTGTTTCTGTTATACACGGAACTAGATATATAATTTAGGAAAACTATCGGCATTACTTGAATTTTAAAGATTGTCGTCATATAATTCAAGTGATCAATTGAATAAGGATTGGGAGGTGGATTTAATGAAAGATGCTCAATTAGCGGATATATATAAAGAACAATTATTTTTACAATATGCCAGAATTGGGAAATGCCTATCCAGTGAAAGAAGACTGGAAATTTTGAATTTACTATCCAATGGTTCTAAAGCTGTAGAAACTCTAGCACATCAATCTGGAATGAGTTTTGCCAATGTATCACGTCATCTTCAAGTATTATTGGAAGCTAATCTGGTGAAATTCACCAAAAAAGGTACCTATGTTATTTATTCCTTGGCAAATCCGTTAGTAGCAGAATTTTTGATGTCTTTGTGGAAAATCTCTGAACATCAACTTTCTGATGTACCACGTCTCAAGCAAAATATATATGAACAATACAAGAACGTTCGTACTATATCCAAGAAGGATGTATTAAAGAGAATGAAAACAGGGAGCATTCTTGTATTGGATATTCGTCCTAAAGACGAGTATGAGACGGAGCATATTGAAGGCGCGGTATCCGTTCCCATGGAAGAACTTGATGGATATCTTCAAACTTTGCCCCAAAATACCGAAATTGCAGCCTATTGCCGAGGACCTTATTGTGTATTTACCACTCAAGCCGTTGAGCAAATGCAGAAAAAAGGATTCAAAGCCTATCGAATTGAAGAAGGCGTATATGAATGGCGGACGAGTTAAAACAGTTGTTCCAGAGAAAAAACGCAGCATTTAAGCTGCGTTTTTATATGCCCAAAATACAGTGAAGTTTAAAGGTAGCACAATCCATAGATAAGCCATTACAAAATCATTTAAATATACAATTGAATTGAAGCCAAATTCATTCTCGCTACTGCGCCAAATGCCTATGTAATTTCATCTTTGATTCATGGACTGGGCACAAAAGGTGAGCTCGTTATTGTAGCTAGTTCTTGCGAATCGTTAGAATTGTCGGCTAGGGACTTATTGAAAGGACAAAATACGGTGCGAGGTTCGTTTACTGGACAAACGAAAGAAATTGAAGCGCGATTCGGTTCAGTGTACTGACCGACGTACGGCCTATGTTAAAGTTTTTTCCTTGGAACGTGCTAGCAAAGCGTATGAAAGGATGAAGTTGGCGATGACACGATTCCGTGCTGTGCTGAGCATTTCCGAATAAATAGAAATAAGGGGCTGTTTTTAGGTCACTATGGTTGAAATTAGCACAAGGGCAAACAAGCCTAGTTGAATAGAATATGAGCTCGATGTATGAAACTCACAAAATAGTTTAGGAAACCTGAAGAATTATTTGTGAGCTTGACTCCATTAAGCTTTCAGTATTATTATTCAATTGATCAATTGAATAATAATATAATGTGTAACTATAATTACGACAAAGAGGAGGTACTCTCTATGAGTGCAACAAAACTGACAAAAAAAACATTTCAAAGCCATATCCAGTCCGGCGTAACTTTGGTGGATTTCTGGGCATCTTGGTGTGGTCCGTGCAGAATTCAACTCTCGATTGTAGAAGAATTAGCAGATGAACTAAAAGGGAAAGCAACACTGGCTACAGTCAATGTCGATGAAGAGACAGATTTGGCTTCGCGATTTGGTGTCCGGAGCATCCCTACGTTGCTGTTGTTTAAAGACGGCAAGAAGGTCGAGACTATGGTTGGATTGAATCAAAAATCTGTCCTTAAAGAAAAAATCTTAAAACTTGCGGGAAAATAAAGCGATTTGGAAGAAAAATCGGAACCCTACAATAAGGAAGTAGTTGCCGATTTTCAATGAGAATGGAAAGAACGACTGTTTGGAGGATTACTCATATTCAGTAACACTCAAACGAAAGAAAGATTAATGACTGATTTTAAATATATGGAGAGGATATGATGAATAAATACAACTTTGATGAATGATAGATAGAAGAAAAACCGATTCCATAAAATGGTCTAAAAAAATTCTCCATGAAAATTTTGGTGATGAAGAAAGCATTCCACTGTGGATTGCAGACATGGATTTCAAATTGGTCCAGCCTATTATGGAAGCATCAGCAGGAGTGATTTGAGCAACTTATTGTATACCATTTCATTGATACTTTCATAAAAGAACGAATTCCAAGAGTAAAGCTGATTAGATCAAAGGGAACGTATTTGGCATGGCTTGATTTTAGTGTTTATAATTTCACAGACACAGAGCCTCAACAATTGATGCAGAAAAAGGCTAAAGTTGCATTGGAGGATGGATGTATTTTTGTCCTGGGGGAGAACATTTCCAAAGAATTAATTTTGCATGACCTAAAACTATTTTTAGAAAAATCTTTAAAGAACATTGAAAAAAGCTTAGAAGATATTGCATTCTAATACTAAATCAAAAAATTCATAAATGGAAAGACACGAATTCTTTCGAGTATGTTTGGTCACATCTTTGGTCAAACACTCCTGATAACACAAGTTATATGAGAGTAAAAGCAATATGGAAGTATAATCGACACTCGCTATACAGGAGCCAATTTTCCTTGATAATACATAAGGGGCTTTGGCTTTTCGTTTTTGGTTGTTTTATAGCAATATTATGAAAATGTATCACGATGAAAGAGAAAAACAATAGGATGAATGATTATTTAAATTCCGGAACAAAAAGTATTTAGTTCATACTATACAAATGAAAGTAAACCGAAAAAACCTAAATTTTTCTTTAAGTAACTCAGTGCCATAATAAGCAGAAGATATTTTTGATGTTATCTGAGGGTTTGTTTTGCTTCTTTTGCATTTCTCCTTAATTTATCCTTCCAATTTATCTGAGTCTTGATCTGATTTTAACTTTGCAATCACTTCTTCTATGAAAATAAAGAATACAGTTCGAGTTTTTTCAAAGGGTAATAGATTTTCATCCTGAGTAGATCTTGTTAAATAAAACATATTATCGATTTCTAGTGCCAATGAAGTATTATACTCCTCTAATATTAGTAACATTTTAGCCCCACAAGACTTTACTGCATTTAATAGATTTTCAAAGGAAGAAAATTTACCGGTTACTGAAAAAACAATTAAAAGCGTTTCTTTGTCAATCAAACGTCTGGCATAATCTTCACTTTGGGCTACAGAAATACTCTTTCTTGATAAAAGAGCGAGCTTATATGCAAAGTATTCTACGCAAATAAACGAGGGACCTAGTCCAAAAAGAACGATTTTATTGTATTTGTTAAAAATAGATAGAAAATTATCAATCAAAACAGGGTCAAAGTTTTCGATATAATTTTTTAGTCTTTCCAGTTCACTTGATTTTTTTTTGCCTTCGGAAATTTGTTCTCCTCTAAGAAACCGCTTATACTGTTTGAAATTTTCAAAACCTAGTTTTCTTACAAGTTTCGATACCTTAGAAGAAGACACCTCACAATACTCAGCTGCTTCTACGATTCTTATATTACCATTTTCCCTGATAATTTTTAAAAGTTTGTTATGGACAGAAAGCTCAAGTGGATTCAATTTTTCTATATTTACATTTATCATACGATCTCTCTTTTCTAACATACTAAAAATATTTTAGTTCATTGATAGACAGTAGTCAATGAATGATGGAAAATTTTCCGTTACAAAAATAAAATAATAAAAAAACGAGAAATTTTCCGCTGAAATCGTTTACATTTATATATTTCTTTTGTAGAATAACCTTGTGGAAAACAATCGATGAACAAAAGTGGGTGGTAAAGAAATGGATATCAAAGACTTCTCCATGGATTTTTTTAGTTTAAAAGGAAAAGTGGCCATTATCACGGGAGGGAATTCTGGGTTAGGACAAGGATTTTCCTTGGCACTTGCAAAAGCAGGAGCGGATATTTTTGCAGTCAGTATCGCTGACGATAATGGGGAAACGAAGAATATGATTGAAGCAGAAGGTGTTCGGTATCATCTGATGATTACAGACGTTACACAAGAGGGTGCTTGTAAAAAAATTGCTGAAGAATGTATCGGCACATACGGAAAAATAGATATCCTCATGAATAACGCGGGAATTTGTATCAATGAACCAGATGTGACCCAGTTTACTAGACTTCAATGGGATAAAATGGTCGCGATTAATTTAACGGCAGGCTTTGAATTATCTCATGAAGTGGCAAAGTATATGATCCCGCAAAAAAGCGGAAAAATCATCAATACTTGTTCTTTGTTTTCTTACTTGGGGGGGCGATGGTCTCCGGCATATGCGGCAACGAAACATGGTTTAGCAGGTTTTACAAAAGCATATTGTGATGAATTAGCCCAATTCAACATTCAAGTGAATGGTATCGCACCTGGATATTTTGTTACTGCTGTTACAGAAGAGACAAGAGCAAACCCTGAAGCAAACCAACGAATTTTAGATCATATTCCAGCAAATAGATGGGGAAATATCTTAGATTTAATGGGTACTGTTGTCTTTTTAGCTTCTGATGCTTCCAATTATGTAAATGGTACTCTCGTGAATGTGGATGGTGGATATTTAGTTCGGTAACGAAAGATAGAAATGAATCAAAGGGGATATGCAGCGATGGCAAATGAACAATTATTAAAAGAAACTACGAAGGTTAAAGAAAATTTATTAAAGGAATTACATTCCATTATTTCAGCTGAACAAATTATTACAGAACAAGAAGCATTATATGATGCCTCAGCTGACCGTTATAAAAAATATGCCAAAGCAAAAAAGGTTCTTGATGTTCCATTGCCAATGGCAATTGTATACCCAAACTCTACATCAGAAGTCCAGTCACTCATGCAGTTCTGCAATGAGCACAAGATCAATGTGATTCCCAGAAGTGGAAAAACAGCTACGGAAGGCGGTCTTGAGAACTGGAAAGAGATCGCAATAGTAATCGATGGGTCTAAGATGAATAGCATCATTAAAATCGATCCTTATAATATGCAAGCAACTGTACAAGCAGGAGTAAAACTAGAAACATTAGAAGATGAACTGCGTAAAATCGGCTATACTACAGGTCACTCTCCACAGTCAAAACCAGTTGCACAATATGGCGGATTATTGGCAACTAGAAGTATTGGACAATTTTCCACTTTATACGGTGCAATTGAAGATATGGTTGTAGGATTAGAATGTGTCTTTCCGAACGGACATGTTTCTAGAATTAAAAACGTTCCGCGAAGGTCTGGAGGACCAGATATTAGACATATTGTCATTGGTAATGAAGGAACGTTATGTTATATCACAGAGGTTACGGTGAAAATTTTCAAATATTACCCTGAAAACAATGTCTTTCATGGATATTTATTAAAAGATGTGGATACAGGTATTCATATTTTAAGAGAAGTTATCACAAACGGTTTTCGGCCATCTGTGGCACGCGTTTATTCGGAAGAAGATGCAAGACAACATTTTTCACATTTTTATAAAGATAAATGTGTTTTGATTTTTATGTCCGAAGGACCAAAAGGAATTGTCAAGGCAACAAATGAAGCGATTGAAAACGCAGTCTCTAAATTCCAAGATGGAATCGTTGAAAAAGTAGAGGATCAACTAATCGAATACTGGTTCAACAACTTGAACTGGACGCAAGGACATATTGATCGTGAATTTCAAACCATGGTGGAACAGCACAAACATGATGGTTTTACAACAGAAGTATCAGCTGATTGGGAAAACATTACAAAAATTTATCACAATGTAATGAAACGGGTCAGGGAAGAGTTTGACAGAATTGAGGATATTACAATGCTTGGCGGACACTCATCCCATAGTTATCTAAATGGAACAAATATGTATTTTGTATATAACTACCATATTAATTGTGCACCAGAGGATGAAATGAGAATTTATCATCACCCAATCCATTCGATTATTATTGAGGAGACATTAAAACTTGGTGGTTCCATGTGTCATCACCATGGTATTGGAAAATATCGAACGGAGTGGACAGAGGAAGAACATGGTTCGGCATACTACATGCTGGAAAAATTAAAAGAAGCTTTTGACCCTAATGGAATCATGAATTTTGGCACCATTTTCCCTCAAGAAGAAGGCCTAAAATATATAAAAGGTTAATATAAGGTGATCATATATGAGCAGATATGTAATGGGAATTGATAATGGCTCACAAAGTACAAAAGTAGCTATATATGATTTAGAAGGTAATGAAGTTGCATTTGGAGCATTTCAACTAAAAGAAACATTATCTCCTGAACAAGGTGTCGTTATCCATCCAGATGATGATTTATGGGACAGTGTGTACGGAGCAATGAAAAATTGTCTAACCAATTTTACTGGTAATCCGAAAGATATTGCCGGAATTGGATTATGTACGATTCGATGCTGTCGTGTTTTGTTAAAAGAAGATGGCCATCTAGCTTATCCAGTGATAAGCTGGATGGATTCTAGACTTAACAAACCATATGTACATTCCGATGATCAAGTCAAATATGTGACGACTACTTCTGGTTATCTAGGATTTCGGTTGACAGGGGAATTTAAGGACTCGGCTTCTAACTATGAAGTTCACTGGCCATTAGATCGCGAAACATTGGATTGGTCTGGAGACGAGGAAGTATTCGAGACAAATGGATTGAAAAGAGAGATGGTATTTGATCTTGTAAAACCAGGCGAAAAGTTAGGAGTGCTAAGACAAGATTTGGCCCAAGAGTTTGGGTTTAATTCAGATATACCAGTAGTAGCAACAGCCAATGATAAAGCTGTAGAAGCTTTGGGCTCTGGAATGAAGGATGAAGGGACCATCATGATTTCTCTTGGAACATTCATTTCATCCATGTTGCTAAGAAATGAATATAGGGAAAATGCCCTTCATTTTTTCCCGACTCTTGCCTGTATCCCTTTTAAATATGTTTATGAATCAAATGGAATCAGACGTGGTATGTGGACAGTGAGTTGGTTTAAAAAGCTGATTGGTGAAGAACTCGTTACAGAAGCAGGAAAACTAGGTGTATCGGAAGAGGATTACTTAAATAGGAAAGCACAAGATGTTCCTTTAGGCAGTGAAGGTCTGATAACTATTTTAGACTGGTTATCGACACCATCTATGCCTTATCGAAAAGGTGTCATGATTGGTTTTGATGATCGTCATACAAAATATCATATATATCGCTCCATTTTGGAAGCGATTGCATTTAATCTTAAAAACAACATTGACGATATGTTAGCGGAAATAGATGCGAAGTTAAATGATTTAATCGTAATAGGCGGGGGCTCCAAAAGTGATGTCATGATGCAAATTATTGCTGACCTTTTTGGATTGCCAGTTTATAGACGTGCAGGCAGTAGTAGTGCTTGTCTTGGAGCTGCCATATGTGTATGCCAACATTTATCGATTTACAAAGATATTTATGAGGCTGCAAGTAAAATGGTTAAAACTCAACAAACATTTATACCTAACCCAAAAAATCACATCCTCTACAATACAATTAACGATACTGTTGTTAAAAATGTCAGAGTTCATACAGATGAAATACTAAAACTATCCTATCCTATTTTCAACTAAGAAAAGGATGATTTTTATGGTAGAAAAAAATTATAAGCGTTATTTTCAATTTTTCCTCATTATTTTAGCAGCAGGATCGATTTTTCCACTTATCTATTTAAAAACGAATTATCAAGAAACAATATTGGAAGTTTACGGAATCACACTTAACCAATTAAATGGAATATTTTCTGTTTTGGGTATTGCTTATCTAGTGGGGTATTCTCCAAGTGGCTGGCTTGCTGATAGATTTTCAGCCAAAAAACTTTTATTCATTTCACTCATAGTTTGTGGAGTGACCGGATTATGGTTTGCTCAAGTTCCAAGCTATTCAATGGTTCTAGTGATTTTTGGAATTTGGGGATTTTTCTCCGTCTTCACCTTTTGGGCCGCTCATTTAAAACTGGTAAAGTTAATTGCTAAAAAGGAAGAGGAAGGAAGATTTTTCGGTGCATTAGATGGAGGTCGTGGTTTAGTAGAGGCCATATTGGCAAGTATCGCATTATTTATTTTTACAAACGTTTTGGGAGACAATACGGTATTGGCTCATAAGAAAGAAGCCTTACAATTTGTTGTTTACATGTACTCCGTTGTGCTTATATTCGTGTCTATCCTTATTTTAATTTTTGTTGAAGAAGACAAGACATCTATTAAAAAAGAATCTTCATCTAAAAAAACGGCAGAACTCAGTAAAAAAATGAATCTGAAAGATTTCAAACAAATTTTCAGTAATAAGTTTATCTGGCTGTTAGGCGGCATCATATTTCTGTCCTATATTGTGACTTGGGCCGTATATTATCAAGGTGGTTTTTTACAAACCAACATCAAAATCGATGCAGCAACGGTGGGGCAAGTCACTGTAGTCATGCTTTGGATGAGGCCAATTGGCGGGATATTAGGCGGATTTTTAGGGGATATATTCGGAAAGAGCAACATTCTCATGATTGCCTTAGGGTTAGCTGCCACTTTTTTAATTGCAATATCAAGCATACCAGTTACAATGCCTCATATATATTTTAAAATCCAAGTCGTAATGATTGGATTAATGCTTTATACTGTTAGGGGTCTTTATTGGTCACTACTTGGAGATTGTAAGATTGATGAAAAGATGCTTGGTCTGGCAATCGGAGTAGTATCCTTAATAGGCTATTTACCAGATATTTTAATGCCTCTCGTCAATAATGTGCTGTTTAAAACATATGGACCTCACGGTGGTTATAATGGGTACTTCATCTTTTGTGCCTGCGCGGCCATTCTTGCAATCTTCATGACGTTGATCTTTAGAATTTCAGTGAAGAAGGAAGCAATCAAATCAATTAAAACAGATTCTCTTACTTTATGATTGTGATAAGGGTACTCGAATAAACAAGATTAAAAAGCAATATAAACTACTCTTTACTCTGTGCACATATTTCATTCTAAAGCACGGATGAACTCAATGATTAAGCTGGGTTAGTTATGGAAGTATAATCGACATTCACTAAACGGGAGCCAATTTTCCTTGATAGGTAAGGAGTTTTGGCTTTTCGTTTTTATTTAAATCACCATCGTATTCTTTTGCCCATCTCAATGGTTTTTAGTTAAAAAAAATTTAAAAATCAGTGATTTTATTCCTGTTAGAGAAAAGGTAGATTGGACCTGAATACTATATCTATACCGTAAGATATAGACAAAAGAGTAGAAATAGAAGAATGTATTCAGGAGAAAAAGAGACTGGTATCAAGCAAGCTTAGTGCTATTATCATTCATGTTAAGTACTTCTTGAAGGAAATGAATAATAGTGGAGGAATACCATTCACAGTTTTTTCTTCACTTAGAGAGGTTAAAATATATAAATAATGAATTGGGAAAGATGAAATGGTTACTGGTTATGAATTAAGAAATCATCTTTAAAAATTACGGATATCTTTGGAAGGAGTTCGAAAAAGGAAGACAACAGATTTATTTCTTTGTTCACTGGAAACTATTAAAAATGGTTGGATTGAACCTTCCGTCCACCTACGATAACGCTTAGAGGTGGGGATTATTGGTTGAGCATATTCGCGATTCTAAGAAGGAGATCATAGATTGCTTACAAAAATGTAATCTATACCGAATGAAAAAGATTCGACTAAATATCAATCAACAGAAGTGACCTATTTGTACATATCTTGGAACTACCTGTATTTTTTCTTTTCCTATCAGGTTAAAATAGGATTTATAGTTTTTTGAATAGGAGGTAATTATGTTTAAAGTTGGGGTTATTGGTCCTCATTCATCAGTAGAAAGCATACTACATCTTGGAAAAGAATATGAGAGTACAATGAAATTTTTAGCGTTTCCCTATCATGATTTTCAGGAAACGGAGAGAATCGTTTTAGAACATGATCATGCTGTTGATGTCTGGCTTTTTTCCGGTCAGATTTCTTATAAAATAGCCAAAAATACTTTACAAGCTGAAGATAGGCTAGTATATATTCACCATACAGAGTCAGGTATTTATAAAAGTCTTTTACATATGGGATATTACCAGCATGAATTTCTAAGTGAAGTAAGTATCGACGAAATTACTACCTCTCATTTGGAACAGGCTCTGCAACAAATTGATATTGCCCCCCAGAATATTTATGTAAAGACTTTTGATGAGAAATCAAGTACCCAGGAACTTATCGATTTCCATATAGATTTATTTCGAAGCGGAAAAACGAAAGGTGCATTAACTTGTTTTGAAGCGGTAGCACTGGCACTGACAAAATCAGGTGTCCCAACTTACCGGATATCTAGTACGGATATGGAAATCCAGCAAGCCTTACGCATTCTCGCTGAAAAGACGTTGACTTTTTTCTATAAGGATACACAGATTGGCGTTCAGATGGTGGAAATTGTGCATTTTGATAAGATTAGAGAGAAAGCGAAAAGCTCTTACCAGCTTGAGTTTTTTGAAATTAAGATAAAAGAAACCTTGCTCCGGTATTGTGAGAAACTGGATGGCTCCTTGTTAGAAAAAGGAAATGGGCAGTACATTATTTTTAGTTCTCGTGGAGCGATCGAACGAGAAATCAAAGTGCTACTTGACACAGTAAGTCAGCTTTCAGAGAAAATGGATCATACAATCAGTGTAGGTGTTGGCTATGGGGTGACTGTCCATTCCGCTGAAATAAATGCGCAGCGTGCTTTGCAACTATCAAAGGAAAAAGCAGAACATGGGATTGTAACCATTCGTGAGGATGGTACTATCATTCAATCATCAGGAGCAGAGGATGAACTTAGTTTTTCTTACCGATTTGATGATGAAGAACTAATTCAAAAACTGAAAAAGATCAAGGTCAGTGTTAAAAACTATCATAAGGTAACGGCACTGATCAAGAAGATGAATTGGAAAGACTTTACGGTCAAAGATTTGGCTTCTCATTTATATTGGGATGAACGGAATGCACGTCGTTTTATAAGGAGTCTTTGTGAAGAGGATTTGGCTGAATACATCGGTGAAGAATCCACTTTTTCGAGGGGAAGACCAGGGAAAAGATACCGCTTGAAATAGACTGCATTCATATACTAGACCTTTCAACCATCCTATTTTCTAGTGGAGTTGGTTACAATCTAGTATGTAATAAACTTATAACTTAATAATAATCGTTAGGGCTTAGGGACAAAAAACCTAAGCCTTTTGTTGTATAGCCAACTACAAGATCAGAGATACAATAAAATCCTATATATGGAAATATTTACTGATAGAGAAGTGCTTCTTATCCATCACTATTCTATTGATTAGAAAGTGCACATAGGAGCCAATAATTGTTATGAAACAATGAAATAGGAGATAGATATTTTTCACCCTTTTAAGCTGGTTGATTTTCGTGTAAATATACCGTTTTATTTATATTTTGTACAAATACCTTAGTTTTAAACTCTAATATAAACAAATATTAGAATTTGTTTTTTAAAAAATATATATTGAAAAATAAAATTGATTACATTATAATACATTTAATTCATTTACCCTTTTTATACCCTAAAATGGTTTGAACTCTTCAAATGAATTTATCCTTACGAAAGAAAGGAGGAGACATCGTTTTGGGTTTAACAAAAAAGAAAAAGGAGTCCTTTGGCTATTTTGGAGATAATTACCTATAAAACTGTGAAGAAAAGAGGTAATTTTTATGAGTCAAGAACAATATTTGAAAAAGAAAATGGGATTTTGGTCTCTCACAGCACTTTCACTTGGGGGAATCATCGGTTCAAGTTGGCTGTTTGGTCCTTGGGCTACCGCGAAACTGGCTGGTCCTGCTGCTATTCTTTCATGGGTAATCGGTGCAGCTGTTATTACCTTAATCGCAATGGTTTATGCTGAATTGGGAAGAGTCAAGCCTGAAACAGGCGGCTTAGCACGTTATCCACTCTATTCTCATGGAAACATGCTGGCTACTGTGACCAGCTACTCGATATGGCTTGGCTACTGTGCGACTGCACCGGTAGAATCTGCCGGAGTTATCCAATACGCGAATCAATTTTGGCCGGGGCTTTATGATGTAACGAATGAGCAACTAACGACAACCGGTATTTTAGCAGCAACCTTTTTGATGATTTTCTTTGTGATTTTTAACTATTTTGGGGTAAAACTGTTTGCAATCACAAATACGGTGATTACCACTATTAAATTTGTCGTACCTGTTCTCACAATCCTAGCATTTTTCATGACAGGCTTTCATGTGGAGAACTTCACCAGCCAAGGATTTGCTCCGAACGGATACAGTGCGGGATTAAGTGCTATCCTTACAAGTGGAATTTTCTTTGCTTATACTGGTTTTGGAAACGTTATCATGATGAGTGGAGAAGTAGTTAATCCCAGACGAAATATTCCATTGGCGTTGATTGCCTCACTTGTAATAGCCGCAATCATGTATATCCTCTTGCAAGTCGTCTTTATTGGCGCAGTTCCACCCGAGATGTTAGTAAATGGCTGGAGTGGAATCAAATTTGATTCTCCTTTTGCCGATCTTGCCATGATTGTTAATCTGGTTTGGCTGTCTTGGATCATTACCGCAGATGCCATGATTTCTCCAACAGGATCGGCTCTTGCGTATACCGGAGGAACTTCCCGTCATGTTTTTGCCATGGCGAAGAGTGGTTTTCTTCCAAGTTACTTCGGAGTGATCAACAAACGCTATGGTGTCCCTACTCGCGCACTTGCTTTCAACTTTGTTATCGGACTATTATTTCTGTTTCCTCTAAAAAGCTGGACTGCCATTGTAGCTATTGTGGGGGCGATTGGGATATATAAGTACGCGTCAGCCTGCGTAACTGTAATGGTTTTCCGTAAGGTTGGTCTGACAAAAGACAACGGGCTTCCAGGAATAAACGTGATCGCTCCTCTGGCCTTTGTGTTTGCAACGCTTC
Source organism: Shimazuella alba (assembly GCF_009831235.1). Taxonomy (GTDB): domain Bacteria; phylum Bacillota; class Bacilli; order Thermoactinomycetales; family Thermoactinomycetaceae; genus Shimazuella; species Shimazuella alba. The sequence goes on along the minus strand of NZ_WUUL01000020.1, from coordinate 5,403 downwards.
TTATTTATTGGACGAAATGGAGTAAGGTGCAATTAGGCATTACAGGTTTAATTATCGGAGTGGGTGCCTATTTGATCATCCATTTTATCCGAAAATACAAAACTGAAGAGATCCTTGGGGGGTTATACCTGATTGTATATATACTAATGCTGATCACCTTGTCGTATCTTGGTAATTTTGGTGGAATCAGCATTCTTCCTGAGCCTTATATGTCGCTGATTGTGGCAATTGCGGGTTTTGTCTTTTACTACTTGGCGGTCTACAACGGCGTGTGGTACATGCACAAAAAAGGAAACGTGGCAGAGCTTGAGAAAAGCTCCACAAATCAACCCTAAATAGGAATGTAAAAAAGGAGAACATGGCTATGAAACTTTGGGGAGGGCGTTTTCGCAAAGAAGAAAACAAACTCATGGAGGATTTCAACAGTTCTCTCCATGTAGATCAGAGACTGTACAAGGAAGATATCCGAGGGAGTATCGCCCACGTCAATATGCTAATGCAGAGTGGACTCCTTACCCAGCAAGAAGGAGAGAAAATTGTCGAAGGACTCCTCTCCGTTCTCAACGATATCGAAGAGAAAACATTGCCATTGGAAGGGAATTATGAAGATATCCATAGTTTCGTGGAAGTGAATCTGACAAAGCATATCGGAAGCACAGCAAAAAAACTTCATACAGCAAGAAGTCGTAATGACCAAGTAGCAGTGGATATAAGACTCTATGCGAAAAACAAAGCATTTGAAGTCATAGAAAGAATCGAAAATCTTAAACAGACCCTGCAAGCAAAGGCGAAAGAAAACAATGTCATCATGCCTGGCTACACACACCTCCAGCGTGCACAGGTGATTACCTTTCAGCACCATTTGCTGGCGTATGATCAAATGCTAAAACGTGATAAAAAAAGAATAGAAAGCGCTATCGAAATAATGGATGAGAGTCCTATTGGCTGCGGGGCTCTAGCTGGTACCACCCATGCGATCAATCGAGAAATGACCGCTAAAGAGCTTGGATTCTCCAAGCCGGTCGACAATTTTTTGGACGGGGTAAGTGATCGTGATTATCTCTTGGAGTTGATGTCCGGATTTTCTATTCTCATGATGCATTTGAGTAGATTGAGTGAGGAACTAATTTTGTGGAGCAGTCAGGAATTCAAATTCATCCAGATCGATGATGCTTACTCAACAGGTAGTAGTATCATGCCGCAAAAGAAAAATCCAGACGCCGCTGAACTTATCCGTGGAAAAACAGGACGAGTCTATGGTTCGCTGACTTCACTACTCACTACGATGAAAGGCTTACCGTTGGCGTACAATAAGGATATGCAGGAAGACAAAGAGCCTTTCTTTGATGCCCTTGATACTGTCTTATCATGCTTGACCATCATGTCCAAGATGATCGCTACGATGAAGGTCAATCATGAAAACATGGAAAAAGCAGTGAAGAAAGGATTTCTGAATGCAACAGAGGTAGCGGATTATTTAGTAAGTAAAGGTGTGGCATTTCGAGATGCTCACAGTATCGTTGGTTCCATCGTAATATATTGCGAGGATCACCAGAAAGCAATCGAAGAGTTGACATTGGAAGAGCTAAGACAAATTAGTTCGGTGATCGATGAAGATATATACACGTTTATTGATTACCAAAACATTTTAAACAAAGGGATCAAAGTGAACTTGTTGAGATAAGAGGGTTGAATGAAAATACGCAATTCATATGTAAGAAGCTTGTTTTCTGTTAATCCAATCTCAAAGTTTGTCTGTTAAAACGTGGCTTTTTTATAGGAATATGTTAACGACATAAGTCTGAAAAGATATAAATGAATGAGAAAATATTGTTACTGCTTTAATAAAAACGCTGCAACCTTTACATTTATGGTTTGCAGCGTTTTAAATTTAAGAGTGTTTGGAGGAACTTATCACTTGAACACTTAATTTCCATTATAAATATAATAAAAGCGCAATGGCTTGATATTACCATGCTATGAAACCAAATCAAATTAATTTTGTATAAAGTTTACATACATGCGATTTTCTAAAAATCCTTGCAACTTATTTTCAAAAAAGAATATACTTATACCAATAAACATTCCGTACGAAGGAGGCGAGTAAAGAGATGAACAATTCTGCAGGATTGCGCGTGCAATTTTTAGATTTTATTACCATTTGCCGTGCAATTTTTCATGTTGCAGTTGTTAACGGGATACGTATGTCCTTTTTTAGCAATTGCATAATGACTGTAGAAATGTGAGAGACCTCTTTACCCACCCAATATGAAGAGAGAGCTCTGTAGCTCTCTCTTTTCCATTAGCAAAGTATGCCATGGGAGAGGCGTAGTCTCACCCATGGCTTTTTATTTTGAAAGGGAGTACGGAAAATATGATCATTTGTGCTTTAAATCAAATCAGTAAATCCTTTGCAGGAACATTCATTTTTGAAAATGTATCATTTGAAATACAGGAAGGAAACCGTGTCAGGCTAGTGGGCCGTAATGGCAGCGGGAAAACAACCATCTTTCAATTAATAACAGGAATCGAAAAACCGGATCAAGGTGCCATTCATATAAAAAAAGGAAGCAAAGTTGGATATCTATCACAAATACCAAGTTTCTCGGAAAGTATGACAGTGGAAGATGTCTTGCTTACAGCTTTCACTGAAGCAAGAGAGCTGGAGACAAAAATGAAGGTGATGGAGCAAGAAATGTCCACAGAAGAAAATGAAGCTAAACTGGGGTCGCTCATTCAAGAATATGGAAATATTCAAGATCGGTTTTCTTTTATTGGCGGTTTTGAAATGAGCTCAGAATTGATGAAGGTTGCCTTAGGTCTGCAAATCGAATCATTTTTACCTCAACCATTTGCTAATTTGAGTGGAGGAGAAAAAACAAAGGTTTGTCTTGGTTTGCTTTTATTGCAAAAACCGGATTTACTTTTACTCGATGAGCCGACAAATCATCTTGACATTTTAGCGGTAGAATGGCTGGAGCAATTTTTGAAGGAGTATAAGGGGATCGTCGTTGTTATTTCGCATGACCGTTATTTTTTAGATGAAGTGGCAACAAAAATTATCGATTTAGAAGACGCGGAAGTTTGTGTGTATCACACGAATTATTCCGATTTTGTAAAGGAAAAGCAAGAAAAATTACTGTGGGAATTTGATGCTTATAAAGAACAGCAAAAAAAGATCAAAAAGATAAAAGAAGCTATTAAGCGTTTAAAGGAGTGGGCGAATCAAGCGAATCCGCCAAATGAAGGATTGCATAAACGAGCGAGGAACATGGAGCGTGCACTTGAAAGGATGGAGAAGTTAAAGCGCCCGATATTGGAACGTAAAAAGGTTAGACTTCAATTTGAACAATCAGATCGAAGTGGGAAAGATGTAATCATACTAGAAGGAGTGAAAAAAACATTTGGGGACAAATGTCTAATCAGCAATGCCAATCTTCATGTATCGTTTCGTGATCGAGTAGCTATTGTCGGAAGAAACGGTACGGGAAAAACCACCTTACTGAAGTTGATTTTAAATCAAGTTCCGGTAGATGAAGGGAAAGTTCAAATAGGAAGTAATGTGAAAATAGGCTATTTATCTCAGCATCTTACGCTGAAGCCTTCGAAGAAAACGGTGTTAGAAGTCTTTCGGGAACAGGTCTTTGTCACAGAGGAAGAAGCCCGTCATATATTGGCCAACTTTTTGTTCTATGGACCGAATGTTTTCAAAAAGGTCAGCCAGCTCAGTGGAGGTGAGCGAATGCGTTTGTGCTTGGCGCAATTAATGCATCAGGATATCAATCTGTTGATTTTGGATGAGCTGACAAACCATCTCGATATTGAAACAAGAGACGTACTAGAAGAAGCACTCGAAGATTTTCAAGGTACGATTTTGGCAGTTTCGCATGATCGCTATTTTTTAAATAAAATTTTCACGAAAACGTATTGGATTGCAAATGAGACCTTACATGGATTTCCAGGCAGTTATGATTGGGCAAAGAAAAAACTGGGAGAACTGGAAAAACCGAAAGAAAAGAAGAAAGCGAAGGTGGAGACGATTTTTGTAGAGGAGACACAGCCGATTCATGAGAAACAATTCAAGAAAATGGAGAGCCGTATAGAATCGATAGAGTATGAAATACATGCGATTGAACAATTGCTGGGAGCAGAAACGGATATAGAGTTATTGCAAAAATGGAACCTAGAAAAAGAAGAAAAGGAAGCAATACGTGATGGGTTATATAAAAAGCTGGAAGAACTAATAGAACTATTGTGAGTGTTGATATCAAAAAACCGGAGTTTTGAGCGCGCTCGCTCAACTTCGTTTTTTGTTTTTAAAAAGGATGAAAGAAAAGCTGCTACCTATTTCATTACTTCAAAAGAAGCCAATTGAAATTCTTCTATAGCAAAGTCAAAAGTCCTTATATATGGACTTTTGGCTTTTCGTAACTATTGAAGTAATCTCAATAATAGAAAGGGGATGATTTCTCTAATGAGAAGGAATGCTCCCTATTCAAATAGAAATGATTATATAGGAGGAAGTCATCCAAAAGCAAATCCCTAATGGACTGTGAATCATTACCTAGTACCACAAAGAAATAAAAGCTTCATGGAGGAGATACCACATGGACAATGTGATGGGATTTTTGTTAGGTATCAAGCCTGCTTTTTTAACTTCTGAACATAGAAAAGATGCGTATTTATGCAAAGATTATCCATTTGTTTCCAGTGGTGACTTCCCAGCTATTCCAAATGGATTAGTGATCTTTTTTCAAGATGAGCAGCAAAAACAGGCCTATTTGTCCAAGTATCAAGCCCAATTGATTACCACTTATGGTTCTGAATATCACAGATGTCTAGGTGCTATGTTAGGGTTTCCACCTCTTGCAATTGATTATTTTATTCAACAGGATGAACTGTCTAAAAAGATTAATGCAGCTAAGCCTGCGAGTGATCAGCTGGTAGACGAATTGATTATGTTGAAAAAGAATCACGCAACTTTGGACTATTGTGGAATACGATTTGTATTTAATATTGCTGAAGTGGGAGAAATCGTGGATTGGATGTGGAACCAGTATGGGGATGTGAAGATGGATGTTGTGGAAATTCAGTTTATTGAACAAACTTTTCATATCCCCTTTCGTGATACAGAAAAATTCCAGCAAATTCAAACAACTGTCTTGGAAATGTTAAAACATCGCTCATTTGATCATTGGGAAATGCGAGTTATTTACCATGCACTAAACGGTGCATTGAAAGACCGCGAATTGCATGAGATGCATGAAAATATTCGAGCAGTATTACGCGACCATTATTAGATTGGTTATACAGGGAATTGATAAAACTTCCTTTGTGACCTAGTCGGAGGTTCAATTTCTCTATCGTCCACCAATGAAATCCCCTTGAGGTATCAAGGGGATT
>NZ_WUUL01000002.1 GCF_009831235.1 Shimazuella alba | reverse complement strand
CAAAATTAAAAGGCATGAGTCCAGTACAATACCGAACTCATGCCCGGCAGCAAGCTGCCTAATTTTCGTGTCTAACTTTTTGGGTTCACTACAAAATAGGCTCTTTTTGATTTTTGAATATAATAAAATATTTTTGGTGTTTTTGCACATTCTTACTCCCTATAACCGATTTGACTAACATCAAATATTTTGGACTTCATTTTGCCAAGTGTATGCCTCCTCTTCCATCAAACCAAATCAATTTTTCTACTTCACTAAATGGTTGCGGTATGCATATATTGCTGCTTGAGTACGATCATCCAATTCTAGTTTGGATAACAGATTTGTAATATGTGTTTTTACCGTTTTGACAGTAATATATAATTTGTCCGCGATCTCTTGGTTGGTGTTGCCATCTGCAATCAGCTGTAGCACTTCCATTTCTCGCGCTGTTAATGATTCATGTGGTTTTCTTCCTTGATCGGAACTTCGCATTTTAGATATAACTTTACTCGTTACTTGTGCTTCCAGTACCGATTCACCATTTGCAGCACTGCGAATCGCAGCAGCAATCTTATCTGCTCTCGATGTTTTTAAAAGATAACTGAGCGCACCTGCTTCCAATGCAGGATAAACCTTGTCATCATCGAGGAAGCTTGTTAGCACTATAATTTTTGGCTGTTCGATAACTTTGATAATCTCTCTCGTTGCTGCTATGCCATCCATCCCCTCCATGAGTAAATCCATCAAAATAACGTCTGGCTGAGTATCGATGGCCAGCTGAACACCAGCTTTTCCATCTGATGCTTCTCCGACAACTTCTATATCGGGTTGTGTAGATAGATAAGCAGATAAACCCATACGTACCATCTCATGATCGTCAATTAAAATTACTCGTATCATCTACTTACCTCCAATTACAGGATGGGAACTTTCACATTTATTTGTGTTCCCTTTCCAGGAAGAGAAAGAACCTCACCGATTCCTCCGATTTCACTCGCACGTTCTGATATTGATTTTAGACCGTAACTAGACATTTTCATCTGAGATTCTTCAAACCCAATACCATCATCAATAATTTTCAAATGCAGATTTTGCCCTCGTGCAACTAATCGAATATGCACCTTATTCGCTTTGGAATGTCGCAAAACATTGGATAGAGCCTCTTGGACAATTCGAAATAAATGATCTTCGATTCCACGAGCTAAATCAGGCATATCTTCTAATTCCCATGTAACCTGCAAAGATTGTTTTTCCTGTAACTCTACCAATAAATCTTCTAATCCTGTCTTTAGATCCTTCCCTTCTAATGTCACAGGTCTTAAATGCATCAACAAAGCACGCATCTCTTGTTGCGCTTCGACTGCTAATTTCTCAATAAACCCTATTTTCTTTGCTATCTCTATCGTATCTTGCAAATTACTAGCGGTAATTGCAGATGACATCATTGAAATTGCAAATAACTGTTGACTAATCGTATCGTGTAGTTCTCTTGCCAAACGGCCTCTTTCTTCTGTTATTACTTCTTGCTTCATCTCTGTCTGCCATTCTGTTCTTTCGGTCGATAACTTTTGCAAGGAAGCAACTTGTTGTTCTACTCGTAGTGCCATTTGATTTACATGCTTAGCCATCCTACCAATTTCATCATGACCCATTTCTCGAATTCGGTGAGAAAAATTACCTCTTTCCAATTGAATAAGTGATTCTTTTATAGGAGAAAGACGTTGAACTATTTTTGCACCATAAAAATATCCTATTATACTCGAGACAATAAGCACTGCCAAAACAGGCAAGACTGCCCATCCCAGTGCCATCAGAATGCTAACTTTTAATTCATAATGAGCCAAGATGATAGTGACTATGATGATCAACAAAAATAAAGTAAGAAAAAGAGAATACCATGCTGCGTTCCATTTGACGGAGTTAGTTTTTGTCGCCTGCTTCATTAAAGGTACCTCACCTGTATTTCCGCTATTAGAAAAGAAATGGAAATCTGTACTTTCCGATTTGCCTCGTCATAGGTATTGGAGGTCGCTTGTAATTGATTGCGGATGCCTTGTCGCTTCTTCCCCAACACTTCACACTCTCCCAATGTAACAGAGGAAGATATCGATACATCCAAATCAGGCGGTAAATAAAGATGAACACGACCAGCTATCCCATTGAGTATAAGGTTTGTCTCCCCCTCTGGAATGATAGCTTTGGATAAATCAAGATGAATATTCTGTATTTCATTGGTCGCATGAATGTCAAATAATTCATATTGCATGTCACCTAAACGTAATTTCCGGATAAATGATTGATTTTGGATGGAAAATGTTTTTTCCCAATTCAGATTCTGATCCTCTTTCCTTGTATGAATTTCATGGAGAAGCCTTTTATCTTTTGTCCATAGCAACTTATAACTCATATAGAAAAGTAAAAATGAGAAGAGCAAAGTCCATAACTTTACATCAATCAGAGCAAGAGCACCCATAATGAGAAAGAATATAGCAGTTCGACGGTAATAAAACCGCCAGCACAGAAAACTTACAAAAATAAGGATTACAGGGCTTACTAATAAATCATTTAAACCCAAAGCAATAAAAAGTAGAATAACGCCAATGATAATAAATATAATCCCGCCTGCACGACGCATCGTTTCACCACCTATCAATGAATGATGAGATCTCCATTCACTATTTCTATATTAATCTTAAATTTACCAGTTCCTGCTGATGCTGTTGTTTGGGGAGTTGTTGTTTTTTTATTTTGAAGTGGATAAGTTGAAATCAACTGACCCGACTGAAGATTCGTATTTAACTGGAATGAAGCTGATTTTGGTAAAAACATGTCAACTTTTCCTGATAACACTTCTGTTCTTATATCCCCTACTAGCTTATCCAGTTGCATACGTATGTTTCCGCTGGTAGAAGATAAGTGTAGTGGACCTACATAATGACTTATATTGATATTACCTGAAAATGTACCTATATTCGTATTTTTTGATTCTACTCGATCGACCATTACATCTGTAGATGTCCCATCATAAATAAAATGATTAACTTTTACATTCTTAAAATAACTAGTACCATTCTTTATTTCAGTATTCAAAAAAGCAATATTCCATTTCGCACCTTGATTGTGACCCACTTGAACCACTCGAGTATTGGCTTTAACATCAAGATTTATTAACTTTGTACGTGGAACATATACCATCAACTTTAAATCATTTGCATTCGAAAAAGAATACCATTTCGGATTCAAATTAATCTTCAACTCTCGATGCTCTTGATCCACCTGAAAGTTTACTCTATTCAAGTCCCGACCTGTAACTTCGATTTTCAGCTCTTCATCTTCCGTTGGTAAAATGGTAAGATTTTCACTTGTAACATCGAATTCTATTGTATCTCCATTATCTACTGCAAAACTTCTATCTATATTTGGAGTATGGGGGACAAAGAAATTAATTGGACTCCACCAAATGGAGTGAGTAAATAAAATAACTGCTAAAATAACAAGGATGATTCCTGCTATTTTTTTCATATAAAGCCTCTCCCTATTCAATCTATATCTACAGCATACACAAGTATGACCAAAAGAAACAGAAACATGAGAAGGAAATAAACCTACGACTCGAGTCGTATTTAACTATTTTATCCATATGAGGTGATGAGTCTGATATATACCTTTATTGGTATCGCTGGTGCTATTGGAGCTTTGCTTCGTTATGGGATAGGGCTTATAATCCCTTCCACTTCTTATATGGGTTTTCCTGTCCATACATTATGTATCAATCTTTTGGGGTGTTTCTTTTTAAGTTGGTTTTTTACATGGGTTGCTGAACATGATTACTTTCCAAATTGGTTTATCCCTGCAATCACTACAGGTTTTATCGGTTCCTTTACTACCTTTTCTACTTTTAACATAGAGATCATACAGTTAGTAGAAAAAAATAAGATCTCCTTTGCTGTAACCTATCTATTTTTAAGCATGGGAGGTGGTTACATCTCCTGTCTAACTGGATATCACCTTGCAAAAAAGAGGGGAAAATAAGATGAGTTTATGGTTCATTGCTATTGGAGGCTCAATCGGGGCTTTGTGCCGTTATTTTATCAGTAAACTTTTTCAAAAATCTAGTGATCGTTTTCCTTTCAATACTTTTTCTATCAATTTGATTGGTACATTTTTATTGGGATGGTTGGTAGGACATCATGTTCAAGAAATGTGGATGTTTTTTTTAGGAACTGGCTTTTGTGGTAGTTTCACTACATTCTCCACCCTTAATTGGGAAATATTTCAATTAAAACAATCACAACAAACACATAAAATGATTTACTATATTCTCCTCACTTATTTTTTAGGGATTTTATTAGCAGCACTTGGTTATGTATTCGGCAAGGCTAACTACTTGTAATTTGTCACCCTGTCACTCCTTATATCGCTACAGCATACACTACATCAGCATGTCATCGAAAGAGGTGAATCCCTTGTTTGCTTCTCCACGTTTACGAAGATTGCAATTTTTAGCAAAAACTACATCTGTGATTGGATCAGCACTTTATTTTATTGGTTCTATTCTTCTGTTTTTCCTTTTTTTCATAGAGAAAAAACGTTTTTGCATAAGATAGCCAGAAGATCTTTCACTGGCTATCTTTTACATTATTTTAGCGTTCATCTGTTTAATAATATTAAAAATTCTTTTGTATTAGATTAACTATTTTATAAAGTCACTAACTAGATTTGTATTTCTACTACTAGCTCTTTCTTCTTGTTTAATAAAAATGAATAAATTGTAGTAATGAAAGCAGTCATTACCATCAATCCACCAATCCATCCCAGATGTAAAATAGATTTATATTCAATCACCAAGCCCCCCAAACCAGCTCCTAATGTCATTCCAATATTCATAATCGTGGTATTAAAACTAAGTACTGTTTCCGAGAACTTGGGTTGCAATAATATTAAATAGAACTGATTAGCAGGAGTAGTTGTCCACGCAGCAGCACCCCAAATCATTATCACTGCTAGCAAAAGCGCAAATGTAGATAACACATTTGTAATAAGAAACAAGGCTGTGGCATGAATAATCAAGCTAATCGAGATCGTACGAACAGATCCCCATTTATCTACAGCGTATCCTCCAAAACGAGAACCAAGAAAAGCAAATACGCCAAGAATTAGCAGGCATAAGCTAACTAACTCAATTGAAAATCCTGCAAACTTCTGTAGCAGAGAAGAAATATAAGTAAATAACATGGTATATCCAAGTATCCAAAATAAAGTAGTCAGTAAAGCACTGATCACTCGTTTATCTTTAATAATTTGCAACTGATGTATGATCGAAATTTGAGCGGTTCCTTTCATTTGCGGAATAACATTATAAATGGAGATCAATAAGAGGAAAGTGACTATAGCAATAATCATAAAGATGTAACGCCAGTCCATATAAGCAGCAATTAATGTTCCAATCGGCACACCTAAGACAAGTGAGACACTGAATCCCGTAATAACAGTAGCAATTGCACTACCTTTCTGTTCAGGAGAAGTGATCTTAGCAGCAAAGTTAGTTGCGACAACTGTATATAAGCCTCCACTCACCGCAAGAACGATACGCGACAACATAAGAAGTTCGAAATGATAACTGAAAAATGCAATCATATTGCCCATTAAAAAAACAATAATAGTGGATAATAAAACTTTTTTCCGATCAAATTTTGAAGTAAATAAAACCAAAGCGAAGGAGCCAAATGCAAAAGATAGAGAATATACTGTAACTAATTGTCCTGCTAGAGAGATAGATATATCCAGATCTTTCGAAATCGTATCTAAGATGCCAGCAACCACGAATTCTGCTGTTCCCATTAAAAAAGAACCAAAAGCTAATAAATAAATCGCTAATCGATTCATCCTCTCATCTCCTTTTATGTTTTCGTCTTGCTCTAGTCTATAACGCATGTTAATATGAGTAAAATTCATATTTTTAATATCGGAGATGAGAAATATCTCATGACAATTAATCGATTTGATATCCTAACAAAAGTTGTTGATCTAAAAAGTTTTACAAAAGCCTCAGAAGTGTTGAACATGACGCAATCTGCAGTGAGTCATGCAATTAATAGCCTTGAATCCGAATGGGGTGTAACGCTTTTAATTCGTGATAGAAAAAAAGGAATTGCACTTTCCGAGGTTGGGCAAAAAACACTTATTCACATGCGGGAAATATTAAATAGAATGGATAAAATCAATCAGGAAATCGCATTAGCTATGAATTTAGAAGTCGGTAATATTCGTATTGGGACTTTTTCCAGTGCATCATCTTGCCTTTTGCCAAAAATACTTTGTAAATTTCAAAAAAAACACCCACATATTGAGTTCACTTTTTTCGAAGGAACTTATGAAGAAATCGTTGAATGGTTAGAAACAGGAGTTATAGACATAGGATTTGTTGTACAACAAGACAAAAAAAGAAATTTGAATAAAGTTCCATTGATCAAAGATAAAATGGTTGTTGCCTTTCCAGTAGATCACAAATTTGAAGGCAAAAAAACAATCAGCATCCAAGAATTAAAAAATGAACCTTTTATCATGCCAAAAGGAATGTATCAAACGCATGTAAATGAAATTTTCAATCAAGCAAATATAAAACCTCTTGTTCGATTTGAAGTATTTGACTGTAATACGATTGCTAATATGGTACAAGAAGGACTCGGAATTACCATCGGACCTGAATTGTCTCTAAAGATGCACCAAAATATTAAAATAGGAGAACTTACTATCACTAACTGGCGAACTGTTGCTTTGGCATCGTCATTACATTCAACATCTTCTCCAGCTGTACAAGCCTTCCTGAAAATAGCTCAAACGGTATACTCCCAATCGCTAACATTCCAATGAACATACAAAAATCTCACGATAGAATGAGCCTCACATGTCTTCCTAAATAGGAAAAAAAGTTGTTCGAAACATGAACAACTTCCTTCTAGCAATATAACGATTAGCAGCTGTGACCCTTTCTTTACCGCCCGTGGTTCATAGGAGCGTTGAAAACAAGATTTCTTTCTAAGTTAATTTTCCTTCTGTCAACCATTTCCTTTCTAATACAAAAAGTAAAAAGCTTCCTATAAATGGTTACAGTAGTCTCTCATATTATTGTTCATATATTCCGTTGCATTACCTATATTTACCCCTCAAACCAAGATAAGCTTAAAAGGGTTATAATATATACGTTTATCTGAAGTAGTAGAATTGTTCTTTAAATCTGTTCAAACAAAGCTTTCTCTTTTAAATCAAGCAAATTTAATCAGATTGAAATTACAAATCTTTTAGAATTTACTATGATTTATTACAAGCTTAAGAGCCATAAGCTATAACATCTGGCTCCTATAATTAATTTAACTATATTTCCAAAAAATGATTGGCTTTCTATCCTCTTATTGTTTTCCTTACTCCCTGTAAGTGGAAATTCGAACACTTATTTCTTCGATTTCAATCTAATCATTTCAAAATCTATTGCAGTATGACCAGAACCGTAAACATCAGGAACTTATTTGCTCCTGTTCACATTGTTTTTCTTTTCTTTATAGAAAATCCATTCTTTTTCGAATTAATCATTTGTTATCTCTCAAATCATTAAGAGTTTTAGGATTAAAGCGTAATACACTTGTGATATTAATAGTTCAGGTTGCCAAAATGCTAAACAATTTTGATCTTGTATTTTCCCATCCATTCGTTTATTTGTATTAAATATCCAAGTAAATAAGTAATACCGTTAAAGGAAGTTAAGTTCTTTGATTGCCTTTGGGTGATGGAAAGTATTTTATCCTTGTCGATCAGCTGCAATATGGGGGATTCAGGATTTTGGATAATCTGTGTGATCCAGTTTACCATGGCATGTGTATAGGCTGGATTTTGGGTTGTAGGATATGCACTTTTCTTGCGACGAAGTACATCATCAGGCAATAAACCTACAAATGCTTGACGCAAAAGACCTTTTTCTTGCCCGCCGATATTTTTTAATTCCCAAGGAACGTTCCATACATATTCTACTAAGCGATGATCACAAAATGGAACACGTACTTCCAAGCCAACTGCCATACTTATACGATCTTTTCGCTCTAATAAGGTAGGTAACCAACGAGTCAATGTCAGATAAAAAATCTCACGGATTCGTTTTTCTTGATCATTTTCTCCTGGCAATGGAGGAACTTCTGCTAATGCTTCTCGATAACGTTCCGCTAAGTATGATTGTGGACGGATTTTATCAGCCCATTCTGGATGGAGTATACTCTCCATATTAAAATCTTTCGATTGCGCAAATAAATTCCACGGAAATGTAGCAGAAGACATAGCTGTTTCTGAATAAAACCATGGATATCCGCCGAAAACTTCATCCGCTGATTCACCTGAAAGCGCTACAGTTGCAAATTTTTTTAGTTCTGCAAATAACAGATACAAAGAAACATCGATATCTCCCATCGAAGGCAGGTCTCTCGCCTGCAACGGATTTAGAAAATGATCTACTAAATCCGAGGTATCTAATAAAATACGATGATGTTCCGTTCCAATATGCTTGACCACTTTCTCAACCCATGGAGCATCTAAACCCGGATGAGCAGCAGTGGCTTGAAAATGTTCTGCGCTTTCTTTAAAATCTATTGAAAACGTCTTAATTCCTTTATTTTGCTGCCGAAAAACTTCCGCAGATATTGCAGATACACCGCTGGAATCTAAACCACCTGATAAGAGTGTGCTGATTGGGACATCAGAAATCAATTGGCGCTGGATTGTGTCATATAATAATTCACGCGTTTTAAAAATAGTTGTTTCAACATCATCTACATGAGGACGACTTTCTAGTTTCCAATACTGGGTGAGCATTTTTCCAGTTCGATTTAAACGAAGGGTATAACCTGGACGAAGTTCTTTTACTCCTTTTAAAATGCCATGACCAGGTTGTACGGGTTGGATATAGCGCAAATAGCTCAGACAATCCTTCCACATCAACTTCTGGCTTCATCCGTGGATTCGCTAATAAGGCTTTTAATTCTGACCCAAATATTAATGCACCCTGCTGTTCTGAGTAAAATAACGGCTTCACTCCTAACCGGTCTCTAGCTAAGAATAACTCTTGTTTGCTTTCATCCCAGATACCGAAAGCAAAGATCCCATTTAAATGTTCAACACACGATTGCCCCCATTCTATATATCCACGTAAGATTACCTCTGTATCAGAACTCGTTTGAAAACGATGTCCACGCAACCGCAACTCTTTTCTTAATTCGATAAAATTGTATATTTCGCCACTGTACGTAATCACATAATTATTCTCTTGATCTTTCGCAATCATGGGTTGACGTCCACCTTCAATATCGATGATTGCTAATCTCCGATGAACAAAAGCGGCATTTGATGAATGCCATATCCCCTCTCCGTCAGGACCTCGAGCTTCCAAGGCATCAGCCATTGCTTGTAGAATTTCATGTTGTCCAATCATATTAACTGACCAATCAATCCATCCAGCAATCCCACACATAACGAATACCCACCTTTTATATTTTGTAATATACTTTTCATATTTATTATATGGAATATTTTGTACACAAAAAAATGTATTTTAGTCTGTCGTAGGATGGATTAAAAGGAATATGAGGTGAATCTGTTGGAACTTCTTCAGCTGGAGTACTTTCGTACAGTAGCACGCATGCAACACTTGACAAATGCGGCAAAGTTTTTACATGTTACCCAATCTTCATTAAGCAAAACAATTCAACGTCTAGAGGAAGATTTAGGAGTTCCACTTTTTGATCGAACCAAACGCAAGTTACAATTGAATGATTTTGGACGTTTATTTCTCAAGCGAGTAGAGTGCGCATTATTTGAATTGGAAGAAGGAAAACGTGAACTTATCGATTTAAGCAATACAGAAACTGGTTCACTTGCATTGGCAGTGAATACCGCTAATTTTCTCCCTGAAATTCTCCACCAGTTTCGAAAAAATCAACCACATGTACAGTTTTATGTACAACAATTAGATACAAAAGAAATGGAAACACATCTAGTAAAAGGAGAATTAGATTTTTGTTTGTCATCTCCCCCAATTCGAGGACATGAAATCGAATGCGATATTGTGTTAACTGAAAACATTTACATTATTGTCCCGAAAACACACCAATTTGCAAATAAAAATGATATTAGCTGGACTGATCTTAACAAGGAAAGATTCGTCAGTTTAAAGAAAGGATATGGAATTCGTGATCTAACTGATCATTATTGTGAAATGGCTGGCTTCACCCCGAATATCACATATGAAGGAGATGAACCTGCAACACTGACTGCAATGGTTCAAGCTGATTTGGGGATTGCTTTTTGTACCTGAATCTGCTCTACGTTCCGGATTAGCAGCAGATATGACCTTTCTACAAATGAAAAATCCCAAATGCAAAAGGGAAATCGGACTATATCATCACAAAAATCGCTACTTTTCTAACGCAACTCAAAAATTCCGTCAAGTAATCAAAAACCATTTCAGCTTAATTCGTCAAAACCATACTGAATATCACGAATAGCCTTGCATGACGATAATGGAGCTTCTTAACTACCTATCAACAAGGAGGGTCGTTCATAAATGTCCCAATATTCAATTAATATAACTCATATGGCACATCGGCACTGTTTGCAGTGAGATGTATAGTTATGGCAGTAAAAATTAAGCAATGATAAGGCATGACCTAGATGAATCATCATCTTACGGAAAAGATGTACAGCATTTTTTCTACTAACTAACTTTAGATTAGAAAGAGTAGTTAAATTTGAAGAAGATTATGGGTATTATTGCCACAATCGCAACGTTAGTGTTGTTGTTTTGGTCATTTATTGGACATTTTTCACTTCACAGATGCTCAATGGATTGCTTTGATGTTAATATTTTTTGCAAATATTACAGGAAAATTAGCAGGTGTAGAAGCCATCACAACTATTCGAATTATTGGTATAGGATCAATCTTTCCTGCATTCTTTGGATTTTGGCATCAAAACAAAAGCAGCTGCCTGCCAATTTGATCCTGTTATTCGCTATGATCTGTATGATTTGGGTTATAAGCAGCATACTTCTGATGTTATTCGTATCATTCACAATTACTGGTATAGTCAAGATAACTGCAGTTGCCCTCTTAGTAGCAATAATAGGAGGCTCCATGTTCTACTTTTATTATGCAAATGGATCATTTGATTAGTGAAGGATCTCACGAGGACTTAACGTGAGATCCTCCATTCATCAGTACACTCTTTGTGATTATTTCTTAAACCAATCCCAAAATTTGATGCTCCTGATACTTTTCTCACCTAGTCAATTTCTTTTTCATTTGCAATAATTTGTTTCATGACCTGTGTTGCAATCTGAAAATTTTCATTCGTTACATCTCTGAATAAAAGTTTTCTTCTCGCATGAATTTCATTAAATATAGTTTGTTGTGCTGCTGATCCTGCATTTGTGAGTTTCAGTTTATTTGTTTCTGATTCGTAAAGATTGCTTGGATCAATCCATCCTCTGTCGGAAAATAGTTGATGAATTTCCTCTACCTTTGTATTTTCTGAAACAGGTATCGAGTTCAAGACTTGCCAATGTTCTTTTGATAGGTGATGCTTTTTTAAGACAGGTTCCATAACTTTCATCAGTATTTGCCCCACTTCTCTGGTCAAATACCCAAAAGGCGGGTTTTCTTCACTAATCATTTTATTCTCCTCTGGAGTAAAGTTATTTTCTCGTGAATATTTGGAATGTAACGCCGAATTGATCTGTTACCACTCCATATGCAGGGCTAAAATAAGTTTCAGTCAACGGAATATTTACTTTACCGCCTTGCTGTAACAAGGTATACATTTGCTGCGCTTTTTCTACTTCGTTTGTCGTCATACAGATGGTTACTCGATCTCCTGTATGAGTTTGCTGACCAGGTTCTGAATCAGCAACAAGCAGTTCCATCTCACCAATTTTTAATACAGAATGTGCTACACGCTCTTTAAATTCTTCTGGTAATGGACGTTCAGGATCTTCAATAGCCTCCCCAAAAGTTTGTTGGAAGAGTACTTTTGCATCTAATGATTCTGCATAAAATTCGATAGCCTTCTTTGCATTTCCATTCAACATGATATAAGGGTTAACTAACACTGTCATGATATAACAACTCCTTGTATTCTCATTGTCATCAGCTTTAAATCAGCTGTGCTTATTGGCAATTGTAGCGTATAATATTGACAAGTAATGTCATCATTAAAAAAAAAAGAGGTCTCTTTATGCATAAATCAAAAAGGCTCATGGAATTGATGCTGGCTGTCAACCGTAAGAGGCAGTTTACTATAAAGGAGCTTGCTCACGAATTTCAAGTTTCATCGAGAACAATCTCTCGAGATTTACAAGAATTAAGTGAGTTAGGAGTTCCCTTATATTCAGAAGTAGGACCCCATGGTGGATACCGGGTGTTAAAGGAAAGAGTTTTGCCTCCCATTGCCTTTAGCACGGAAGAAGCTGTTGCTATATTTTTTGCAATTCATTCTTTGCGTCACTTTTCATCTCTTCCTTTTGAGACAGAGTTTTCTACAGCATTGAATAAGTTTTATTATTATATGCCTGAGGATATCCGACACCGGATTGAACAAATGAAAAACCGTGTTGATTTTGAAGCGCCGACAAGGAGAGCACTATCTCCTTTTTTGCCTGCCTTGCTTGATGGAGCCATTCATCAAAGAGTTCTCCTTATTGATTATGAATCACAGGAAAAAAAATCAAAACGAGAGATACAACCAATAGGGATCTATGCAAGAGATGGCTTCTGGTACTGTCCAGCCTATTGCTTTTTTCGTGAGGAGTATCGATTGTTTCGGTGTGATAGAATTCATTCTGTTGTTGATTCAACACCCGCACCTGAACCTTTAGATATTCAGCATATCCACCTAGAGAATAAATATGTGTTGTTTCAAACCAAGCGAGAATACATTCGTCTTCATGTGGAATTGAGCAGAGAAGGTGCCCAGAGGTGTGAATCTGAATTATGGCTACACTCAAGATTACATTTTCGCAAGGATGGTACGGCTTGGTTAGATGGAGATCTTCCTAAGAGTGACATTCCGTTTTTCGCAAAGTATTTCATTAGTTTGGCAAATGAAGTGACAGTGTATGATCCACCAGAATTAATAGATTGTATGAAGCAAATACTTTCCGAGATTTTAGAAAAATACACATAGGTGGGATGGAGCTGAGGACCCAGACTTCGAACGAATTTCCTTCCACCGGGGGAATGGGAGTCTAAGAATAGAGACATAACCGCCTTGTCCCTAAAGCCACTGTATTTGTCTGTACATCCAAAAAGAAAAAACCTTTTAAGCTTGTCGGTAGTATCCTCTCAGGTTGTCTATACTGTCAATTTTCAACTGCTTAGTTAAAATCATGGGATTACTATGGATATACCGTTCTTCTGCCCAGAACCTACACATGACTCCCAATGTATATTAATTGTGTTTGGGGCCAATTCCTTAGTTGTTATCATGTAGTTTGATATAGTCTCTAATTACATCTGGGGTTAACTCTTGAACTTAGGAGTATTCACTGGCTAAAAATCTTCTAAACCAGTCTGTATGACTCTTATTCCTTCTTCTTTCTTCACATTGACAAAGAGTTCTAGAGCTTCGGGAATGGGAAGCTTGGGGATATACTTGGAGGTAACTTTATGTTTATCTCGAATTTGGTTCTTACCTTATCTACGCAAAAGAAAACACCTGCCTTTTTCCGTTTATTCCAACGGTTTAGACAAGTGTTTTTCACAAATTTACTATATGTCTTTTGGGTTTTCGTTTAAAACATTTGGCAGAGAGGGTGGGATTCGAACCCACGGTAGCCTCACGACTACGACGGTTTTCAAGACCGTTGCCTTCAACCACTCGACCACCTCTCCATAAGTAGAAAATGAGACAAAGTAGATTATACTTTTATTTAGCTTTTAAGTCAAGTAGCATATCACGGCCAAACAAAAAATCCATTCTTTTATATAAAATAAGTGAATGGATTAACGTAATATACGAATTCTTCATCTATGCACCAATGACAGGGATTTACATTCATAATCTTTATAATAATATTACATAATTATAGGAGTATATCCTTCTTTAATATGTTCTACGAAGCTAAAATGCCCATCTTTAGCTCCACCTACTACAAAGACACCTGCTCCATTTACTTCTTCTTCTATATCAAAAAAATTAGTGCAATAACCACAAGCGCCTTTTATAATTCCTAGTTTTTGAACTTCTTTGAATATGGAATGAAAAATGTGAGATGGATTATCAAACTCTTTTATCCACTGCGTTCCCATTCCATCAAAGTAAATTTTAACTTCATATCCTTCGTCATGAAGCTCCTGTCCATAAGTCAACCCATGAAATGCTCTACCTACATCTTGCGGTCCTGCTTGGATTACAATCAAAAATTTGTCACTCAATGATAGTACCCCCTTAAGTATGTAAATAGTATTTGACTCTGTAAACATATTACCACATTTTCTTAATAGGGGTAATTATTTATACATACTATATTTTTATAATATAAAAATAAATCCTTTGCATTCTAGTAAGAACCAAAGGATTTGCTTACCACTTATTTTTGTAATGTTTCCGAACCCATGTAAGGAACTAAAGCTTTTGGGATTCGAATACTCCCATCTGCTTGTTGGCCGTTTTCCAAAATAGCTGCTACTGTTCTCCCAATCGCCAAACCAGATCCATTTAGAGTATGAACAAACTCTGGTTTATCTTTGGCGCTACGTCGGAAACGAATGTTTGCACGTCTTGCTTGAAAGTCTTCAAAGTTACTACAAGAAGAAATTTCTCGATATGCATTGGAGCTGGGCAGCCAAACTTCTAAATCATATTTCTTTGCTGCGGTAAAACCAAGGTCTCCGGTACACATGGAAAGAACACGGTAAGGTAACTCCAAAAGCTGTAAAACTTTTTCTGCATTTTGTACAAGTTTTTCTAGCTCATCATAAGAATTTTCAGGTCTCACAAATTTTACTAACTCTACTTTATTAAACTGATGTTGCCGAATTAAACCTCTCGTATCGCGGCCGGCCGACCCTGCCTCGGAACGAAAACAGGCACTATATGCTGCATAATAAATAGGTAATTCTTGATCAGTAAGGATTTCTCCCTGATGAAAATTGGTCACGGACACTTCTGATGTGGGGATGAGGTAATACCCATTTGTATTCGCAAGAGCAAAGGCGTCCTCGGCAAACTTTGGCAACTGTCCCGTTCCAGTCATGCTCTGGCTGTTAACTATATACGGTGGAATCATCTCTCGATAACCATGTTCAGTCGTGTGCAAATCTAACATAAAATTCATGAGCGCACGTTCTAATCGTGCACCTAAACCAGTGTAAAAAACAAAGCGTGATCCTGTTACTTTACTAGCTCTTTCAAAATCTAACAGCTTCAGATTTTGTGCTAGATCCCAATGGGGCAATGGCTCAAAAGAAAAAGTTGGTACATCCCCCCAATGTCGTATTGGTACATTTTCCTCTTCTGTCAATCCAATCGGGGTTGACACATGTGGGATATTGGGTAAAGATAATAAGATTTGTTGCAGCTGTTCATCTAGATGACGAATCTCTTCATCTAGCTCTTTAATCTGCTCCCCTACCTGCCGCATGTTTATGATGAGGGTTTCTGCATCCTCTTTTGCTTTCTTTTTCTTTGCCACTTCTTGGCTTACTTGGTTGCGCTCACTCTTTAATTTCTCTGTTCTTGTGATCGCTTCACGACGTCTATTATCTATTTGTTCAAACGAATCCAATCCACTGATATCTTCGTTGCGTGAAGCAAGTTTTTCTTTTACTTCCGCAAAATTACTTCGCAACAATTTGATATCCAGCATAGAAAATCCTCCTCAAATAAAATAGGAACCCCGCCCCTAAGGGACGGAAGTTCCGCGTTGCCACCCTTGTTAACTGTTAAAAACAAAACAGTCCACTCTGTGCGTAAATAACGGAACGCAACCGTGATTAGCTCAGAGGTGGATTCTCATTACGAATCTTAACGATTTGCACCAACCATCGTCTCTCTTAAAAGAATCGTTTTGATACTATTCTCTTCATCGCAATCCATCTTTGTTATCGCTCATTATACAAAGCTTAGCTCAGCTTTTCAATCGCTTTTTGCACCATACTCAAAAAATATGCATGAAGACGTGTATCATCTGTTAGTTCAGGATGAAAAGAGATCCCCAAAAGATTGCCTTGCTGTACCGCTACAACTTGATCGCGAACGGTGGACAGCACATCCACATCATCTCCAACTGATGTAATCAATGGCGCTCGAATAAATACAGCACGAAAATCTTCTGCTACTCCTTTAATAGGTAAATCAGCTTCAAAGCTATCTACCTGTCTACCAAACGCATTTCGTTGAACGGTGACATCTAAAAGCGGAAGGTGTGCCTCATCGTTCTCAGCAATGTGTTTTGCAATAAGAATCAAACCAGCACAAGTTCCAAATACAGGTTTTCCTTTTGCATAGAAATCCATAATGGGATTTCTTAAATCGTATTGACGAATTAATTTACCTATAGCTGTTGATTCTCCACCTGGAATTACTAAACCATCCATTTCATCAAGTTGTTCTCTACGTTTTACTGCAATCGCTTCTACACCTAGTTTATGAAACAGATTCAGATGTTCTCTTACAGCTCCTTGGAGTGCGAGAACACCGATTTTTTCTTTACCAGCCACGTTCCTGCATCCGTTCATGTGCTTCTAATTTGGAAATTTCAATTCCAGTCATTGGGCTACCCAAATCTTTTGATAGCTCAGCAATCAATGCAAAATCTTCATAATGTGTAGTAGCTTCTACGATTGCTTTCGCGAACTTTGCTGGATTGGAAGATTTGAAGATACCAGAGCCTACAAATACACCATCAGAACCTAGATGCATCATTAAAGCTGCATCGGCTGGTGTAGCAACTCCACCTGCTGCAAAATTTACAACTGGTAGTTTACCAGTTTCATGTATCTGAAGAAGTAGCTCAAATGGTGCTCCTAATTCTTTTGCTTCTGTCATCAATTCATCACGTGACATCCCAGTCACTTTTCGAATTTGACTTTGCATCATACGCATGTGACGAACAGCTTCTACAATGTTACCTGTACCTGGTTCACCTTTTGTTCGGATCATGGATGCACCTTCACCTACACGACGCAGTGCCTCTCCCAAGTTACGAGCACCACAGACAAATGGAACGGTAAAAGTAGATTTATCGATATGGTACACTTCATCAGCTGGTGTCAAAACTTCGCTCTCATCAATATAGTCTACGCCCATTGATTCCAATAAACGCGCTTCTATAAAATGACCGATTCTTGCTTTTGCCATCACAGGGATGGAAACAGCCTTCAATACCTCTTCTACAATGGTGAGATCAGCCATTCTAGCAACTCCACCTGCAGCACGGATATCAGAAGGAACTCGTTCCAGAGCCATTACTGCAACTGCACCAGCTTCTTCTGCAATTTTTGCTTGTTCTGCATTTACGACGTCCATGATGACGCCACCTTTTTGCATTTCTGCCATTCCGCGTTTTACACGATCTGTTCCTGTCTGTGTCATCCTATATCCTCCTAGAAAACGTACGAATGTCATTTAGTCCTATAGCCAATAACATTGTAATGGAATAGTTGTAAATTTACAAGGAAGCGAATCATACTCTTAGCTTATCCAAGAATTTACTGTATCCCACATGTTACGAAAAAATAATCGAAAAAAGCTACCTTCTTCTACTGGTTTCTGAGCTACTAATGGAACAGAACTAACACCAGGAATAGGCTTTCCTTGATATCGTATAGAAACTTCTCCTACAACAGTTCCTTTTGCTAATGGAGCTTTTAGCCCTTTTTTCAAGGTAACCTTGTATGTATAGGCTTGTTTGTCCTCTTTGAACTCTGGTAGTGTAAGGGATTTTTCTGCTATCATAGGAACTGTTCTTTGAACTCCATTGGGCAAATGATAGTTTAGATGACCTGGAATAGATTTCCCTTCTGTTACTGCAGTTACTAACTCAAAGTTGTCATACGTATAAGCTAATAATTTTTCAGTCTCCAAAAAACGTGCAGATTCTGAGTTCGTCCCCATTACCACTGATACCACACGCAAACCATTGCGATTTGCGGTTCCCGTAAAACAATAACCAGCAGCATTGGTATGACCTGTTTTTAGCCCATCTACACCTTCGAAATAATATTTAAGTGTTGGTAACATTTGATTCCAGTTGTTAACCGTTTGTTGATTTGGTTGATTCTGATGGAAAGTATATGTTGAAATGGTTGTATATTGTAATACTTCTGGATATGTTTTTAAGAGGTGACGAGCAACGATAGAGGTATCGCGTGCTGACATTTCATGTTCCCCAACCTTAACAGTATCTGGGGGGTCGGGATAAGATTCGGTGTTAAGTCCAGTAGCATTTTGAAAATGAGTATTTTTTAGCCCTAGCTCATCAGCCTTTTCATTCATTTTCTCCACAAATCCTTCTTCCGAACCACCAATATGCTCTGCTAATGCAACGGTAGCATCATTTGCTGATTGAACAAATAATGCAGTAAATAATTCTTTCACTGTTAGCTTTTCGCCAGCTACCAGACGTATTTCTGCCTCATTGATCGCAGCAGCACGTTTACTTACGGTAATCACATCATCCCAATGGAGATTTCCCTTTTTTATCTCATCATAAATAACGATCGCGCTCACCATCTTTGTCATACTCGCAGGTGGTCTTGGGTCGTCAGCATTTTTCTCAGCTAATATTTCCCCAGAAATAGTATCTACCAAAAAATAAGATTTAGCATTTACCTCTTGCAGTTCTGCTGCAAAGGTGGGAGTTGTAACAAAAAATATACTGATAATACAGAATAAAAAAACGACATATCGACGCATCTCTATTTGCTCCTCTATTCATTCAATCCTACTCATTTTCACATTACTAAATCAACAACACAAGCTTTTTATGTTTTAAAAACAGAAAAACAACGTCCTGCGAAAGGGCGTTGTTCCAATTAACCTTCTAATTAACCACCTAGTTGATAGTTTGGAGCTTCTTTCGTTATCTGAACATCATGCGGATGACTTTCGCGTAGAGATGCGGAAGTAATTCTTACAAATTGGGAGTTATCTTTTAGATCCAAAAGTGTTTTAGAACCGGTATAACCCATTCCAGAACGAATTCCACCAACTAATTGATACACGATGTCAGCGATAGGACCTTTATAAGGGACACGACCCTCAATCCCTTCTGGAACCAACTTTTGTTCGTTTTCTTGGAAGTAACGATCTTTACTTCCAGCCTGCATGGCTCCGATAGACCCCATACCCCGATAAACTTTAAATCGACGCCCTTGATATATTTCCGATTCACCAGGAGCTTCTTCTGTGCCTGCAAACAATCCACCAAGCATAACCGCGTCAGCACCAGCTGCCAATGCTTTTACAATGTCACCTGAGAAACGTATACCCCCATCTGCAATAATAGGAACACCATAAGCCCGAGCTACACTGGCTGCATCGTAAATTGCTGTGATTTGAGGGACACCAATACCAGCTACAACCCGTGTCGTACAAATCGAACCAGGTCCAATACCAACTTTTACGATACTAGCTCCAGCTTCAATAAGGTCTCTTGTCCCTTCCGCAGTAGCTACATTCCCAGCTACAATGGTAAGTTCAGGATAATTTTTCCGAACCTTCGCAACGGTCTCCAAAACACCTAGAGAATGCCCGTGTGCTGTATCAATTACTACCATGTCTACTTCTGCTTCTACTAAGGCTGCGATACGTTGTTCGGTATCTTTTGACACACCAACTGCAGCTGCTACCAATAAACGCCCTTGCTCATCTTTTGCAGAGTTTGGGAATTGAGTTGCTTTCTCGATATCTTTGATGGTGATCAGCCCTTTTAGTACACCATTGTCATCCACTAATGGCAGCTTCTCTATCTTGTGAAGTTGTAAAATGTGTTCTGCTTCTTTCATCGTTGTACCAACTGGAGCAGTCACAAGATTTTCCTTTGTCATCACTTCAGAGATAGGAGTGCTGTAGTTGTGAATAAAACGCATATCTCTATTCGTAATAATCCCGACCAAGCGTCTTTCCTTGTCCACAATCGGGACACCAGAAATACGGTATTTACCCATTAATGCCTCGGCATCATGAACCTGATGACCTGGGTGTAGATAAAATGGATTCGTTATAACGCCACTTTCTGATCTTTTTACACGATCTACTTCCTCAGCCTGCTCTTCGATCTTCATGTTTTTATGAATAACTCCGATACCGCCTTGTCTCGCCAGCGCAATTGCCAAAGAAGATTCTGTGACGGTATCCATTCCTGCACTGATTAACGGAATATTTAACTTTATTTTTTTTGTTAGCGAAGTGGCAACACTAACATCACGAGGTAATATTTCAGATCGAGCTGGTAACAATAACACATCGTCAAAAGTAAGGCCTGTTTTACTAAACTTCTCTTCCCACACGGCGTATCGCCCCTTATCGTTGGTCTCCAGTTTTTTGCAAGTGTATCAAAATAAAAAAAGCGAATCAAGAAAATCGCTGTTGTTGAAATAAAATATTGTTTTTTTAAGGTTATCCACAGTTTATCTGTGTATAACTTGTGAATAATTGTGGATAAGTCACGGATAAGTCATTTTTTTCGGAGGAAATATGGATTTTTCTGCATACGAGCTATTAAAAAATGAAACTGTAGCACGAAATTATTTAATAAAAAAATACCCGATTGAAGAAGCGAAAACATTAGCTTATCGGAATGTACATGCTTTTACATCCTATATAAAACAGGGGCTGGCCTTATTTCAAACTGCTGATAATAGTGATTTTTGGTCTAAACCTTTGCTTCTATACTATGGAATGATGAGTTTACTAAAAGCATTCGCTTTGAGTAAAGATGCACATTATCCAAAAAGTACACTAGTCCTACAACACGGACTCACAAGTCCAAAACGAAAAAAAGAGCCTTACCGTTTTTATCGAGATGAAGTAAGGGTCCAAAAAGATGGTTTTTTTCCCTATCTTTGTCGTTTGCTCGATCATCCGGTGCCCACAGGGGAACGTTTCAAAATGGAAGAATTATGTTCATTTCTACCTGATCTTCAAGCGATACTTCAAAAACTTGACCATCAAACTTTTTTCTGGATTGCATCCATTCAACAGGATAAGTTAATTATAGCAGAAAGTATTTTGGATGAACTTTGTATTTCCATTCACTCTTTCATTAATCATCTAAATCAAATTAAACCAACTATCCAACTAACATTATACCAGCTCACAGATAATAGGATTGCATTAAATTATGATCCAGACATTTTACAACATCCATATTTTTTTCAAAACAGTCAGGGAGAATTATTGCTTTGGAAATGGAATGTAGCAAATGTAAAACCATTACCCGAAATTTTGACTTATTATGCCTTACTATTTTCACTCAGTATGCTCTGTAGATATGAACCTCCTGTATGGCGAGAGTTATACAATGATATAGAGACTGAGCAACTTATCATTCAGGAATCCATGATACTAGCAAGTCAGAAATTTCCCAGTTTACTTCTCCAATTATTGGATATTGGTGATTGAAGTGTCAACTCTATTTTATTTATTATTTTGTCTTTTGTCTATTAAATAGGATCTGAAACGATTTATATCGATTCTCTATCCATCTACTTATCCTATCATGTGTTAAAATATATGTATCTCCGTTCCGTTTTTAGATTCAAGGGAGACTTGCTATGGCACGGAAAAGTCGAATTGTCATTGTAATGGTGATTGATCCAGAGACAGAGGAAATCCTCCTTCTCGAAACCAAACCGTCAGAGAGAGTGAGGGACCCTCAGGAATACCCTGGAGGACATGCAGAGGAGAACGAAAGTGATCTCCAAACTGGATACCGTGAGGTAAAAGAGGAAACGGGGCTTGAGGTTACACTCCTCACTGAACCGATCCTAGTGATCAATCCAACGATAAAGGTTTATCTCGGCTTGGCAAAGAGCAGAGAAGTCGTGCTGACGGAACAGCACAAAAGCTTTGGGTGGTTCCTTCGACCGGAAGATGTACCTCTTCCCCCAAATCGAGAGCTTCCTTCTTCATACAAGGGGCAATTCCCGCCAAAAAGCATGTATGAGGAATTCCGGCTGGCTCAGGCTGCCCTTGCTGCTTATAAGGCAAGCATGATGTCCTGACGAAATTCTGCGGGCAGTAAGATACTATATCACTGCCCGCAAAAATATTTCTTTTTTATAATCGAATATAAGTATGTTAGCTAAAATAAAAAAAACTCCTACCTCTTCGGGGTAGGAGTTTTTTTACTGATCTTCTTCTTCATCAGAGATTTGGACACGAGCAACAGTGGCTACTTCCTCATCTTTTGCCATCTTAATCAGTCGAACACCTTGGGCATATCGACCAAGTGATGAGATGCCAGCTATGTTCATCCGAATCACAACTCCGGCTTGAGTAACGATCATGAGATCTTCTTCTTCTGAGACCATTGTATGTCCCACAACAGGTCCATTCTTCTTGGTAATATTAAGTGTTTTGATCCCTTTTCCGCCTCGTGATTGAGAGCGGTATTCACCAATCGGGGTACGCTTGCCGTAACCTTTTTTGGTTACAATCATCACGTCTTTACCTGGCATAACAATATCCATATCGATAACGTAATCATTATCAGCTAGTGTAATTCCTTTTACACCAGTTGCTGATCTTCCCATCTCTCTCACATCAAACTCTGGGAAACGAATGGACATGCCAAGGCTTGTTCCCATGATTACTTCTTGTTCACCATCTGTTAATCTCACACCTACCAACTCATCGCCTTCACGTAAGTTAATCGCAAATAAACCATTTTTCCGGATATTCTCAAACTCAGACAGTTTTGTCTTCTTCACTACACCTGCTGAGGTTGCAAAGAAGAGATTATAATCATCGGTAAATTGTTTGACAGGAATAACCGCTTGAATACGCTCATTTTGCTCGATCTGAATCAAGTTAATGATAGGTGTACCTTTAGCAGATCTTCCTAATTCAGGAATCTCATATGCTTTTAAGCGATATACTTTCCCCTTGTTGGAGAAAAATAAAATATGGTTATGTGTACTGGTAACAAATAGGGTTTGAATAAAATCATCATCCCGTGTTCCCATCCCAGTTACACCTTTCCCACCTCGTTTTTGGGCACGATAGGTGGATAATGGCATACGTTTCACATAGCCTTTATGTGTCAGTAGGACAGCAACCTCTTCTTCGGGAATCAAATCTTCTTCCACAATGCTATCGACATTGATCATAATCGATGTTCTTCTATCATCGCCGAACTTCTCTTTTACTTCTACCAATTCTTGACGAACAACAGCGCGAATTTTACTCTCATCTGCAAGTATGGATCGTAATTCTTTGATTGTAATTTGCAACTCTTGGTATTCACTTTCGATTTTATCACGCTCAAGACCCGTCAGACGTTGCAATCGCATATCAAGAATAGCTTGTGCTTGCTTGTCACTCAATCCAAATTGCTCCATAAGTCCACTTCTTGCCTCAGCAGTAGTTTTGGACCCACGGATCAGTGCAATGACCTTATCAATTTGATCAAGCGCAATGCGCAACCCCTCTAAAATATGCGCTCGTTCTTCTGCTTTGTTTAAATCAAACTGCGTTCTTCTGCGTATCACTTCGATTTGGTGATCCAAGTAATGTACAAGCGCTTGATGCAGATTTAGTACACGAGGCTGTCCATTTACTAGTGCAAGTGTATTTACGCCAAAACTGGTCTGCAATGTAGTATGTTTGTAAAGATTGTTCAAAATGATACGAGGGTTTACATCACGTCGGAGCTCTATCACTACTCGCATACCATTTCGGTCAGATTCATCGCGTAAATCGGTAATTCCATCGATTTTTTTATCTCGAACCAATTCTGCAATCTTTTCTACTAATTTTGCTTTATTGACCTGATAAGGGAGCTCTTCCACAATAATTCGCATTTTGCCATTCTGTGCTTCTTCGATGCGTGTTTTCGCTCTGATTTGAACACTACCTCTACCAGTACGAAACGCTTTGCGAATTCCCTCATAACCTAAAATAATTCCACCAGTTGGGAAGTCAGGTCCTTTTACGATCGGCAATAGATCTTCAACCGTCGTCTCTGGCTGATCAATGATAAGCAGCAGACCATCAATAATCTCACGTAGATTATGTGGTGGAATATTGGTTGCCATTCCCACTGCAATTCCAGAAGCACCATTCACCAACAAGTTTGGGAATCTTGCGGGCAAAACAAGCGGCTCCATTTGTTGACCATCATAGTTTGGACCAAAATCAATCGTATCTTTTTGGATATCTCGCAGTAATTCCAACGTAATAGGAGCCATTTTGGACTCCGTATAACGCATTGCAGCAGGGGGGTCACCATCTACTGAACCAAAGTTACCATGACCATCTACAAGCATGTAGCGATAAGAGAAATTTTGTGCCATACGCACCATTGCTTCATACACCGCTACATCCCCGTGAGGGTGATACTGAGCCGTTACGTTTCCTACAGTCCTGGATGACTTCTTGTATTGTTTATCAGGTGTCATACCCAGTTCATACATGGTATATAGAATACGTCGGTGTACTGGTTTTAGTCCATCACGAACATCCGGCAATGCTCGGCTAACGATAACACTCATTGCATAGTCAAGAAAAGAGGATTTCATCTCTTGACTAATATTCACTTCTTCTACACGACCTATATTTGCCATCCGTTTCATCAACTCCAACTAACGGACATGATTTATTCCTGATTCGTTTATCTTTTTGATTTTAAATTTTAGATATCTAATGTTGCCTGGTTGGCATATTCTTGAATAAATTCGCGTCTGGGTTCTACGCGATCTCCCATCAACATTTCAAGTACTTGATCCGCATCCATGGCATCTTGGAAAGAAACTTGACGGAGCGTTCTGCTGTCTGGGTCCATTGTGGTTTCCCAAAGCTGTGTGGCATTCATCTCACCCAAACCTTTGTAACGCTGGATCTCCACTTTTCCTTTTCCTTCCAGTTCTTTCACCACTTGATTTTTCATAGCATCGGAATAGGCATAGCGGATAATTTTTCCTTGAGACACCTTGTACAAAGGAGGCTGTGCGATGTACACATATCCCTCTTCGATCAAGGAACGCATATAGCGAAAGAAAAAAGTAAGTAACAAGGTACGAATATGAGCTCCATCAACATCTGCATCTGTCATGATAACAACTTTGTGGTAACGAGCTTTATCAATCTGAAAATCATCTGCAATCCCTGTACCAAGTGCTGTAATAATCGTCCGTATCTCTTCATTGGACAAAGCCTTATCCAAACGTGCTTTTTCCACATTGAGGATTTTCCCACGGAGTGGGAGGATAGCTTGGAACATTCGATCACGGCCCTGTTTCGCAGTACCGCCCGCTGAGTCTCCCTCAACAATAAACAATTCACTGATCGAGGCATCTTTTGTCGTACAATCAGCTAATTTCCCGGGCAATGCACTTACTTCTAGAGCATTTTTTCTTCTTGTTAACTCACGAGCTTTTCGAGCAGCTTCTCTAGCACGAGCAGCAGTAACAGATTTGTTGATAATCTTCTTACCTACACCTGGATTTTCATCCAGATATGCCTGCAAGTAATCCACAAACAATTGCTCTGTAGCAGAACGTGCTTCACTATTTCCTAACTTCGTTTTCGTTTGACCTTCAAACTGTGGGTCAGGTATCTTCACGCTGATAATAGCGGTCAAACCTTCTCGCACATCGTCTCCAGTTAAATTACTTTCGTTATCTTTTAGTAAATTATTACGACGCGCATAATCATTGATCACACGGGTAAGCCCTGCTTTAAAACCGGATTCGTGTGTTCCACCCTCATGTGTGTGGATGTTATTCGCATAACTATAAAGATTGGAGGAGTATGAATCGTTGTATTGCATCGCTACTTGAACTTGAATGCTCTCTCGTTCGCCTTCGATGTAAATCGGCTCATGCAATGCCTCCCGATTGCGATTGAGATACTCCACAAAAGATGCAATACCGCCTTCAAATTGAAAAGTTTCTTCTTTCTTTTCTTCTTCTCGTTGGTCACTTAGCGTAATCGTTACTCCACGATTGAGAAATGCCAACTCACGTAAACGATTTCGCAAAATATCGTAGTCATACTCGATTGTCTCCGTAAAAATCTCTGGATCTGGTTGAAATGTTATGGTGGTACCTGTGTCTTTCGTTGTACCAATTACCTCCAAATCCGTTTTCGGAACTCCTCGAGAGTATTCTTGCTGATGAATTTTCCCATCTCGTTTGACGATGACTTCCAATTCACTAGATAACGCATTCACAACAGATACACCTACACCATGCAAACCGCCTGAAAACTGATAGCCTTCACCATCAAATTTTCCACCCGCATGGAGTACTGTCATTACTACTTCTACAGCAGGTCTTCCTACTTTTGGCTGGATACCTACTGGGATACCACTACCATTATCCACAACAGTAACACTGTTGCCAGGATTGATTGTTACTTTAATCGTATCACAACGCCCGGCTAATGCTTCATCGATACTATTATCGACTACTTCCCACACCAAATGATGTAATCCTCTACTGGAAGTAGACCCAATATACATTCCTGGTCTCTTTCTGACAGGTTCTAATCCTTCTAATACCTGTATCTGTGTTTCATCGTAT
This sequence comes from Shimazuella alba, assembly GCF_009831235.1. Taxonomy (GTDB): domain Bacteria; phylum Bacillota; class Bacilli; order Thermoactinomycetales; family Thermoactinomycetaceae; genus Shimazuella; species Shimazuella alba. The sequence continues at coordinate 429,659 of NZ_WUUL01000002.1, read as the reverse complement.
CCCGTTGTCATAACATACTCACCACCTTTAATCCTGATTGAGATCGTTTAAGCAATGTGTTGGAAGAGATAGGTGATGTATAAATGTGCTTTGTGGTAATAATAAAAGATTTTACTTCTTCGACCGAAGAAGTAGGAAAAGGAATGCTGGATGAAGATTTTACCGCACCAACTGCATCAACTATAGCAACTACATCACTCAATCTTATCATCTGGTTTCCACCAAGGTGAATAAACAAATAACCATCACCTCATCACGCGCGAGTAACATGACCATTTTTTACATGGTACACAACTGCTTGTTTTTGTGTTTGTAAATCAATTCCATCAAGACCTGTGGCGGTTACAAATGTTTGTACTCGTCCACGTATAGACTCTAATAGATGTGTCTTACGCGAATCATCTAACTCGGATAGTACATCATCCAATAATAACACTGGGAAATTGCCTTTGGCTTCTTTGACAAGTTGCAATTCTGCTAATTTTAAGGATAGAGCAGCAGTTCGTTGCTGCCCTTGTGATCCAAATGTATGGTAATCCAACTTATTTTGTTGGAGAGAAAAATCATCACGGTGAGGACCAAGTAATGTATTTCCGAGTATGATTTCTTTTTTTCTCACTTTTTCAAGTGATTTCAGCATGACATGTTTCATATCTTGTTCAGACATTTGGGCATGGATAGGAACAGATGGAATATATTCTATTCGAAGCCTCTCTTCTCCTTTTGTGATAGAAAGGTGAATTTCTTCTGCCCATTCTTGCAACCTAGCTAATGATTCTATCCTTTTTCTCCAAATAGAAACAGAGAGTTCGATTAACTGCTCATCTAGCACATCTAAAAAAGTGAGTGGGAATGTATTATTTTTTGACAAATTTTTTAAAAGTTGATTTCGCTCTTTCAACAAATTTTTAAGCTGCGTCAAGTGATGGACATAAGCAGGACTTATTTGACCTATTTCGACATCCAAAAATTTTCTTCTAACTTGTGGTCCGCCTTTTACTAGTTGTAAATCTTCAGGGGCAAATAAGACAACTGGTAAAGTTCCGATATATTGACTGAGCTTGGCAACTTCCAAACCATTCTTCTTTATTTTTCTGCCTTTAGGAAGGAGTTTTAACTCCAATCTGTTTTTTTTCGATCTTGCTTCTGTTCTGGTTCGAATCATAGCAGTTTGTTCACCAAACCGTATGCATTCTTGCAAAGAACGTGCGCGATGCGATTTCCCTAAAGATATCATGTATAAAGATTCCAATAAATTTGTCTTTCCTTGTGCATTTGCACCTACAAACAGATGTAGATCTTCCGGACAACTCAAGTCTAGTTCTGGGATATTGCGAAATTGTTGTAGTTGTAACGACGTTACATGCAATTCATGATCCCTCCACTAAACCAGATATATCTCACCATATCCTTCGATTCCAATTTTATCCTGTGGATATAGTTTGCGTCCTCGTCGATCATCAGGTTCTCCATTTATCAAAACTTGGTATGTCTGTAGAAAAATCTTTGCTTCCCCACCACTAGCAATCAAATCAACTGATTTTAGTAACTGCCCTAGTGTCATGTATTCACCTTGAATTGCAATTTTTTTCATGTTCGTTCCTTTCTACCTTAGCGAGTCCGAATGGGCACGATGAGGTGAAGTGAATCGTTTCTATCAGTGGGTTGCATGAGAAAAGGTGTCATAGATCCTGTAAATTGAATGTGGATTTCCTCGCTGTCAATAGTGCGTAGGGCCTCTATCATGTATCTAGCATTGAAAGAAATGGTTAAAGATGGACCTTTTACATCCGCTTGAATCTCTTCAACAACACTTCCTATTTCTTGAGAAGCTGAGGTGATTTGCACCTGATTATCGCTCACAGTCCATTTTATCACATTATCCCGGCCATCCCTGCTAATAAGAGATGCACGCTCAACAGATTGTAACAATTCTTTTGTTTTCGTGGTAACTTCCACGTCTCCTGTTTGTGGAATAACGCGATTGGTATCTGGGTAACTTCCTTCCAATAATCTGGTATAAAAAGACAGATGTTTTGTTCGAGCAAGCAGTTGGTTTCCAGCAACTACCAGATCTACTAATTCTGTTTCGTCTGCAAAGGTCTTCGCCAATTCGCTCATGCTTTTACCTGGAATAATTACATTATTCAACTGTAAATCAGGAAGGCTTTCTACTTGTGTTTTTTGACGGGATAAACGATGACTATCTGTTGCTACACAAGTGAGTAAGCCTTCTTCCAGCTGAAAAAGAACACCAGTAAACACGCCACGAGCTTCATTGACCGCAACAGCAAAACTAGTTTTACGTACAAGCGTACGAAGCAGATCCGCAGACAGGGAGAACACTTGCTCTTCATATAGCTGAGGTAATGATGGATATTCTTCACTTGGTAACCCATGTAATTGAAACTCAGCTTTTCCAGAACGAATGGTAATTCCATTTCGTTCACCAACAATCCACTCTACCTCATTCCCGGGAAGTTTGCGAACAATTTCTGCAAAAATTTTTCCAGGGACAACTACACTACCTATTTTTTCCACAAATAGCTGTTCTTTTTCATCTTTTACTCTAGGAATTTTGGTTTCGATTGTCATATCAGAATTACTGCCTGTAAGAATAAGTTGATCTTCTTCTGCAGTTACTTTAATTCCCGTTAAGATCGGTATGGTAGTTCTTGTAGATACTGCTTTTGTTACTTGGGATACAGCATCAACCAATACACTTTGCAAGATTCGTAATTTCATATTATCCCCTCGACATTTCTGTAGGAATGATTTTAACTTTTTACATCCGAAAATTTCTTTTTTATCCTACTACTTATTTATTTATTTTTTAATAAAGATTAGTAGTAGTAGTAATAGTACCTGTGGATACTGTGGATAAGTAGGATGAGCCAAGCAACAAAGCCTATACACGTTGTGGATAAGCTGTGTATAGGCAAGGTGAGTTTTCCACAGTATTCACATCAGCCTGTGATTAACTGTTTCGACTGAGACGATTTTTTAGTTCCATGATTACTTGTTCGAGTTCTTGGTCATTATTCAACATGCGACTTATTTTTTCATGAGCATGAATAACTGTAGTATGATCTCGTCCTCCAAAATCTTCTCCGATTTTTGGAAGTGAGCTATCCGTTAGTTCTCGGGAGAGATACATAGCGATCTGTCTAGGATATGCGATGGTTTTGGTACGTTTTTTGCTTTTTAAATCTTCGATACGAAGTTGATAATAATTTCCTACTACTTGTTGGATATCTGGAATACCAATTACTTTTGGTTGATTGGGTGCTACTAGATTTTTTAATGCTTCAAGGGCTAGATCAATCGTTATAGGCTGATTAAGCATGGTAGAATAAGCAACTACGCGTATAAGTGCACCTTCTAATTCCCGAATATTATTTGCTACTTGATCCGCTATATAGTAAAGCACCTCATTGGTAACATCCAAGTTGTCCGCGATCGCTTTTTTGCGGAGAATAGCGATCCTAGTTTCCAAATCAGGCGGCTGAACATCAGTGATAAGACCCCATTCGAATCGAGATCGAAGTCGGTCTTCTAGAAATGGAATTTCTTTAGGTGGTCGATCACTTGAGATAATGATTTGCTTGTGCAATTCATGCAAAGCGTTAAAAGTATGGAAAAACTCCTCTTGTGTCCCTTCTTTTTTGGCAAGGAACTGAATATCGTCAATTAATAACACATCAACTGAGCGATATCGATTACGAAAGGGTTCCACGTTCCCGCTGACAATTCCGTTAATAAATTCATTTGTAAATTTCTCAGAAGATATGTAACAGATTCTACTTTCAGGATTTTGTTCTTTTACATAATGTCCTATCGCATGCATAAGATGGGTTTTTCCCAATCCAACACCTCCATAGATAAAAAGTGGATTGTAGGTGTTTGCAGGTTGTGCAGCTACTGCCAGTGATGCCGCATGGGCAAATCGATTGCCTGGTCCGATGACAAATGTTTGAAAGGTATATTTCGGATTTAACTGAGAAGATGATGGTACTTCTTCCATCTGTGCTGAAACCTCTGGCAATGATTGGTCTAATTGTGCAGGTTTGTTATTGGTCTCCACATTTGGCTCTACTTCCACTTCTGTCTCATCCAATGAATGTAGAACAAAGTCTACTTCCATGGAGATGCCTGAAATTTCTTTTAGAGCAAGTAATATTTTGTTTTTGGCACGGTGTATAAGCCAATCCCGTGTAAAAAAATCTGGTACTGCTATAAGTAAGAAATTTGGTCTACTCTCCACAACTTTAGTCTGAATTAATAATTGTTCTACATCTGCAGATTCATCAGAACAAGCTGTTTTTAAGGCATGAAGCCATAGCTCATCAGCAGAATACATGAAATATGTCCTCCTCTCTTTGATATGTCGTGAGTGGTTATCCACAAAACAAGAAGTCTAAATGAAAGTACTCCACAGAGTTATCCACATTATCCACAGATTGTGGATAACTTTGAGTTGATAAGCAAAAGGTAAAAGCATCCTGACTTATCCACAATCTGTGGAAAACTTAAGTTTTGTTCAAACTTATCCACGGAGAAAACAAAATAAGAATATCAAATTGGGCTATATATGACAAGGACTTTTCAATAGTTATCCACTTACCCACAGCCTGTGGATAACTACTTATCCACAGGCTGAATTTCTGTGTATAATGAGTGGATAAGTTGTGGATAACTCCAAAATTAGTTGTCCACAATCCTTTAAACTGTCACAAATAAGCCCTATTTGGAAGTGAATTAACTAAATTCTGTGGATAACCTGTGGGAAACCTGTTGATAACCTGTTAATAACTTGTGGAAAATAAGTGGATAACACAGCAAAATCCATATAAACAAAAGGGTATAGTGAATTAAAGATTTATAGAATGTTTTTCTATAATAATAAAGAATAACAAGTGGATTGGTATCAAAAAGATAACTCTTCTCGTTGTAAGGAAAATTTTTTAAATGAAGCAACGAACTTTGGAACGATATTTTTTCAATTTCTGTGGATAACTTGTGGAAAAATTGTTTATAACCTGTGCATAAGTTGTTGATAACAAGTGGATAAGTTAGTTAATAGCTTATTACATAAGGGTTATAGAGTTTAATATCTATAAAGTTGTTTTCTATGAAGATAAAAGATGAGAAAATTGCTATCGATAATGATAGGAAGGTAACATATTATATATAGGAACAAATCTGTTTTAAGATATCTGTTTCAAATGATATAGTGGAGCAGTTTCCCTTCTTTCTTTTCTTCCTAAGCTATGCATCACAGTAAAAGATATGATCTTGGAGAAAAAGACAAAGTGTTTGGTGCAGATCATCGCCCTATCCTATATGAGAGTCAACTAATTTTGTAACTTCAATGTACAGATTTATCCTTATTTTTGCTTCTTCATGTTTGTCGATAGTGCTTTACTAATATGCTGGTTGGTATATCAAATCGTTATCCAGTCATCTTTTAATCCTTCCTTATAGATTGCGTACTAAGATAGCACGCGATCACAATCGACCCCCCACCCCGGGAAACAAAATAGTAGATTTTACTATTTTAATCACATTGTTTGTTTCATAATGATGGAAGTATTTTCATTATTGTTTTTAATAGGAGTGTGTATCCTTCATCTTCTTTGTTATTTCCTAATAAAATTACACTTTTTTACTTCCCAATGTAAAATGGTAATCCACTATAAGGATATATCAGATATCAGTACCCTCATTCCTTGACACTATGCCCACTGGATAGCTATAATATGGAGGATTGTCGACAAATTCGACTACTTTTGGAAGAGAAGGGAGGTAACCTTGATTTCATTTCAAGGTGAACATAAATGAAGAGAACTTATCAACCAAGTAACCGCAGACGAAAAAATGTACATGGTTTCCGTGCGAGAATGGCTACAAAAAATGGACGCAAAGTGCTAGCTGCACGTCGTCGCAAAGGAAGAAAAGTGCTATCTGCTTAATTCTAGGACCACTTACTATCTGTGGTCTTTTTTTCAATATAGAGTTCATCCTACGCTGGAGAAAGGGAGCCTATTTTGTGCAACGAGCTTTTCGCTTAAAGAGACGTAACGATTTTCGCAGAGTTTTTCGCGCAGGTACATCTGTAGCAAACCGCCAGTTTGTTTTATATAGCTTCAAGCGAATGGATGAGGGTGTTTCTCGTGTGGGAATCTCTATAAGTCGCAAAATAGGAAAAGCTGTGGTGCGAAATCGGATTAAAAGATTAGTGAAAGAAATCGTAAGACATTGGATGGATCAAATCCATCCTCACATGGACATCATTCTAATCGTTCGTAATCCAGTTGTAGGTTTAGATTATAAAGAGACAGAATCATGCCTTCGTCATGTGATGAAGCGAGCAAATGTATTTAAAGAAGTACCTAAGGTGACAAAGAGGAGTGATCAACGTTGAAACGTTTGGCAATTCTCTTTATCCGCTTTTACCGGAAATTTATCTCACCGCTGTTACCTCCCAGTTGTCGTTTTTACCCTACCTGTTCTCAATATGGCTTAACAGCAATAGAACGACATGGCTTTTGGCGCGGTGGTTACTATACAGTAAAGCGAATTTGCAAGTGTCATCCATTTCATCCTGGTGGGATTGATCATGTCCCCTAGAGATAAGAACTTTAGATAAGAACTTTGTTTCATCCTTAAGGAGGAATTATTGTTGAGTAAGCGGCGAAAATATCTTATGTTTGCATTCATCGCCCTCTTTGCCGTTTTGTTGTTAAGCGGTTGTTCACCGACCGATGCTCATTACGCGAAGTTAGACCCAGCTACTGCGGGATTTTGGGACAAATATTTTGTTATTCCTTTAGCTCAGCTAATGGATTGGTTTGCAGGACTACTTGGAAATTATGGATTGTCGATTTTAGTCGTAACTTTTCTCGTCAGGCTAGTTATTTTTCCATTAACATATCGTCAACAAAAAAGTATGCAAGAGATGCAAAAAATACAGCCTCAAATGTTGAAAATACGTGATAAATATAAAAAAGATCCACAGAAAATGCAGCAAGAGACCATGAAATTGTATCAAGAGCATAACGTGAATCCAATGGCAGGCTGTTTACCAATTTTGATTCAAATGCCGATTTTACTTGCCTTTTACCAGGCAATTGTTCGAGATGCAAATATCGCAGAGTCATCTTTCCTCTACTTGCAATTAGGACAACCTGATCCTTACTATCTACTACCATTGTTGGCTGCGATAACTACTTACATACAATTTGTTGCTTCTGGTAGTGGGGATAATCCACAAATGCGCATAATGGTCTGGATTTTTCCTATCATGATTTTTGTTCTAGCATTTAACTTCCCAGCTGCAATGGCATTGTATTGGGTGTATGGTAACATCTTTACGATCTTACAGTATCAATTGATTTTAAAACCGATGCTTAAGAAGCCGGCAGAAGCCAAATAATATAGGATCTAACAACTCCCAGTTGGGAGTTTTTTTTCGTATATTTGTGTTAAGATTAGATATTAGTTGTGAGGTGAATGTTGTGGAAAACGATACAATTGCTGCCATTGCTACTGCAATGGGGGAAAGTAGTATTGCAATCATCCGAGTTAGTGGATCAGATGCACTAACTTGTGTCGATCATATATATCAAGGGAAAAATAAACTTACGACAGTTCTTTCTCATACAGTTCATTATGGGCATATTTTAGATCCAGACACCAAAGAGAAGATTGATGAAGTATTGGTCACGGTGATGTTGGCTCCTCGTACCTTTACACGAGAAAATGTTGTCGAAATAAGTTGTCACGGAGGCTTGATTGCAGTTGAGCAAACGCTTGGAGCTTTGCTAAAAACAGGAGTCCGTCTTGCAGAACCAGGGGAATTTACGAAACGTGCTTTTCTTAACGGTCGGATTGACCTTTCTCAAGCAGAAGCTGTGATTGATTTGATTCGTGCAAAGACCGATAAAGCTGCTAAAGTGGCCATTCGTCAGTCAGAAGGTAAGTTGTCCACACATATTCGTGCTCTAAGAAATGATATTGTCGAGACATTAGCTCATCTTGCTGTAAATGTAGATTATCCAGAGTATGATGCAGATATATTAACAAGCCAATATGTAGTAGAACGATGCCAAGCAATCAATCAAGAACTGGAACGGTTGCTGCTTACAGCACGTCAAGGGAAAATTTTACGTGAAGGGATAGCTACTGCAATTATTGGTCGTCCTAACGTAGGAAAGTCCTCTTTGATGAATGCATTGACCCAAGAAAATAAAGCGATCGTAACGGATATACCAGGAACGACACGTGATGTTATCGAGGAGTATGTCAACGTTCGTGGTATTCCATTGAAACTTCTTGATACAGCAGGAATAAGAGAAACAGAAGATATTGTGGAACAGATTGGAGTACAGCGTTCAGAAGAGGCACTACGTAGTGCTGATTTGGTATTGTTGATGTTAAATCACTCCGAAAAATTGCAAACAGAAGATATTCGATTGCTTGAGAAGATAAAGGGATTTCCAACTATTATTGTAATCAATAAACTGGACTTGCCAAAACGTATCGATTATGAAGAAATCAGGCAGAGAAGTGGGGGCAAACAAATCATTCCTCTTTCTGTGAAGACAGAAGAAGGTTTAAGTTTGCTAGAAGAGGCTATTAAAGTTATGTTCTTTGCAGGTCAGGTAGACATGAATGATCAAACTTATGTGAGTAATGCTAGGCATATTCAACTTTTGGAACAGGCAAAACAAAACATTTTGGATGTCATGTCAGGTGTAGAACAGGGTGTTCCCCTTGATATGGCTGAGATTGATATGAAAAATGCTTGGCAGGCATTAGGAGAAGTAATTGGCGAAGCAGTGGCAGAGGATTTGATTGATCAAATTTTTTCGCAGTTTTGTTTAGGAAAGTAAAAGTTGTCTACTTATGTGGCAATACTAAATAAGAGAGGTTGTGAAATAAGTGAGTTACCAAGCAAGTTCATTTGATGTCATTGTGATTGGAGCAGGACATGCTGGTTGTGAGTCTGCTCTAGCAGCAGCGCGTATGGGATGCAAAACGCTTCTTTTAACCTTAAGTTTGGATACCATTGCCTACATGCCTTGTAACCCTTCTATTGGTGGTCCAGCAAAAGGTCATGTTGTTCGTGAAATAGATGCTCTTGGTGGAGAAATGGGAAAAAATATAGATAAAACCCATATCCAAATGCGCATGTTAAATACAGGTAAAGGGCCAGCTGTTTATGCTTTGCGAGCACAAGCAGATAAAGTTCTGTATCAAAGAGAAATGAAAAAGGTACTGGAAGAGGAGCCCAACCTCACTCTCCATCAAAATATGGTCGAGCAACTAATCATAGAAGATGGTGTTTGTAAAGGAGTTATTACCCGTACAGGAGCTAAATATCTTTCCAAAACAGTAGTTCTAACAACCGGAACATATCTGCGCGGCAAAATCATCATCGGGGATCTCCAATATGAGAGTGGACCAAATAATCAACAGCCATCCATTCATTTAGCACATCATCTTCAAGAACTCGGGTTTGATATGGTTCGATTTAAAACAGGTACTCCACCGAGAATTAATAGCAGAACAATTGATACAACGAAAATGGAAATTCAACCAGGGGACGAAGAGCCAAGAGCTTTCTCTTTTGAGACAAAAGAGTATATCACGGATCAACTACCATGTTGGTTAACCTACACTAATGAAAAGACCCATCAATATATCCAAGATAATTTGCATCGAGCACCCATGTATTCCGGAAAAATAGAGGGAAGAGGTCCTAGATATTGCCCATCTATCGAAGATAAAATTGTCCGTTTTGCTGATAAAAATCGTCATCAGATTTTTATCGAGCCAGAGGGACGCGAGACTCTGGAAATGTATGTTCAGGGTTTATCCACAAGCCTTCCAGAAGATGTACAGCAAGACATTCTCCGGACGATTGATGGATTGGAAAAAGCTCAGATGGTTCGTACTGGCTATGCAATCGAATATGATGCGATTGTCCCAACCCAACTATGGCCTAGTTTAGAAACAAAATTGGTTCCTGGATTGTTTACAGCAGGTCAAATAAATGGAACATCTGGATATGAAGAGGCAGCAGCACAAGGAATTATGGCTGGTATAAACGCAGCAAGAAAAGTACAAGAGCAGGAACCTGTTATTTTAGATCGCTCAGAAGCGTATATTGGCGTACTTATTGACGATTTAGTTACGAAAGGAACCAATGAGCCATATCGTTTGTTAACATCACGAGCGGAATATCGATTGTTGCTTCGTCATGATAATGCAGACTTGCGATTGACAGACAAAGGATATGCAATCGGACTAATAAAAGAGGATCGATACCAACGGTTTATCGCAAAGCGGGAAGCGATAGAAACAGAAATCGAGAGATTGCGTCGTACCAAGTTAACTCCAAATGCAGAAATACAAGCTCAGTTGGCTGAATTAGGAACACCGGATTTAAATAATGTGATGGAACTGGCCAATTTAATTAAACGTCCAGAACTTTCTTATCAGGATATTACGAAGTTATCTCCATCGCCAAATGAATTGAGCGATGAAGAGATGGAGCAAGTAGAAATTCAGTTAAAGTACGAGGGGTATATCCAAAAATCTTTGCAACAAGTAGACAAAATGAAGCGGATGGAAGGAAAACGTATCCCTCAATGGGTAGATTATACCGCTATATCTGGTCTTTCATCAGAAGCCAGAGAAAAATTACAACAAGTGCAACCAGTTTCTTTGGGACAAGCATCACGGATCTCAGGAGTGAATCCTGCAGATATTTCCATTCTTATGATTTACATTGAACAAGGCGGACGAACTGCATGAGAAGTTATCTTCAAGATGAGTATCATCTGAGCAAAGAGCAATTGGATCAATTTGAACTCTATTATCGATTGCTGATTGAAAAAAACAAAGTGATGAACTTGACAGCGATCACAGAGGAGCAAGAAGTTTTTATCAAACATTTTTATGATTCCTTGACTATTTCCCGGGTAATAGACTTAACAGATACACAGAAGCTTTTAGATGTTGGAACGGGAGCTGGCTTTCCTGGGATTCCGTTAAAAATAGCGTTTCCACATCTCAAACTTACTCTGCTGGATTCTCTTTTAAAACGAATCTATTTTTTACAAGAAGTTGGAGATTCATTGGGGTTTAAGGATGTAGACTATATCCATGGAAGAGCAGAAGATATTGCTCTGTTATCAGCTCATCGAGAAAACTATGATCTCGTCACTTCTCGGGCAGTTGCGAAATTAAATATTTTAGCGGAGTATTGTTTCCCATTTGTCCGAATCGGCGGCGATTTTGTAGCGATGAAAGGTGCAGAGGTGGAGCAGGAGGTACTGTCTGCTAAGCAGTCTTTATATATTTTAGGAAGAGCGAGTAAGGAAGTACATCCACTCACCTTACCAGAGCAAATGGGACAGAGGAATTTGGTAGTGATGAAAAAAAATCAGGCAACTCCAAAGAAATACCCACGAAAAGCAGGAATAATGAAAAAATCACCCCTTTAAAAAACCTCGAAAGAGGTTTTTAATTGTTATATCTTTGTGAGCGAGAAAACTCCGAAGTAAGGGATCGAGTAGCGACTGTAGAATCAACGTATGGAGAGACCACAGTACCGGGTTGGAAGTACACCTTGTGCGATCTTTCTACACAGCAGGTGTTTCCCATATTGACTTGGGAACGCTGAAGTGGTTGTATGCACTTATGGGAAATCCCATTAGTTAGAACCCCTTCTGGGATTCTGCACTCTACATTTCCTGTGTAGGATCTCATCATATCAGGAGTTGGATCGAAAAACTCGATCCCATCTTCTCGCATCCTGGGCTTTTGCGGAGACTATTTGGTCCAAGCAACTCCACGGGGATGTGACATCTCTTGTGAAAGAACACCTTGACTTTCTCGAACAAGTCTTGTTCTTCAGGAACAAAGAGTTGATTGAAAAAGGAAAGCATTGGGATCAACAGCATAGAAATAAGATTGAGGCATGCCTAATAGAAGAAGATAGGCATGTACGCGTTTTTATTATCTCTCAAGTTTTCTGCAATGCGGTTACGATAAGCCTAATGGGACTATTGTTCCAGTTATCGTGACGTTCAATACTTCACGTCGTACAATTGTGGTTTCTTGTGAGGGAAATCAGGTCAACTGCGAGGCAGTGTGAAAAAAGTCTGGGGACCTGACTGCTGGTGGAAAGCCTGGTATCGCTGGTTCGCCAAGAGGACAGAGCATGAAGCGAGAGGACCTGAGTGAAGTAGTTACTGTTGTACGCGAAGCCCTCCGTTAAACGAGTTCTTCATTTAGCTGCCATTCCTTTCCGATCTCCAATAGATCGAGAGGAATGGCGGCGTCGTTGTTTGGTATTTCCTTTATGGGATCACTCTGTTCTGTTATCTTCCTTTAAAATATTCTGTGGTGGACACCGTGGGTTGGGCGTTCTACCAACTTTTTGAGATGGACGGGGACTAAGCGAAAAGAAATCCATTAGTCATGATTGCGATAGAATTTGCCAATCAGCTCAGTGTTGTCTGGGGGAGTAATGGTGATAATCGATGGTATTTGACCAACAGCATTAGACTAAAAGGGCTACGCCAACTTAGCGTAGCCCTTTACTTATTTGCTATATGTTCTTATTATTTTTTATCATTAAAATTAGTCTATTTTTGCGAAACCGCTCGGCGTTGTAACAGATGGGACTCGAAAATATTTCTTTTACTGTGTTTCTAATCAGCGGTGCAATGCCACTGATTAGATCAGCAAGCATTACACCTGTTGCCCTACTTGTTGGCCCTCAAGTACTCAGCGATGTCATTCCAAGGATCATCCATTTTACTGTAGCGCTTTCCTGCGTAAACCTCATCCAAAAACTTCTGTGCGGTCTTGTTTTTCGAGGACAGCTGCTTACCAGGAGCGGCCTCATTCACTAGCCTCTCCAGCTCGTCATAATACCGAAGATCCTCCTGATGCCTAGGATAATCCCTGCGAGTCGGATAAGTATTATTGAAATCATTATTCATCTGAATTCGAGCCTTATTGAGTTCACTCAGAATCTGAGACTTTGAAAGAGCCACAACAACCTCCAAGATGAGATGGTGTAGGATACAAGTAGATCATACTTTAATACAAATATATTAGCAATGATTTGGGTTGCATGAATAACAAACAAAAAGCAAAAACCAGAAGGATTTCGGTTTTTCTTTTTTAGAACTCTCCAAGATCATAACGCGAAAAAATGTTCAAACATAAATTTTAAACTAGGCTTGCTGTTTTTTGGATTATCTCTATTTTCCGTGTTACTCTATTCATCTACATAGATTACCCACCTCTGGTTCTTTCCAGTCAATACACGATTAATTTCTGTAGAAGGTGGGTTGTTGACATAAAAGATACTACCCCCAGTTCATTTGAGCGTAAATGATAAAAAAGAAATAGCATGATACCGCACTAGTTAAGTTAAGTAGATGGGAAGACTGCTGAGTAATACAAACGTCTCTTTAGGAAAAGCAAAAGTGGAAAAAGTAATATATAGGCTGAACAAAATGAAAGCTAGCGCCTTTAGACGCTAGCCAGTAATAGATCTTATAGGCCTGAGCAAGGCACCATTTGACAGGTGCTCATGACTAACCTAAGTTATTGATTAGATTGTGAAGACCTCTTAGGGCGATCTTTCGTTTTTCAATCTTATCCATCTCTTGTCGTTTACGATCATTACTATTTGAAAATGATGGGAAGAAATCCTCAAAACTATTGTAACCATAAGGTTCTTCAAATTCGATGTTATCGATCTTTAAGTTATTGTCTGAATTAGTTTCTACGTTCTCATTGTCTTCTTCGGTTTGATCTAGAAAATCTTCCATCTCCATAGATTCTGGATTTATCGTTTTAGCAGGTTTTTCTTCTATTTCATGATGTATGATGGAGTCTTGAATCAAGTTAGAAAAAGATTTTTCTTGTTTCGGTGTTGTAGATGGTTGAACAATCGGATTCGGTATTGTTGATTCTAAGGTTGAAAAGAGTCGACTTTTTTTATTTCTTCGCCGCGATGAAAATGGTTCAAGTGGGAAAATATCAGGTTTTTTCGTTGTTTGTTCTTCTTCATTATTTTTAACTGTTTTTTCTCGATTTACAGAGTCGAGGGTTTGCTCCGGTTTTGTTTCTTGATGCAGTTGATGGAATGAAAACTTTTTCCGTAGTCGAATGTCTCGATCCAATACCAGTGTAGGAGGATTCGTATGCTCCTCTTCTGATTCGATTTGTTCATCTTTCGTAGTAGAATCTTTTTCTATGTTGTTTTCGTCGTCTACATCTGAATTGCTCGTTTCATTCATAACACTGTTGTCATCCTCTAAAGAAACATCTTCTTCTAAATGGGATTGTAAAATGAGATCGTCAAAGTCGGGTAACATTTTCTTTTTTTGATTAGTGTTAGGATGGTTTTCTTGGTCCATGAGATCTGGATCATCCCACTCATCCTGGTCTTCAACAAACTCTAATTGTGTGTCTGATGATTTTAGGTATTCATCTTGCTGTTCATTATCTTCAACCTCATCTGATTCGGAATTCAGTTGGGGAGAGATAGTAGTGTCGTCTGGTGACAGTTGTGGACCATGAAAAATAAAGTTTTTGTCCATAAACGACAATTTTTCCATGGAATCATTTTGCTTTATCTCATCTTGTTCGGAGGTTTCTATATTTGATTCATTTTCTAATGGAACTGTTGTGTCTTGCTCTGCTGTGAAAGGCAAGGCTTCTGTATCTTCTTCTCCCTCTATACGAATTGGATTAAACAAATGATAGGAAGAGAGCATAGAACCAGCACCAGGCTTGTTACTGCGCTGTAGTCCACGATACTTGCTTCCGCGTATTCCTAGCATACGATTGTCAATTAAAGAGCTCTCTTTTGTGAGCGGCGTAATAATAGGGAAAGAGAATTCTTCTGATTCTTCAGCAGAGACTTCCTTCGATGTTTTTTCTTCTTTGTCTTCATCAGGTTGTTGTTCTTGTTCCTCTTCCTGTTCCACGGTCGCTTCATTTGCTATTTTTTCTTCTGTATCTTCTATGGATTCATCTGAAGATTGTTCTTGTGCCCTATCATCTACAGGTTCTGTTTTCATATCTATAGCAATTTTTTCTGCCGATTGTTCTTCATCCATTTTTTTAGTTCCATGTTCTACTCCAGTAGCTTGGACGACGACATCTGCTTCCTTGTCCTCATTGGAGCGTGGTAGATCATTGGACACTTCTTCAAATGAAAATGCAACCTTTTGTGGTTCTACTTCTTCATGTAATACAACATCCGAAACGTTATCGTTTGGAGAAGGGATCTGTAACTCAATCTCTTCTGTTTCTTTGGCAGTCTGATCTATGACTTGATCAGATGTGGTAGTTTCTATTTGTACAATAGGTTGTAATAGATATGTAGTTGAATGTTGAATAGGAGTTTCCATGTGATGTTTTTGTATCTGTAAATGTGATATCGCCTTATCCGATTCCGCTGTATGGACTTGTTTTTGCGCTATTAGGCTTATCATAGTTTGAGGATCTATTGATATATATAGGACATTTTTCCCCTGTTCTTGAAGTGCTTCAACGGTTGCTTTTGATTTCTCATCAAAACCTAAAACAACTGTATCAAACTCCTGCACTTTTTCATTCATCTCGTATCCCTCCTTTTTATTTCTTAATAAAATATTGATCGCCCATTTCTTCCATCCTATTATCTCTTTTTTTTCAACAGAAGGCTAGTTCCTTTTTCGATATGTTAACACGTAAAATAGGGAAGAATATAGCAGAATCCCCCAATATTTTGGGGGATTCTCTCAATAAGCTAGACCTTACACAGGAATACTTACTTATTTTTGATTTTTTGTTGTGGCGTTTGTTGTTTTTTGTTCATGGCTTCGCTTAATGCATCTGGAACAGTAAATTCTTGTTGAATGGTCGCAGCTGCTTCTAATAGGTCTTTAACTGGTACAGCTTTTGATTTCGATTGGGAGAATTTACAAAGTCCAAAACCATTTGCAAATTGAGCTTCAATTCCGTAATCTTCTGCGAAAATCAATTTATCTCCAAAACGCTCACGGTAGAATGGTTTAAATGGAATGGATGCACCACCTGTTAAGATGATATAGGTAATATCATCACCAAAATCAAGTCGTTGCCATACTTCTTCCACGAGATTAGACCCAACTTCGCGAACACATTCTTGTACGATCGCGCTTACATCATGTGTTTTTCCTTTAAAACTGATTTCTCCTGAGTTTACGATGCGAGGAAGACTCCAAATCGGATATTCTTTCCCATTGTTTTCCGCATCAGCAGTACGAGTGAACTCAAGTAAGCGTTTCGATAGTAAATTGTAGACATTTAGCATTGCATGTCGAGATGTAAAGCTTTGACGTTTAATAATTGTTTCACCATGTAGGGTCTCAATGTCCGAAGTACCAAAACCAAGGTCGTTAATACTTACCTTTTGGATAAAGAGATCTTCATTTAATAGTTTTCCATCACGGTCAAGAGCAATGTGGAATAAAGTTGCCATTGGCTGACTGATAACAAATAGATTTTCTTTTTTGATTTCAAATTCGATTTTGCGATAAGGCAAATTACCTTGTTTTACTTCGAAAGTGTGTTTTCCAATGAGGCGTCTTTTTAATTCGTCTTTGTAGTCGATGTAACTATCAGTTGGAAGTGCTACGGATACAACAGGTTCATTGTTTCCTTGCAGCATCAAACCAGTACTTACACGAAACATAATGAGGTATTCTTGCTCGCGGAACCATGTTGGGCTAAAAAGGCGTCGTTTGTGAGAATCGAATAATTCATCATCTCCGGATTGTTCTACGGCAAGCTTTCCACAGAACCATTCACGATCTCCATCCGCTTCGCGATACATGATGTTATGGGGGTCATTATTGTAAGTGATTTCGCCAACGCGGTTAGGGACAACCATATTGCGGATAAACATTTTATAGAATTTACCATTAGCACGGCTAACTACCTTTGTACCATAGTAACCTTGGTCATTACCTATGTAGACAGGTGTACTCATTTCGATTTCCTCCTAGGATCAATCGCGTAGTTTTCTATTTTCCCTCTCAACGATTCTACCAATTACAAGTAATAGGATCAAGGATTTTCTATTCAGAAACACCCAATTTAAAAAGGACAACTAAATCTAATGTAAATAGTAATATCTAAATGACAAAGGAATAACTACATATGAAAATGTTCCACGTGGAACGCCCAAAATTTAACTTATTTAGCAGGTGGTAACGATTTCATAGCGAAATGATAAAGAATAAAAGCAGGTTTATGCAATTATACAACACTTGCTTTGGCAATTAGAATATGGTGAACGGCGGTGGAGTGGTATGAAAGAACCGTTTAGTCGGTTATTTGGCTTAGCAGAGAAACAGCAAGTGGAGCAGGTAAAACAAGTCCCTGTAAGCCTCATCAAACCTAGTCCCTATCAACCACGTGTAGTTTTCTTAGATGATCGGCTAGAAGAGTTGTGCCAAACAATCCGACTCCACGGAGTTATTCAACCTGTTGTGGTTCGTCAAAAGGGCAAACACTATGAATTAATTGCGGGAGAAAGAAGACTTCGTGCCGTAAAGAAGTTGAACTTTCCTACAATCCCAGCAATTATACGCGAATTAAGTGATTCACAGGCAGCATCTGCTGCATTGATTGAAAATTTACAAAGAGAAGAATTAACATCTATTGAAGAAGCAAAAGCGTTAGAGCAGCTTTTAGAAGTTCATCATTTAACACAAGATGGGTTAGCTCAAAGACTGGGGAAGAGTCAATCTACTATTGCTAATAAATTAAGGCTGTTACAACTTCCATCTTTTGTTCAAGATGCTTTGCTCGATCGATCGATAACAGAAAGACATGCTCGTGCACTTCTTTCCTTAAAAGATGAAGAGAAACAGTACAAATGCTTAACCGAAATTATAGAAAAAGAGTGGAATGTAAAGCAGACAGAAGAAAGAATTCGCAAATTGTTGGAGACAAAGCAAACTCCTAAAAAAACTGCAAGGCCTTCGCGTGATTTTCGACTTGCAGTCAATACCATTCGGCAATCTTTGGATATGATTAAACAGACTGGGATGGAAGTGATCGCTTCTGAGGAAGAATCAGAACAGTTTTATGAATTGATGATTCGTATTCCAAAAGCAACAAGGGATTGATAGATAAATTGATTTTCCTATAGAATAATAGAGAAAAATGTTAAAAGTGAGTAGGTGGCATCGTGGGCAGAGTAATTGCAATTGCAAATCAAAAAGGGGGCGTCGGCAAAACGACGACATCGATCAACCTATCAGCTAGTGTTGCAGCAATGAAAAAGAAAGTATTGTTGGTAGACATAGATCCCCAAGGAAATACGACTAGTGGCTTAGGAATTAACAAAGCCGATGTTAACGAATGTGTCTATGATGTATTGATGAATGAACAAAACCCTGCTGAAGTAATCATTCCTACTAGTGTGGATGGTTTGTGGTTATTACCTGCTACCATTCAATTAGCGGGAGCTGAAATTGAACTTAGCCAAGCTATTTCAAGAGAGTTACGTTTAAAATGGGCTATCCAACAAGTGAAAGATCAGTTTGATTATATTTTTATTGATTGTCCTCCTTCCTTAGGTATTATTACCCTTAATGCATTAACTGCAGTAGAATCGGTACTTATCCCTATACAATGTGAGTTTTATGCACTTGAAGGGCTCGGGCAATTATTAAATACCATCCGCATTGTGCAAAAACATCTAAATAAACGATTAGAAGTAGAAGGTGTCTTGCTTACCATGTTTGATGGTAGAACGAATTTATCCATGCAAGTTATGGAGGAAGTAAAAAAATATTTTCAGAGCAAAGTATATGATACTGTAATTCCAAGGAATGTGCGTTTGAGTGAAGCACCAAGCCATGGGGTTCCCATTCTTGCATATGATGCGAAATCACGCGGAGCAGAATGTTATGTGAGTTTGGCGAAGGAGGTAGTGGCGAATGGCTAAAGGTCTGGGTAGAGGTTTGGATGCACTGTTTACAAAGGTGGATGTTGAAAAAGAAGACGTGATCAGTGAAGCAAATGTGGAAGAACTTCGTCCTAATCCATATCAGCCACGGAAACATTTCGATGACCAAGGGATTCAAGAGTTATCGGATTCGATAAAACAACATGGTGTCGTTCAACCATTAATCGTTCGCAAAAGCATTCGAGGATATGAGGTTATCGCTGGAGAAAGACGCTTGCGAGCAGCAAAATTAGCACTCCTAGAAAAAGTACCCATCGTAATTCGTGAGTTTACCGATGAACAGATGATGGAAATAGCCCTTGTCGAGAACCTGCAACGAGAAGATTTAAATCCAATGGAAATTGCTACTGCTTATCACAAATTGATGGATCGTTTAACCCTTACACAAGAAGAATTATCGGAGCGTGTAGGGAAAAGTCGTCCGCATGTAACGAATTTTCTACGTTTGTTGCAATTGCCAATGGAGATACAATCCGATGTTTCACGTGGAACATTATCGATGGGACATGCACGTGCTATTTTAGGAGTCAAAGATGAGCAAGTACAAATCCAGTTAGCAACTAAAGCAATTAAAGAGAGAGCTAGTGTACGTCAATTAGAAGAATGGATTCAACGTTTGCATCAACAACAGCCTCAAAAATCAAAAGAAGTACCAAAACGTTTGGAACCGACCATTAAACGGTATGAAGATATGTTGCAACAAGTGTTCAGCACTCCTGTGAAAATTAAACAAGGTCGTAAAAAAGGAAGAATAGAAATCGAGTATTATTCTGACAGGGAATTAGAGCGGCTTATTGAACTGATACACCAAGATCATTTGATCCAATAACTTTTTTCGTAAGGCGGGGAAATGCTCTCCCTGTTTTTGAAGTTAATCTATATGTAAAAGGGCTTGCCGAATGGCAAGTTTTCTTTACTGTTTACCATGAAAAATTTATATCTCTTGAGGCCATTTACCTTGAACAGTCTGTAATTGTGTGGCGTTCACTATGGAGTCTGCAATCATTTGCGCCATCCGCATAACCGTGCTTAAACGAGTATTTTGTAGTACCATATATTCCATGAACCCAGCAACATTTACAATTCCAGTGACATGTATTTGTCCTACTTCTGGAAGTTGTTTGTTAACGCCAGCTCCAGGCCTAATAGGACCAATACCCACCTGAATGGAACCAACACTATTTAATTTGCCAAGACATGCATCAATAGCAATAATTAATGATTGTGGATGAAATCGTTGAAGATAGGATATTTTTTCTGGTAAATTTAAAGCATGGACAGGTTCTTCTAATGTTCCGAGTACGGCGAAATGTTCTGATTCATGTTGAGAGAGGAATGTACCTACAAGTGGTCCCAATGAGTCACCTGTAGATCGATCAGTGCCGATACAGACACAGACTATTTTTTGGTAGGAAAACTCTTGCAATACAGAGATAATTGAATTGGTTACATCTAGTTTCGCTTCCGGGTTGGTATGGGAAATACTATAAGAATTCGTTTGGTTCATGATACTCCCTCCATTGCTCTCAAACTCCTTAACAGTATACGGAAGCAGATGCCAATTTATACGTGTCCTATCATTTCTATTACTAGATTAAAAGAGTTGAAAAACACTTCTTTTGGTTTGTTCCTATCCTGAAAAGAGAAAACACTATTAGTGGGTGGTAAATAGTGCAAAGAAAAGAGTTTGGCTTAGGCGATGTAGTCCAAATGAAAAAAGGACATCCTTGTGGAACCAATGCATGGAAGGTAATACGGATGGGAATGGATATCCGAATGAAGTGTACAGGATGCGATCATAGTGTATTACTCCCTAGAACTCGTTTTGAACAGCGCCTCAAGAAAGTATTGATCTCAGCAAAAAAAGTCGAGAGTCAAGAGTGATAGAAGAAGACAGAGTTAGTTAATAAGTAAAGGGGTAAAAGTAGTGGCATTAACAACAGGAATCGTAGGATTACCTAACGTAGGAAAATCAACTTTATTTAATGCAATAACAAAAGCAGGAGCAGAATCCGCAAATTATCCATTTTGTACGATCGAACCAAATGTAGGTGTTGTAGATGTTCCTGATGAGCGCTTAACCAAATTAGCAAATTTAATTAATCCTCAGAAAGTAATCCCAACAGCGTGTCAATTTGTAGATATCGCAGGATTAGTAAAAGGTGCTAGCCAAGGGGAAGGTTTGGGGAATAAATTTTTATCTCATATCCGTGAAGTAGATGCGATTTTGCATGTGGTCCGGTGTTTTGAGGATGATAATATTACACATGTATCTGGGAAAGTAGACCCAGCAAGCGATATGGCAACCATTCAATTAGAGCTGATCTTATCGGATATGGAGACAGTTGAAAAGCGTTTGGATCGGGTATCTCGTCAAGCGAAGACAGGAGAGAAAGCAGCAGTTCAAGAACATGCTTTGCTTTCCAAAGTTTTGACAACACTACAAGATGAAAAGCCAGCTCGAATGACAGAAGTATCCGATGATGAGTTCCTTCAACTAAAAACATATAATTTGTTAACGATGAAAGATGTCTTGTATGTAGCGAATGTAAGTGAAGATGAAGTTGCATCTGCTGATGAAAATCCTTATGTACAGCAAGTGAAGGAAATCGCCAAAACGGAAGGTGCTGGTGTTGTTACTATTAGTGCACAAGTAGAGGCGGAAATTGCAGAGTTAGATGGAGAAGAGCGCGAGATGTTTCTCGAAGAGTTGGGTCTACAGTCATCTGGTTTAGACAGGCTCATAAACGAAGCATACCGTCTACTGGGTCTGATCACTTTCTTTACAGCTGGAGAGAAAGAAGTTCGCGCATGGACGATCCGCAGAGGAACGAAAGCACCACAAGCTGGAGCTGTTATTCATACGGACTTTGAAAGAGGATTTATTCGAGCAGAGATCGTGGGATATGACGCAATGATTTCTTCAGGTGGTTTTGTTGGAGCGAAAGAAAAAGGTTTGATGCGTTTAGAGGGGAAGGAGTATGTGGTTCAAGATGGAGATATTATTACCTTCCGATTTAATGTGTAATGAGGTAAACCAACATGGGTGATATGACAGGGGCATTGAGTGGACTATTGGCAGGCTTCTTCTTGGCTGTCATCATAATTGTTGTGATATTTGCTGTACTACTGTTTATCATTTATCGACAACTGGTTCAAATCAAAGGCCTTCTACAAGGTAGTAACTTTTATTTGATGACATTGGCCCAAACTTTAGGAGATAGAAAAGCAGCAGCTCGAGCTGCGATGCATCATTTAAATTTAAAAGAAATCGAAGCGATACAGTTTCTAAATCTACTGCAAATGAGTTTTCCAGAAGATGAGGAAGAGCATCACTAAGTTTAATTTCGATAAAGTTTCCCAAAAGTCAAAAGCTACTTGTATAAACATGTGCCATCACCGGGATGGAAAATAAGAGATTAACTAACATATCGTTTTTTTGTATCAATTGGTTCCAGAGGGACAACGGACATGTTGTTCCTTTCTTTTTGCTCGATCCTTGCTTTTACTAGATTGTTTTGCTAGAATAGGTTATTGTGTGAGTATAGCTCACTCCTTGCTCTGTGTATTCACAGGGCCGTTAGTCCAAAGGGAGGTGTAAATATGTCAAAGTATGAGCTGATGTTTATTGTTAGTCCAGATGTGGATGAAGCTGCTCTTACCTCTACTCGTGAAAGAGTACAATCCATTGTTACCGATATGGGTGGACAGGTAGAAGAAGTGAAAGACATGGGAAAACGTCGTTTAGCTTATTTGATTGATAACCATCGTGAAGGTTTCTATACTGTAACGACTTTCCAATCAAATGCTGATGCAGTACAAGAGGTTGAACGTGTACTCAATATCAATGACAAAGTAATGAGATATCTGACCATTAACTTGGATCAAAAATAGAGAAAAAAGTGACGATCATCGTGCAAAAGGGAGAGGTTGCCAGTGCTTAATAGGGTCGTTTTAGTTGGTCGACTGACACGTGATCCTGAACTTCGGTATACTGCTAATGGTGCAGCTGTAGCAAAATTTACACTTGCAGTAGACCGCAATTATACCAACCAACAAGGTGAACGTGAGACCGATTTTATTTTCATTTCCGTTTGGCGAGGTCTTGCCGAAAATTGTGCAAAGTATACACGTAAGGGTTCTTTGGTTGCACTAGAGGGCCGTATACAAGTTAGTAGCTATGATAACCAAGAAGGACGTAAAGTCTGGACGACAGAAGTAGTTGCAGATAGCGTTAAGTTCTTGGATTCACGTAACAGTCAAAACAGTGATAATAATTTTGGTGAAAACAACATGGGCTACAACAACCAGAACCAACAGAAAAAACAGTCAAGCCAAGACCCCTTTCAAAGTGTAGGTAAACCAATCGATTTGTCTGATGATGATCTTCCTTTTTAATAAAAAACGGAAATAAAATAAAAGGAGGGACCAAAGATGGCTCGTCGTCGTGGGCATAAACGTCGTAAAGTTTGTTTCTTTACGGTGAATAAAATTTCTTACATCGACTACAAAGATGTAGACTTGCTTCGTAAGTTTGTAAGCGAACGAGGAAAGATTTTACCTCGTCGTGTAACTGGTACTAGCTCCAAATATCAACGTCAATTGACACATGCAATCAAACGTGCACGTCAAATGGCATTGCTTCCATATACAAACGACTAGAAAACAGAAAACTGCCGGCCAATTGGTCAGCAGTTTTTTCTATCCATAATGATTTACGTTAATACTCAATAGGAAAATAACATGACCACGATCTCATGAAGTTTTGTTTTATGAGATCGTTAGTATTCTTACTTAATAGGTACAGATAGATGATATACCAATTACTTTGGAGCCGAGAGGCAAACCGCATTACTATTAGGTTCATTTGGCAGGAAGTCTCTTGGTAACTAAGGATCTAGAATCAGTTATTATCAACATAATACGTGCCTCTGATTGATGATCTCAACTAACCGATTGCTTGTCCGCATTTTGGGACTCAACAATTCAATTCTTATGGTGTCAAATATCTTTCTATTTCGATTACAGCTTTTTTGAACGGATATAAGGGATAAATGTAAAAAGCTACTTATTTTTAGACGGTCAGAAAGCTTTGTGGACACGGTAAAATGGTCACTATGCTCGGTTGCCTGTCCAACTATGATTCAACTCGCAGTGTCCACCAATTTTGTCTATAACATATCCGTTGATCTGTGATTGCTGCCATAGCAGGCATTTATATTTCAATATCCTCATCGCTAGAGATCAGAATAAATTCAATAAGAATATCCAACTCCTCATATTTTTGGGCAATCCCGCTGTCTTCTTAAGGAGTTTGTTAAATGTCTTCATTGTTCTCCTGATTTAGTTGTGGAAAAGATGCTTATGATCAGGGTTATTTATCCCAATACATATTGTTTACTTCCCAAAACAAGTGATGCTATAAATTTAAATATACTTACACAGCAGAAACTATTTGTATATAACAAGCAGTTAAAAATCAATTATTGTATGGTGGATTTCTTATATGGATCACTAAGGGCAGTAGCCATTTCCTAGAGATCCTTTTCGGTCTCTCTAGCTCAATCAGTTATTCGAACATGCTTGGTCATGTCTCCTCCTGATTTCAATCCTTTGATCAAAATAACAAAATAATGTGAGATAAAGTAGAGGAATCATTTGTTCAGGAAGGAATTTCCAACTCTTTTGTGGAAACTTCTCCTAGATAGGAGGGATCGAAGTGTCTCGACCAGAACGGGGTATGCAGTTTGCAAAAAATATTCGTGTGATTGATTGGTTGAAAACAGAAATATTGGATCAGATATCCAACCTATTTAAAGGATTACATCATGCAAATCAAAATATGATTATAGATAGTTTGTCTAGTTTACTTGTTACTATATATGTTTTAGCAAGGCGGATGGGTCTTCCATTTCGTGAGTTGGATCAAGCAGTGACGACAAAGCTCAGAGAACATGAGGCAGAAGGACATCAATTGGAGAAGTGGTATGGGGATTTATCTGCATTAGATGATTATTTGACCAAGCGCTAACACATAAAGTTTTTCGGCAATAGTTGATCGGACGTATATCTGGGGTAGAATATACATATATAGTTCGATGGATAACTCATTTATCCGCTGGTGAGGGAAATGTGATGCCGAAATTTGTATTAGCTAGATGGCGCGGATTCGTTTTGGTTTGTGCCCTATTGTGGATAGTTTGGACTGGATATTTATGGTGGTCAGACAAATGGCTTCCAATGGTTTTTGTTGCGATTAGTTTTGTTGTGCTTTTAGTAGGAATTGGATTTTTGGAATCAATATTTCAAAAGCAATTTCGTTCCTACACCAATGATTTAGTCGATCAATTGAACACAGCCAGTAGACTCACTTTGACAAAGTTACCGATTGGTGTGTTTTTATATGATCACGATCATAAAATAGTTTGGCATAATTCATTTATTCAAGATATGTTTGGTGATAGAAAATTAGTGGATCAAGCCGTTACAGATATTTTCCCGACACCTGAGTCACATGATGGAGGCTCATTCTCATTAATTATGGGGGAAAGATCTTATCAATTTACACATTACCCTGAATATCATTTATACATGATACAAGATGTAACGCCTCTTGCTACACTACATAAGAGAATAGAACTTGAAAGAACAGTTCTAGGCTTCCTGCAGTTAGATAATTATGATGAGGCTGGACAAGGCTTGTCAGATCAGGAAGAAGCTGAATTACAAGCTAATATTTTAAATACGATAACAACATGGGCGAAGAAATATGATATGGCTTTGAAGCGTGTAGATACAGATAAGATGTTTGTGGTTACAAATCAGCAAACGTTGGAGCAATTGATCCAAAATCGTTTTGATATTTTGGATACGGTTCGTGAGCAGACGAGGCAACATAAAATACCAATTACGCTTAGTATTGGTATTACCAATGTCGGTTCCAATATGATAGAGCGTTCAAACCACGCACAAGCTGCATTACAAGTAGCACTCGCGAGGGGTGGAGACCAGGCTGCAGTACAAGGAAAAGAGAGAGTAAAGTTTTTTGGCGGTAAGACAAATGCCATGGAAAAAAGAACGAGAGTACGTGCTCGCGTTATATCTGGTTCTCTTGGTAAAATGATTGATGACAGTAAACAAGTATTGGTGATGGGGCATCGAGATCCCGACATGGACGCTTTAGGTGCTGCAATTGGAATGATGCATTTTGCATCCTTGCATGAACGTCCCTCCTTCATGGTGGTTGATCGACCAGATATGACAACACAACGATTGATGAAAGAGTTGAAAGAGCATGCTCTTGGCGATAAATTGGTTTCTTCTTCCAAAGCTATAGAAATAATTGAAGAGCCTGGGACATTACTTATTATTGTTGATACCAACAAGCCTTCGTTTGTTGTTGAACCTGAAGTCATCAATCGAGCAGAGAAGATGGTAGTAATTGATCATCACCGTCGGGGAGAAGATTATGTAGAGGATGCTGTCATTACATATATTGAGCCATATGCATCATCTACTTGTGAACTCGTAACAGAGCTCTTGCAGTACCAAGATGACCTTACCTTGGACCCGCTAGAATCTACTGCTTTGTTAGCAGGTATAGTAGTAGATACGAAAAACTTCACAGCTCGAGCAGGTTCAAGGACATTTGAAGCCGCTTCCTTTTTGAGGAGACATGGCGCTGACTTATTTTTAGTACAATCACTATTACGGGAAGATTTACCAGCTTTGATGCATCGATCAGAGTTGCTGCAAAAAGCAAGAACGATTTATGATCGATATGCAATAGTAGTTGGAGATAATGATCATCACTACGATCAAATAACCATTGCACAAACTGCAGATGCACTTGTAAATATACATGGAATAGAAGCATCTTTCGTTATCGCACAAAGAGAAGATAAAATGGTTTCGATCAGTGCAAGATCAGCAGGAAAATTAAATGTTCAAGTCATTATGGAAGAAATGGGTGGCGGAGGTCATCTTACGAATGCAGCATGTCAATTAAAGGGTGTTACCGTAGAACAAGCAGAGAAAACACTGCTATCTCTTCTTGAAGAGATGCTAGACAACGAGGGGGAGACTTAAGATGAAAGTGATCTTATTACAAGATGTAAAAGGTACTGGGAAAAAGGGAGATATTAAAGAAGTAGCAGAGGGATATGGACGTAATTACCTTCTTCCAAGAAAAATGGCTGTAGAAGCTTCTGGTGGAAATATGAATTCTTTAAAAGAGCAGCAACGGTTAGACGCAGAACGAAAAAAACAAGAATTAGCAGAAGCGACTGCACTCGGTGAAAAAATTGAAGCGAAAGTATTGCAAATCGAAGCAAAAGCAGGGAAAGATGGCAGATTGTTTGGGGCAATAACATCTAAGCAGATCAGTCAAGCGTTTCGAAACACTTTTCAAATAGAGATCGACAAGAAAAAAATAACCTTAAAAGAGCCAATCAAACAAGCAGGTTTTGTGAAAATCCCTGTTAAATTACATCCAAAAGTAACTACTACCCTAACAGTCCAAGTAATCGTAGTGGAAGGAAAATAATGAGGGGTATCTTAAGGGGTACTTAAAGATGAGTGAGTTATTAACAGATCGTTTACCACCTCAAAATATGGAGGCAGAGCAAGCTGTACTTGGAGCGATACTATTAAATCCAGATGTGCTTACGAACGTAAATGAACGTATACGTGCGGAAGATTTTTATCGGCAGGGACATCAACGTCTCTATCAAGTGATGAATGAACTGGCAGAGAAGCGGGAACCAATAGATCTAGTGACACTAACTGCATTGCTTCAAGATAAAAATCTGTTGGAAGAAGTGGGAGGGGTCAGCTATTTAACTGAAATTGCTGCACTTGTCCCCGCTATTTCTAATGTTGATTATTATGCGAGAATCGTGGAAACAAAATCCATGCAGCGTAATCTTATTCGCACAGCCTCTGAGATTATAAGTGATGCATATACAAGTGAAGAAGACATATCTGGAATTATGGAATCAGCGGAAAAAAGAATATTGGATATCGCAAAACGAAGAATCAAAGGTTCCTTTGCTGCTATTAAGGATGTGCTAGTGGAGTCCTATGAACAGATCGAATCCTTGCATTATAACAAAGGCGGACTAAAAGGATTATCTACTGGATTTATCGATTTGGATAAAATGACATCTGGTTTTCAGAAATCTGATTTGATTATTGTTGCAGCTCGTCCTAGTATGGGGAAAACAGCTTTTGCTCTAAACGTGGCTCAAAATGTTGCTCTACGAACTGGTGAAACAGTAGCTATTTTCAGTCTTGAGATGTCTTCCGCTCAATTGGTAATGAGGATGATCGCTTCAGAAGGAAATATTGATGCACAGGCTTTTCGGACTGGTAACTTAAACGAAGAAGACTGGGAAAAATTGACGATGTCAATCGGTACGTTGAGCGAAGCATCCATTTTTATTGATGATACACCAGGTATAACTATTTTTGATATTCGAGCAAAATTAAGAAGACTGCAAGCAGAGCATGGGCTTGGCTTGGTGATGATCGATTACCTTCAACTTATTTCTGGGCGAGGAATAGACAGTCGACAACAAGAAATATCGGAAATCTCTCGTTCTCTTAAACTGATGGCAAGAGAATTTAATGTACCCATCATTGCCTTATCTCAGTTGTCTCGTGCCGTAGAACAACGGCAAGATAAACGCCCGATGCTGTCTGATTTGCGTGAATCAGGTTCAATCGAGCAAGATGCAGATATGGTAGCCTTTTTATATCGAGATGATTATTATAACGAAGAATCAGAGAAAAAAAATATAGCGGAGATTATCATCGGAAAACAGCGGAATGGACCAGTAGGTAGAGTTGAATTGCTTTTCTTGAAAAACTATAACAAATTCTTATCACTGGAGATTCGACCGCAAAAATAACGAATATACAACCAATTTTTTTGGGTGAATGTTCGTTTTTTATTTGACATGTTCCACTTATCACTATAAAATGTACATGGTTTGAAATGAAATAGCACCCTGGAGGGATTAGCATGTCTACCGCAGTCGTTGTTGGAACCCAGTGGGGAGACGAAGGAAAAGGCAAAATAACTGATTTTTTAGCTGAGAAAGCAGAAACTGTAGCAAGATATCAAGGCGGTAATAATGCAGGTCATACCATTGTGTTCGGTGGGACACGTTATAAATTGCATTTGATTCCCTCAGGGATATTCTATGGGGATAAAAAATGTGTACTAGGAAATGGGATGGTTATTCATCCGCTTGCATTGGTAGAAGAGTTGGACTACCTTGAGGGGCATGGAGTAAACCTGA
The DNA here is from genome assembly GCF_009831235.1 of Shimazuella alba. Classification (GTDB taxonomy): domain Bacteria; phylum Bacillota; class Bacilli; order Thermoactinomycetales; family Thermoactinomycetaceae; genus Shimazuella; species Shimazuella alba. The sequence goes on along the minus strand of NZ_WUUL01000002.1, from coordinate 400,313 downwards.
ATAACCTAAAGATTTCCGATCGTGCGCATTTGATCATGCCTTATCACATCAAGTTAGATTTAGCAGAAGAAGCACAAAAAGGAACAGACAAGATTGGAACGACAGGAAAAGGCATTGGGCCAGCTTATATGGACAAAGCTGCACGTGTTGGAATCAGGGTGGCTGATTTACTAACACCTGAAGTTTTTGCTGATAAATTGCGCCGCAATCTGGAACAAAAAAATCGTTTGTTGGAACAACTTTATGATACAGAAGGTTTGCAGTACCAAGAGATCTATGACACCTATATGGCAATTGTAGATCGTATTCGTCCATATGTCACAGATACATCCGTCTTTTTAAACGATGCGATCGATCAAGGAAGACGTGTGTTGTTTGAAGGTGCTCAAGGGGTTATGTTGGATATTGACCAAGGGACTTATCCTTTTGTGACTTCTTCTAACCCTGTAGCTGGCGGTGTTTGTATCGGTTCTGGTGTAGGACCAACGAAAATCCATCAGGTTATCGGAGTTGCAAAATCATACACATCACGTGTAGGCGATGGTCCATTTCCTACTGAATTAAACGATGAAATCGGAAACCAAATTCGTGAAGTTGGTAGGGAGTATGGTACAACAACAGGAAGACCGCGTCGTGTAGGTTGGTTTGACTCCGTTGTCGTACGTCATGCTAGACGTGTGAGTGGAATAACAGGTCTATCCCTCAATTCCTTAGATGTTTTAACTGGATTACCAACTGTTAAAATTTGTACAGCGTACCGCTACAAAAACGAAATCTTGGAAAACTATCCTGCTGATCTCAGTTTATTAGCAGAATGCGAACCTATATTTGAAGAACTACCCGGCTGGAACGAAGATATCACAGGTGCACGTTCTTTGCATGAACTGCCATTAGCAACCCAACATTACGTGGAAAGAATAACTCAGCTGACAGGAATTCCATTAACCATTTTCTCTGTCGGACCAGATCGTGACCAGACCATCCAAGTAAGACCTGTATATGTATAAGACATTTGGATCAGATCCTCTGATGAAAATCGGGGGATCTTTTATGTATGCGCAAATGGAAATAGTAATGTAGATATCAGCTAAATTGATAAAAGTGATCATCCGTTCTGCGATACTTATCGAGACGGGTGTGGATCAGTTTTAGCTTCCGCCTTCCCAACAGGTGTTACGGAGAAGATGGTGACCTGTCTGTTAACAGGCATAGAAACAGAAACAGGCTACCTGCCTCCATACCCTGAAGAACACTCCGTTCAGATCATCTTCGCCCTCTGTGGTCTGATTTACATTGGATATGATAAACAATTTGACCACTAGAGATCCAAGTCGAAATCTAGTCCTAAGAATGTATCAAAAGTATTGCGGTTTTCTATAATTGAATGTACAGCCTTTGGTTTTTCATTAATCATCAAGTAATTTGAAACGAGGAGCGTGAGAAAATGGAAAAGAAAATCGCTATCGCTACATCTGTCCTTTTCCCAGATGGAGGGAAGGACACCAAAACGTTATTAGCTACCTTTCATCGAATGGGTTGCCAAGCTGAGTTAGTGATGTGGAATGATCAGCAAGTTAACTGGGAACAGTATGATATCGTTTTCCTCCATACAACATGGGATTATATTTTACACGTAGATGAATTTCGTGATTGGATCAAAGAGCTTGATGCCTATCTTTCTTTCCTTAACCCGACGGAACTTATTCTCTGGAATATGGATAAAAGGTATCTGCTTGATTTACAAGCAAAAGGAGTTACTTTGCCTCATACCTCTTTCGTTGAGACAGGATCAGATCTTTTCGCACAAAAAGATCTCTTGATCAAACCAGTAGTCATAAAAAAATTAGTATCTGCAGGTGGACGGGGAAATTGGTTGTGCCACAATCAAACAGAACTCCATCAAATAATCGAACGAGAAAATTTAACTCAAGAGCCTTTGCTGGTACAGCATTATGAGCCTTCGATTGTCACAAAAGGCGAATACTCAGCAGTTTATCTGGATGGTATCCTTCAACACATCATTCACAAGTTACCAAGGAAAGGGGAGTACCGTGTTCAATCTCAGTATGGAGGCTCTGAAACATTAGCAGGACCAGAAAAGAAAATGGTTGAATTCACGGATTTAGTGTTAACAGTTTTACCAAATAAACCAAAGTATGCAAGAGTCGATTTTATCCAAGATGAGCAAGGAATAGTAAAACTGATGGAAGTAGAAGTGATAGAACCTGATTTATTTTTACGCTATAAACCTTCATCTTTTGGGCGATTCGTTGATTTATTTCAGTGAGCTTCCTTATAATGATAAAGGAAGGGGTGCATGCCAATTTATCAAACATACGAATCGATTCCAGACTGGGTACGATTAGATGTTGCGATTGAGATCATTGCTGAAATGATCTCTACTACAAGACAGCAACTAAGATCAGCGAAGGAAAATCAAAATAAGACATTCATAAAAGAACAGAAAAAAAGATTAGATGTGTTGAGAAAAGAACGACTAGAGATGTATTTTGGGAATAAAGAGGTCATCAGAAAAATTATTTGTGAGTATGGACTTATCGTCCGACGTGAATTGGAAGACGAGAAAGCGTTTATGGATGCAAATGGCGGTATCCCACCAATTCCGCAACCGATACAAGAAGAAATCTACGCTGAACTTATAGAGGAAATGGAAGCATATACGAAGCCAGTGGGAAATCCAGAGATCGTGATATTAGGCGGACAACCGGGTTGTGGCAAAGGAGGACTCATTTCTCTTTCCAAAGAACGATTTCCAGATGGCAATGTTTTTATCTTAAATGGTGATGAACTTCGAAAAGAGCATCCTCACAGCTCTCAAATCTTAAAACAAAATGAACAGCATTATGCCACATTAACAGATGTTGTCGTACGAGATTGGACAAGCAGATTATTTACCCATGCCATGGAAACCAAACGAAATATTATTTTTGAAGGCACGATGCGGACGGATCAAATTTGCCGTACAATCGAGGATTTATTCCATAGAGGCTACAAAATAACGATTCAAGTCATGGCTGTAAGTGAAAAAGACAGTATTTTAGGAATTCACGAAAGATATGAAGCCCAAAAAGCACAAATTGGTTATGGGAGAATGACCCCACTCCTGTCACACCAGGATGCATATCATGGTCTGCTCCAAACAATCGAAAAAATAGAGAAAGATCAGATGTTTGATACTTTACAAGTTTTAAATCGTGAGAAAGAGGTATTGTATGATAACTCCCAACACATAAAGATGACTACGGAAAATGCGAAAGAAGCTATTGTGAAAGCAAGAACCCAAAGATGGTCTACCCAAAAAAGAAATGATTACATTAGATGTTGGGATGAAGTTATGAGATTGATGGAATACAGGCATGTATCCAAACAAGCGATAGATGAGGTTTTACTTCTTAAATCGAAAATAGAAGATTAATCCTGCCAATGAGCAGGTTTTTTATTTTGTGAAAATATAGTATATTGTTTTTTGTCCCATTTTTTCTCTGGAAGTAAGAGAAATATTTGATTATAAACTATTTTAATCAAGAGAGATAGAGGTGGTGCAATTGTAAAGAGGGACAATTTATGAAAAATAATAACAATTTAGTAAAAAAGGGAAAGAAGTATTTTATAATAGAAGACGTGATTATCTTGAATAAAAAGGACTGAAAAATGTAATGAAATGGCAAACTTTATTTCTTGAAGCTGAAGCAAAAAACCCATTTACGGAGATTTCTAAGTTTCTTACCAATACAGTAGTGGAAGGACTTTTAGGTATTGCGACTCCTGTAGCTATACTTGCTTTTATTGGATTGGGTATCGCTTCTATGCTGGCTTCAGATGAGCAGTCAAGAGCTAAATTAAAATCTGGCATGTGGTGGGTTGGTGGAGCAGCTGCATTGTGCTTTATGGCACAAAATATTGTTAAATGGCTAGAAGGTGCATTTTAGAAGGAGTTAGATATGTTAGCTGAAAGAAAACGATTTCTTATCCCTAACCAGATCACAAAAGCCTTTCATATTTGGCGAGGTATAACGCTTCGTGATGGATTAATACTGCTCCCGCTTGGACTAATTGGCTATGTATGCTACCAATATATCATCCCTTCTGCTTGGGAATTGTCCTATAAACTATTTTTGGCGCTATTGCCTGCAACACTTGGTGGGGCAATGATTTTTGTGCGCCCAATTCCAGAACGGAAGAATATAGCACTGTATCAACAACTTCTATGGCGAATACGCTTTAATCGACGTCAACGAATCTATCTATTTTCGAAAAGAAGATAAAAGGAGTTAATCGTTCCTTGCAGAATGCACAATCATTAATCCCTATCAAAGGGATATACAATGAAATGATAGAGACTACAGATAAACGTTTGATAAAAGTTTTATCGGTTAGTGCCGTAAATACTCATCTCATGTCTTATTCGGAAGAAAAGGAAGTATTAGAAGGTTATGAGGCATTTTTGCGCGGGTTAAGATATCCGGTGCAAATTGCCAGAGTAGCAGAACCGATGGATTTAGAAGAGTATATTTTGCAACTGAAAGAGAAACTAAAACAGCTGCAAAACCCTTATAAAAAAGAAATGTTGTCAAGTTATATCAACTATACCAAAACATTGCAAGAAGATCGGGATATGATCCGCCGCAGTCGATATGTTATTTTGGATGAGCCTTTTTCTAGTGAACATGTGAAAGAAGATGCGATAGCAAAATTAAAACAGAAAACACGTGATATAACATTAGCCATTGAAGATATGCTATACCGACATAAATTACAGGTACGGGAATTAATGAATCACGAATTGGCAAAATATATCCATATGTTTTTTGATTATGAGAATGCACAATTATCCGCAGGAAATTATCAAAAAGAATATCCATATATTATTGGACAAGGTAACTTGATGAAGGCTGTGGATCAGTATAGAAGCCGAGAGGGGTCATGATATTGCTTGGCCGTTTTTTTCAAAAGGCAAAACCAATAGAAGAGCCTGATATTGAAAACTCCGTAACAGATGAAAGTTTTCTTCTAGATATTTTTTCACCTGACAGTATCGAAGAAGGTGCCAATTATTTGCGATTAGGTGGAAACTATGTCCGAACATTAGCCGTTTCCCATTTCTCCAATCAAGTAGAAGCAGGTTTTTTGGAGAAATTGCATACGATGTCTTCGAATGTATCCGTTATTCACCATATTGAACCTACCCCTTCCCATGAAATGGTGAAAGCATTAAATCGTGCTGTTATCGAATACAAAACACGCCTGCAAGAGCCCAGACTAAGACCTGTTGATCAAATAAAACTAGAAAATGATCTGCAAGATGCCGAAATATTACTGCAAAATTTAATAGACGGCTCTAGTGAAATGTTTGTCGAGCATATGCTCGTGCATATTCAAGCAGACAGTTTAGATAAGTTAAATTCGATCACCCATCAAATCAAAACCCAAATGAGTAAATCGATTAAGTTACTTACGCCACATTTTCGAATGTTAGAAGCATTTCAGAGTGTTTTGCCTGTTCGCTCACATAAAATTCCAGAGATGACTTATCGAAACTTTGACAGTGAATCTATCTCTTCGTTATTTCCATTTGATGAATGTGAAATTGTCAGTGAGAAAGGGATTATCAAAGGGAAAAATTTAAAAACAAATAGTATTGTATTGGTTGATCATGATGAACTATTAAATCGAAATGAAGTTGTGATTGCAACAAGTGGTGGAGGAAAATCTACCTATCTCTTTGGGGATATCATGCGTCGGTGGATGCAGGGCACCACGATTCGAATCGTGGACCCAAAAGGAGAATTTGGGGAGAAAGCTCGAAAACTTGGTGGCGAATGGATCAAAATATCACCGATGAATGACAATGTGATCAATCCATTTGAGATCATGAATGCGACGATTGCAACAGATGAGGCCGGCCTGCCGCTAGAGGCTTCCTTACTGCATCAAAAGATTTCAAGATTAAAGACAATGTTTACCCTGATGTATAAAGACTTAAAAGAACAACAGGTAGCAATGGCTCTATTGGAAAAAGTACTCGTCGAAGTTTATCGGGATAAAGGGATTACATGGGATACCAACTTTAAAAGTAAGCAGAGTTCTGATTATCCGATCATGAAAGATCTATATGGAAAGATAGATCTATTAATGCATACAGAAGAGCAATATACACCATTAGCTGGATTTTACCAAGTTCTATATCCATATGTAGAAGGTTCCTATTCCAAAGCGTTTAATGGAATTACCAATGTAGATTTATCAAACGATTTGATTGTGTTTGATCTATTTGATCTGCGCAACGAAGGCGATCTCCAGCAAGTAGCGATGTATAATATTCTTACGTTTTTATGGGACGATGTCACGATGGACAAGAAAAAAGTCCATCAGATATTTGTGGATGAAGCTCATATTCTCTCTGACCCCAAAAACCCGCTAGCGATGGAATTTCTAGCCTCGATGTACAAGCTGATCCGCTCGTTTTCCGGCGGTGTCACATCAGCTACGCAGCAAGTAGGGGATTTTTTAAGTGCAGTTGAAGGCTCGCGCAACTATGGAGAAGCTGTGATACTAAATTCTGTTACTAAGTTATATTTACCAATGGTTCAAGAAGAGATGAACAGCATCCGCGAGCGGACATCCGAGAGCTTCTCCGAAGAAGAAGAGCGGCTGCTCGTTATTCAAGATGCGGATAAACACCAAAATGCGGGAAAAGGCATCTATGTTGTCGGCAGTAAAAAAGTCCATCTCCAAGTCGAACTCACCCCAGCTGAGCTAAAACTATGGGATTATGCTTGGTATGAGCGAAAATATGGGGTGTAGAGTATGTGGGCAAAAATCGTGATATGTTTTGTTCTATTGTTTAATCTGGTTGGCAATGTTGCTTTGGCAGCACCAACGGGGACAACGGAAAATAAGACTACAGGTGATCAAAAGCAATCCGAAGATCTAGAGATGAAAAGGATAAAAGCAGTAAAAAAAAGAATAGAAGATCAAAAAGTTAAAGCACAAGAAGCACAAAAAAACGCAGAAAAAGCTGAGAAAGAAACAGATGATGCACGAGTTATATCCATAGATTCATGGAAGCGAATGAAGAATGCAAAAGATGCGGCAATGAAGGCAAAAGAAAAGACAAATGCAGAAAAAAAATTGAAAGAAGCACAGCAGAAAAAAAAAATAGCGATAGACCAAGCGAAAGTGGCACAAACAGCAGCAGATAGAGCAGCTGAAGAAACAAGAAGGACAAATACTTGGACCTTGATTGATTCTCCCGACATCAATAAATTACAAGATGAGGCAGTAAAAGCAGCTGATGAAGCACAAGCAGCAGCCGATGCAGCACAAACAGCAGCAGATAGAGCAACAGAGGCAGTAGAAAAAGCACAAGAAGCAGCTGATAAAGCAGCGGCAGAAGATCCCTATTCAAATTGTAATGCATGGGAATTGGGGTGCTATGCGAATAGTTGGATTTATGATCAAGCAAAAGGAATTTTACTAGCTGTTATTGATATATTAAAGGCTGTGCTTAACTTAGATAATATATCCAATGACCCAATAGTAAAGTCCTTAAAGACAGGATTTAGTAGCTTATCATGGTCGTTTTTGTTGTTGTTTTTGGTCTACCAGTTGGTAAAAATTCTCTCATTAATGATTTTACAAGAAGATTATTCCGAGATAAAACCTCTGATTCGTAAGACTGTTATTGCGGCTTGGTTAATTTCGTCCTTGACGTGGATTTGCGACCAATTATTTTACTTAGGTAATGCTTTCACCGATTATGCTTTAGATCATCTAACGAAAGTACAAGCCAGTATTCAAGTGTTACTAGATGTAGTAGTTGTTGGCATTACGGGTTATTTTGGCTATTTCCTTATTTTACTAGTGCTTATAGCTATATTCTGTATTATTATTCTTATCCAGATAGGAATTCGTTCCGCAGAGTTTGCTTTTTTAGTAATTATCGGTCCAGTTGCAATTGTGACGCTGGTCAATAAAGAAATGAATTTGTTCTCTATCTGGTGGAGAAATTTGTTAGCAATTATTGTAACTCAGTCGATCCAGCCAATACTTTTTGTGCTCTCCATTGAGATGATTGCTAATGGTGCATTAACAAACATTTTTCTGACTATTGGTTTCTTAGCATTGACGATGCGTGCCCCTAAAATGGTTAATGAGTGGTTCAAAGCTAGTTCTATTTCCGGTTCGGCTGGAGATGTGGTGAAATCTGCTGCTAATTATGCTAATTATGCTGCTAGATTGGCTAAAGGCAGAAAAACTACAATGGCAGAATTAGATACAAAAAAACTTCACCCAAAGCAACCTAATCTAAAGTAATTTACAATTTATCAATAGCCATGTAGAAGAAGCAAGGAAGATAGAACGAAGAATGTAATGGGAAATTATCAAAGATGAATTTTTTCCCATCTTAACAATCATCAGTAGGACTAGTAATTGTATAGAAAGGAGTATGGCTTATCAGTCACTATCAACGCCCCATTATTGGGGCGCTTCTTATGGCAGTTGGGGCTGTGCTGGTGTTGGAAGTTGTACTGGCGATAATACTTGTCGCAGTGCCAGCAGGTATCTCGCAGTTTGAATGGAGTCAGTTGCCTGATGTGATCCAGCAAGCGATGGGTATTGGTCTGTTTATACAAATGCAACTGGTGATCATTGTCCTCTCTGGAGTGGTTGCACGGCGAGTGTTTTTGTTTTTGGCTGGACGCACATATAAACAAGCAGCTTCCTATGGAGCTCATGGTACTTCTCGCTTTGCCAAAAAATCGGAGTTGATGAACGGCAGTCACTTTGCAAGACGCACATGGAAAAAGAGTGCACAGGAAAACTTACGAAATCCATCTGGCATTATCTTTGGACTGTTAGGAAATAAACCGCTTATTTTACCGGAAGAGACAACAATCCCAAACCGAAATATTTTTCTTGTCGGTTCACCAGGATCGGGGAAAACCCAGTCTTATTTGCTAACAAATTTGATTCATGAACAAGAGCGTTCTATCGTCGTGACTGATCCAAAAGGCGAAATTTATGAGACGACTGCGAAATTAAAAGAAGAGCAAGGTTATGAAGTGCGTTTGGTTAATTTCTTAGAAATGAACATCAGTGATCGATATAATCCGCTTGATTACGTGACGAAAGAGACGGAGGCTGAGCAAGTAGCTACCACGATCGTCGCAAATTCTGGGGAAAAGAGTAATTCTGAAAATGATTTTTGGACAAGATCAGAGATTGCACTATTAAAAACGCTGCTCCTTTATGTTCGTTATGAATGCCCCCAGGAGGCTAACCTTGCGAAAGTAAAAGAAATACTTACGGTGCAAGGACGTACTCCTAAAAAAATGGATCAATTTTTTGGAAATCTGCCAACGGATCATCCAGCATATCAATCCTACCAAATCGTCCGTATGGCGGAAGACCGCACAAGGGCTAGTATTTTTATCTCCTTGGGGATTACTTTATCGAAGTTTGATGCATCAGATGTTCGTAAATTTACAGAGAAGAGCGATTTTTCTCTTGATGATATTGGCAAGAAGAAAATGATCGTTTATTGTATTTTACCGATTGCAGATGCTACTTGGGAGCAGTTAACTTCTACCTTTTTCACTCAATTGTTCCAACGGCTTTACTATGTAGCTGATCACCATTATAACAAGTTACCTGTTAAAGTGAATTTTTTGCTGGATGAATTTGTAAATATCGGAAAAATCCCGAGATTTGAACAAGTTTTAGCTACATGCCGAAGCTATGGCATCAGTATCAGTACGATTGTGCAATCGATGGGTCAGTTAGTAGACCTGTATACAAAAGAAAGGGCAGAAGGAATTATCGGAAACTGTAGTTTGCGCTATTTGCTTGGAGTATCCGATAAAATGACTGCGGATTATTTTTCCGAGCTCATTGGGAAAACAACCATTCAAACAAGGTCTACCTCATTCACAAAAGGCAAAGAGGAAAATAGTTCTCTATCCAAACAGTATGGAGAACGATTACTTATCACGCCCGATGAGTTAACGCGTATGGGTCGGAACGAGGGAATTTTATTAATATCTGGAATGTTTCCCGTAAAACTGCGAAAAACATACCAATGGGAATTTTTCAAAGGAATTTTACATGATCAAAATAGATCCAGCCGTTTTGCCTATCAAGCGCCGATGTCTTTGGAATTAGAAGATATGCAAGAAGTGTTAGCAGAGCAAGTAGACGAAGAACCAGAAAATGAGCAACACGAGCAAAATTTGGTTAATTATCTTGATCAGGCAGTTGAGAGATTGGAAAGTCGTCTTCGTTCCAATTTAACAACAGCCTTAGAAAAAGAATTAGATGATTTATTAGCAAAATTAACACCAACAGCTCCTGATTATACCGAGCAAAAGTTTGATTTATTACGGGAGTTTTTTATGAATATGAAACATAACCATACAGATTAAGTGATTTTAAGAAGGAGTCTTTATAGGAAAAAACATTACGCAGAATTTTCGAGATGGCAGACCAGAGGAGGTCATGCATGAAACGAATACAGTGTGAAGATGGAACATTTGTCTTAGACGGTAACCAAGTACGCTATGAGTTACCAGTATCAAAAGTAAGCATACACAGCTATGAAGAATATAGTGAAGCTGTGCCAACAGTGGATTGCGCTGTGCCTTTTACGTTTGAAAGTGATATGCAAGAAGGAGTATTTCGGATCTTTTTTGAAATTGATCCCGGCTATATGCCATTAGAGAAATTTCGCTTATCGAGTACAGTTTCCGATATTATTTTGGATTTATTATTTCTCGGGCAATATTTTGAAAGACAACCTCATATCTATACGTTTTATCAGCCGATAAATATCATGATTGGTCCAAGCAGTGATGTGAAAGTTTTGTTTCGAGGGGTTCACGGATTATTTCCAGAACGAAAACCTGATGTGATATTGGAATCAGTGAAACAGTTAATTTTTTATTTGCTGACAGATAACGTTTCATTTGGTGAAATAAAACGAATGGGAAAAGAGGTATGGACAAAAATTCATCCAGCGTATTCCCATATTGGTAAAAAGTTATCTCGGGCAACTACATGGTCAGAACTAGAACATATCGATTTTACTAGTCACACGCCAATCGTAGAACAGAAGCAATCTAAAAAGCAGTGGAGCTTTTCTTTGCCTAAACCGAAACGAGATGTATCAACCCCTCTGCTTGCCCCCAAAGGAAACAGCAGAAAGAAAATAGGCTTCCGTCCAAAGTGGATTGCCATTTCTCTTGGGGTACTGGCATTACTCACTCCGTATTTGTTGCCTGATCAAAAAATCAACCATGCAGACCCTGTTTCTAAACAGCAACAACAAGCTGATTTGCTGCAAAATGGTATCCGGCTTGCTGCTATGGGAAAGTATGAAGAAGCAGTAAAAATGTTGAAGCAATTAAATTTTTCTGCCCTATCTCCAGAAAATAAGAACGTTGTTTTGTATACATATGTCAATGCTGGTCAGATTCAAAAAGCATTGGATTTAGATCCTACCTATGCAGACAGCGTTGTTCAATACTTAGTAGAAAAGGATCAATTAAAAAAGCTTTTGTCGATCAAGAGCAACTCTGTCACCATACAATTTGAACAAGCAGCATATACAAGAAAGTACAAAACTGTTTTACAATTGTATCAACAAGTACCGATTGATTTACGACGGGGAAAAGTAGTTATTCGTGCTTTTGTAAATCAAGGACGTCATCAAGAAGCAATGGAGTTTGCGAAAAATACAAAGCAAGAGAAAATTATCACATATGCTAAAACAAAAACGGGTTTAAATTAATTTTAATCATTTATGATAATTTTCCCCACGGATAATTTTAAATCCCCGATAAATCTGCTCCAATAAAAAGACGCGCATCAATTGATGCGGAAAGGTCATTTTGGAAAAAGAGAGTTTTAGGTCTGCTTTTTGGATGACTTCAGGAGATAAGCCATCGGAACCACCAATAACAAAGGTTAGGTGGCTATTTCCATATGTCCCTAATTGATTAATTTTTGCTGCAAATTGATCAGAAGAGAAATCCTTACCCTCGATAGCCAGGACAATTACATAGGTATCACTCGCCAATTTTTTCAGGATGCGTTCTCCTTCTTTTTGTTTGCGAATAATGGCAGTGCCTTTTTTTTCTTCTTCTACTTCTGTCACGGTGAATTTGGCATATGCTTGTAATCTTTTTAGGTATTCTGCACAAGCGTCACGAAGATACTTCTCTTTTAGATTCCCTACAGTTAGAATATTAATCTGCAACAGGGGTCTCCTCCATCTCTTCCTCAAGAGTAAGGGAGTAGACAGCATGTTGTTTGCACCATACACATGGTTTGTCCTCTGTTGCTTTGATGAGCTCTAGGGTCGGTGCTGCATTATATTGATCAATAAAATCTTCCATAACGAAATCGATGTGTTCCTCACAAGCGTACATTCTTTTTCCTCCTATAGTAAAAATGCTTCGCATCGAATGCGAAGCATTTATCTTAAAACTTTTTTCGGAAATCGTCCAGTTAAGATTGAGGACCTTCAGCGAGTGTAACTGTTGCGGTCGTTTTCTTACCTTCTCGATATAGGGTAAGTGTAACTTTACTGCCGATCTTCTGTTTGTACAAGTATTTTCTTAGTTCAGAGCTATTAGCAACAGACTGACCATTCATCGCAACGATGACATCTCGTGATTTGACACCAGCTTGAGCGGCAGGTGTATTGGCATCTACTGTTTTAATCAAAACACCATTTTGTACAGAAGTAGGTAATTTTAATTCGTTCCAAGCAGATGGCAGCATTTCTTGGAGATCATAAAGCTGTACTCCTAAATATGGTCTTGGAACATGTCCTTGGTTGATCAATTGCTCGATAATAGGTTGCGCATCGTTAACTGGGATGGCAAAACCAAGCCCTTCTACTCCGCTTTCAGCAATTTTCAGGCTATTGATCCCAATTACTTGACCGGCAACATTGACCAATGCTCCACCGCTATTACCTGGATTAATCGCCGCATCTGTCTGAATAACATCTGTCGCATTGGTTTCTGTAACATCTATCGTACGTTTTGGAGAACTGATAACCCCTACTGTAACAGACTGAGAGAACTGCGGACCAAGTGGGTTACCAATGGCGATTGCTGGTTCACCTGCTTGCAGCGAATCCGAGTTTCCAAATTGAGCTACTTCTGTTACTCCAGCTGATGCAATTTCTAACACTGCTAAATCAGTGATTCGATCATAGCCTAATACCTTTGCTTGGACAGTCTTGGATTTATCATTGCTCAATGGGATGACGACTTGTACCTTTTTATTACCTTCAATAACATGATAATTGGTTACAACGAGTGCTTTGTCGTTGTTTTTTTGGAAAATAATCCCGGAACCTGTTCCCTGTTTCACATTTTCATTGCTAAAAGGGTCATCTGAACTTCCGATATTTTCGACTCCAACGACAGCGGAGCGAACCTTGTTTACAGCCTCGGTGATCTGCGAGTTTACTTTTACACTCGTTGTCTTGCTATTGGAGAATTGTTGGGATGCTTGCTGCTGTTCCTCATTATTTTGTTGAAAATAGCCCAATCTATTTAACAATGGAACAAATAGAAGGGTAATGAGTCCACCGATAACGGCAGAAACAATACAAAGAAAAACAAAGGAGCGACGGCTAGGTCGTCTATTATTGTAATAGTTATCGTTATGGCTATAATAACCCATACGGAATTCCCCCTGGTGAGATCATCTACCTACAAAGTATTTGAAACTACATGATATAATATGCAATTTAAGCACTTGTCATCACTGCTTGTACTTTTACTTCCTGCAAGGGAGTAGCTCGGTCAGGGTATGTCTCTCGAAGTTTGATTTCTGTTCCGATCGCTAATCCTGATTCCTCTAATACATTTTTTACAGTGAGGTGTGCTAATTCAAGTAAATTATTGTCTTGACTCAAGTGCGCAAGATAGATTTGTTCTCCAACACCACGTACGATTTCCAAAAGGGCAGCGGCTGAATCTTCATTTGACAAATGGCCGGTATCGCCTAATATTCTACGTTTTACATTCCAAGGATATGTCCCCATACGTAACATGTTGACATCATGATTGCTTTCCCATACCAAACTGTCAATACCATCTAATGAACGAATAATTTTCTCATTCACATATCCAAGATCGGTAACAATAGCGAGTGATTCATCTTTTTCAAAAAAACGGAATCCAATAGGGTCAGCTGCATCATGAGAAATAGCAATAGAATCAATACCAACATCTTCAATAGAAAAGGAAGCTCCAGTCTCTAAGAATTGAAGCAAAGAAGATGGAATATCTCCAACACTTGAGGGGAGATGCTGGTAGGTAGCTTCGTTTAGATAGATCGGTAGCTGGTATCTCCGTGCCATCACACCAAGCCCCTTTACATGATCGATATGCTCATGGGAGACGAGAATAGCATCGAGACTCTCTGGATTTACTCCAATTTGAGACAATCTTCCATTTAGCTGCTTTCCGCTAAGTCCAGCATCGACGAGCAAACGTGTATTTTCAGTTTCTATGTAAAGAGCATTGCCTGAGCTACCACTTGCTAACACGCTAAACTTCACAATAAGTACTCCTATCTATGATTTCCATTTTTTTTAAAAAGTAAATGAATGTAAGAGATAAGGTAAATTCAATTCACAGCCTCAACACTTTTGACAGTACCAAAACTAACGGCATGCACATCATACTCTTTTTTGTCCAATTGAAAACGCCATACAGGTATAAAGAGATATGTCTGATTATTATAGAATTGTGATTGATACCCCAATTGTATCTTTTGTATGTGTTGTGTTTTGTTGCTAGCTGTTGAATTGATCAGGTTGTATAGAGCTGTATTGAAATCTGTGACTGCCACGACATTGGATGTTTCTTGTAAGTCGTAATGCGTCATATAAAGAGATTTGATTTGGTTGTTTGAGACTTCGATTTCCACTCTTCCGTCATAGAGAGGTCGCTGATCGATATGCTGTACAAAAACCCATTTTCCTGTCAACTTGGCAGGTTTAGACAGAAGTTGATACTCAGAGAAATAAGGCACTTCTTTCGCCAATAATTTTTTTAATTGCTCAGCACTATGAACAGCTAGTCCTGTTGAAAATCTTTTCGAATAACCATGCTCTAGTTTTTGCCAACCTTCGATTGTGGACGGTGTTCCTTGCCAAATCTTTAGTTCATCTACATCTTTTGGTCTTGGAACATCCAGATCAATCTGATTATCTTCTAACAAACTTTTGATTTGCGTATTGCTGATTTTATCATAATCCAAAGAAGCATTTTTCTGCTCCATTGTCTGCTGAATTTGGTACAACAGAAAAATATTAACCAATACAAAAGCTGTAATCAGATAAGTTTGGGCTCGCTGCCAATCCATTAAGACCCTCCTCCTATCTGAATCGTTTCTCCATTGGTTTTTTCTACTTGCCAACTAGGAGTCAAAAGCACGGCTCCACGTCCAGAATTGGATGCTTGATAAATCGGATAGATACGTTTAATAGATGAAAGGGGAATCTTTTTCTTCACTAATTCTAACAGAATATCGTCTTTTCCTGGTAAGGTAACAGTCGTTTGTTTCGTTGGTTTTTCTGATAAATAATTTAACGATCGGATGTATTTAGAAACAGCATTGATACTTGCCCCTGCTTGAAGTTGAATCGTATCGAGATGTTGACTTTTTGTGTTATCACCTTCCCAATATACAGGTAATGCCTGATTGATCAAACGGAAAGTATACAGGTGGGAGTTGTCCTGCTTTTCCATTTTTTCAAGTACAAAATTCCCAGTCCAGCCATGGTGTTTCAACATGAATTTTGTATTGATTGTATCAATTTCCTTACTAACAGGATCAGCAACAGTTGCATCTGTTTTTGCGTTGTCTACATATACCATATATGATTGTTGTTTGTAAAAGGTTAAGATTTGGTTGTTATTCATAAAAACTGATTCATTTTTTGACAAGTCGATTGGTTCAATTTCGTCGGCTTCTAACAGCCATTCCTTCATACTATCAATACTGATTGTTTGTTTTTTGTAAGTAGGCTGGTTGATAGGAATTCCTTGGGTAGGCATATATAAAATACGGGAAAAAGGTACGTTTTGATTCATTTTATCCCAAGGATTTTTATTATTGGTTGGAACAGCTTCTACTTTTATCAGGTTCGGTGTTCGTTTTAGTGTATCAAGATTTGTTAACCAATCGCTTCCTATGAAACTTGCATTCGCTTGAATTACTTTGCCATCTTGATCCGAAATAAACCATATCGTTGTTTTTTTACTTGTTGGATGTTCGAAGATCCAAACCCTACTGATGGAAGATAGGTTTTGAAAGAGAGACTCATTTTTTAGGTAATGGTAAAAGAAAACATCCAGTTGATCCACTGGCATATCTTGCAGATAAGATAGCTCTAACCCATCGGATTGTAAAAATAATAGGTTCCAATCATCTGTAGTAGGAGTTTTCAACTCAAAGTCATCCATTTTTATACCATATACATCCCGAATTAGTAGTGAGAACAGAGGGCTTTGTTGCTGGGTGATCAATTGGTGTTGTCCATTTGTATGTGATATAAGATATGGTGGTGCAGTTAGTTGATGCAGATTTTTAGGTACATAATTATCCTTCGCTACATAAGCGGGTGGAATATAATCGACATTTTGCTCATCATAGGAAGGTGTACTGTACCACAAGACAGCAGTTAAGACGACACTAGAAATGACTAGTATAGCTAGACTAATGGTTTTTAGTCGATTAATCCATTCCACTAGCCTCACTCCTTACAGGTAGAGTAAAGAAGACAGTTGTCCCCTTTGTATATTCGCTATCAATCCAAATATCGCCACCGTGAGAGTGGATTATTTCCTGGGCAATAGAGAGACCCAATCCAGTTCCTCCAAGGGTTCTAGATCTCGCTTTATCTACCCGATAAAATCTCTCAAATAAGCGACCTAAGTCTTGTTTGGGAATTCCAAGCCCTGTGTCTTCGATGGAGACTTGTACATGCTTTTCACCATGTTGCTCTGCTTTTATCTTGATAGAGCCAGCTTCAGGTGTATATTTCACAGCATTGGATATTACATTATCAAGAACTTGATCTAATTTATCTCTATCTACCACAACAATAGGCAGGTCCTCTTCTATCGAAAGTGTTAACACTATTTCCTTTTGTTTACAGGTCATAGAGAAACGCTCATAAACGGGTTTTAGTAAATGTTCTAATGAAATAGGTTGTTTTTCAAAATAAGATTCTCTCGCATCTAGTCGAGATAATTGCAGCAGATCACTGATTAAGCGAGCCATGCGCTCTGCCTCTGTGTCCGCTACATTTAAAAAATGTGTTGCGATGTCAGGTTCGTTGATGGCCCCATCTTTAAGTGCTTCTAAGTAACTTTTGATGGTTGTTAGTGGTGTGCGCAATTCATGGGACACATTTGCAACAAAATCTTTTCGTTGTCGATCAAGTTTTTCTTCTTCTGTGACATCGCTTAGTACTGCAATTAAACCAACTAGTTCTTTTTCACCTCGTTTAATGGGAGTAAAAGTAGCTTTGATCATCATAAATGCATTTGGGTTATTGGGATGAAGCTCGATATATTCTTCGTGCACATGTTCAAAAGGAAAAGTAACATTTTCTTCCATTGGCAATACATCTTTTAACCGATCACCAAGGGAGATATTATAGCCAAGCATTTTTTCAACCCATTTGTTTTTCACAATAATATTGCCTTTGTGATCAGTAGCAAGAACTCCATCGCTCATATTAGCGAGGACAGTTTCGAGTTTCTCTCGTTCTTCTTCATTTTGAGAGAGAGCACGTCTTAAATGAGCGGCTAAATAGTTGAATGAACGGGCTAACCTCCCAATTTCATCATCGCTTTTTACTGCTACCTGCTGATTAAAGTCGCCTGCGGCCATCGCTGTTGCTTGTTTCGTAATTTCTTTTAACGGCGAAGTGATGGTTCGTGATAAAAGGATGATTAAGATAGCAGTTGCAACCAATGTTACGGATGAAGATTTAATAAGAAGCTTTCCGATCTCACGTATTTTTGTATAGATTGGATCAAGGGAAGCTTCTATATATATCGTACCTACACGTTGATGATTTGCATTTTCCAACTGTTTCACATATATTTGATAATCTTTTCCAGTTGCACGATCACGACGGATAAAAGTCGAATCTAATTTCCCCGTTGCATTTTGTGCTCGTAGATTTTTCTTTCCTACATTTTTTGATTTTTCTGTGCTGGAACTTAAAACATATCCCAATTCATCTAATATCTCTATCTCGACCGTAGTAGTCGTTCCATTTTTGGTATTGAGATAGAGCAATTGTTTTAAAAGATTGTCTAAATTCTTTTTTGTTTCATTTTCCGATTTATTTTCTTCTAATGCTTGAGCCATTGGAGAAGATAGTAAATTTGCCTGTGATCGCAAGCTTGCAATAAAATCATCGGTATAAAAATTCTGTAGGAAATTAATAAATGTAACCCCGATTAATTGCACAGATATAAGGATGAGTAAAGAGAAAATGACAACTAGTTTCCATTGTAGGTTTTTAAATACCTGAGGCATGCTTTTCTAATGCTCCGACTGTGGATTTCGCATCGTATAACCGATTCCACGTCTTGTTATGATGTAAGCTGGTGCTCCAGGATCATCCTCAATCTTCTCTCGCAATCTACGAATGGTCACATCCACTGTACGGACATCTCCAAAATAATCATAACCCCAAACGGATTGTAGCAAATGCTCTCTTGTTAACACTTGATTTAGATGTTTAGACAAATAGAGGAGTAACTCAAATTCACGATGTGTAAGATCAATGGTTTTATCACGTTTTTTGACAACAAAACTAGCACCATCAATTGCTAATTCACCAATAGACAAAATATGTTTTTCTGGAGCTTGTGCAACTGTTTTCTCATTTGATTGCTTGCTTCTCCTCAAGTTTGCTTTGACGCGGGCAAGTAGCTCTCGGTTGCTAAATGGTTTGGTTACATAATCATCTGCTCCCATTTCGAGCCCGATTACTTTATCAACTTCCGAATCTTTTGCAGTGAGCATAATAATAGGAAGCTCAGACACTTGTCTAACTCTACGGCATACTTCGATGCCGTCTGAACCTGGGAGCATCAAATCAAGTAGCATTAAATCAGGAGGATTTGCTAGAGCAGACTGAATAGCTTCATCCCCATCATGAACACACTCTACTTGATACCCCTCTTTTTCAAGGTTGAATTTTATGATATCCGCGATCGGTTTCTCATCTTCGACTACTAAAATCTTTGCATTCAAAATACCCAACTCCCGTTTCCACAGATAAAGCTATTTTCGCATAGTTGGAAGGCAGAAAACAACTTATGTGATATGAGAAATGTTTGTCCCTATACCTTAATGAAAATGGGCTAGCTACCTATGTATTTCACGAATAGTATGTTCTTTAGAGGAGGAGAGTGTATGATCACGAAAACGAAAAGATTCCAACAAATCGCCAGCAAAGGGTTAAAAACCATCATTTTAAAACGTGATACACAGATAAAACCATACATTCCTAAGACGGTTTGGTATCGAGAAGATGTTTTGCATACTATGCTAAAAACATATGGGACGGTTTTTATTAAACCAGATAAGGGTGGCGGTGGAGTAGGAATTATACGTATACAAAACCTGACAGGTGGACTTGTAGAGTGTAAAAGCTTAAAACATCATAAAATCATACCAATAAACGAGTTAAATAAACTTCTTCAATCTTCTTTGAACCCAGACAAACTATACCTTATTCAACAAGGAATACCACTTGCGAAAGTGAAAGATCGCCCTTTCGATATACGTTTGATGCTACAACGAACAACAAAGGAATGGGAGTTAACTGGCATCGCAGCTAAAATAGCAGCACCAGGAAAAATAGTGACCAACTATTGTAAAGGCGGTCAACCTTATAAAGCCAGTGATGCAGTACGCCAAGTTTGTGGACTATCTGAAACTCCTCAGAAGATGAAAGAGCTGAAGAAGCTGGCATACCGAGTAGCAAATGTTCTGTCCAAAAAGTTTAAGGGATTGAGGGAATTAGGGATAGATGCAGGGATGGATAATAACGGCAAAATTTGGATTTTTGAAGTGAACACTAGACCTACGTATGGAATGTTCCGTAAACTAAATAATTTGCAAATGTATTACAAAATAAGAAAAAACCGAAGGATGATTGTATAATTGGTTGAAAATTACCATTTATGGGTGTTAAAATCCCTAATCTTTGCTGTTGTAACAGAAAATTAACATGCGAATAGCATGTTTTTTTCGTTTCCGAGCATATACGAGCTTATTCGACAAAGTATTCTGTTGACGGAGACTATTGGATACTGCTACCATAATTATTAATTCAAAGTAATTTAACAAATTTAATTGTTTAGCATTTAAGTTTGTTAAATTAGATTAAGAACAAAATTTTGGATAAAGGGTGTTTGCAAATGTCATCTATTACAGTTGGGGTATATCTAGGGAAAAAGGATCGTCTCGTTCGTTATTGGTACGAAATCCTTCCAAAAGGTCAATTTCCAATGTTGGTAAAATATTGTATTCAATCGTACCTTCGTAATAACTATTTTCCATTACAATCCATTTGTGATCCACGCATGCTAAAAGAGCAAATTCAAACAAAAAGTGATTATGTACCTACACAACGGAATGTTACGTTTACACCTGACGATGGTCCTGTTTATCAATGGATTAAAAATCTAGAAAGCGGTTACCGTAGTGAGGAAATCAAAAATATTCTGAAGGAAACAGTGGTTCACACATTGTTACAAGATCAACAACTATTTGTTCCTCGTCATGTCGGACAAGCAGCATATGTAAATGAACCGCAAGCAATGTATGCATTTGGTGATGACGCACAAAAATTGACATTGCTAAAAAGAGATCAAATTGCAGTAGAAGAAGCGTACCCAATGTGGGAGAAAGTAGCGAACCAACCAGAAGCCGAAAAAAAAGAGGTTCGTGATGAAAAAGGTTTCACACATCTAGTAAATTACATGGGTTAAGGAAATATGTACAGCTTACGTGCTTTTCCCATTTTGAGGAAAAGTATTTTTTTTGTCCTAAAAAGATAACAGCAATTGTTTACAAATTATCCTTCTATAGAGTGTGGAAACAGCAATGAACTATTCATTTTTTTGTTATAATTTTGTAATATATCGAATTTTGATAGGTTTTGTCGAAAAAACCATTAATAGGAGGATTCTTAGAAGAAAAAGTGGAAACAAGTTGAAAGACTAGTTATGGGTAAAAAATACACCAATTGTATGTGTTTGACAATGCAGATGGTATAGAGAGAATAGGAGGATCGCACTTGCGCGAAGATTGCCAACGTTTTTATACTCGTTACCTCTATCACATCTTTGATCCGTTATTTATTAGCCATCCTCTTTTATATAGTTTTATTTTAGCTTCGGCCATCATCTTATTAGCTTTTTTGTTGTTAATGAGTAATCAAGTAATAGCAAAAATGCCTAGATACTCGTATATGTTTTGTGTAGTCTTTATGGTGGCACTGATCGATACGATGTCTATGAAGTTATCTATTTTCCCCATTTATCTGATCGTATTTGGAATTGTATTGGTTCGCTCAGACCGCGAACGCATCAGTATTATGACATTAATGTTTGCAGGTGTCTATTTGGGACTGAAAATGTCAACTTCTTGGTACTCGAGCCAAAATTATGATATGGCTTCCAAGTTTATTACGTTTGTGTTAGTCAGTTGGATTGGTAGTAGAGTACGCCAATCTTTTGTTGAATTAAAAATGATTCGAGGCAAAAATCTTCATTTGGTTAATAAACTAAAAGAAGCACAACATCGTCTTTGGGACTATAACGATGAGATTGAAGAGACTTATCGCCGAGATTATTTGACAGGACTCTATAATTTAGGTGGTTTTCAAGAGCAGGTTCATCGAGGCTTGGAAAAATGCTGTAATCATGAAGCTTATCATGTTATTAGTATTGATCTTACTGATTTTAAGCGTGTCAATATGCGTGAAGGTATTGAGTTTGGTGATCAATTACTCATACGTTTAGGATCTTTGCTGAAGAAGTATTTGCCTCCGTATGTTCACTTAGCCCGTTATGATGGTGATCAATTTGCCATTGGGTTGCTTGCAGATAATAAGGATTTACGGAATGTTTTACAATCAATTGATATTGTAATGGAAGAACTTCGCAATCAGCTGCCATATCTCCGTTATTGTATTGGTACGGCTACTTACCCAGAAGATGCAAAAAACTCAGATGAATTAATCCGCAGAGCAGAAGAAAGACTTGCAATCGAGCAAAGACGAGTTCGACACAACGAAGAGGAAAAAAGACGCCATTTAGAAAAGCTATCCGCAGTTGGTCAGTTAGCTGCAGGTCTTGCCCACGAAATACGCAATCCACTTACTTCCATTAGAGGGTTTGTACAAATCTCTGCAAAAGAATCAAAAGAAGTGAGAAAATGGGAGTCCATTATCCTTCCAGAGATCGATCGAATAAATGACTTATTAAAACAATTTCTCAATTTAAGTGAAATAAGACCAACAAAGCATTCTACTTTTACATTGGATCAGTTGATGAATGATGTATTTAGTCTCATGGAGCCAAAAGCTATTTTGATGGGACATGAACTTACTTGTGTTCCCCCTAAAACCCCTGTAAACATGGAAGCAGATAGCGAACAACTAAAACAAGTTTTGATTAATTTGATTCAAAACGGATTGGATGCTCTTGTCGTAAAAGGTAGAGTGGAGCTCAGTTGGAAAGAGATGCGGGATAGAATTTGTATTCATATTCATGACAGTGGGGAAGGAATTAAACCCGAGAATATGAACCGAATCTTCGATCCATTTTTTACAACGAAAGATGAGGGAACGGGAATGGGATTGTCCATATGCCATCGGATCATTATGGATCATGGTGGGCAGATTCATATGACCAGTTTGCCAGGCAGAGGTACTACTTTCCATATTCATATTCCTCGTGTGTTAGAAGATTCCTCTTGTATGGAAACCGATTTAGAGGCTAATCTAGAGATTAGTAGCTAAGGCATTAGGAGGAAAGTCAGATGGATGGAAAAACACAAAAACCCCAATTTCAGATTGTAACAGGTAAGTCTACTACACATGGTGCGTATCATACAGGTGTACTCAATCTAAGTAATCTCTCTGCATTGTGGGTGAACAAGGAGCAAGCCAAAATAGATCTTGGTCTGATACATGCAAAGAGCGCACTGGAGCGCGGTGTAAAGTTTACTGCCAATCGAGATGAAGTCGAGGGAGATTTATACTGGGTCGTATGGATTGCGGTAGATCGAAATGAACAAGGTCCTTATTACGCTGGTGTAGCTGCTTGTCCGATGGTAGTGAATAAAGAAACACGACGCGGCTGGAAAAATCTCGCTCTCCATGTAAACCGTATGGATGATGCTTTAAAACGGAAGATTCGCCTTGATGATATGGAACCACAAGAACGCGAACAACTAAAAAGTTTCTTGATGAAACATGATGTAGCGATGTGGGAAAATAGTTCAGACGAACTAAAGCAATTATTAGAAGCGAGTAAATAACACAAGAAGATAGATCAGCTATTTCTAAAAGTGACAAAATAATGAACAACTGACAGAATCTATTGTAAGTTAATGTGAATATGATAGGATTACAATGTTTGGAACCTTACTAGGACACAAAAGAGGCGGACCTTCAACCCAATGGGTGGACATCCGCCTTTTTTGATGGATAAAAATTTCTGTATATCCCAATATTTTTTGCTAAAAGCCTAACCATCTTGCTATTTGTTTCACAATGGATGGAGAGGGTGATGGCTGATCGATTGGATTTTGTGATGGACAAGGAATAGTAGGTTCAGTCCCATCAACAAAATACTCCATCGTCTTTTGAGGACAATTTTCATTCGCAACATAACCAGATTGTTCATCAATATAAACAGCTTTTACTCCTGCGGGTATACTGAACATTCCAAGTGGATGATAAGAGGATACGTTACGCATATATCTACCCCATATGTACTGTGATAGTTTAGCTTCATCATGTGGAAGAGCACGTCCTTTATCATATCCTACCCATACGGTTGTTAATAAGTTTGGATTGTAACCTATTAACCATCCATCTCGATTTGTCGTGCCCGTTTTCCCTGCAATTGCCCCAGAAAACATTTGCTTGACACGATGCCCTGTACCACCAGATTGAAAAACGCTTGATAATAAATTTGTTAACAAAAAAGCATTGGCTGGTGTGGTGACAGGTGTTGACTTTGGTTCATTGGAAACGATGGTTACTCCATCTGAGGTAACAATTTTTCGTATACCAAAGAGGGCTTGTCTCTTTCCGTTTGCTGCAAAAGCAGTATATGCACCCGTCATTTCAAATGGTGTGACAGGATAACTGCCTAGTGCCAGAGATGGAGTTGCTGATAAGTCACTTGTGATTCCAAGTCGTTTTGCCATTTCTAATTCTTTATCCATTCCAATTTGGAATTGAGTTGTCACTGCATATATATTATCAGACTTGGCAATTGCTTCTCGTAATGTGATAGGGCGATTGGCATAGTTTTGTTGATAGTTTTTTGGTTGATATACATTATTTCCATATGTAAACGTAGTTGGTTGACTCATTATCTTAGTAATCGGCGTAAACCCATGCTCTAGGGCACTCAAGTACAAGATTGGTTTAAAGGAAGATCCCGGTTGTCGTTGCGCGAATACTCGATTGTAGGGAGAGGATTGATACTTTCTTCCGCCGACCATTGCCTTGATATGACCAGTCTTTGGATCAACGGATAAAAGAGAGCTTTGTAGATCAGGATGATTTTTCAAAGAGGTGCTTACTGCTTTTTCTGCATCTTTCTGCATCTCTTGATTGAGTGTTGTATATATCTTTAAGCCTCCACTGCGCACCCAACTCTCATCTAATCCATATTGATTTACTGCTGTACGAATAACATAGTCCCTGAAGTAATTACCTTTCTGGCTCTCTAGTTTGGTTGGGCTGACGATTGCTAGTTTGGCTTGTATGGCTTGCTTTGCGGATTGCTTAGTGATCATATGATTTTCAGCCATTAAACGAAGAATAATTTGTTGTCTTTCTTTGGCCCGGTGAAAATGTTCATATGGAGAATAGTATGCTGGCCCTCTAGGTATTCCTACTAAAAAAGCACATTGGGCGAGTGATAATTTTTCAACAGGTTGATGAAAGTACACTTGAGCAGCTCTATTTATACCATAAGCACCATTGCCGTAATAAATTTTATTTAGATACATCTCCAGTATTTCGGCTTTGCTGTAATGCAGTTCTAGTTGTACGGTGAGTAATGCTTCTTTTATTTTTCTGCTCCATGTGCGATCATGGGTGAGGTAGAGATTTCTTGCTAATTGTTGTGTAATAGTACTTGCTCCTTGTGTAACGCGTCCTGCTTTTAGATTTGCCAATGAGGCACGAAGGATTCCCTTGATAGAGAAGCCAAAGTGATGATAAAAATTTTTGTCTTCCACTGCCAATGTTGCTTGGATCAGGGCGGTGGGTATTTTACTCAAATGGACAGGTTCTCGTAATTCGCCATTATCTATCCGATCCATCAGCTTATCCTGATCATCATAAATCATACTGGAAGCTCCTATATCTGGAGGTGGCAGTGGTTTGGATTTCAGATAAAGGACAAGCACAAGTAAAAACGCAGAGCAAAATACTCCAAAAACGAGAATTAGACGAAACAAATATTTGATTTGCCTTAGACGTCTCCACCAACTCAAATTGTCGATGGAGTATGAATCACTCTTCATGCTGTTAGCCTCTTTTCACAAACCATTCTCATAAAACAACAAGCATAGTTTGTGGGAAAAAGAGGGTTTTCATTCATCTTTTGGTAGTGAGAAGGGTATAAAAAATTTTAACGAATGATATAGGCGAAGCTGTAAGCTCAAACTATCCGAAAAATGGCAAGTTTTTTCCATATTGGTTAGGATAAGGATAGGAAGCCTTAGTTTCGAAGGGAGAATGAATGATGGATATGGAACTCTGGTATACAGAGAAACAGACAAAAAATCATGGAATTACAACGAAGATAAAACGTACATTGCATTCGGAAGTGACGCCATTTCAAACTCTGGATGTCGTGGAAACGCATCAATTTGGAAATTTACTTGTATTAGATGGAATGGTGATGACCACTGATAAAGATGAATTTGTTTATCATGAGATGATTTCCCATGTTGCTCTACATACACATCCCAATCCAAAACAAGTATTGATTGTTGGTGGTGGGGATGGCGGCGTGGTACGCGAAGTGTTAAAGCACCCATCTGTAGAACGTGTCGTGTTGGCAGAGATAGATGGGAGAGTTATCGAGGCTTCAAAAGAATATTTTCCTGCTATTGCAGCTGGTTTATCTGATCCCAAGGTAGATATTCAAGTAGTAGATGGTATTCGTCATATTGAGGAAAATCCAGATACTTATGATGTAGTGTTGATTGATTCAACCGAACCTGTTGGTCCAGCCGTTGGACTTTTTCAAAAACCTTTCTATCAAAAGGTATATGAAGCATTAAAATCAGATGGGATCATGGTTGCACAAACAGAATCTCCTTGGTTTAATCAAGATCTTATCCGGCAAGTATTCGCGGATATTTCCAGTACTTTTTCGATTACACGCTTATATACTGCCAGTATTCCTACCTATCCAAGTGGTTTATGGAGTTTCACCTTAGGCTCCAAACAGTATGATCCATTAGAAGTAGAGGAAGCAATAATGGAACAAATAGATACCAAATACTATCATCCAGGAATGCATAAAGCGCTTTTCCAATTACCTGTTTTCGTACAAGAGCTGACAGAAAATAAGGAGTAAATGTGCATGAGGTTTGATGAAACATATGCAGGAAACGTCTTTATTGGAGCCTCGAATAACTTAGAGGAATCGGCAGCGGTTTTATATGGAATGCCAATGGATTGGACTGTAAGTTTCCGTCCTGGGGCACGTTTTGGTCCTGCTAGAATTCGAGAGTCTTCTTTAGTACATGAAGAATACAGCCATTATCTAGAACGTGAGTTGACAGAAATAAAGTACTACGATGCTGGAGATATCCCGCTTGCATTTGGAAATCCGGAAAAGAGTATTCAGCAGATTGGTGATTTTGTAAGTCAAATCCTCGCTCTCGAGAAGGTCCCGATCGGTATGGGTGGGGAGCACCTTGTTACTTGGCCGGTGGTCGAACAAGTAGCAAAAAAATATCCTGATTTGGCTGTCCTTCATTTTGATGGTCATGCTGACTTACGGACGGATTATGAAGGCGAGATATATTCTCATGCGACACCTCTATATAAAATCTCACAACTAATCGGTGGAGAAAATGTATATCAGTTTGGTATTCGTTCTATGACCAAAGAGGAAGTAGCATATACCAAAACCGCTGGTATCCACTTCTTTCCATTCGACGTTTTGGACCCTTTGCAACAAGTATTACCAACACTCGCAGGTAGACCTGTCTATATAACTATTGATATTGATGTATTAGATCCAGCGCATGCACCAGGGACAGGTACTCCAGAACCTGGGGGTATCACGACACGTGAATTACTGAGTTCTATTCATGCTATAGCAAAATCTGATGTCGAAGTCGTGGGAGCTGATTTGGTAGAAATTGCACCAGCATATGATCCCACTGAAAAAACACCTATTACTGCTGCTAAGATTATCCGTGAAATGTTACTAGGTTTTATTAAATAGGGCTTCCGACAAGCCCTATTTTTCTTCTATAAAAGGAAGCGAAATATCTAGGAGGTGTTAAGGGAATGCAAATTCCTTTGTATATCAAATCAACGATCCACACATCAGGTAGTGAAGAAGCCGAGGTTGTGGAACAACAAGTACAAGCTGATATGTTGCAGTTGGAAGATCATACCTTGATTTCTTATCAAGAGGAAGATGGTGTAGAGCGATCTGATGTAAAAATATTTGCTTTTAAAAATCACATGATCATATCGCGCAGAGGACCTATATCCTATCAACAAGAATACCAACCAAATGATACGACCTTGTGCAACATGAAAATGCCTATGGGGACAGTTGAAATGCGGGTTTTAACCCATTTTTATCAATTTAACCCAATGAGGAAAATCATATGTCAATTCCAGTTAGAACAAGGTGATGTTATATTAGGAGAATACCAATTAGACATTGCATGGGTTGTGTAAGCGATTTCATAAATTTAACAAATTAGACAAACTTAATCTAAAAGTTCCTTTTTTGATTTTTGATTTAAAAAATCTAAACATTGGTTTTTTCTTTTAGATAGACAAAGACTTATGAATTCCCTTATACTACAAACAATGATACTACACAAAATAAAAAGGAATTTGCCATAATTAACCATTTGTTTCGAGGTATTCAATCGTCATAGGATGGGGAGTTATCTGGGATAAGTGTGGATTTCATGTGAAGGGTAGAGAAAAGTTTGTTTCAAGTGAATTACTTAAAAATTTAATATCCTTAATTAAAGAGAAATAATATGTTGTTTTGGCAATTACCCTATATTTCCACAATTATCAATCCATATAACTTACTTCTTTTTTTGAATCATATAGTCAACTCTTATTTGATGTTATAAAATATTGTAAAGACCTTATGATTCATTATTGGATATTGGTTAAGGTGGGAGGAGATTACCTTGAACCCAACACTACTTGAACGGTTAAAATCAACTGGTAGAATTTTAGTCTACATTGTACTGGTAATCTTTTTAATACGTAATGTACTGGATGTTGTGAAACAAGTAACAGGAGCAGATGCTCCTGTAGTTCCAAAACAGACGGTTACATCAAATGAAGTGCCAGTAACGGCAAAAAGTGTTGCGAAATTATTTTTAGAAAATTGGTATACTGTTGGCACGGGTCAAAAGGACGAAGACAGGATTAACCGATTAGAGCCTTTAATGACAGTGAGTATGTTAGATTATATCAACAGTGTCAGCGATTTGAGCATTGATAACGCAGTGGGTCCAAATCAATCAGCAACGAACACAACAACTCCTAACTCAAATACACAAAATACCTCAGATTTTAAAGGAGTAAGTGCAAAAGAAGTGGAAGTCTGGGAGGCTACTTGGACAGATCAAAAAGCTGGGAAGGCTAAAATCGTTGCTAGAATGCTCACTTCTGAAGATAAGACATTGTTTCTTTCTATACCTGTAGTAAAATCGGGAAGCACATGGCAAGTTTCCTCACTTCCTGCTCTAGTAGCGGAACCACAAGGATCAGACAAACCAGATGAAATCCCAAGTATTGATATTACAAACGAAGAAGAAGCAATTAAAAAAGTATTGGATAGTTTCTTCCAAGATTGGCTAGGTGGCAACTCAGAGGCTATTTCACGTTATATGGTAGATAGAAAAGCAATTCCAACTACCAACTGGCTAGAGGAGTTAGGGGCTACTTATGAAAAAGTGCAAACTATTACACCTCTCAGCGAAAACCCATTAAAAGTTAAAGTTGTTATCATGATTAAAGATTCAAATAATGTCAAAATGCTCTTGGATTACTATATGACATTGGAACAAAAAAATGGTTCATGGAACATTGTTTCCATTGACTAGATATAAGGAGGAATCATCATGTTGTTATCGATTTTACATCATATACCGATCTATTTAGCTGTAGATGAGAATCTATTCCAAAAGGCTTCTGAATGGGTATTGCAACAGGCCGGGTTTGTTATTCTTGCTGCATTGGTTATTTTGGGTTTACAAGCATGGATGAATGGTCGTTTGATGGCACTGTTTGGTGGGATTGTAGTAGCTGGTATTTTATATCTCTTTACATCCGACCCAAGTGGAGGCTTATTGAAACAGTTATCAACAGCTATCCAAAATATCTTTAGCTGAGGGGGACATATAGATGAGACCCGAGCGGATTGTCACATTTGATGCGGTATGGGGACTGAAGAAAGTTTTTTACCATATCGAACGCTTTCGTCTCCCCATTCCAGTTAGTTTATCGGAGTTACTAATTGTTGTTATATTAGAAGCTATCTTCATCTTTTTGTCCAATAAATTTGCCTTTATGAGTGTTATCCCACCGGTTTTTCGTTTTGCGATTATACCTTTTGGTGCTGCTTGGCTACTTTCGCGCGTGGACTTGGAGGGGCGACCTCCATACCAATATTTTTGGAGTTCTCTTACACATATGTTGTCGCACAAACTTTGGTCAAGAGGTGTTCCGATTCCTGATATTACGGAAGAAGCAACATACCATCTGACCAAGATGGTTGGAGGGATAAAACATTATGCTACCGATACCGACACAGATTGAAAAAAATGTTGCCTTTATAGATGGACGACCTTGGGCTTTTTATCGGGTTGTCCCCTTTTCATATTCTCCTTTGTCAGTTGATGGAAAAAAGAATGAATGGATGAATGCAACACAATTTTTCCGTCAGATTCAAGAGCCGGGTTTAGTTGCCCAAATTTGGATGGTTCGCCGCCGTTTTAACTGGCTTGATTACTTAGACCGCTTGGTGAAAACCGTTCCAAAAGAACGCAGAGAAAAGGCAAAAGACTCGATGGATCGTTGGTTACACTTGATTGAACAAGGTACCTTACCCGATTATGATTTTATTATTGCTTTTGAGCTTCCTTTACCAATACCACAAAATTACAAATGGATTACGCAAACATTCGGGATTCCAATGCGTACACTGGAATCCCTCCTTGGACTAAGAAAGAGAGTTTTCAAAGAAGAAAAGGAAGAAGCATTTAACAAATCTTATGATTTTGCTTGGTCTAAGCGGGCATTTGAAGAAAGAGCAGGTTCTCTTAGTCGCTTAGATCCTCTTGTGGAACACGAGATAGCGGATTTTTACCGGCATCACTTTTATAGAGGAATGCCATTAAAGCCACTGCCACAAACATTACGCAGTGTTTGGCCAAAAGGACCTCAAGATTATGCATGGCTTGCAGAAGGTAGACGTGCTTATGGATACCGATATGTACTTTGTGATCAAGAAGAGGACGAGCGTTTTGTAAGTTTTATTTCCGTTGGATCATTTCCAGATGAAATTTATACGCCTGGAACGGAAATATTCCACCAGCTGTCTAGTGAATTTGATTTTCCGGTTGAAGCTTCCTTCCGTTGGAAAATGATCGCGAACAAACAAGCAACTGGTCTGGTCACTAGAAAAC
This sequence comes from Shimazuella alba, assembly GCF_009831235.1. Taxonomy (GTDB): domain Bacteria; phylum Bacillota; class Bacilli; order Thermoactinomycetales; family Thermoactinomycetaceae; genus Shimazuella; species Shimazuella alba. Next base: position 369,062 of record NZ_WUUL01000002.1, on the reverse strand, counting down.
GAAAAGATATTAAAGATGCTACTTCCCATATTGGTATGGTAGACCAAATACCTCTTGATCTCCAACAACAAGAACAATTGGCAGAAGGCCTTGAGTTTGAGTTGAAGAAAAATCGTCCCCCTATTTTGGATAGCCGAATGATTTTTGTGGTAGATGGTGAAGACCAAGAAGAAGTGAACAGCCGTACGGAACAGGTTATCAATTTCTTCGACCGAAAAGGATTTGTAGCAGCAAGACCGACAGGAGAACAACGAAATTTATTTAGTGCTTGGTTACCATCTGATCAGTATCCCGCCCGTGGATATGTGAAGAAAATGCTTCCAGAAGTTGCAGCTTCGATTGTAATGCCTGGTGCGTCGGAAATTTTAGGAGATCCAAATGGTGTGCCTGTTGGTCTGACGCGTCGCGGTTCGGTTGTGAAGATCAATCCAGAGCGTGGCCCACAGATTAACCAAAATGCATCTATGGTAATCACTGGTACACTTGGTTCTGGTAAGTCGCACACCTTAAATAACTTAATCCATAAGACAGCGCTATTTTGGGATGCAAGAATCTTTGTTGTTGACCCAAAAGGAGAGCGAAGTCATTGGGTAGGACGATTACCTGGTCTTGAAGATCGAGTACACGTTTTAAAATTAGATGGCCGACAAAATCCTGGTGCACTTGATCCGTTTCAGTTACTTGGTCACGACCCTGAGTTTGCAAGTGAAATTGCGGTTTCTGTTATTTCTCAGTTTGAAGGGAACTTGACCCGCGGAGATAAAAACATGTTATTATCCGCGGCTGAACGAGCCTTAAAGACTGGCAGCCCGAGTATGGCTAAGATGGTGGCAGAGTTGCATAAAGATGATATGGGACGAGACTTAGCAGAGTATTTGATGCGTATTGCTCGCCTGCCGCTTGGAAAATTGGTCTTTGGAGAAGGGGACGGAGTAAAGGTTCCTGACACTGGTATTATCTTACTTCAATTAGAAGGATTGGAACTCCCGGCTGAGAAGCAAAAACCAAATGGATTAAGGCAAGAAGCATCTGTTGCAGTAATGTCCATGACCGCGATCTTAGCGGAGCAGTTTGTATTGAGGGGAACAGGCGGATTCCGTGTAGCGGCTCTTGATGAGGCTTGGATTTGGCTTCGTACAGACCAAGGAAAACAACTTGCAAACCGTCTAGAGCGTGCTGGTCGTTCTGCTAATGCCGGTATCTGGTTTGCAACCCAGAACCCATCTGATATCGATACCGAAATTTTGAATAACGTAAGTGTCTACGTATGTTTAGGTACAAGTGATGAGACAGAAACCACTCTGGCTATCGAAGCCTTAAACCTAGACACTAGCGATGAAGGGCTGCGTAATATCCTTCAAGCCAGACGAAGCAAAGCGATGTCGGGATATGGCTATATGAAAGACTTAGAAGGTCGATCTGGTTTTATTCAATTCCTCACTCCTGAAGAAGAACTAGTGGAGCTGTTTAATACAAAACCAGAAGCTAGCGAAGCATCGAAGATAGTCTCCGAAGGAGGAGTCTAGGAGGGGAGTGAATGGAATGAAGAAGTTTCGATCAGTCATCATTGCCTTTTTGGCAGTACTCTTTTTCACTGTCGCCATGGCGAACCCTACCTTCGCTGAGAATGCAGATGGTGGAGGGGGAGGATCATCTGATATAACAGAGGGAGATCTAAATACTGGGTTATATCCAGAAGAAAAGACAGATAAACAAAGTAATAGACTATTTAATAGATATCCAGTGGGAAACTATGAACTAGTATATATCGATAATCCAGAGGATCTGGGTGGAGATTCAGGTAAGGAAGATTGTAGCTTTTGGGAAGTAGGCTGTAAGGCTGGAAATGCGGCAACTGATGCAGCAAACCTTGCATTTAAAGCCTTCTTTCTTATCACAGATGGTATCTGGTGGTTGTACTTAGTAATTGCCAAATGGTTGATTACGGTTGTTAGCTGGGGATTCACCATGCAAGTTTTAGACTACATGTTTACTGCCTATTCTGAAACCTTACAGGGCATACAAAACACATTATGGGAACCATTTAAATATTTAATGTGGTCTGTAGCAGTGGCATGGATGGTTTATTACTGGATCACCAATAAAACAACACGTCTATGGTCAACCTTCATTAACTCTCTGCTCATTATTGCACTGTCAGGTACGATACTGAGTAATCTACCAAATTTTATACAATCATTGAGTACAACTTTCACAGATGTATCTGCATTAATCATGAGTGGTCTAAGTGAGGATCAAGAAGATGACCCTACAGCAAACCAAAATGAAGGTAGTGAAGCTGTTGATCTAATGAAGGACGACCTGTTTAACTTTGCGATCGTCATTCCTTACAAAATGGTCAATTTTGGTTCTGTTCCTCTCTCGCAAAAAACAATCGATGGGCAAGATATGAGATTTTGGGAGTCAGTGGTTAGTCAGGATTCATATGGAAAGCGTCAAGATAAGGTAATCGAATTCTTTAAAGCAGAGAAAGATGATGCTTCAAAAGAAAAATATGCATGGTTTACCAAGGAAAAGGTTGGAACAAGACTTTCCTTTGCTGCCCTTACTTTCTTTGCTAGCCTAGCCTGCCTCCTCTGTTTTGTGATGATGGCTTTTTATGTCATCATGTGGCAATTAATAGCACTTGGACGAGGATTGCTAACAGCGATTTACTTCTTGTTGTCTCTCTGGCCGGAATGGGGTCTAGAGTTAGCTCTGCAACACATGTGGAGGGTCATCCAAGCTGAAGGGATGAGATTGTGGTATACACTACAATTAGTAGTATATCTCAATCTTGTCATAAAACTAGCAACACATATGGAAGAAGATAACATTGGGATGCTGAGTGTCTGGTTAATCGCCTTCCTTCTGTTCCTAGGACTTAACCACGCTATGAAAGAACTTCGCCAAACCATGACTGCTATCCCACTCGGCGGTGGTAAGAGCTTAGAAGGTGCTACCAAAGATGGGGAAGAAATGGGGAACAAAGTTGCCGGTGCAGCTGTTATGGCCGCAGGTGCAGTTACTGGTACAGGTGCATTAGTTGGAGCCGGTCTTGCCTTACAACAAGGTGGCATGGGTAATGTGTTTAAATCAGCAGGCCTAGGGGCTGTTTCCAAAGTTGGAAATGTCATGTCCGGCGTTCGTAAAACCGTAACTGGGGCAGCAGGTAAAGGTGCATTGGCCGTGGTGAAAGGTTCTGGTAAATTGGCTGGAAAAGGTGCCAACTGGGTCGATGACGCTTTACTGAAAGGTAAAGTGAAAGAAACATCTGGTAAAGTAGTTGATAGAGCCAAAGGGCTAGTGAACAAAGGAATCGAAAAGATAAATAAACCACTCAATAAGGCTGGTTGGCGTGGTATACGAACCCTGGTGGATGATCGTCTGACTCGTGGTGACAAACAGCTTATAAAGGATGCAAGACAAATAGATGGCTTGGATCTATCCAAACATGCTGATCGAATACAATATATGAATAAGCATGCAGATCAGGCAGATCAAGTGCAAAAACTTGAAAAATACTACAATAATCCGAAGCGCGTGGCACGAAAACTTCCGAAAAAGCTTCCACCAAAAAATACGCAGGAATATGGAAAATATGTGGAGCAATATGGAGAACAAGTACTGGATTCATGGACAGAAGCACGCGTGCAACAAAGGGAATTCAAGCGAATAAACCGCCAACGACCATTAAAAGAACGTGTGCAGCCAAAGAATTTTGCTGGTCAATCTCGATTTGGCAATACAGATGCTAATATAGTGAGAAGTTTTGAAAACAATCTTGGAATGAAGGCAGCTAATTCTAGTTACAAAGTTCCAGTGCAGCAAATACCTTTAGGTAAAGCCGGTGGAGCTCTACCGAACTATGTACAAACTTCCGTACAGAACGCTATTACAGCTTCATTAGGGGGTAACAGTGGAATCAATATCAATACAAAAGAGATTGCAGATTCCATTCGTCAACAACTTTCAGGTGATATTCAAAGAATCATGGAAGGTACTACAAGGGGTCTAAAAGAAAATCTGAAAGTGGAGCTCAAAGATTCTAGAAATCGCAGAAGAGATATTAAGATTCCAATCGCTCAACTCCAAGCAAATTATGCTAAAAGTAATCCAATTGCAGTAAATATGATGCAAACTGCTGAGGTAATGAATTTTGCAAGATCATTCTCCAGCAGTAACACAACAGATGAGCTCAGCAAGGTGTTATCTGGTTTTAAAAATGAAATGGAAAGAGCCATTTCTCACCTGCGTAGTGGAAAAAATATGGATGATTACAAAGGTTTTAGTCGCTTAACTCGATCTAATCCAGAGTTATCAAGTTTAGATAATAAGGAAATAATTCAAAAAGTGGAAGTAATGCTGAATATGAAATCCGGAGATTTCACTGGAACAATAGAGGAGCAAATTAAAAGACTAGAGAAACTAACCAACTTGCTTGGTGATGGTATGAAATCCATCAAACCACCTACCCCAAAATAGACGGAAAAGGAGGCCTCCTAAATGAATGATGAACAAAAAAATTCAGATTTAGATCAAGAAGAGGAGAATTTCGACCGTCCGTCTAGAGAAAGGTTGTCTGAGGTTTGGTTGGAAATTCGGAAAGGGTTTAGACTTTGGATAGATCCTATTTTATCGAATAAGACATCGTTGATTACCCTTTTAGCTGGGTTAATCATTGGTATATTTGCTTTAATCCGAGGCATCATGAAGGCCTGGTTTTAAAAAGCCTCTGTCCAAGACAGGGGCTTTCCCTTCCTAGAGAGGAGTGACAGCATGTTTGGGAATGATGATTTGGATTTAACGCAGTTTAGAGAGTACCAAAGAAAGCAACAAGGTGGAGTTCTCGCCATGGAATTTCTGGGAGCTCTCGTACTGATCGTTTTTCTGTTTATTCCATTTGTGGTCAGTCTTATACTGACGATCATTGGAGTCAGACAAGCTTGGAAGCCATCATGGTTTGTATGGAGTGGGCTAATCCTCACCACCTTATGTATTCCATTTGGTCTGTTTATGACTTATTTTAAAGGACTTATGCACTTAGGTGGACAATATATCGCTGGTTATAAGTTGGACAAAGCAAGTGAGTATTTTTGGAGCGCTTTTCCAGCAGATCTATGGAAAATGACTCCCGTTTCGGTTGCAACAAGTGTGCTTATCACAGGGCTATTCCTGTGGTTTATCAAATATCGCCCAGAGTTGTTACCGATTCCTGTAAAACCACCAAAAGAGGAAAAGCCTGTTGTTCACAGCATGAGCAAACTCACCAGCCTACCTACGATTGATGATGGTGTAGTACTTGGTTTGGATGATGAAGGAAAACCTGTACCGCTGTATGATAAAGAAGTAAATATGCACGTATTCGTCAGTGGAGCGACAGGAGCAGGGAAAACGAATACACTGACTGTTATCTTAGAAAGTGCTATCAGAAGGGGAAAACCTGTTATTATTGTTGATGGAAAAGGGGACATCAGCTTTTTAGAAGAGATGAAAGAGATGTCCGAAGCATATGGCAGAGAGTTCCAAGGTTTTTCTTATAGTGGTGATACTCACTACAATCCTTTCCGCCATGGTCGCCCAACGGAGTTAAAAGATAAAATGATGGCGATGGAAGAATGGTCCGAGCCATACTACAAACGTGCTGCTGAACGTTACCTACAATTGGTATTCCGTGTCTTGCAGCTAGCCAATATGCAAGTAGACTTACATGTGGTGCAAAGCATGCTGATTCAGAAAAATTTAATGAACCTCGTGAAAAAATTGAAAAACATAGAAAAAGAAGAAGCAGATACGATCAAAGAGTATATCAATGGCTTGGACAAAGGTCACAAAGATGCGATCGATGGTCTAAAAGACCGATTGGCATTGCTCACGGAAAGTGATGTTGGAGAGCTGTTCAAAGACCGTGAAGGAGCTAAAACGATTGACTTGTTAGAAGCTGTGAAAGCAAAACGAGTTGCGATGTTATCTCTTTCTGGACTTAGTTATTCTTCCTTTACACCAGCTCTTGGGGCAATGATTGTAGAGGATTTGAAAAGTGTTGCTTCTGCTCTCGTAGAAAGCGGTCGGGAAGATTATATCTATGTGATACTCGATGAGTTTAACCTATTTGCGGGAGAACAAGTGGTAAACATGATCAACAAAAGTCGTGCGGCTGGTTTCTGTTGTTTCATCGCTACACAGGAGTTAGCTGACTTGTCCGCCGCTGGTGGAGAAGAGCTTGTTGGTCAGGTTATTGGTAATACCAACGTGAAGATTGTTCACCGACAAGACGTTCCAGACTCTGCCGAGTATTTGTCTAATGTCGTAGGTACACATAAGATACTCGTGAAAACAACGATGACCGAAGAAAAATTGATCGGAAATATGTCAAAGATGATGGGTACCGTTCGGGAAGATGAAGAACTCGTCATCCATCCAAACGTCCTCAAAAACCTCCGACAAGGGGAAGCAATGCTGATCAAGAAAATTCCAGATAATACAGTAGTAAAAACCCAAGTACGGCCGGCCCCACAGCCACCTTCAAAAGAAGCTGTGGTGTAGACAAGTGTTTGAAGAGACTCCTATTTAATCTAGGGGTCTCTTTCTTATTTTGTAAGAGGATTTTATCCAGATATTCGCATTATATGGACAAAAACAACACCATCAGCTATGAAAAAATGTTGTTTCTACATGAAAAAATATATTTAAACCAAACCTTTGCGCTTTATTTTTCTACTTACTACTCCGTGGAATAAAAGAAATATACCTAAGAAACCAGAGAACAGAGGATAAGGCAATGGAAAGTAAAAAGCTGGGTAAGCATTTAGCCAAGTGGTGAAATATCCGACATTCGCACCGCTATTTAAGGCGAGAAAGGTTTGCAAATCAGTCCTATCTGACTTTTGTCGAAAAACTTCCTTATCATAAGATCCATCTTTATGTATCCGCCAATATTGAAATTGAGTCATCTCTTCCATATTTTTTGGATAGTATCGATTGAGTAGATATTCCTCTCCTGCTTTTATTCGATATGCCGTTATGTCTGCGAAAATAATAATGTCCTCCTGATTGGTATCGTTATCCTTTAAGGTGTAAATCGATATATCGGTGGTATTACTTAGATCAAATGAAGCGGGTTGCTCTTTGGTAACAGGATAATCACTTTCCAACACACGGTTCCAGATGATACCCAAAAACTTGCCATTTAGATAAAGATCTACATCTCCAGCGAAAATAGTAGGAGAATATTTTTTCTTCGGTACAATCATTGCATCGATTACGTTTTTTTCAAACGTATATGGGACAGGCAAATCAGCTTGATAAGGGTCATCGAAACCTTCGCCTTCAATCCTTTGTAGATAATCATTTCCGATTTGATAGCGATTGTTCATATGAGTTCGATACATCATTTCCATAGAGAGTAGAAAGAGTGGAGGAAGGGAGACAATAGAAAAAATAAGTCCTAAAGAAATGCTGATCCAATAAAATCGAAATTTCTTTCCCATTTTTTGTGCCCCTCTGTTGTTATATTGCGGCAAACTTAATCTCACTATGTTTCTATTTGTATTTTAAATGAAGGAGAGTGAATTGCAAGAATAGTAATAGAATACTGCATATGAAGGAACAGAGGTGCAGTCTTATATTCGTGACCTCATGTCGGGTTGTGGTCATCCAAACAAAGAAGTGAAACAGCTACAGTTGCGAGCATGGACATGCCCCAATTGCAACGAGCACCATGACCGAGATACCATGCAGCCAAGAACATTTTGCAAGAAGGTAAAAGATTACTTGGCGGGGGGCTTACGGTTTAAGCTTGGTAAACTTCCCTTGGAGTACTGAGAATTACCCAAGAATCCCACGGCTTTAGCCGTGTGGAGTTGTCAAATTCCAACCATTTCAGCACTAATAGTCCATAGGCGTGTTGCTATATCTATATCATAAGAGATGGGAGATGTTTTTTTAGTTTACGGTTCGCAAAATATTTACCTGTGATACCTTCGACTTCTGGGGCAGTTGCAAGATAGACAGAAGTGTCTGCTCCTTCTTCAGGTGTTTTGTGAATAGGGCGAAGGAGGTTACGAAACACAAACTGCACAAATCCACCATCTTTATACACTCCAATATCGCTCTTGACGTGTCCAGGATCAAGACAATTTACTGTGACCTTCGTATCTTGTAACCTTCGTGCTAATTCATAGGTAAATAATATATTAGCTAGTTTTGATTGCGTGTACACAACTAATTTATTGTAAGGTTTTTGGGCAAATTGGAGATCGTCAAAGTGTATTTTTCCAAATCTATGACCAACAGAGGCTACTGTAACAATACGCGCTATGTTACTCTTTTTTATTTTCTCTAGTAATAGGTTGGTCAACAAAAATGGAGCAAGATGATTTACGCCGAACTGCAGCTCATAACCATCTTTTGTTTCTTGATGATGTTGTGGAATCACTGCTGCATTATTAATCAAAACATCCAAATGATCGAAATTTTCTTTGAACAAATTTACAAAACGCCGGATATCACCAAGCTCGGAAAAATCACAAATGTATAGTTCTACGTTCGAATTTCCGCTTTTTCTGATTATTTCCTTTTGTGCAGCTTCCCCTCTTTGGCGATTTCGGCATACCATGACAACTCTTATATTTTTTTTAGCTAATAAAAGTGCTGTTGCTTTCCCTATACCAGAATAGCCCCTGTCACCATCATAATGAGTTGTTGTTTATCCATGTGATTGCTACTCCCTTATCTTTACTATCTAATTATTTTCTTGGGTAATGCCTTGAGAGATCCAATTGGCTAAAAGCTGCATCGCCTGATCAAATATTTCGGAGTCAAATTTGCTACGGTGTTCTTGTAATAAAAAAAACAACTGAATAATGATAGTTAATACTTTGGGATCTACCGAAATAACTTTTCCACTCTTTTGTAAATGCTCTATTACAGGTGCAAATTGCTTATAGTCGTTTAAAATATGCGCTTCGATTTCATCCTTCGATCGTGTTTGTAGCATTTGGCTTAAGTTATGCCCTGAAAATAACTGTTCTAAGAATGGATCTTTTTTACTCAACTCTATTCCCGTCATTAACATACTTTGAATAGCTGAAGACTCTGAATCTTCGTCATGAGTCATGACTTTTTCTAGAAGCATGGATTGGGTGTTATGCATTTCTTCTTCGAAAATATAGAAGTAAAGTTCTTCTTTGGAATCAAAGAACTTATAAAATGTTGCAGGCGAAATATCCGCTTCTCTTGTTAGTTGAGCAATATTTGTTTTTTGTAGTCCATATTTACCAAATAATCTTTTACCTTCCGTGATTAGTTTGAAACGGATCATTTCCTTCTCTTGCATCGTAAAACCACGTGCCATTTCAAATCCCCTCTTTCTCTTAATCTATTATATACAATATCAGGATTATGTGAATATAAAAATATTTTATTTTTATATTCACATGTGATCAATAATTCACGAACTGAATACAACAATATACTGTTATATTTCGCTTTTGTTGACATACGGCATGGGGGATGTAAAATAGACTTTGTTTCTTATCTATCACTATAATGGATGCTATCTGATTTCTTTCATACTTTTATGCGTCAATTGACTTTTCAAATACCATCTAATATATAATCTGGTAAAGGCAATCCAAATCTTTTCAATAGAATATTAGCCGTAATTTCACGGGCATTTCCTGATAAGATAACATCTTAGTATCACTACAAGTCATAATCGTTAAAATTATTCATCTCGAATGATTCGGATTCATATAGACATTACGAGGAATGGATTTAGAAATATATTGTTCTTGTTGGAAAGGAAAGAGAAAGATGGATCTCCGGCAAATGCGTTATTTTATAATGGTGGCAGAAGAACTGAGTTTTAGCCGCGCAGCAGAACGCCTTAAAATGTCACAGCCTCCTTTAAGTCAAGAAATTCGTAAATTAGAAGAAGAATTAGGTGTTCAACTTTTTCATCGTACCAAAAGAGTGGTTGAACTTTCAGATGCCGGAAAGATTTTTTTAGAAGAGGCTCGATGTACTCTATTACAAGTAGATAGAACTATAAAAATGACACAACTTACATATGAGGGAAAAATAGGACTCCTAAAAATCGGTTTTGTCGATTCTACAGAAATTGTTATAGACATTCTAAAAAAATTTCGGGAACGGTTTCCTAACATTCATCTTGTATTACGTGAAATGACAACGGAACAGCAACTGAAAGCGCTCTATGAGAAACAAATACAAATTGGATTTTTTCGTTCTAAACAGAGTAACAAAGTGCTGAATTCTGAAATTTGTTCTGAAGAATCTTTAAGATTGGTTTTACATGAAAACCATCCTTTAGCCTCATTACCCGAAATTTCAATCCAATCACTAATGGATGAACCATTTATTTTGTTTCCACGCCATTTTGGTTTCAAGTTTTTATGATTATTATTAGCTGTTTTCAATATTATGGTGTAAATTTAAATGTAGTTCAAGAAGCTGTACAAATGCAAACGATTGTTAATCTAGTTGCAACAGGAATGGGAGTCTCTGTAGTTCCATCATCAGTAGAAAGTTTGAAACGCGCAGGAGTTGTCTATAAAAAAATTCAAGAACCTACACCGAAAGTCAATCTGTATGTTGGATGGAGGCAAGATGAAAAATCTACGGTATTAGATCATTTTCTAACCGTTGTAAGGGAAGTATATTCGAATACACATTCTTAGTGGTTCAACTATAGTCCAAGATTCCAACAAATAAAAAATCAGTGCGGAAGCACTGATTTTTTTTAAACCTTAACCTGTTTTACTAGGATCGTACTCAACGAAACCTTTTAGAATTTCATCAATCTGATTCATTACTTCAGGTTCAAGTTTGACAGCAGAAGCGAGGGCATTCTCTCTTATCTGTTTCGGACTTGAGGCACCGATAATTGCTGAAGAAACGTTCTGGTTTTGAAGTACCCAAGCTACTGCAAGTTGTGAAAGGGTAAGGTCAACCTGTTGTGCGATGGGTCTAAGATTCTGAATAGCAGTAAGGACATTGTCACTCATCCATCGCTGCGCAAGATTTTGAAAAAACGGTTTACCAGCGGAAGAATTAGCACGTGATTGAGTTGGAACTGGTTTACCAGGCTGATATTTTCCTGTGAGAACACCTTGTGCAACTGGGGACCATACTACTTGTCCCAGTCCCTCACGCTGGCAGGTTGGTATCACATCCTTTTCGATAACTCGCCACAACATGGAGTACTGAGGTTGGCTGGCGATAAGCGGAATATTCAATTCTCGTGCAAGTGCTGCACCACGTGTGATTTGTTCTGCCGTCCATTCGCTTACACCAACATAAAGCACTTTACCCTGTCTTACCAAATCAGCGAAAGCTAACATCGTTTCTTCAAGAGGAGTAGCTGAGTCAAATCTATGTGCGTAATAGACATCAATGTAGTCAGTCTGTAATCGGCGCAAAGATGCATGGCAATTTTCTAGAATGTGTTTTCGTGATAAACTTTTATCGTTTTGCCCAGTTCCAGTCGGGTGGTACACCTTTGTACATAGTTCAATACTTTCCCGCCGTACACCTTGCAAAGACCGACCGAGTACTTCTTCAGCTTTAGTGTCTGAATAAACATCAGCCGTATCGAATGTCGTAATACCAACATCTAATGCAGCTTTGACACAGTCATTTGCTGTATCTTCATCTACTTTACCTCCATGATTTATCCAGTTCCCATATGCAATTCTGCTTATAGTTAATCCACTATTGCCCAATTTACTATATTCCATTTTGGTTGCCTCCTTTTAAAAATGATACTTTTATTATAAAATCCCAGTCTTAATATGAAAAATATATTATTTATAATAAATTAATATAAATTTAATATAAATATAACGCAGATCAGTAAAAGAAGGGAAATACTAGGCTCGTTTGAGAAAAGCCAAAAACGGTTTGATAGATAAAGACGGAATTTTTTGAGAAATTTTCAATGTTCATCCCTTCACATTTCAGGTATATCTTACTTTGGTACTATGACTTCTGCTGACTTATGAGAATTAAACTTTCCCTTGCAGAAAGGGTTACTAGAAGCATGGCTTATCACACAGATTTCCCTAGTAAGAACTATCTGGTTCTCTATCTACCTGCCATTTACTCCCATTCACCTTTGGCAGCATGGACTTTTGTTTTGGTTTGTATACTCGTTAATGCAGAGAGTGAAAATATTTCTTGATATCAACCTTGTCACAATAAAAAGGAGATCTAAAAAATAAAAATTGCTGTAAAGAATATAATTTCAAAAGAGTCTAGTTTTTATGTTTATAGTAACGAAGCCACTGTTCTCTTTTCTGGTTGTCCATTGTTGTTCACGATCATCTTTATATTTGATGGCTATTAAATCCCTTGACTATAACGTTACGTCATAGTTTATAATGACGATCAAGGAAGAAAGAGGTGGAAAAAGTGAATATCAAAGCATTACGCTCAGATAAAATATATCGCAACGTTTTACAAGCGCCACAAGAAGAAAAGGTTGAATTACTCAGACAAAAAATGTTCGCCCCATTTATGAAAAAATGGGAAATCCAGCATGTTCCTTTTAAAGCTACGGAGCCAGGTGGTTTTGATGTTATTATGATGAACAATATGACGCACCTCTCACCTGCTCAGATCACCAATGAGATTTCAACCGAATTAGATTTAATTTCGTCCGATTCCTTTTGGGATGAGTGTGAAGAAGCAGTGAAGAAAAGCCTTCATTTATTTACAGAGCACGGCGTGAATCTTCGTGTATCTGATTATTTATTCACTATTCTATTAGGGAATCCAAATAGCCCTTTATTAAGGATAAATGAAGGATATAGTGGCGATGGGGGTATCCCTGGCTATATTTTTGGTACACTTGTGCCAAATGAATATACCATACCTCGAATGAAGGCTGCTTTAGCTCATGAATGTAATCATAATGTTCGCTATCAATTTATTGAATGGGATCATTTTGCTGTTACATTAGGTGAATTAATTGTGAGTGAAGGGTTAGCAGAAAACTATGCTACTTCTATTTTTGGGCAGGAGCTGCTCGGGCCTTGGGTAACAAAAACAGATAAGGAAACTCTTAATAAGCGTATTAAACCAGTGCTCAAGGAAAAATTACAACTAGCGGGCTTTCAGAATTTGTCACCATATCTTTACGGTGACGAAATAGCAAAACTCCAAAACTTAACACCAGTCAACATGCCTTATAGTGCCGGTTATGCCTGTGGATATTATTTAATCAAATACTATTTAGAAAAAACAGGCAAAACTATCTATGAAGCTACTATTACTCCTGCGAATGTCATATTAGACGAAGTCAAAGGATTTTGGGATGAAGAGACAATTATTAGCTGTAAAAGATATTGTTCAAATTACAGGCATAACAAAAAGAACGTTACATTATTACGATAAGATAAATTTATTGAAGCCAACTCATCTTACGGAAAATGGTTATCGACTCTATGATAGAAATAGTTTAGAAAAACTACAAACCATTTTATTTTTAAAGGAAATGGATTTTTCTCTACAAGAGATTAAGGACATTTTGGAACTTTCCAAGGAAGAACAGAAACAATTATTAAAAAATCATAGCCAAACTTTATTGATAAAAAAACAACGGTTGGAAACAATCATTACTGCATTGGACGAGTATGTATCTGGAAAAGATATCTACAACCTACGTATTTTTCATGATTCAACCATTTTACCATTACAAGAACAGTATGCTCATGAAGCGAGATTCTTCTATGGAGAAACAGAAAAATACAAAGAGTTTGAGAGGAAACTGGCAAAACTCTCTCCTAGTGAAAGAGCAAACTTATTCTCTATGTTTGAGCAAAACATGGAAAGTGTATTTAGAAGAATGGCAGCCTGTATGAATCAATCTCCTTCTTCTGATGAAGTACAGCAATTAATTATAGAATGGAAAAGTAATTTAGAACAAGTTATGGTTTGTGACTCTGAGATATTAGTATGTATTGCAAATACGTATAAATTTGTTAATCGATACAAAAATTATATCAATCAATTTAGCAATGAAGACTTAGCCGACTTTTTATACAAAGCTATTATATATCATATCAATCCAAAGGAAGAGTAGACTATACAAACACAATAAATAAAAATGGCTTTCATCGGTAAACGGCGATTTTCTAGAGTGATAAAATGATCCCCATTTCTCAGCATTAAAATGGAGAAATGGGGATCTTTAGATTGTAAACATCTTAACGTTGCAAATCCGCTTTTTCAGGAAGATATATGGTGTATATATCTGGTGGGAGTTTCTATATCTGGGGAGTTTCCAAGTTCGTATAAAAATCATAGCTTATCTTCTGTATTTAAATAATAGTGTACATCTTTTCCAAAACTACCCCTTAGGGATCTCTTATTCTGCTGCAAAATCCCCGTATCCAAAGAAGAAGACTGAAGTTACAGGAATTACTTCAGGGATGTTGCCATATTTCTATGGAAATATCGTTGATTTTGACATGAAATTTAGATACTAATACCTGTAACGTTTTTACAGATAAAAGAAAAAGCAATCTCGCGATGAGATTGCTTTTAAATCGTCATTTTTTCAACAACTGTTTTACAAGTAGTTCCAATCTGGTTTTTGCTTTTTCCTCTGTATTCAATTCGGAAGCTGTTATTTCAAAGCGGCGAACTTTTTCATCCATATGAAACATATCGATGAGGGCGGAGTAATTAGTCGTATGTTGCTCACCTACTTGGAGTACTCCATCGATCGTATCCTGTTCGGCATTATAGTGGAAATATACTGCGATCTCATTACATACGCCATAAAAATAAGTAGTTGGATGATATTGGATCAGTTGGGACCAGCCTTGTTCATCCGTAACAAGTCCATCCCAATCTTGCTTAAATCCAAGTTGTTTAAATCCATTCAAAAATTGAGCTACACGTTCATTTGGTAACACCGTAATATAATCACGGTCATGTGAGTCAATTGCATTTTTGATCTCTAGGTTGGTAATAAAATAGTATTTGGTGTTCACCGATGACGATGGTATGCTGACTGGGCAAGTAAAGGAAAACGGAAAGGTGATGCTTTCATTTGGCTGGATTGTAAATAGATCATGTGTAATATCAATCATAGCAACCCGCTCTATCAAACTATTGTTAGTTCTTGCATGTGTAGATTGCAGTATGAAATATACAGACAATCCCTCTACTTTTTGTTCAGCGCTGCCACCTGTAACAACAATTTGTCCTGTAGCTTCTTTGCCTGTTATTACTACATCTTTGTCCAAGCGTAAATCAATTTTTGCTGCTCCCATCCCCATGGATGCAAGTACGGTTTCAAACAACTTTTCTTCCTCCCAAAACATCTCTTTTTTTTCTATCATACCATGTGTGATGGACTTCGAGTAGAATCTATTTCAAAAGTCGATTGACTTTGAGAAATCAAATAGAATGCTTGATAGTGTTGACCTTGACGTTGATATTGGACAACTAATTTTCGATTGTGGTCTATCCAAGCAAAACAACTTGATCTCTTTTTTGAAAAAAACTACCAAATGCATGACGATGGTAAGTTTGATATGCAACCAATTCGTTAAACCGACTAATAGGTCTTCCTCTTTTTGATGGAACTCCAGATGGGGGCAAATGTTCTTTGAGCTAAGCGAGTTTCATGTGGCTGTGTATTGGATAAATGAGTTTCGATTGAGGTGTCATTTTGTTCTGTTACCTTTATCACTTCGAACTCTTCTGCTTTTTTCCTTAGGAAGTATGAAGTGTATTATCGTTTTTGAAAAGTTACAGGAAACTCTTTAATCGAATATGTCACAGCGCTTTGATTCATAACAGGTTGTTTGTGATCCTTCAGTTGAAATTGATGCAATCGTCCCAATAATACTCGAAGTGCTATGTTCGCCTCCAGACGAGCTAAAGGTGCTCCCATGCAATAATGAATACCATGCCCAAAAGCAGTATGCTTCAAATTGGTTCGATGAATATCAAATTCATTTGGGTTAGCAAATACTGATTCATCCCGGTTGGCAGAACCCATCCATAAATTGATAAAGTCACCTTTTTTGATTCGTTTACCTCTTAATTCGGTATCTTTGGCTGCAATTCGGTTGATATACTGCAGGGGTGATCGGTATCGAAGAACTTCTTCAATCGCTTTCGTGATATCTTCGGGATGGTCAATGAGATGTTCTTGTACTTCTGGATGTTCAATGAAAGTAAAGATGGCGTTATTAATCAGATTGGTAGTCGTTTCGTTGCCTGCTATTAATAAGAGAATGCAAAAAGCCAATACGTCATTGGCAGATAGTTTTTCTCCATCGACTTCTGCTTGTAGCAATTGCGAGATTAAATCATCCTCAGGCTCCTGTTTACGAAATTTAATCATTCTCAGAAAATATTCACTCATCTCTTTCTGAGCTTGAAAATAACCTTCGGCACCACCGTCTACTTCTGAAGGTTGTTTTGCAAACATAATCGACCATTTTTTAAATTTATCTTGATCTTTATGCGAAATTCCTAATAGTTTTGCAATTACTTGGATCGGAATGGGAACAGCTAAATCTCTGGTAACATCCATTTCACCCTTGTCCTCCACTTGATCTAACAGTTCATGAGTAATTTGCTCAATCCAAGGTTTCATATCTTCAATTGCTTTTGGAGTAAAAGCTTTTGAGATGAGCAAACGAAGTTGTTTATGACGTGGTGGGTCTGTTACTGACATTGCTATTGACACTGGACTTTCTGCTATTTTAGGGAAGTACTCGTTAGAAAACGTCTCATGATCTTGGAAAACTTTTTGTACATCATCATAACGAAATATATGCCATGTACCTTTTGCGCCGAAATAATGCAAAAAGTCTTCATCATAAGTTACAGGGTTTTGTTTCAACATATGATTATACCAAGGAAAAGGATTAGAAAATGAATGTTTCAAACGCATCACCTCAACATATTATTTAGGAAAACTATAATTACATATTATTACTAACAATTTAAATAGTAAATATTAATAAAATAGTCAGAACTAATGAAAAGGTGGCTACTGAGTATCATAAATGCCTCACATATTCCCTTCACTTCAAAATTGTGTTATTCCAAGTGAAGGGCTATTTCATTTACCTAAAAACAGATTCACTACTAAGCATTGCAACCCTTTTTTTAAATGTTTCTTTCCTTTTCTCTTCTTAATAGGGAATTTTTATAAAAGTAAATATATAATTGCACTTAAATGATCTATTCCTGTATATATAAAAATAGGAACAACTAGAGTTTGGAGGGCATCATTTGATTTCATCTAAAAGAAAATCTATTGACATAATTTATCGTTGGTTGCTATGGATGGTGCTTATTTGTATGAGCTTATCTCCATTTTTTGCTATTTCAAGTACACAAGCAGCAAGTGTGGAAAATCCGAAGTGGCATCAATGGTTGCAAAACAATGCCCAGCCGATTGAAAAGATAGAATCAGATAAAGGAGATACCTATAAGGATCTAAATTTTTTTAAAAAAGTACTGGAAAACAAGCAAATCGTCTTTTTAGGAGAGAGTTCGCATGGAGCCGCACAATTTAGTACATCTAAAGTGCGTCTGGTGAAATACTTACATGAAAAGTTAGGGTATAACGTACTGGCCTTTGAATCTGGATTAGGTGAATTATTTGCTGTTGATGCCCAAATCAACCAACAATCGTCAACACAATCACTGAAAGATAGCATGTATCCGATTTGGCAAACCAAAGAAGTGTTACCGCTTTTTGAATATATCAAGCAAAAAAGTAATTCTCGTCAGCCACTGCAATTGGCAGGGATCGATATGCAGCCTGTTGGTTCTTATGGAAAGTTTTTAGAGAGTTGGTTTCAAAAGATTGATCCGAAAATGGGAGAGAAAGCAAAACAAACGGAGGAAAAATTTTCAACGTCTCTGCTTCAGTCAGATACAGAGGCTTTTCAAAAAGATCAGCAGAAGATGATCGAAGCATATCAAGAACTATACGATTTTACCCAAAAACAAGTCAGAGCATTAGCTGGGATATACCCGAATTCGCCAAATATGGTGAAAGTAACCCAATATGTTTTGCAAGATCGCATCCATACTGTCAAAGATGTGGTTCCTCATTATGTTTCCTATAATCACTACGTTCAAGAGAAAGATGGAACACATGCGACTAAAGCATATGACCAATATAATATTGCCAGGGATCAAGCAATGGCAAAACATATGGTCTGGCTTACAGAAGTACTTTATCCTAAGCAAAAAATTATCGTCTGGGCACATAACCTGCATATTCGTAAAGCCAACACCAAAACAGTAAATCCTAATCGAAGCCCCATCGTAACCCTTGGTCAGTTGTTACCAGCAAAGATCAAAGAGCAATCTTATGTCTTGGGACTATATATGAACAGTGGGACATCGAACAAGAACGACCGTACTCCTTTACCTGTGAGGCATCGTCATCCCAAAGGGACGATAGAATCCATCTTTGGGAAGGCAGGATATAAAAATTTCTTTATCGATCTCGCTCAACCCTATAGGTTATTTGATTTAGCGCATCTATCTCGCTCGCTTGATTTCATTCGCCCATCCCGAGAAGAAACAGCTTGGATGTTTACCAAACGTGCCGTTTTGGATTGGGGCGGTTGGGAGGAACAGCTGGTTTTAAGAGAGCAGTATGATGGAGTTTTGTTTCTAGATCAAGTGAATTTACCTGAGTACATCGAGTAGTATTTCATGAAAGAAAATCAAGTGAATGGGCTGTATTGAGGAAATACATTTATGAACACCAAAATAAAAGAATATCATAGAAGCTTTTAAAGAAAATGAACAAAAAAAAGTGGCATAAGCATAGCGTATAAAAATTGCTGTTCTATCCAGTTTATTTGGAAAGAACAGCTTTTATTATTTCAACCTCTTCATTTTGCACACCATAACGGAAGCTGAATGATAGGGGAACATTCCACAACTCTTACAAAATTATCAAATCAAAAGTTTCTTAATGGTTTTACCTTTCATCACTGTTTTGTATGGGAGCATGCAACTAGGTGTGGTTGTGGTGGAAATCGGATTAGCCATTTATATGCTGATAGCAGCCCAAAATGAACCAAAGTGTTGGTAGGATTCAATGGAGTTTCTCATATCATCTTTGCCGTCCTACTATGTGTGATGGTAAGTAGTGACAAGCGTATTAATTCCATTTTGAATGAAAAATCTATCAATATCAATACGATTTCCTAAATATGTGTAGAGTAAGCAAAATAAACAAGGTCTCCAATGTGAGTCTAATTTAGAAAACTTGTTATTATATCCTAATTATTCTTGGGTTTTTCCAATTTGATCCACTTGGGAAATGCTTACTGTACTTTGAATGGAACATGTCAAATTTAGGAACCCCGAATAGCTTGTTGTTTTAACTCTTATGCTCTTCCGAATAGCACTCTAGTATTAAAGACTTATCTTCGTAATTTTTCTCTACGTGATTTTCACCCCACCAACAAAACTGATCCAATATATTTTTTAAACTCCATCCATACTCACTCAACTCATACTCTACTTTCGGTGGAATTTGATGGTAAACAATTCGGTTAATAATTCCATCACTTTCAAGTTCGCGTAATTGCCTAGTTAACATCTTTTGCGTGATCACAGGAATTAAGCGAAGCAATTCATTATTTCTTTTTTTTCCTGTGATCAGATGATATAAAATGACACTTTTCCATTTACCTCCGATTATATCTAAGGTTACTTCCACTCCATTTCGATACCGGCTGGATTTTTTCTGCAATCATGATTTTCCTCCAAACTAGGTAAAAGCAGTAAAAGTCTATGGTGTCATAAATGACACTAGGGGGCTTTAAAGTATGTACTTCTCTAATGATCCTATAGTATTTATAATAACAAATATAGCTTGCTTTCAGTTGGGTTGGTTTTATCAAAAATAAATGGTTATCATACAACCAGAAAAATAAAAGAAGCTTTGAAAATGAAAGTCTTAACAGTTGTGAGTCATCCAAGAGTGGATTCCCTTACGTTTGCTGCTGCCAATCGATTTGTACAAGGTTTAAAAAAGAAGCTGGACATGAAGCAGATCTATTGGATTTACATCGAATAGGTTTTAATCCCGTACTAGGGGAAAACGATGAGCCTGATTGGTCCATAAGCCGACCCAAATATTCAGCTGAGGTTGAGCGAGAAATTGATCGAATGCTTCGATACAATGCGCTAGCATACGTTTTTCCACTCTGGTGGTACAGTATGCCAGCTATGTTAAAAGGATATATTGAGCGAGTATGGAATTATGGTGTTGCCTATGGTTCAAGTCGTCTTTCACACCAACATATATTGTGGTTAATCTTGGCTGCTGCATCTCCTAAAGATCTGGCGAAGCGTGATTATGACAAAATGATCGCTCACCAACTCAATGTTGGTTTAGCCAACTATGTTGGTATCCAAAATTCTCAAATCGAATATCTCTATGAAACTTTAAAAGAGGACCCCAAACATATAGAAACACTACTAGATCAAGCTTATCAATATGGATTGAACTACGCTAAACAATCGATTTAATCATCACATTTTAAGGAGAAAAACGAAATGAAATCAAGAATATTAATTGCTGGAGGATATGGTCTAGTAGGAAGCACCATTGCAAAACACATCAGAGCAATAAGTAGAGATGTTGAGATTATCCTTGCGGGGAGGAATCCTGAGAAGGGGATGGCACTCGTACAAGAGTTAGAACATGCTGGAACTATTTATTTAGATTTAGAAGATACAAAATTAATAAACCAATTTGACTGGAAACAATTTGATCTCATTGTTTCGGCAGTAGCAGACCCAGCAGATACACTCATTCATGCAGCTATGAACCATCATATAGCGCATATTGGAATCTCTAAAATAACTGATCAAGTTGCACCCATTCTTTTTGCAGGTCTTCAATCCCAACCAAAACGCCCCATTGTATTACTTGGTCATTGGCAAGCAGGGACTATATTAACCATACTACAAAAGGTAGCGGAACAATTTAACCATATCGACAAAGTCGAATTAACTGCTCTTTACGATGTGCGCGATCCAATCGGTCCAATGGTTGTAAATGAACTTAGCAATGCTGAATCATGGATGAATCGAGGTTACATACGTGAAGAAGGGAAGTGGAAGTGGGTCGATGCCGAAAAGCATACAAGATTCATTCACAAGGATAATGAACACGTCATGCAAGGAAAGCCAATGGCTTCGCTTGATCTTCCAAGTATTGCTTCGATTACACAAGCCTCAAATATTCGCTTTGATTTAGTTCAAGGTGAATCAATGGGTACCATAGCTGAAAACAAGGCATCTCATGATGTATATATCGATCTGGAAGGAACTCTTCAATCAGGCGAACAAATAAAACAACGAACAATAATATCAGACCCAAATGGTCAAGCACATTTAACAGCACTTGGAGTGCTAGTTATCATGGAACGTATTCTTGGTTTAGATGGAGATCCACCTGCTGATGGAGGGATCCACTTGCCTGAAACACTTCTATTCCCAGAAAAAGCCATCGCGCGCTTCCAGCAATTTGGTGTCCAAATTTTATCAGATTAATTTCATGGGAGCTAGTTGTATAGTCGGTTTAGACCATAAATAAATTAAATATTATGAATTATATATACTAAAGGAAGAATTGAAAATGAGTAATAAAGAAACATGGAAACAACAAATTCTAGATGCATTTCATTTTAGACATGCTACAAAGTCATTTGATCCAAACAAAAAAATATCAGATGATGACTTCCGCTTTATTTTAGAAACTGGAAGATTATCACCAAGTTCGCTTGGACTTGAACCTTGGAAATTTGTCGTTGTTGAAAGTTCTGAACTCCGTGAGAAAATCAAAAATATTGCATGGGGAGCCTACGGAAAGCTTCCAGACGCCAGCCATTTTGTCCTATTACTCGCAAGAACAAAACAAGACACAAAGTATGACTCTGACTACATCAAAGAACATTTTAGCTATCTCCCAGAAGGATATATGCCAAAGTTTCTTGAAAGAGTGGAAGAATTTCAAAGGGAAGATTTTAAATTACTCGACGATGATCGCTTCCTTTTCGACTGGGCGTCTAAACAAACCTATATAGCACTTGGCAATATGATGACGGCTGCTGCCCAAATTGGTATAGATTCTTGTCCGATTGAAGGCTTTAATATAGATAAAATGAATGAATTATTAGAGAAGGAAGGACTGTTAGAAAACGGTAGTTTTGGAATTTCTGTATTAGCAGCTTTTGGCTATCGGGCTGCCGAAGCTCCACCTAAAAGCAGGAAATCTTTTGATGATATTGTAAAGTGGGTATGAAACAGTGAATAGAAAATGACTTGAGATGCCACTTAGGTGACTCAAGTCTTTTCATGTTTAACCGGACATAAAATCAATCCTTGGGAGCTATTTTATCTAGCTCCTCTTGGAAGAGTCGTTTTTCTTTTCGTACCACAATAGGATTAACAATAAAGTGGTATTCGTCAATGAGATCATGTGGCATCCATGTAGGAACAAGCTCTCCTGTTCCATATATTGAGCAGATGATAAGAAACTAAAAAATCGGTTAGGTATGATAGTTTAGTTTTCATTTTTAATGGTATTCAATCACGGTTTTCATATAGAAGATCAAATTTGAAATAAGAGGAAAAATATTTACTATATAGAATATATTTAGTGAAGTAATGGTTTTTACCATCTAAGTACATCACATATGGTTTCATATCGTTATCACCAAATAATGGAGGTGATTGGTATTGTTATCCCATTATTATGGCCTTCATCGTACCTTATCTCCTGCTGGAGTTTTTCCTCAGCCCGCATGGTCTCTTGACCCTAGTTTACCCATCCATCCAACGGAACTCTTAGTAGATATCGAAGCCCTACACATTGATTCCGCCTCTTTTACCCAATTAAAACAAGAAGCAAATGGTTCCTTAGATTTACTCACATCTAAAATAAAAAATATTATTTTGGACCGTGGAAAAATGCATAATCCCGTAACCGGTTCTGGAGGTATGTTCATCGGACGAGTAAAGGAAGTGGGGGAACAATTTGCCGATCCATCGATTCGTTCCGGTCAAATGATCGCTTCGCTTGTTTCGTTGACTCTCACCCCACTTTCACTCACCAAAATAAAATCAATTGATATGGTTACGGGACAGATAGAGATTGATGGGCATGCAATTTTGTTTTCTAGTAGTCCATTTGCCGTTTTGCCAAAGGATATGAATCAGCGGGTTGCACTTGCTGTGTTGGATGTGTGCGGCGCACCTGCGCAAGCTGCTAGATTCATCGAACCGCATCATGTTGTCGTCGTGCTTGGAGCAGGGGGGAAATCAGGGTTGTTGACACTTGCAGAAGCACGTCGAAAAGTCGATCAATCGGGAATTGTGATTGCTATGGAACACAGTAAAAACATGTGTAAAGAAGTAGAGGCATTATCTTTAGCTCATCATGTTTGTTGTGTAGATGCGACAAATCCTGTTGCAGTATTAGAGGCTGTATCTGATCTTACTGATAGTGAGCTGGCAGATATAACATTTAATTGTGTCAATGTTCCCGGAACAGAGCTTTCTTCAATCGTAGCAACAAGAGATGAAGGGATCGTTTATTTCTTTAGTATGGCTGTTCAATTTACGTCTGCGGCACTTGGGGCGGAAGGGATCGGAAAAGATGTAAAATTAATGATCGGCAACGGTTATGCACCAGGTCATGCGAATCATACACTAGAATTATTAAGGAACTCACCTAGCTTAATGGAACTTTTTACTCGTCGTTATGGTTCTTGATGTTCGATCACGACTCCAACACGAAGCTTCTCTACATGAGTAGTCATTAAGAGAGGAGTGGGCGTTATGCGGGATTGGCGGCATGTATCATTATGGGAGGATGTAACAGAAGAACAATGGAATGATTGGCTCTGGCAATTGACTAATACGATTCGAACAGTGGATGAATTAAAAGAAGTTATCCACCTAGAAGAGACCGAGGTTACCGGTGTAGGGATTTCCAAACAAACCATTCCACTAAATATAACCCCTTATTATGCGCTACTCATGGATCCAGATGATGCAACTGACCCTATTCGGATGCAATCGGTTCCTATCTCCTCTGAGCTTGACCGCACTCCTTACGATCTTGCTGATCCACTATTGGAAGATACGGATTCGCCCGTCAAAGGATTAACACATCGTTATCCAGATCGTGTACTTTTTTTGGTGACTAATCAATGTTCCATGTATTGCCGTTACTGTACCCGTCGTAGATTTTCCGGGCAAATCGGGATGGGTGTACCAAAAAAACAGATGGAAGCTTGTTTGGATTATATCCGCAACACGCCACAAGTCAGAGATGTCTTACTGTCTGGTGGAGATGGTCTCTTAATCAATGATCGCATCCTAGAGTACTTGCTACGAGAACTAAGAAATATACCACATGTGGAGATTATTCGGATTGGGACACGTGCCCCAGTTGTTTTTCCTCAACGAATCACAGAAAATCTTTGCACGATTTTAAAAAAATATCATCCTATTTGGCTCAATACCCATTTTAATCATCCAAAAGAACTGACTCCCGAAGCAAAACGTGCTTGCCTGATGCTTGCAGATGCAGGTGTTCCAGTTGGTAACCAGTCGGTAATCTTGGCAGGTATCAACGATTGTCCTCATATTATGAAATCACTTATGCATGAGTTAGTGAAGGCAAGGGTTCGTCCGTATTATATTTATCAATGCGATCTCTCAGAGGGAATCGGACATTTTCGAGCACCTGTCAGTAAAGGGATTGAGATCATCGAGTACCTTCGGGGACATACATCAGGATATGCGATTCCTACCTTTGTCGTAGATGCTCCAAGTGGTGGTGGGAAGATCCCAGTTGGACCCAATTATCTGATCTCACAAAGCTCGCAAAAAACGATTTTGCGTAATTTTGAAGGTGTCATTACCAGCTATCCAGAGCCTGATCAGTATCGAGAACACGATGCACAAAACTGCTCTTATTGCCAAGCTGCACCTGCTCCAGAGGGAGTAGCGGGTCTAATCGGAAATGCAAGACCAAATCTAGAGCCAAAAAAACTGATTCGAGAGGAGCGTCGTGTCACACAACCATGATCCCTATAGTGTTGGATGAGATAGGTTCGTTAGCAGTTGTCGGTATCGCGAAAAATGTAGGGAAGACGACGCTGATCAATCAGATTTCCAAACACGAAAAGGCAAAAAGACAGCTTGGTTTTGTCAGTCTCGGGATTGATGGAGAAGACCGGGATGCCTGGAGTGGATTACCTAAGCCGGCTGTTACGATACCAGCAGGCAGCTGGCTTGCTACCTCTCGTAGTTTGATCCAGTGGGAAGAAGAGTGTTGGGATTATGTAGAAGGTTTGGGTTCCTATACACTCATGGGAGAATTAGTTGTTGCCCATACGACAGCAGATATAGAGGCAAAGCTTGCTGGAGTAGGTACACTACATGATTTGGAGCGAGTGCTGCAATTGTTTCAAAATAAGCAGTTATTTGCACTTGTGGATGGCGCATATGATCGAAAATCATTTGCTCGTCCCACCTTAATAGAGGCAATGATTTTGGTCATAGGTGGAACAGCGGGTAGAGATGAACATGAGATTATCCGAAAGGCAAATCACTGGCTCCAGCAAGCAGATCTTCCCGTTTGTATCGAATCTTATTATGTAGAAATGTTCTGTCAAGCAAAGCGAGAAAATCATATATGGGGGATACGAAATGGGAAGTCTGGTCGTTTTCCTTTTCCATCCCTCTTCTCTTCTTTCGAAGAGCTACGGAGTTGGGAAGTACTTGGTCTACCTGGAGCCCTCACAGATAAAATGCTCCGTTTTTTTATGGATCACCAGTGGTACCCTATTTTGATACTTTCCGATATGACACATCTTTTTGTCTCTGATTTTGTGTTGAGAACCTTTTTGCGTAAAGGTGGTAGCATAGAATTTCTTCAATCCATACAAGTAAAAGGTGTTGCGGTCAATCCGACTACACCTGTGGGTAAACGATTGGATGGGGATAAATTAATCAGTGGGATCAAACAAGCAGCAAGAAATATCCCCGTTTGGGAATTTAAGAAATAGGAGTTCCAGATAGGGGAGTGTAATATGTCTGGGAAATTAAATCTAGACCACCGTTCGGTTGAAGAGGCGAGGGTTATTGCGAAAGAAATCGCAGAAGAAGTGGATCATTTTATTTCCGCTCGATCCACGGTTTCCATTGAGAGAACGGTACTTCGCTTGTTTGGAGTTGATGGTGTCCATGATGATATCCCATTGCCCAATATCGTCGTGGACGGGCTCTTAGATGCTGGTGTTTTGCACCGTGGTGTGGCATTTTGGCTGTGTAATGCAATCGTTCAGACAGGCAAGACTCCTCAAGAGGTTGCGGAGTTAGTTGCAAAAAAGGAGCTTTCTCTGGTTGATCTGCCTGTCACTTCAGAAGAAGCAGTTTATCGAACAGGGGAACGTTTGCAAGATGCAATGTTGGATAAGATTTTTTCCCATCGAAAGCTCAGAGATCATTATATCAAAAAACTTAGCGAAGGGAGAAAGCCTTACCTTTACTTGATCGTAGCTACAGGAGATATTTATGAAGATGTTACTCAGGCTCGATCGGCTGCTCGTCTAGGAGCCGATATTATCGCTGTTATCCGCAGTACAGGGCAAAGTTTGTTCGATTTTGTCCCATATGGAGCTACTCGCGAAGGATACGGTGGTACCTATGCAACGCAAGAAAACTTTCGAATCATGCGAGCTGCTCTGGACGAAGTAGGGGAAGAAGTAGGGAGATACATCCGGCTTTGCAATTATTGTTCGGGCTTATGTATGCCGGAGATCGCAGCGATGGGAGCAATGGAACGGCTTGATGTGATGTTAAACGACGCTTTGTATGGCATCTTATTTCGGGATATCAATATGCAGCGTACGTTGATCGACCAAGCATTCTCAAGGATGATCAATAGTTATGCTGGGATTATCATCAACACAGGGGAAGATAACTACTTGACAACAGCAGATGCAGTCGAGTCTGCTCATACCGTATTGGCTTCTCAATTTATCAATGAGCAATTTGCTTTGTTGTCAGGTCTTCCTGAAACACAGATGGGTCTAGGTCATGCTTTTGAGATGAATCCAGAATTAGAAGATGGCCTGCTGCTAGAGATTGCACAAGCTCAAATGGCAAGAGAGATCTTCCCAAATGCCCCGCTCAAATATATGCCTCCTACCAAGCATATGACGGGAAATATTTTCCTCGGTCATATTCAAGATGCTTTATTTAATTTGGTTAGTATTGTTACAGGACAGGGAATTCAATTATTAGGAATGATGACTGAAGCAATGCATACTCCCCACATGCATGATCGCCAATTATCGATTGAAAACGCACAGTACATTTTTCGAAATGCACGTCATCTGCAAGACGAAATTTTATTCCGGCCAGATGGACGAATCCAACGTAGAGCGCACACGGTCTTGACAAAAGCTGTTTACCTTTTGCGAGAAGTGAAAAAGAAATCGCTATTCACCGCACTAGAAGAAGGCATTTTTGCAGATGTGAAGCGATCAAGGGCAGGAGGCAAAGGGTTGTCTGGTGTGATCAAACGCTCGGTTGATTATTGGAATCCATTTGAATGTGGTCTTCGAGAGCGTCTCCAGTTATCGATAAGAGGTGAGGAAGGATGACCATTGATTGGTCGAGGATTCGTCCATATGGAGACACCTTAGATGATGGAGCTATGCAATTGAGCTTTTCACTGCCTGTTCCTTATGGAGAAGAAGCGAGAGAAGCAGCGAAGCAATTGGTTGGGAAAATGGGATTGATTGAGTCTCAAGTTTACCATATGAAAGATCTAGGTGAAGGATATACTTACTTTATTTTATATGCGAACTGTACACATTCAGTTGATTTTAGCAAAATTCATGTTCCAAAAGTAGAAGCTCCTATAATGGGATTTGAGGAGATCAATCAATATATTCGTAAACATATTAAACGAAAAATTATTGTATTAGGTGCATGTACAGGAACAGATGCACATACAGTGGGTATTGATGCGATCATGAATATGAAAGGTTACCATGGGGAGTACGGATTAGAAAGATATCCAGAAATTGATGCTTACAACTTAGGCAGTCAAGTTGATAACGAGGATCTAATTGAAAAAGCAATCGCTTATCGAGCTGATGTACTACTCGTCTCACAAATTGTAACCCAAAAAGAAGTGCATGTTACCAATCTAACTGAGTTAGTAGAGTTGTTGGAAGCAGAAGGGATGAGAGATCGGTTTATCTTGATTTGTGGTGGACCTCGCATCCATCATGAATTGGCGTTGGAACTGGGCTTTGATGCTGGGTTTGGCCCGGGAACACTAGCCCCAGAAGTAGCTTCGTATTTTTCGCAAGAGCTTGCTAGGCGCAAAGGGTTGGTTTGATGCCAACCCTTTTTGATACCTATCCTAAGAAAAGGAGCAACTCACATGCATACCCTTTATGTGATTCATATTTCGTTGTTTTTGTTGTTAACAGCAGCTTCTCTTGCCTTATTTGGGAGAATTATTTATACTCGCTATCGTTATATTCGTTTAGGAAAGAAAACCGAGTGGGGATGGAATCTTGCTGGGACATGGGGTTATATATTTGGTCAAAAAAAATTGTTAAAGGATAAAAAAAGCGGCTGGATGCATGTGGTGATGTTTTATGGATTTATTCTGATTCAATTTGGTGCGATCGATTTGTTTATCAAAGGTTTATTTCCTGGCAATCATTTGCCCGTCCCTTTTTACGCAGGATTTTTAGTATTGCAAGAAATAACAATTCTCTTCGTATTTTTCGCAACAGGATATGCTTACTATAGAAGGTATATCGAGAAGTTACCCCGCCTAAAAAGAAGTTTTCGTTCTGGTTTGGTGATTTTGTTTTTAACTTCCCTCCTCTTTTCTATCATCTGGTCTTCTTCTTTTGAGAAGATCTGGCTGCAAGAAGATCTCACTTGGTCTACTCCACTTTCTTCGCTCCTTGCATTCTTTTTTATGGGATGGATGTCACCAGAGGTTGGTGAAACACTGTTTTATATTGGATGGTGGATGCATGCCATTATCTTATTTAGTTTTTTACTCTATGTTCCACAATCTAAGCATTTTCACCTATTCGTTGCCCCGCTCAATGTGGTGTTACGCCGAAAACAGCCGCGGCTGTCTTCTATCAATTTTGAAGATGAAACACTAGAGACATATGGTGCAGGAAAAATAGAAGATTTTGAGCAGAAGCAACTAATCGACTTATATGCATGTGTAGAGTGTGGGCGTTGTACCTCTGTTTGTCCCGCATCGGGTACAGGAAAGATGCTTTCTCCGATGGACTTGATCGTAAACATGCGCAATCACCTGACTGCTAAAGGAGCAGCGATCACATCTACCTCTCCGTGGATGCCTTCCTTTGCTTTTGCAACAGAGGCAGCCGCTACGAGCCAAGCACAAGAGCAAGCCCTTGTTGGAGATGTAATCACTACACAAGAACTATGGGCTTGTACCACTTGTCGGAACTGTGAGGACGCTTGTCCAGTGATGAATGAACACGTAGATAAGATTATCGATATGCGCAGATATTTGGTATTGACAGAGGGGAATATTCGTCCAGAGGCATCCAGAACCCTAAACAATATCGAACGACAAGGAAATCCTTGGGGACTTAGTAAGAAAGAACGAGCGAATTGGCGGGAAGAGAGCAAAGTAACAGTGCCTACTGTGAAAGAAAACCCCAGTTTCGACTATCTCTTTTTTGTTGGGTCGATGGGTTCTTATGATACGAGGACGAAAAGAGTGACAGAAGCAGTAGTTCAATTACTCGCGTACGCTGGTATTTCCTTTGCGATACTAGGTAACAAAGAAAAGAATTCAGGGGATACTCCTCGTCGCTTGGGAAATGAGTTTTTATTTCAACAGCAAGCAGAAGCAAATATCGCTCAGTTTACCAAACATAAAGTAAAGAAAATCATCACTATCGATCCACATGCATTTAACCTTTTTAAAAATGAGTATGCAGATCTGGGATGGGAAGGAGAAGTGGTACACCATACCCAGCTACTCGCTGACCTAGTGAAAGAAAAGAAACTTGTTCCTAGTAAACCATTAAAAGAGCGTATTACTTATCATGATTCATGTTATTTAGGCAGATACAATGAGGAATACGAAGCTCCACGTTATATTTTGCAACAAATACCAGGGGTTGAGTTAGTAGAAATGAAACGAAATCGCGAAAATGCGATGTGCTGTGGTGCAGGTGGCGGGATGATGTGGCTAGAGGAGACAGAAGGGAAACGGGTAAATCTAGCACGAACCGAGCAGGCACTGGAAGTATCTCCGACGATTATCAGTAGTGCTTGTCCTTATTGTCTGACGATGTTATCCGATGGTACAAAAGCAAAAGAAGTAGAGGAGCAAGTGCAGACTTATGATATCGCAGAGTTATTAGTACAGTCGATAGATTTCACGGAAACAGAATCTGCTAGTTAAAATAGTACAAAAATAGGAAAAACTGCTCTTTTAAAAGGGCTGTTTTGTTTAGACTTAAATGGACCTTGATATAGCTCAAATATATAGACATAGCAAAAATAGTAGTTATGGATTATCCTTAACTTAGCAAATCTTGGAGGTGCAAACATGAGGGATTCTCGTTATCCGATAGGTAAGTTTCAAAAACCTGCGACTTTTACGAATGAACTGCTTCAACAATATATTCAAACAATCGAACAGCTACCAGAGCTTTTACGTCATGCAGTCGAGGGATTGGATGACGAACAACTGAACACCCCGTATCGAGAGAGTGGATGGACAGTACGTCAAGTGGTACACCATATAGCAGATAGCCACCTCAATAGCTATACTCGTTTTCGACTTGCCTTAACAGAAGATTCTCCAACGATAAAAACGTATAGTGAGCAAAATTGGGCGGAGCTCGAGGATGCAAAATACTCTCCTATTTTTTCTTCTCTCTCAATTATTGATGGATTGCACCACCGCTGGACGATGTTACTTCGCTCTTTTTCTGAGAAAGAGTGGAAGAAGACATTTATTCATCCTGAGCTTGGGCCTTTGTCCCTTGATGTGACAACAGCTCTGTATGCGTGGCATAGTGAGCACCATGTGGCACACATAACAACACTTCGCAAACAGCGTAATTGGTAGTCCTTATTCAAGTGTGTGAGCCGCTGTCCATTCAAGGATAGGCGGCTCCATATTGTTGAAAGGCATAAACATGCTGGATTCAAATTTCAGGTGCGATTTGTTTCTTTCTCAGCTTTATGTTCACGTTTACTACCACGATCCCAATGCAGACGAGCACTAGTCCTAGGAAAGTAAACAGAGTTAATTTTTCTGCTAAAAAGATAGCAGAATAAAATACTCCAAAGACCGGTATAAGAAAGAGAAAAATGGATGCTTTGCTAACTGGATGATAACGAAGTAAGGTATTCCAACCAAAAGTGCCAATCAAGGCAACTAAAGCTAAATAGACAAACGTTATCCCCGATTGAATATCAAATGAAAATGGAAATAATCCTGCTTTCCATACACCCACACTAATCAGACAGATAGAGCCGATAAATAATTGATAAAAAGTAATGATACCTATATCAAACTTCGCTGATTGCCCCCGCGCCATTAAGTTACCAGCTGCAGCTGCAAGATTGGAAATGAGCAAAAGTATTTCACCAATGCCAAAGCTTACACCAGTCGTTACAGAATGCAGACTCACCACAAATATCCCTAAGAAACCAATAAGGATACCTGCGGTCTTTCGCAGTGTTAAACGATCATCTTGGTCGATGAAATGAGCGATCAAGATTTGAAACAAGGAGGCAGTACCTGTGAGGATTACCGTTACCATGCTAGATGCTAAATTAACTCCGATATAGAAGAAAACATATTGCAAAAAGTTTTGCACAAAACCTACTTTACTCAAAGAACGAAATGCTGTCTTTTGAAAAATCTTTTTTTTGCTTGTGAGTCGAAGAATAAAATACAAAATGATAGCAGATAACAGGAACCGATAGCCAGCAAACAATAGTTCTTTGCTAAAATCATGCTGGTCGATTGCTAACCAACCATAGCTTAGTTTGATCAGCGGTGCAGGACTTCCCCATAATAAAGTGATGATAAGAATAGCAGTAATAAATCCAAGTGGATGCAAAATGAATTTTTCCAATTTATTTATTCTTTCCTTCCTCTATATTCAGTTGTTACTGTCATTTTAGATGAATAACACACTTATTTGTTTGTTTTGTATTGAAAAAATGCATGTGAAATTTCTCCATATTAAAAACATCCTTAAGACATAAAAGAAATTATGATTAGCTATCACTTTAGGGGCTAGCAGAAACCAAAAATACATATAATAAAAATAAATTAGAATTGTATTTATTCCGTTTTTCACACCTTTCCGTCCATTTGTAAAAGTCAATCTGATAAGGTATTCTTATTAGTGAGAGCGTTTTCATTTGCGAATAATAACTTATTTCTTTTTATGTCCTTGGAGGTGAGAGTGATGAGAGAAGTAGTCATTCTAGAAGGAGCAAGGACACCCGTAGGGAAATTGGGTGGTGCGTTACATACTGTTTCTGCAGCCCAATTAGGTGCTATAGCAATCAAAGAAGCACTGATTCGAGCGGGTATTTCTGCCGATCAGATGGAAGAGGTATTGATGGGAATGGTTCTCCAAGGTGGAGCTGGTCAGATCCCATCTCGGCAAGCAGCCCATCTTGCAGGTATACCTTGGCATGTCCCAACAGAGACGATCAACAAAGTATGTGCTTCTGGTATTCGAAGTGTGACGTTAGCTGAACAAATTATTCGATCAGGAGGAAGTCAGCTGATTGTTGCAGGTGGAATGGAGAGCATGAGTAATGCTCCTTATATTTTGCCAAATGCCCGTTTTGGAATGCGGTTGGGTCATGGAGAAGCTGTTGACCTGATGATACATGATGGTCTTTGGTGTGCCTTTCAAGATGTTCATATGATCATCCATGGTAATGCAATTGCAGAAGAATACAAAATAAGCAGAGAAGAGCAGGATAAATGGGCTGTACGTAGTCATCAATTGGCTGCTAAAGCTATGGAAGCAGGGATTATTAAAGAAGAAATTGCTTCTGTTAACGTGAAGAATCGGAAGTCATCCATTTTAGTAGATAGAGATGAATCGGTGCGGACTGACAGTACTATCGATAAGTTAGCTGCTTTGAGACCTGCATTTGCAGTTGATGGAACCATTACTGCTGGAAATGCTCCTGGTGTGAATGATGGTGCTGCTGCAATGATACTCAGTTCTCAAAGCAAAGCAAAGGAGTTAGGTATTTCTCCGCTTGCAACCATTATCGGGCATGCATCTGTCGCGATGGAACCAGAAAAATTTCCAATCACACCAGCTTATGCGATTCAAAAGTTATTAAAGGAGCAGCAGTTAGATGTCTCTGATATCGATCTTTTCGAAGTAAACGAAGCATTTGCCGCTGTGATCCTTGCTACCGGTAAAATAATTGGCTGGGATGAAGCAAAAGTAAATGTAAATGGCGGCGCGGTCGCATTTGGTCATCCAATCGGTGCCAGTGGTGCTCGTATTCTACTTGCACTTGCTTATGAACTCCGACGTCGTGGTGGAGGAGTCGGCGTAGCTGCTATTTGTAGTGGCGCAGGGCAAGGTGACGCCGTCTTGCTGGAAGTCTAATGGGAAGATATAAGATAGAAAATAGGAGGTGGGAAAGTTGGCGGATATCAAGCAAATAGCTGTGATCGGTGCTGGACAAATGGGTAATGGGATCGCAGAAGTATCGCTAAGTGCGGGATATTCTGTATATTTAATGGATCAGTCAAAAGATATGCTGGATCGAGGCGTAGCAAAAATCGAGCACAATTGGAACAAACTAATCAGTAAAGGCAGAATAACAGAACAAGAGAAATCAACAAAGCTTGCCAATCTGATAACGACAACAACATTAGAAGCAGTGTGTGATGTTGATCTGGTGATCGAAGCGGTGGTAGAAAGCAAACAGATAAAAGAGGAGCTATTTGCACGACTGGATGCATTAGCTCCTTCTGCAACTATTTTAGCGAGTAACACCTCTTCTCTCCCGATAACAGCATTGGCAGCTGTAACCAATCGAGCGGATCGAGTGATCGGTATGCACTTTATGAACCCTGTACCTGTGATGAAGTTAGTAGAAGTGATTCGTGGATTAGGTACCAGCGACGAAACATACCAAACTGTATTAGAAGTTTCGAAAAAATTAGGAAAAAAATCAGTAGAAGTCAATGATTTTCCTGGATTTATCTCCAACCGTATCTTAATGCCGATGATAAATGAAGCGATTTATGCTGTTTATGAAGGTGTAGCTAATGCAGAGGCGATTGATGATGTGATGAAATTAGGAATGAACCATCCGATGGGTCCATTGGAATTAGCTGATTTTATTGGGTTAGATACATGCCTTTCCATCATGGAAACCCTCTATGAGGGATTTGCTGATAGTAAGTATCGTCCTTGTCCATTGTTAAAAAAATACGTATCAGCTGGTTGGTTAGGAAGAAAAAGTAATCGTGGATTTTATGATTACAGGAGTGGGAACAGATGGAGTTAACATGGACGACGAAACAAAAAATGATGCAAAAGCTGGTTCGTCAGTTTGCCGAAAAACATATTCAGCCGCATATTTCCAATATGGAAGAGACAGAGACATTTCCATTGGAACTGATGGAGGAAATGTCAAAGTTGGGATTTATGGGCATCCCTATTCCAACTAATTTGGGTGGCGTTGGTGCAGATTTTATTTCCTATATCATTGCTTTGGAGGAGATTTCTCGAGTCAGTGCTACGGTTGGGGTTATTCTTGCTGTCCATACTTCCGTCGCAACGATGCCTATTTTGAATTATGGGAATGAGAAACAGAAAATAAAATATGTGAATGATCTGTGCAGGGGAAGAAAAATCGGTGCATTTGCTTTGACAGAACCACAGGCTGGTTCAGATGTAAGTAAGATTCAAACGAGAGCCGTGAGGGAAAAAGATAGATATGTGTTAACGGGGAACAAAGTATTTATTACTAATTCAGAAGTTGCAGAAGTTTATATCGTATTTGCAGTGACTGATCCGAGTATGGGTACACGAGGAATTAGTGCATTTATTGTAGAGAAAGATACACCAGGATTTACATTTGGCAAAAAAGAAAAGAAGATGGGTTTAAATGGCTCTAGTACCGGAGAATTAATCTTTGACCAAGCAAAAATCCCAGTTAGTCAGTTACTCGGTAAAGAAGACCAAGGATATGAAATTGCTCTTGCTCACCTTGCTGGAGGTAGGATTGGCATAGGTGCACAAGCCCTTGGAATTGCGAAAAGTGCGCTGGAGCATAGTGTTCAATATGTGAAACACCGTCAACAATTTGGAAAACCATTGGCCAATATGCAGGCAGTCCAAATGAAGCTAGCAGATATGGCAACAATGGTGGAAGCTGCAAGACTGTTGGTTTACCGAGCAGCATCATACAAACAAGAAGGAAAAGCATGCAGGCAAGAAGCTTCTATGGCAAAGATGTTTGCATCTGATGTGGCGATGAAAGTGACAACAGAAGCAATCCAAATTTTTGGTGAGAATGGCTATCTTCGTGATTATCCAATGGAACGTTTATTTCGCGATGCAAAAGTGACGCAAATTTATGAAGGGACAAATGAAATTCAACGGTTGGTCGTGGCGGGCACATTGACATAGGAAGGGAGCAACCAAAGTGAATTTTAAATGGGACGAAGAGCATGAGATGATGAGAAAAATGGTTCGGGAGTTTGCTGAGGAACAGATACAACCAACAGCTAGCCTGCGGGATGAAGAAGAACGATTTGACCGCGAACTTTTTGATCAGATGGGTGAATTAGGTCTGACAGGTATTCCATGGAGCGAGGATATTGGAGGAGCTGGAACAGATTTTTTGAGTTATGTGATTGCCGTAGAGGAACTCTCCCGTGTATGCGCCTCGATGGGGGTTACTTTATCCGCTCATATATCTTTAGCTAGTTGGCCGCTTTATGCCTATGGATCTGCTGAGCAAAAAGAACGTTTTCTTCGTCCGCTTGCAGAAGGAAAAAAACTAGGTGCATATGGTTTAACGGAACCAGCTTCAGGTTCGGATGCTGCAAACATGAAGACTACAGCCAAAAGAGATGGTGATCATTATGTGTTAAATGGCAATAAGATTTTTATTACCAATGGAGGGGAAGCGGAAGTTTATATTGTCTTTGCTGCTACAGATCCTTCTCAAAAGCATAAAGGAATTAGCGCCTTTATCGTGGAGAAAGGGACAACTGGTTTTTCTTTTGGGAAGAAAGAGAAAAAAATGGGTATCCGCTCATCTCCTACTGTAGAAATCATAATGGAAGATTGCCGAATTCCTGTAAATCAAAGGCTTGGAGAGGAAGGAGAGGGCTTTACTATTGCTATGAAAACACTCGATGGAGGGAGAAATGGTATTGCAGCGCAAGCAGTAGGTATTGCTCAGGGAGCACTTGATGCAGCATTGGCTTATGCCAGAGAGAGAAGGCAATTTGGCAAGGCCCTGTTTGATCAGCAAGCGATTCAATTTAAATTAGCCGATATGGCAACACAAATAGAAGCTGCAAGATTATTAACTTATCAAGCAGCGTGGTTAGAAAGCAACGGTCAAGCTTATGGGAAAGCATCTGCAATGGCAAAGCTATTTGCTGGGGATACCGCAATGCAAGTGACAACAGAAGCAGTTCAAATATTTGGCGGATATGGCTACACACGTGATTACCCCGTTGAACGCATGATGCGAGATGCTAAGATAACACAAATTTATGAAGGAACCAATGAAATTCAACGCATTGTTATCGCAAAATATTTGATGAAATGATTGGACGAAGCAATAGGAGTGGAACAAGTTGAAGAACTGGGTAACGCTTTTGCGCCAAAAAGATAAACGAACAATAGCACAGATCATTACCAAACTAGAAAATCAAGATGAAGATGGACGATCATTGCTTCCAGAGATCCTCCCTTATGTAGGAAGAGCTCATGTGATTGGCATTACCGGTCCTCCTGGAGCAGGAAAGAGTACACTGATTTCTTCTCTCCTCTCTTACTTACTTGAACAAGGACTTACAGTGGGTGTGTTGGCTGTTGATCCTACAAGCCCCTTCTCTGGCGGTGCCATCTTAGGAGATCGAGTTCGCATGAATCGACATGCGACGGATGAGGGAGTCTTCCTCAGAAGCATGGCAAATCGCGGGAATGTTGGTGGAATCTCCAAACATACGAGAAATGCGTTGCGAGTTTTAGATGCTGCTGGATTTGATATCATCTTGATCGAAACAGTTGGAGTAGGACAATCCGAATTATCGATCATGCACTTAGCAGATACGGTTTGTGTGGTTTTGCATCCTGGAGCTGGTGATATGATTCAAGTAACCAAAGCTGGAGTAATGGAGATAGCAGATATATATGTTGTTAATAAAGCAGATCTAACAGGTGCTACAAGGCTTCTTGCGGAAATAGAAGACATGCTGGAATTAACAGGCGGTAAAGAAGATTGGCTCCCGCCTGTGATAGCGGCAAGTGCGCAGCATCATCAAGGAACAAGCGATATATGGAAATCTTTTCAAAAACATCATCAATTTTTAAAACAGACTGGGAGCTGGGAAAAACAACGTTCTGTGCAACGATTGCAAGAAGTGAAAGATGAATTACAAGCTATTTTTGAACAGAAATGCCAAGCATTATGGAATGAAGAATCCACTAAGCAATTGCTGTTATCATCAAAAGGACAGAAGACATCACAAGAGATAGCAATAGAACTGGCGAAAAAGATATTTGC
This sequence comes from Shimazuella alba, assembly GCF_009831235.1. GTDB lineage: Bacteria > Bacillota > Bacilli > Thermoactinomycetales > Thermoactinomycetaceae > Shimazuella > Shimazuella alba. Next base: position 331,157 of record NZ_WUUL01000002.1, on the reverse strand, counting down.
AAAGAAATGAAAAGGAAGTGGCTGGGCAAATGGAACAAGTCAGACGATTTCCCAAGCATGCAATCCGTTTTGTTACTGCTGCAAGTCTATTTGATGGTCATGATGCATCTATCAATCTATTTCGTCGGCTTCTACAGGCATCAGGTGTAGAAGTCATCCATTTGGGGCATAATCGCTCCGTGAATGAGATCGTTACCACAGCGATTCAAGAAGATGTCCAAGGAATCGCACTATCTTCTTATCAAGGAGGTCATGTATCTTTTTTTTGCTATCTAATGGATTTGCTTCGAGAACATAATGCAGCACATATTCGCGTTTTTGGCGGTGGAGGTGGTGTGATCATCCCCTCTGAGATCGCCTACCTAGAATCATATGGAGTTACAAAAATATTTTCCCCGCAAGATGGACGAAAATTCGGTTTGCAAGGCATGATCAACCAGATGATCGAACAAACAGATTTTCCGATTGTCAGGGGCAATGATTGGACAGATCATCATTTGCGAAACGATCATGCTATTTCCCAGGCAATAACATATGTTGAACAGGGGGGAACTTTACCAAGAGCGTCTAAACAAGCGCCTGTCATCGGGATCACAGGGACTGGCGGCGCAGGAAAAAGTTCTTTAACAGATGAGCTTGTTCGTCGTTTTTTAGCTGATTTCCCCCAAAAGAAAATCGGCATTTTATCGATTGATCCCTCTAAACAGAAAACAGGTGGTGCACTGCTCGGAGATCGGATTCGGATGAATTCGATTTATCACCCAAATGTTTTTGTGAGGAGTTTAGCTACCCGGCGAGCCCGTTCCGAACTGAGTGATGCAATTGAAAGTGCAATTGAAGTTTTGCAGCATGCTTTATTTGATCTCATTTTGGTAGAAACGAGTGGAATAGGGCAAGGGAACGCTGATATCGTATCAATCAGTGATATCTCTATCTATGTGATGACCGCCGAATATGGTTCACCTTCGCAATTAGAAAAGATTGAAATGCTTGATTTTGCAGACCTGATTGCGATTAATAAAAGTGATCGCAAAGGTTCAGAGGATGCAGTTCGAGATGTAAAAAAACAAGTGCAGCGAAACCGTGAGCAGTTTCATTTACCAATAGAAGAAATGCCAGTTTTTGCTACGATGGCAAGTCACTTTCATGATCACGGGGTAAATCGATTCTATTTGGCACTTCTGAATCAGATCAATCGGTTGCAAAAAAACAGTTTTTCTTCCAATGTTGTCGTAACAAAAGAAGCAGATAAGAAGCCTTCCATCATCCCACCTGAACGATCCCACTATTTAAGAGAAATCGCAAATTCAATACGCCAGTATCACCAAGAAGGTAACGAGCAAGCACAAATAGCTACGAAAATCTATCAATTAGAAGGCGTTCAATCACTACTTCCTGACTTGGAAGTGTTAGCGGAGAAAAAAGAGGAATTACAAAATCAGCTGTCTGTTGCAAATCAAAAATTGCTTGCTAATTGGGACTCGATGAAACAAATATATCAAAAAGACAAGTTAGTTTCTCGTATCAGAAGTAAACAGGTTGTGACTCCTTTGTATACAGAAACCTTATCGGGAAGCAAGATTCCAAAGATAGCATTACCAACTTATCAAGATTTAGGGGAACGCTTGCGATGGTTGTATAAAGAAAATGTACCAGGTTATTTTCCATTTACAGCAGGGGTTTTCCCATTAAAACGCCAAGATGAAGACCCAAAACGGCAATTCGCAGGGGAAGGGACACCAGCTAGAACCAATCGTCGTTTTCATTACTTATCCCAAAATGATGAGGCAAAGCGTCTGTCTACTGCGTTTGATAGTGTGACGCTCTATGGTGAAGATCCTCATGAGCGACCCGATATTTATGGAAAAGTAGGCGAGTCTGGTGTTAGTATATGTACGATTGATAACATGAAACAATTATTTGCTGGATTTGATCTGTGTGCTCCCCATACAAGTGTGTCCATGACCATAAATGGTCCAGCACCAATTATTTTAGCGATGTATTTAAATGCAGCCATTGATCAACAAGTCGTTCAATTTATCAATGAGCACCACCGTGAGCCTAGCCAAACAGAAGCGGACAATATCTTCTCTACTACCCTTCAGTCTGTTCGGGGAACGGTGCAAGCAGACATCTTAAAAGAAGATCAGGGACAAAATACTTGTATTTTCTCTACTGAATTTGCCTTGCGAATGATGGGCGATATGCAACAATATTTTATTCAAAAGCGTATTCGTAATTATTACTCTGTAAGCATTAGTGGTTACCATATCGCAGAAGCAGGAGCAAACCCTATTACTCAATTAGCTTTTACGTTGTCTAATGCTTTCACCTATGTAGAGTATTATTTGAGTAGAGGTATGAAAGTGGATGATTTCGCTCCAAATCTCTCTTTTTTCTTTAGCAATGGTTTGGATGCGGAGTATGCAGTGATCGGAAGAGTAGCCCGTCGTATATGGGCGATTGCAATGAAACGTCTCTATGGAGCAAATGAGAGAAGCCAAAAACTAAAGTATCACATCCAAACTTCTGGAAGATCACTACATGCGCAGGAGATAGATTTCAATGATATTCGTACTAGTCTGCAAGCATTATTAGCCTTATACGATCAATGTAACTCCCTGCATACGAATGCATATGACGAAGCAATCACAACTCCTACAGAGGAATCCGTTCGCAGAGCAATGGCGATTCAATTGATTATAACCAAAGAGCTTGGGACAGCAAAAAACGAAAATCCCCTGCAAGGCTCTTTTATCATAGAAGAACTTACGGATTTGGTAGAAGAAGCCGTATTAAAAGAATTTGAGCGAATTAGTGACCGTGGAGGAGTATTGGGGGCGATGGAAACACAATACCAACGCAGCAAAATTCAAGAAGAATCTATGCTCTATGAGATGAAAAAACATACAGGAGAACTTCCTATCATCGGAGTAAATACATTTGAGAATCCAAACAATCAAACACAAGATGAGCAACAGATGGAATTATCTAGAGCAACAGACGAAGAAAAACAATCTCAGATCAAACATGTTCTTGCGTTTCAAGCGAAGCATAGAGATCAAGCGGCCGACGCATTACAAAGGTTAAAGAAAGTAGCACAAGAAAACGGCAATATTTTTGCAGAGTTGATGGAAACAGTAAAAGTAGCAAGCCTTGGACAGATTACAGCTGCCCTGTATGAAGTTGGGGGTCAGTACCGACGTAATATGTAGCGTATTGAGACTCTACACGACTAGAAGTCGTGGGATTCTTAGGTAGTTAACGCACGCAATCCATCTCTGTTTTGTGCAACTCTTAAGTTCAGGGCTGTCTCATCAGCCCATCCCATGCAGTTAGAAATGTACCCCCATGGGCGGAACGCCTGTTACCAGCGTTCTAGTTCTTCTCTGCCTCTTGCCTCTAATGGTTTTACTCGGTGGAAGACGTATCCATTTTCCACCGAAACCCTATACCATTACATTTTCAAAGAACAAACCTACTACCAGTAGGATGATCACCGATCATGCGTTCTGATATATAAAATATTTGTTGCTCTTGCAACCCCTTTTTTTGGGGGGCTTTGAGCAACGTCGTCTTTCATCCGACAATTGCTGTAAAGGAAAGCCAACCGAATGATGGATGCGGTTGGCTTTTATCATTTTGATTATCCTTGGGAGGAAAGGTCAAAATTTACTTCTTCGATCAATTCAATAACCTCTCCATTGGGACTATAAATCAAAGCATTTCTTACCGTAATAACAGGGTCACCTAGTTGCAAGGTAGCAGGTTCGATACATTTAGTTGCTCCATACTCAAGAGCTTTTTGGAAAGTCAAGTCAACATCTTCCACGTAAAATGCAAAATGCAATAGTGCTCCAAAAGCTACCTGTTCTGGAGATTCGGCTTTCTTTCCTTGTGCAGCTATTACCGCCTCATTATCAAAAACTTCTATACACGTTCTCCCATCGGGAGAAACTAACATAGATGCCTCGTGAATCTGGAATTCTGGTAAACTCCAAAAATGTCCTACCTTAAAATCGAATACTTTTGTATAAAAATCAATTGTTTTCCTATAATCTACAGCTTGAATAGCGATATGGGCAATTCCTTTACTGCTCATTTGCCACCACTCCCCATGAAAGAATGGTTTTATTATAAAAAAATACGGTTATCGCAATAAATAACAAATCAATGGAGAACATGATAAAATACCAAACATAAATTAGTTTTTTGAAGTGTTAAACCTAATAAAAAAAGGAAGAGGAGAAAGGCAGATGGGAAAAGATCTTATAGACAAAACAGATCAGAAGATCATGAAGCTGCTTCAGCAAGATGCACGAATGCCGTTAGCAAAAATTAGCCAACTTATTTCCATGTCTTCTCCCTCTGTGAAAGAACGAATTACAAAATTAGAGGAAAAAGGGATTATTACAGGATATCGAGCAACATTTGATTTGGATAAATTAGATAGAGGGATGACGACTTTTGTAATGTTAAAAACGGAAAAATGTCAGCGTTTTATAGAACTGTGCAGAAAGTCAAAGTGGATTACAGATTTATATCGTATTAGTGGAGAATATAATTTTTTACTCAAAATTCAAACAAATTCCCTTTTAGAGCTGAAGGAAATTCAAAATGATCTCATGGAATATGGACCTTCTAAATCTTTTATCGGGATGGAGCAGCTTATTTCGAATCAGGTTGATATTTCGTATTCATGATAGCTTAAAAGAAGGTTTTAACTGGCTATGAGAAACACAAATTGCGTTGTCTCATAGCCATTGCCTCCTACTTAGACGTTGGTGGACGTCCTGCTTTTCGCTTGAAGATGATCTCAGACTTGATCACCTTCTTACAATTGGGGCATGTCTGACCATCTTCCACTGTTTCATTGACTTCTACAATTTCTTCTGCCAATGTACCCCTTCTCGAATCCTTTTTTCTCTCTTCTAGAGCTTTAGGAGATTTGTTGACACATCGCTTGGATGTGTTTCCAGTAGTTCGGTTTCGATAAGTAATGACGTAGTGAAGTTGATCAGATCTTTTCCGAGAATGCATGTATTTGTCCTATCTGTAGGGGAGTATGTGGATTACATACAACATTTACTATAGCAAAAAATAATCATTCTAACTATCATCGGAAAACGAAAATCCCAATCACCTCTAAAAGGGTAATTGGGATTTTATGAAACATTTATATGGTCATTCATTATATACGGCTCGTCGGCAATTGTCTCCTGGTTTGGAGTGCAAATGTCGACGCGTTCTCACCGTTAGGCAGCAGATCCTTTGTGAAAGGGATCCGGTCCTAATCTGCTCACCCCTTTCGGGTCGGCCCCCCCCCCACGAAATCTACCAGGTCACCCCTGATTGAGAACGATTCCGTGAGGTTTAACTCAGCACGCTATCTATCTCCAAGGGTGTTCCACGCCCTCAGAGGTTCGATACCTTAAGCGCGCTGGGAACGTATGGGGGTTGGGGGATACAAGCTTTAAAGGAAAAGCTTGGTGAGAACCCCTCCGTGTCGTACAGACACGGAGTCTCTGCCTGTTGACTGGTTGCCAAACAGGAAGAACTTCGGACATGAATAACTCTCACATCTTCTTAGCTAAAATATATAATAACCCGAAAAGTATGTCAATAATTCGCATCATTCTTTTTATACATTCTTTGTATGAAGTTCTTTTTTTGCTGCAACTGGTTTGACTTGGTTCTTAATTTGGTTACAATAGGTGGTACGAGCTTTATTTAGAGGGGATGAGCGGGGAAATGGCAAAAGCGAAAGTGACGGAAAAAATTCGTGAGACGGCAATGGTCGACTTAGCATATGATCAACTCAAATCATCTGGTGAACCAATGTTATATCGTGACATCTTGAATACGATCGCAAAACAAAAAGGATTTACCAAAGATGATGTAGAGCGATACATTGCTCAACTTTATACAGAAATCAATATTGATGGACGTTTTGTTTGTGTAGGTAGAAGTTTATGGGGATTAAAACATTGGTATCCAATCGAAACATCAACGGATTCAGCTATTGTGGCAAATGTGAAAGACGATTATGATGCTGACTTGGACGATGATGATCTGTTTGGTTCAGATGATGATTTTACTGATGAAATTGATGAACTAGAGAGCAGCAATGACTTTGATGACGATGATGACCATGAGGATGATGATTCGAATGAATTTGCTGGGGAAGACGCGGATGAAGAAGAGGATGAAGACGAAGATTATTAGAACATAGACATAAATGATTTATTGACAAAGTATATTTCCTTCTATAAAATACTTGTTGGGCTCCACAAGAACGATAAACTGTGGAAATACGAAACGCCTCTCTATTTGGAGGGCGTTTTTTCTATTTTATTGGGAATCATAGATAAATGGGAGGATAAAAAACATGACCAAGTATATTTTTGTAACTGGTGGAGTAGCTTCTTCCTTGGGAAAAGGTATAACAGCATCTTCATTAGGACGTTTACTTAAAAATCGCGGCTTAAACGTTACTATTCAGAAGTTTGATCCATATTTAAATGTAGACCCCGGAACGATGAGTCCATATCAACACGGAGAAGTATTTGTTACCGATGATGGGGCTGAAACAGATCTTGATTTAGGCCATTATGAGCGTTTTATTGATATTAATTTGAGTAAAAATAGTAATGTGACAACTGGAAAAATATATTCAAGCGTAATTAATAAGGAACGTCGTGGTGACTACTTAGGTGCTACTGTTCAAGTGATTCCACACATAACGAATGCAATTAAAGAACGCGCTTTTCGTGCTGCTAAAGAATCTGGAGCAGATGTATTGATTACAGAAATTGGAGGAACGGTTGGCGATATTGAAAGCCTTCCTTTTCTAGAAGCAATTCGTCAAATCAAAAGTGATGTTGGCCGCGAACATGTCATGTATATCCACTGTACTTTGGTTCCTATGCTACGTGCCAGCGGGGAGTTAAAAACAAAACCTACACAACATAGTGTGAAAGAATTGCGTAGCATCGGCATTCAGCCAAATGTGATTGTTTGCCGTTCTGAGCATTCTCTATCTGAAGAGATGAAGCAGAAAATCGCCTTGTTTTGTGATATAGATCGTGAAGCAGTAGTGGAAGCATTGGATGCAGATACTCTGTATGAAGTTCCATTAATGTTACAGGAAGAAAAGTTAGATGAGATTGTAATTCGCTATTTGGGTTTAGAAGCTGGGCCTGCTGATATGACAGATTGGAAAGCGCTCGTCCAGAAGGTGAAAAACCTGAAACATGAAACAAAAATTGCTATTGTAGGAAAATATGTTTCACTGCCTGACGCTTATTTAAGTGTTGCCGAAGCACTTCGTCATGCAGGTTTTGAAAGCAATAGCGATATATCCATCAAGTGGGTAAATTCAGAAGATGTTACGAACGAAAATGTAGCTGAGTTACTTGGAGATGTGGATGGTATTTTGGTTCCAGGTGGTTTTGGTGATCGTGGAATCGATGGAAAAATCATTGCAACACGCTATGCAAGAGAAAAACAAATTCCTTTCCTCGGTATTTGTTTAGGTATGCAGCTTATGTGTATTGAAGGTGCGCGTAATGTATTAAATCTCACAGGTGCACATAGCTCAGAGATTGATCCAGAAACAGCGTATCCGATTATTGATCTCTTGCCAGAACAAAAGGATATCGAAGATCTGGGCGGAACGATGCGTCTTGGTCTGTACCCATGTAAAGTAATCCCTCATACATTAGCTGCTGCTGCTTATGACGAGGATCTTATTTACGAGCGTCACCGCCACCGTTATGAATTTAACAACCAGTTCCGTGAACAAATGGAACAAGCTGGTTATATCTTCTCAGGTACTTCACCAGACGGACGTCTTGTGGAGATCGTGGAATTCAAAAACCATCCATGGTTTGTAGCATCACAGTTTCATCCAGAATTCATATCACGTCCAAATCGTCCACAGCCATTATTCCGTGATTTTGTAGCAGCAGCATTAAAATGCAAGCTTGGTGCAAAAGAGATGATTCAGAGCAAGTAAGGAAGAAAGTAGCCATCTGTCTATGTGATAGGTGGTTTTTTCGTGCATCTATTTAAAAAGAAAATGATTTACAAAATAAGATGATGAGATGGTTAAATCATAGAAGAAGAATACTGAGAATAAGAAGGAGAGTTATGGTTAAAGAGATGGAGACTGGTTAAATGGGGAAGTTATTTTTAGAAATATAAAAGTTACAAATGCATTTACATGAAACATAATGGACAGCGAGCTGTCGGTATGTCATAGACATCCAGCAACTCTCACCATTCCCCCTGCCTCAGCAGTTGGAGTGAGATTACCGACGAGGCAGGAGTGACCGGAAGTAGAAGACTGCCCTTCTCTGGACATCCTTGCCCAGACTGCTGGACTTGAAGAAGCCACCCGTCCAGCTTGGGTCTTTGACCTTTTCCAGTATTTCATGCACGACAGGGTGCATGTGCTGGTCCTGCAGCCTGTTGGAGTAGGCGAGGTTCTGCAACGTCGCGAAGTTCATCTGTGAGTTCGTCTTCTCAGCTGGGATGATCAGCACACGGTACTGGGCAATCTTCAGCTGGTCGTCCTCGATGATCTTCCCTTCCTTGGGGAAGTCAGGGTTCAGCCGGTTGGTCTTCAGGTACTCCAGTCCCTGAGTAAACAGCTTGTGTGCCTCTTTTTGGATCACGTACTCATCGCTCATGGTTTTCTCTCTTCCAGTTTTGCCTTGCGTCAGGAACCATTTGTATATTCACCTTAGCAATAGGGACAAAATATTGTAAATATTTAAATCTAATGTCCATTTATTTTATGTCTCTTCTTTACTGTAAAAATCGAGTAATGAAAGATGACTATGATGTAATCATCTTAACTTTATCTAAACAAAAAAATGAATGAACTGCTTGGTGGAGGTATCCATTTTGAAGTTGATAGGATTAACTGGTACTTGTATGAAATTAAACTTCTGATGAGACATTTCTTATACCTCCAAAATAGGAAGTTACTGCACGTATAGGTGGGTGGAAAAATTGTATGATATTACCATTATTGGTGCTGGGATAAGCGGTATTTTTTTAGCATATAAATTGGCATCTAGTGGACAGAAAATATTATTATTGGATAAAGGAAAAGCACTACAAGAGCGTTTCTGTCCACTAGAAAAAGCAGATACATGTGATTGTGACGCTTGTGATACTTATTATGGTTTTGGGGGATTGGGCAGATCAGAGGGGAAATTTAACTACACCAATGGTTTTGGTGGAGAACTGGAAAACAAAGTGGGAGAAGAAACATTTCAACAACTTATGCAAGAAGTAGATGATATTTTGTGCCGGTTTGGCGGGGATAGAGTAACCAAATACTCTACTATTAACCCTACTCTTTCTCATCGAGCAGAAGAGGCTGGGTTAAAAATGATTTCAACGGAGGTAAGACATCTTGGTACTGTTTTATCGATCGAGATCTTGCAAAAAATCTATGATTACCTACACAAAAAGATAGAAATGAGATTTCATACGGACATCACGGCAATCGAACGACATCATGATAGGTTTACCATTCAAACCGATCGAGAAGCCATACAATCAAGAAAAGCAGTAATTGCTACTGGAAGATCAGGAGCAGACTGGTTAAAGGAAATATGGGATTCCTTAGGCTTAAAAGCAAGCCAAACTCGCCTTGATTTAGGCATTCGTGTAGAAATGAAAGCAGAACAATTTCGATCTATTTTACAAGATACGTTTGAGACGAAGCTCGTTTACCAAGACGGGAATGAAATAGCAACTACGTATTGTATGAATCCTCATGGGAGGATTGTTCGAAAGTACCAAGATGGATTGGTAATGCCAGATGGTCAAAATTATCGGGAACAAGGAGACATTGGAACATCCAATTTGAATTTTACATTGTTTGTCCCGAAATATTTCCCTACACACCAAGCAGCAGATAATTATGCATATACTGTCATAAAAGGAATCAATCAAGACAGTGATCGAATTGTAGTACAGCGGTGGGGAGATTTGCTTCAAGATACCCCAACTTCTCTGCAGCAGATGGAAGGAAACCAAGTGCAACCAACGTTATATGCTGATCATGGAAATCTTACGGATGAGATTCCGCTAGAATATGTGGATATACTTCAAAAGTTTTTTACAAGATTAGAGCTGTTCATCAAGGAACCCATTCACCCGGATACCTTGCTCTATGGAGTGGATGCGAAATTTTATGCACCTATTGTGAAAACAGATAGGGTTATGCAAACGGAAATCTCTGGATTATATGCGATCGGTGATTGTTCAGGGGTAACACATTCTTTGTCACAGGCAGCTGCAAGTGGACTTTATGTAGGGGAATGTTTGAGAAGCTCTATGGCAAAATTTCCTAAGAGACAAAGTACGTATTCTATTCTGCCATTTTAGATTTTATTTATTGATAACAGGTTTCTTTCCATTGTAATTATTTATCTATCCTAAGTAAATTTACATAGCAAAGATTTTAGATTAAAATAACTAGTAGTAATAGTAATACACCTAGGGAAGGTACAAATGGCCTACATCACGTTGGAAGAGTACTTCGAACGTCGGATGGAATCCCTTTCACGTGCCGCTGACAACGCAACAAATCGGGCTTCTTGGCAAAGGCTGGAGACGGAGCTCGAGGCAGCCATACGAGAGGATCGTCTCGGCGAGACGGTGGATGCCTCCACGGGTCGGCCGTTGGTGGTTAGGTGGTGAACTTCTGATTCAACTCCTGAGTTCCTTCTTCTACCCAGGATTGTGAGCCATGCTATTGCATAGAGCTCCCTCCTGGGACCGACATACACTGCTCTTCATATAATAAATAGTTAGATCAAATAAATATTCGGTATGACCACTTTTGTGAAGAATACGAGACTGAAAATGAATTTAAGCCATTTACAAGAGTGAGCAAGTTGTTATCCACACTTGCTTGTTTGTGTATTGGACGACTTTTTTTCATTTGAAAAACCAAGACCAATTGGTCTTGGTTTTCTATATGGAAAAATAATTTATTTTCGGTGCTCCGGTTTTAGCAGGAGTCAACTCCATGAGTCGACTGACTTACCAAAACCGGAGGTTCCACCTCAGGCCGCCTTGAGGTACTCCTCCCACGCCTGATCGATGATGTCCTGCGCGTCGCGCTTGGCCTTCTCCAGGGAGGAGATCGCCTGCTTGACGATCTCCTTGTTGGTCGGCTTGCCGTGGATCAGCTGGATGTGCTTCGATTCCTCGTCACGGAAGAGCTTCAGTGCCTCCGTGAGAGCCGAGAGCACCAGATCGGTGTCTCCGATCGGCTTGGACTCCTCCACGACGAGACGGTACTTCATCGTGAGCTTGCCGGTCGGGCCCATCACCTGAACCGACTCCATCTTGTTGATGATGACGCGGAGGGTGGGCTTGGTGGGCTGGGAGGTACGTGCCATGGCTGGCTCCCTAAAATAGTTCAGGTGGTAGATATATATATTATACAAAAAACTTATAGGGAATGAAAATAATATTTTTTAAATTTCCGTTTTTTATCAGTTATCTAGATTAAAAAAGGATCATGATAAATCATGTTCCTTTTTCCGACTAATTTGATAATTGCAAAGTGCTTTATTCCAACCGCATTACGTGTCTCTTATTAGCCCAGACAGCAGAAGATCTGCTGTCTGGAAATTGCTAAATAAACTCATCGAGTAGCTGTTTTGCAGCAGCTAGTATGTTTTCTGCTTCTGTGAACTCATATTCAATTTGTTTGAAAATTCCCCTCACCATAATCTTGATGGTCGGGATCACCTCTGAAGGATAATATCCTTCCAACAGAGCATGGGCTTGCTTACGAAGATACTTGGTGTACTGAAGCCTGGCATTCGCCTTCGACACCAGTTGCATTACCTCGTGACGAAGGGACGCTGTTTCCTGTTCCAGCTTATGCTGACATGTTTCCACGAGTGACGATACAATGGACATCAACTGTCCACTTATCTTTTCAACACGAGGATAAACAGCCTTGTAAACGACAAAGCTTGGTTCATCCAATCGAAGTCGAATCAGTGTCGCTGGTGGGATTTGTTGGTCTTCAAAAAAGTCCATTTTGAACTCCGTACGTAAGATGGGTTACCTAGCAATTCTGCTTACTATCATACCCTTTTCCTATCTCATCTTCTAGCACGATTCACATGAATGTACTAGCGATTAGGTCATAAATCATTTCAAGTTATCGCTTTACCTGCATCGAAAGAATGGGGAATAATTTTTGATAAAGGGGAATAAACAATAATCCTAGTAAAACTCCTTTTAATAAGTTAAACGGAGCTACCCCATAAAAGATGAGTGCATCTTTGGCTTCCCCTGTAACAGTCCAATTGATCAAATAACTGTAGAGTGGGAAGATCACATAATAGTTTGCAATTGTTAGTAAGACAGTCATGAGAATTGTTGCGATCGCTGTACCGATAATCATGCCTTTTATGCCATTTATTTTTCGGCTGATCCATACAGATGTAACTACAAATAAACTACCTGCTATAAAGTTTGCTATTTGTCCAAGTGGAATAGCTCCCGTTTCACTGCCTGATAAGAGAAAGTGCAACACATTTTTGAGTAGTTCGATGACGACACCAGAGATCGGGCCAAAGAGAAACGCGCCAATCAAAGCTGGTATTTCACTAAAATCAATCTTTAGAAACGATGGAAATAGTGGCAGTGGAAAATTCAAATACTGCATGAGTAGTGCAATTGCAGTCAAAACAGATAATAGGACCAGCTTGCGTGTTTGTGAGGAAGAATAACTCACCATAAACATCTCCTTTTTTCTTCTTAGCTGGTCTTTCGGGACATAAAAAACCCCCAAAAGTCTTAGCTTTCGGGGGTTTGTAGTCATGATAAATAGGCTTTTTCCTTTATAAAAAAGCACACCGAAACAGAAGCAAGATAAAAGATTTCTTTTTTCTTGCTTAGTCTCCTTATCCTTCTCCCATCCAGACTATACTGTCGGCTTCGGAATCACACCGAATCCACCGCTTTGGCATGTGCCAACTCGGGTCACGGACTGAGGTTCTGATGAACCATCACCGCCGGTCGGGATTTTCACCCTGCCCCGAAGGATACCATATGAAGTTTATATATTATTAGTATATTACAAAAGGTAAGTTTGTCAACATATGCGAACAAATTTGAAATCAAAAACCGACGACTGAGTGAAGTAGTCGGCTTTTGATTTCATTGTTTTTCTATTGAGAACGATGGTTATACCATCTTCCTAATAAAAGAAGCATACAAACAGAAAACACTCCAAGAACTATACCTACCAAAAACCCAGGTGGCTGATATTGACAAGAGACGAATTTTATATCCTTTTTCAATGGAATACTGATCAATCCCATAAAATGATCGGGTACAGAAGCCTTTTGTTTATTCGTTGAGCAAACCCACCCAGGTGCATGGGGGATAGAAAGAATAGCTGTACCAGTACTTCCTTTTGACAATACTGCTGTTAGAGTATGCCCAGTTGTTTCAACGTTAGTAGCTCCAGTTTTTTGTAGGTTTGTGATTGCTCGTTTTAGTTTTACTGGATCTAAACAAGCGATAGGTTGCTTCGAGAAATCTCCAACTTTATCCGTTAGAATCCGAACAGAAACATTACCAGAAGCCGGTGTTTTTCCTAGTTTCATTATGGGAGCTAAGTAAGCTTTATGAGAGCCTAATATTTTATGTTTTCGTTGACCTGCTAAATTTGCAGTTCCATATAAATACGGTGTGTATAGATAGACAGTTGATCCAGGTTTACATTTTGTTTGCAGATAGTAGGTTCCTATTTTTTTACGTGCTTGTAGTGGTATATTGTAGGCTGTATTTGATATTTCCAATGGTGTAGTTCCTTGAGCAGTGCTTATTTTTGGTGTTGGAATATCATAGACCTTGCTCCCTAATAATTGTTCCTGATTGGAAAAGACATTTGTTTTTTTGTTCGATTTTTTGATGCTTGGACGCACGGTGACAAGTGGTGGAACGATTTGTTTCTTGGTTTGCACAATCATAGACCCATTTTTATTGGGTATAGCAGAAATTCTCGTACCTATGGAAAAGATCGCGTCGGTCACTTCATTATCAAGACTTAATAGCCCTCTGCCCCACCGATCCCAACCAAAACCTAAATCGGTAAGCATTTTTGTAGTGTTTTCCATCGTTAAGCTGCTGTAATATACTGCGCCTTGACCACCTAATAACCAAGGATCATTTTTGGTAATAAAATTGGTTCCTGTTTCCGTACGATAAGATGGCCATTTATCATTTTTTACAATCTCAGACCTCACTTGGTCATGCCATTTTCCCCATTCTAGGCTAGAGGTAAAACGGGCATACCGTATTTGATCGATCATGACAGAGGAAACAATTGATTCTCCAACAAAAGCAGCAATGATCAGGAGTCCAGCAAATCCACCTGCCCAGATGAATTTTTGTTTTTGACTGATGAAGTAGATGAGAATCAATGCACCAACTGTTAGGATGGAGACTCCTCCGATGATAGGAAAAGTGATATCGGTCACTAGTGGGCTATTTCGAGTGATCACCATCAGTAAACCATACATAATGGCTGCACCGATAAAAGGCAATGGTTTTATTTTCTTCAGATCAGCAATGCTAAGCCAAGCAAGCATGGTAAGCATCCCACAGAAGACAAAAGCCTCACGAAAAGAACTGCCATTTGGAGGTGCAAAGGCATGCCATAACAATTGAGTCGGGTTCCACTGGAAAGAGAGCAGTACCAGTGTTGTTATGGTTATCCAGATGATACGGATGCGAAGAGCAACTGATTTTTGAAACAAGAGAGAAAATGCGAGCAATGATGCTGGTGTGCCAACAAAGATACTAGGGCTAAGTCCGATTCCTTCCGTGATCGGGAACAATCGAGAGAAAAGATGGGTCCAAGGAACCGCAACGAATGGCTTTGTCAATGTAGGCTGAGCGATACTGGTTGCTTTTAAGATAGGATAAATAAACGGCATTGCTATTCCTACTCCAAGCCCTACCATCCCTATCCCACGTAGTATTGCCACTCCTCTTTTTTTTGCAGTCGAGTTCATTGTAACCATGCGAATCAAGATCACAATGGCAGCGCCAAGTGTTGCCATATAAGCAGTATAAAAGTTAGAAATCCAAGCGAGTGCGACGAGAAGAGTCCCAAGGTAGATGCGTTTTCCATGCAGTACCCAATGTCCAACCAAACAAATAAGGGGAAATGCGATCAAACCATCCAACCACATCGTCACAAAAGCGCTGTCATCGATTGCCCAACCGCAGAGGGCATAAGATGCTCCAAGTAAACCAGCAAATAGCCATGAGCCGCGTTTCCAAGTTGATAAGTAGAGAGCCATCACAGCTCCTGCTGTAGCCAGTTTCAAAACCGTAATCACATACACCGCAAGGTTTACATGGGCACGAGGGAAGAAATAGATCAATAACTCAAATGGACTGCTTAAGTAAGTAACAAAATCGGCATAGAAACCGGTTCCAAAAGCACTTCGCCAGTTAAAAAATAAATCACCTTCCGCTTTACCATGAAGCATATCCCAGTAATAAGTATGTATTGGCACAAATTGATTACCAAGATCGTTCACACTGCGGGTAATATCACCAAACGGAAAGGAACCTCGTACCAATCCACTCATACACAGGGAGATAATAGTGATAAAAATAGCTAGGAAGATCGCATAACCTTTCTGTTCTTGCAGCCACCAATGGACTGGAGCATTCTCTGTAGTAGATATTTCTTTTGTTTCAGATGCCATTATGGTACTCCTGTTCATTTCTTTATGAAATTCTGATCCACCAATTAAAATAACCCCTATTTACGGGGTATGTTGGTGGAATTATTCAAGTCATTATACGTACTTATTATAAATTCTGCATTATTGTTGTCAATGTTAGGTGGCAGCCCATTCTGGAGAATGGACTGCCTATAAGAGATGCTACGAGCCATGACGAACTAGTTACTGGCTCTCTTCTGATGACGTATCATCTTCGATAGGGAGATTGGCTGGACGCATTGGATCAGACCTGACCTTGAGTACGACCTTTGTCTTCTGTTTTACCCTCTCTACCAGTTCATCCAGTTCCTCAGGAGACATGTCGTTTCCTCTCTTTAGCGTGGTAATGCCAAAAAGTATTATACAACAAAAAGAAAAATAATATCCATCTTTTTTAAGATTGGGAATTCGATTATAATAAAGGTAAGCGCTTCCAATTTATTTAGGGAGGGGATAGAAAGTGGAACCATCGTTAAATAAGCAATCCCAAGTAAATGTCAAAAAAACACGATCTACATCGCGTTTTCTCTGGTCTTTTATGTGGATGGTTTTGTTTACCGCACTTTCGTTTTATTTAGTAGCATACCCTCACTTCACCTTTACAACAACTTTTTGGATCATACTTGGTGCTGCGGTAATTCAAGTTTTTTTACAGTTGTATACTTTTATGCATTTAGATGAAAAAGGCAATATAATGCCTATTATATTTATCGTTTTAGGTTTGTTTATTGGTGTGATATCTGTAGTGGGGATCATATTGATGTGATGTTCTTCAAAATCAGCACAGGAGACAGATGTTATCTGTCTCCTGTGTTAGAGGCTAATTCAGGCCATCAGATTTTTCTGGTACTCCTTGGCAGAGGTAATGTGTCCCTCGCGAAGGGCGCTTTCGATCTTCCCCATAAGCGAGCCCTTTTCGGTATGATCGACCCACCTCCGAACCTCAATGCTGGTATCGGAGAGGAGAGCCTGCAACTGATCAAACGCGTTGCTGTTACCGAAGTCAATAGCCTTGACGGCCTTAACAAAGCTCTCTACAGTCTCGTACTTCTTGGCCATTTATGATCCTATCTCTTTAGGAAAGCAGAAGGTACTTCCCTCTGATTTTGATTATAACAGAATAAATTCATTTTTTGTTACATGAGATAGTTTATGATTTTTGAGCTGCTTGGTAGATGGATAACGTACTGTAAATCGTTTGCAAAAGTGGAGTATCTAAGTCTTTTGGTGCTAATCGCAGCAGTGTCCCATGAAAGTGCTCTGTTTCGATTGGCAGCCCCTTTTCCATGTCGCGAAGCATAGAAGATTTCATGCCATGAGAAAGTGAGTTTACACGATCCATGGTTTGCTCCCAAACATCTTCATCCATTGTTTTTTCTTGGTATTTGCCAATGGAACAAATCTCATGCAAGAGTCGCTCATATAGTTCTGGTCCACTAGGAGATTGTAGAATAGGACCGATACTGCTTCTCATTAGACACGTCATACCTGCCATGGCGCTGATAAAGATGTATTTTTTCCAGATATCGTTTTTGATGTTTTCGCTAGCAACTGCATCAAGATTCGCATCGGAAAATAAATTTTCTATCTGTTCGATCCGTTCACTTTTTAAACCGTTAAATTCACCATATATTACACGGTGATGGGTACTATAGTGTTCGATTTCACCTTTGGGGTTGAGCGTAGATTCAATAAAACAAAGTCCACCAAGAATTCGTTCTTCTCCGTAGTATTCTTTTAACATGTCAAAATGTGCGATGCCATTGAGCAGAGGTAAGACAGTACTATTTTCTCCTATATAAGGAGTAATAGTAGGAAGTACTTCATTCAGATGATATGCTTTTGTGGTTAAGATAACTAGATCATATGGACCACTGGTATCTCCAGCTACGATTGTCTTAACTGGCAGTTGGGTATCACCTTTGACACTATGTATGATTAAACCATTTGATTGTAACTGCTTTTGCCTGCGTTCTCTTACTAAAAAAGTAACATCTGCACCTTTCTGTGCCAACCGACCTCCAAAGTAACCGCCAACTGCACCTGCTCCGACTACTAGAACACGCATCTTATCACCTCAATCTCTCTACTTTATCACTTTTATTTTACACAAGTTGGATATGTTGCCATCATTTTATTTTAATAAACGAAACTTTTTCATTCCTTCTTTCAAAAAGATATGCAAACTGATACTTTTTAAATGATTATATTACTTTATTAGGTATTATTCAAAGTGTGACCAATTCATACAAAATATCACTTTTCACAAAAAAGAAGGAAAAATATATAGTTATAAGGAAAAATAAAAAATGATGAGTAGATGGGAATCGGTATAGTTGTGTTGAAGGAGGGACGGACAAAGATGAGTCCTAAAAAGATACTTGTAGTGGATGATCAATTTGGTATACGTATTTTAATTAAGGAAGTTTTTTCAAAAGACAATTTAGTAGTCTTTCAAGCAGCTAATGGAAATCAAGCTTTGGATATCATCTCTTTGGAGGACCCTGATCTCATTTTACTAGATATGAAGATGCCAGGTATGGACGGACTGGAATTATTGCGAAGATTGCAACTTGTCTCTTGTCGCTCAAAAGTGATCATGATGACTGCTTATGGAGAACTGGATATGTTGGACGAGGCGACAAAGTTGGGTGCACTTGCTCATTTTACAAAACCTTTTGATATTGAGGAGTTACGATCAGAAGTAATACGCCAACTTGTTTCCTAAGGGGGACGAAAGCTATCAAAGCGATCATTCGTGTTCGTATTAGTCAGCACGATGCTCATTACGGTGGAGGTCTTGTCTCTGGGGCTCAAATTCTCGGATTATTCGGAGATGCTGCTACAGAGGTTCTCATTCGACAGGATGGGGACGAAGGTCTATTTGTTGCGTATGATGAGGTTGTGTTTCTAGCTCCCGTTTACGCAGGTGATTTCTTAGAAGTGTCAGCAACTTTAGAGCGAAAGGGAAATCGATCGCGCAAATTTTCCTTTCAAGCAATAAAAGTGATTGAGGCGAGCCGGGACCTATCTCAGCCCTCAAAAGCCCACGTTTTAGCACCCCCCGTAGTTGTAGCTAATGCTTCTGGTACTTGTGTGATACCTCGGCAGGGAAGTAAGTAATATGGATAAGTTAATCATAACAGCGGCAATCGTTGGAGCCGAAGTGATGAGAGCTGATACACCTTATCTACCTATAACACCAGAAGAGATCGCAGATCAAGCCAAACAGGTGTACGATGCTGGCGCATCCATCGTACACCTACATGTACGTGATAAAGATGGAATGCCTTCTCAAGATAAAGAAATATACGCTGAGACTATTCATTTAATTAAACAACGTTGTGATATCATCATTCAAGTTTCTACAGGTGGAGCTGTAGGGATGAGTGATGAAGAACGCCTTCAACCTATTTCGCTTTCTCCTGAAATGGCGACGTTGACAACGGGAACTGTTAATTTTGGTAAAGATGTGTTTTTAAACACACCTAAGCAATTGATCCGATTTGCAACGGAAATGCAAAAATATGGAGTGTGTCCAGAGTTTGAAATTTTTGATGCAGGAATGATCGCCAATGCCATGTATTTGGTGAAAAAAGGTTATATAACCGGACATCTGCATTTTGATTTTGTTTTGGGTGTTCCTGGGGCAATTCCAGCGACAGCGGATCATTTGCTTTTCCTTATTCGGCAACTACCGGTTTCTGCTTCTTGGAGTGTAGCCGGCATTGGAGCAAATCAATTGAGAATGGCAACTTTTGGAATTTTATTGGGTGGTCATGTTCGAGTAGGTTTAGAAGATAATATTTACTACCGAAAAGGAGAATTGGCTACAAATAAAGCGTTAATTCAACGTGTGGTGAGAATAGCAGAAGAGTTAGATCGACCAATTTCTACCAGTGGTGAAGCGAGAACAATGCTTAAACTTTGACCTGAGGCTACAAATTATAATAAAATAGGTTAAATCCTTGCCAACCGATGGGGGTTGGCTTTTTGGTGATTACATATAATAAAGGGGTAATGAGAATGCCACTTGTCTCCATGAATGAGTTTCTGCCTAGAGCAAAACGAGAAAAATTTGCAGTTGGTCAGTTTAACATGAATAACTTGGAATTCGTCCAAGCAATCGCACAAGCGGCGAAAGAAGAGCAATCTCCATTTATTTTTGGCGCAAGTGAAGGTGCGATTCGATATATGGGTATTAAAAATGTAGTTGCTTTGGCTCGTATAGCAGCGGAAGAATCAGGAGTACCAGTAGCTCTTCATCTCGACCATGGAAGTAGTTTTGAAGTCGTTATGCAATGTATTCGTGAAGGTTTTTCTTCCGTCATGTTCGATGGTTCTCATTATCCACTTGAAGAAAATATTCGTCTAACGAAACAGGTTGTTGCTGCGGCACATGCTGTTGGTATTTCCGTGGAAGGTGAGCTCGGAACCATCGGTGGGGTAGAAGATGACCTCGATGTTGCAGAGGAAGACGCATCGATTGCAAATGCTGCGGAAGCTATTCGTTTCTGGCAAGAAACTCGGGTAGATGCAATGGCTATTGCTGTTGGTACCGCTCATGGTATGTACAAAGGAGAACCAAAAATTCATTATGATATCATTGATGAAGTAAGCAAAGCAATCGAAGCACCTATCGTATTACACGGTGGTTCTGGTGTGCCTGATGAATCGATTCAAAAAGCGATTTCTTTTGGTGCTGCAAAAATTAATGTCAATACCGAAAATCAGGTAGCAAGTGCTCAGGTAGTACGTGAGTTGTTGACCTCTAAAGCTGATCTCATCGATCCACGTAAATATCTTGGACCAGCTCGCGATGCAATTAAAGAAGTTGTTCGAGGAAAAATGCGTCTTTTTGGAAGCTCCAACAAAGCGTAAATCAGGCAGAGAAAGGACATATTAACCATGAAAATTTTCTTGGATACTGCACATGTAGATGATGTAAAAAAAGTGGTACCACTTGGTATTGTTGCGGGTGTGACCACCAATCCATCACTTATTGCAAAATCAGGTCGTGTATTTGAAGACGTTTTAAAAGAGCTGACCACTATGGTGGACGGTTCTATTAGTGCTGAGGTGATGAGCCCAAATGCAGAAGGTATGATTGAAGAAGGAGAGAAGTTAGCTGAGATCGCTCCACAGATCACCATTAAAGTTCCAATGACTTGGGATGGATTACAAGCTGTTCATCACTTTTCTCAAAAAGGGATAAAAACAAACGTAACGCTTATTTTTTCTGTTAACCAAGCCCTTATTGCAGCTCGTGCAGGTGCTACATATGTGAGCCCGTTTGTCGGTCGTTTGGATGACATAGGAGAAGAAGGAATCTATTTGATTGAGCAAGTTGCATCACTGTTCCGCACACATAGTCTCCCTACTGAAATCATCGCAGCTAGTATTCGTCATCCTATGCATGTGACACAAGCAGCTCTTGCAGGTGCTCATATTGCTACTATGCCTTACAGTGTGGTGAAAACATTAGTAGAACACCCACTGACAGCACAAGGTATTGCTAAGTTTGAAGCAGACTGGAATAACCGCAAATAAATTCAAATGGCTTGGTACAAAAAGGTGCCAAGCCGATTCTTTTTGCAAAGCTGACAGAAAAAAGTGAGGTTTTCCAAGAATTTATGAAGTCAATCATTCCAAATTGACTCAGCATATGTTACCTTACAGAGAAGAGAAGGAGTTGGAGCAATTGGAACGTAGTTTATCGATTGAGCTTGTACGTGTAACAGAGGCAGCTGCCATTGCTTCTGGTAGATGGATGGGCTTTGGTAAGAAGATGGAAGCAGATGATGCAGCTACTTCTGCCATGAGAAAAGTGTTTGATACCATTCATATGCATGGAACAGTTGTGATTGGTGAAGGAGAAATGGACGAAGCTCCCATGTTGTATATTGGGGAAACACTTGGAACTGGACTTGCTCCAAAAGTGGATGTGGCTGTTGATCCATTGGAAGGAACGAACATCGTGGCAAGTGGTGCATGGAATGCACTAGCAATTATCGCCATTGCAGATGAAGGATGTCTCCTGCATGCCCCGGATATGTATATGGATAAGATCGCAGTAGGTCCAAAATCTGTCGGTCTTGTAGATCTGGATGCTCCTGTAGAAGATAATCTAAAAGCAGTAGCAAGAGCCAATGGCAAAGATGTAGAAGATCTGGTGGCTGCATTATTAAATCGCCCTCGTCATGCTAAATTGATCGAAGATATCCGTAAAGCAGGAGCTAGAATCAAATTAATTTCAGACGGTGATGTTGCAGCAGCTATTAATACAGGATTTCCAGATACTGGTGTTGATATTTTATTTGGTTCTGGTGGAGCACCGGAGGGTGTTTTAGCTGCAGTTGCACTCAAATGTCTCGGTGGTGATTTCCAAGGCAGGTTATTACCTGAAGATGAAGCCCAAAGACAGCGCTGTTTGCAGATGGGAATCGAAGATCCCTCTCGTATTTTACGCATGGATGATTTGGTAAAAGGTGACGATGCAATTTTTGCCGCTACAGGTGTAACAGATGGTGAACTACTAAAAGGTGTTCGCTATAAAGGAAATATTGCCACTACACAATCCTTGGTTATGCGCGCAAAAACTGGTACAGTAAGATTTATTGATGGAACTCATCGATTAGAAAAGAAACCGAATTTGGTCTTAGGGACTTAAGCTGCGAAAAAGTGGTGAAAATAATTGGATTACACGATAAGTGAACTGGAAAACCGTAAGCTCACAGAGCTCTACAAATTGGCCAAACATTATCAAATACCTTACTATGGCCAAATGAAAAAGAAAGAACTCATTTTCTCTATTCTCAAAGCACATGCAGAAAAAGATGGATTTTTCTTCATGGAAGGTGTGTTAGATATTTTATCAGAAGGTTATGGTTTCCTTCGGCCGATTAATTTCTTACCTTCCTCTGAAGATATTTACATCTCTGCATCACAGATTAGACGATTTGATTTGCGTGCAGGTGATTTAGTATCTGGTAAAGTAAGACCTCCAAAGGAAAACGAGCGTTACTATGGATTGTTACATGTAGAAGCTGTAAATGGTGCCGATCCCGAAACAGCCGGTGAAAGACTTCACTTTGCTGGACTAACCCCACTCTATCCACAAGAGCGATTACTACTAGAAACTGCACCACACAAAACATCCACTCGAATCATGGACTTAATAGCACCCGTAGGATTAGGACAACGTGGTTTGATTGTTGCACAGCCAAAGGCTGGTAAAACGATGCTGCTAAAAGAGATTGCCAACAGCATTTCGGAGAATCGACCTGATATTGAATTGTTTGTGTTACTGATCGATGAGCGTCCTGAGGAAGTAACGGATATGCAACGCTCTGTTAAAGGTGAAGTGGTAAGCTCTACTTTTGATGAATTGCCAGAAAATCATATTAAAGTTGCTGAATTGGTGTTAGAGCGCGCACAACGATTGGTTGAGCATAAACGGGATGTTGTCATTTTATTAGACAGTATTACTCGTTTAGCACGTGCCTACAATTTGGTGATTCCTCCAAGTGGTAGAACATTATCTGGTGGTATTGACCCTGCTGCATTCCACCGTCCAAAACGATTCTTTGGTGCCGCACGTAATATTGAAGAAGGCGGCAGCCTAACCATTCTCGCTACCGCATTAGTGGATACAGGCTCACGAATGGATGATGTTATCTACGAGGAATTTAAAGGAACTGGTAACTTAGAGCTTCATCTAGATCGAAAACTGGCGGAACGTAGAATATATCCTGCTATCGATATTCGCAAATCTGGAACAAGACGTGAAGAACTACTCTTATCGAAAGACGAGCTAGATAAATTATGGTCTATTCGAAATGGATTAAGTGATAACCACGATGTTACTGACGTTTTTCTACGTAAGCTAAAAAATAGCAAAAACAATCAAGAATTTCTAGCCTCACTAGAATCCCGTCCTGCCGAACGAAAAAAAGCCCATTAATGAATAACATTACCCCTGTTCTTCTGCCGATAAGGAAAATAGAACAAGGGGTTTTGTTATTTATAAACAGCGATTACAATTTCTTGCTGAAAAAGAATCAATTAGCGTCCATTCACGACCAAGACGATTGGCACAGCGACGATCTCGGCTTTGACATACTTTTCTTATTCTTCCTGAGCGGCGGTGGCGATAGACACAACAACGTACACGCCTTCTTCTGCGATCGTCGTGGTCTCGATCATGTCGGTCTCGGTCACGTCGATCTCGATCTCGTTGGGCTAAGTCTGGGTGAAATGGGTAGTCATACGCATAAAAATCTTGTTCATCTTCATAGTCATCAAAATCATCATCGTCAAACTCATTGTCAAAATCGTTCAAGTAATCATCCAAGTAACTCATTAATAATACTCCCCCTTTGATGTTAGATAAGAATGGACCTTATCTCATAAGAGCAACTTAGCCTCTGGTTTCGCCTAAAGGCTTAACCATCAGCAAATACTCTTTAACTAGTTATGCAGATGCATATTTGGTTGTTTGGACAAGAGCCTAATTATGTTGAAAATCCGAGAAGGAAAGGGCCAACGCCGTCTTTTTTTAGCATTTTTAATATCGAATATAGATATTTCTACTAAAAATTTTCATATGTTGTGGGTATAGCGCATAAATTGAGTCATGGGTACCCAATATCATGGATATGAGGTGTTGTGATGTCTGGTAAGAAGACGCTCCTAGCCTCAAGTATCGGTGTATGTACAGCTTCGGCTGCTACAGCTGTGGCTTGGGCTGGAAGCACGGATTCCCATCCGATTGTGGCACAATTACTCACGAAAAATAAGTCGGAAGGGAAGATAGCTGCACTTGATGCGAAGGAGACTCTTTATCAATCAGGAAAGCAACTGACCATCTCCATAGGAAATAAGCTCACTTATGAAGTGAGCAAAGGGGATACGTTGTATGCAATTGGACTTCGTTATGGAGTTCATTACCAAGAGCTGGCTCAACTAAACAACATTGCAAATCCAAATAAGTTAACCGCAGGTACAAAATTAAAGATCCCATTAGCAGTTAAGCAATATGTCTCAAAAGGCAATGAAATGGTTTATCAGCTTTGTAAAAAGCATAAGATGTCCTTGCAATTGTTTTTCAAATTAAATCCGAAGGTGAATTTACTTCAACCGCTGGAAGCAGGGCAAAAGGTATTGATTGTCAAGAAAGAGAAGGTTGTCAAAAAAGAGCCTAAACTAAAAAACAAACATAGAGTAGTGGTTGTGAGCAAGCGTGATAAAGTATCTGTTGGAGGATTTCAGTTCCAGTGGCCAGTATCTGGGATGATCACAAGCAATTTCGGTTGGCGTCATGGCAGGATGCACAAAGGACTTGATATTTGGAGTTCTAAAAAAGCAAAACAAGTGATTGATGCTTCCTTAAGCGGAAAAGTTATCAAAGCTGGTTATCATGGAGGATATGGAAACATGGTTCTGGTGGATCACGGTGGCGGCTGGGTCACACTCTACGCACACCTTAGCCGGATTTTAGTCAGTACAGGAGAACATGTTGGAACAGGTCAACGATTAGGGTACATGGGGCAAACAGGGAATGCGACTGGATATCATCTTCACTTTGAGGTACATAGAAACGGGGAAGTGATAAATCCCCTTCGAGTTCTTCGCTAAAATAGTAAAAAGAGACCATCGAAGCAGTTATATGCAGAGTATGGTCTTTTTTCTTTATGATGAGGGATCGTTAATAGAATGAATGTTACACACTATCAGCAGAATTAATAAAATTATATTTGGTATTAGTCGTTCGTATGTAGGTGTCAAATATGGAAAAGAAATAGAATATTTGATGAGTTGATGGATCAATTTACTTTTTACTTTCTTTCTACAAGAACTTACGCTATGGAAAAGATGTCTTATGTTATTGATGAAACTGTAGAGTATAAGAAATCAATC
This sequence comes from Shimazuella alba, assembly GCF_009831235.1. Classification (GTDB taxonomy): domain Bacteria; phylum Bacillota; class Bacilli; order Thermoactinomycetales; family Thermoactinomycetaceae; genus Shimazuella; species Shimazuella alba. The sequence goes on along the minus strand of NZ_WUUL01000002.1, from coordinate 305,442 downwards.
GTAATTATATGAGAAATACAAATAGGACCATAAGTAGGTACAGTACGGGTATAAGTCTTTTCATTATTTTCATTTTGAATGATTTATCACCAAAATAAACAATTATGAAACTCTTTACATTAATATTTTTCTAAATATGCGATATAAACAGATCCTCCCTGTAGCTTGTGCCACAGGGAGGACCATCTCACCCATCACTCATGGGTTACTTGGAGCCATAGCTCCAATTGATACCCCAACCCCAGTACGCATCGACCTGTCGCTGATCGCCGTTGATCGGCTGCACATCCATTCGCACGTTGAAGCCGGTGCCGTTATTCGTGAAGAGCGCGACGGCACAGGACTTGCTGCTGTGCGCGTCCCCCTCGTGCCGGATCACATACGGGTTCAGACCCGGTACACGGATGGTGGTGACTGCGTTCTCCGCTTCGGAGAGCGTGGAAGCACCATCGTAGACATAGACCAGGACACCTAGTCGCTTGAACTTCTCCACAGCGATACTGTAGTGTGTACGGAGAGTCTCACCAGTGGTCGCACCGGTTCGGTCGTCTCGGTTGAGCATGATCCACGGAAACGCATCGAGGCTGCCGAAGAGTTCACCCAGTGCCTGCACGACACCCACGGTGCCGTCCTTCAGCTCGTAGAGCACAGCCAGATCGACGTCCAACTCCTGCTTCTGAGAGCGGAACAGACCACGTCGTTCGGGCTTCTTCCGATCCCAGACGGTGTGGATCGTGATGTCGCCGTCGGGCACGTTCTTCGGCTTGCTGAGGTTGACAGTCTGTCCCTTGAACATGTCGATGGCCATAGTGGGCCTTTCTGTGTGAGATGGAATCAGTCATTGTAGACTTGGATTTATCGTATAGCTGCTTCAATTTTATGTCAATTGAAAGTATCGAAAAAAAACCTTCTGATTCTACTTCAATTAATAAAAAATATTTCGATGCCATCTATATAATAAAGGAGATAAATATTATAATTAATATAATCATTTAAAAAGTACAGAAGGAGAGTCGACATGGCAAAGATAACAAATGCAGAAATTATCCGTGAAGGCTTTGGCTATTTAGAAGGTTTTCGTTGGTATGAAAATGAAGTTTGGTTTTCTGACTTCGCTGCTAAAAAAGTTTATCGGATGAGTTCAGATGGTGATAAACTAGAAGTTGCTTCCTCTCTTGATGTAAAACCTTCTGGTCTTGGTTTCCCACGCAATAACAATCCATTAGTAGTAGGAATGGATGATTGTACATTACGTCGCATTCTTCCAAATGGAAATACAGAGATTATAGCTAGTTTTAAAGATAAAGCATATGAAGCAAATGATATGTGGGTTAGCCCAGAAGGAAGAGCATACATAACTCAGTTTGGTTATGATTTATTTAAAGGGGGTCCTCCTGTAGCATCCCATCTGATTATTGTTCATCCAGATGGAACTGTGGAAACAGATGAAGAAGATCTAATCTTCCCGAATGGAGTGCAGCTCACAGCAGATGGAAAGACATTGATTGTATCAGAACTGTTTGGACTGCGTTTGAATGCCTTTGACGTAAAGGAAGACGGAAGATTATCAAATAGAAGAGTAGTTGTCCAATATGAAAATGAATTAGATGTTCTAGATGGTATTGTCTTGGATGCAGAAGGCGGAATATGGGCAACAATGCCATATCGAAGCGAAGTTCGCCGCGTTGCTCCAGATGGTACTGTTACGGATATTGTGAAAACTGCTACAGAAGGGCATTTAGTAGTTTCCTGTACACTTGGTGGGGCTGATGGCCGCGATTTATACATTGCTACTGCAGACGCTACTTTGGAAACACTTTATGAAGGAACTGCACGCGTAGAGATGGCTAGAGTAGAGATTCCTGGAATTGTGTAGAGAAAAAAACTCTTCTTTCCACATGTTAGAAAGAGTTTTGATGAATGAAGTAGGTAGGGAACTTGATATTTTTTTATAAGATAAATCCCCTCAGGTTTGATAAGACGGTTTGAATCGTCTACTGAGGGGATTTGATAATAGTATAGAGTTGAGTTGAAAGAAACTCGGGATGTAACAGATAGTTAACCGAGATGATCTATTAAACAAACCAAAAAACTGCCAGCGATAAAAACATATACAGCGATCTCCAAATAGTTGGTTACATTAAGGAAGGACCGGAAGTTTTTTTTTGCTGTTATTTTCATTGGAAATGGACCTTTTTGAGATGTTTGAATGATTGATTCTCCTTACTATCACTTTTATATACTATATCTTCATTGTAATTTTCACCTTTAATTCTTTTCAAGATAAGAATAGAAAAATATTATGAAATGTAACGTAACCTTGTTAAGGTGTTTTATCGCCATTGAAACAATTTAGAAATAAATATAAAAGTATCCGTTTCCGATTTTTGGGAATTTCTACATGGAGTTGTTTAGTTATCTTATCATGAAAATAATGGAAGGATTTGCTCCCTAGTTGGCGAGTTCTTGCAGGTGCAAGTTTAACATGCTATAATACTCCAGTGGATTTATACGGATGGAACGAAAGAGGTGACAATAGATGAAAGCAGCGATACACCCAAATTACAAAACAGCGACAGTAACATGTATGTCATGTGGAACTACTTTTGAAACTGGTTCAACAGCTGAAGAGCTAAAAGTTGACGTTTGCTCCAAGTGTCATCCATTCTATACTGGTAAACAAAGAATGGTAAACGCAGGTGGACGTGTAGACCGTTTCAAAAAGAAATACAAAATCGATTAATTTCGGGCAAGCAAAAACTGCTTGTCTTTTTTTTGTGTAAATACTAGTGAAAAACAAACAGGGAGTTCGCCAGCATGATTGTCATCGATTTTAAAGACACCCACCTAAAAGTAAATAAACCTGATCGAATACTAGTCGCCGAAAGTTTAAATCAAGTACAAGGTTTAATAAAGAAAGTAGAAGCGCTATGGAATCAAGGGTATTATGTAGCAGGTTTCGTTTCTTATGAGGCTAGTCCTGCTTTTGATGCGAAACTAAAAGTGAATCCAAATAATCATTTACCACTAGCATGGTTTGCTGTGTTTCAAGCTCCTGATATAGAAAAAGATCAAAATGAGATTCCCAAAGAGGATTATGCTGTATCCAAATGGAAATCGGATTGTTTAAAAGAGACATACGAAGAAGCCATACAAGCGATTCATCATGCAATCGCAAAAGGAGATACCTACCAAGTAAATCACACCATTCGGCTACATGCTGATTTTAAAGGTGATGCAGGAGCTTATTATCAGCATTTGACTAGCCTTCAGTCTGGATATAATGCTTTTCTAGATATTGGTCAGTTTCAGATCTTATCGGTTTCTCCAGAGCTTTTTTTCCATTGGGAACAAGATACATTGATCACCCGACCGATGAAAGGAACTGCAAAGCGTGGAAAGACCTTACACGAAGACATGCTTCGTGCACAGCAGTTGAAGCATTCGGTCAAAGATCGCGCAGAGAATTTGATGATAGTCGATTTATTGCGCAATGATCTGGGGAAAATTGCAATTCCCGGTTCGGTTCAAGTTCCTTCTGTATTTGAGATCGAACGTTATCCTACTGTTTGGCAGATGACCTCTACCATACAGGCGACCACCCGTCCAACTACCACCTTAACGGAAGTTTTCACTGCTCTATTTCCTTGTGGATCTATCACAGGTGCACCAAAACAAAAAACAATGGACTTAATCAGCTCTCTCGAACAATCTCCAAGGGAAGCATACTGCGGTACGATCGGTTACTTAAAACCAGGTGGGGAAGCAGTATTCAATGTTGCGATTCGTACGGTAATAGTAGATAAGAAACTAGGCAGAGCTACATATGGAGTTGGCGGCGGCATAACATGGGATTCGACTAGCAGTGGAGAGTATGAAGAGGTGATAACAAAAGCGAAAATTTTAGAAATGAAACCTTATGCCCATCAACTGCTGGAGAGCATTCGTTTGGAAGAGGGAGCTTATACATTACTAGAAAAACATCTGACTAGGATGAAAGAGAGCGCAGACTACTTCGATTATCTTTTTCCACAGGATGAGATAAAGCTGCAACTACAACAATTAGCAAATAAGTTCCCATCTGGGGTTTACAAAGTGCGTCTGCGCTTATCCTCTGATGGAAGAATCAAAATAGATGCCCAAGAAACAAAAGAAATCACACAACCTGTTTTAGCAGCATTAGCCCTGAACCCTATTGATAGCAAAAATATATTTCTCTATCACAAGACAACGGAGAGAAAGATATATGAGCAGCACCGAACAAAGGGATATTTTGATACTTTGTTGTGGAATGAACGAGGGGAAATCACCGAGTTTACGATCGGAAATGTAGTATTGGAGATAGATGGGAAACGAGTGACACCACCTATTGATTCGGGGTTACTGGCAGGAACGATGCGGGCAAAACTGTTAGAAACAGGGGAAGTGGAAGAGCAAATCGTTTATAAGGAAGATATTGATCGAGCTAGTTCGATTTGGTTGGTGAATAGTGTACGAGGTTGGATAGAAGTCAAACTCGAGATGAAGCAATAATAAAGTTGGGGCTGGGTGCTGCAAGAGCACCCAGCCTTTTTGACTCAATCGTCACTAGAAGTCACTACAGTTGTGGCTAGAAGTCACCGCCACCGGAGTAGCCGCCCCCGCCGGAGTCACCGCCACCAGAGTTATCGACCGAGACGCCTCCGTTGTTGAGGAGCTCCTGGATGACAGACACATCGAACTGCGTCCCTGAGGAGTCCACGTAATGGGTGATGGGCCCATTGGGAGAAGAGCGAACTGGACGAACTCGGTTGTTACGAGGCCGCCTACGCGACAGAGCCATGTTTTTCCTCCATGATAGATCGGAAGAACTCTAACATGTTTATTTTATATTAAAATATAAGAATTGGTCAATTAATAAATATATCTAGAGTTGGATGATAGCACTATTTAATAATTACATAATATTTAAATTTATCTTCCTGTAACTACTATAAAATAAGATAGGAGCAGTCAAACAGGCAACTGGAATAAGCTTCTCTGAAAATAAAAAAGGAACAGTGATTTTGCTATTACTGTTCTAGTCCTGTATCAAACTTCGTAGTTTTCTTTTCGCAACCTCACCAAACAAAGTAAAAGCATTATCTACCTAGGAGGCATCACTCAACTCAGATGGGGGCCATATTTTAGTTTTAAGAGGCTGATTCTTCCGATTTTCGTTCGTTATGATTTTCTCCCCAAGCGCACATCACTTCTAAGACAGGTATGAGTGTTTTTCCATAATCACTAAGAGCGTATTCCACTTTTGGAGGGACAACAGGGTGTATGGTTCGTACAATTAAACCTTCTTTTTCCAAATCACGTAAGTGTTGTGTGAGCATTTTTTGGGAGACAGCTGGAATGAGCCTTTCCAAATCACTAAATCGTTTGGTAGATTCGATCAGGTGCCAGTAGATCATTGGTTTCCATTTGCCACCTAGCACATTGATCACTGTTTCGATCGGACATTCACGAGTATGAATCATTGTGTTCATCAACCCCTTACTTTTAAGTTAGTGCATTACTTAAAAGTGCGTTCTTAACAGAATTCTATGACTGGTTTAGTATGAAGTCAATTAAATAATATAGAAAAGGAGCTACAAAACCATGAATAATACGTATTGGGGACCAAAGTCTGTGACATTTTGGCTTGTAGGTGTTGTTACCCTATTGATGTTGTATATAGGAGTAAACGGGTTTCTTCAACCAGAAGCAGCAATACAAGGTTTTGGTCTGCCGTTGCAAGATGCTGCGGACAAATCCATTGTTTGGATTAAAGCGGACCGTGATTTATTCATTGGAGTATTTTTACTAGCTTTAATGGTACTTCGGATGAGAAAAGCATCCATGGTATTTTTATTATCTGCAACAGGTATGCCTGTAGTAGATGCAATTTTAGTATTGCAAAATGCAGCAGATAAAACACCATCATGGATTCATATCACTACAGTAGTATACATGTTGATCGTGAGTTGGATGTTGTATCAACAAGAGAAAAAAGCAAATATTTCATAACTCTATTGGAGTGAAAATGCTTCTATGCGCCAGATCAAAAACCTCCGATTTTAGTTGGGAAGCTTCCAGCGTGTGGGAAATCGAATGGATAAAAACGGAATTGATTATCCTTATTGATCTAGCATACTAACTAAAACCATAAATCGAAAGGATGTTTGTGATGAGAATACTAGACACCATGATACGTGTGTATGTTGACAAGGAGGAGATGGATAATACCATTAAATTTTATGAAGCCCTATATCAAGAGACCTGTAAAGCTCGCGTCTCTTAAGACAATCCAGAACTTGAATTAGCAATGATTTCTCATGTACTCATTATTGGCAGGCGATGAAAAAGTCAGAAAAGAACTGGAAATTGCTATAGCTACTTTAATAGTCGATTCTTTGGAAGAGGCAAAATATTTTCTCCAACAAAATGGAGCTGTTTTATTAACGGAACCCAAACAAACATCTGGTAACTGGATTATGTTTGTCAAACATCCAGATGGTTCTGTTGCAGAATATGTACAACCCCTTCCACATTGATTAGTAACTTCTAGATGAGCAAATACGCTAACACATAAACGCATATATCGAATGTTGAATTTAAGACTTTCCTTTTAGAACATGTCGTACCAAATAGGATAGCACTTGAATCAGATCTTTACCACAAGAAAAGGTTCAAAATATTCAAACATGAAATCATTTCTTCCAGCGTTGTGAACTGCGCTGCAAAACAAAGGATTTGACCGATCCATCAATTCATGACGGATTTTAACTAAATAGTATTGAATTTTTTTGTATGAGCTAAGTTGTATTCCTCAAGTCGAGCAAAACAATACAGCCCCCGCACCGAAGTGCAGGGGGGTTCACATTCCTTTATCTTAGGTGATTCGCACTCCATCGGATGTTTTCTGAATTCGTTTCGGATCGAGTACCGTCAGCCGTCGCCCATTCCATGTAGCAACAAGCACTACCTCCGGCTCAGGATCCTCGTGGATGACTCCAGGCATGAAGTCAAAGGGATCTGATTCCTCGATGATCTCACTGTCGATGAAAAGCTCTGTATTTCCACTCTTCAGCTTCACCGTCACCCAGATTTTTGCACAGGGACAACGGCATGTGTCCACTTCTACCGGAATCTCGTCAGTCAGGTGGTTTCCTTTACCCATGAACAGTTTACTGCTACCAGGACGGCTTTCATAAAGGAAACAGATGCGTGTACCATCTTCATCCTCGAACAGATACTCGGGCTTCCGACCGAAACCTTCAAACATGATATTCCTTTCCGATGAGGGTGCAGAATCTTGCAAGGATGTGAATTCTAACAATATTATAAATGATATCAATAGAAACGTTAAGGACTGATAGTCCCTAGCGTTTTTCCTTTTTCCTCCTTCCGCAAACTAAAATGGATTTCAAACAAAACGATTCAACAACCCCATCCTCTTTATACTTTATGTGAAAAGTATCCTTGGCAACGGGAGAAGCTGTTTGAAAGTACTGTTGAAGTTGATTTTTCCTTTCTTCTGGCGTATTTGATCGGGAGACCCAATTATCAAATGGGATCGTCAAATCCCATTTTTTTATTTCCTCATAACTTAATTCATTTTTGGTAAAGAAGGCATGCCATTCTGTTAAAGAATATTCTCTTATATGAGATGGATCACGTGTCTGATCGATCAAATTAATAAATTCATCCAATGCTTTTTCTTCAGGAGCATAATGATCCACTAGCAAAAACACACCTTCTGGCTTTAATACTCGCTTGATTTCTTTCATGGCTTGCTCGACATCAGGAAAATGGTGTGCAGCGAGGCGGCATGTAACTACACAAAATGACTCATCTGCAAATGGTAGATTTTCAACATCTCCTACTTGAAACTGTACATTACTTATGCCTTGCCCAGCGGAAAATTGATTGGCAACATCCACCATTTGCGGAGTAACATCAATACCTATGCATTGTTCTGCGAGATCGGAAAAAGCAATTGCTGTGTGACCAGCGCCTGATCCAATATCCAAAAGAGTCTGTATTCGAGGTAATTGGACTGCCTCCCGCATCCAATCCAAATCTTTTCCCTTTGCAAAGACAGCTTCATCGCGATATTGTTCAGCATTTTTTGCAAATTGTTCTGCTGCCGATATTTTTTTGTTCATCAATGATTCCCTCTTCATCTTTAGACTTTTTATTCTTAAACCCAAAGGAATGAAAGAAATCGATCTTAAAAAAAATGCTTTTTGCTTATTTCATTGTGCACATCAATTATATATCGTTGTTGTCCATAAAACATTTAAGTCAACAATTGAAAGAACTGCAAAATAACGGGAAATCGGAAACAGTACAATGTTATGCCGCAAAAAGTGGAGTATTCGCTAACCGAAAAAGAGAAAACATTGATTTCTCTTTTTGATGTGATGAATGAGGACAGGAAAATATAGATGAAAAAGGATGATATTTATAAAAAAGGATGGATCCCGTTATTCCACTTTTTGAGACGAATAACGGGAATCACAAATGAGTACAGAAAATTCACCTGTTATGATTCAGGAGACTCTTCACTCATCTCTTCGAGGAAACAGTAGAGTTGGAGTTCCTTAGGACCACGGTACTTATCGTCTCGCCCATAAGACAAAACGACTTTTCGACCATCAGGATGGTAAAATGTAACCGAGGTCGTATACTTGTTCCTCGGAACATACTTTCCCTGACTCCATCCCTTAGGAAGAATCCCTTTTGCTTCCCCGCAAACACCCTCGTCGTACCAGCGAAATCCCCAAGCCTCCAACTTGGCAACTTCACTTCTCATCTGCGGCTTGGGAAGATGCCCCCTGCGACTCTTGTAGTCTTTGTAGGCACGCTGTACCTTTGTTTCCGACGGCAAGTGATATGCCTCTTCGGATACAACGTAAAACCGCTTCCCAAATCGCTGGGCGATGACCGCCTTCCAGTCTTCTACCCAGACGATTTGCCTGTCGCCTACGTCTTGCATGTCATAAAAATAGAGACCGTTCGTTTCTAGAACCGCATTCATATCGGGGTGTGAAATGTATGCGGGGATCGCTACGACAGAATCAGGCATCTCTTCCAGTTGTGATGGAACGCAAAAGTTTGCGACTTCGTTCATTCGCTGGGCAAGTTCCTCTGAGTTAACGAGTTCCCCATCTGGTGAGAGTTCACGAAGGTCTACTTCCATTCCCTTTTCGAGAAGAGACTTGATCGTAGCCTTTACACTGAAACTGGACATCCTGTTCCTTTTCTGTTTCTCATTTATGACTGTATTTTCATTTTAGTAGATTCATTACTCTTTGTCTTGTGTTTATCGAGCGAGAAAATCCTAAAAACAATAATAAAACAGCATTGTTCGTTATCCTATTGCAGAATGCGTAAAATAACTACTTTTTTCTTAGATATATGGAGTTGGCCAATAGCCAGATGGTCCTACATAATAATGTAATTTTACTACTCCGTTCCCAATTAATTGGATACTTAGTAATTCGATGTTTTTAAAGGGAAGAATAGAAATTGATATCATTCCTTACATCAGGAGAAAATGATGAAGAGCACACATCCTTCTTAGCCTAGGCCGACGACACCTAAGCCTCATCCGACAGGTCCTGGAAGGAGCGCCCTTTTCTGATAGTGTCTCGTACAGATGAGTCGAAATGGCTATCTGTAAGCGCATGATATAAAATATGCTGAGTATCCGTTCAGATAAACTATTTATATTTAATGAAAGAGAAAACCACCAGCTCCAATTGTTGATATGCCTAACAATTGGAGCTGGTGGTTTCTTTTATGTTGTAACAACCGTTTTTTGGTCTGGTACATCCAACTTCTTTTCCTTTTTGCTAAAGATTCTTTTCCACCATGATGCTAACTGGCGATAATCTTTGTCAAACAGCAGCATACACTCACAACCGATCATCACCCAAGAGAAGTCTACAAGCCCCATCGAAACTGCAATCCCAATATGGAGCAAACAAGCAGAAAAAACAGCAAAATACTTCGTATATCGGCTGAAAAGAAGAAATGGAAATGCTACTTGGAAGAGGGTGGATGCATATGTTGCAAGAATAAGAAGCGGTTCGTATTTCCATAATAATTCATTCAGTCCAGGTGTATAAAACTCTTGTACACGGCTGGCATAGTAGAGTGCTGTACCATTTTGCCAGAGTGCCCCCATGATTTTATAACTACCAGATGAAAAATACATGAATACCAATTGAATGACACAAGTTAGCAAGGCAAAGTTGTGAATGATAGCAACAAAATCTCGTATGCCTTGATTATCACGAATTTTAGCAAACCATTTGCGTTTACGTCTTTTCTTCAACCAAGCATCTACAGAAAAGTAAGCGCCGACATTTGCAAAGATGAGATAGATGAAAAGAATCCGAAGAATATTGTCTCCACCATGAGTGATGCTGTAATCTCTGGTATAGATGGAAAACATGAGTATTGCCATGATAATCCCCATGATTCTTGTTTGAAAACCGATAGTGTAGAGGATCGAAACGACAATCCCACCGAAAACGACTAAGTTCACCACCCATAAATCAGGACCAAAGTCGAACAAAGTATGTATGTTATTGGACTCTGTTATACTTTTATAAGCTTCATAAGATACAATGCCATCTGGACCCCAAAGTAGAAAACGAGTGGGAATATTCAATGCCAACTCATATAGCATAGCAATACCAAACATAATCCGAACAAGACTTAATCCGATCAAAGATTGTTGTGTAGTTAAAAAGTTTACAAGTCTATTGATCATGCTTTCTCACCTCCTGCTTGCCCACTGGAAGGATTCCACCAATTGGTTATGTAATAACTAATTTTACCCGCGGAATCAGGCTTGTCCTTATTTGCGTAATTTGGAAAACGATTGACGACAGCGCGAAGCTGTATCTTAATGATTTTTCCAGGCACTTCAAACTTCTTATTATCTAAGATGTAATTCACATATCTCTGCATAGATTGAAAGGATTGTTCTTTTTCTTCTTTATCACCCCATACATAGTTACTGATCAAGGAGCTTTGGAATTCAGATATTCTTGCATTTGTACTGAAATGATTGGATTGTAATTCTTTTATGACTGGCAACGTAATGCTTTTCCAATTTGTTTGTCGAGTGGCTCCCGCATTATCCACATACTGCACTCGCATATCGAGGTTCAGTTGTTGATTCGCTGGATTTGGAGCGAATAGTTTCCAATTTTGTGTGAATAAAGGGTTCATGTAATGAAAGATGGTTTCCCACTGTTTGCTTTTCAATGGGTTTGCAGGTGACAAATAGATAAAGGTAAATCCAAAGTGAACAAGTAGAACAATAGACAGTATCGAGCTTGTCGTAAAAACGAGTATTTTTCGTGACAAGGAGTTCTCTCTCCCTTTTCTTAAAAAATAGAGTACTATAAAAATAACACAAAAGAGCTAAGGTAAGTAGTAAAATGAGATGACAAGTATAGGTAATCGATAAGGTTTAAAACATGATAAAGCGGGAAAACAACTAATGTAGAAAAACAAAGGGGATGACAGTCATGTCAACCGATACCAAAATAGATACTTCTGGTACATATGTTTTATTTGATGGTGTTTGCAATGTATGTAACTACTGGGTTCAGTTTATCATTAAGAGAGATCCAAAAGCTCAGTTTCGATTTGCTTCTCTCCAATCCGAAGAAGCTCAATTACTATTACAAGCCCATGAACAAAAAGTCACACTTGACTCTATTGTGTTACTTCAAGATGGAAAAGTCTATACTGAATCAACAGCAATCTTGCAAATCTTTAAAAAGTTGACAGGGATGTGGAAATTATTATCGGTGTTCCAGATTGTCCCGAAATTTATACGTGATAGCCTTTATCGCTGGTTTGCAAAAAATCGTTATCGGTGGTTTGGTCAACAAGAAAGTTGTATGATTCCAACACCAGAAGTACGCCAGCGTTTTTTATAAATAATATTGATAAAAAAGTTGCTCTTGGCAGAGCAACTTTTTAAGTGAATTGAGAACCGATCAAAGCCAATAGACCTAATATGATGTTATAACTTGCGTGAGTGATCATCGTTAAAGTAGTACTATATCGTTGACGAAGGATTCCTAAAGAAATCGCAAGGACAAATACGATTAGCGTCGCAACACTTAGTCCATAGTTGGCATGTACAAGGGTAAATAGAATACTCGTGTAAATGAGCCCAAACCGTGGGAGGATCGCTCCTCGGAAAATCAGCTCTTCACCCAATGCGGCTGCTAAACCCAATGTTAAAATGCCCGGGATCGTGCTAAACAAGGGGCCTAATTCTTGATCTGTTACCTTATCCACATTGGGATCAATCCCAATCCCAATAATGGATGCTAATTGCTCCAATATCACATTTATCACTACAAATCCCATCGCAATAGCGATACCTGTAATGAATAGGCGAGCGGTAGGGCGAACTAGACCAAGTCGTGCGAATGTTTCTTTGGTGTTCCTTTTTTGTAACCACCCAACACCAGCAAGCGCAATTAATGCAAGTAATATGTCTTGTGTCCATAGAGTAGAGATCGTTGTACCTTGACTTGCTTCTTCGATCAGCTCTTCTAGGGAGAAAGCCGTTAAAATATAGACATGAAACACTAAAAAAGTGAGACTGAGGGATACAGTATGTACAGAGTTATCAGGATCTATCGAGATCGAGCGGCTGATCAACCTCCGTATTGGTGGGATGAAGATCAGTAGCGCAGCAATCGATACAATCGCCAGTGCAACAGATTGGAGGGTTTCTTTCTCTCCAAATTGATCTATTACCAAAAAAGCTGGGAAATTGTAAATAGCTACAAATGCGTAACCTATGATAATAATTGTATAAATTATCCTTATGATCCACTCATAAAGGATCGGATGATTTGTTCTGTGCTTCACTCCAAACTGAAGGAAAAGGAAAAGAAGCAAAAATGGAGCAAGTTGCAATATGATTTCAAACACGAAGATGTCTCCTTCAAAGGTAGATTTGTACATCCTTTCTTCTCTGTTATAGATATGTTACAATCAATTGACTTATGGTTAAAAAATGGGAGTGAGAAATATGCTAGATCGACTCCAGTCCATTCATCAACGATATGAAGAACTGAGTACATTATTATGTGATCCAGATGTGATAAATAACCCAGATAAATTGCGTACCTATTCCAAAGAACAGCGTAGCTTAGAAGATCAAAATAACGCCTACTTGGAGTATAAACAAGTAATCGAAGGGCTGCAAGAAGCGAAGTCTATGTTAGAAGAAAAGCTTGATGATGAAATGCGAGAACTGGTGAAAGCAGAACTAGATGAATTATCCGAGCGAAAAGAGCAATTAGAAGAAGAAATTAAAATTTTATTGTTGCCGAAAGATCCAAACGATGACAAAAACGTAATTGTGGAAGTTCGTGGTGCAGCGGGTGGAGATGAGGCTGCTCTTTTTGCAGCTTCTTTATATAGGATGTATGGGCGTTATGCAGAGCGCCATGGCTGGAAGATTGAGGTTTTAGAAGCTAATTCCACTGGTTTAGGTGGGATGAAGGAAGTCGTGTTTTCCATCCAAGGGCAGGGAGCATATAGTCGTTTAAAATACGAAAGCGGCGCACATCGAGTGCAACGTGTCCCCTCAACAGAATCTGGCGGTCGTATTCACACCTCAACGGCAACTGTTGCCGTTCTTCCAGAAGCAGAAGATGTAGAGATCGAAATTCATGAAAAAGATTTGCGTATTGATACATTTTGTTCAAGTGGACCTGGTGGACAGAGTGTAAATACAACCAAATCTGCAGTTCGTATTACGCATATGCCAACAGGTATTGTAGTATCTTGCCAAGACGAAAAATCTCAGATCAGCAACAAAGATAAAGCGATGCGTGTATTGCGTGCTCGTCTTTATGATATGAAGCAACAAGAAGAGATGGCCAAATATGCAGATGCAAGAAAATCTGCCGTCGGTACAGGAGATCGTAGTGAACGGATTCGTACCTACAACTTCCCGCAAAGTCGCGTGACTGACCATCGGATCGGACTTACTCTCCACAAACTAGACATGATTTTAGATGGTGATCTGGAAGAAGTCATTGATGCTTTGATTTTACATGAGCAAACGGAGCAATTAAAACATGCACAATAAAACCATCCGGGAAGCCTTTCAACAGGCTTCCTCTTTTTTAAAACAAAATGGAATTGAAGACACATTATTTGAAGCGGAGTGGATGCTGCGAGAGCTACTCGCAGTTGATCGAACCTCTTTCTTTCTGATGTGGGACGAGCGATTGACGGAGGAGCAAATAGGCAAATATGAAAAATGGGTAAATCGAAGAGCTGCTCATGAGCCATTGCAACATATTTTTGGTAAGGCAGAGTTTTATGGTCGCTCTTTTCGGGTTACACCAGATGTTCTAATCCCGCGTCCAGAGACAGAGCTCTTGATTGAACAAGTTATTCATTTAGCAGACGATTTGTTTGAGAAAAAACCTATTAAATTAGTGGATGTGGGCACTGGGAGTGGTTGTATTCCGATTACCTTCCAATTGGAACGAAGTGATTGGTCGATCTCCACCATTGACCTATCTGCAGATGCGCTCGCTATTGCCAAACAAAATGCAGCTTCCCATAAAGTCGCAGATAAAATTTCCTTTCATCAAGGATCTTATTTGGAGCCAGTACGACAGCAAGCTGTACAAGTTATTGTTTCCAATCCTCCCTATATACCATCTGAGGCCGTTCTTCATTTGGATGATGAGGTTAAAAAATATGAGCCCCATCTAGCATTGGATGGAGGCAAAGATGGCCTGACTCCTTATCGGGAAATAACGAAACAAATCGCAAGTCTGCCACCTGTTTTGAAAAGGTTGATTGCATTTGAAATTGGAGAAGAGCAAGGGAAAGAGGTTGCTGATCTAGTGAAACAGATACCAGCTTGCAGTTGGGTAGAGGTTCGTCAAGATATGAATGATCGGGACCGTTATGTAGTGGGTTTGATGGAGTTTGATTAAGTGTAAGAAATAGAAAGACAGATGTGAATTACCTTCATAGTCACGGAAATCAGGGAGCAAAAGGGGTTAAAAACATGTTTACCAAAGTCGACTTGATGAGGGATCAGTTACAAGCGTTACGACAAAAAAATCAAATCCATCCGGTGAAAGTAGCATCCGGGAAAAGTTTATCGTAGATTGGACTTATCATTCAAATGCGATAGAGGGAAATAGTTTTTCGTAGATGGAGACAAGAGTAGTATTAGAAAGCGGGATGACAGTTAGTGGAAAACCACTCAAAGATCACCTAGAAGCAATAAGATCATAAAGAAGCTATCCTGTATCTGGAACAACTTGCACAAACAGAAGTAAAATTAAGTGAGACGAATATCAAACATATTCATGCCATCGTACTTGGGCGTATTCGCCCGACAGATGCAAGGCGTTACCGTAGTGTACCCGTTATTGTTGGCGACCATATACCACCACAGCCATGGGAAGTTCCAATACAAATGGAACAACTCATACAAAAATATCAAGGAGAGTGGAATGTCCTTCATCCTCTCACAAAAGCTGCTTACCTGCATTGTGATTTTGTACGTATTCACCCATTCATTGATGGAAATGGATGAATAGCTAGATTGATTATCAACTTCGAGTTAATGAAACAGGGCTATCCTCCTGTGATTTTACCTGTTGAGGAACGAGTTACCTACTATGAAGCATTGCAAAAGTATGATGATACACGGAATCCTGATGATTTTTTAATGCTATTTACTAGATTAGCTGAAAAATCATTAGCTTTTTATCTTTCATGAGGTCTTGCTAATTTTCCCCCTAAACAACCTCTAATATGGTTGAACTAAAATGAAAATGCATAAAAGTGGGATAAAAAACCGGAGAATAAAAGGTGAACTTTATCTCGTAATAGTTCAACAGTCATATGGAGGGTTGTTTGGGATGAATGAAATAGAGTTATATGGAACACTTTTTTTTGATCCAAGTACCAATCGGTGGGCAGGCTCTGGTACAGGTTGGTGGATTGAAAAAACGGACAAAAATAAAGTGAAAATCGCATTTGAGGAGCCGATCACATTTGATCCTCGTCAACCTTCTAAAACGAAGAGTTATAATCTGTCTACCAGCAATATGAATCAAAATGGAATGCTGCACACGTATCAAGTGAATGAAAATGGGTTTATTTTAGAATGGAGCAATTATACAGAGGATACTTGTATTGCTTCTTTTCGCGTTGTAGGGAACAAAGTCTGCTTTGTGCCTAACGATCGAAACCTTCATGCGCAAGAAAGTGTAGCAGATATTTATGCAGCAGAATTGCTATTTAACTACGAAGCAAAATACGGAGTAGTGACAGCAATGGGTTCTGGAACGATTTCTTGCAGTGATCTTGCTGAGGAAAAATTAGGTATACTAGGTACGCATATAGATGAAGTGAAGTCAGCGATAGTGGAGGAAAATGATCCGTTTTCCAAAAAGCTGCTACAAGATCGTCTGCATAAAACAAAACTGCGAATGGATCGTCATCAAAAGATTATCGAAAGAAGTGCAAAATATTGGGATTCTGCCTTAGAGTTTGGTCGTTTGTGGGGGCACTATTCTGCAAATGAACAGGAGAAGGAGCTTGGAGGTTGCTATATTCCTCTATGTACGGGCGGTGGACCAGGGATTATGCAGGCTGCAGCACAAGGTGCAAGAGAAGAAAATGCCCATGTTATTGGGATTGATTGCCAGTTTGGAGTAGATAATTTTTTTAATCTAAAGGATACATACTCCGTCCATTCCAATCAGCGATTGCGATTGAACAATTTTTCCATTCGAGAGAGTGTGCTCATCAACTATTCTCATGTTATTTTGTTTTGGCCGGGCGGGTTTGGAACAGTTTGGGAAGTGTTTGAGACGTTATCAAAGATTCAAACCAATCATTTGCGCAAACATCGAGTGAAAGCAATTTTTGTGCACCAGCAGTATTGGGAACCGCTGTTTCGTCTTATCGATCACCTGCGTGAACACGGAGCGATTAACAGCTATGGCGATCGCGTTAAAATCCCTGGTGTAGATGATCAGTTACCGGATGAAGCATACATTGCAGAAGTAGTTGATGATCCTGTTGAAGCGTTTGAAAAAACAAGAGCGTATGTTGAAGATTTGTATCATAAAAATCAATTGACTCTAAAAGATTAATATGCAACAAGGGGACGGGTCTGCTCTCCATGTAGTAGGTTAGTCAATCCCTTCATAAACACCGTTGTTTCGTCTTAGCACAATGTGGTTTTTGCTTGCTTCGGAAAATGTCCGCTCTTTCCTTACAGGAACAATCCTTTGAAATAATTCTGGAATAAGAAGAATAAGACATGTTTCTTATTTCCATATCCCTTGTTCTTATCCCAAAACAGGTAGAGGTGGTTCCGTGAGGAACTTGACCTACCCAACACACTCCGAAAAAAGTTTCTTAGTTTGTAGGGCGTGAGTAACCACACGGCTTAGGTTGACAGGTATGCGAAAACTAAGTCATACATACCGAAGACTTACAAGTAAAAAAACATGGTCAAAAATCATAACCTAGCAAAATCGATCACAGATGTTTCTGGGTCGAGTTTGTTTCGATGTTGGAATACAAAGCGAAAGAGTATGGAAGGAAATTGGTGAAAGTAGGAAAATCCTTTCCCTCCAGTCAGCTTTGTTCGGGTTGTGGTCATCCAAACAAAGAAGTGAAACAGCTACAGCTGCGAGTATGGACATGCCCAATTTCAGGGAACACCATGACCGAGATATCAACGCAGCCAAGAACATTTTTTGCAAGAAGGTAGAAGATTACTTGCCGTGGGTCTCACGGTTTAAGCTTGGTAAACTTCCTTGGAGTACCAAGGACGATTTTAGCCGTGTGGAGTTTTCAAAGTAGAATCAAACATAGCTAGAAAATAAACTTTTTATGGAAGAATTTATGAATATAGTATATTGTTTAATTGAATTATATGAATTCTTTCGTTATAATAAGTTAATAAATTGTATTCATAAAACAATCGAAACCTCTACTAACAACATACTTACATACGTAGATAGCAAATAAATTCATTGATTCCTAGTTAAGAAGCTTAAAGATTGGTTAGCTTGAAGGCAAGAATAGGTTTTGTTGAAATTAGAGTAGGTAAGACAACAAGAATCTTTCTTATCAACCCATAACGAGGGACATCAGTCCCATGGAAAGGAAATGAATGCTATGTATAAGACGATCACTTTTTTTAGAAACATCGAAGAAGAGAAATTCAGAAAACTATATCTAGAAGAGCTTCTACCTTTATTCTACAACTTGCCTGGTTTCATTTGTACTGATGTAACTTCTGTATCTTCTGTAATGGAAGGGGAATTGGGTAAAATCCAGTATATAATTGAAGCACATTTTGAAACACAGGAAATCATGAATGAAGTATTGGCCTCCCGAGAAATTGGAGGAATGATGCAAACAGCACTACAAGAATCAGGTGGAGACATATTTTTCTATACTGGTCAAACTGCCCGGATTTATTCAGATAATGCAAAAAAGAAATACAACAAAAATGATAGTCATGGATCGGTATTAGATGACTATTCAAATGACAAACTCATAAGTTATGAGTATGACAATGAAGAACATAAAAAGGAAAGCATTACATATCTAAAAAACAAACTTAGCTAGAAAGATATTTTGTAATTCATAAATATAAATATTTATGAATTACAAAAGTATTTCGAAAAATAGTACTTTGGTTACACTAAAAGATATGAGTAGACACGCATGAAGATCGTCATGGGAAAAAATCAAGGACATCTCCTAAAACTCAAAAATGGAAGAGGACATCCCGAAGTCGATAGAAGACAAACGTTGAACGGAATTATCTATAAATGGAAAGCTTTTTGAATCTGGAGTTAGTTATGAAGAGACTATAATTGAGAATTTTTGAAATTCTATATAGGAGCTTTGTTCCTGCCGAAAACGGAGACGAAAAGTCGGGAAGACGCTCAGTTTATGATTTTGCAAAATGTTTAGCGAGACTTTTATTTATAAAACAAACACCTTCCTCAATCATTGAAAAAGGTGTTTTTCACTTTTTCCTTGTCTCCTATTCATTTATTGAGAGACAGGAGTTTTTGCTTGTGATATAACTTCGATTGGTATCGTTATGGGAGCACTGTAAGGGACTAAATCCAAATCAACAGATCTGATTCTTTTGCCATCTAATGACTCATAATGAAAAGTGTATTTTTTTGGTTCAAATGTATTTGCATCAACCGTTAACTCCGTTTTTCGTGTTTTGATTTGTTTTTTTGATGCGATAAATTCAGATTCTGTCATTTTAGGGTCTTTAAAGATTAAATAATCAATTGTAAGAACATATACATAGTCTTTTTTGGTAACTGTAATTCCTGGTAACTCTTCTTTTGTACCGAGATTTTCTAGGAAAAATGCTACATTGTTTGTAAATAAAACACTTACCAATACTTTTCCATCTTTGTTAGCGCCTTTTACCCATTGACCATCTTTTTTCATATATATGCTTTGTTTATCATAATAATATTCATTATTTTTTGAATTAGTAAAGTGGGCAACTTGAGGGTTCAGTTGTTCTTCACCGGTTTCGGTGTTGTTATTGGTGGTAGTATTATTTTTTTCAATCGTAATTCGCGAAAATTTGTACCCTGAAATGGCGGATATTTTCTTTTGTGTTTCTTTTAAAAGCTGTAGGGGGGTCACTTCTTCCTCTTGCTGGAATGTTTGTTCTGTCTGAGTTTGTTTGGAGGTGTTTTTTGTTTCGGTATTAGTATTGGATTTAGTACATGCTGTGGTAAATATAAGAACAAGTGCGAAAAGAGAAAGAACAATTCCTAAACGTTTCATCGTATCACCATGTCTTTCATAATATAATGCCATGCTAATAGAAAAATAATGAATAACATAATATTTTATTATATACCAAATTACCTTATAAGTAAATCGATGTAAATTCATATCTTTATATGAATAGATTCATTTAAGTTTATTCACCTTAATGATTATGGGTTTGTTTAACGAAATAAAAAGAATCTTTCCGAAAGTATGGAGATTGAAGGGTTCCAAAAATACAAATAATAATACGAGAGTTTATAAAAACACCCTCCTCAGCTTTTGTATCGAGGAAGGTGTTTGTTTATTTTGGTTAGACTTCTACCAATTCTCTTTCTTTTTTCTTCGGATCATCCTCCTTCTCTTCCTTCCGATCTGTTACTGAATCAACAGGCTCGATCTTTCGATACTTTCCTACAAGTGAATAAAGTACTGGTACGAAGAACAGGGTAAGAAGTGTTGAAGTTGTCAATCCACCGATGACAGTGATCGCTAAACCTTGTGAAATAAGTAAACTAGAATCAGTAGATAAGGCTAACGGTACCAGTGCAAAAATGGTAGCCAGTGCTGTCATTAAGATTGGACGCAGACGTGTTTTTGCAGCATCGAGGAGGGCTTGGTTTAATTCCAAACCTGATTTCCGTTTAGTCTCTACTCGGTCCAACAGCACAATTGCATTGGTAACCACAATTCCAACTAACATCAGTAGTCCTATCATCACACTCATCGATACCGCTTGTCCGGTAATCAATAATCCTGCAATCGCTCCGATCGGAACGAATAAGAGAGAGGATAAGATGACTAATGGTGTGAGTAAGCCGCCATAGGTGAGACTCAAGATGACAAATACCAATCCGATGGCAATGACGATGGAAATACCTAAACTAGTAAGCCCTTCCGTAATATCTTCATTTCCTCCACCTATTTGTACAGTGATTCCGCTTGGAAGCGACAATGCATCAATATCTTGCTTGATTTCATCTGTTACTTCTAATGTATTATCCCCTTTGACGAGAGCACTGACTGTGGTGTAAGTCTCTCCATTTTCATGAAGAATGGATGCGGGGACATTATTTGATTTTACAGTTGCGATCTCAGCTAATGTTTTTTCACCCTTAGCTGTTTGGATTTTAATTGCCTTTAATTTCGCTTCAGTTGAAACTTTATCGTTATATTCAAGCACAAGGCTTTGATCTAATCCGTCTAATTCATAGGTTCCTACCTCTAAAGGTTGGAGATGTTCATGGACTGTTTGCATCATTTGCCCAGGAGTTACACCTAATTCTTTTCCTTTTTGATTTAAGGTGATATCCCATGCTTTAAGTGTCTCTTGGCTGTTATTGGAGATGTTTTTTAAGTCCTTGTTTTGATTTAGTAGATCTTCTACTTGATTCGCTGCTGTTGCTAGATTTTTTAGATTTTCTCCATACAATTTAATGTTGACATCGTTACCTGATCCAGGACCAGCCTGTACTTCTTGTTCGGATACTTTTACTTTTGCTTTTGGATACTGATCATGACTGATTTTCGTCATCTCTTTTTCTACTTTTGACAGAGCATCATCGCTGGATATGTCTTCTTTCAGTTCGAGAGAGAAGCTTATCTTTTGTTGATTTGTTTCTACGATTTGCAGCATATTGGATATTCCAATGGTAACTTGTCTTTTGTCAAAAAGATTCATTTCTTTTAATTTGTTTTCTAGCTTCTTCGAGAGTTCTTCTGTGGCTTCAAGGGTAGTGCCGGCAGGCAAGGTCACCTCAGTTGTAATGATATCAGCATCTCCTGCTGGTAAGAATGAAAATCCTAAACGCGGAATCATCGCAAGAGAACCGACCAATAGGAAAAGAGAGGCAATGATAACCAACATTTTTTGGCGAAGCGCCCCATTTAGCAATTTTCCATAGAGACGAGAAAGTCTAGTATCCTCTGAATGATGGGGAACTTTTTTAAAGAACGAAGCTCCAAGTAGTGGAATCAAGGTAATCGCAACCAACAAAGATACTAGGATCGAAATAGCTACTGTCAAGGCGAATGGACGGAAAATTTCTCCGATCATGCCCGTGACAAAAACGAGTGGAAGAAAGACTGCTATTGTAACAAAAGTCGAAGATGCGACAGCAGTTCCAACTTCTTTGGTTGCGTGTATGATAATTTGCTTATGTGATAAGGTATCACCTTTTTGTTGCTTCCAACGGAAAATATTTTCAATTACAACGATGCTGTCATCGACAATCCGCCCAACGGCTACTGCCATTCCGCCAAGGGTCATGATGTTCAATGTATATCCCATTGGTTCCATAAGAGTTAGCGTAACTAGGATGGAGATCGGGATGGAGACAAGAGCAATGATGGTTGCTCGGATATTGCGTAAAAAGAGCGCGATAATCAGTACAACAAAGATAGCTCCATATAGTGCTTCTTTAATCAAACTGTTGATCGATTTTTCTGTTTCTTCGCCTTGATCCGCAATCGGATGGATTTTAAAGGCGACATTTTGCTGGTACTTTTCTAGTACATCTCGTGTTGATTTAGAGACATCTGTTGTGTTTGCATCTTGGTCTTTTGTAACTTCGATTTGAAAGGCACTTTCTCCATTCACTTTGCTGATTTCTGTTTGTTCGGAGATGGTTTTAATTTCGGCAATATCACCAAGTTTGACAGGAGATATGGATGCAGCTAATTGTGGATTTGCTCCTATTGCCGAATTGATAATAGGAATATTTTTTAAATCTGCTACTTTTTGAATGTCTCCAACTAATCGAACAGCAATCGTATTGTCTTTTGTTTCTGCAGAACCAGCAGGTAAAGCATACTCTTGGTTTTGGATGGATTGTTGAATCGTACTGAGATTTAACCCTTTTGCTTGAGCTTCCTTAAGATTTACTGAGATTTCGACAGTCGAAGTTTTGGTTCCTTTTACTGTTACTTCATTGATGCCTTTTGTTTTTTCTAACTCAGGGATGATCTTATCCTCTAGTTCTTTTTGTAAATCCGCTTCGTATTTTGTGGAAAGAGAGGCAGAATAAATCGGCAAATCATCTAGATTGATACGCTTGATTTGGAACTCTGCTTTCTCTGGTAATTTAAGTTTGGAGAAATTATTATTTAGCTCTTGTTCTTTTTTATCCAGATCTGTTCCAAAAGGATACAAGATTTGAATACTTGTTATATTATCACTTGATGTGCTTGTAAGAGTTTCATAATCATTCTGTTGCTTGATAGTATCTTCCAATGGTTTTGTTAACTTTTTCTCTATATCTTCGGCACTAGCCCCTGGCTGATTCGCTTGTACCGTAAGTACAGGAGCACTTACATCTGGAATCGTTTCTAGTTTCAGATTTCCTGTAACCAGCACGCCTGATACAATCACAATAATGGCGAGCAGGATGATCACAATGCTGTTTTTCAAACTCCATTTTGTCACGCGAGGGCTCCTCCTTTATTTTGCTGCTATAAAGGTAATCGCCCAACATGAACACAGTATGAACAAAGCGCTATATTTTCGACAAAATAGTGAATGGTAAAAACAACCTTTTATAATGCAATGTTTTTTTATACAAATACAAATTTGTAGTACCTACTTTTTTGGTATGGCCACAGTAAATGTCGTTGTTTTTTCTACTTCACTAGCTACTCTTATCTGCCCATCGTGTAATTCCACTATCTTTTTAGCAATCGATAAGCCCAGACCATTTCCAGATTTTATTCGATTTCGTGCAGGGTCTCCCGTATAAAAACGGTCAAAGATATGTTGTTGTGCTTCTTTTGAGATTCCGATACCTGTATCGGTAATATCCACGATCACTTTTTGGTCTTGCTCAGTGAGCTTTACCTGTATACTTCCTTCTTCAGGTGTGAATTTAATACTGTTACTCAAGAGGTTTAACCATACTTGATTTAGTTGATCTTGATCAGCAACAATATTTATTTTTTCTAGTCTTACGTTCATCTTTAGTCGTTTTTTGGACCATTGTGGTTCTAAAAAGGCAACCAATTTTCGAATTTGCTCATCTAATCGATAAGATTCTGGATGAAAGGGATGATGGTTAGATTCAAGAGAAGCCAATTTTAATAAGTTTTCACTTAAACGAGATAGACGTTCTGTCTCTTGCTGAATGATATCTAGAAATGTATTTCGCTCTTCAGATGATATAGCTTTGTCCTTTAACATCTCGGAGTATCCGCGAATGGAAGTAAGTGGCGATTGGATTTCATGGGATACATTGGATACAAAGTCTTTGCGCATTTGTTCTAACTCACTTAATTCTTTTGCCATCAAGTTAAAACTATCTGCTAAAATGCCTAGCTCATCCTTTCGTTTTACGTTCAAATGGATATCAAAGTTTCCTTGGGATAATTTTTTGGTTGCCGATGTCATTACCTGCAAAGGTCTGACTAAATAACGAGATGCGATTAAGATCAATATACTCCCAATGATAAATGACATAGTGAGCACAGTATTAATAATTTCATCTAATTTTTCCAGAAAGGGAGCACCCCGAAAGGTTAAAAAAAGTGCATAATGTTGGCCGTTGATTTGAAAGGGAAGTCCTACCATTTGAGAAGATCGGACTTTGTTTTTTTCAAGGTGAGTTCCTCCTTTTATTACGTGATTGATGGTGTTTTTTGTAAACGGTTTATCTACTTTTGATTTAGAACCAAAAAACTTTTCTTTTCCCTTTTCCGTAAATAACCAAAAGTTGTAATTGAGCCGTGAAATGCTTTTTAAATATGAATCCATATTCGTACTAGGATTTTGTTGATACAGTGTGATAATTTCTTTCCCCTGCTGGATTAGGGCTTGCTGAATTTGTGTTTCTACTTCTTCGCGGTACAGGAGAGTATTAATGAATAAAGAGATAATAAGACTGATAAGCACTATGCCAATAAACGTGATAACCAAACGAAAATATAAGGTGCGAATCATTTTGACACGTCCAATCTATAGCCAATACCTCGGACAGTTGTGATTTGAAAGGCATTTGTCTGAGTATCAAATCGTTTTCGCAGACGCTTAATATGGACATCGACTGTTCGTTCGTCACCAGCAAAATCGAGTCCCCAAATTCGCTCGATTAATTGCGTTCTTGTAAAAATTTGTGCTGGGTAACTAGCAAGTTGGAAAAGGAGTTCAAATTCTTTTGGAGGTAGTTTTATTGTTTCGTTTTCTATACTTACGGTATAACTATTCGCATCAATAGTAGTATCGCCAAATTGCACCAAGTTGCTTGATGTCATACGGGCACGGCGAAGCAATGCTTTTACTCGTGCTGCTAATTCTAATGGATCAAAGGGTTTGGTGATATAGTCATCTGCTCCGATTTCCAAGCCTTTGATCCTTTGATCTGTTTCCCGTTTAGCGGTGACCATCAAAATTGGTGTATCTCGATGTTTTCGAATTTCCCTGCATATTTCCCAACCATCTTTCTCCGGCAGCATAATATCTAATACCACTAGATCTATCGATTGGGAGTTGACGATGGTTAGAGCGTGATTGCCATTATCAGACTCCACTACTTCAAAGCCTTTCTTTTTTAAGTAGAAAGCAATCATTTTACGAATATGCAAATCATCTTCTACGATGAGAATATGTATCATAATCTTTCCTCACAGCTGTTTTTTGGGCAAGAGTACCATGTTTGATAGAAGAGATCAAACCAAATAACTCCCTGATTATAAACAATCAGAGGGAGTCGTTTGGTTTTGTTTTTAGTTATTTTACAACACCACATACTATTCTACTTCCTGCGTTACCAGCTGGATTTGATTTCTCATCATCTGGTTTCTCATGGATAACAAACGCTGTACCACCTGTTTGGAAAAGGGAGTTTTTCTGTCCTTTTTCCAGTGTTACACCAGCAATAGTTTTCGTTAAAGTGAACGTTCCATCCGATTTTACTGTGATATTTCCTAAGTCACCTGCATGACTCCCTTTTGGGTTAAGATGTCCATGTTCTTTATCAGTTGGGTTGAAATGTGGACCTGCTGATTTAAAATCTGGGGCAGTACATTTTCCAACAGTGTGGATATGAAAAGCATGAGCACCAACTGGTAAATTTTTCACATTCATTTTCATATGTACTCCGTCTTGGCTTTCAGTTAGTTGTATCGTCCCAACGTTCATTCCTTTAGAATCCATCATTTGTGCAACTGCTTCTTTCGATTTAGCTGCATCCGAGCAACCAACAAGTGTTGTGCTTGCAACAAAGATAGCAAGCAGTAAAGAATATTTCATAGCAATTTTCCTCCTTGATAGGCAGATAACGAAAGTATAACAAAATTTTCCGAATCATAACACGACTAAACTTTCTTTCACTTGTCCATACTGAATAGGGAGGAGGGAAAGACATGAAAAGGTTGGTTGCACTCATAACATTTTTCTTATCTATTTGGATGGTATCTAGTCAACATACTGAAGGAATGAGTATTCCAAGTATTCCAGATGAAGCTGTGAGACTTCGTATTCTCGCTAATAGCGATTCGGTACAAGATCAGTGGTTGAAACGTCAAGTTCGAAATGAAATCGTAAATGAAATGGGCACATGGGTACATAAGCCAAAATCCATTATCGAAGCTCGGAAAATGATTCAAAAGCATCTTCCTGAATTTCAACAATTAGCCAAAGAAACAATTAGAAAATATGGCTATTCTTATTCTGTTCATGTGCAATTTGGAAAAGTTCCTTTTCCAACAAAGCTATATGGCAATCAAGTATATGCTGCTGGAAATTATGAAGCTTTACTCGTAACGATTGGTTCGGGACAAGGTGGTAATTGGTGGTGTGTCTTGTTTCCTCCCCTTTGTTTTGTTGATATGGGGAAGTCAGAAGCATTTCCGAAAGAAGATAAAGGTGCTGTCTTATCAACAAAAATAGAACCACAGCGTAAAGTATATGCAGACCCAAGTAAACAACAAAAAGAAACAAAAGCGAATCATTTGGAAGTACGTTTTCTACTGTTAGATAAAGTAAAAAAGCTATTCTAGATTATGAGAGCTTGTTGCATTATTCCATACAACCAGAT
The DNA here is from genome assembly GCF_009831235.1 of Shimazuella alba. Taxonomy (GTDB): domain Bacteria; phylum Bacillota; class Bacilli; order Thermoactinomycetales; family Thermoactinomycetaceae; genus Shimazuella; species Shimazuella alba. Next base: position 278,542 of record NZ_WUUL01000002.1, on the reverse strand, counting down.
GGAACCGATGAGAAATGCGGGTTCAATCTGGAAATTAATTGCATATCTTGTTTGGTTAGTTGGTTTCGCTTGGATATCACAAGTAGTAACCTCATTCGTTGGGATCGAAACCCGAATACAGGTCATGATTTTGGGGAGGATCAAGAGAAGAATCTTATCGTTGCTCAGCAAACAATCCTGCATAATAAAGAACATCCTTCTGCTATTATTTTACCAATTATTACAAGAAGTTAATTGGTTGTGAAGGATAACAATCTTAGCTGATCTATCCATGAATTAGATATCCTGAACCACTGATCCGTTGAGTCGTGCACATCAAATAATAAAAATAAAGATATATAACACAAGAAAAAGTCAATTTTCCTTTCATTCTGGCGAAGAGGAAATTGGCTTTTTCTTAGCGTAGAATTTTTACAAAATGTTGGGCGATATCCCTTTAGGATGATCATTTTTATGTACCAGTACTTTTTCTGTTTTTGGATAATAAGAGAATACTCAAAATCAGTTCGATGTTGTTAGCAGTGGCTAGATTTTGTCATGAGAATTTAGTTGACTTATAACACTGTTAGAACCAGAAAAAATCGATCCTCCATTCTTCACTGTTTCATGAATCAGTTTATACACCTTTTCCCGATCTGTACGCAAGGCACTAAACCAAATTTCTGATGCATCTGTCTGTGGTGTAATGGTTTCAGGATCATGCTTTGCTCCCCATCCAGCTAGGGTAAGGATGATAGGGATGAGATCCAGTCCTTTTTCGGTTAACTCATAAACTTCTTTTCTTTTCAAGAATGGATGTGTTTTTTTTACGAGTATCCCTTTTTGTTGGAGTTGTAGAAGGCGATTGGCAAGTATATTCGATGAAATTTTTTCTTCAGAAGATAGAAATTCTGCATATGTTTTTTTTCCGTAGTAAACAATGTCTCGAACAATCAGTAAGGACCAAGGATCCCCAAATGATTCTAAAGAGAAATTAATGGGACAATGGGATTTAATGTCATTACGTTTCATAAAAAAAATATATCAAATTTGCATAATAAGAGCAACAAAAATCTAACTATTCAGATATACTTGCATTATAAAAGTTATATTGCTATATTAAATATAGATTTTTGATAGGTTTTATTATTTCGGTAAATAAAAATTAAAGAAGAAAGGGAAGAAATAATACCGCAATTGATAAGAAACCTTAAGAAATGAAATAAGTTAGAATGAAAATATCAAAGCGAAACTACAAAACTACTAAAGAAAAATAGCAAAGGAAAAAAGGGGATACGTACAATGATACTAAGGATTCATCCTTATATTGTGACAGATGGTCGTGGAAAAGAGGCAGTTGAATTTTATCAAAAAGCAGTGGATGCACAAGTGCTTCAAGTGCAAACATTTGGAGATGTGCCAGCAAATCCAGATTTTCCTACACCAGATGAGATGAAAAATCGTGTTATCAATGCTCATTTAAAAGTAGGAGACACTGACCTTATGATTTCTGATACGTTTACAGGTCAACCTCTTCTCATAGGAGATCAAGTTACTATTTCCATAGCTACCAATAATGTAGAGAAAACAAGAGAAGTGTTTAATAAACTGAAAGTAGAAGGTCAAGTCATCTGTGAATTGGAAGCAACGTTTTGGAGCTCGTTATACGGTCAAGTAAAAGACCAATTCGGAGTCACATGGCAAATTACTACTTTGTAACTCCTTCCTAACTCAAATGTTCTATCTAAGATTTGTAGTTCTGCACAAATAAAATATTAACTTTAGGAACAGAAGGGATGGAATAGGATGAATAAGAAAACGAATATAAGAAGGTTATTTTTGATCGGTGGAGTCATTTCTGCTCCACTGTTCTACCTAATAGTCATAGCTCAAGTGTTTACACGCACAGGGTTTGATATCAGACGACATGCTATCAGCAGCTTAGAATTAGGTGATTTGGGATGGATTCAGAGTACTAATTTCATTGTTACGGGATTGCTTGCAGTGTTCGCGGCTATTGGAGTAAGAGGCTTATTAAAAGGAAGCAAAGGGGGAACATGGGGTGCATTGCTCATCGGAATTTATGGAGTTGGAATGATGATGGCAGGTCTATTTCCACCAGATCCCGGTCTTGGTTTTCCTTCTGGTGCTCCCGAAGGTATGCCAAAATCCATGAGTGTACATGCAGCATTACATTCTGTCGCTTTCTTTCTGGCTTTTCTCTGTTTGATTGCAGCAACCATTGTTTTCGCAAGTAGATTTTCTTCCTTAGGTGAGCATAGATGGAGAGCTTATTGTATTGCGACGGCTATCATCGCTCCATTGCTGATTATTTTGGGTATGGTGTTTAGTAGTTGGGTTGGAGTGATCATGGGTTGCTCTGGAATTGTTGCATTTGGATGGGTTTCGGCTCTTGCCAACCGATTACGAGTTGAAGCCTCTTGAGATGTTTAGGTTGAGAGTCAAATTGCTATCCTATTTTGGGTCTCCTAAACAGAAGAACACATGAAAATTATAAATGGAGGCAATGTAATTGAGAAAAGTAATTTTAGGAATGAATATTTCATTGGATTGTAGCGGGACCAAATGGAGAACTTGATTGGATGTTTCCAAATGTAACACCAGAACAAATGGCAGTAATCGGTCAATTGACCAGCTCAGTTGACACCATGATACTTGGTCGGAACACTTATTTGGAGCAAGAAGCAGCATTTTCCAATGAGGCCAGCGATTTGGCAAGTGCAATGAATAATCTGAACAAAATTTTATTTTCCAAAAATTTAAATAAAGTAGAATGGCAAAATTCAAGATTGGCTACAGATGATCCAACCAATGAGATCAACAAGTTGAAACAACAGGATGGTAAAAATATACATGTATCTGGCGGTTCAAGTCTAGCCAAATCTTTTTTGGAACTTGGGTTGATTGACGAACCTTCATTTGTTTATACATCCTGTAATATTAGGAGCAGGAAAAACGATTTTTTCAGATTCTGCTAAAATATTGCCATTAAAATTAATGAGTTCTACATCCTTCTCTACTGGTGTTGTACATTTGAGATATCAAAAAAGATAAATTTAAAATGGAGGAATTCAACTGAATCAGGCAGTGACAGAATATATCCATGACATAGAGGAAGCATGGCAAGTAGAGGTTTGCAATCAAATTCGACAAGTGATTCATAAAGCAATCCCAGAAATGGAAGAGCAAATCAAATATAAACAAGCATTTTATACCTTAAATGGAGAACAAATATGTGTTTTCTTTCCAGCAAAAAACTGGGTAAATATGACGATCTTTCATGCTGTAAATTTAGAAGCTCCAACTGGATTTTTTGAAAAGGGTGCAAAACCTGAACGAAAAGCGATAAAAATTCGCAAGGATAAAGAATTTGATTATGATTTATTAGGGAAACTTTTGCAACAAGCGGCACAGGATATATAATTTTAAGGATATTAAAAGGATGAAGGTTTGGGATGACATTAAAATCTCAATTCCTCTCTGGAAATGTATCGAAGTATTGTGACATTTGCAGAGGGGAGGCCATGCCCATCTATGCAGGTGGATGACAACTTGTTATACCAAAATTCTCTTCCATAGTTAGAATGTAGTTGTTCAGGCTATATTATAACGAAAGAAAGAGGGGGAATGGCAAACAAAGCAAACCACTTCTCTGACACAAATTGGTTGTGTGAGTATCCCAGTGTTTTCTCCCAAGTATAGACGAAAATGATATACATATCGTAAGAGTTTACGGGAGATCATTAAACAATTATGTGCATTTAAAGGGGATAGAAATAGTAGAAGGACATATGATGACAGATCATATGCATCTTCTTTTAAGTATTCCACCCAAATGAGTGTGTCGAGTTTCACTGGGTATTTAAAGGGGAAGATCGCATTGATGATGTTTGATAACCGTGCAAATTTAAAATATAAATCCGGAAATCGTCATTTTTAGTTAGAATGTTACCTATTTAAGTACAATTGACTTAAATGAAGCAACCATAAAAAGTACATTCAAGAACAGGAGAAGCATGATATAGCACTCAATAAGTTAAGTGTAAAGGAAGATGAAGACCCCTTTAAGAGTAGCTTAGACAAATATCCCTTTAGGGACAGCAAAGGAGGCAAAGGCAATACTGAACTAGCGCCTTTAGACGCTAGACGGTAACAAGCCTTTATATGACTGAAAAAACCACCCGTCAAATGGGTGGTCATGATTCATTTGTTGTGGAAACAGTCTGTTTGAAGCTCCATAAAAAGCTAATCATCCAAATAAGAAGGAATAGAACAATAAATACTAGGTAAATACTAATATCATAAATTGATTTTCCGATGGCAGTCTGGATAAATAACAAAAGGATCATCATAATCCAAGTGATTCCTGTAACATGTATGATTTTTTTTGCTTTAAGGTGACGTACGCTGGAATGATCAAGTAGCCAGCCGATGATCGGAATAGTTTGAAGGCTATGAAAACCGGTAAAGTGTATGATCATAATATTTCCTTCATCTCCAATCCATCTTCCTTGCTCCATGCTCATCCATAGCCCAGATAAAATTCCCCCTAAAAAGACTGCAAAGCAACTGTATTTAACAGAAAGTAAGAGTAATTGATTTTTTTTGTCTTTTGTTCCGAAAATAATCACTGTAAAAATCATAAACAACAAAGTTAACATCGCAGCAACTGTCGTAATCAAATCATTTAAAAAAGAGAATGGAAGATCAGTCTGGGTGAAGCGAGCGTTAATCCCGCGTAAATTTTGAACAGTTTCACTAATATAAGCTACCAAAGAGGTAACAACCAGAGGATATACAAGTATTTTTTTTCGAAAGGAAGTAGATAACTGTAAAACAGTCAAGAGCGCGGCTGTCGTCAGAACATAAACAGCAATAGCTAGATCAAATGAAATCAGATTCGAAAACTTTCCCTCAGGAGGTATATCGTTACTTCCATGGATAAAAAAATAAATCCCACATGCAAAGGATATCATAATACCCACAAATCCCGTCCATACAAGTCCTTTTTCCTGACGTAAGATACTTTTTATGAATTGTTTACATGGAAAATTTTTTAATTGCGACATGTTGTTTCACCTCTCGTTGTAAAGTTAGCAATTGCATTGCTCCTTCAAATAGAGTAGATGATATACTTATTACTATTTTTCATATAGTAGTATAACCCCGTTAATGACAATGTTTATTTTGTTTTTATTATATCAGATAGAGTAATTTATTATTATATTACTCTATCTGATATAGTTATGCAAACTTTATTTGAAGATATTGAATTCACTCTCAAATTGATTTTGTATAAGATTGTTTTTAGATGTAAGGAGAAAAGGGGAGGGAGAAATTGAAACGTTTTTTAACAGCAAGCTTCTTGGCGGTATGTCTAGTAGCGATATTGTTTTTCTATTTACCCATTTGGCAAGGATTGGAGATTGGCATTCATTTGTTTCACTCTATATCGGGTTTATTTTTTTCAGGTGTCATACTATTTTTGATACTTCTCTTTTTTGGTATTTTGCAAATTCGTAGGAGACGTAATTTTTTAAGCTGGTTTACTGTTTTATTTCTTCTATTATTCTCAGGGGGTATGGTTGGGATTTTGGGATTCCTTTTTTCATTTGAAAAAGGTGATTCAATTGGTTGTATAACGGAAGATTGTGCTTGGTTTGATTAATGCAGTTGGTTCTAGAAAATTAGGTCTAAATACTTCCTCTTTTCATAGATTTAGAAACAAGACTATGAGCAAAGGGAGTTTTTGAGATGTTCTTTTTACGTAGGGCAGTAGAAGAGGATCGAAAGTGGATTAACACTTGTAATCTAGGTGTTTCTGGAGAACAAACTGACAGGATTGAAGATTATTTTATTTTAGATTCCATGATAGAACAAAAGCCAATAGGGATGTTGGCTGTGGAGCTGCATGAGAAAATTGCATATTTGCATTCGATGCGATTTACAAATGGGGCACCATCTATAGAACAATTGGGTGGGTTACTGGACCACTTGTTGATATATTGCCAGAAACAAGGTAAAGAACAGCTCTGTCTCGTTGTTCCACCAACATCGGAATGGATGCTAGATTTAGGTTTTGTGAAACTTGATGAGGTGCCTGCAAGTGTAAAAGAATCCTCCCACTATCAGCAAGTAGCTCCAAATGGGATATTACTCAGTTATCAACTAAACTCATGATTTGCATTTCTATCTACAATTCGATACCTTTTAGATACTAAGTAAACAAGGGGTATCAAAAGTGACAACTGTAATCAAATTTCCACAAGATAAAGATTTTGACTTTTATCTTCAGCATTCAGAAATGAGAAAAGCCGCCCATCTTCTTCAAACAGGCGGCTTAGTTGTATTTCCTACCGAAACAGTTTATGGATTAGGTGCTGATGCGACCAATAAAACAGCTGTTGGGAACATCTTTCAAGCCAAAGGCAGACCAAGTGATAATCCTTTGATCGTCCATTTATCCAAGATTGATCAAATCAAGAAGTGGATTAGCGAAATACCGCCTCTTGCAGAGCAGTTAATCAAGCATTTTTCTCCTGGTCCCATCACATACGTAATGAATCATCAAGGTGGTTTTGCTTCAAATGTAACAGCAGGGTTGTCCACAGTTGGGATTCGGATCCCTGAGCATCCATTGGCTTTAGCTTTATTGGAACTCGCAGATGTTCCAGTTGCTGCTCCAAGTGCAAATCGTTCTGGTCGCCCAAGCCCCACCACTGCTAATCATGTAGCTGAAGATTTGTTTGGTCGAGTGGATATGATTCTAGATGGGGGAAGTAGTTCAGTTGGAGTAGAATCGACTGTTGTTGATGTAACTGGCGAGATTCCACTTTTATTGCGCCCCGGTGGAGTCACGTTAGAACAATTAGAAGCAGTTGTGGGGGGAGTTTTGATGGATGCTGGACTTACGGAGAAACCTCGTTCTCCAGGAATGAAATATCGGCATTATGCACCTAAAGGGGAGATGTGGCTTGTTACTGGTGATGGTATGGTGGAGAAAATCCAACTTATTTCCCGGGAAAAAGTTGCAAAAGGATATCGTGTAGGTGTATTGACAACATCAGAAAATAAAGGCATGTACAAAGGAATTACTACTATCGCTTGTGGCAGTAGGATGAAGCCGTCATCGGTAGCTCATGGTTTATATGATGCTTTGCGCAAATTTGACGAGATGGAAGTGGACTTTATTCTATCGGAAACATTTCCAGAGCATGGCTTATACTTATCAGTCATGAATCGACTGAATAAAGCAGCAGAAGGAAAAAAAATCCGCTAGAAGGTGAATGGTATGATAAAGCATCTGGATATTACTGATCGACACATAGCTAATCAAGTCTTACAAGTACAAATTCCAGCATATCAAGTAGAGGCGCAAATAGTAGGGTTGGACGAAATACCGCCATTAAAAGATACAGTGGATAGTTTACAAAGCTCTAAAGAAGATTTTTTGGGATATTATGAGAGTGAGATACTTGTTGGTGTGATTAGTTTTCGAGTTATGAAAGAGGTGTTAGATATTCATCGAGTTGTCGTTCATCCCAGTTATTTTCGCAGAGGAATTGGAAGAACAATGATTCAGTATTTATTAGATAAATATAAAAATCAGGTAAAAGGATGTAAAGTACAAACAGCTTCTGCTAATACACCAGCCATAAACTTGTATCAGTCTTTGGGTTTTCAGAAATTAGAACAGTTTATGATAAGTCCTCCGTTATCATTGACTGTATTTTATATCGATCAAACAGGAGTCACCCACTTTTTATCGTGAACGTGGGTGATAAGTGAAGTTTCGGATGCCTGACTGGAATAGTTATATATGTAAAAAATATTTCTTGAAGATGTTCTGTTTTTGCTTATTTTGCAGTCATCCCGCCGTCAATAATATGCGATGTTCCAGTGATATATCTCGCCCTGTCGGAAGCTAAAAATAAGACACTTTCTGTTACTTCATCTGCCTCTAAGTAACGTCCCATCGGAAGTAACCCTAAGATCTGTTCCCGACCTCTTATGGGGTTATCTGGATAGAGGATTTCCTCCACTTCTTCCATCATCGTTGATTTCATAGGTGCAGGAACAACAGCGTTTACTCTGACTCCTGAAGTCACACAATCCAATGCAGCTGATTTCATAAAGCCAAGGAGTGCATGGGATACTGTAGAATATGCAGAAAAGAATGGTAGCCCTCGCAACCCAAAAACAGCTGAGACAAAAAGGATACAACCGCTACGTCGTTTTTGCATGACAGGTACTGCATATTTGTAGTTCAAAAAAGAAGTGACGACATTTGTTTCATATACATCCATCATATAATGAGATGAAATATCAGAAGCTTGGGTAATGGGACCATAAATACCTACACAATTAATTAGGACATCGATAGTGCCTAGCAAGTCTACTGTTTTATCAACATAAAGTTTTACTTGTTCATCATCTCTACAATCTGCAGGAATAAAAATGGAATCTGATCCATTTGGCAATTGTTTTGCTAACTGATCCAACTTTTCTTTATCCTTATCAATGAGGACTAGAAGTGCCCCTTCTTTTTGAAATCGCTTACTTAATGCTGTTCCAAGTACTCCCGCAGCACCAGTAATCATAACAACCTTATCTTGGAATTCCATGTTTGAACTTCCCTTCTTTACCTGTTTTGTAGTGTCAGAAGTAAGAATAAGAAATATATGTACCCGTGATTGTCATTACTTTGACTTTTGATGATGCTCGCTCGCTATAGGATTATACCTAATACGTATATTTACATACAATTATATTATGAAATGCGGATAAATTAAAAGTTTTCTGATTACGTGCTTTTACTTGGCTAAAAAACCATCATCTATAATATGGGAAGTACCATGGATATATTTTGCTCGATGGGAGGACACGAATAAGACGCTTTCTGCTATTTCCTCTGGTTCCGCATATCTTTCAAATGGTAGATAGCTATGGATCTGTTCCCTTCCCAATTGTGGGTTACTTGGGAAAAGGGCTTTTTCTACTTCTTCCATAAAAGGAGAAGTGGTTGGTGCTGGGGCTATTGCATTTATTCTTACCCCAGAATGTGCACGTTCTAAGGCTGCTGTTTTCATAAACCCCAATATTGCATGAGAGGTCATAGCATATAGAGAATGATAAGGTACTCCACGAAGAGCATAGACAGAGGCAAGGAGTAATATTGATCCGTTCTGTTGTTTTTTCATAATAGGTAACACATCTTTGGAATTTAAAAATACAGACATAATGTTTGTTTGGAATGCAACCATTATTTCTCCTGCTGACCAATTGTCAGCTTCTTTTATAGATCCAACTATACCTGCGCAATGAACAAATACATCGACCCCTCCAAAAAAGTCTATCGTTTTTTCTACATACTTTTGAACTTCCTCTTCATTGGCACAGTCAGCATGGAAATATAAAGCCTCAGAATCATGTGGTAAATAATCCGATTTCAATTTATCTAGTTGTTTTTTATTACAATCAACAAGAACCAAAAGTGCTCCTTCTTCATGAAACCTTTTGCATAACGTTTTCCAATAGCTCCTGCAGCTCCTGTGATCATAACAACCTTATCTTAAAATTCCAATTCTAATCATCCCTTAAAAGTATTTTATTCTCAAGTTGGATAATGGTAAATCTTCTATCTCTTTAAATTTAATGGAATAGAATTTAAACATTTAAATAGACGAATTTGGCTTATTTCTAATTATATTGTAAGTAATTTTTTTGCTTATAGGTTAGAAGAATTTTAAATGGTATAAGCTCAAATTCATCTGAGTTGTAAGCATACTAATTTTTTTAGAAAGGATATCTAATCAACAATATTAGATAAGGAAAAGATAAAATAGTCATCCATTGAATTGGACGACAGGAACAAACGACGTTGGAAATTTAACGATTTTACTTGTATGAAATGGGGCACCCATTAGGTTGATTTGTCCTATAGGAAAGTCACCTTTAAAATAACTGTTAGTCTTATATGTACTATTTTGCTAACATTCCACCATCGATAATATGTGAAGTGCCGTTAATATATTTCGTTTTTGAGGAAGACATGTATAATACTGCTTCTGCAATTTCTTCTGGTTCTACGTATCTGCCATATGGAAGGAATCCTAAAATTTGTGCTCTGCCAATTTTCGGATCACTAGGAAAGAGCGCCCTCTCTACTTCTTCCATCACAGGGGAATTGGTAGGAGCTGGGATAACAGCATTTACCCGAACGCCTGTGAGTGCCGATTCCAGTGCAACTGATTTCATAAAACCGAGTAGAGCATGACTAGCTGTTGAGTATGCAGCGAAATGAGGTAACCCACGAACCCCAAAAACAGCAGAGATGAATAAAATAGATCCATTACGTTGTCTTTTCATTACCGGAAAAACATATTTATAACTTAAAAATGCTGTTACAACATTTGATTGGTAAATATCGAACATATGTACAGTAGATAAATCTGTTGCTGGTATAATATCGCCTGTAATTCCAACACAATGGACAAAGGCATCAATACCACCAAATAATTCGACCGTTTTGTCAACATATTGTTTTACTTCTTCTTCATTTGAACAGTCAGCATGAAAAAATAGAGCTTCTGTTTTTTTTGATAAATAACTGGATTCTAATTCATCTAATCTTTCTTTATTATTATCAATGAGAACTAGAGTAGCTCCTTCTTCTTGAAAACGTTTGCTCAATACTCTCCCAATTGTACCTGCTGCTCCGGTAATCATGACGACTTTATCGTGAAATTCCAAATTCGATCATCCTTTCCTAATAACTCATACATGAAAATTGGAAAATGAATTAAAAATTACTAATTACCAATATATCTTGGATAATCAAAAAATATTAGGGTATTTATTCGAAATAATAGCATATTTCGTATATCAAGAGTAGTTACATTACTCATATTTCCAATATTTATAGGAATGGAAATCATTTTAATAATAAATCCCATAACTATATTTTAAGCTGAAGGGTAGATGGAGAGATCTTTGTTTACAACCATGCTATTTACTAGGGTTCGATCTAGTAGAAAAACACAACGTCTATTGTTTGCAAATCAGCTTCTATTTGCTTTTTATCTGCATAACCTTGTCTTATGAACCAAGGACAAGGGGGTTCTCCATGGATATCAACACATTTGCATGGGGGCAGTTGATCACACTCAGCATTATAGCAATTGCTTTAGGAATGGACGCTTTTTCACTTGGCTTGGGTCTCGGTATGCGTAAACCTTCCCGTAATCGTACAGTGTTAATCAGCAGTTTTATCGCAATCTTTCATGTTTTTATGCCTTTAGTTGGTATTTGGATTGGACAATTTTTAAGTATATATTTTCATCACATTGCTGTAATTGTAGGTGGTGCTCTGCTTTGTCTTTTAGGTTTGCAGATGTTTTGGTCTAGTATACAAGACAAAGAGAATGCATTGCCTTTTAGTGATAGAACAGTATTTGGACTTATTTTAATCGCTTTTAGTGTAAGTTTGGACTCTTTATCAGCAGGACTTAGCCTTGGTTTTTTTGCCACTGACCCCATTATTACGGTTATTCTTTGTGGATTAGCTGGAGGTCTCATGTCTTGGATAGGTCTATCCTTTGGTCGTTTAATGGGGAATTGGATCGGGAAATATGGAGAAGTACTTGGTGGGATTGTGCTAATTTCTCTTGGTATACAATTCATTTGGTGAGAATTTGTCAAACACTTTGCAAATGTGTTATACATGAATTGTGGGCATTTTTAGCATATTACCCATTGAAGAGGAATGAGGAAAGGTGGGAAATGAGTTGAAACGCGTTTTATTTGTTTGTACGGGTAATACGTGTCGAAGCCCAATGGCAGAAGCAATCCTTACCCATATGGCAAAGCAAAAACAATTCCCGCTACAAGTCCGTTCAGCGGGAATTTATGCTGTACCTGGAGACAACATAAGTCCACAAGCCAAAGAGGTTCTCTCCACAGAAGGAATCCAAACCGATCATTGCGCTCAGCGGTTAAGTGAGGAATTATTGGAGTGGGCAGATGTAATTCTCACCATGACCAAACAGCATAAAAATGCAGTTTTATTGGAGTCGCCCACCTTAAACAAAAAAGTTTATACACTGACGGAATATATAACAGATGATGCATTTGATATCATGGATCCATATGGTTCTTCTGTAGAAGTGTACCGTCGTTGTGCAGAAGAAATTTATCAACATTTGGAAACCTTGATGGAAAAGTGGTCAAAGGAGTAGTTTGAAAATGAAAATAGCAGTTGGTTCAGATCATGGTGGTATTCATTTAAAAAAAGAAATAGTTGCTTACTTCGAGTCCAAAGGAATAGCATATGAAGATTGTGGGGCTTTCATCGAAGAGTCTGTTGATTATCCTGACTATGCATCTCCAGTGGGAGAAAAAGTAGTAAATAAAGAAGTAGACCTTGGGATACTCGTCTGTGGGACAGGCATTGGCATGTCTATAGCAGCCAATAAAATCAGAGGAATCCGTGCAGCGGTGGTTTCCGATGAGTTTTCTGCAAGAATGAGCCGTGAACATAATAATGCTAATATCCTCTGTTTGGGGGAGCGTGTGGTTGGAAGAGATTTAGCTTTATCGATCATTGATGCATGGCTGGAAGCTACTTTTCAAGGAAATCGACATGAAAGACGTATTGAAAAGATCGCAAAACTTGAGGAATTACGTTAAATGGAATATATACGTAAGGAAACTGCAGCTGTGTTAGTGGATTTGCATGCTTCCTTTCCTCTTCATGAGAAGAAGTTACTCGTATTAGGGGTTAGTACAAGTGAAGTTTTAGGAGAGCACATCGGGACCAATGGCAGTGAACAAGTAGCAGAAGCTATTTTTGAAACCATCTGTGATTTTCAACGTAAACATGCTTTTATGGTCGCATTTCAATGTTGTGAGCACTTAAATCGATCTCTAGTCGTTACCCGGCAAACCGCAGATTATTTCCAATTGACAGAAGTAGCTGCTGTGCCTGTCCGTCATGCTGGAGGGGCAATGGCTTCCTATGCATATCGGCATCTGCAAGATCCTATACTAGTAGAATCAGTTGTGGCTGATGCAGGCATTGATATAGGCAGTACCCTGATCGGAATGCATCTCAAACCAGTGGCTGTACCTGTTAGAGCCCAAAGCCCTTTTATCGGAAAAGCACACGTTACTATGGCGATGACAAGACCCAAGCTAATCGGCGGGAGTCGTGCCGTTTATGTGGTGGAAACATGATTTGTTTCGCAACATCGTTTAAAGTAGGGACCGGACTCCTCATAAGATGAGCCCGGTCTCATTTCTTACCTACCGTCTAGTCTCAACGAGCATGCTTCTGTGCGTAAAGATCCTGCAACTTCTTTTCGACTATCGTCCATTCCGTCTTCGTAACGACAAAGATCCCACGCGTCTGTCCGCCTTCTGTCAGCTTCCGATCCAATCGACCTGTATGCTCACAGGCTTTCCAAGACGGAGTATTGTGAGTACCTACAGAACGGGCAGGTGTCAACCCCATATCAAGCAGTGTCTTCAGGAGAGTATGGGTGATGACTTGTAGCATGCCTGTTCCTCGAGAACGTTTGGCCAGCAGGTAGCTTGTGTAGATTTCGCTTCTCTGCTCGAAATCCTTCTTATACCAGAAATCGAAAGATGTCAGGCCGACGATGGTGTATCGCTTGTTATCATCGCTAGTCTCGACTACATAAGGAAGAATCTTGTCCTCCTCTCGGTAGAAAGAAAGGAGATCTTCTAGATCTCTTGCATTTTTTACAGTGAGTCCTCCAGAAAACTCTCTCCAACCTTCTGGATCAGAGCCAATAATCCGAAACAACGGCGCGAAGTCCTTTTTGCTCACCAGTCGAAGGCGTACATTAGGATTAAGCACACATGGAATCACATCTCGGAAAGTAAGTTTTGAGCCGGCGATGTGGATATGGACGAAGCTCATATTCGTAGCCTATCTGTAGGGAGAAATGGTTAGCTTCAGTATAACAGAGTAAATATGAAATTGTATCAGTTGATATTTTAACAACGTATAAGGATGTCCTTTGTACCATATGAATGACGTCGGCATCGCTATAAGTATTAGTAAAATGAGATACTAGATGAACGGTATAATATTGTTTTCCATATCAATCGGAAATAGTAGCAAAAAAGATTAACATTTGTTATGATATTAGGGATAAATATTCGGAATTAGGGGGATAACCCATGTTAAAAGATCAAGATTCCCAAGTTTTTGATGCAATTGAACTAGAACTCAAAAGACAACAAAACAATATTGAACTAATCGCCTCTGAAAACTTCGTAAGTCCAGCAGTAATGGAAGCACAAGGTTCCGTACTTACCAATAAATATGCAGAAGGTTATCCAGGAAAGAGATATTATGGTGGCTGTGAGCATGTAGATATTGTAGAAAATTTAGCTCGTGATCGTGCGAAACAATTATTTGGTGCTGAACATGTCAATGTCCAACCACACTCTGGTGCACAAGCAAATATGGCAGTTTACCATGCATTTTTGGAACCAGGAGATACGGTACTTGGCATGAATCTTGCGCATGGCGGACACTTGACCCATGGTAGCCCAGTTAACTTCTCTGGTATCCTGTATAATTTTGTGGCGTATGGAGTAGATGCAGAGACACACACCATCAATTATGAAGAAGTTCGCGAGCTCGCTTTGGAACACAAACCAAAATTATTGGTAGCAGGTGCTAGTGCATATCCACGTGAATTTGACTTCGCCAAAATGAAAGAGATTGCGGATGAAGCAGGTGCATTATTTATGGTCGATATGGCGCATATTGCTGGGCTTGTCGCTACAGGTCAACATCAAAATCCTGTTCCTTTTGCTGATTTTGTAACTACTACCACACATAAAACCCTTCGTGGGCCTCGTGGCGGGATGATTCTTTGCAAAGAAAAATATGCAAAAGCAATTGATAAAGCAATTTTCCCAGGTATTCAAGGCGGACCGTTGATGCATGTGATCGCTGCGAAAGCAGTAGCACTTGGAGAAGCACTAAGTGATTCTTTCCAAACGTATGGTGCACAAGTGGTGAAAAACGCAAAACAACTCGGAGATGAGTTGGTAAAGCAAGGCTTAGATTTAATTTCCGGAGGGACAGACAATCATTTATTGCTCATCGATGTGCGTAATCTTGGACTCACTGGTAAAGAAGCAGAACATCTCCTCGACCAAGTAGGAATTACAACCAACAAAAATGCCATTCCATTTGATCCAGAAAGCCCATTTGTCACAAGTGGTATCCGCATTGGAACGCCTGCTGTTACCAGCCGTGGTATGGATGAAGAAGCAATGACAGAAATCGCATCTATTATTGCTTTCACTTTGAAAAATCGTGAAGAAGTTTCAACCGTTGAAGAAGCACGTTCACGCGTTGCGAAGTTGACCAGTCAATATCCTCTATACGCGTAAGTATGGAAAATAATTATTGATATGAAGAAGTCAAGGACATGGAGAAATGATCCTTGACTCTTTTTATCTTCTTTATTAATGGTATAGTTTTAGTCACCATCTGGATTAGTAAATTAAAGAGTAATTCGTTTCGGATCTTGTTTCTTTTAGTGTTTTCTGGATGGGATTGCAAAATTCAGAATTAACTTCTTTTTAGGGTTGATTTGCGATATTTTTCAGTAGATATTTTAAAATACAATCTATTAAGCTTGATGAAGCTAAATGAGATCAATCCAAAAACAACAGCAAGCAGCAAGGTAATAGGTAGCTCTGATAGAGTGGGCAGATGATATAATTCTACGATATTGGTTTGAATTAAATGATGTTAGAACATTTGAATTACTTCTTGGATTGAGAGTAGCAAAGATTATTGACCATAGTTATCTTCCACATGGATTTTGCCAGTATATAAGAGCCTCACTTGAAGAGTAGCCGGTTCTTCTGATACGTTTTGAACCACTCCATCGACTATCTGTAAAGAAGAAGGATTGGATTCTATTTTCATCGGAACTAGTTCATATATTGGGATGACCGTGTTATTTTGGATTGGACCAACAATATAAAAATCACGAAAGGTGTCCAAGATAACCCCTTCAAGTTTGCCGTTTTTATAAAGCATAGTATGATATTCTGCTTCTTTTAAAGCTAGTTTACTCTGTGTTTCTCCAAAAATATTAGCTAGTTGATTCATTGAAACGATGACGACTCCGACGATTAATACAATTATAACGATAAGGATAATCCGCTGTGTTTTTGCATTCTTTGATTTATTCGATTGTAGACGAAACATCCTTCTTGCAACCCGAATAATCCCGAGATATGTAAAATACAAAAGTACTAGAATAATAATTCCTGCTAAAATGATTAGCAATGCTCGTCCAATTAGTCCGGGCTGCATCATCTTCTCAACTGTGATCTCAATATAGATATTAGGGGCTTGATACCAGTCCATAATCGATCGATAGTGATAATAGGTTACAAGATACCAAAATACAATAAATATTCCGATGACTAACTCAGCAGCTATCACATTTTGAACGATATGTTTCCAATTCCAGGTTCTTTTTTCAACAGATGAAATAAGCTTATAATCATTATGATCCAAATTAACTTAAATACCCTCCATTTCGATACTTTTGATAGTTTTGTTTGTTTTTTCAGTATTTCATAAGTAGAAGTGCATGTATATATGTTTATTGATTATAAATAAAATTATTATAAAAAGGGGAATGACAGCAATTACAGTCATTACGATCTTGAATAACTTAGTGAACAATAACTCTACTTGAGCAAAAATAGATACAAATCATATTAGAGAGATTTGTATCTTCGACACAGTCACAAAGCTCGCTAAGCCACAGTGTTCGAATCTAGAATAAAATGTATGTAAATTTGCTCAACTTGAGTAATAATAAACACAAAGACGGCACTCCTTTTATAGAATGCCGTCTTTCTTTCGTAATTCAATTATCTAATCATGCAGTGTATAGCTTGGAATATGGATAGTGGTACCTTCGGTTAGATTGACGAATTTCAAATAATAGTTACCAGAAGCTCTTTTTTGATAAAAATAGCAGGTTGCATCATAGCCTTTTTTGTCTGCATAGGCATCACCCACACAGGTGTCTACAACTTTGTTTGTACTTTTTTTACGTATTTCAATTCGGAAGGAACCATCATTTGGACTTGCATATTTTTGTAAATCGAGTATTAGGTCTTTACTAGGTAAATAAAAGGTTTCCGTGGTGAAACTGGTGCTAAAGTGTGCATAACCAGACCAATATGTTGTAGCAGCATGAGTCACATTAGCTGGAATAGCAAACATCAAGATGAAAGCAAATAAAGCTCCTAAGCCTTTTTTCAATAGATTCAGCTCCTTTATGGTAATAACAAAATTCGGATTATTTTGTTAATCATACTTTATTTTAATATGTTCTACGGATCAAAAAAAGGGTAAACGAGTACTTTTTTCGTTTTTCATCTGTCTATGTAGCCGTTTTTTGAGCCTGTAATTGTATGACATGATAAGTAGCGTATACTCCTGTTCCTTCTCGATACAAACGATCGTATTCTTCCATAACATTTTTTAACAGCTGATAATTTGTTAAATAAGGAGAGTGCGATGTTGAATAGTTCGCTCCAGTCGACTTGATTCCTTGTAAGAAAGATCGACAACTAGGATAAAAAACTTTTTTCCAGTTTTCTTGTACATCTACAGAGGTAAGCCCAGAAAACTCTAAAAGCTGTTTCCAATAGGAAGAAGGATGCATGCTTAAATGGTGTTGGTCAGGTTGCAGACTATGCTGCTTTTCTTGTTTTTGAAAAACAGCAGTCAACTCTTGAAAGGTATCAATTCCAAATGTTGATGCCATGAGTAAACCATTTGGCCGGAGTGCTTCTTCCCAATATCCTACTGTCTCTTTTGGATTCGATAGCCATTGGATCGTTGCATTTGAAATAATTAAGTCGTATTTACCTGTTAAGTAAGAATCAACATCTTCTGCGTCACTTATGTACCAATGGATATTTGGATTTGGGATTTTTCTTCTGGCTGTTTCTATCATTTTTGGTGCTATGTCAATAGCTGTTAATTCTACCTTTGAATACCTTTGAATAAGTAGATTTGTCAAGTATCCCGTGCCACAACCTATTTCACAAATGCGTTTTATCGGTTGCTCAAATCTATTCAAAGTCTGGAGTAGTCGCTGTGCCATTTGCTTTTGAATGACAGCATGTTGATCATAAGTGGAGGATGATCGATCAAATCTACGTGCAACTAAGGATTTATTGATCTTCATGATTCACTCCCTCCTTGATCCACTGATGAAATTTCTCTTGATTTGTCCAAAAACAAGCATGTCCCGTTTCATCCCATCTAGAATGAGTACAGGAGTGAAGCTGATCGGCTAAAACTCTTGTTGATTCAAGAGCGCAAATCTTATCCTCTTCTCCTGATAGCAATGAAACAGGGGTATGAATGAATTTGATGTATTCATCAATAGAAAATTTCTCTAAAAAATCCAAACCAGCTTGGAGTGACCATACAGAAGGAACACTTTTTCGGATGAACTTGTCCCATTTTTTTTTATCGCCATTGAGTTTTTCATGGTCAGTGAACATTTTTTGATCAAATATTCGAATGACTTGTTGAACATCGTTCTCTAGCTGTTTTTTCATTCGTTTGATCACTAATTCGTTCCATCCCGTTTTATTTTGTTTTGTTCGCATGAATGACGAGACACCAGCAATTAAAAACAGGTGGTTTATATCTTTAGCAAATCGAACAGCCAGTTGAAGAGCTATCATTGCTCCCAGTGACCATCCTATGATGTTTACTGGTTTATGTTCCACTTGTTGAAAAGTTTGGATCGCATGCTTATTGATTTGTTCTACTGTTTCACAATTTTCAAAGGAGAGGCTGTAATGATGTGCATTAGGCCACTGACTCATAAAAGGTTTCCAAATATCCGAGGATACAGACCACCCTGAAATCCACAAAAAAGAATGACGCTTTTTCATCATAGAATTACACCACATTCGTATCCAATTTCCGTAATGGACTCTATGACATTTTGTATATCATCATCTCGATGATCAGCCATCAGAGAGAAGCGAAGTCTAGCACTGCCTGCTGGTACAGTGGGTGGACGAATGGCTACAGACAGTATTCCGTTTGCAATAAGTTTTTGACTAAAGGCTAACGATTTTGAACTATCTCCGATGACAACAGGAACGATCTGGGTAGAAGAATTTGCGATATTGAATCCATATTTGCTAAGCTCATCACGGAATTTCATACTTTTGCGTTTCAATAGATGACGAGACCTATCACTTTGTTGGATCAACTTTAATGATTGAAGAATGGCTGATATGATGCTTGGCGGTAGGGCAGTGGTATAAATAAAACTTCGAGAATGGTTGATTAGGTAATGAATCCAATCTTTTTTGCCAGCTACATATGCCCCATACACACCAAACGCTTTGCTAAAAGTACCCATGTGTATCTCTATCTGATCGGAGATTCCAAGATGATGTGCTAAACCTTTCCCTTGTGGTCCTATCGTTCCAACACTGTGTGCTTCATCGACAAATAAAGCTGTATCATATTTTTCTTTCAATGATACAAGATCACGTAGTGGAGCGATGTCACCATCCATACTAAAAACAGCATCTGTAACAATCAGTTTTCTCCTAAAACCTTTTTTCGCTGCTTTCTTTAATAGATTTTCTAGATGATTCATATTGCCATGCCGATATCGAAAGGATGTTGCACCGCTCAATCGAATACCATCGACAATACTAGCATGATTGAGTTGATCACTAAAAACAGCATCTTTTCTGTCTAAAAAACTAGATAATACTCCGAGATTAGCCATATACCCATTACTAAATACAAGAGCGGATTCTGTCTCCTGCCATTGTGCTAGTTCTTCTTCTAGATGTTGTGTCTTAGCTTCATTACCTACTAATAGCCGTGATGAAGGCGAACCTGCTTCTACAGTATTTTGCATAGCTTGGATCAGCAGAGGATGTCCTGCCAATCCCAAGTAATTGTTGGAAGAGAAGTTTAGCAATGTTTTTCCTTCTCGTACACAGACAGGGTTGGTTCCATGAGCAGTGGATTTTAACTCCCGTATTAGGTTCTTATCCGCTAGCTGATTTAATTCGTTTCTTAATCCCAGTTGCCAATTTCTCATAATGCACAAAGCTCGATTTCAAACCCAAGATCTTCAATCATTTGATGGTCTAGATTTGCTTCTTGACCTTCTGTTGTCAAGTAATCCCCTACAAATATAGCATTAGCGGGATATAGGGATAGAGGCTGCAATTGACCTAGGTTTACTTCTCTTCCACCAGAAACACGAATTTCTTTATTAGGATTCAAAAATCGCATTAAAGCTAGAACTTTTAGGCAATAACGAGGGTTTAGCTCTTTTTTATGTTCTAATGGTGTACCTTTGATTGGATTTAAAAAATTAACTGGAATTGAATCTGCATTTAGCTCACGCAATGCAGTGGCGATTTGGATAACTTGTTTCTTCGTTTCACCCATTCCTACAATACATCCAGAACATGGAGAAATCCCGGCTTCTTTAGCCATTTCTACTGTTTGTATGCGCTGATCATAAGTATGAGTAGTGGTAATATTGGCAAAGTGATCCGCACTTGTATTTAAATTGTGGTTGTATCGATCTACACCAGCTTCTTTTAATCTGATAGCTTGGTCATCACGTAAGATCCCTAAACAAGCACAGATCTTCATTTTTAGTTCTTTTTTAATCTCTTTTACCGCTTCGACTACTTCTTCTAGTTCAGAGGCTGTAGGACCATAACCACTTGCCACGATACAATATGTTCCCGCTTTCCGATTCAAAGCCTCTCTAGCTCCGGCAACAATTATCTCTTTTTTTAACATGGTATATTTCTCAATAGGTGCTTTTGAGATGATAGACTGTGAGCAGTAACCACAATCTTCTGGACAGTAACCGCTTTTTGCATTGATAATCATATTCAGTTTTACTTTTTTTCCAAAGTAATGATGTCGAACTCGAAAAGCAGCTTGCAGCAATGACAGGAGTTCATTATCATCCGCTTCTAATACAGACATGGCTTCCGCAGTCGTTAATACATCACCTTTTAACGCTTTGTCGGCATATGTTTCCCAGTTTTTGGTGTTAGTTTTTATCATCATTTTTAAGCCCCCCAGCCTAGACGGGAAATAAGTTTTGGAATGTCTACATGTGTTTGAATGGCTTGTTGTAATGTCTCAGGTGTAAAGCAATCTCCTAACCAAGGTACAGTTCCTAGTACAGGAGAACGTGTTATCTGTTCAATAAACCGAGCATTGTGTGGAACACTTGGGTCTATTTCTGTTTGTTTTAATCCATTTAAAATAAAGCCTGCTAGAGATAATCCGGACTGGTGAGCAACGAAAGCAGTTAAGGCAGAATGGTTTATTGTTCCCAATAGCGGTGGAGATACAACCATGAGGGGAAAACCAATATCACATGCTAAGTCAGCTATACAGTATCGTTGGCTTAAGGGTGTCATCAGACCGCCTGCTCCCTCTATTAGTACCACATCATATTTAGTCACTAACTGTTTCCATTGATCTAAAATGAAATACTCGTCAATATGTACTTGGTGGATTTCTGCTGCTAATTGTGGTGCGACAGGCTCAGGAAAGCTATACGTTACAATCTGTTCAATTGGGTCATCTACTTGCGTCCAATGTTTTAGACGCATTCCATCACTTTCTTTTTCATGAAGCAGGTGACCGCTTTGAACAGGCTTCATTACTCCTACGTGATAACCATATTCTTTAAGAGCCAAGGCTAGCCCAGCTGTGATAACCGTTTTACCAATCTCCGTTCCGGTGGCAGTAATAAAAATGCCTTTACTCACCTTCTGTTACCTCTTGAATTGCTTGATAGAGAATATATAGCATTTCGCGAAGTTCTTTTTTCGTAGCGATAAGGGGAGGAAGAAAAGTTATCACAGAATCTAAGGGACGTATGATTAAACCTAGTTCTTTTGCTCGATTGCATACTCGTTGTCCGATTATTTCCTGCAAAAGATATGGCTTTTTGCTTTCTTTTTCTTTCACTAATTCGATGCCAATCATCAAACCTAACTGGCGTACTTCTCCGACATGAGAGAGTTGATAAAATTCTTTTAACCATTGTGCAACCTGTTCACTTGTATTTTGTATATGTTCGATAATATTTTCCTGTTCATATAGATTTAAGTTTGCTAATGCAACCGCACATCCTAATTGGTTGCCTGTATAGGAATGCCCATGATAAAACGTTTTTTGCTCTCTATAATCTGCATAGAAAGCATGATAGATTTCATCAGAGGTTAGAGTAGCTGCTACAGGTAAATAACCTCCTGTTAGTTTCTTTCCTACAGTCAAAATGTCAGGTTCTATCGCTTCATGTTCACAAGCGAACATTTTCCCTGTTCTTCCAAACCCAGTAGCCACTTCATCCACCATTAACAAAATATCGTACTTACGGCAAAGCTTTTCTACTTCTGTCAAAAATCCTTTTGGGGCTGTGATAATGCCGCTTGCTCCTTGGACCATTGGCTCTACAATTAACCCCGTAATTTGGTCAGCCTTCTCTTCTAACTTTTTCCGAAGTTCAGCTAAACATGTTTCTATGCATTGCTGTTCGGTGCCAGGAAACCGATAAGGATATGGATAAGGAACTTTTTCAGTTTGAAATAATAACCGATCAAACGCATGATGAAAAGCAGAAATTCCACCAACACTCACGGCGCCGACGGTATCTCCGTGATATCCATTAATCATACTGAGAAAAACTTGTTTCTCTGGTTTTCCTCTGTGTTTCCAGTAGAGAAAGGCCATTTTCAAAGCAATTTCTACAGCTTCTGCTCCACTATCTGAAAAAAATACTTTTTGTACACGATGAGGAGTTATCTGTACTAGACGTTCAGCTAATAAAATTGCTGGTACATTGGCCATGCCTAGTAAAGTCGAATGGGCGATCTGGCTCAATTGCTCTAAGAGTGCATTATTTAATTCTTTGCGGTTGTGTCCAAATACGTTCAGCCATAATGACGAATTCCCGTCATAATACTCTTTGCCTTGAACATCAATAAGTTTTACGCCCTTTCCTCGCTCTATGATCAATGGTTTTTCTCGCAAATATTCCTTCATTTGTGTAAAAGGATTCCATAGGTATTGTTGGTTCTTTTGTAATAATGCCTCATATTTTTCCAAGTCTCACACCCCAATTGTAAACCTATTTTTTTTATTGGTTTACAATTGGGAATATAACAGAACTTTCTTGACGCAACAAGAGGGAATTTTCATTGTTGTAGTTTTTTAATCCATTTTTTAATGACAAATGACTGCGCCCCTCTCGTAGAACAAGAGGGGCGTTTTTGGAAATGAAACTTTTTCTATATGGGTTGTTTAGAATGAGCAATCCACCTGTCTGAGTAAAAGTACCATCCCACAATAGCTGCTTCCAGCGATTGGTACAGGATATATGTTGCGGCAACTGCCCACAGAGACATATATTTCCAGGCAAGGATCATGGAAATACACCAGATGAGATTACTGATGAAACTACTCAACATGATGATTTTATTTTCTTGGATTCCTTTTAGTGCACGAGCGGCCACATTGTAAATGACCCCCGCTACACCAACCAATACATAGACGAAGATCCATTGGTGTGTGGTTGTGATCATTCGCTGATCATCAGTAAAAAGCCTTGCAATCTGTTTTCCGAAGAGAAAAACTCCGCTGAGGGTGACACAAGCAGTAAGAATGCCTGCTTTCAGCATACTCGTAGTGTACTGCTTGACTCTGTTGTACTCGCTGTCACCGTAGACGTGGGGGACAAATCGACTTACGGACACATAAAATCCCCAAAAAATTGCAGAAGGAACCGACATAATTTCCGCCGCAATTCGCTGCGAAGCAAAGACTATATCTCCGTAACTTCGCAAAATGTACCACAGCAACGCTGCATTCATTTGATAGAACACCATGTCAGCCATCAGAGGAATCGCGTTACGAATGACATCTTTTTGAACAGCCCAATTAGGGCGAAGGGAGGTGAGATTTTTTTGAAATGCCGTTTTCCGAAGAAAATAGGTCATATAAATGAGCCCTACGATCTCTCCAAGGATCGATGCCCACGCAACACCCACTACTCCAGTGTCTAGAAAATAGATTCCTCCATAACTGAGCAACAGGTGCGATCCATTTCGGATGATCCCGGCTTGAGAAGACCAATTGGCATGACCGATTCCCTGCAATGTTCCTTCCATTGTGCCGGAGAGGGAGAGCAGCCAGATTGATCCAATCATCAGTTGGCAGTAAAGAGCACCTTCAAGTGCTACTGAATCACTCGCTCCCGTTAGCTGAAGGATTTCGCTTGGGAAGACAAGTGCAAGTCCACTTACTAGAAATCCAAAAACCATAGAAAACAACAATGCTTGAACTGTGATCGTCTGTACGAGCACTGTCTGTTTATCTGTCTGTTTGCATTGCGCTTTCAAGACAACCAAGCTTTTTGGTAGATTCTCTTTCTTCTCGCTTGTGCACTGACTAATCAGGGGCGTGGTTACAGCACGAAGTTGCTGATCGATTGCCAAGAAGATGAGTGTTACCATAAAGGTACATGTAACAATCAGAATAGTTTGGATGCCCAGATGAGCGACAAGCAACATGTTGATAAAACCTGTTACTGTTTTCGAGAGCTGTCCTGCACCAGCCCATCCAGCTGTTTGCAGCATCTGGTATGTTCGCGAATTCTGAACCACTGTATCCCTTATCTGTAGTTGGAATATTTCTTTTATAGAATCGTGCATCAGGAGAGTGTTCCTCCATTTAAATTCATATTAATCTAAAAGTGTTATATTTGGAATAAATGAGACGCAACATTCTAATATTTTTTAATAGATAGGAAGTTAGTCGAAGCTAGTAATTTTCTTTCAAAAGTCCTATATTCATTAAGGGGCTTTTTTTAGGTATGGAAAAAAGTACATCGTCGATAATGGATACAAGAAAAGAGGAATGAGAAAATGAGCAATGTATACGTTTTTGATCACCCATTGATTCAGCACAAATTGACGTATATTCGGGATAAAAATACAGGGACCAAGGAATTTCGAGAGTTGGTAGATGAAGTAGCTACGCTGATGGCTTATGAGATTACACGGGACTTACCACTAAAAGAAGTGGAAATCGAGACACCTGTGACCACTACGACGTGTAAAATGATTGAAGGAAAGAAAATAGGATTGGTGCCTATCTTGCGTGCAGGATTAGGGATGGTAGATGGGGTATTAAAACTGATTCCAGCGGCAAAAGTAGGTCATATTGGTCTGTATCGTGATCCGGCAACGCTAGAGGCTGTTCAATACTATGCGAAAATGCCGTCTGATATTGGAGAACGTGATTTAATTGTCATCGATCCTATGCTGGCAACAGGCAGTTCTGCATCTGTAGCGATCAACGAGTTGAAAAAAATCGGTGCGACTAGTATGAAATTTATGTGTTTGATTGCAGCACCAGAAGGAATTGCGAGGTTACAGGAAGATCATCCAGATGTAGACATTTTTGTAGCAGCAGTGGATGAAAAATTAAACCATAAAAGCTATATTGTACCAGGTTTGGGAGATGCAGGGGATAGGCTGTATGGGACTAAGTAATTTTTTTCACTAAATTTACATTGATTTTACACGGTTTATTCAATCATATTGCGAATGTGTGACGAATTATTCACATTCTGGCGTACGAAAGCGTTGACAATGAAAGAAGGCATCCGGTAGTATTAGCAGGGGAAACGACTTATTGAGACTGATACCCTTGAACCAACAATTTTTTCACCAATACCCCATTAAATACCTTTATCTAGGGGGTTTTCCGTGTGAATCGAGATAAAAGTACGTTACGTCTGGTAGCGATGGTTGGTTCTATGGGTACGGAAGTGATTATCCTCGCTGTTGGTGGCGCTTGGTTAGGGAAACTGGCAGACGATACTTGGCATACCAAGCCTTTATGGCTTCTTATGGGCCTAGTTGTAGGTCTTTTGATCGGTTTTGTCAGTGCTGCCTTCACGTTAAAAGCTTTTTTAAAGGAATGACTTCCCTCATGAAATCAAAATTAACCACTCGCCGTCGCGTGATGGTCCTCACTACTGGACTCCTCATCGTGTTTCTGATCATGGTTTTTCTAACCCCATACCGTGCTTTTTTTTGCGGACTCCTCTTGGGGACATCTGTTAGTCTGTACAACTATCTCTATTTATTTTGGAAACTGAAGTTAGTTGTAGAAAGTGTGCAAACAGGCAATAGAGTTAGAGGAACAGGAATGGTCAATCGTTTCTTGGTGGTAGTTTTTGCTATGATAATAGCTGCTAGATTTCCAGATACACTGGATGTCAGAGGTGTACTTGTAGGGCTACCACTATGCTATATCCTATCTATCTTCTCCTACTTTACTACTCCTAAAGCACAAAGGGGGTGACTACACAGAATGGAATTAACACCTAAGGTAACTTTTCTCGGTTTAACATTTGATTTAGCTGTCATATTCGGTTCACTTTTATCTGCTGCTATCGTACTCATTGTTACTATACTCGCTACTCGTGGACGTAAAATGAGACCAGGTAAACTACAAAATTTAGTGGAGATGGTTATCGATTTTAGCCGTGGGATAGCTCGCATGAGTTATGATGACCGTACAGCAGAGAAATATCTTGGTTTCACCTTTTCACTCTTTTTGTTTATCTTGATCGCAAACCAACTCGGGGTCATTATGATGGTATCCGCAGAAGCACATCATGCGATTCCTTCACTAGGTATAACAGAAGAACTTTTAAAACAGTCTCATGAAATCTCTTGGTTAAAATCTCCTACTGCTGACCTGAACGTAACGATTTCCATGGCAGTTGCGGTTGCATTGTTTGCTAACTACATGGGATTACGTAAAAGTGTAAAAGGTTATTTCAAACACTTCTTAAGCCCACTTGGAGTTCTCCATGTGATTGAAGAGTTTTCGAAACCAGCGACACATGCTATGCGTTTATGGGCAAACATTTTTGCTGGAGAAGTTTTAATCGTTATCATGCTAACAAAAGGCCCGATTTACTTAACTGGACTTCCCATGTTGGCTTGGATGGGATTCTCGGTCTTCGTCGGAGCAATTCAAGCATATATTTTTACCGTTCTAGCCAATGTGTATATCGCACAAAAAATGTCATCAGATCATTAAACTTTTTAGGAGGAACATATAAATGGATTTGAATATTCTTGCAGGTGCAATTATGATCGCTTTCGCAGCACTCGGAGCAGCTATTGGTAACAGTAACCTTTTCGCTAAATATATCGAAGGTATCGCACGTCAACCAGAAAGCCAAAGTAAACTATTTGGTCAAACAATGATCTTATTCGGTTTGATCGAGGCTCTACCAATTATCGGTGTTGCACTTGGTATCCTTCTTCTGTTTGGAGTTATCTAAATCGGTTCATGTGTGAATCCACCCACAAATAATTTTGCGGGATCTAGGCAAATGGGGCGGGGGCACGTATTCTCCCGCTATTATTTCTCCTTAAGAAACGAACAGATTCTTATCGATGAAAATAGAAGAAAAGCTATGGTTTTACTGTTAAGGTATGAGCGGCAAACTAAGTTTTTCTAATAAAACCGAAAGGAGTGACCTCCTTTGTTAAGCTTAAATTTGGGTACAATGTTAGCTCAGTTGGTAATCTTTCTTATTCTGATGTTATTGGTTTCCCGGTTTGCACTTCGTCCGTTGTTAGCTACAATGCGTACGAGACAAGATCACATCGACGATCAGATCAAATCAGCTGAACAGCATCGTTTAGAAGCAGAAAAATTTGTAGAAGACCAAAAAGCTGCTTTGCAACAGGCTCGCGAAGAAGCAAAGGAAATCGTAGAACGCGCGAAAGTCCAAAAAGAACGTGAAGCTGAAGAAATCATTCGTTTGGCCAATGAAAGAGCTGGACGGTTAATGGAAGAGGCGACGAATGAGATTAACCGTGAAAAAGAGAAAGCACTTGCTGCTCTTCGCTTAGAAGTAGGAGAGCTCAGTGTTCAGCTCGCTACAAAGCTGCTCGGTCAAGAATTGGACCAAGCGAACCAATCGAAATTGGTACACCGCTATCTTGAACAGGTAGGCAGAATACAATGAATGTAACATTGGTAGCGAAACGATATGGAAAAGCTTTGTTTGAAGTCGCCCAAGGACATAGTTTGCTTCCACAAGTAGGAGCAGATTTACAGCTTGTATCAGAATCGCTAGCGAACAAAGATATTGCAAATTGGTTGTCACATCCTGCTACATTAGCTGAATCAAAAAAGGCTATTATTACGCAAAACTTTCCATCTATCCAAACCATTACAAAAAACTTTTTGTTTTTATTGGTAGATGAAGGACGGGAAAATGAATTAACTGGTATTGCCTCTGAATACCGTAGATTAGCTTTAGAAGCTTCTGGTATGGCTGAAGCGATTGTTACCACTGCTTCTCCAATGCAAAACAATGAGAAAGCAGAGTTAGTTCAGACGTTTGCTGAAATGATTGGTAAAAAACTAGTTATTCAAGAACAAGTAGATTCAAATATATTAGGTGGAGTGGTTGTGCAAGTAGGCGATCGTCTTTACGATGGCAGCCTCAAAACCAAGCTCCTCCGCTTTCAAGAACGTCTAAATGCTTAGAGCATAGGGGTGAAAATCGGTATGAGCATTCGTGCAGAAGAGATCAGTTCGCTGATTAAGGAACGGATCGAAAATTATCAAGCGGACCTTGAAGTTAGCGATGTGGGTACCGTTATCCAAGTAGGAGACGGTATTGCCCGTGTTCATGGTCTCCAAAATGCGATGGCTGGTGAACTCTTAGAGTTTAACGGCGGCATTATGGGAATGGTTTTAAACTTAGAAGAAAATCACGTTGGGGTTATTATTCTTGGTCCTTATAGCGATATCCGTGAAGGAGACCAAGTAAAACGTACTGGTCGTCTGATGGAAGTACCAGTCGGAGAGGCACTTCTTGGTCGTGTAGTTAACCCTCTTGGTCAACCTTTGGATGGAAAAGGTCCAATCAACACAACCGAATTTCGCGCAGTTGAATCTCCAGCTCCTGGTGTTATTGATCGGAAATCAGTTCATGAACCAATGCAAACAGGTATCAAAGCGATTGACTCCATGGTTCCAATTGGCCGTGGACAGCGTGAATTGATTATTGGTGACCGTCAAACAGGTAAAACCACTATTGCGATTGACACCATCATCAACCAAAAAGGCAAAAATGTTGTTTGTGTGTATGTTGCGATCGGTCAAAAACAGTCTACCATTGCACAAGTAGTAGAAAAACTACGTCGCCATGGAGCTTTAGAATATACGATTATCGTAGCTGCTAGCGCATCAGACCCAGCTCCATTGTTATACTTGGCTCCATATGCTGGATGTTCGATGGGTGAATTTTTCATGTACAACGGTGGTCACGTACTCTGTGTATATGATGATCTTTCCAAACAAGCAGCAGCTTATCGTGAATTATCTCTGCTTCTTCGTCGTCCTCCAGGTCGTGAAGCATTTCCAGGGGATGTATTCTACCTGCACTCACGGTTACTAGAACGTGCAGCTAAATTATCCGATGAACGTGGAGGCGGTTCTCTTACAGCGTTACCATTCATCGAGACTCAAGCAGGGGACATTTCTGCTTATATTCCAACCAACGTGATTTCAATCACCGATGGTCAGATCTTCTTGGAAACAAGCCTGTTCTACTCTGGAGTTCGTCCAGCTGTAAACGTAGGTTTCTCTGTATCTCGTGTAGGTGGTTCTGCGCAAATCAAAGCAATGAGCAAAGTAGCAGGGAGTTTGAAATTAGACCTTTCTCAGTACAATGAACTAGCTGCTTTTGCACAATTTGGTTCCGACCTAGATCCACTCACAAGCGCTAAATTATCTCGTGGTGAGCGCGTAATGGAGATTCTCAAACAAGATGAAAATGAACCAATGCCTGTAGAAAAGCAAGTTATCTCCATTTACTTGGTTACCAAAGGCCATTTGGATGATATTCCTGTTGCAGATATCCGTCGTTTTGAAAAAGAATTCCATTCTTTCTTAGATGCAAGTCATGAAGATATTTTGGCTAGTATCCGTGAGCACAAAAAAATGGAAGATGAAAACGATGAAAAATTAAAAGCTGCGATTGCTAGCTTTAAAAAAGGTTTTTCTGTAACAGCATAAAGACTGAACTAGCCTGAAAGGAAAGGCGGTGAATCAACGATGGCAACAATGCGTGATATTAAAATTAAGATAAATTCTTTTGAGAAGACCAAGCAGATTACCAAAGCAATGAAAATGGTAGCTGCTTCCTACCTGCGTAAAGCACAAGAACAAGCGGAATCATCTCGTCCTTACGCAGATAAATTAAAAGACGTTATCATAAACCTCTCACAAGGTTCATCAGGTGTGAAACACCCGATGTTAGAATCACGTCCTGTATCGAAGACCGGTTATTTGATTGTTACCTCTGACCGTGGACTTGTAGGTGGATACAATAGTAATCTAATTCGTTTACTCATGGAAAAGTTAGGACAACGCCATAAATCCAAAGATGAATATGTAGTATTTGTTATTGGTCGAAAAGGATTGGAAGTCCTTCAAAAGCGTGAGGTTCCCATCATTGGACAAACAACAGGTATTTCAGCAATTCCTCAGTATGCAGAAGTGGTAAATATCGCAAAAGAAGCGGTTAGCAACTATGCTGATGGCAGTTTCGATGAGCTATATTTGCTGTATAACGAGTTTGTGAATCCTGTTGTCCAGCGTCCTGTGGAAAAACGTTTACTGCCACTTGCGGGTGATGAGTTAGTACAAGATGAAACAAAAACAAGCAGTACTGCTTATGAATATGAGCCATCGGAAGAAGGAGTACTTGCGGAGTTATTGCCTCGATATGCAGAAACATTGATCTATAATGCGCTTCTAGAAGGAAAAGCAAGTGAACATGCAGCGCAGATGAACGCAATGGAAAATGCTACGGAAAATGCAAATGAGATCATTGGTAAGTTAACACTTGAATTTAACCGTGCACGACAAGCAGCGATTACCCAAGAGATCGCAGAGATCGTTGGTGGAGCAGCAGCTTTATAGTTTTTTGTTAAGGAGGGAAATAAGATGAGTCTTGGACGTATTTTACAGGTAATGGGTCCTATCGTTGACGTTGAGTTTGGACGTGGACAACTACCTGAGATTAATAATGCACTAGTTGTTAAGAAAAGCGATGGAACTTCGCTAACTCTTGAAACGGCTCTTCACCTTGGAGACAACAACGTACGAACTATCGCTATGTCATCTACAGATGGTTTGGTACGTGGAATGGATGTAGAAGATACAGGTGCTCCAATTTCTGTGCCAGTAGGACGCCCATCACTTGGTCGGATTTTTAACGTATTGGGTGAGCCTATTGATGAAGCAGGTCCTGTTGAAGCTACTGAAAAACTACCAATTCACCGTTCTGCTCCAAGTTTTGAAGAGCAATCAACCGAACAAGAAATGCTAGAAACCGGAATCAAAGTAGTAGACTTGCTTGCACCTTATTCCAAAGGTGGTAAGATCGGATTATTTGGTGGTGCAGGTGTTGGAAAAACCGTCTTGATTCAGGAATTGATTAACAATATTGCTCAAGAACATGGTGGTCTATCTGTATTCTCTGGTGTCGGGGAACGTACACGTGAAGGTAATGACCTCTACCATGAAATGAAAGATTCTGGCGTTATCAGCAAAACCGCGATGGTATTTGGTCAGATGAATGAGCCGCCAGGTGCACGTATGCGTGTTGCACTAACTGGTCTTACTATGGCTGAGTACTTCCGCGATACAGAAGGACAAGACGTGTTGTTCTTCGTGGATAACATCTTCCGTTTTACCCAAGCAGGTTCTGAGGTATCCGCACTTCTCGGTCGTCTGCCATCCGCGGTAGGTTACCAACCAACCCTAGCTACGGAAATGGGTCAGCTGCAAGAGCGTATTACCTCAACCAAATCTGGTTCTGTAACTTCCATCCAAGCTATTTATGTTCCTGCGGATGATTACACGGACCCAGCACCAGCAACTGCGTTTGCTCACCTGGATGCAACCACCAACTTGGAACGTCGCCTGACTCAAAAAGGTATTTTCCCAGCGGTTGATCCTCTTGCATCTTCTTCTCGTATTTTAAGTCCAGCGATTGTTGGAGAAGAGCATTATAATGTTGCACGTGGTGTGCAGCAGATTTTACAACGTTATAATGAACTACAAGACATCATTGCGATTCTTGGATTTGATGAATTATCTGAAGACGATAAACAATTGGTAGCTCGTGCTCGTAAAATTGAAAAATTCCTTTCTCAAAACATGCACGTTGCGGAGCAGTTTACCGGACAGCCTGGAGTATATGTTCCAGTTAAAGAAACTGTACGTGGCTTTAAAGAAATCTTGGAAGGTAAGCATGACCATCTTCCTGAAGATGCTTTTTATATGGTTGGTAATATTGATGAAGCCATTGAAAAAGCAAAATCCCTTGGCGTAACAGTCTAGAGGGAGTGATATCACATGAGTAAAATGCATTTGGATATAGTAACTCCAGAGCGTAAAGTATACTCCAAAGAAGTAGAAATGGTTATCACTCGTGCAGCAAATGGGGATATTGGTATTCTTCCTCATCATGCTCCACTTGTGAGTCCTCTATCCGTTACGGTTCTAAGGGTAAAAGATGAAGGAAAAGAAGAGCGCATTGCAATCAGTGGTGGTTTTTTGGAAGTCCGTCCTAGTGGTGTGACAATCCTTGCGGAAACAGCAGAATTATCTAGTGATATTGATGTAGCTCGTGCGGAAGCTGCGGCTAGCCGAGCAAAAGGGCGTATCTCCGAACACGATGGAGATTTAGCACGTGCTGAGTTAGCATTGAGACGCGCAGTAAATCGCTTAGATGTGGCAAAATGGAAATAGAGTAAATTGGAAAGCACTTCCTTAACTTATAGGAAGTGCTTTTTTTTATTACCTAGAATCCTGTTAAAAAATGTAGAATTAACAAACACTACAAATCAAACACGAGTTATGAATAAAGGTGAGTACAATGAGTATCTTTGAGCGAATGAATAAAGGGAAAATGGACCAACCTACGAATCAAGATGAGGATGATAATAAACCTTTATTTTTAGATAACAATTTAGAACAATTAAAAGAAAGAATAGGAGTTAGTAGTGATGTCATAATTCGCCAGATTCGTTTTGGCAAAAATAGATCACTAAGAGCAGCTATTGTTTATATAGATGGATTGGCAGATAAAAAATCAATTCAACAAAATATCCTAGACCCATTGATGCTAGAGATCAAAGGAACAGAACTTGAAGAATTAATTAGTCTTGAGAATAATCCTCTTCAACTCTTAAAAGAATCAATACTTACGGCAGGAGATATCCAGGATATAGGGAATCTTAACGAGTTATTTGAGCATCTATTATCTGGGTACGCTATTTTATTAATCGATCAGAGCGCAGTGGGTTTAGCGTTTGGATTAAATGAGTCGAAAGAACGTGCTGTGAGTGAACCAACTACCCAAACTGTAGTACGGGGACCTAAGGAAGTTTTTTCTGAATCGATTGCAACCAATATCGTTTTGATAAGGAAGAAAATAAAGGATTCGAGACTTCAAGTAGAAAATCAATCGGCAGGGAAAGTAACAAATATAAGTTTAGCAATTATATATATTCGAGGATTGGTAGAAGAGAATCTCATTCAAGAAATTCGAAACCGTATAAAAAAAATTGATTTGTCAGGTGTTTTGGAAGGGGGGATGATAGAAGAATCTATACAAGATAAGAAGTTTACCCCATTTCCCACTATGTATAACTCAGAGCGTCCAGATGTAATTGCTGCAGGATTGTTAGAAGGGCGAGTAGCAATTTTAGTGGACGGTACTCCTTTTGTTCTTTTAGTTCCAGCAATTTTCTCTCAATTTATGCAGTCTCCCGAAGACTATTATCAGCGTTTTGATATAGGATCAATAATTCGTTTCATGCGATATATCGGACTTTTATTAGCTTTATTTGGTCCTGCGATTTATGTCGCGATAACTACTTTTCACTCAGAACTGATTCCATATCCATTGTTGCTCAATTTAGCCCGTCAGCATGAAGGGGTCCCTTTACCTACTCTTGGTGAGGCGCTACTTATGCTTTTGATGTTTGAAATACTAAGAGAAGCTGGCATAAGAATGCCTAGAGTAGTGGGACAGGCAGTATCGATTGTAGGAGCAGTTGTTATTGGTCAAGCAGCTGTGGAAGCAGGAATAGTAACTGCTGCTGTCGTGATCGTGATTTCTGGAACAGCGATATCTAGTTTTATAATTCCTTCAAGTAATATGGAGATAGCCATTCGTATTTTACGAGTTATATTTATGCTGTTATCTGGAATTTTTGGTCTCATTGGTGTCATGATTGGAGTCATTGCTCTTGTACTTCATTTGTGTAGTTTGCGTTCCTTTGGAGTTCCATACATGACTCCATTTTCTCCATTCATTAAGGCAGGACAAAAAGATGCTTTTATTCGTCTACCGCTCACACCTACGAACAAGGAGTTTAAAGAGTGACAAAAAATATCTTTTTTTTAGTCTTTGTTTGTTTATGTATGATCTGTACGGCTTGTTGGGATTCTAGAGAACTCGACGATTTAGCATTAATTACTTCCTTGGGAATTGATAAGATAAAGGATCAATATGTAGTAACCACACAGGTTGTAAATCCGGCTACGATTGCTTCCCAAAAAGGTGGAGGAAATCAGTCTCCCGTTGTTACCTATAAAACAAAAGGAAAATCTATATCGGAAGCAATGCAAAAACGAACCACCTTGAGTGATAGAGAAAACTATACCTCACAAATGAAGGTTCTTGTTATAGGAGAAAATCTAGCTCGAGAAGGATTAAAAGATATATTGGATTATTTTTCTCGAAGTAGAGGGACAGAACCAATTTTCTATATATGTATTGCAAGAGGAAATACTGCAGAGAATATTTTAGAAGTGATGACACCGTTTACACAGAATCCGGCAGATTTGATTTATGCTTCTATCAAAACTCAAATAAAAACAAAAGGTGCCGTTATGGGAAGCATGATGGATGATCTGATTTCCAATTTATCCAATGAAGGAGAAGAAGCTAAGTTAACGGCAATTGAATTGATCGAGTCAAAAGAAAAAGGAGAAGTAGAAGAAAATGTGAAAAAAATAGCACCCGAAACATTTTTAAAAATAAGTAACATTGGTGTTTTTCACCGGGATAAGCTGGTAGGTTGGCTTAGTGAAAAAGAGAGCATAGGACTAAATTTTATTTTAAATAAGATAGAAAAAACATATATAAGAATTTTTTGTCCTGGTCATTCTCAAAAAAGGATTATGTTAGAAGTATTACATACGAAAACATCTGTGAAGAGTAAGAGGCAAAATTCTCATCCTCTTATTCAGATTAAGGTACAGACAGAGATAAATATAAATGAAGTTCAATGTGAAAACTTACAGATAGATAATCCACAGACGATAAGAACATTGAATGTACTTGCTCAGAAAGAAATTACAAGAATAATCAAGTCTGTTATTTTCGCTGCTCAGAAAAAATACAAAACAGATGTACTGGAATTCGGCCGAGCAGTTTATCGAGATGATCCAGATTATTGGATGGAAAATAAGGAAAAGTGGAATCAGCAACTTTTTGGAAACATTCCCTCAAACATACAAAGTAAGGTCAATGTTACTTTTACTGGTATAATTAATAATTCTAATCTAAAAAAGATTAAGGAGTAAAAGGAATGAATATTGCCATTATAGCTATCTTATTTCTTGCTACTGTTTTATGGCAATTACCAAGTATTTGGAAAGAAGGACAAAAAAAAGAGATTATTTTATACATTTGCTTAATCTCGATTGATATAGTGCTGAGTATTTCTCTAGCACTTCATGTGGATTTACCGATAATTTCAGATGGAGTCATCTATTTTTTTAAACCCCTTAAGGATATGGTATATGGTTCGCTAGAATAAAGGAAAGAAGGTGAGTAATATGAACGATAGAGCACAGATCTCTGCTTTCCAACTAATCGTTTTATTATTTGTATTTATAGTTGGTGATGAAATTGCAATCATACCTCTGATTCAAGCTGTAGATGCCAAGCAAAATGGATGGATAGTGGGTCTTATAAGTTTATTGGTAGGGCTGTGTATTATTCTTTTTGTTTACTATCCATTAAGTAGAATCTATCCTCAGAAAACCTTTGTAGAATATAGTGAGCAAATATTAGGGAAATGGGCAGGGAAAATAGTAATCTTTTTGTTTGTTCTCTACTCATTTTACTACGCTGCTCTTTCTATGAGGTATACTGGGGATTTTGTAACATCTCAAATATTACCGCGAACTCCTTCTATCGCTATATATATATTATTCGCAGTGGTTATTGTTATGGGAGTGAGTTTAGGCTTTGAAACGATAGCAAGGAGTTTTGAGTTACTATATATTTTTATCCTTCTAGCTATAATTATTCTTACAATTTCATTTATTTCTGTTGCAGATATCCGAAATTTAGAACCAGTTTTTTTTGAAGGTGGATTTCAAAAAATTATGCGTGGCTCTATAACCTTTATAAGTTTACCTTTTGTGGAATTGTTTTTTTTCTTATGATTGTTCCTTTTGTTTACCCGCAGGAAAAAGTAAAGAAATCTTGGGTGATTGGGACTATTATGGGTGGATTGTTTGTCATTTCATTTACAGCAATGACTATTCTTGTGCTAGGAGTAAATATTACTTCCACTATACTCTATCCAGGATGGAAATTAGGAATGAGAGTGCAATTGGGTGATTTTTTCCAAAAAATACAAATTGCCATTAATATGTTATCTTTTTTTGATCTTTATTGTCGAATGGTCATATGTTTTTATTGTTCACATGTTGGTCTGGTTCAGTTGTTTAAAATAAAAAACTCGCGTTCCTTTATTCTTCCGCTCGGAATATTACTTGTATTGTTAGCGAAATTAGTTGCAACGGATACCAGCTACTTATTTAGTTTAGACAGATATAAACCTTTTCTTGATTTTTTCTTTGCTCTGGTGCCTGCACTATTACTATTAATAATTGGTAAAATAAAACAAAAAAAGGAGAAAATTTCATTTCGTTGATTTTAATTTCTATACAAATAATTTACATATAGTATAATATTATATAATTCGTGGCATATGTTTTATATTGTTCCATCAAGATTACAAGTTAGATGCTATGATTTTTAATATGAATTTTTAATGTAAACTGAAAAAATTTAGTCAGGAGTAAACGTGATGAAGTTATATCGATATGAAAAGGAATTAGAAGGTGTTGTTTCTTATATCCAATATCATTTAGATCGACCTCTGTCTCTATCTGAAATTGCTAATTATGCAGGCTATAGTCCTTATCACTTTACTCGGATTTTCAAAGAAAAAATAGGGGTTTCTCCATTTTATTATATTTCTTCGCTTCGAATGCAACAGGCAAAAAAGATGTTATTGGATACCAACTTTCCTGTACGTGATATAGGATTAAATATTGGTCAACAAAGCTTGGGGACGTTTACTACCCAATTTACAAAACGTGTTGGAATGACCCCTTCTGCATTTAGAAAGTCAACTCAGATGGTTAATGAGGACTTTCCTTCCTTAAAACAGATGAATCAATGGTCTCTTAGTAAGTTGCCAAATTCAATAGATAATAGAATAGAAGGTATCGTGGAATCGGAAGTGCCTATTGAAGGAGTGATCTTCATTGGATTATTTGCAAAACCAGTTCCAGAAGGTCTTCCTTTATATGGAACTTTACTTTCTTCTGAAGGATCATTTTGTTTTAAAAATGTGAACCCTGGGATGTACTATTTGATGGCAACATCAGTTTCATGGGAAATGGAGTCAAGTGATGTTTTGCTGCCAGAAAAGACACTCCGCTTTCGCTCCCATCAACCTATCATTGTGAAAGACTGCTTTTCGGTTCCTTTTCAACAAGTTACCCTCCGTCCTCCTTTGCTTGATGATCCGCCTATTTTAGTTTCTCTCCCATTATTAATGCGAATTTTTTTAAAAGACATTACCGCAATCGATAAGAAATCTAGGTAAAAGATAGATGCTAGAATGAAAACATGAAAAGAATACTACAAGAACTTTCAGAGAAAAAGGTAGTATTGTAGATCACAAATACAAATAAAAAGGGGATATGTACGATGATACTAGGGATTCATCAAGGAGTCTAAAATTGATTGATTCGAGATTTTTCGATTCAGTAGATTGGATTACCGTAACAAAGAAAAAAACACAAATAAATAGGAGTGAATGATATGACAAAAAAACTGCCTCTGATTGCACGCATTGGTCTTGGTATTCTTTTAGTAGCATTTGGTACTATTGGTGTACTAAATATTTTCATTCAATTTGCACCTCCAGTTCAATATTCGAATCCTGTTGCTAATCAATTTATAACAGGGATCAATAATGCTCAATATATTCCAGGCATTGTTAGTGTGTTAGGATTTGTCGCAGGTATATTATTAATCATAAACCGTTTTGTTCCTTTAGCATTAGTACTATATACGCCTATTTCAGTAAACATCATATTATTTCATCTGTTTCTAGATATGAAAACGATCCTACCTGCGCTAGTCGTTGTTCTGCTAAATGTATATCTTCTTGTGGCGTACATGGAAAACTACAAACCATTTTTAAAAGCAAAAAATGAATTAAAGTAAGATCGTGCTAACTTTTCTTAAAAGAATAAAATGATTAGGGAAATTGGAGAAAATTTAGATTTAAATGTATAAATTATTTTGTGCACAACCATCTGTATTTGAATTTTAATATATATGATAATTATTTAATTTATAAATACACTAAAGGGGAATACTATTATGAAAAAAGTCATCGTATCTTTATACTTGTCATTGGATGGAGTAATGGAAGAACCCGCTTGGACTGCACCATATTTTAATCACGAAGTAGGGAAATTTCAACATGATCTTCTGTTTGCAAGTGAAGCACTTTTGTTAGGAAGAAAAACGTATCAAGGAATGGCTGCTGCTTGGCCTGCAATGAAAGATGAAGATGGTTTTGCTGATAGAATGAATAGTGTTCCAAAGTTTGTTCCTACTACAACTTTAGAAGATGCAGAATGGAATGCAAATTTTATCAAAGGTAACGTAATAGAAGAAATAAAAAGGCTAAAACAAGAGTCCAGCCAAAATCTCTTAATCTATGGAAGCGGTGAGCTCATTCGGAGCCTGATGCAACATGATCTCATTGATGAATACCATTTTATCGTTAATCCTGTTGTGGTTGGGAAAGGAGAGCGACTCTTTAAAGAAGGAATAGATCAAAAATCCTTTAAATTGATAAACACACAGACAACGGATACAGGAGTCGCTATTCTCTCTTATTCTAATTAAACTAAAATTTGATATGCGTTCGCCAAGAGGTACTCCAAGTACTAAAAATACCTTTTTGACCACGATTGTGATTGGGATGAAATATCCGAACAGCAGACAACGATTATTGGGTACTATTTCCCTAATCGCTTAACAATTCTCCCTTCGTTCTCATGTCATCAAGTTAAGAAAAAATCTCCGAAATCGAAAAAAAGCGCTATTTTTTCTTTAGGAATTAAGAAATGGAAGCAAGGGGATTTGCACTAATGAAAAATATTTTTAATCATTTAGATACAGAGGAAATTTTAAATCGTATCGACAAATTGAGCCCAACTTCACAACCGCAATGGGGAAAAATGGATGTTGCCCAAATGCTAGCTCACTGCTCATTGTTCCAAGACATTGCCATGGGAAATTCTTTTCCTCCAAGAGGTTGGTTAGGGATATTAATTGGAAAGTTTGTGAAACCAATTTTTTATAATAACAAGCCATTATCCCGCAATATGTCCACTATTCCGACCATTTTGGTTGCAGATGAAAAAGAATTTGAAACAGAAAGAGAAAAACTGAAACAAAAAATTATAGCATTCCAAAATAATGGGCCAGAAAAGTGTACCACTCATCCACATCCTTTTTTCGGCAAACTTACTTCTGAACAATGGGGAAAAGGAATTTACAAGCACTTAGACTATCACTTAAAACAATTTGGAGTTTAGAGTCATTGAAAATCTAGGGGTCGCCGTACAAGCGCATAAAGCTAAAAACAAAATGGTTCCTCAAAACAAAAAACACGCTATTCTTTCTATAGGAATGGAAAAAAGAAAGGATGGCGTTTTTTCTGTGAATCTATTTACCCGAGAAGAAGAACTTCATTTGTTTTAAGTAGTTTCTCTTAAAAGACATTTCCGCAATCGATAAGAAATCTTAGTAAAAGATAGTTGCTAGAATGAAAACATGAAAAGAACACTACAAGAACTCTCAGAGAAAAAGGTAGTTTTGTAGTCACCAAATACAAATAAAAAGGGGATATGTACGATGATACTAGGAATTCATCCTTATATTCTAACAGACGGTGATGGGAGAGAGGCAGTGGAATTTTACCAAGAAGCAATAGATGCGCAAGTCATGCAAATCCAAACATTTGGAGATATGCCAGCAAATTCAGATTTCCCAATACCAGATGAGATGAAACAGCGTATAATCAATGCTCATTTAAAAGTGGGAGATACGGATCTAATGATTTCTGATACATTTACAGGTCAAACACTGCCCATAGGAGACCAAGTCACTATTTCATTGGCTACTAATGACATTGATAAAACAAGAGAAGTGT
Organism: Shimazuella alba; assembly: GCF_009831235.1. Lineage (GTDB taxonomy): Bacteria > Bacillota > Bacilli > Thermoactinomycetales > Thermoactinomycetaceae > Shimazuella > Shimazuella alba. The sequence continues at coordinate 237,757 of NZ_WUUL01000002.1, read as the reverse complement.
TTACCAAACTGCAAGAAGAAGGTCAAGTTCTCATGGCTTTAGAAGAAACGTTTTGGAGTCCGTTATATGGTCAAGTAAAAGATAAATTTGGAGTCACTTGGCAAATTACAACCGTTATAGATCCTTCGTAACTGGAGCTCTGCCATATATGGTTAAAAGATATGTAAGATCCTAAAATAGGAATATAAACATAAATGATTGGAGTGACAAATGATGAGAAAAGTCGTTTTATATATGCATACTTCGCTGGATGGTTGTGTAGAAGGATCAAGCCCATGGGATATCAGTTGGATTTCTTATAATCATGAATTAGAGAAATATGCGGAGGAAGTTTTGAGTAACGTAGATACCGTTTTATGGGGACGCACTACCTTTTTGGGGATGCAGCAATATTGGACATCGGTGCCTGATAATCCAGGGAGTTCCGAGCATGAAATCAACCATTCTAAATGGTTAGAAAATACAACAAAAATAGCTTTTTCCAAGACATTAGAAAAGGTGGATTGGAAAAATTCCCGTCTAGTAAAAGAAAATATTGCGGAAGAGATTATGAAACTTAAACAACAGTCAGGGAAAGATATGATTATTATAGGCAGTCCTGTCTTGGCTCAATCTTTGATGCAACTGGATTTGATTGATGAATATCGTTTAACGGTGAATCCGGTTATTTTAGGGAGTGAAAAGCCATTATTTAAAGATATTCCCCATAAAATGGATTTAAGATTAGTTGATTCAAGAGTATTTGATTCAGGTGTAGTTGGTCTTACGTATCAAAGAAATAAATAACTTTTGTGAGTACTATAATTTTTAACTCATTTGCTATCAATCTATAACAGCAAATGAAAAAGTAATTGAATATCAAACCAAATCCAGAATTTTTACTATTATAGTATATGATAAAGTAGAGAAAAACCGTTGATTTTTAATGTAATATCAACGGTTTTTCTATGATTAAGAAGAAAGCACAATCCCCCAACTGTTTAGAGTATTTTATTGATATTTGAGAACTCAATACTAGTGTTTATCTTTACATATTGAAAAGTTCCAATAGATGCTGTGGAGAAGCATTCATAACACCATGAATGATAATTAATACCCAAACATTTCGATATTTAGCCCAAAAGTATCCTAAAAATAAACCTGTTACACCTTGATTGGAAATAACAGTTGCCAGATCAAGATCCCATTGGCCGATGCTCTGTATAGAAACATGCCAAATGGCCCAAAGAATGGATGTAAGAAGGATAGCTGACCATGGACCGATCAACCTCTCTAAACGAGTTTGTAGCCACACCCGATAAAAAATCTCTTCTAGCAAACTATTGATAAGGAAACCAACTAATAGCGTAATGAGCAGTATCGTTGAATCTGTAATTTTACTTGGTACATGTGGCGGAGACAATATGGAGAAGTAGCGCAAGTATATCCATATGCATGTAATAATCAATGGTGCAATCCAATCGCATCTATATGAAGTAGATGGTGATTTTGTCTTTACGTAACTTGCATCACGCCATTTGAAAATGAAGATAAACATCCAAGGAATTACTAATAAAAAGCCTAGTTTTAATATCATATACCAAAGTTGAAATTCTTCCCCTGTTCCTTTTACAAGTAAAAGAATAGCAGGGAATAACACAGCGCCCAGTACAAAGATCCAAGTTTGTAAACTAATTACTCCTTCATCTAGCTTATTGAGGGGGTTGTATTTATTTAAATGCAAAGGAATAAGTCGAGTAAGGAGTATCCCCACAAATGATGGTATCCAGATTACCCAAATGGAGATCGTCCCTGTGTGATCTGCAGTATACCGTATAGCAGAATTTCCAGCCCATAACAGCCAACTAGCTGATAGTAAGAAAATAGTTAAACTAATGATTCCAACGATCCAACTCCATGTTGGGTAAAGGATAGATTGATTATCTTTCATCTTGTGCACGCTCCTGTTGTTGAATGAAGTAAGTATACATTTCATCTATATAGTCCATTAATGTTTGATCTAAACCATAAACATATGGTGATTGTCCTTTATCTGGTTTAATCCGCTCCCAATACTTTTCTGCCAATGATGTATCGTTTTGAAATAGCTGTAGATTAATTTCATGAAGTTGTTTGGCAATTTGTTGCATGTGAGTAGATTGAGGAGATAAATGTAAATTTTTACGGATTTGCTCAGCTAGCTCTATCATTACAGTAACAGTTGGGTTATCGCTGCCTACAACAGGTAATTGTTTCAAAATAGTCTTTTCCTCTTCCGTGAAATAATCATCATGAAAAGTAGCTGACACTACACCATTTTCCATCTTTCGATCTTCTAGTAATTGAATGAGATCAAATATATCTTTTGGATCAACCTGTCCTCCTTTTAATTGAATGGTATGAAGAGTTGTTCGCAAGTAATAAAGTTTTCGTTCTAATCTTTCCTTTTCGTTTTGTACTTGATCGATTTGTTCTTGAATAGAATGCACGATGTTTTCCTTATACGTGATGCGTTTAGATCGATATTGAAATTGTTTGATTTGATCTAAGGTAAAACCAATTGATTTTAATAGTAGTATTTCTTGAAGTTGTACAAGCGCATGTTGATCATAATAACGGTAATGTTTATCATCTGTTTTTGTTGGTTTTAACAGACCTATTTCATCATAGTAATGAAGCGCTCGTCTGCTAATGTTTGCTTTTTTGGCTAGTTCTCCTGTGCTGAACATTAAATCACCTCGTAGTTGTTATTATGTCGTATCACGTATACGTGAAGGTCAAGCACAAAGAATAACAAAAATGTATAAAGAAGAACCCACGAATGCTCGATAATAAAGCACTTGTGAGTTCCTATAGCGATTCACCAAATTTATCAAATATGGAACAATCTTTGGTTAATTATTTACAGAGGTGTATTTAGCAGCCCGAAAATATTGGTTTGCATTTGGCCGGAACATCCAAAATAGTGCAGCAAAAACACAGATGATATGAATGATTCGACTTAAGGTGAATAATATAGACCAGACATTTAGACCTACAAATGCTTCGCTGATTGCATGACCTTCCATCAGCCAAGAAATAGGGTCGATTATTAGTGTTAATGTGCCCACGATCCCTAAACCAATTGCTAAGGTGATTCGTGCCCAGTTTTTTCGTTTTCTCATCTGAATGGTAACGAAGATAAAGATCGTGTAAATGATTCCACGGATAAGAATTCCCATAACTAACCCTTGAATAGAGGTGGCATTTTTTAGTAACGAATCAATTACGAAAAATATTGTTTCCGCCATCCCTGCTACAATAGCTAGTATCCAAAATGTATATGCTTGCTGTGCTTCTTTTGGTATATCCATTTCATATCCCCTTTTAAATAATTATCTGCTAAAGGATACATCCCCGAAGCTTGTCTTCATCATTAACGTAGGTGGATTAGGTGAATCTGTCCCAATCGTTCCTTTTAGTTCACGATTATCTTCGTTATTGGTTGAGGTGGCATTCCCCTGTATGGGAAAATCAGATTGAACATTGCTTCCCTCGAAATTTACATTTAGCGTTTTGGGATCATGGCCAACGGCGACATTGATATCTCCATTGCTTGTATTGACTTGATTTTGACCGTGAAAGTTGTTTATGGATTGCATGTGAATATCACCATTACTAGAACTAACAGAGAAATTCGTATTTATATTTTGAAGTGTGACATCTCCATTTGTGGTATTCGCCTCTAGTTTTTTTCCTTGGTACCCACTTAAGGATATATCACCTTGAGTAGATTTCAGACTAAGCTGACTCTCTCCTAATGGCTTAGTTGGGTCTTGAATGTTGCTGAATTCCATATGAATATCTCCTGAACTTGTTGTTATCGTATTGTTTGCTTTCAAATTAATTGCTCCAGTCAAATGAATATCTCCATGACCTGTTTGAACGGATAGGGAAGCATCTGTATTTTGTAGCTTAATGTCGCCACTTTTTGTGTTTGCAGTGGCTGTTTTTCCAGAATAATCGCTTAACTGGATGTCTGCGTTATTCGTTTGGAGCATAAGTGAGTTGTATTGTTTCTTAGGTAAGTACACGGCGACTTTTGTTGGTTGTTTGATAGCACCTATATCAAAATGAATCCAGTTGCGATAGCTTGTTTCATTTCGTATTGCTTGTATTTCGACTGTATCGCCATTCGTGGTTAATTGGAGGTCTGTTGTTACATTTTCTTGTTTTGTTCCTTTAAAAGAAGCTTTAATTTGGTTGTTTGTGCTCGGGTAAATTTCCATATCGACCGAGTTACTTACTACCTTCACATTATGAATTGCTGATCCATTCTGCATTTTTTCATGTTTAAAAGGCGTTTCTTCCTCTAATCCCATACGGTTATATACCATAAAAGATGCACCGACTAATCCAACAATAAAAATAATGATTCCTGTAATGATGACTTTCTTCATTTTCTTTCACCTCTGATGATTCGTTGATTGGACTTTAAATAACGGGCAAACCAATTGATGAATTTTTTTGAAAAATAAGTGTTCCATGCTCCAAGAACTAATCCAATTCCTAAGAGGATCAAGGTGATAAAACCAAGTAACAAGACAGATTGCCAACTGTCACCACTAAATAATGTAACGATAATGGATAAAGGAGAAAGAACAAATGCGAGTGACACAGCATACAAGGATATAATTACGACTACGATTGCGATAAAGGGTGCAAGAACAAATACCAAATTAAGAAATCCTAAACCTAATGAAGTTAATACCGCTCGAGTGATACTCGTGTAAGAGCTGTTTTGCTCTGCATGCTCTAAGTGATATTCTGTTACTAACTCCCGAGCAATTTTCTTCGGATTTCCGAGGCTGTGTGCAATCTCTTCTTCTGTCCGACCTTTAAATAATCCATGCTCAAAGTGTTCTTCATAATCTGCAATAGCTGCTTCCTGTTCATCCTTGGGTAGTTTTTGTAGATGTATTTTCAGTTGCGAAAAAAACTCATTTTTGTTCATTTAAAATCCCTTCCTCAATCAACAGATTTACTGCAGCTGAAAATTCTTTCCATTCTTCGATCAACTCATCTGCATACTTTTGACCCACTTCTGTCAGCTGATAGTATTTTCTTGGGGGACCTTCGGTTGATTCTACTAAGTAAGTAGTAAAGTATCCTTCCTTGGTCAGTCTCCTGAGAAGAGGGTAGATAGTTCCTTCTGCAATAAGAAATTTTTCCGATATCGTATGAACTAATTCATAACCATATCTATCTTTTTTTAGTGTTAGCACTAGCACACATAAAGTCAGTACACCTTTTTTAAATTGTACATTCATCTGATCACATCCAATTATCTTAAGGTACTGTGCAATGCATTGTACTTGCTGATAGGATAATAACATGCGCTATTGTACATTGCAAGGTACTGTTTGAAATTTTTTTGATCTTTGTAATATGGTTTTCTAATCAAAAAAGAGTTGCTAATAGATTTGCCGGGCAATTCAATTCGAAATGCCGAAAATAAAGAATCTTACCAGGCCAAGATGAATCAAACTTCTGTTTAAATTTATTGACCACGAAAAGTATATGAATGATTTGCAAAATCAAGTGTAAAACACTGGATATGTATCCTATAATGATTGGGCTCTAGCAGGTGGAATTGTAATTTCCATACTTCATTAAGATATTGTAAAGAGGTTTATTTGTTTTAATTTATATAATTATTTCTGCTATAATAACTAAAATTGTTAATCACCTAGATGAAAGAAGTACCTGATGCCTCGAAAGAACGTAAAAATTGGAATCCAGCGATGTGGTCTCCACCCCTTTGAAGGATGGCTTGTCATTCAGGATATGGGTGATAAAGTTATCGCATTTCCTGATAATTATTCTTCCTGCCATTATACTAAAAAGGAAACTGCAGAAGCCATTGCAGAAAAGAAAAAGAAAGAATGGAAGAATAACGGATATGTAGTGAAGGAGAGGCCGAGTGGGAAATAAAATCAAGAAATAGGGAAATACAAATCTAGGTGTTCAGCTGGATATCTAATATGATATTCAGCTGAATAGAAAGTAATGATCCAAAGTATATAGAGAACCCCCTTCTATTTCCATGAAGGGGGTTCATTGAATAAAAAGTGTTACTAGTAACGAAACAATCGACTTATTGATCTGACTGTTCTACAGCTGGAATACCAATAAACTGTTTGTTTAGTTTATTCAGTAAGTTTTACTTGCAAGTTGGGGCGATTTGGTCATCAGAACCTGTATATACAAACGAATCCGGGACGTATTTCCCTTTTCCAATTTGGTTCCACCATTTACTGGTACCATATGGACCTTTTACTGCTTTACCTTTCACTTGACAATAGATGGTTACTTTCGATTTATTTGCTAATGATTGAACGACTTTGGAAGAGGCAGTTGGTTTTTCGTAGACAGGTAACTTTCCTGAATTGGTTTTAATGAATCCTGTGTAATGTATCGTTGAACAACCATTTAAGCTTTTATATATTTTAGCGCGATAATAGGATGCTTTGATAAATCCAAAATAAATAGGTTTTACGACTCCGTTATATTTTTGTTCAAAATGCAGGTGAGGTCCAGTAGATTTTCCTGTACTGCCGACATTTCCAATTTTCTGCCCTGCGTTCACGATTTGACCTTTTTTTACTGTGATTTTACTCAGGTGTGCATACCTTGTTTCCCAACCATTTCCATGGTCGATATAGACATATTTGCCATAGCTCTTGTTACCAAGGTTTCCTATTTTTTTAATTTTTCCAGATGATGATGCTACGATTGTATCGCCAGATGCATTGGTGCGTCTAAAGTCGATCGATAACTTTGGATTGTGATTGGTACGCGTCTCCCCCACCCAAGTTTGCCCACAAGGAAAAGGTATTTGAAAATGTGGTGCAGCCAAACTGACATCTGGATTTGCGAGGAAGATAGAAAAACTACTCAACAGAAGCGCAAGAGATAAGATAATGGAACTAGTTTTACTCAAGAAAAACACCTCCTCCTCAGGAATTATATATAAAACCAAAGTTATCCTTTAGGGATGTATTTATATTCTAAATATAGACTTAATTTCAGACATAAAAAATACATATTTTGCTTTTTGCTAGAAGTAGAGAATCATTCGAATTAAACATATCTACTTCATTAATAAAGAGAGAAATGCTGTAGATTGGCGGTGGAAGGATAGACGATAAACCAAATATAAACAAAATGATCATTTTTCACCATATATATGTGAAAAAGAATTCTATGCTTTGTGCATAATTAGACACAACTCTTCTTTTTTTGCTATAATCAGTTCAAAAGATTGGTTGTTTTTATAAAATTTCGCTTTAAATTGCGTGCAAGATGATTCGCTATTTGGAATAGGAATGTACAAGTGCCATCTTATTTGGTTTCCTTTCTGCAGTTGTAGCTTTTTTTAACTGAGATTCACAAGAGAGTGGTTTCTTTTTTTGTCTAAAAATCTGAAAGCGTTTTATTTTGAAAGAAGATGGATGCAAAGGAGTTTCATACATGCCAATAAGCAAATCTTTTCTCATCATTGGTATCTTTTTTCTAGTTGCTGTATTACTACCGATTGCAGCTTTAACATTGGGGCGTTTTTTACGAGCGTCAAAGCCTAGTGAAGAAAAAGCTACTACTTATGAAAGTGGCGTAAATCCAATAGGTGGAAGTTGGGTTCAATTTCATGTGCGCTATTATTTATACGCACTATTATTTGTTATTTTTGATGTAGAAGCTATCTATCTCTTCCCATGGGCAGCATCGTATGATGTATTGCGCTCTGAAATAGGATTAGGGATTTTATTGGAAATGGGCTTGTTTCTTGGGTTTTTAATTTTAGGACTTATCTATGCATGGAAAAAGAAGGTGTTAGAGTGGAAGTGAATTTTGAATCAATAGATCCTTTGACACGTCAATCAATGGAACGAAATGTCCTTACCACGAGTTTGGATCAGGTAAAAGCATGGGCAAGAAGTAATTCCATGTGGCCCTTAACCTTTGGACTAGCATGCTGTGCGATAGAGATGATGGGAACAGGCGGCTCACATTATGATTTGGATCGATTTGGTGTCATTTTCCGGGCATCACCTAGGCAATCTGACTTAATGATTGTTGCAGGTACAGTGACAAAAAAGATGGCTCCATTGCTTCGTCGACTCTATGATCAAATGCCGGAACCAAAATGGGTTATAGCGATGGGATCGTGTGCTACTGCTGGCGGACCTTATGTGAAATCATATTCCGTCGTTAAAGGGGTTGATCAAATTGTGCCCGTTGATGTTTATATTCCAGGATGTCCACCAAATCCAGCAGCATTGATTTATGGGATTCACAAGTTACAAGAGAAAATCCGCTACGAAGCCAAAACAGGAAAGCGGGTGACGAGCCAATGAGTGAAGAACAAAAAAAACCGCCTGTTCGTCCAAAACCAGCAGCAAAAAAAGTAGAACAAAAACCATTACCTCCTTCTCCCAAGCAGCCTGTCGTAGATGAATTAGTCGCTTTATTACGGCGGAATTTTGGTGAGTCAGCAATTGTAGAAGGGTATATCAATCAACCAAACGATCATCTTCCTACTATCCTTATTTCCCGGGAAAAGTGGTTAGAGATTTTGACCTTTTTGAGAAATGAAGAGTCCTTGCATTTTACCTATTTGCAAAATGCATCAGCGATCGACTATGAAACACATCTGGAGGTAGTTTATCACCTGCATGATTTAAATCGTAAAGAACGAATTGCAGTAAAGGTAAAACTAGATCGGGAACATGCTGTACTTCCTAGTGCATCGAGTCTTTTTGCAGCGGCTAACTGGAACGAACGGGAAATGTATGACTTAATGGGGATTCAATTTACTGATCATCCTGAGCTGAAACGAATTCTACTGCCAGATGATTGGGTAGGTCATCCGCTTCGCAAAGATTATGAAGCGTTTGATGAGGGGGTTTAGCATGATACGTACAGAAGAGATGCTCTTAAATGTGGGACCGCAACATCCTAGTACACATGGAGTACTCCGCTTGTTAGTGAAAGTGGATGGAGAACGGATTGTGGAAACAGAGCCAGTAATCGGCTACCTGCATCGAGGGACAGAAAAATTAGCAGAGGATTTAACTTATACACAAATCATCCCCTATACAGACCGGATGGATTATCTGTCTGCAATGACTAACAATTATGCGGTCGTGCATGCAACAGAGAAGTTAATGGGATTAGAAATTCCAGAGCGAGCAGAATTTTTGCGTGTGATCGTGATGGAACTCAATCGGGTAGCTAGTCACTTAGTTTGGATGGGTACATATTTACTCGATATCGGTGCAATGAGTCCATTTCTGTACGCTTTTCGTGACAGAGAGCAGATCTTAGATTTGTTTAATGAGCTATGTGGGGCGAGATTGACATATAACTACATGCGTGTCGGTGGAGTAAAATGGGATGCACCAAAAGATTGGATTGGCAAAGTAGATCATTTCGTCTCGTATATGCAAAAGCAAATGAAAGAATATCACCAGTTGGTGACTGGTAATGAGATCTTTATCCAACGTACCAAGGGAATTGGAGTCTACGATCAAGAAACAGCTATTAACTTTGCCTTATCGGGGGCTAACTTACGTGTGACTGGTTTAAATTGGGATTTGCGAAAGGACGCTCCTTATTCGATCTATGAGCAGTTCACGTTTGATGTTCCAGTAGGAGAAGTGGGAGATCTTTATCAAAAATATCTTTGTAGAATGAAAGAAATTGATGAATCATTAAAAATTGTTGCACAAGCAGTAGCAAATTTCCCATCAGAAGGAAAAATTATGGGGAAAGTCCCACGCGTACTTCGTGTACCGGAGGGAGAGGTGTATGTTGGGATCGAGTCCCCTCGTGGAGAACTTGGTTGTCATATTGTAAGCAAAGGGAAAGACAAACCTTGGCGAATCAAATTCAGACGACCATCTTTTTATAATCTACAAATTCTCCCGACTTTACTCAAGGATGAGAATCTCTCTAACTTGGTTGCTATCCTTGGTGGTATCGATATCGTATTAGGGGAGGTAGATGGTTGATGAATACGCTCCTTTTGTATTTGGGGCCAGTTATATTGTTGCTGATCGTTCTTGGGTTTGTTACGTATGCTATTTTGGCAGAGCGCAAGGTGATCGGTTGGATCCAAGGCAGGATAGGCCCAAACCAAGTAGGGCCTTGGGGATTGTTGCAAACAGTTGCTGATATCGTAAAGCTACTTATCAAAGAAGATACGATCCCAAAAAACGCAGATAAAACTCTATTTAAATTATCCCCTATCATTGCCTTTGTTCCAGCTTTTGTCGTTCTAGCCGTGATGCCTTTTAGCTCTCAAATTCAGTTCACGGACATTGGAGTCGGCCTTCTCTATTACATGGCTATTTCTAGTATAACAACGATTGGCATTTTGATAGGCGGATGGGCATCTAATAATAAATATGCACTACTTGGAGGTATGCGCTCAGCTGCCCAGATGATAAGTTATGAAATTCCGCTTGTAATGTCGGTGGTAGGGATTGTACTGACAGTCGGTTCACTCAATCTGAACGATATAGTAGAAGCTCAACAGAAAACATGGTTTATTTTTCCTCAGATTATTGGATTTGTCGTATTTATTATTTCATCTGTATCCGAGTTAAATCGAACTCCATTTGATTTGCCAGAAGCAGAATCAGAGTTGGTTGCAGGTTACCATGTAGAATATAGTGGATTTCGATTTGCGTTTTTCATGTTGGCCGAATATGTATACATTTTTGCCATGTCTTCCCTTACTACTGTTTTGTTTCTTGGTGGATGGAATGCGCCTTTCGGTTTTACTTTTTTACCAGGAATCGTTTGGTTTATCATAAAATTTAGTGTCGTAGTGTTTTTCTTATACTGGGTACGTGCTACAATGCCAAGGATTCGCGTTGATCAACTCATGCAATTTGCATGGAAAGTGTTACTTCCTGTTGCACTTGCTAATATCATTCTCACCACGTTGTTAAAAGAAGTGCCATTTTTGACTCACTATTATTAAAAAAGGGAGGTTCTAAAAATGCTTGGGCTAATCAAAGGGTTAAATGTTACGCTAAAAAATATGGTGAAACCAAAAGTAACTTATAATTATCCACAAGAGCCTTTAGAAATGCCAGATCGCTTCCGAGGTATTCAATATTTTGATCCAGATAAATGCATTGTTTGTAATCAGTGTGTTCGAGTATGTCCCACGGACTGCATTTCGCTTACAGGAAAGAAAAACCCTGATCCAAACCAAAAAGGAAAAGTAATTGAGACATATAATATCAACTTTGAAATTTGCATTTTATGCGATTTATGTACAGAGGTTTGTCCGACAGAAGCTGTTGTAATGACCAATAACTTTGAGCTGTCTACGTATTCTCGTGATGAATTATTTAAAAATAGCGAGTGGTTGTTTGCCAATGATGAAAATATCCGCTCTGAAAATACACTCAACCCGATTCCGGTTAAAAAGCCTACAGGAGGGACTCCCTCATGAACGCAGAGTTCTTTGCTTTTTCGCTCTTTTCGGTTTTTGCGATTGGAGGGGCTGTGTTTTTCTTAAATGCGATACGAGTTATGCATATGGCATTGTCGCTTGCATTTACATTTTTCAGCCTTGCTGGCATCTACCTCTTGTTGCAGGCTGAGTTCCTTGCCGTAGTACAAGTGTTGGTTTATGCAGGTGGGATCTCCATTTTGATGATATTTGGAATTATGCTTACGAAACCAGAAGAAAGTGGAGCAAGCAAGTCATTTCAACTTCATCAATGGTTAAGTCTCATTGTTGTCACGGGATTTTTCCTTGTTATCATGCTAATTATTTATCAAAATCCGATCTTTGCCCCAACAGTAAAAGTTTACAGCCCTAGTGTGCAAAGTATTGGGACTACATTGTTTAAGGACTATGCCATTCCATTTGAACTTGCATCTATTTTGTTACTGGTTGCTCTCATTGGCGCGATTGTATTGGCACGAAAGGAGCAGAAATAAATGTACCTAACTTCTTATCTAGCACTTGCAGCTATTTTATTTTGTATTGGGTTGTATGGTGTGCTGACCAAGCGTAATGCTGTTATGCTCCTATTTAGTGTGGAATTAATGCTTAATGCTGTTAACTTGAATTTGGTTGCTTTTTCTCGGTTGGGTTTCTTTCCAAATATAGAAGGACAAATATTTACGTTTTTCACGATTACTGTCGCAGCCGCTGAAGCCGCTGTAGGCTTAGCAATCTTAATCGCTTTGTACCGGAAAAAAGAAACGGCAGAAGCAGATCAATATAACTCACTGAAAGGATAAGGATGGTGATCAAAATGATAAATTTTGCATGGACAATTCCATTGCTCCCACTCCTTGCCTTTTTGATACAGTTAACTTTGCGTACAAAAGGTAAAAAATTATGGGTCTCTTGGATTGGAGTAATTTCCACTTTTCTAGCTTTTCTCTATGCAGTTTTTTTACTATTGCAAAGTTTTGTATGGAATAGGGCTATAACAGATTGGAAAGTAGATTGGTTACATATTGGATCCAATGTCATAACAGTTGGTGCTAGTTTTACACCGATTCAGATAGCCATGCTGTTTATTGTTTCTTTGGTTAGTTGTTTGGTTCAACTCTATTCCATGGGATATATGAAAGATGATGGGAGGAGCAATACCTTTTTTGCTTACCTGTCCTTGTTTACTTTTTCCATGCTAGGGTTAGTCATCTCCCCTAATTTTTTAGAACTTTATTTCTTTTGGGAGCTCGTCGGTGTTTGCTCTTTTCTATTAGTTGGTTTCTACTTTGACAGAGAGTCAGCAAAACAAGCGGCAAAGAAAGCGTTTATCGTGACACGTATTGGTGATGTTGGTTTATTTATCGCGATTTGTTTACTTTATTGGCAAGTGGGAAGTTTTGATTTTGCTGTTGTGAAGCAAGCAGTGGATACGAATCAACTTTCCGCAGGAATGCTCACGCTCATTGCAATCTTGATATTTGTGGGTGCAGTAGGGAAATCAGGGCAATTTCCATTGCATACCTGGTTACCAGATGCAATGGAAGGCCCAACGCCTGTAAGTGCTTTGATTCATGCGGCAACAATGGTAGCGGCTGGTGTATTTTTGATTGCAGAAACGTATTGGTTATTTGAAGCATCTCCTACAGCTCTGACAGTTGTTGCTTACATTGGGGCTTTTACGGCACTATTTGCAGCAGTTATTGCATTGACTCAAACTAATATCAAACGAGTGCTAGCCTATTCGACAATCAGTCAACTTGGCTATATGATGCTAGGGCTTGGTTCACTTGGTTATGGAGCAGGTTTTTTTCATCTTTTGACTCACGCATTTTTTAAAGCATTGCTTTTCCTAGTAGCAGGAGCTGTGATTGTAGCATTTCGCCATGAACAAGACATCAGAAAAATGGGTGGTTTGTGGAAACAACAAAAATGGCTGGCAGTAATGTTTTTAATCGGTAGCTTAAGTATCGCTGGTATTCCGCCCTTTTCCGGTTTTTTCTCCAAAGATGAGATCTTTTTAGCTGTGTATCACAGTGGGAGATATACATTGTTTGTTGCAGCACTTTTAGCCGCTTTTTGTACTGCTTTTTATATGTTCCGGGTGTATTTTCTTGTTTTTACTGGAAAAGAACCGGGAGAGAAGACAAAATCTTTATCTTGGCATTTTCAAGTACCGATTTGGATTTTAGCGTTCTTTTCTATATTTGCAGGCTTCGTCCAATTTCCAAGTCATATATTAGGAGAATGGATTGGTGTAACAGAGAGTTCGACACTATGGTGGATTCCTGTTGCAGTGACTCTGATCGCATTGTTAGGTGTATTTTTGGCTTATGCGATTTACCAAAGAAGATGGGTGTCTGCTGCTAAAATTGCAAAATATAGCGGATTTGGTTACCGACTATCTTATCGCAAATTTTATGTCGATGAATGCTACCAAGCGGTTTTTGTGTGGACTTTAAAAGGATTAGGCTGGATATTGATGGGATGGGATAGATTTATTCTCGGAGGCGTTGCACAGTTTATCAAATTGTTACCTAGACAGTTGGGAGAGATTGGTTCCTTTCTTCAAAATGGTCAAGTACAAAGATATCTCCTTATCAGTATCTTCGGTACTCTCATTCTTCTTCTATCCATCACAGCAGGGAGGTTAATTGGCTGATGGGGATTTTATCCATTTTACTTTGTGTACCGTTAGTTGGTGTTTTGGTACTCCAGTTCTTTCCAAAAAGGAAGTTTTCAGCTCATCGTGTCATTGCCAATCTGACTACCTTTGTTACCCTTATTTTGACTATTTATCTTTATTTTCCGTTTCAAACAGGACAGGAAATGCAGTTTGTAGAAAAAGTTTCTTGGTTTACATTCGGTTCATTTGAACCCATTTCATATAGCATTGGATTAGATGGTCTTTCTCTGCCATTGTTAATGTTGACAACATTGGTCAGTTTTATTGGGTCAATCGCTTCGATCTATATCAAGGAACGTACCAAACAGTATTATTCTCTATTTTTATTGTTGGAAGTAGGGACAATTGGGGTTTTTCTCGCAACAAACCTCGTTTTATTTTTCTTTTTCTTCGAACTAACCTTAATCACCATGTTTTTCTTAATTGGCATTTGGGGTTATTCCAAAAAAGAGCGAGCTGCTTATCAGTTTCTCATTTACAATGGGCTAGGTTCTGCTTTTTTGCTGATAGGTATTGTGGGAATCTATGTTTATTTTGGATCAGTTGATTATGATTCATTGATGAAAGTGATACCTATTAGTAGTTTTAATCCATTTACGTGGACTTTGCTTACTCTATTGCTCGTCGCATTTGCGATCAAGTTGCCTATTTTCCCTTTTCATCGCTGGATGCTTCTTGTTCATGTGCAAGCACCTCCTTCTGTAGTGATGATTCATGCCGGAATCCTATTGAAAATGGGAGCCTATGGAATGCTCCGTTTTGGTGTAAGTCTGTTTCCGGATTATATGGAGTATATTTCTACGCTACTTGCGGTGTTTGGGTTGATCAATTTGTTGTATGGTGCGATCTTAGCATTTGCACAGCAGGAGTTGAAAAGCGTACTAGCATATTCCAGTATAAGTCATATGGGGATCATTCTATTGGGAATAGCAGCCGCCAATCAAGTAGGCTTACAAGGTGCTGTACTTCAGTCGATTTCCCACGGTTTATTATCTGCACTATTCTTCTTCTTGGTTGGGGCACTTTATGAACGAACAAAATCTACCCAATTAGAAAACCTTGGAGGATTGGCTAAATCGATGCCAATCTACTCAGGGATCTTAATGGTGGCAAGCCTTGGTTTGCTCGGTTTACCAGGGTTATCCGGGTTTGTAAGTGAATTTTTCTCCTTGCTGGGATTGTTTGAAAGACATCCTATCTACGCTTCAGTTGGCACTCTGGGATTAATCTTAGCAGCAGTTTATACTTTACGTGCTCTCCTTTCTGTCAGTTTTGGAGAACAAAAGAAATCTATTTCTCATCAAGATATTGCATGGAAAGAATGGTTGCCGATGTTTTTCTTGGTCGTAACCATTGTCGGTATTGGTGTCTACCCGGATCTCATCAGCAGTACCTTAAATCATACATTAGAAACCATTGTTTCAGATTGGAGGGGATAAGGATGAAGCAAATGGCGATGGACCTTTCTCCTGAGTGGATTTTGTTAGTAGGGATTGCACTCATTTTAATCGGAGAAATTTTGTTACGAGAAAACAGTTCGCGTTTTATTTTAGGGTTGATAGCTGGTCTTACGGTGACTGCCTCTGGCTTGTTTGTAATTCTCCAGGGAAAGGAAGTTATCAGTCTATTTTCAGATAGTTACGTGAGCGATCCTCTGATTCGATCGATAAAATTATTGTTGATTGTAGGTACTCTGCTCGTTGTGATTCTCTCATTTTCTGAAAAGCTTGCTGCAAAAGGGGAATATTATCTGCTTCTTCTGTCAGCTCTACTTGGGGCGATGACATTAGTTAGTGCAGCTGAGCTTGTTATGCTGTTTGTTAGTTTAGAACTTCTTAGCCTCTCCGCGTATGTACTGGTAGGAATGCATCAAGAAAGGCTTGCCTCTAGTGAAGCTGCATGGAAGTATGTTGTGTATGGTGGAGCATCCTCTGCTTTTCTTTTATATGGAATGTCTTTTTTCTATGGTCTTACAGGCACCACTTCTTTAACAGAGATGTCCGGAAATTTGGCAGTTGCCTTTACCAATAACAATGAGATGTTATTGTATTTGGGGTTTTTTCTCATATTGGTAGGTATTGGCTTTAAAATCGCTGCGGTACCTTTTCATATGTGGGCTCCAGATATATACCAAGGTGCACCAACTACGATAACTACCTTTCTGGCTGTAGTTTCGAAGATTGCTGGGTTTGCCTTTATGCTTCGTTTCTTAGGAAGTTTATTTGGAACACAAGGGATACAGTCTGTTCTACATGGTGTGGTTATTCCAGCTTTATTGGTCCTTTCGATTTTATCGATGATAGTTGGAAATGTTATCGCCTTAAAACAATTCCATTTGAAAAGAATGCTGGCATATTCGAGTATCGGTCATGCTGGTTATATGATCATAGCCATCATTACTATTTTATTGGGTGGCGAATCCGTCGCATATTCTAGCTTGTATTATTACTTTGTAGCGTATTTACTAGCTAGCACAGGTACATTTGCTATACTACAAGTAGTAGCACAGGATAAAAGCCCAGACAGAAGAGTGCTGAGTGGATTACATAAGCGATCCCCCTTGCTTGCATTTTGCCTCTCCGTATTTTTATTATCCTTAGCTGGTATACCATTTACAGCCGGATTTATTGGTAAACTTACTATTTTGGTAGGTGCATTTGGCAATAGTTTGTTTTGGGTAGCTGGAATAATGTTACTCACAACAGTGATATCCTACTATTATTACTTTCGGCTTATTCGTCAGATGTATTGGCAGGAAGATGAGAAGGCAGAGAAGGAAAGAGTATCATGGTCTGCGGGTTTTGTGATCGCATTAACCCTGATTGGTACATTTTTATTTGGAATCATGCCGCAGATTCTGTTACAGGGCATAGGAAGTTGGTTCATGTAGTTTGGTTGGAACTAGTATAAAGAAAAAAACGGACTTTGATGGTGCTTCATCAAAGTCCGTTTTTTTATATATCAGAGCTTGTTGCATGATTCCATATAAAAGCGAAATAAAAGCGAAGATGCCCGCGGATGGAGCGTCCTTTGTCGGTTAGGGGCTGCAGACGCGGAAAACGCAATCATCAAGCGACTTCATTACATGTTTAAACTGTATTTATGCAACAACCTCTATCAAAAAATTGTTGTGACAGTAAGAAAATGACATGGGTGTGGATCGAGGAATGATCCTCAACCCATACCAGAAATTATAATAGGATATCGTAAAAAAACAAACAACTTAGAATAAAAACTACTGAGTTGTTTGTTTTTTATCTAAATTATATTTTTAAAAAATCTTCTGTGTTCACGAGTGCCCGAACCATCCGCGGATGTAGTGGCAATATCAAATCAGCATCTTCTTTTTCATATGTCCCGCTGCGATTGAGAACATGGATTACTTTCGTACGTATTTTATAATAATTCATGGTTGAATCAAGTGGCTCTGTGGATGGGGAGGTGTAAGGAATCATCCCAATTACATCTGCCAGCAGCACATGGTAGGTCATGTTTGGTTTTTGAAAAATAAATTCTTTATTAGTCAATGTATATCGATAAGGATATTTCACCTGAGAGATCAGTAATTCTCCCGAAAAACGCTTGATAGGTATGAAATCTGTATAAATTTTGTATACCCCCAAACATATTTGGATTACTACTATTGTAACATAAGAATTCGATTGTGATTTGGGAATTATTAGCTGAAAGAAATAATCGAGTGTTAGAAGAATGAAATCGTGAACTACTTCTATTAAATCATCATAATTACAGACAAATTCGATACTGTAATATTCTACACTTAACCTGGACTATGTTAAAGAATCATCTGTTTCACGATCTCTAAAAAAACGAGCAGCCTTTTCGAGAAAACCAAGAGCGAGTCCTAACTGATAATAAAGTTCAGGAGATTTAGGGGTTAAATCTGTGATACTTGATAGAAAATATTTTTGATTTCTCACTAATCTACAGGAGGCAATTGTTATGTCTGAATTAATTCAAATAGATTAGTCGTTGTCTTATGATTTAGCCGACTCTATCTTACAGATGTAGATAAGCGAACTGAAAGTTTTATCCATATTTACGCAATTATCAGGAAAATCTCGAGAGATACAAGAGATTCCCTTGGCAAGTCATAGATTTTAGTGTTTGGGAGGCAGAATGCAGCAAATCGAAAAAGATTGTTCAAATCATGGAAGAGCAAGGTTTAGATATGGTTTCTGGTAAAGAAGGATCTCCATAATTTATCCAGTCACACAATAAATGACATCGAGTCTGGGATCTAGCCAGAACCTTAGAATTGGACACTAAAGAAATAATAGATACGATGCATTACATCTTTAAGCAGCATGAGGAAGGGTTAGGAGAGGAAGAGGTGCATTTAATGAATCAAGAATTAATACCATTGACTTCTTTTTTAAAGGGTTATAAACCATCGCTAATCTGTAATGTAGAAGGTGAAATTACGGATGATATATCGAGACAAGTATCAAACTATCCTCATGTGTAAATAGAGATTTAGGTTAAGCTCAGCCACAGCACATGTTTTTACTATTATACGTTTATTTAGCTAAATTATCTAATTTTTAAATTATTTGATAACAGATTTGCTTACATGAAAGCAGTTGCGTTTCCAAAAAATTAATTTTCGAAGTTAATTTCAAGTTTTCCTCAAAATAGCGAATAAACAAAGAGAGGGAGTTTAAATTGCCATAACATGAAAAACGACTAAAATAAAAGTACATTTTGTTAGACAATCCTAGGAGAGCCATGTTCGCTACCATCCACAAACCATTCCCTTTTTCGGTACATATGGTGCCGGATCTTCGCTTGATCGAGTGGTCCCTCACCCAACCGGTGCAGACCGTCTATAAAACTCGACGCTTGCGTAAGACTAAGGACACCTGCTACTACTTCGTGGGGATCTGCCCGAAGTTGCAGATCGCGGTTAGCTTCCTTAAGGGTATCTCCCTCGTAACCCTTCCTGATGAGTCAACATACACCCGTACCCTTTGCGACTACAAGTGGAGAGTCAATGAAGTCAATTTCCACTGTATGCATGGCAAGTACATGGATACGACACACTACAATCTCAGGTGGTTTGACCCAGTCTTCAGAGAGATAGACTTCCTCCATGTCAACAATATCAAGTCGTCGTGGATGATCGGTTCCGACGAGCCGTTGAAGCAGGTCTTCGACCAATGGAATGCCGAGGGATACGAACAACCGTACACTTCTATTTCTAAGATGTCGTGGGAGGAGGATGGATACCATCACACTATCACGCTGGTTCAGGGAAGAAGATCCCTCTCCAGAACAATACCTTTCAGCAGCGCAAGTACTGGCTACACACTCGTTGGAGCAACGGCCAGTGGGAGATCGTCTGGAAGGAAGAAATCCTTATCTTCGAAAACACACGATCCACGATCGACTGATCAGAACACCCGAAACGGTCCAGTAGTTGAACTACTGAATCGTGGGTATGATGAGTAGGGGTGATACGTTAACCCGAAGATTCGCTAGGATGGAAGAGTGTAACTGCCGAAAGAACAGGTGAAAGAAGCGGTGGGTGCAGTCCCTGAGGAAACAACATCTCGCTCGACTTGATCGTGTGACAAATGGGCTGCTAGCATAGGAATTCCCTGGGCCAGAAGCCCCGACCTTTTTGTCATTTGAGCATACCAATCCAAATAAAATGTACAATCCGCCCATTACCTTCGCAACTTACAACAAACGATTCTTGCTAACACTCGCCCATCCTGGCCGATGTCATATAATAACTGGTGAGTTATTTTTTGTAGTGTAGATCGAATGGTTAAAAAGAGAGTAATCGGATGATCACTCTTTACATGCCAATATCAGTCTGGAAAAGCTTGCTGCAATTTTTCCATCGTTTCTCTTCTCTTTTCGCCATCACAAAATTTACACCTTCCACCTTCTCGAAAGGTTTTTAATCTTGTATAAGAGATTCTTCCACAAGAACATCGGTACTTATATCACTGCAATATCCCTTTGTAGTCACTCAACAGCTAACCCTACTTAAGCTAATCCTTCAGTTATCTAATCAAGGGTATTTTTGTTGAATTCCATGTTTTTGCATTTGAACTTGAAAAAATTCGTGAACAAGAACAGTATTTACTTGAACAGGGTCTTTATAGACATACATACTGCATTTTTAATATATTAGGAAACCAATAGAAATAGTACATTCCCCTATAAAATGAAAAGAGTGTTGAAAAACATTCTTTTATATTTTCCAATGGAGGGTATCATTTTCCTTTTTATAAGAATAAAAAAATAAGTTATTATCTTAGCACTTCTTTCCATGTAAAATAGAGGATAGAGGATTATCCTTATGAGTCTTCTATATAAGACAGGATAGAGGTAGGAAAGGAAATGATTTTCTTAAAATTTTCCCTTTTTATTTTGCCAATTTTAGCATATTTATTCGGGCACTTGTTATATGTAGGGTTAAAGAGAACATACCGCACACAGAAAATCTCGATTCCAGGACTGGGGATTTGGGTAGCTGGGTTATTGATTGGCGTTGTTATTATTTTATTACTCTTATTCATTTTTGGGTTTGGATTAGCATATTGGCTCTTTTAAACGGGAAACCTCTCTTCATGTTGGGATGGGAGAGGTTTATCGATTTCGAATATCCAAAGTCAGGATAATCAACTAAATTTGTGGAACAAATATAAAACGAAATTATTTATTTGAGGTTGTTGCATAAATAATTTGAATGATGGACAAAGTAGCTTGTTGTATGTTTTACACGTCAGTTGTTGAAAAAACACAAAGGACGCTATACCCATCAATTCGAGACTAGGAGATTAGAGAGACTTGTGCCTCTTCCTTAGGTGCATGAGGTAGATAATAGAAAAGTGATCGGTATATGGAGTATGGATAAAAGGACAAGTTAAGCATTTATTGGATGACACTAAAAAAATGAATGTAAGAGTTAAAAAGTATCTTTGAAAGCGCATACAAAATATCTTGCTTTTTTATTTTTTTGATGTTATTGTACATGCAAGGACAAAAATCTAAACGTTTACATGAAAGAATAAAAAGTTAATTTGAATGGATGTTTATTTTATCTATTTTTTTAATGGAAAATCTAAACGTTTACATTTTGGGAGTTTTGAAAATGCCTTCTAAACCTAATATTCAGGATGTGGCTAAGCTAGCCAATGTATCCATTGCAACTGTTTCTCGGGTGATTAATAACCAAGGAGGTGTTCATAGAGCAACAGAGGAGAGAATACAAAAGGCTATTGATGAACTAGGATATATCCGTAATGCAGCAGCTAGAACAATAAAGCGGAAAGAAACCAATACGATCGGTGTAATTGTTCCTGACATTAAAAATCCCTTCTTTCCGCTTGTGATGGCTGGAATTGAGCAAAGAGCTCGTGAGAAACACTACTTCACGATGTTAAGCAGTACAAATGAGTCACCAATAATAGAAGAAAAGATTGTGAAGAATTTTATTGAGCGAGGCGTGGATGGTGTCATTATCACCACAGCAAATGAGAATGGTGATCATCTGAAGCTGCTTCATGATCAAAAGATTCCTATTGTAGCGGTTGACCGCAACATCAAAAGATTCGAAGTAGATACAGTTTTAGTCGATAACGTGAAGGGATCCTATCAAGCAGTTCAGCACTTGATACTTCAGGGGCATGAGAAAATTGCGATTATTTGTGGTCCGCAAAATACGACGCCTGGACATGAGAGATTTTTGGGTTATAAGAAGGCGCTGGAGAATTATAATATTCTTTTTGATGAGCGCTATGTGATTCAAGGAGACTTCGGCGAACAAAGTGGTTACCAGGTAACCCATGAACTTTATTCCCTTGAGGATAAGCCTACTGCAATATTTTCTTCGAATAACTTGATGTCAATTGGTTGTATGAAAGCATTGAATGACTTGAATTGGGAGCTTGGCACAGAGGTATCATTTATAGGTTTTGATGATATTGATATTGCAACATTTTTAAAACCAAAACTTAGTGTTGTTTCAAGACCAATGAATGCGATTGGAGAGGTCGCGTTTCAGCTTTTGTATGATCGAATTTGTTTTAAAGAATCGCTTCAGAAACGGGAGTATTTATTATCTCCTGAGCTAATCATCAGGGGATCTTGCCGATTAGGAAAGAAGACTTTTTAAATGATGAACATGGAATGTTATTTGTTAAAAGAGAACTAATGGGCGATATCTATCAAAGTGCCCGTTTTTTAAAAAAATAATAGCGCTTTCATTCCATGCATTTCCTTAAGAAAGAAGGAATATCCAAATGGACACAGCAAAAATGATTGATCACACCCTGTTAAAACCAGAGGCAACACAGGAAGAGATTATAAAACTATGTGCAGAGGCAAGAGAATACGGATTTGCTTCTGTATGTGTAAATCCGGTTTGGGTAAAAGTTGCAGCAGAAGAGCTGAAAGGGAGTAATGTGAAAGTTTGTACCGTTATTGGCTTTCCACTTGGGGCCTCAACTACTGCTGTCAAACGTTTTGAAACAGAAGATGCAATCAAGAATGGTGCAGAAGAAGTAGATATGGTAATGAATATTGGATTACTAAAGTCTGGCGAAGATGAAGTGGTAGAAGCTGATATTCGCTCAGTTGTAGAAGCCGCCCGCGGTAAGGCGCTTGTAAAGGTGATTATCGAAACATCTCTACTCACAGAGGAAGAGAAGGTACGAGCCTGCGAGATTTCTATGCGCGCTAGTGCGGATTTTGTAAAAACGTCAACAGGATTTGGATCAGGTGGTGCAACAGTGAAGGATGTGTTACTAATGCGCAAAGTTGTTGGGAACAAATTAGGTGTAAAGGCATCAGGTGGAATTCGTGATTGGAATGATTTGAAATCCATGTTAGAAGCAGGTGCAAATCGCATCGGTGCAAGCTCTGGGGTAAAGATTATGAATGGTCAAGCTGCTGAGGGTCAGTACTAATCATTTTAAAAAATGAAAACACACAACAAGGGGATGTTACAAATGCAAAGCAACAACATCATTCAATTGCCAGACGGATATTTGAATCGCACCCCTGTTTTTCAATTTATTTTATTGTCTCTATTGTTCCCGCTATGGGCGGTGGCAGCAAGTTTGAATGATATTTTGATCGCCCAGTTTAAGCACGTTTTTGAACTAAGTGATTTTGCAAGCGCTTTAGTACAGAGTGCATTTTACGGTGGATATTTTCTCATCGCCATACCAGCTTCTATAGTAATTAAGAAAACGAATTATAAGTTTGCAATTATTACGGGATTACTTTTCTATATTGCAGGTTGCTCGTTATTTTATCCAGCTTCCCATATGGCTACCTATACCATGTTTTTGTTCGCGATTTTCTCCATTGCTATTGGATTGGGTTTTCTCGAGACTGCTGCAAATACGTACAGTTCCATGATTGGACCACGTAAGTATGCTACTCTTCGATTGAACATCAGCCAAACGTTTTATCCGATTGGTGCCATTGCAGGGATTTTGCTAGGGAAATATCTTGTGTTTCAAGAGGGGGCAAGTCTTGAGGCGCAGATGGCAAAAATGTCTCCAGTAGAGGCACATGCATTTGGTCTGAAAATGTTACAACATACACTTGAGCCATATAAATATATTATTTTCGTCCTTATCGGTATTCTGGTGCTGTTCATTCTTACAAAATACCCTGCTTGTAAACCAGTGGTGCAAAGTACAAAAAATTCAAAAGAATCACCTGGTATTATACAGACCCTGAAATATTTAGGTGGAAATGGGCGTTTTCGCAAAGGGATCATGGCTCAATTTTTATATGTAGGAATGCAGGTAACAGTCTGGTCATTTACGATTCGGCTTGCACTCAACCTTAATCCTGAAATCAACGAACGT
Organism: Shimazuella alba; assembly: GCF_009831235.1. Lineage (GTDB taxonomy): Bacteria > Bacillota > Bacilli > Thermoactinomycetales > Thermoactinomycetaceae > Shimazuella > Shimazuella alba. The sequence continues at coordinate 213,726 of NZ_WUUL01000002.1, read as the reverse complement.
ACAGCTTCAACGTTCATGGTATATAGCTTTATTGCCTTTTTTGTAGGAAAGTTTATCGCCAATTTCCTGATGACTCGTTTTTCACCATCTAAGGTATTGTTCAGCTATTCTATTATTGGCTCCGTCCTGCTTGCTTATGTAGTATTGGTGCCAAATATGACAGCTGTGTATGCAGCTGTTGTGGTAAGCATGTTGTTTGGACCATGTTGGCCGACGATCTATACGCAAACACTTGGAGTTGTAAAAGAGAAGAGATATACAGAGATTGCTGGAGCAGTTCTCGTTATGTCTATTGTCGGAGGAGCTGTTGTACCAGCAGTACAAGGATATATATCTGATTTATTAGGTTCCATGCAAACCGCTTTTCTTGTACCGATGGCATGTTTTATCTACGTTGGTTTCTATTTCTTTGGAGAAATGAAGAAACAGAAAACATTGGAGAATGTTGAAGAAGAATCAGTTTAATAAGAAATTGACTTGGGTAAGGGCAGCCAGCATCGGCTGCCTGATTGTTTGAAACAGCGAAGGGGATGACAAATATGACAGGGATAATAGAACTGCAACGGGAATTTTTTAAGGAAAACAGCAAAGTCATCTTTCGAAACAATGCATTTGCAGTAAGCGTATTCCGGTATTCATCAGGGATAGAAGCGCTGGAGCTCATAAACTCACGCGGCAAAATGGTTGTTCTTCCTTATATGGGCCAAATGATTTGGGATTTGGAATTTGATGGTGTAGATCTTAAAATGAAGAACATGTTTTCAGAGCCGAAAAGGGCAGATGAAATCATAGATACCTATGGATGTTTTGCTTTTCATTCAGGATTGATCTCGGGTGGATGCCCAGGACCTGAGGATAAACATGGGTTGCACGGAGAAATGCCATGTGCCAAGATGGACAGGGCTTGGCTTGAAATAACCAATGAGGGCATAAGAGTTTGCGGCGAGACAGAGTATATAAAGGGATTCGGACATCATTATCTCGCTTGTCCAAGTGTTGAAATGTTTAGCAGTCAATCCTTTATTCAATTGAATATGACGGTGAAAAATCTTTCTGGCATGGAGATGCCACTTCAATATATGTGCCATACAAACTATGCTTATCTGGAAAATGGGGTAATGAAGCAAAACTTTCCAGAGAGTATTTTCATGCTTAGAGAGTCGATTCCAAATCATGTGAAGCCGACTGAGAAATGGATAGATTATAATAAGAAGTTATTTAGTGGAGAGGAAACAATCGCTGTATTAAATCAGTCAGATTTGTATGATCCTGAAATCGTATTTTTTGCAGATGAGTTAGATCGTTATCAGGAGGAAGCTGAGTTTGAAATGGTTTCACCAGATGGAGTTACTTTCTTTACTAAATTTCCAACTGCAGAATTGAATTATGCGACTCGGTGGTTATTGCATAATAGTGATCAGCAAGTAGGAGCGTTTGTACTGCCAGCCACATGTCGCCCCGAAGGGTTTCTCGCTGCGAAAAGAGCAGGAACACTAATCAAGCTCCGTTCAGGGGAAGAAAGATCATTTACAGTTGTAACCGGAAAGAAGTAGGGAGGAATAAATATGGATATAGCGGTAATTGGTTCTAACATGGTGGATCTCATTTCATACATTGATCACATGCCAAAAGAAGGAGAAACGCTTGAGGCACCAGATTTCGAGATAGGTTGTGGAGGCAAGGGGGCAAACCAAGCTGTAGCAGCTGCCAAAATGGGATCAAAAGTTATGATGATAACGAAGGTTGGTGATGACCTCTTTGCAGATAATACCATTCAAAATCTGGAAAGCTATGGAATTGATACAGAGTTTACAACTAAAGTTCCTAGAACATCAAGTGGTGTTGCCCCGATTTTTGTGGATCCAGAGTCAAGAAACCGTATCTTGATTATTAAAGGAGCAAATCAGTATCTTCTGCCTGAGGATATTGATCAAGCAGCAGAGAAACTGAAAATTTGTTCACTTATTGTGCTGCAGATGGAAATTCCACTCCAAACTATTTATCATGCGATTGATTTTGGTAATGAACATGGCATTCCTGTTATTTTAAACCCAGCACCTGCGACAAAAGACTTAGATTTTGACTATGTATGCAAATGTGATTTTTTTATTCCGAATGAATCCGAACTAGAGATACTAACAGGTAGGCCTGTGGATAATGCAGAACAAATCCAAGAGTCTGCATTATCTCTGATTAAAAGAGGTTTAAAAAACGTGATAGTAACAATGGGCAGCCAAGGAGTGATGTGGGTAACGAGAGAGGCATCCCAGACTGTTTCTTCACATAAAGTGGCGGCTATCGATACAACGGGCGCTGGTGACGCATTTATTGGGTGCTTTGCTCATTTTTTTGTACAAAATGGCGATGTTCTTCATGCGATAAAAAAAGCTACAGCCTTTGCAACGTTAAGTGTTACAAAACGAGGTACACAGATCTCCTATCCAAGTACGAAGGAATTAGAGCAGTTTATAAAGATGCAGGTTTAACTAATTTTACAAAAAGTGAAGCCCATTGGGGATCCAGAAAAACAAAATCCTCTCGCCGTTTTGTGGGAGAGGATTTTTTATATGGTCGTTCATTATTCGCACGGGCGCAGCATTCAGCGAACACTGCACCAATCTCTCTCAATCTCCGTAAGGGAAGACTGCCGGCCGAGCAGCATGCCTTAGAAAACTGAAAAAGTTGGACAACACTTGGGTAGACACCATCCCGATAAAGGTGGCGGTAGACAAATTGTAATTCGATTCGCGACTCGAATTACAAGCCTACCGTCCCAATACCAAGAATGGGAGTGTGTTTAGTCCCGTGCCGACCTTAGGTCGGCTAACTATGCTCTCGCATACTTTCGACTCCAATGAGGCCGACACGTATTATAATTAAATTTATTATATATCTAATTTTCCTTTTTTTCAACTAAGTAGTGAGAGAAATTTTCTATTTGTCACTTTAGTTGAGCAAATTTACTAACATTTTTTTCAAATCCGCTTGCTATACACGTCTTTTGAGTCTGTTGTAAAGAGCGACAAAAGACGTGTATATCTTCATTTGAAATTTTCTGTATCTATATTTACTCATATAGAGTTTATTAATTCCTTTCTACAAATTGATCGATTATTTTCAAAGGCAAATGATCATGGACGGATTGATTATAATGGGCGACTTTGATGATGCCCTTCTCATTAATTAAAAACTCAGCAGGTATACGATGGAAATTGGAACCTTCTTCATGGGTAAGTTGCAATCCAGCTGCTTCTACTTTTGCAGTTAAACTACTCATTGTTTGTTTGTCAGCGAGTAATCCTTGTACTTTTTCTTCTGAAGTTTCTACTCCATACAAATCATATATTTCAGCTTTTGGATCAGCGACTAAGGCAAAAGGGGATTGTTGTGTGCCAACATGTGCCTGTACGTTTTCTATGGGAGATTCAAAAAAAGCTATAATCTCCAATCCTTTTTCATTCCAAAAGGGATAACGGTTGATGAGTTGACGTACTTGCAAGTTACATAGAGCACATGCAGCATTACGAAAGAAAGCTATTAGTACTTTTTTGCCGAGGTAGTTTTTCAAATGAATGGTTTTTCCATATTGATCCTGCTTCTGAAACGAGGGTGCTATTTCTCCTATGTTTCGTTTGATTGTCATGAATTGTTCCTCCTACGTCAAAATTATTTTGTAATTACATAATAGGAGGTTTGACAAGATTGTTCTGTGACTTAGTCACCAAACAGTTTTTTAGAGAGTTTCTTTTTTTGATTCTCACCCAACCTCTACCGGTTTCAATCCATTCTTTTTTTCGATACTTCTGCAAAGTGCGACTGATCACTTCGCGAGCTGTCCCTATTTCACTAGCTAATTCGTGATGAGTCAGGTAGATGGTAGGCTCTTGGATGGTGCTTCTTTGAAGTAGGGTTTTCACCAAACGTATATCGATGGACTCCAATTGACGTTTTTGTAGTTGATCACTCATATTCATCATTCCATTTAATATCCCACTAAAAAAGGTATGACGGATGGATTCGTGATGAAGTATCCAATTTAGAAAGCTTTGTTTTCGTACGAATAATGCTTCTACTTCTGTCACTGAAACAATAGATCCTGGATAATCCCTTCCACTTAGTCCGCTTAATGTTAGTAATCCACAAACTTCACCTTCCGAAAGTGTATGGAATACTGTTTCATTTCCATTGTCTGCTATGAACGTAATCTGAGCTGTACCCCCTAGCAAAAACATACTATATATGTTGCTGTCTCTTTGTGTAAAAAAGCAGGTTTTAGGTGGAGATACTTGTATGACAGGCTCAGCTCTTGCCCATTCTTTTTTTTCTAATACGCTTAGGAATGGGAAAACGTTCCTTATTTTGGATTTTTGGAATGGTGTTAACATCATCGTCTCCTTTTTGATAGTAAAATGGTAATAACTAGCATTTCTAACCTATTTCTCGAATACTCTCAAAAAATGTTTTGCGGTGTTCATCTGTTTACTGTACGATAGACATGTTGTGTATTAACCGTGAACATAAGGGGTGCATATCATGGAGCAAGCAACAGAACTTGGTGTTTCCTCACTCACAAACATCATTTTCTCTCTTACATTGATTGCCTTTACATGGTGGGTGCTACTCCGTGTTCGGATCGAAGAGATTTTAAAAATAAAAGAGCCTTGGTTTGCATTTATTGTCATGATGATATTATCGATCATCATTGGTCATCAGTTAGCGCTTTTTTTTATCAATTATCTCGATTGGTCGCGAATGATTAGCCAATACCTTTTTTGACAACAACATTTGTATAAACTCTCTCTGACACGTACAAAATGGATAAAAATGGTTATAGGGAGAGTTTTCTATGTTGCGTTGGATCGGAATTTTGCTCCTGAGTAGTATATTTCTAATGGGCAGCAGTCAAGTAGAATCAGTTGTACCACAAAGACTCCTTACTGTTGTAAACGACATGGAAATAAACCCAACAACATATGTCGTTCATCATAGTGGGAGAACAAGGAACCTGTTTACGCCTTCACAAGCAGAACAAAAAATGCGACAATGGGTGAATGAGCTTTCGCTTGCCAAAATGGAAAAGAAAATGGATCAAGATGGTATCCGCTACGACGCATCAGGCAAATGGGGAAACTTAGAGGTCTCCTTCTATATGATCATCGACCAGCCAAATGCGAAAGTTTCAGAACCATATGTAGCGATACAAGTAACAGGTCATGGACGACCAAAAGGTGATTGGCCAAAATCGGCGGAACGAATCCAAAAATTCCTTTACCAACAAGAAATTCCTACACATTTGCATTATTCGATACAAGGAAATATAGAACATTCTACTGATACATTAAAGATAGCACATAACATAGTAAAACAATTACATGCCAAAGAAATAGAAGGAATGGAAACGGATCAAACTGTGAGTATATCAGCATACTCACCAATGTTTTCTGAAAGCATCCAAACTCGAGGAGGGACGATGAACCTCCAAGTAGCTACTCATCGCGATATGCGTTCTGGGAAGCTGGTAGTCACGATTGGTTCTCCAATCATTACCGTAGAATATTAGATCATCTGGGGGGAATACATGTGGAAAAAATTATTGTACAAGGTGGAAACCGTTTGCAGGGAAAGGTGAAGTTACATGGGGCTAAAAATGCGGTACTTCCATTAATAGCTGCATCTATTTTACCAGCAAGAGGCAGTATTACGATTTTGGAAGTACCAATGTTAGACGATGTGAAGACGATTACGGAGATGTTAGTTAGTTTAGGGATTAAAGCAGAACTAGGTGAGGATCGTGTTCACATTGATGCCCAAACTTTCCAAACGACACAAGCTCCTTATGATTTAGTGCGAAAAATGAGAGCTTCGTTCTTGATCATGGGTCCACTTTTGGCAAGAAAAAAACATGCACGAATTCCATTACCAGGTGGGTGTGCGATTGGTAGCCGTCCAATTGACCAGCATCTGAAAGGTTTAGAGGCAATGGGTGTTCAGTTTGAGATTGAAGCCGGGCATATTGAAGGTCGTGTAGCTGATCGTTTACACGGTGCAAGTATCTATCTCGATTTCCCAAGTGTAGGTGCTACGCAAAATATTATGATGGCAGCTAGTTTGGCGACGGGTCGTACTGTGATTGAGAATGCAGCATGTGAGCCAGAAATAGTGGACTTGGCTAATTTCCTTAATGCAATGGGGGCCAATGTGCGTGGAGCTGGTACGGATGAGATTCGCATTGATGGAGTAGATTTCTTACATGGTACAGAGTACACCGTCATTACAGACAGAATTGAAGCCGGGACTTACATGGCTGCTGCGGCAATCACTCGAGGTGAAGTGTTTGTAGAAGGGGCGATAGCTGATCACCTTACCCCACTTATTGCGAAACTCCGGGAAATGGGTGTTCAAGTTATGGTGAGTGAAGATGGTATTTTAGTTCGTGCAGAAGGAGAACTAAAACCAATCGATGTCAAAACACTCCCTTATCCTGGATTTCCAACTGACTTGCAATCACAGGTTATGGCACTACAGTTAACCGCAAATGGTACTAGCTTAATGTCTGAAACTGTTTTTGAGAATCGATTTATGCATGTAGAAGAGCTAAAACGAATGAGTGCACATATTAAGATTGATGGCAGAACAGCTGTTATCGAAGGTGGTCATCCATTATCAGGTGCACAAGTAACGTCTACTGATCTTAGAGCTGGAGCAGCATTGATTTTAGCTGGGTTAGTTGCTGATGGTGTAACAGAAGTTTCTGGTTTGCATCATGTGGATCGCGGCTATGTAAATATCGTTGGAAAACTACAAGCTCTTGGGGCAAAAATCGAACGAATTACGTCAGATGAAGAAGTTTCTGCGACGCAGCATTCTTTCGCATAAACCAGATTCATGCTATCTATCTTATAATTTATTAGTTGGTACAAAACCGCCTTATATTATCACGATATAGGCGGTTTTTCTATATGTTGTCTCTAATCAGCTAATAGTTCTAATCTACTAATGCTCCTAATAGAATGAGAGAACGATTCCTTTATTAGGAGGTTTTTGTTTGTCACAGAATTGTAGAAAGCTTGGACTGCTTTGCACTCTTTTTTTGGTGCTTCCCCTTTGCATTGTGTTAATCCCAGTAGTGTTAGTAGACTTTCAGAATTCAGGCGTGTTCGTAGATGCATTGTCTTCACGTAATAAAAAAGATGCTACAGAACAATCCAATATAAAAGTAAGAGTCGCGTTTTCAAACCAGCAGACAACTATTACTGTCCCTTTGGAAGCGTATGTTCGAGGAGTAGTGGCTGCAGAAATGCCTGCTGACTTTGAATTGGAATCCCTTCGGGCTCAAGCAATGGCTGCTCGTACCTATATTTATAGTCGTGTAAAAAACAATCAAGCCACCGTAACAGGGACAGTAAAAGATCAAGTCTATGCCACAGACGAGATGCTGAAAAAGAAGTGGGGAATACAATACCAACAAAATTTAGCCAAAGTAAATACAGCGGTAAGATCGACAAATGGAAAAATCATCACATATCAGAATAAGCCAATCTATGCTGCTTTTTTCTCTACTAGCAATGGCTATACAGAAAATTCCGAGGATTATTTTAAACAACCTTATCCCTATTTACGCAGTGTTTCTTCCGCATGGGATAAACAATCCCCTAAATTTATCAAGACAAAGACGTTATCAATCGTCTCGATCGTAAACAAGCTGGAAAAGTATACAGGTCAAAAATTGTCTGCAACTGCTTTATCCAAATCAGGGAGTATAAAAATTATTAATAAAACTATTGGAAAACGTATTTTACAAATCAAAATAGGGGATCGTGTTTTCACAGGTAGACAAGTAAGAGAAGCTCTAGGATTGGCATCCTCTGATTTTTCTTGGAAGCAAAGAGGCAGTCGAATTACGTTTACTACATATGGGTTTGGCCATGGGGTGGGTATGAGTCAATGGGGAGCTAATTTGTTGGCAAAACAGGGGAAAACAGCAGAGGAGATAATTGCTCACTATTACCAGAAAGTGCAAATTAAAAATATAAAGAATTAGTTGAAATAGATTTATATTTCTTCTATAATCAGAAAGAATTTATCCGAGATAACTAGAAAAGAAGGCCTCATGGTTAAGGAACTGAATACAACAGAGAAGATCCTCCACGATAAGGATGGCAACGAGATCCCGCAGACACCGATGCCTGCTTATGCTAGGGATGGTGTAGTTCACCGTCTCCCAGATGAACAAAAAGATACTATCCTCTATGTAGCAGAAGATGTAATGCGGACTGTAGAGAAGCTAGTAGAAAATGAGCAGATGAAGAGCCGGGACGATCTTCGAATAGCTTAAGGTTCTATCTCTTGTTGGAAAAGGGACTGTCATGGCAAAGAGCTGTGGCAGTCCCCCACTTATATTTTCTAAGTTAAATAACTGATCTCAGCTTGTGGAAAGTACTGTTCCACTAATGTCTTCATATGTACGCGAATGGCCTCCATATGTACATCTTGATAAACATATTTGGTCCGACCATAACGCCCCCACTTTTTCTTCCGTTCTTCTTCGTTCATTTCTAACTTTGTTTTTGGATAGCGTTTCTCGATAATGTTTTTTGCTGTTTTGGTAAATCGATGGGTGATCAGCTCAAACGTAAGGTCATCAACATGAGGTAAGGTGTCATGGAGTTTATGAATGAGATCTGCATATTGATCTTCCCAACCGTCAAAAATCATGATAGGTGCAATGATAAAACCCAATGGATATCCAGCTCTAGCTACTTTACCAGCAGCTTCGATCCGATCTGCTAAGGGAGATGTCGCTGGTTCAAAGTTTTTGACAACGTAATCGGCATTTACACTAAAACGAAATCTCGTATGTCCATTATGTTTGGCATCAAGTAAGCTGTCGACATTGGCATATTTGGTTACAAAACGCAGTCTGCCCAGCTCTCGTTCTCCCATAAATTCAATGGCTTTTTTCAGTGACCCAGTGATATGTTCAATCCCTACTGGATCGGAAGTACAAGCTGCTTCAAATCTCGTTACCTCAGGAGATCTTTCTGCGATATATTTGTCGGTTGCTTGAAAAATATCATCTAAATTGACATAAGCACGTACATAAGGACGTGCGCCCATCGTTGTTTGCAAGTAGCAGTAGTGACAGTGTCCCATGCAGCCAGTGGCTAGTGGGATCGCATATTCAGCAGATGGTTTAGAAGTATCAAAAGTGAGTGTTTTGCGAATTCCAACAACTAGCGTACGCTTTGCAATTCGATATTTTTCAAGTTCGGTATCTCCAGGTAAACTCGTAATTCGATTGTGTGAGGTAGTCATCTCCACAGGGATACTTGTGTGTTTGTATTTTTCGTACAGCTCTTTTCCAAGGGGGTAATCCAAAGCTGCTGGTTCAAAGTAAACCAAGTCCGGTTGAAAGGGTTTCATGTGTCTACTCCTGTGTATGTTTGCCATTATGGTTCCCTCTAGGATAGTAGAGAAGTATATATAAATTTTTCCATACCATCGGGTACATAAAAAAACTAGTTCCCATATCGGAAACTAGTTTTTGTTTTTCATGCATCTATTTTTTATTGAATTGTTGATCGTTGGCCCTGCTGTAGTTGAGAAAAACCTACAGCAGGGCTCCACCTCAGAAAGACGAGGTCATCGAGGCTCAGAACTCAGTCTTCGTGACCGTGGCCTTACTGCCGCTGACCTCGACAGTGACGTACACGTAGTAGTCACCGACCGGGACAGGGTAGCGGTCACTCTTCGCCGGGAAGCTCTGGGTGTTACTCTTCCCGTAAACGCTGGCGGTGATCTGAACCTTGCCGTTGACCACAGAAGCCGAAGCCGAAGGCTTGGGCTTGGCAATCTTGACAGCCATTTAGGACCTGCTTTCTGGATGGAGACAGTGCTCCATCCGGTTGGAGACACTATGTAAATTCATCATAGACTTTTTTCCAAAACGAAGCAATATCGCTCTAAAAAAAATACCAAATGTTGTACAAAATTTACCAATTCAGGTATAAAGCGAACGAGAAGCGTCGACACTGGTCACTAAGAGGTGATCAGATTATGAAACCAGAAGAACCAAAAAACAAAGTTTCTTTTCTGGATGATAACAAAAACCAAAAATCAAACAAATCAAATCAACTACTAGATAAAAAATGGTTTTTTCCTGCAATTTATATGACAGTTGCAGTGTGTGTTTTAGGGATGGCATGGTGGTATCAATCTACGAAACAACAAGATGTAACACGTACGTCCAATCCTGATGTGGATACGGTTTTACCTGTAGAAGAAGTACCAACTGATAATTTAAAACAGATTTCTCTACCCATAACCAGTGATCCCACAGTTGCCAAAGTAATGGATTTCTACGATGCAAATGCTACTGATGCAGCAAAAGAGAGTGCATTAGTAAAATACGCGGATACGTACTGGCCTCATACAGGTATTGATTTTGCAAGAAAAAATGGAAAGCCATTTGATGTAGTCGCTAGTGCTTCTGGAAAAGTTGTTCGTGTGGAAAAGAATCCAGTTTTGGGTCAAGTAGTGGAAATAAAACACGAAAATGGATTGACAACTGTCTACCAAAGTCTCTCCAATGTAAGAGTGAGCCTAAACCAAGCAGTGGTGAAAGGTGATGTGATTGCAGAAGCTGGACAAAATCAATTTGAAAAAAATGAAGGTATCCATTTACATTTTGAAGTTCGAAAAAATAATCAAGCTTTAAACCCAAATGATTACGTAAAATAGGAAAACGCCCTTGCAGCAAAGGGCGTTTTTTCATGTCCTACCGCCAAGTTCAGACGTTACGTGAAAGCTTGAGCTTTTCTTTCCTGCTTGTACCAGCATAACCGGTTGTACGCTTCATATAATGTATCAAACAAGCAGAAAGGAGGAGAGGGGAGTTGCACGACTATATAAAAGAGCGAACCATAAAAATTGGTCAATATTTTGTAGAGACCAAGAGTACAGTTAGGGTTATAGCAAAAGAATTTGGAGTTTCCAAAAGTACTGTTCATAAAGATTTAACAGAGAGATTGCCAGAGATAAATGCCGATTTAGCAAATGAAGTGAAAGAAATTTTAGAATATCATAAATCAATAAGACACTTACGTGGTGGAGAAGCAACCAAAATAAAGTATAAAAGAAAAGCTGGAAACAAAGAAGTTGCCCGCATATCTATATAAATAATATATTCACAATTAAGAAGGTCGGTTGTATTCAAAATTTACATAATCATCTTCTCTCCGACCTTCTAATTATATGGTAAAATATTTGACAACCCACTATAAGCATCCAACGGAGCAGAGGTTGGAAAAGTTTTTGGAAGACATTGTAAGTAGAATATATAATACAATATTCACGGGTGTTAGTAGACGAATGAAGGGATGCTTTGTTATATTTTTGTTAGGTAAATATCATGGACAAGCTTATTTGTAAATTGGAGAGGTATATCAGATGAGTCAATCAGAAGATAAAAAGGATATAAAGAAAACGGAAGTAAAAGAAGAGCAAGAGGAAACTCGTTTACCAGTAGGGGAACTAAAGTGGAGTAAGGAACAGCAAGAGAGAGAACAGCAAGAGAAAGAACAGCAAGAGAAAGAAAAAGAACTAACCGATAAAGATAGTAACGAAAAAAAGGATAACAAGGAAAACACTTCTGAAAAAAATAGTGTTCACTCGGAAATATCTGCTACATTGTTAGAAGTAGAAAAAGAACAGGAGTCACACATCTCCTCTCATGATGAAAAAGAAAACCAGAAAGACAAGAAAAAAGACCCACTAGCAAACATAGAGGATACACTTACCCCAATCGATTTTAAAACATATGAATTTGATGCAGAACAATTAAAAGCTATCGAACAGGAATTGAATGCGTTAAATCCGCAAAAGCTAGAAGAAGAACTCCACACTATTTCTCAGCAGGAGCACAGTCATCGGCCATATAACAAATTTGAAGATGAAGTGGACGATGAAGAAAATGATGAATTAGAAGATCGTTCTAATAATAGATGGCTAAAGCGAACGATTTGGATTGTTGGATTACCTGCACTCTTGGTTATTGTTTTATTTGTTAGTTTGATTATTGGTCACGCGGTAGTTGGCGGTCAGCCGGTGGGCGATATATTCGATATAAGTATGTGGATTCATGTTTATAATTTAATTTATAGCTAAAAAAACCCGTCTGTGTGAATTGCCACAAAGACGGGATTCTTTGTGGTAGGCTGGAGGGTCTTAGATGATAAACGTGCCAAATATCCTTACTATTTTTCGCTTTTTCTTAGTCCCTACCTATCTAATCGTGTATTTTTCTGATGCACCAAGTAAATTGTATTGGTCTGTAGCGATCATTTTACTTGCAGGGATAACGGATGTGGTGGATGGATACTTAGCTAGGCGTTATAATTTGATAACAGAAATAGGAAGTCTTCTTGATCCCTTAGCGGATAAATTAATGATTATCGCAGTATTTTTGTCACTTCTGATTACACATAAAATTAGTTTATGGGCAGCATTCGCTGTCTTTTTGCGTGATATTTCCATGATTCTCTATTCCACTTTATTCCACTTAAAAGGGAAGAAAACAATCCCTGCCAATGTAATGGGCAAATTGACCACCGTTCTTTTTTATGTGGCTCTGTTTGCATTGCTTTTCTCTGTTACTGGTGCACAAACATTCCTTTGGTTTGTCATTGGTCTGTCCTACTTAACAACACTCATTTACTTTGTACTAATTCGATCGGCAAATAAAAATGATTCTCCATAATGGCCCTAGCTCGTCATGCTTGGTTACGTGTGCTAAACTGTAGCGGAGTGTGATTGGAGAAAGATAGGAGTGGTATTTTAATGGAATGGGATATTAACAAGATTCAAGAGGTAATACCTCATCGCTACCCTTTTTTATTGATTGATAAAATCATAGAGGTAATTCCAGCGAAAAAAGCTGTTGGAATCAAAAATGTTACGATGAACGAGTCCTTTTTTCAAGGTCATTTTCCTGAGTACCCTGTAATGCCAGGTGTTTTAATTGTGGAAGCATTGGCTCAAGTGGGAGCTTGCTCTATTCTGGTACTAGAAGAGTATAAAGGGAAAATAGCCTTTTTTGCAGGCATTGACCGAGTGCGTTTTCGTGGCCAAGTAAAACCTGGTGATGTTCTTCACTTAGAAGTTGAAATGACTCGCCTTCGTGGGAAAATGGGTAAAGGAAATGCAGTTGCCCGCGTAGGCGATAAGGTAGTCGCTGATGGAGAAATCATGTTTGCCATCATGGACGGAGATACTAATACAAATTCGTAATACATAGGAAATCACAAAAATAAGTGTGTCTTTTTTTTGCAACTATACCAAAAACATTTCATTTATGTTACATTGGTTGTAATGTTGTTGTAATATTAATGCTGCTTGGAAAGAGGGAAATAAATTGATCCGCTATGGAATAGTAGGTTGCGGTCACATTGCTAAAAAACACGTGCAAGCGATTGCGAACGTGGATGGAGCGGTATTGACTGCTGTGTGCGATACCAATGAAGAACGTTTACAGGAATTTGTTACAGACGGCGTCCAAGGTTTTTTGGATTTACAAGATATGTTACAAGCTGACCTAGTAGATGTTGTTTCCATTTGTACCCCAAGTGGACTACATAAAGTACTAACTATTCAAGTTGCAGAAGCAAAAAAACATGTTGTAGTGGAAAAGCCAATGGCACTTACACTCGAAGACGCAAATGCAATGATAGAAGCATGCGAAAAAAACAATGTAAAAATGGCAGTTATCCATCCGAATCGATTCCGACCCGCAATTATTGAGCTTAGAAAGCAGTTAGATAAAGGCTCCTTTGGGAAAATTGGACATGCTAATGCTACGGTACGATGGAACCGAAATCAGGCTTACTATGATCAGGCTCCATGGCGTGGAACCAAAGCGATGGATGGCGGAGTATTGATGAATCAAGCAATTCATAATATGGACCTCATGCTTTGGATGATGGGGGATATTGAAGAAGTAAGTTCTTACAATGCAACACGTATTCGAGATATTGAAGCTGAGGACACATCTTTATCTGTTATTCGCTTTAAAAGTGGAGCATTGGGAGTGTTAGAAGCAGCTGTCACCATTTATCCCAAAAACCTAGAAGAGTCCCTCTCTATTTTTGGAGAAACGGGAACTGCCACGATTAGCGGCCCTAATGCAAACTGGATAAAAACTTGGGATTTCGCTGGGCTTACAGAAGAAGAAAAACAACAAACAATTGAGCAAATTGCGCAAGATCCATTTGGGATTCCAGGACATGAATGTATTATCCAAGATATGACGAATGCTATCGCTCAAGATTACATTCCTGTTGTCTCTGGAAAAGAAGGTAGAGAAGCATTGGCATTTGTTATAGCTTGTCAACAATCGGCAGAAACAGGGAAACCTGTGCGTATGGATGATTTACTAAAATCCCATGAAGGAGCTACTAGATAAATGAATAAAATTCCTTTACTTGATCTAACCCAACAATATAAAGGTATTCGAAACGAAGTACGTGATGCAATAGATCGTGTGTTAGAAAGTGGACATTACATTTTAGGACCAGAAACAAAAGCATTAGAAGCTGAAATAGCTGAGTATTGTGGTGTAAAACATGCAATTGGAGTTGGTAATGGTACAGATGCACTTCAATTGGCATTGGATGCTGCTGGTGTGAAAGCAGGAGATGAAGTAATTACTACACCTTTTACCTTCTTTGCATCTGCTGAAGTTGTTTCACAGTTAAAAGCCACACCAGTATTTGTAGACATTGATCCAAAAACATATAACCTCGATGTAGAACAACTGAAAAAGGCTATTACACCAAAAACCAAAGCAATTATCCCTGTTCATATTTTTGGGCAACCAGCTCAGATGGATGAAATTATGGAACTTGCAGATCAGCATGATATCTTTGTGTTGGAAGATGCAGCTCAAGCTATTGGTTCTGAGTACAAAGGAAAAAGAATCGGTTCTTGGGGACATGCAGCGACATTTTCCTTCTTCCCGACCAAAAACCTTGGTGGGTATGGGGATGGCGGAATGATCGTTACCAATGATGATGAACTGGCAGCAAAACTGCGTATTTTACGTGTACATGGAAGTAGCCCGAAATATTATCACAGCATGATTGGTTATAATAGTCGCTTGGATGAAATTCAAGCTGCAGCTCTCCGAATTAAATTGCGTCATTTGGACGATTGGAATAATGCTCGCGCAGAAAAAGCAGCTTATTACAATAAAAAGCTTGCGGAACTCCCAGTAGTAACTCCTTTTCATGCAGAGGACCGGAAACATATTTATCATTTGTACAATGTGCAAACAGAAGACCGTGAGGGCTTGATGGCTCATTTGAAAGAGAATGGCATTGCATCCGGTATTTATTATCCATTACCACTTCACTTACAAGAAGTCTATAAAGATTTAGGGTACAAAAAGGGAGATATGCCAAACGCTGAAACTATTTCCCAGAAAATATTTGCACTCCCTCTTTATCCAGAGTTGTCAGAAGAAACCATCGATCACATTGTTGCGGTTGTACGTAATTATTTTGAGTAAAGGAATGATCGCTCGTGGGTAGTTTGCTCGAGAAAATTGAGTCAAAAAATGCAGTGATTGGGGTTGTAGGACTCGGTTATGTGGGTCTTCCCCTCGCTGTCGAAAAAGCAAAAGCTGGATATAAAGTAATTGGTTTTGATGTTCAACAAAAACGAGTAGATATGGTTAATGATGGAATTAACTATATTGGGGATGTCGTAGATGAAGAGTTGAAACAGATTATTCAATCTGGTCAACTGAGCGCTACGGTCGATTACTCCAAAATTGCCGAAGTAGATGCAGTTGCCATTTGTGTGCCTACACCACTTGATAAATATCAACAACCTGATACCACTTATGTGGAAGCATCAGGTAAGGAAATTGCCAAGTTTCTTCATCCAAATATGCTTGTTGTTCTAGAAAGTACCACCTATCCAGGAACAACAGAAGAAGTTTTGCAACCTATTCTTGAAGGTACTGGATTAAAAGTAGGAGAAGATTTTTACTTAGCTTATTCACCTGAGCGTGTAGATCCAGGTAACAAAACATTTAACACGAAAAACACTCCAAAAGTAGTAGGCGGAGTATCTCCAACCTGTACCAAAGTAGCTGCTGCCATGTACCGCAGCGTTTTGGAAGGAGATGTTCACGAAGTTTCCAGCCCTAAAATTGCGGAGATGGAGAAGATCTTAGAAAATACTTTCCGTAATATTAACATCGGGCTTGCGAACGAAATGGCAATTCTTTGTAACAAGATGGGAATTGATTTGTGGGAAGTTATCGAAGCAGCAAAAACAAAACCTTATGGTTTTATGGCGTTTTATCCTGGTCCAGGTTTAGGGGGTCACTGTATTCCGATCGATCCTTTTTATCTCACTTGGAAAGCTCGTGAATATAACTACCATACCCGCCTGATCGAAGTGGCTGGTGAGATTAATAACGAAATGCCAAACTTTGTTGTAGACCGCACAATGAAGATTTTAAATCGTTACCAAAAATCACTCAGCGGTGCAAAAGTGTTGGTACTCGGTGTTGCTTACAAGAAAGATATCGATGACTATCGTGAATCACCTGTGATGGAAATTATTAAGTTGTTAGAAAGCTATGAAGCAAACTTTGAGTTGGTAGATCCACATATTTCTTCTTTCCGTTTAGACAATAAAAATTATGAAACGGTTGCTTTAACAGAAGAAAAACTGAAAGAAGCAGATTTGGTATTGATTACAACGGATCATTCTGCGTTTGACTATCAACAAATAGGGGATATGTCTTCTGTTATTTTTGATACGAGAAATGCAATGAAAGATATAAAGAGCATCAAAGCGTATTACGAAAAACTGTAAAAGTAGGTGTCCGATGAAACATTACATTCATGACACAGTAAAATTGGGGCAAAATGTCACGATCGGTTACTTCTCAGTTATCGAAGAAGGTGCTGTTATTGGGGACAATGTCACAATTGGAAACAATGTTACCATTCATGCAGATACGGTTATCGGCTCTCATGTTTTTATTTCCGACAATTGCGTAGTAGGGCGTTGGCCTAGACCAGCTAAGGCTTCAACTGTAAAGGTGGAGGCTAGCTTACCAGCACTACAGATCGGTGAGGGGACAACACTTGGAGCTAATACGGTATTGTATCGAGGAAGTACCCTTGGCAAAGAAGTAATGGTCGGGGATCAAGCATCCATTCGAGAAAAAGTTACGATTGGAAACAATGTTGTCGTAGGGCGTGGTGTTGCAGTGGAGAATCAGGTAGAGATCGGTTCTTACACCAAGATTCAAACCAACGCATATATCACTGCTTATACAACCATTGAAGAACGAGTATTTATAGCACCTACTGTAACCACAACAAATGACAATTTTATGGGTCGTACCAAAGAACGATTTAAATTGGTTCGTGGTCCACTAATTAAAAAAGGTGCGCGAGTTGGAGGAGCCTCTATCTTATTGCCAGGAATCACCATTGAGGAAGAGAGCTTTATTGCCGCAGGTGCATTGGTTAACAAAGATACAGAAGCAGCAAAAGTATATGTTGGTGTTCCTGCGCGTACCTTGCGTGAAGTACCAGACAGAGAAAAATTGGAAAACCAAGGGTAATACAAGTGAAGGGAACAAGACAAATGACTTGTTCCCATTTTTATAAGAGAGGAGTGATAGAGATGAAGGTACTCGTTACAGGTGGAGCTGGATTTATTGGTTCTCATATAGTAGATCAATTATTTGCTAAGGGTCATCAAGTGGTAATTGTTGATAACATGTCTACTGGAAAAGAGACTAATCTACATCCAGAGGCAGCATTTTATCGTATAGATATGGAAAATGCCAAGATCCGAGATGTATTTGAACAAGAGAAACCAGATATTGTCATTCACCAGGCCGCTCAAACTGTTGTGCAAACTTCTGTTTTGGAACCAGTTTATGATGCTCATATGAATATTTTAGGTACGATTAACTTGCTAGAGGCGGCACGGCTTCATGGAGTAAAGAAATTTATTTACGCTTCTTCTGCTGCTGTTTACGGTGATCCACAATATGTTCCAATAGATGAAAAACACCCGGTTGGACCTCTCTCTGGGTATGGCATCTCCAAGTATACACCAGAGCAATATTTACGTGTGTATGAAGAGTTATATGGATTGAAATACACGATTTTGCGCTATGCAAATGTATACGGAATTCGCCAAGATCCAAAAGGTGAGGGCGGAGTTATCTCTATTTTTATTGATAAGGCAATTGACCAGAATGCATTTCTCATTTTTGGTGATGGAGAACAAACAAGAGATTATATATATGTGGAAGATGTAGCCAAGGCAAATGTTGCCGCTTTAGAAGCAGGGGATAATGAAGTGTTTAATATTGGAACAGGTATACATACAACGCTAAATCAGCTAGTTGAGAAGCTGCAACAAATAAGTGGCTATTCATTAGAGACTATTTATGAATCGGAAAGACTTGGGGATATCAAGCATAGTTATTTTACGGTAGAGAAAGCAAAGACCGGATTAAACTGGGCTCCCATCATCTCATTGGCAGATGGATTGCAGAAAACATATCACTATTACCTTGGACAACATTCCACAAAAATATTGTAACAAATAACCTCTTGTGCTTTTATTACATCTGACTTATACTAAGTTACAAGTCATGAAACATTCCTGTAACATTCGTGTTACTTTCGTAATGAAAAGAGATGAAATTGGACATATATATAAAGTAGGAGTGGTGAAGAGATGCGTTCCAAAGTAATGGTGAATAACCAATCCCAAATGTTATTTGGAAATATGAGTGCCAAAGGGGTCGTTTACCCTATAATGAAACGATCCTTTGAACTTATGTTTTCCCTTTTGCTATTGGTTGTCACATTGCCAGTGCTTCTCGTCACTGCGATTGCGATTAAACTTGAGTCACCTGGTTCGATCTTCTATAAACAAGAACGAGTTGGGAAAAACGGTAAACTATTTAATGTATGGAAATTAAGATCAATGCGTAATGATGCTGAGAAGAACGGTCCGC
Source organism: Shimazuella alba (assembly GCF_009831235.1). Lineage (GTDB taxonomy): Bacteria > Bacillota > Bacilli > Thermoactinomycetales > Thermoactinomycetaceae > Shimazuella > Shimazuella alba. Next base: position 194,666 of record NZ_WUUL01000002.1, on the reverse strand, counting down.
AGTGGGCTTCAAAGAATGATGCACGTGTCACTCAAGTAGGAAGTTTTATTCGCAAAACGCGGATTGACGAGTTGCCTCAACTGTTTAATGTTTTGAGTGGACAGATGAGCCTTATCGGTCCTCGTCCAGAACGTCCTGTATTCACTGAGCAATTTGACAAAGAAATCCCTGGTTTTAAAAATCGTCTATTGGTAAAACCTGGTCTTACAGGTTGGGCACAAGTAAACGGTGGCTATGAAATGACCCCAGCTGAGAAATTAGATTTGGACATGTACTACATTCAAAAACAGTCTTTTAAATTAGATACCAAGATCTTTTTCCGTACCATTAAAGTAGTATTTACTGGTGATGGAGCAAGATAAATAAGTGGAGCTGAATGGCTCCGCTTTTTTTTGGATAGAAAAGAGTAATATGTACTATAATTTTTATCTTATTTTGTTTTTCTTGAATTCGACTGCTTTTATTAGTAGAATTTTAAATAGTATGATAGTAAATTGCTATCATCTTAAATAGAGAGGATCGAGCATGAGTCAGGATAAGCAGGTGTACACGGAAAAGGATTTCGAGAAGGCTCTTGACAAGCTGAAGAATATGTCGAAAGCGGATGCTGAAGCGCAGGGGTTAAATCATATCCGTGAAAGGGTGCTCGCTGGCGACCTGGGAAATGCGGGCTATCTTCTGATCACGGAGGACAAGATAGCAGGGCTTCTCAAGAGCTAATGACTCACGTCTGATCGCTGCTCTTATTTGAACTCCTGTCTTTGGAAATATATTTCCAGAGACAGGGGGAAGATTAAATTAGGCATATGGATGCCTATCATTCATATAAAAATAAAAAACGAAAGAATTTTGGAGAGTACCATTTTGGATGCTTATTGGAATTCAGTACCTCGGTGGATGTGATCTGAAATTAATTTTTCTCTCCGGCAAAGAATAAGAAGAGCACCGTTATATGGGTGCTCTTCTTATGTGTCTCGATTTTTTACACAGGGTCTAAAATATGCTTTTTAGCGCCAAGTAGATAAGACCCCACATCGGAATACTAAACAACACTGCGTTCATAACTCCTAACCAGAAAAACTTACCTACCACTGTGTATTGCATCAAAGACACCTCCGTTTTGATTTGATGTCTTTATTATAATCAAAAAGAAGCCGTTTTAAAGGAATTGGAGGGAAATGTAAATGAACTGTAATGTTGGGGTAATATCCTTTAGCATTGTTACAAACTAACGATTGATTATTTCAAAATCCACAAGTTTTTTGGCATAGTGTTATCGTAAAGTTACAGTTGATGCTACCATAAAGGAAGAAGGTTACAATGGCCAAGATGCAGCATAGAGGCTCCGGTCCAGATCCGGTTCGGGAAGCTGTGCCAGCAGCAGGGAAAGAAGCAGTGCATGATCGGCTTCCGCCGGTTCTGGAAAGAGCTTGTCTATGGGTGAGGTTTACTTCGGTTTAGATCACGTGGTGATTTGCTGGAACGACCAATTCATGGTGGTCACGGAGCCACTCGTCGAATAAGTCCAATTTTGATTGAGTATATATTCAATAGATCGTTTAATTGACTGAGGCATAACTCTTTAGCACCGATACAGTTGAAATAAATATGGATTATCCATAAAATAATAAAGTTCTGTCAAAGATAAAGGGAGCTTGTAATGCTTCTGCTCGATCCGAAGAAGTGGCATGATCTCAAGGAAGCAGCTAGGAAAGAGCCATGCTAGGTACGATTATTGTTGATTTTGCTGCGCAGTGGGCTAATTTGATCGAAGAGCGGATGGATTCCCAGAAAAAGCTGTCAGAGGTTGCCATGGATGCAGCGCATGAAGTTCTTGCTGTCCAGCCTATGAAATTTGGTTTTAATGGACAAATGATGGGAATGGTAATAAAGACATTGACAGAACATTGGGCTTATGGAGTTGATTTGAAGAACTGGCATAGTTCCCTTCGCGCATAAGCAAACAGCTTGTCCTTTACAAAAAATAGTGGAGGACAAGCTGTTGTATATATAGATATATCCAATCCTTGCCGTATCGGCATGCTTGATAGATTTTTCATCTCTACTTCACTTTGGCATATGATACTTACACTATATTTTTGAATATTTACTTTATAGAATCCCAATAAATGAACTCGGTTTTACTTCAACTGTTTCACTCATATGCAGAATTGAACCCTCCCTCCACCTATGCTAACGCAAGAGGCGGGGAATATCTTGGGTCGGTATCCAAGGAAATGAACCAAGCTCATACAGTAGTCCCTACGGCAATTAATCGATAATACAATCAAAGGAGAAGGAAAATTCTGAACATTTTTTTTGGCTAACGCCGAACGGCATTCACCACCCACTTAGCTCATGCTTGAAGTGGGAGTATTCTTTCGGAGAGATTGATAGAAAAGTACTAATCAGGAACTTCAGCAATTTTTGTACAGTAATCACATTCTCCATTAAACTTGATATATCGTACATTTAATTGATTGGTGTGAGATTTATGATGCCAGTATATTTATTGTTTTATTGCAACATCTCTAAAATCGAGATAAAAGGGAGTATACTGAAGTTTTATTGGTTATGGTTTTTTGCATCGTAGGAGAGTATTCGAAATGTATATTTTTACTATACGTTATTAGGTGATTGTCAAAAACGACCAAATGACTACCGAAGAAATAAATAATTTCATATATGAATTTCCATGTTGATATTTATATTTTTATAAAGTATAATATCATTAACTTGATATGTAGTTCTCTTATCCAGAGAGGTGGAGGGACAGGCCCTACGATACCTCGGCAACCATCCAAATGAGGAAAGGTGCCAATTCCTACAGAATTTTTTGGTTCTGACAGATGAGAGAAGGCGATATGAAAATATATCCCTTTTTGCATCAGTGTGCAGAAAGGGTTTTTATTATTTTAGGAGGTGCTTTGAAATTGAGTTTAATCCAGTTGCAAAACGTCTCCAAACGATTTGCTGAAGTAACAGCCTTAGATCGTGTGTCTGTCACTGTACAGACAGGAGAAATGCTTGGGATTATCGGTCATAGCGGAGCAGGAAAAAGTACACTGCTTCGAATGATAAATGGTTTGGAACAACCAACAGAAGGCGAAGTTTTCATCAAAGGAAAGGACTTAGCTCATCTGAGTAAGATTGAGCTTCGGAAACTTCGAAGTAAAATCGGGATGATTTTTCAGCATTTTAACCTGCTTACCTCTCGAACCGTGTATGAGAACATTGCTTTTCCACTGCAAATCGTAGGAAAAAAGAATGCAGAAATCAAAATGCGTGTAGAAGAGTTGTTGGAACGTGTTGGCTTGACAGAGAAGCGAAATTCCTATCCTTCTCAACTCAGTGGCGGTCAAAAACAAAGAGTTGGGATTGCCAGAGCGCTTGCAAATCATCCTGAGATTGTACTTTGTGATGAAGCGACATCTGCACTGGACCCAGCGACAACGGATTCCATCCTTCATCTAATCCAAGAGATTAATCGAGAAACTGGTATTACCTTTGTCTTTATCACGCACGAAATGTCTGTGGTGAAAAAAGTTTGCTCACAAGTTGCGGTACTGGAGGCTGGCCAGATTGTAGAGACTGGCGATGTTGCTGAAGTTTTTGCTCATCCAGGGCATCCTGTTACCAAGTCATTTTTGGGATTAACAAGCAGCGAAGGAGGGAACCGCATTGTCTCCTAGTTTGGATTGGGCCTTGATTTTACAGGGAACACAAGAAACATTATTGATGGTGGCTATTGCTACATTTTTTTCTGCACTCATTGGAGTACCATTAGGTATCTTATTAGTTATCACGGATCGTGGACAATTTTGGGAAGTCACTTGGTTGCAAAAAATTCTTGGTTTTATCATTAATATTTTCCGTGCAGTACCATTTATTGTCCTTATTTTATTTCTCTTTCCCGTTACCAAATGGATTTTAGGTACATCGCTTGGCACAACAGCTGCTACCATTCCCTTGATTGCAGGTGCTGCACCATTTTTTGCCCGGATGGTGGAGACTGCTATTCGTGAGATTGATCGTGGGGTAGTAGAAGCAGCCGAAGCGATGGGGGCAAGTCCATTAACGATTGTATGGCGGGTTTATTTACCAGAAGCGATGCCTGCTATCGTCTCTGGGTTAACCGTATCCTGTGTCAGTTTGATCAGCTACTCTGCGATGGCGGGTATGGTTGGCGGCGGTGGACTTGGTGACTTGGCACTTCGTTACGGGTTCCAAATGTTTGATGAAAAGATGATGTTTGTTTGTGGAATACTACTTGTTGTACTCGTGCAAGGTGTTCAATGGATCGGGGATTTTATTGCCCGTCGCTTAGATAAACGTAACTTACAATCATAAGAGGTGAATATTGGATGAAAAAAGGTTTATTGCTTGGTTTATCTTTACTATTCGCATTTGTATTATCGGCATGTGGAAATAATGATATTAGCAAAGAAACAGGATCACAGGTTTTAAAAGTAGGAGCTACACAAGTGCCTCACGCTGAAATTTTAAATTATGTAAAGCCGCTTTTGCTAAAACAGGGAGTTGACCTTCAAGTACAAGTATTTCAAGATTATGTACTTCCCAATCGTTCTGTTGAAGAAGGACAAATCGATGCTAACTTCTTTCAACACATCCCTTGGATGGAAACAACCAACAAAGAAAATGGATTCCATTTGGTAAAAGTAACGGGAGTTCACATTGAACCAATGGGTGCGTATTCCCAAAAAATCAAAGACAAATCCCAAATCAAAAATGGGGCAACAGTCGCAGTTCCGAATGCAACATCAGAAATTACCCGTTCCTTATTGTTGCTTGATGCAAATGGTGTGATAAAACTAGACAATCGGGAAGGAGAAAAAACAGCGAAAAATATTGTTTCCAACCCTAAAAAGATTGAGATCAAGCCACTAGAAGCTGCGATGTTACCAAGAGTTTTGGATCAAGTTGATCTTGCTATCATCAATACAAACTATGCCTTGCAAGCAAAATTAAACCCTACAAAAGATGCTGTCTTTATTGAGGATTCTAAATCTCCTTATGTAAATGTACTTGCAACGAAAAAAGGCAAAGAAAAAGATGAACGGGTTCAAAAACTAGCAAAAGTGTTAAACTCTCCTGACGTGAAAAAATTTATTCAGGATAAATATAAGGGTTCAGTAGTACCAGCATTTTAGTCGAAGAAATAGGGTGGTTGAAAAAACTACCCAATTTTCTGTCTCTCATTTATTTGAAAATAGGGAAAAATAAGATTATAATATTGTTTGTTCTGTTTCATTTCTACCTCTCAGGAGAAAAAATGATTTCCTATATTTCGCCGAGTGATATAGCTTTGGCAGAATACATTAGTCACGAGATGTATCGTCATCCTTGTAAGTCGTTTGACGAGAAGAAGTGGACGCTTCCATTTCTAGAGGGACTTCTCGAGGAACGCGGAATTCCGTTTACTCGAATTCCTGTAGAGAATGGCCGTACATATGGCCTAAGGGTCCAGATAGTTGGAGAAAAGGAAGGTAAGGATAAGCCTGGAGTTTCCGTTTTGTTCCGCGGAGACATGGATGCTCTGCCTATTCGCCCTAGGGAAGATGTCGATGTGGATGAGGAATTCCGCAACGCTTTTCACGGTTGTGGTCACCACATTCACACAGCACAGGCATTTGTGATCATGCTCTGGTTCCATCAGAATAGAGATAAGTTCCATGGAACCGTGACAGTGATGTTCCAGCCGGCAGAGGAACTGCCGCCAGGCGGCTGTAAGGATATGATGGCCTACATGGTCAACGATCTTGGTGATCGTTATGATGCAGCTGTGATGTATCATGTGTATCCCGATCTTCCTGCAGGTAAGTTTGCTGTAAGAAAGGGACCGATCACAGCTAGCTTTGACACCTTCCGTGTACGTGTTATTGGAAAGAGCGGGCATTCTGGTCACCCGGACAAGGCAAGGAATCCGCTTCCTATCTCAGCTGAGCTTCAGTTGATGTTCCATCAGATTTTCAATGGTGGACTTCGTCCCTATTGGAAGGACATCTACCCTGATCTGTATACATGGGTAGAGTCACTTGGTCTTACTGCATCCAAGTTTTGCGCAGTGATCACCAAGTCGCTCTGTGGAGAAGTGGATGTGGAAAATCCAGATCATCATACCGCAGTGAATGTGATTTCTGATCATGCTATTTTTAATGGTAGTATCAGGTGTCACGATCCTGCTGTTCGTGATGTTCTTCACATGCTCGTTCGTGAGCTTCCGTCCAAGTTCCTTACACACTACCCTAGTTACCAAGTGCGCGTGACAATCGAGGAAGGATACCCCGCTAGTTATTGCGATGAGCACTTGGTGGATCTGTTCTCGACAGTCGTTACAGATCGCTATGGTGGCGAAATGTGCGAAGAAGCACCACTGTCCAATGGTGGAGAGGACTTTGCTTATGCAAAGCTGTATAGTCGAATGCTGATTGTTCGTCAGGGAGTAGGATTTCCTGATCGTCCGATCACAAGTCTGCATAGTCGGAACGCAGAGTTCAATGAGATCGCTATCCCATTTGGGATGGAGACGATGATCGAGTTTCTGCTCCGTGTACTTGATCAGTAAAGATAAATAGAGATACATAAAATCGAATAGAATAAGCAATACGCCCCCAAGTTATCTCTTGGGGGCGTAAACAATTTGGAGTTATTTCCAGTAAACGGAGTAAAGGTAACAGAAAGTACAATACATAATTCGAAGTTCAAGTAGCACCAAAAGTATTAGGTATTATTAGGACCATAGTCCCAAAGGTAAATCATTCTAGCGGTCGTTTTGATCTGATGCCTCTCTCGGTAAAATAAAGGAAAAACGAGAGAGGAATTAAAAAAAGATGAGTCTACATTTAGGTAATAGGAAATTGCTATCTAAAGCTATGAAAATATCCATTTTATCTGTTTTGCTAAGTTTATTTTTCATCATATTTTATTCATATGCAAATGCAGCGTCTCCTGATAAGTGGCAAGAAAAGGATGTTTCTTTCACAAGTAATAACACAAAAATGCAGGGTACAGTATTGATGCCAAATGGAAAAGGAAAACATCCAGGTATTGTGCTCGTACATGGTTCAGGACAGAAAGATCGTGAAAAACTAAGACAAGATGCCCAGATGTTTGTGAAAGCTGGTTTTGCAACTTTTATCTACGATAAAAGAGAGAAATCAAAAAGTCGAACCATGCCAGTATTAGCGAATGATGCTCTAGCAGCGGTACATACTTTACAAGCTCAGTCTGGAGTTGATCCTCGTAAGGTAGGTATTTGGGGTTTTAGTGAAGGAGCTTGGGTTGCACCAATTGCTGCCTCTCAATCAAAAGATATTGCTTTTGTTGTCTTATTGGGTACTCCTGTCGTTACACCGATACAACAGCAAACTTACCATATTCAAAATCGTTTATTTCAAAACAGGATTACTTCTAAAAATGTCACGGATGCGATCACAGTCAAAGGGTCACGATTTGTCTATCAAAGCAATCTGCTTCCTGAAGCCGATCACGATGCTGTTTCCTATTTACAAAAAGTAAAACAACCAGTTCTGGCTGTTTGGGGAGCAAAAGATCGATTGACTCCTGCTGCTGAGGGTGCTAATCGATTGCAGCAAATCTGGAAGTCTAATGGAAACAAAAAGGGTTCCATTCTATTTGTTGCAAATGCTGAACACGCTGCACATCAAACCGATCAGACTGGATTTGAGAGATTCCCAGCTTTTGCAGCCGGTTATGAAACAGAGGTACTAAACTGGTTGGATGAAGTAGTGAAGGGAAATCCACCTAACTCTCAAGTAATCGGACAAGTTCCGAGTCAAGATGTACATGTATATCAAAACCTGATAAAAGATGTACAATGGTATGATTCTTTGGGAGTTGTGTTAGGTATTATTGGTACTCTTTTGGTTTGTTATGTTGCCGCGATGATCAGCTCCATTCGGAATCGAAAAATGGATTCAGCGTTAAAAAGATACGCTGGATGGACCATAGCGTCAGGACTGCTGGCTACAATTGGTTTCGCAAGTTACTTCGTTATGATTTGGTCAAATGGAGGTAAGGTATTAGGTCCTGTTCTATATGAAAGACCAATTATTTGGTTAATCATTCAAGGCTTTAGTCTTCTCACAACCTTCTTGACATTCGTCTTGGCTTTCAGAGGATTTCATGGTTCTTTACAAAAACTAGATTACGTTCGCATTGTACTTCTACTGGTAGCAGGCACTCTTTTTACAGTATGGGCAGTGTACTGGGGATTGTTATTACCTTCCTAATAAAATAAACTCCTTACACATTACTGTAAGGAGTTTATTTTATTATTTTTTCTTCTTTATTTCCTTGCAAAATATGAATTTGCCCACCTGTCCAATCCGCGAGTGCCGAAGTATACTGCTCTACTTCTGTTAGTGGAATCCAGATAGACCAAGTTATGTTTTCTCCATATTTTGGTTGATCAAGAATAAGGGGAGTGGAGCGAAGCTCATGCTCGATGCGCCCTAAAAAAGTATAGTCAAAAGACAGTACAAGTTGTTGATACAACAGTCTTTCTGCTGTACCTGCTGCTTCAATTGCAGCTGATGCACCTTGGCTATAAGCCCGAACTAATCCACCAGTACCTAGTTTTATCCCGCCATAGTAGCGCGTAATGATAATAGCCGTATGTGTAAGTTCTTTTGTATGGATCATCTCCAGTATAGGCCGTCCAGCCGTTCCTGCCGGTTCTCCGTCATCCGATGATTTTTGGATTTGGCTTGTGATGACATATGCATAGCAGTTATGTGTTGCATTCCAGTGTTCTTTCCTGACATCCACCAGAAATTGGGTTGCCTCTTCCTCGGTTTCGACTCGCTTAGCTTGGCAAATAAAACGAGATTTTTGAATGACAATCTCTGTTTTCCCACATATGCCGATTGTTTTGCTCATGCTTATACACCACCAAAAGAAGAACGGTACGAGACCGTTCTTCTTGTCAGATTTAATAGTTACTTGAGTTATCCGAGCTATCACTTGAACCATTATTATTTGTATCTGGGTCAACTTCACCATTGTCTGTTGTAGGAAGTCCGAGAGTTTCTTTCAATAACTTACTAATACGTTTTCGCTCTTCTTCCTGCATGAAACTATACCAAACACCATCTACTTTTTTATCTTCCACTTTTGCAGTCAATGTCTCGAGATTTTGTTTTGGCGTATTTTTGTAAATTTGAGCCAAGCTTAAAAATTCACTAGGATCAATACTGTAACTTAAGTTATTTCCAACCGCACTTGTTATTTGTGTAAAGTTACTGACGGAATTAAAACTAACAATCTTATCCAACACCTTATTAACTACTTCTTGTTGGCGTTTGTTACGACCATGGTCTCCCATAGGGTCTTCTTTTCTCATTCTTACATAGGGGAGAGCTTCTTCTCCGCTTAGATGCATAGGTCCTTTGTTGAATTGTACCACACGGTCAAAGGTACTTATCCGGAATGTCATCGGTACATTTACATCAATCCCACCTACAGCGTTTACAATATCAATAAACCCTTTGAAATTGATTTTCACATAGTAGTCTATAGGGACACCATACAAGAGTGTTTCTACCGTTTCACGTGTATTTTGAATCGGATTCTTTCCTTTTTTCTTTCCCCAAAACGCAGCAGAATTAATTTTGGTTTTAAACCCATCTGTATTCGCAATCGTTGCATACGTATCCCGTGGTATATTCACCAGCTTGATTGTCTTCTTCTGAGGATTAACAGCAGCTACCATCAACACGTCCGTACGATATGTTTCTTTTTCCGCTTTTGAATCAAATTGGTCTGTACCAATAAACAATACAGTAAAAGGATCTTTATTTATATCAACTTCTTGGTTACGGAATTTGGATTTTTCTTGGTCGGTATCGTGCCCTTGCGTAAGAGCCCCCCATAAGGTGCCAACAAAATAAATTCCTACGATCAAAATGGCCACTAAAGAGAACAGGGATACTCGTAGAACCCATTTTTTTCGTTTTTTATGGTTAACCCGTTTTTTCCGGCTTTGGTCCACGCGTTCCATCATCTGTCCATTTCCTTCCTTATAAAAGATAATAATTATGCACTATAGAACATACTACAATGTAATGATGGTTCTTTTCAAGAATAAAGGTAAAAAAACACAATGTTGACGACTTTTTTTGGCATTTATGGATATGGATAAATATCTTTTCGATTCGTTATTGTTTTTCTCTAATTGATACGTTAATCTATGATTATTGTGCCGAAAAGGACGGAAAATATTTTTTCTGTAAAAAGAAAAGGGGGATAACAAATGAGTCGTACTCTATTTTCATCTGAATCTGTTACAGCTGGACATCCAGATAAGATCTGTGACCAAGTATCAGATGCTATTTTAGATGCTATTCTATCCAAAGATCCAAATGCTCGTGTGGCTTGTGAGACATCTGTCACTACTGGTTTAATCTTAGTTGCTGGAGAAATAAGTACCAATTGCTATGTTGATATTCCAAAGCTAGTTCGTTCTACTATTAAGGAGATTGGGTACGATCGCGCAAAATATGGCTTTGATGCTGAAACTTGTGCCGTATTAACTTCTATTGACGAACAGTCTGCTGACATCGCTCAAGGTGTGGACGAAGCGCTTGAAGCAAAAGAAGGAACGATGAGTGAAGAGCAGATAGAAGCGATCGGTGCTGGTGACCAAGGTTTAATGTTCGGTTTCGCAGTGAATGAGACACCTGAATTAATGCCGCTGCCGATCTCACTAGCACATAAATTAGCTCGTCGTTTGCACGAAGTTAGGATTGACGGAACCCTAGGTTACCTTCGTCCAGATGGAAAGATCCAAGTAACGGTTGAATACGATGGTAACAAGCCTGTCCGAATCGATACCATTGTATGTTCCACGCAACATGCAGAAGATGCAACAATTGGGCAAATCAAAGAAGATATTCATCGTCATGTGATTGAACCTATCGTACCAAAAGATATGCTCGATGACCAAACCAAATATTTCATCAACCCAACTGGACGTTTTGTTATTGGCGGACCTCTTGGTGACGCTGGACTGACTGGTCGAAAAATTATCGTAGATACCTATGGTGGCTATGCGCGTCACGGTGGAGGAGCATTCTCTGGAAAAGATCCAACAAAAGTGGATCGTTCTGCTGCTTATGCTGCACGTTATGTAGCGAAAAATATCGTAGCAGCTGGTCTTGCAGAAAAATGCGAAGTCCAACTAGCTTATGCGATTGGTGTGGCGCGTCCTGTGTCTGTGCGTGTGGACACGTTTGGAACAGGAACTGTCTCAGAGGATCGTCTTGTGGAATTAGTAGAAAAACATTTCGATTTGCGTCCAGCAGGGATTATTCGTTCGCTTGATTTACGTCGTCCTATCTACAAACAGACAGCTGCTTATGGACACTTTGGCCGTACGGATATTGAACTCCCTTGGGAAAAGACAGATAAAGCTGAGATTTTACGTTCAGAAGCTTGATTTCAATATTAAACACCTCGCTCATAACAGAGTGAGGTGTTTTTTTGTGGCGTTGGAATAGTATTTTTACAATGTAAAGAAAAGTAGAATTGTCTATAAAAATGTTTAAAAATAATATGTTTTGACCACTCCCCACGATGAATAGGGGGGATTCTTGGGACAGTAGTCTCGTGACCACTTCATTACCAAGCTAACCCCGTGAGCCCCACGGTTTAGATGTTCCATTAATCCCTTAAGCAGCTTGGTTATCGCTGTTCATGGTGCATATCACCATGCGAATGAGCGTTTGTAAAGATCTTTTTTCAAAAACTGTCAGGCTTATGAGGCGGGTAAAAACACTCCTCCCTTGCCTATAATATGTTATAATATTTGCACATACCGGAAAGGTATAACAGGTATCTTTTCATCTGTAGTAGGCCTGTCTATACCACTCACAGAAGAGGTTCACAGTCATGACTGTCACCACCGGCGCTGAGTCCACGACCGCTGCGACGACGAAGACCAATGCGCACACCCTGACCCTTCGTTGGGTCGCGGCAGCCACGGCGGGTTTCATGTACGCCGAGGAGATGCGTGAGGTTGTCTCGCTGGCGCTGGCCGCCGGTGAGAACTTCGTCTTCTCGGGTCCCGGCGGACACGGCAAGAGCGAGTTCCTGAACTCCGTCTTCGCGACGATCAAGGACATCGACCCGTTCGTCAAGTCCCTCGGTCAGGGTACGACCCCAGAGGAGCTGTTCGGCGGGATCGACTTCAAGAAGTTCGATGCCGAACGCGTCATGGACTTCGCCACCGAGCGGAGTTTCATGGTGCACGAAGTTGCCGTCTTCGAGGAGATGTTTGACGCGCCCGAAAGGGTGCTGATGTTCCTCAAGGACGTGCTGACCGCGAAGGAGCTGCGCAACGGCGACCAGCGAGTCAAGCTCGTCAACAAGGTGCTCGCGGCGGCGACGAATATGTCGCCGACGGAGATCGCCTCGGCGAACCGTTCCGTGGCGGCGCTCATCGAGCGTTTCCCGCTCCAGTGGGAAGTGAAGTGGCCGAGCTACACCGAGGCCGACTTCGTCCAGCTGTTCAGCATGGAGGAGCCCGACGACAAGCCCAGCATCACGTGGGCGGAGATCGCGGAGATGCAGGAGAAGACCGAGACTGTCAAGGTCGGATCGATGGTCAAGCAGATCCTCGGACACGTCTGCGCCGAGCTCCGCACGGAGAAGGTCACCATCAGCCCGCGTACCGCCAAGAAGACGCTGCAGCTGGTGAAGGCTGCTGCCGTCATCAACGGTCGTAACGTGGCTGTTCCCGAGGACATCCGGGTGATGAAGTACCTGCCCGGCTGTCAGGAATTCTTCGAGGCGATTTGCAAGATGATCGAGGAGAAGAAGGCCGAGCTGATGGTCGCCGAGATCATCAGCGGCCTCCAGATCGAGGTCGGGATGGTCGAGGTCATGATCGATGCCGCGACCACGATCGCGGAGCTGGAGGGATGCCAGAAGGACCTCCAGAACATCGAGATTCGGCTGGATTCGAACAAGCCCAGTTCGGATGCCGATCTGGAGCTGATCGCAACCTACCGCGATCTCAACGCCAAGGTGGCGGATCTCAACTACGAGATCGAGGAGAAGATCGCCCCGTTGCGTCAGGTGGAAGAGCTGAAGAAAGCGCAGGTGCGTATCCCCCAGATCGAGAGGCGTCGCAACGACCTGCAGAACCGGGTCAAGAAGGCCAGGAGCAGGGACGACGCAGAGAAGGTCAAGCAGGAGGTCGTCGAACTGCTGGACGAGCTGCGTAACTACACGCAGTCTTCGAACGGTTGGCTGTCGACCCGTGCTAAGGGTGCCCTCCAGGGCATGAGTTCCCTCGAGAGCTTCGCGGACAATCGTATCCGTCAGTTCAAGAACTCCAACAACGGCTGGAACAGGTAATCAATCATGCGAGTGATGACTCCGCCGAAGTGGCTCTTGGAGCCGTCCGAGTCCAAGATCCGTCGTGCCGGGCGCTACATCGGCATGAAGGGCCTCGACCAGCACGACATCGACTTCGTGCTGGACACCCTGGCTTTCGCCAGTGGTGCGAAGACCTCCATCTTCTTGAAGGAGCGGGAGCGGGAGATCGCCGATTTCATCGAGCGTTTCCCGCTCGACCGGGTACCCGGTCGCAGCAACATGATGAAGGCGGTTCGCGCGCTGAAGCTGTACAAGGCCGCGAAGCACTACATCGAGGTCTACGAGCGCTACTACCTCGACATCGTGGTGTACTTGATCGGTCTCATGGAGCTGCCTCCGATCGATGCCCAGGGTATGGCGCTTCTCCTTCGTCTCGCCGGCGGCGATGAGGATGGAGAGGACAATCAGACCCAGATGGCGATGGAGATCGCTGCTTCGCAGGGGATCGACCTGAAGAAGATGCTGGAGATCGCCCGTCAGCTCGACGAGACGGACGCGTTCCAGTCCCCGCAAGGGGAACTCACTCCTGACCCGAATGGCGAGGACATCAGGGTCCGATCCATCAAGGAAATGAGTGAGCTCCCTCGCATCAGCCAGCAGTCATGGGGTCTTCCGGACTCTCTGCTGATGTACAAGGCGTTCACGGGTGACTTGGATGTTCGCGATCCGGTCACCCGGCACGACAAGAAGCAGCTCTTGTACATGCTGGTTGACGGCACAGGATCGATGGAAGGTGACCCTGTCAGCCGAGCTGTCGGTGTCGCGATCAACGCGCTCGAGCGCGTGATCAAGGGAGAAGCGGAGGTTTACCTCCGGTTCTTCGATGGCGAGCTCCGTGAACAGGAGTACCACGCCGACACACCGGAAGCCGCACGCGAGCTCCTGCAAGTGGTGACGGACCCTGAGAACTACCAGGGTAGCTGGACGAGATTCATCGAGCCGCTGCGTACCGCAAGCGAACGGGTCAACGACCTCGTTCGTGAAGGTAAGTTCCGTTTCCCGGAGATCGTGATGGTCACGGATGGAGCGGCGCAGATCCCCGACGTAACCGATCTGAACGGCACGAAGCTCAACGCTGTGCAGGTCGGTCCCAGACTCGTCGAGGGTCTCGCAAAGCTGGCAGAAGCTTCGGGCGGCGTCAACATCGACGCCACCGAGCGAAGCGACAACTGACAGAAACTACTACAGAAAAAGAGGAGATACACTGGGCGCTCGTGGCATTCAGCTGCGAGCGCCCGCCATCTCTTATCTCTCCATGTATGCGTTGTACATGCTGATGAGTCCAAAAGGATGAAAGAGATGAGAGAACACTCATAGTGCTTTCTATTCACTAGCAATAGCTCAACTCAGAAATAAATAATTTTCAAACAGACGATCTGCTCCCAAGCAAAGAAATGTTCCCGACAGTTTGCTAGACTAAATCCGTCTTTTTTGATTACACTCAAAAAGAGGCATGCAAAAAAGAAATTAGAATTTGTAATACAAAAAATGGATTAGGCTATTAAAAACTATTCAAAGGCAACACGACAAAAAGCGTTACTTGATGCATTCAACTTAACCGTTTCCTTTATCGTGTAAAAGTGGTAAAATGAAAATAGTATTACATTTTCGAAAGAACCATTAGACCTTTCATGGAAATCCGGCATACACTACATGTAAAACTCTGATCTGAGAAGTAACCAAAACTTAATTGCATTTTTTTAAGGAGGATGGGCGTATGGGTTACTGGTACCTACTGATTGGGGCAGTTCTCGTCGTCGCTTTCGTGTTCCTATACAGGAGGTTGCTCACTTTTGGAAAAGGGTTATATCACCATAAAGCATCCCACCTTGTGATCATCACGAACAACAGCCAACAGTCGATTGAATGGCTGATCCGTTCGTATCACATGGCAAACCACCTGCGAGCTGGTGGATTGAAAAAAGGGAGAATTACTTGCCTCGATATGGGCTCGTCAGATGATACGATTTCCATCATCGAGCGATTGAAACAAAAGTATGACCATCTAGATGTTTTTTCTCACAAACTCTCTTCCGAAGAAGAGTTAACACAGTGGCTTAAAGCTGAGCAACAGAAAGAAAAAGTGGTTGTGCTTGATTTAAGAGATATTGATGAAGACAAAGAAACAGCCTAATAGAGGATTACTTGTTTATCAGTCACCTTGGAGTGGCTGATTTTTTTTTGGAGGGCAAATCATGAAGAGTGACCCTTTGTTCTTGTATAGAAGGTTTACTGGCAGACGTCTTTTGTGGAGTGAAATCATGAAAAGCTTGGAGAAAATAGATGAGAAGCAATTGCAGACAGCTTTAGAGGTATTAGAGGAGCAAGGGTATGTAACAAAAGAGCCCTCGATCCAGACTTCTTTTTGGGCCATTCGAAAAAAATGCAACCGATGTGGAGCAGGATCTCTCTATTTGGAAAAAAGCAGCTGTGCAATCTGCAAAGAGCGATCATGTGTTTATTGCACCAAATGTTTGCATCGGGGAAGAGCAAAGAGTTGTAGTTTTATCTACTCTTTTCAACCGATGTCGCAATCTATTGATTTTCATTCTGAACCCAGCTATCCATTGCGGCCTGCTCAGCAAAAAACACTCGTAGACATACAGAAGTTACTACATGGTCAATCACGATCGATATATGTAGTTATGGTCGCTGGTGCAGGAAAGATTTCCATCCTTGCGGCTTTGTTTCAACAACTTCTCAGTGAGCAAAAACATATCTTTTGGTGTTTACCAGAAAAAGAAGTCGAACAAAACCTTAATCAGATGAAACTCCTAATGCCAAACTTAGTGAAGCAATGTTTGGATCAGAGTTTTGTAGTGGGAACGAAATGGGATCTGCTTTCGTATCATCAACAATTCGATGTCCTGTTATTAGATGGAGTAGAAGTACCTCCCTTTTTTTCGAATGGTGCACTAGCAAAAGAGGGGCAGCAGGTACAAATTGGTTTACCTTTTCCAAGAAATCAACAGACATCCCTAGTAGTGCACCCTGTAAGGTTGCATCAATATCCATTGCCAATTCCAAAATTCATCCATTATCGAGGATTGAGAAGAGGTTTGCAGCTCAACAAACCGATTGAGCCTCTTCGATTATTCATAGAGGAAATACAAAGCTTAAATGGACAAGCATGGATCGTAGTACCATCCAAAAAGGATGGTAAAATGGTGATGGATTGGATAGAGAAAGTAATGCCGGTGATAAAAGATAAATCCAGAATGATAGGAGAAGAAAATGAAAATGCAGAAGAGTTAAGAATTTTATTTTCTGAACAAAAATTTACTTTTTTAATCATTCCTCATTATTTGCTTAAATCCATTCGAATAGCAAATTTACATCTTTGTGTCTTATTTGCGGAACATTCATCAATCGAAAGGAAAAGACTGGTAGAGATGAGCCAACTCGTTGGTATTCATGCTTATTTTCCATGTTGTGAAGTATGGTTTGTCGGCGAAGAGAACACAAATACGATCGTTCAGACAAAAAAAGAACACATTTACTTAAATGAGTTAGCAAAAAAAGAAGGATATTTGAATGAGAGGGCGTAATACGGTATGAGGTGGTGGTCTTTTCTTTTTCCAATTCATCCCAATTGCTGGTTCTGTAATCAATCGAAGGTACAAACATTTCTTTCTAGTTCATGGTCGAACATATGTGAAGATTGTTTAGGTCTTCTATCTCCTATTCAAAATCCAACATGTCATGTTTGCTTTCGATCACTGGCAGATGATTCAGGTATATGCTGTGATTGTTTGATGGTGGCAATAGAAGATAGGGTTCAGAATGTCAGTGCAGTTGCCTATACAAGCAAAGCCAAAAAGGTAATATCCAGATTTAAATATCTTGGTGATGAGCGCTATGCAAAATATATTGGAGCTATGATGAGGGATGTGGTAGAAGTCCATTATAGGGGAATTCCATTCTCTGTGATCACTAGTGTACCTCTTCACCATAAACGTTTAACAGAACGGGGTTTTAATCAATCTCAGTTACTAGCAGAACAAATTGGAAAAAGCATAGGCATACCCACCTTAAATCTATTAGAACGAAATAAGCCCTCCCCACCACAGGCTAGTCTTGGCAGAGCAGATAGGATTCGTTCATTACAGAATTCTTTTCAAATCTCTGAGGAGGCACAGCAACTAGATCTTAGGCCTCACACTATTCTGCTTGTGGATGATGTGTACACGACCGGTAGTACGATTCGTGAGTGTGCAAAAACTCTCCGCAGTGCAGGGGCGAAAACGATCTACTCGACTACCTTTGCAAGGTAATTGCATATGGGGTCAGGTATGGAAAAGCTAATCCTGGGCAACACCAGAGATAGCGGTTATTCTTTGGACCGTTTGACAGACGGAGCTTGCTTGGTTATAAAATAGCGTTAGGCTGTTATCCCAAGAAGTCCCTAAATATATGGGAGGCTGTCTGAATTTACCTACTTTAGGGGGAAAAGAAACATGAATAAAACAGAATTAGTTGAAAAAGTAGCAGAGTCTACTGGAAAAACCAAAAAGGATGCTGGACAAGTTGTAGATGCAGTTTTGAGTTGTATTTCAGGTGCTCTTCAAGATGGAGATAAAGTTACGCTCATTGGTTTTGGAAACTTTGAGGTTCGTGAGCGTGCTGCTAGAACTGGACGTAATCCACAAACAGGTGAAGAAATTCAAATCGAAGCTAGCCGTGTTCCTTCTTTTAAACCAGGAAAGCAACTCAAAGAAGCAGTTAATTCATAAAACAAATGGATGGTATCTATTTCTGAATAGAAATTAGAACCATCCATTTTTTATAAAATTATAGTAATATCTTAAGAAGAACTATCGAATAATACGATTTCATTTGGGAAAGATAGTTATAAATTTGCCAATTTTTTCTCTGTATTTGTGGAATATATGGATAACTTGTGCATAACAACTACAAACATCTAAAAAAATCTAGGCAAATGTTGGTTGCTTGACATTAATTTTTTCCAAATGTTATATTGAAATTACATAAGAATAGTTCTTGTGCTAAGATAACAGTTTTGAGAAGAGAAGGGAATGTTTGTTTCATGCAAGGCAAAGTAAAATGGTTTAACGCAGAAAAAGGTTATGGTTTCATCGAACGCGAAGATGGTGACGATGTATTCGTTCACTACTCTGCAATTCAATCAGAAGGATTTAAATCCCTTGAAGAAGGTCAAACGGTAGAATTTGATATTGTAGATGGTTCCCGTGGGCCACAAGCTTCCAACGTTGAAAAAAAATAAGAAATTAGCAAACTCCCCACGCTAAAGTGGGGAGTTTTTGATTTATACAATTTTTCAAGCATTCTCTTGTGTTATCATAGTGTCAGTTGTTTTTGCATTTAAGGGAGGTTTTCTCAGATGAAAGTAGTAACAGTTGTTGGAGCTCGTCCACAATTTATCAAAGCAGCTCCTGTGTCTCGTGCTTTACGTGCCGAAGGAAAAGAGATTTTAGTACATACTGGTCAACATTACGATAAATCCATGTCTGATGTTTTCTTTGAAGAGTTAGAGATACCTATTCCAGAATATCATCTGCATGTAGGTTCCCTGTCACACGGGGCACAGACAGGAGAAATGTTAAGAAAAGTGGAAGAAGTATTGCTTGCTGAAAAGCCAGATGCACTTTTGGTATATGGTGACACCAACTCCACTATTGCGGGAGCACTAGCCGCTGCTAAATTACATATACCTGTTGCACACGTAGAAGCAGGACTCAGAAGTTTTAACCGCAGAATGCCAGAAGAAGTAAACCGGGTAATGACAGACCATATTTCGAAATGGCTTTTTTGCCCAACAGGAACTGCTGTAAACCATCTCGCTAAAGAAGGTATTACGGATGGTGTGCATGTGGTTGGTGATGTGATGTTGGATGCTTTTAACTACAACACACAACTGGCAGAAGGTAAAGCTCATGTTCTTCGTGATTTGCCAGTCCAAGCAAAGTCTTATGTACTCATTACGCTTCATCGTGCAGAGAATACAGATGATCCAAATCGACTAAAAGCAATTGTAAACGCTATTAATCAACTGCCAATTCCAGCTATTTTACCACTTCATCCACGAACAGTCAGCAAGCTGAAAGAAAGTGGACTTAGTATCACCAATGATAATGTACATGTCATCAATCCTGTCGGTTATTTGGATATGATCCAATTGGAGTTCCAAGCGAAACTGATCTTAACGGATTCTGGCGGAGTTCAGAAAGAAGCATTTTTTGCACAAGTCCCTTGTATCACCATGCGAGATGAGACAGAGTGGACGGAAACTGTTTCCTATGGTGCAAATAAATTAGTCGGTGCAAACACAGACCTCATTTTGCAAGCAGTATCTGAGTTTAAAGTGGATTTCTCCAACATTCCTAGTGTATTCGGAGATGGACGTACAGCAGAAAAACTGGTAGAGATTATCAAACGGGGTTTATAACATGAAACGGTTTAAAATTTGGTTAGCAAATCACTATGCTGTACCACCAAATATTGCAGGCATTACACGCCATTTTGAATTGGCAAGAGAATGGGCAAAAGAAGAAGATGCAGAAGTTACCTTATTTCTATCCAAATTTGTACATCCACGCCGAACTTTTATTACTGCTGAAGAGAAGGCTCAAATCGAACAAGTAGATGGCTTGAAGTTAGCATGGCTTTGGTCTTTTCCGCACAAAGTCAATGATTTTCGCCGGATCATCAATATGATCAGTTTTGCATTTGTCTTTTTCTTTGCTACCCTTTTTCGTCGGAAACCAGATGTTTTTATCGCTTCCTCTCCACATCTCTTTCTTGCGTATGCAGGATTGCTGGTAGCACGAATCAAACGTATTCCTTTTGTGTTTGAAGTGAGAGATCTGTGGCCTGATTCACTTGTGAAAATGGGCGGTGTGAAAAAGGGAGCAGTACTGAATGCGTTGACATGGATGGAAAGCCAACTCTATAAAAAATCAGATCAAATCATTGTTTTGACGGAGCACCAACGCCAGTATATTTCTGAAAAAGGGATACCTCTTGAAAAAATAGATCTCATCCCTAATGGTGTAGTAGTCGGTTCTTGGCAGCCAGATGAACAAAAAAGAGCAGAATATCGTGAGAAACTTGGAGTTCCACAAGATGACTTTGTGGCAATTTATACAGGGGCCCATGGACCAGCAAATGCTCTGGAGTATGTTGTTCAAGCGGGACAGTATCTACCAGAAAAAGGATACTCAATCGTACTTATTGGCGATGGTCCTGATAAAGAACGGTTACAAAAACGGGTAGCAGAGCTCGGTTTGAAAAATGTTCATCTGCTAGATCCGGTGCCAAAAGCAGAGATATTTGATTATACCAATGCTGCTGATTTTGGGATTATCTCATTAGCGGACAATGAAGTATTTAGAGGAGCAAGACCAAATAAACTCTTTGATTATACTTTCCTAGGAAAACCAATCATTACCACGGTAGATGGCGAAGTCCGGCAAATTGTGGAGCAAAATCGAGTAGGTGTTTTCAGTGGTGCAGAGAACCCAAAAGGTTTAGCAGAGGCAATCATGCAGATGAGCCAATATACTCCTGATCGCTTAACAGAAATCAAAGCAAATGGTAGGGAATTTATTGATCGAGAAGGCGATCGCCAGAAGTTGGCAAAGAAGTTTTTTGGGATATTAAAAGAATTAGTAACGAAAAAATAAATTAATTGAACCCGGTTTTGAACGATGGGAATTTACATGTTTGTTAGGAATTAACTTCATGATGATCGATAGATTGGACAAATACGGCGGGGTAATCATTTTAAGTAATGGTTACCCCGCTTTAACCAACTCTACTTACCAGGTGGTTACTTTGCTTCGTAAATTACTTGAAACAACCCGCAAGGACTTGTCCATGTGGAATCTTCTTCGGTTTCGAGGGAATCGATGATTTCGCCGATTGGACTGCTAGTCGGACTGTAAAGAACCTTGTTGGTATCATTATAGTCATATCCTAGATCCAGGATATGACGGCGATTTCCATTCTTTTTCTCGATGTTTTTTCCCTTTTGACCAGCCTTTACACAGTCAGAATAACAAATTTGAATGGTCTCTACAGGGCCTCCTATTGTTTGGCAGCTTTGCTGTACCGTATATAAGTATATCAGTATGAGATTAGAGCAGTCTACGAGCTCGTAGTATGATAAGATTGTCGAATTAAACCTAGTTTCATGACTCGAAACTAGGTCTTTTACCGTTGAAACGGAATGTTAACGGGATGAAGTGAAAAATTAACTTTTTTTTGTTACACTAGTAGATAGTATGTTTACTTACAGGAAAAGCGATTGGTTATAGATAGATTGTGCAGGAGGAAATTTGGATGTTAAAAACGCTAAAACGCTTACTTGACCCAAATGAGCGTCAAGTAAAAAAGTATTTTCAAATTGCGGATCAGATCGATGGCATGGAAGATTCTATTGCCAGCTTATCTGATGATGAACTTCGTGGAAAGACAGCAGAATTTAAAGAACGTCTCAGTAAAGGAGAATCGTTAGATGATCTCCTGCCAGAAGCATTTGCCGTAACTCGTGAAGCATCCAAGAGGGTTCTTGGTATGCGGCACTTCCGAGTTCAGTTGGTTGGGGGCATGGTGCTTCACAATGGGGATATTGCCGAGATGCGCACAGGGGAAGGGAAAACCCTTGTTTCCACTTTACCAGCCTATCTGAATGCACTGACCGGCAAGGGTGTTCATATTGTTACTGTCAACGATTATCTTGCTCGACGAGATAAAGAGTGGATGGGACAAATTTTTGAGTTTCTAGGACTTACCGTTGGGTTGAATGTTCCATTTATGTCCCCTGAAGAAAAAAGGGCAGCATATCAGGCTGATATCACATATGGTACCAACAATGAGTTTGGCTTTGATTATTTGCGAGATAACATGGTAGCTTATCAAGAACAGCTGACTCAAAAAGAGCTTCATTTTGCTATTGTCGACGAAGTGGATAGTATTTTGATCGATGAAGCCAGAACTCCCCTTATCATTAGTGGACAGGCGAATAAAGCGACAGATCTTTATTATACAGCTGATCGTGTAGTGAGTCGTTTGAAAGCAGAAGAAGACTACTCGCTTGACGTGAAAACAAAACAAATTGCTTTAACGGATGAAGGGGTAAAGAAAGTAGAGAATGCCCTTAAAATAGATAACCTGTATGACATGAAAAATATCACTTTGAACCACCATGTCCTGCAAGCTTTAAAAGCGCATGTAACGATGCATCGAGATCAAGATTATGTAGTTGATGCCGAACACGGTGTAGTCATTGTTGATGAATTTACAGGACGTTTGATGCATGGTCGCCGCTATAGTGACGGGTTGCATCAAGCAATTGAAGCAAAAGAAAATATCCAAGTGCAGCATGAAAGCATGACACTTGCTACGGTTACCTTGCAAAATTATTTCCGTCTTTATGAAAAGCTATCTGGTATGACAGGTACTGCTAAGACAGAGGAAGAAGAGTTCCGCCGTATTTATAACATGGATGTGGTGATCGTACCAACTAATCAACCGATGATCCGTCAAGACATGTCTGACGTTTTGTACAAAACGGTAAAAGAAAAGTTTCAAGCTGTTATCGAACAGATTGAACAACTTCACTCGGTAGGAAGACCTGTACTAGTAGGTACTGTATCTATTGAGAACTCAGAAAAATTATCGCTTTTACTAAAACGAAAAGGTATTCCACACCAAGTTTTAAATGCGAAAAACCACGAGAAAGAAGCAGAAATTATCTCAGCAGCAGGTCAGTATGGTGCGGTGACCATTGCTACCAACATGGCTGGTCGTGGTACAGATATTATGCTGGGTGAAAAAGTTGCAGACCTTGGCGGGCTACATGTGATTGGTACCGAACGCCATGAGAGCAGACGGATCGATAATCAGTTACGTGGACGTGCAGGACGTCAGGGTGATCCTGGTTCTACCCAGTTCTATCTTTCCTTTGAAGATGATTTGATGCGGCGATTTGTTCCTGATCGAATGAAATCGATGATCAGTCGTGCTATGGGTGATGGGGAGCCATTGGAAGGAAATATATTTACGAGATCGATTGCGAATGCACAAAAACAAGTGGAGAATAATAACTTCGATGCTAGACGATGGGTCTTGCAATATGATGATGTTCTCAATCAGCAAAGGGAAATCATCTATAAACAAAGACGTCAAGTGCTGACTAGCGAAAAGATGGATGATGTTGTTCTTCCGATGATAAAAGCAGAGATAGAGCGAATTGTGGAAGTCCATACTTCTGGTAGTGATGAAGAAGAATGGGAGTTAGAAGCTATTCAAGATTATATGGAGGGCAATGTCATACCTGAAGGCCGGATTGATGAAGATGACCTAGAAGAGATGGACCCAGATCAATTAAAAGAATATCTTTATGAAGCAGCAAAAACATATTATGAAGAACGTAGAGTAGAGCTTGGGGAAGAGCGAATGAATGAATTCTCCAAAGTGGTTGTTCTGCGTACCGTTGACCGCAAATGGATGGATCATATCGATGCAATGGAACAGCTTCGTCAAGGGATTCACTTACGTGCATATGGACAAGACAACCCACTGCGTTCTTATCAGTTTGAAGGATTTGCGATGTTTGAGGCTATGGTCCAAGAAATTCAAGAAGAAGTTGTGAAATATGTAATGAAAGCAGTTGTACAAGAGGAAGAAACACTGACACGAGAAGATGTTGCGACTAATGTAACTCCGATTTCAGGTGGAGACACGGGAGAAGAAAGACCAAAAGTAGTACCTCTTCGTCGTTCTGACAAAGTAGGCAGAAACGATCCATGTCCATGTGGAAGTGGGAAGAAATACAAAAACTGTCATTATAAGAAATAACACGAGGGGTTGACTGACTTGGATTTACAAGCATTAAAACAAGAGTTTCAAATTACAGCAAAACGTTTCGCTGATCTTAGGGGGTCTCTTTGACTTAGAGGATAGACAGGCGAAACTTACAACTCTGGAAGCTGAAATGGCTGATGAATCGTTTTGGAATGACCAGCAGCAGGCTCAGCAAAAAATCGCAGAGCTTCGTGAGGTAAAAGAAATTATCGATCAGGTTCAAGCACTCACCACACAAAAAGATGATTTACAAATATTATTGGAGCTGCTCCAAGAGGAAGAAGATCCATCCCTGTTAAGTGAGTGTCAAGCAAGCTTAAAAACATTTCAACAGCAAGTAAATGCATTTGAACTACAACAACTTTTAAGCGGGCCATATGATCGGAATTCAGCTATTTTGGAGCTTCATCCTGGAGCTGGTGGAACAGAATCCCAAGATTGGGCAGAGATGTTGCTCCGGATGTATACACGTTGGGCAGAAAAGAATGGATTTAAGATTGAGATGATTGACTATCTGCCTGGGGATGAAGCCGGATTAAAAAGCGTTACCTTACTCGTAAAAGGAGTAAATGCTTATGGGTATCTTCGAACAGAAAAGGGTGTCCATCGCTTAGTTCGTATCTCCCCTTTTGATGCATCTGGACGCAGGCATACTTCTTTTGCATCTGTAAATGTGGTTCCAGAGCTAGATGATGATGTCGAAGTCGAAATCCGGACTGAAGATATCAAAGTAGACACGTATCGCGCGAGCGGTGCTGGCGGACAGCATATCAACACAACCGACTCTGCTGTACGTATAACACATATACCAACTGGCGTGGTGGTTACTTGTCAATCAGAGCGATCTCAGATCAAAAACCGAGATAAGGCAATGAAGGTTTTAAAAGCGCGTCTTTATGAACAAAAATTGGAAGAACAAGAGAAGAAATTAAATGAGATCAAAGGGGAACAGACAGAGATCGGCTGGGGTAATCAGATTCGTTCTTATGTTTTTCACCCTTACAGTCTCGTAAAAGATCATCGTACTTCGGTTGAAAATGGCAATGTTCAAGCAGTAATGGATGGAAGCATTCATGTATTTATGGAAGCTTTCCTCAAAAAACAAGTGGAAAACAAGCACTAACAAGAAAGCGAACTCTCTATCATTTGGAGGGCTCGCTTTCTTATGATAAAATGGGGAATATTCTCAATAGGGGCGGTGCAAATGACAAGTTGGAACTGTATTACCCTGGAAGTAGAACAATCTATTGGCATACTCACTCTATCACGTACAAAAGTATTAAATGCATTAAACCAACAAATGTTGACAGAGTTAACAGAAGCATTGCATCATGTGGAGTCCCTTGAAGAAATAAAAGTTCTTATTGTGACAGGGGCTGGTCAGAAGGCATTTGCAGCTGGAGCTGATATATCAGAGCTAAGATTGATAGAAAATGCAATCGATGCTGAAAAACAGGCTTTACTTGGGCAGACGGTATTTGATAGGCTTGAGAATATGCCGATCCCTGTTATAATGGCAGTGAATGGTTTTGCTCTTGGTGGAGGTTGTGAATTAGCACTTGCTGGTGATGTTATCTTTGCAGCTGAGTCGGCGAAGTTTGGTCAGCCAGAGATAAATCTTGGAACTATACCAGGGTATGGTGGAACCCAGCGATTATCCCGCGCCATTGGTGAGAAAAATGCAAAATACTATCTTTTCTCTGGAGAATTGTTTTCAAGTGAAGAAGCATGGAGATTAGGGCTTATTCAAAAAGTACTTCCAAACGATCAATTATTACCAGAAGCAAAAGCGTTTGCAAAAAAATTAGCAAAACTGGCACCAATTGCACTTCAATATGTGAAAAAATCCATTCATAATGGTTTAGAGATACCTTTGGATAAAGCATTACAACTGGAGGCTACTTACTTTGGACTTACCTTTCAAACAGCGGATCGGTTGGAAGGGATGGACGCATTTCTAGAGAAGAGGAAACCAACTTTTCGGGGAGAGTAACATTTCCCGGGGAATGGAGGATACAACATGATGAGTTTAGTGATGAGTCCAATCTTTTGGATTGGCGTAGTACTTGTAGTTGTTGCTATTATTGTTTTATCTGCACTAATAAGTAGTAAGCGTAGCAAAGAAGTAGATGAGTTGAGTACATATTTTCCAGATGGGGAAGTAGATAGCTCGAACCGGATTTCCGTCGAGAAAGTGAGGCGCTCTACTTTAGCGCGCCAACAACGGAAACAAGCGTCTCAGCATCTACCTCGTCGTCAACCTCGAGAAGATGTGCTTGAACTGGAGAAGCAAGAATATGTAGAAGTAGTTCAAAAAGAGGGAGAAGATACAAAGGATTATTTGCAAGAAGAGGAGGATCTCAGCCTTCCTGTTGTACAAGATTCAGATGTCTCTGAACGACAAATGAATAGACAACAATTTAAATCCAATCTTCTTACATCCCGAAACACATCCCTAACAGAAAATAGTGCGTTAAACAAACGTTCCTCATTTTCGAGAAGAACTCCGCTGAACTCTACTACTAATACATCCAGTACTACTGTAAATAATACGCGTAATCCTATTCGACGGACAGCAGGAAATAAAGCTGCTTACCCATCACTGCGTAAAGATGCAGATAATACAGCAAATACAGAAGATAATAATACACCTCGATTTCCAAATCGACGTTCCAAAAGAATGTTTTAAGCCGCCTATTAAATGGTGGTTTTTTTTATGCTCCAAACAAGTAATAATGAAAGCAGACTATAGGAAAGAGGGTTAGGGATGAAAGCGAGAGATATTATTATTGTTCTTTTCTTGTTTGCAGGAGTGATCGCTGCCGTTTTATATGGAATTGGTCAGATAACAGGAGATGATAATCGTACCGAAACAAAAAATGAAGTTGATCCAAAAGATATGGAAGCTGTGATCGATGCAATTCGTGACGATAATTACGCCGTTATCGAAGCTATGCTCCAAAAAGGTGCAAATCCAAATGGGGTTAATGAAGATGACTATGCTCCTCTGCAAATTGCGGTAGAGCATGGAAACATAGACATTGTCAATCTATTAGCTAGTTATAAGGCGAACGTAAATAAAACGGATGAGAACGGAACCTCTTTATTAGAAATAGCAGTCGAGAAAGAAGATATCTCTATGGTTGAAACGCTTTTAACGTTAGGGGCGAAGGTGAATTATACGAATAAAGATGGAGAAACAGTACTATGGAAAGCAGTGGAAACAGGAAATATTGAGATGATAGAAGCTTTAATCCAAAGAGGAGCAAATATAAAAGCAACCAATTTCAAAGGTGAAACTGTAATGTTTCAAGAAATAAGAGCAAATATAAATGAAACAGTCAAATTTTTGGTCTCTAAAGGATTAAAAGTAGACGTAATTAATTCAGATAAAGAGAGCCTAGCATATCGTTCATTACGCAAAACAGATCAGTTTCAAGTGTTGCTTGCAAAT
The DNA here is from genome assembly GCF_009831235.1 of Shimazuella alba. Lineage (GTDB taxonomy): Bacteria > Bacillota > Bacilli > Thermoactinomycetales > Thermoactinomycetaceae > Shimazuella > Shimazuella alba. The sequence goes on along the minus strand of NZ_WUUL01000002.1, from coordinate 166,942 downwards.
GGTCTGAATCCTAACTTTGCCACTAGCGAACAAGATGCATTATTAATAGAAGCGATCGATTCAAGTCAATATCCTGCTATCAAAGCATTATTAGACAAGGGAGCAAACCCTAATATAAAAAATAAGTACAAGGAATCTGCTATTCAAACTGCTGTCAGAAGAGGAAATCTGTATACAATCGAATTATTAATCGCACGTGGTGCTGATGTAAATAGTGTGGATGAGTATGGAACAACACCATTGATGGAGGCAGTTTCCAAACAGAAAAAGTCTGCTGTTTTAGCTCTCTTATCTACTAAAAAAGTAGATCGTAAAAAGAAAAATAGCCAAGGGAAAACAGCTTTACAGTTAGCAAATGAGAGTAAAAACAAGGAAATCATCAAGATATTGCAAAATGCAAAATAAATTTAAAATAACAATAGGTTGGTAAAATTTTGAATGCGCTTGACAGTTTTTCCTAGGGTCAAGTATGATGGAGATGATAAAAATATCGCCTTTATAAGATAAAGGGGAGTAGCTGACACAATAAAGTCGTCATTACGGGAGCAATCTCCGGCTTTGTTGGCAACGAAAATGTTGTTTGCGAGACCTTTACTTCTAGCAATTTTTTTGTTGATGCTAGCAGTAAAGGTCTTTATTATGCTCAAGAAAGGAAGGGTAAAAATGGAAATGGAGATATTTTCACTACAGTTTTTGTCAAGTCTACTAACCATTCTGGTTATTGACCTCGTACTTGCTGGTGATAACGCGATTGTAATTGGTTTAGCAGCTCGAAAGTTACCAGTAGATCAAAGGAAAAAAGTAATTGTATGGGGGACAGTGGGTGCAATTACGCTTCGAGTGATTGCAACGGTAACCATTGTTTATCTATTAAAGATACCTGGGTTGCTTTTAGTAGGAGGTCTAGTACTTCTTTGGATCTCTTATAATTTACTAGCAGATAACGATAATCATGAAGACGTGAAAGCAGGTAACAATTTTTGGTCTGCACTTCGCACCGTGATATTAGCAGATACGATTATGAGTCTGGATAATGTATTAGCAGTAGGTGGAGCTGCACATGGTAGTGTTTTATTGGTAGTAATTGGACTTTTGATCAGTGTTCCACTTGTAGTATGGGGAAGTACACTCTTTATCAAATTGGTAGATAAATATCCAATGATTTTATATATCGGTTCTGCAGTACTTGCTTGGACAGCGGGAGGAATGATTGCGGAAGAACCAATAATTCATAAGTTTATTGCAGAATTTCCTTGGATTCAGTATGTAGTCAATATAATATTAGTAGTGTTAGTATTGCTTGCTGGTTGGACACGTAAGCAAAAGAAACAAAATATGACTCATACAATGGGAGGAAATGGATGAAAAGCAAATACGTCGTAACTTTATTCGCTTCAAGTATGCTTCTTTTAGCCGGTTGTGGTGATAAGAATGATTTGGATGATTATACTCTTTGCTATGATAATGATAATGATCAATATTGTGATGATGACACATCCGAACTCATTGACCCAGATTCCTATGTTGTAATTGATGGCAAGCGGGAGGCATATATCGTTTATGATAGCGACACCTCATCCAGTAGTGGCGGGTGAATATCATCAACATCACAAACGCATTTATGAACCAATAAGAAATATTTTTTCATGGGATCATTGGGAAGGTAAGGAATACGCCCTTGCATCATTTGCATCTGTTGATCGATCTATATTTGCAGAGATTAGGCACGCTACCAAACTATTAGGAACTTTATTTGATCGGGTAGCTGAAGTAGTACGACTGGGTTCCAAAGAACTCTGGAGTGAACTCGGATTTCCTGCCGAAACATGGTCAGCAATTCAGCTAACTACCAACTATAAAGCGGTAACTGCTATCGGTAGATTTGATTTTGCTTATACTCCACAAGGGTTGAAAATGCTTGAGTTTAATAGTGATACACCAACAAGTATTGTGGAAGCTTTCTTTGTCAATGGAGAAGTTTGCAAGTATTATCAAGTAGAGAATATGAACGAAGGAACAGATTTGGACTTTAAACACATGTTCCATGATCTGCTTGAAAATTATCGAGCAAATGGATTTGCTACCGAACATATTGCATTTTGTTGTGATTCAAACGATGATGAAGATCGTGGAACAACAAAATATTTATTACAAAAATCAAATTTACCAGGGTTTTATTCTCCTCTTTCAGAATTGGCTTATGACCCATCGAAAGAACGATTGACCGCGAGAATGCCAAATGGTGATTTTCAACCAATCGATGTTTTATATCGTCTCCATGCGCTTGAAATTATTGCAAAGGATCGGACAAGCAAAGGCTTTCCGATTGGTGCTAAGCTATTAGAACTAGCAGCTAAAAAAAGAATTGCCTTTATCAATCCACCAACAGCTTTTATCACGCAAACAAAAGCACTGCAAGCACTTATCTGGAACTTATATGAATCAGAAATATTTTTTACACCAGAAGAACGGGAAATAGTGGAAGCATACTGCCTTCCTACTTATTTGGAAAACCAATTTCATAAGAAGTTACCTTATGTAAGAAAGCCCTACTTCGGTCGAGAAGGTGGAGCAGTCTCCTTATTTCGAGCTGATGGTGAAATGGAAACTTCGGATCAAGCAAAGCATTACTGGGATCAACCGATGGTTTACCAAGAACGAGTGGATTTACCAACGTTAACGGTGGAGACAGCAGGTGGTCCTTATACAGGAAAACTACTTTTTGGCTCGTTTCTCATCGGTGGACAACCTTCTGCGATTTTAGGAAGGGTTGGACAAGATATTACCCAAGATTTATCTTATTTTTTGCCGCTGGCAGTTAAGTAAGCAGTATGAAAACGACTTCTTTTTATAAGAAGTCGTTTTTTTACATAAAAGTATATGTAAGAGTTTATGTTTGTCAATGGAGTAGATTGAGTTTTTAAGAAGGTATTGTATGATAGGTATAAGGATAAATCATCCTTTCGTAATTCCTCTACTACAGAAAGATAGAGATATGTCGGTTGACGAGACTCGCCAGCGTCTGGACAAGAAGATGGCTGACTGCAAGGCGGAAGCCGCTGAACTGATTCCGAATGTGGAGGAGTATCTTCGCCGTCGCCGTGATGGTCTGCCTCCTTGGGACGTTGGGAATCTGGAATATGCGCTCACGCAGTTGCATCAATTTCATGACTTTCTGGCAGTGCCTGGTCTGTCGCATGAGCATGTTTTGGAGCGTGTGAGTTGGTTCAATGGTCGCAAGGCGGCCTACGCTCGGCTGATGAAGTAAGTTTTCATCAGTTTGAGGGTACTCTTCGTAACAAGAGAGTACCCTCACCAAAAATAGAAATCTAATGTTTATATAAGGCATTAATTGATTGTTTATCGAAAAGAGAGTGGATTTAAGGGTAAAGACAGTAGGTGTCGAAAACTACTATTTGTTTTCTTTCTAAGGGGGAGAACCTTCTGCGGGGATGGCTAAGATATTACCCAAGATTTATCTTATTTCTTGCCGCTGGCAGTTAAGTAAGCAGCATGAAAACGACTTCTTTTTATAAGAAGTCGTTTTTTGTTCTTTATCAAGAGCATGTTAAAGCCATTTTTGATTGTAGAAAGATAATAAATTATTTTAAAAATAGTTTCTATAAATTTGTCAATGTGGGATAATAAAAACGTAAGATCTGTTTTCCGACTTAGGAGGAGAAATGCCTGATCCAAAGGTGACAAAGCATACTGGTTCACTCAACGTGAAAGACATCGGAGTTGTAACTGTACGTGTTGGTTATACTTCCAACCGTATCAAGCCGTACGATGATCCTTTCGGTATTGACAGTATCGAGATTGAGGGTAAGAAGGTTTCTCCCAGTGAAAATGCGCACCTTGTAGCCCTCGTAACTGATCACGACAATACGCGGTGGGTCCCCCCGCTACCTGAGCCGCCGGAGAAGCGGCGTATGTCGTAGTCAATGTCATTGTTCATGGGCTTCTGGTTTTATCTAGAAGCCCATGAACAGGGTGTGTCATTCACAAAAAGAAAAGAATACACACCCAGCGCACATAATAAAAAAATTGAAATAGATAATAAAACCTCCAAAATAGGAGGTTTTTGTTTGTTATGGATTGTCCAAATACGTCTCCAACTTCACAAACCGATAGCCTTTTTCTATCAATCGAGGTATAGCCTTTTGAATTCCTTCTGCTGTACCACTATTTGGTTGATTCATATGCAAAATAATAATCGAACCAGCCTTCGCCTTTTGCATCGATTGATCCACCTGAAAAGCATTATAGGTTGCACCAGCATCCCCGATAATATCAAAGTTAACTGGTATTTCCCCAAGATCCTCTGCTATTTTAACTGCTACGTCATCATAGTAAGCTGTTCCAGAGCGGAAAAATTTTGGTGCTTTTCCGGTAAGTTGTTTTATTTTCTGGTGATTTCCATACACTTCTGCATACGCATCAGCAATATTTTTTGTGCCACTTATTCCATATATACTGCGTCCATTAACAGACAGGGGACGGTGTTCGGTGCCATGGTTTTCTATTTCAAACAAAGGATTGTTCGCTAGTTTTTGAAATATGGTCGGATTTGCATCAATCCATCTCGAATTAATAAATAAAGTTGCTGGGATTTGTTGTTTTGTCAAATATTGAATAATAGCTTCATCGTATCCACTACCATGTTCACCCCCACATGCATCAAAGGTCAGTGCGATCACTTTTTCCTCTGTAGGGAGTTTTTGAATCACACCCGTTACCTTCTCTCCCCACTCTTTTGGTTTACTGTCCTGGTAAAGCTTTATTTCTTGAGCTTCGGTTGGCAGTGTGGAAGTTGTGTTTATGGTTATTTGTTTTGTTGATGCTGGTTGGATTGACGAAAGTTTGGGTTCTACTGACAAAGAGCAGCCAGTTAAGAGTGCGAATGTGCCCAATGTAAATAAGATTCTCTTCATTCTTTAAAAAACCATCCTTTGTGTTTAAACCAGAGAAACATCCCTATGCTGATAGCAAACATACATCCTAGCACAAAAAAATACCCATAATGCCATTTTAATTCCGGCATATATTCAAAATTCATTCCATATATTCCGGCAATGAAAGTCAGCGGCATAAAGATCGTCGTGATAACCGTTAAGGTCATCATAATCGAATTCATCCGGTTGGAGTTGAGGGAGATATGATTATCCCGGATATCGGAAGTCATGTCGCGGCTAGAATCAATCATTGTACTAAGTTTTAATAAATAGTCATAGACATCCATGTAGTACCGACGTTCTTCCCCTTTTCCAGAGAGGTGTTCGGACTGGGTAATCCGGAAAACCAGATCTCGAAATGGCCAGATAACATGACGGAGGCGAAGCAGACTGCGACGAATGTGAAATAGTTCATTCATCTGTTTCTGCATGCGCCCGGTGACTTCTGGTCGGACACCAATTGCTGTTATACGATCTTCTAGCTTTTCAGCCAAAGGAAAGAAAGAATCGGCTACTTTATCCATGATCTTATAACAGATATAACGAGATCCAAGCGATTGCGCGTTGGAGTCTTTCTTCATACAGTCCCATACAGCATCAATTTCAGGTTGTTCTTTATAGTGAAACGTTACGACATATTGCTGATGTTGAAAGATATCTATTTCTTTTGGTCTTAAATTTTTTTGATCAATCGCATTTAGTACAAAAAAATGATAGTCTTCATAGTCATCTAATTTTGTGCGTTGTTGCAAATGCAGGCAATCTTGGATAGCTAATTCATGAAAACCCATTTGATAAAGTTCTTCTGCTTCTTTTTTCGTCGGTTTGTTGAAGTCGACCCAATACCATGCTAATTCGGATCTTTTTTGTTTTATCTCATTTAATGGAAGATCTTCGTGTAATTCTCCTGATTTGCTATATGCTAATATTCGAATCATGGTCAAGAGATACTCCTTCTATATAAACTTAGTATCCATTTTAGACGGAACAATTTGTGAGTACAACTATAGGTGAATGTAAAAGGTATTGTTATTTGTTAATTGTCGATAAATATACGTTTTATACAAGGAAAAGGGCAACTTAGGAATATTTAGAGATAAGTTTCGTTCATATTGGAAAAGAGTTATTCTTAGTATCTCCAAAAAAGCAATAGGAATATTTTTATCTACAAAATAAAAATGCTTGTATGAATTATAAAAAGATTATAGACTAGAAATAAGGATCAGTTAACGTGTTCAGGAAGGACACACCATGCGTAGCAAGCGCGCGCTCATTGCCTCTGCAGCTGTCGTGTCGCTCATCGGCGTCGGCGCCTGTGGCGTCAACAAGGACGAGGACAAGCCGAAGGACTGCCCGACCAACTCCGCGATGAGCAACTCGAACATCGAGATGGACCCGGTCGGTTACGCTGCCAAGTACGGTGGCCCCTCAGGTGGTGGCGCCAAGCCCGCTCCGGCTCCGGCCCCGGCGAAGCCCGCTCCGGCCCCGGCGAAGCCTGCTCCGGCCCCGGCGAAGCCCGCCGAACCGGTGAAGCCCGCCAAGCCGGCGAAGCCCGCCAAGCCGGCGAAGCCCGCCAAGCCGAAGCACGACGACTTCGACTTGGAGGAGGAGATCCCTCAGGAGGAGACCTCGGGCGAGGACTACTCCGGTGAGAACTCCGGCGGCACCACGGGTGGCGTACCCACTTCGGCCTGCGAGGGCGACGAGAACAACTGAGCCAAACGGCGGTAGCACTCCTCAATCCAGAGGAGCGGCTACCGCCGCCTCATTTGTATCGATAAAACCAGACCAGACCCAGAGACAGTAGTCCCTGAGTCTGGTTTTTAACAATTACCGCCGCTTTTGCCAAACGGTCGCATAAGCAGGCGAACCGACACACTTTTCATCTACGGAAGATGAGGTAGTATGCGTTTCAATCCAAGAAAGACCTTGTACCGTGAGGTCAGCTTCGAGGAAGAAATTACGAATAATTCCTGTCCGAAGATGAAGAACACAGGTGCGACCACTGTTCAACTCATTATGAATGTAATTCTCGATGGACTGCTTGAACTGGTAAGCCTGGTCACTGTTCAGTTTAAGCTTTTCTACCCAGTAAGCAATAGTAGCGTCAACGGAATTATCGGAAGTGGACGACTTTGTCATATTTCTGTCCTTTGGAAGATCAAAGCGGAATTGTTAACAAATCTATCTTATCAAACATTAGGCTAAAGTGGTGCAGGTTCAGAAGACTTTTGTCATCTGAACCTGCGGGGTAGCAACTTACTGCTGCCAAACGGGCTTCTGTACACCCTCTATCCGGACGAGGTTAAGAGTAGACTCTGTAAGCACTGGATGCTTTGGAGTTTGATTTACTCCCATTTCATAGAGGACACAGTTGATCGCACCAGTTGACTCGTGGGTCCAGTCCAAGCGACAGAACCCAAAGTTACGGATGCCTTCGTCTACTATTTTCGAGATTTGCTGCTTGAACTGCTTAAGCTGGTTAGAATTCAGCTTGGGCTTTAGTACCTGCTGGACCTTCTCTTCCCAGAAGCATACAGTTGCTTCCGTAGCAGAAGTTGCACGCTTAGCCATCTTGTCTCCTTTTTCTCTATAGGGAGAGCTGAAATGCACTATCTCTCTTATTTTATATCAGGGATTCACATGCAGGAAAAATTTTTTTCTGTTCTTTTTTATACGCAATCATGTATAATAACTCATTGAGATGAATTTTTATTTAACAAAGGAGCGGATGATAGTGAGTAAAGATAAAATTGTCCTCGCCTATTCAGGCGGTTTAGATACTTCTGTTGCAATTCGTTGGTTAACCGAAAATTATGGCTATGATGTGATTGCAGTGGCACTTGATGTTGGAGAAGGAAAAGATTTAGATTTTGTAAAAGAGAAAGCTTTGAAAGTTGGTGCGGTAAAATCAATCGTGGTCGATGCGAAAGAATATTATGCCAATCACTTCCTCGCTTCAGCATTAAAAGCAAATGCGATGTATGAGGGCAAGTATCCGCTTGTGTCGGCATTATCCCGTCCTCTTATTTCTCAAATTCTCGTTCAAGTTGCAGAAGCAGAAGGAGCAGTGGCGGTAGCTCATGGCTGTACAGGAAAAGGTAATGACCAAGTGCGGTTTGATCTATCTGTGCAAGCATTGAATCCAAACCTCAAAGTGATCGCACCTGTTCGAGAGTGGGCAATGTCTCGTGATGAAGAGATCAAATATGCACAGGAACACCATATTCCAATCCCGATTGATCTAGATAACCCTTACAGTGTGGACCAAAATTTATGGGGCCGCAGTTGTGAATGTGGTGTATTAGAAAATCCGTGGACAGCTCCACCAGAAGGTGCTTATGAGCTAACCAATCCCATAGATGCAACACCAGATGAAGCAACAGAAGTAGTGATCACATTTGAAAAAGGAATTCCAACTGCTTTAGATGGAATCGAGCTTCCTTTGCACCAATTAATTACCAACCTAAATCAGATAGCAGGTTCGCATGGAGTAGGAAGAATTGATCATGTAGAAAATCGTCTGGTGGGAATCAAGTCCCGTGAAGTATATGAATGTCCAGCAGCTATCACTTTGATCACTGCGCATAGAGAATTAGAGCATCTGACTTTAACACGAGATGTCGCACGTTTCAAACCTGCAATCGAACAGAAATGGGCAGAATTAGCATATGATGGTCTTTGGTTCTCTCCGTTAAAATTAGCTTTGGACGCGTTTGTTGATGAAACACAAAAATTTGTAACAGGAAATGTTCGGGTGAAATTATACAAAGGAACGGTTGTTGTTACAGGTAGAGAATCAGAGCACTCCTTATATAATGAACAATTAGCAACATATTCTACAGATGATACATTTGATCATCAAGCAGCAGTTGGTTTTATCAAATTATGGGGATTACCTACGCATATTTATGCAACTATACATGAAGATGAGGTGAAAGCAGATGAAACTTTGGGGCGGGCGCTTTACCAAGTCGACGGATCAACTAGCGCTTGAATTCCAAGCATCCATCTCTTTTGACCAAAAACTAGTAATCGAAGATATTGTAGGGAGTATTGTTCATGTCGAGATGCTAGGGGCACAAGAAATTTTGACAGAGGAAGAAACAAAGACGATCCGCGATGGATTGATAATGCTGTTGGAGAAAGCAAAATCTGGTGAATTAATCTATACAGTAGAACATGAAGATATTCATATGAATATCGAGAAAATGTTGATTGATCTGGTTGGACCAGTTGGAGGAAAATTACATACTGGCAGAAGCAGAAATGATCAGAGTGCTTTAGATGTTCACCTCTACACGCGAAGAAAGACAGCTGAGCTAGTAGAATCTGTTGTAGCTCTATCAGAAGCGATTATCAAACAAGCAGAAAATAATGTGGACACGCTTCTCCCTGGATATACTCACTTGCAACGTGCTCAACCTGTGCGGTTTGCTCATCACTTGCTAGCATATGCAAGTATGTTGGAAAGAGATATGGGTCGTCTCGTAGATAGTTATAAACGAACAGATACGTGTCCGCTTGGTGCTGGGGCGATTGCAGGTACTACGTTCCCAATCGATCGGCAGTATGTTCAGAAACGTCTGCACTTTGCTAATATCTATGAAAATAGCATGGATGCAGTGAGTGACCGCGATTATATCGTTGAGTTAATCTCTGCTCTCTCTTTGATTATGGTACATCTTTCTCGTTTAGCTGAGGAGCTCATTCTCTGGTCGAGCGAAGAGTTTCAATATGTGGAGCTAGATGATGCTTACTGCACAGGCAGCAGCATGATGCCGCAAAAGAAAAACCCAGATATTCCTGAGCTGGTGAGAGGAAAAAGTGGTAGGGTATTTGGCAGTTTAGTAGGATTGCTTACGATGTTAAAAGCATTGCCATTGAGTTTTAACAAAGATATGCAAGAGGACAAAGAGGCTTTGTTTGATGCAGTGGAGACGTCGGAAAACTGTCTTGTTTTAATGCGTGATGTGATCGAAACAATGACGGTGAAAAAAGAAAATATGTTGAAAAATATACAACAGAGTTATTCCAATGCAACGGACTTAGCGGATTATCTCGCTGCAAAAGGTATTCCTTTTCGCGAAGCTCATGAAATAACTGGTAAAACAGTTCTTTATGCGATTTCGCAGCAAAAATACTTACTAGAGTTGTCTTTGGAAGAATATCAACAGTTTTCTCCGATTGTACAAGAGGACCTTTATGAATTTTTAGCAGAAGAGCAAGTAGTGGAAGCAAGAAAGAGTGAAGGCGGAACAGCTAAGATCCAAGTAGAAAAACAGATCAAACAGCGGGCCGAGTATGTAGATAACATAAAAAAATGGTTAAAGACTGTCCAGGCTACGCAAGAACTCATCGCATTCTAACTATTTGGTTTTTCTTGCCAACATAGAAAAAGAGCAGATCATGTTATAATGAGTCTCCAGTAGGGATTGTCTATACTGGAGATTTTTTGCTGTCAAGTTTGAATATATCATCATTTTGAAAAATATTAGTCTAGGAAACGTTAAGAATGATGCTATAATAGGAAACAGGTTTTTAGCGGAAAAGGAAATTTAGACCTGAAAACAAACATGGATAGGAAGAGTAACTTGGTATTTCCTATTTTTGGATTGCCAATTTATGATTCATTAGCATAATATTCTTTATGACGATCTCAATATCTCTATTAAAAGAGGAAACTTGGAAAGCTTTCGAGAAATACCTGACTACCTATCCCTTGTGATAGGAAAAATCGCTAACGACAAACGCTGTGCAAAAACGGAAGGTGATTTTATGATAGAAATGCATGATGTATGGAAAGTCTATCCCAATGGAATTGAAGCTCTTCGTGGGATTGATGTGAAAGTAGACCAAGGTGAATTTGTCTATATAGTAGGGCCCAGTGGTGCTGGTAAAAGTTCTTTTATCAAGCTGATGTACCGAGAAGAAAAGCCAACTCATGGTGTAGTTTTAATCAATGGAGTAAACGTAAAACGTGTCCGAGATTGGAAAATTCCTTATGTACGCCGGCGGATTGGCGTTGTGTTTCAAGACTATAAGTTGTTGCCGCACTTATCGGCTTATGAGAACGTGGCCTTTGCTATGGAAGCAGTAGAAACACCAAAACGCGAAATGAGACCTCGCGTGCAAGAAGTTCTAGAGTTAGTGGGGTTAGGTGATCGGATGAAGGCTCTGCCATCTCAGTTGTCTGGTGGAGAGCAGCAGAGGGTATCCATTGCTAGGGCAATCGTAAACAATCCGACATTCATTATTGCGGACGAGCCTACTGGTAACTTAGATCCAGAAAACTCTTGGGATATTATGTATCTCCTCGAAGAGATTAATGCTCGGGGAACCACTGTCGTTATGGCTACACACAACAAAGAAATCGTAAATACGATGCGCCAACGTGTTATTGCAATCGAACAAGGCGTGATTGTGCGAGACGAATTGGAGGGCGAATACGGTTATGAAGATTGAAACCACAGGTCGCCATTTTCGCGAAGCGTATCGCGGAATCATGAAGAACTCATGGATGAGCTTTGCGGCAATGGGTACGGTAGCAGTGACACTCTTGATCTTTGGAGTGTTCCTTATTTTTGCGTTTAATATTAACTATCTGACGAAAGAGTTGGACAAGCAGCTTGCTGTGCGTGCTTCCCTTCAAGATGGAACACCTGCTGCAAAGCAAGTAGAAATACTCAATAAATTAAAACAAAATCCATTGGTAAAAACAGCTGATCTCGTTCCAAAAGACAAAGGTCTGGAAGAGATGAAGAAAAGTTGGGGCGATGCTAACTTTATTGAGGGTCTGAAGTCAGGCGATCAAAACCCATTACCAGATATTATTCGTTTGGAACCAAAGGACCCAAAGAAGGTAAAACAGTTAGAAGCAGAAGCGAAGAAAATTTCAGGAATTGTTGCTGCTGACTCTGGTGGTGGAGTAACACAAACTCTCCTCGGTTTTTCAGGTGTGGTACGAAATGTTATTCTTATTTTTGGTTTAGCTCTATCTGTCTTAGCTGCATTTTTGATCTCCAATACAATTAAATTGACCATTATTGCTAGAAGAAAAGAGATTGAAGTAATGCGCTTGGTAGGTGCTAGTAACTGGTTTATTCGTTGGCCGTTCTTCATTGAAGGGGCTTTTATCGGGATAACAGGAGCTATACTTCCAATTGGTATCTTACTCATCTTGTACCAAGCGTTTTACAATACCATTAATTCCGGTGCAGCATACACGGTGATTCAAATGATGCCAGTTACCTCATTAGGATCTTACCTAGCTGTCAGTACATTTATTTTAGGTGCCATTATTGGGATTTTTGGTAGTGTACTCTCTGTTCGAAAGTTCCTCAAAATATAGATCGATTCATCAACGAACTTGGGAGGGGTTTTATGAAGCGAGTATTCACTGCAGGCCTTGCTATAGTGCTAGCATGGAGTATAGGGGTAGCAGATGCTGGCGCAGAAACCACAAAATCAAAACAACAAGAAAAATTAAAAGAATTGCAAAAAAACGAGAAAACGAAGCATACTGAACTTGGTAAAGCGCAAATTGAGCTAAACAAGTTAAAGAAAGAAATTGCTCCGATTGAGAAAAAAATGGCAGAGTATGATGCTCAATTGGAGCAAAACAACAAAGATATCATAGAGAATGAGAAATTACTGCAACAACAAAAAGCGCAGCTAAATAAACGGGTTGTCCATCTCTACAAAACTGGTGAGATGGGATATATGAGTCAATTAGTGTCAGCAAAATCATTTTCTGAGTTTTTGGCTCGAATAGAAGGTATTCGCCTTATTGTGAAGACGGATAGTGTTTTGTTACAAGAGCTTAATGCAACAGCGGAAGCAATACAAAAATCAAAAAAATCAACAGAACAATTACGCGCTAAATTACAGCCTTTGTTTGCCCAATCAAAAGCAAAAGTAGAGGAAATTGAAAAGAAAACAAAGGCGCTTGACAAGGAACTTGCAAACATTAAACACGATGAACAAGTGACAGAAGCTGCTATCAAAGAACAAGAGAGATTGGAAAGAATAGCATCTCAACAATATACTGGAAATTATGGTACTGGTAGATTAATGAAACCAGCAGCAGGAACGATCACTTCAGGGTATGGTTATCGTTGGGGTCGACAACACAAAGGTATTGATATGGATGATGATAAAGGCAAAAAAATTGTTGCTGCTGATTCTGGTGTTGTCATTCTAGCTAAATCTGATCCAGAGGGTTATGGATATTACATTGTTATCAAACATTCTGATGGTTTATCTACATTATATGGACATATGTACCGGAGTACCGTCCGCGTTTCTGTAGGGGATCGTGTAAGAAAAGGTCAGTGGATCGCTGACATCGGAAATAACGGACGTTCAACTGGTTCACACCTTCATTTTGAAGTGCATCTCAATGGGAAAGCAGTTAATCCAATGCCATACATAACGTAATTGGCTACATTCTGGGAGGACGTGGAGTTGAAAAATACAAAACGCATACTCTCTGCTACGATTGCACTCTTAGTTAGTGCAAGTACAATTATCGGTGGCACGGAAGTAGATGCTAAAACAAAACGAGAAGAGTTATTGGAGATTCGGGAGCAAAAGAATAAAGTATTGGACTCGATTGCTGAAGGTAATACGACATTACAAAAATATAGTAAACAAATGCAAGATAGCCAGAAGAAGATTGATGGTATCCAAGAACAAGTCGAAACAGTATCTGTAGAAAAGAAAAAAGCAGAAGAGTACGAAGTTATCTATCAAAAGAAATTCAACACACGACTCCGTGAATTGTATGAAAATGGCGAAATGGGATATATGTCTCTCTTGTTGCAAGCAGGTTCTTTTAATGAGTTTTTGCTTCGATTCGAATATGTACGCTTGATGGCACAGCAAGATTACTCTTTATTGGCTCAACGAAAAGCTGCTACGGCACTTGTTCAGAAAAAAATCGATAGCTTAAATAAACTCATTGCAGTCCAACAAAAAGAAGTGGATAAATCGAAAGTAGCTTTTAATAAGATGATGGGAATCATTAAGAAAGATAAGGATAAATTAGCAGAACTAAAAAGCATTGAAGAAGCAAATGAGTCAGAGTTAATTGAAATCAATAAAGACTTAATTAACAGTGGGAAATTAAAATTTGCATATACTGGGCCGCTCCAAAAACCTCTTGCTTATCCTATTACCTCTGGATTTAAATTCCGTTGGGGGAGACAACATGAGGGGATCGATTTTGGAACACAGGGTAAAGTAGGAATTCCATATAAGGCTGCAGCCGACGGTGTGGTAGTGGAAAGCAGGGCCTCTTCGGGATATGGATGGTTAATTACTATCTATCATGGTGAATATAATGGACTGCCTTTCTACACTAGGTATGCGCATAGTTATCCAAATCAAGTAAAAGTAAAAGTAGGACAAGAAGTAAGCAAGGGAGACGTGATCTCTGCTATTGGGAACAATGGTCACTCTACTGGACCTCACCTTCATTTTGAAGTGCGTATTGGTCATGGAGCAAAACCGCCTGCAAAAGATCCTATGGGATACTTTGGCGGTTAATAGGCTTTTTGTATAGAAGAAGAAGCACAGGACATCTATTGCGCTTGATAGCGTGAAAGATGTCCTCCTTCTATTTCTCAAACGATAGGAATATGTTAGAGTAGAACCAAAATGGACGGGTTATCTTGCATGTTTCCGTTTTAGGTTTACCTAAAATAGATCATAATGGTGCTGAAAAGAAAGGACGAAAGATATGACTTTTCGCAGTAGAACAGTTGCACTGATGGTAATTGCCGGAATGGCTCTAGGCAGTTTGCTAACTGCTTTGTTCTTTATGAATGATGAGACAGAAAAAGCACCAAGTCAAGTTACAAGTGAATCCCAAGCTTACAAGAACTATGAAGAGAAATTAAAGAAAACATTTGATACTATTCGTCAAAATTATGTTCGGAACATTACGGATCAAGCACTTATGGATGGAGCTCTCCGTGGGATGATAGCAGCACTTGGTGACCCGCATTCGGAATACATGAATCCCCAAGAAGCAAAACAATTTCTCTCCTCTATTATGAATTCTTCTTTTTCTGGGATAGGAGCAGGCGTTGTTCTAAAAGAGGGACAAGTAACGATTGAATCGATCGTTAAAGATTCTCCAGCAGAACATGCAGGTTTACAAGTGAATGACCAAATCAGAAAAGTAGATGGAAAAAGTATTGTAGGGCTTACCTTGAATGAAGCAGTCGCCAAAATAAGAGGGCCAAAAGGTTCAAAAGTCACTTTGGAAGTAGTTCGCAATGGCGGAGCACCTTTTGCTGTTACAGCTGTGAGAAAAGAAATTCCGCAAAAAACAGTGAGTAATAAAATGATGGATAACCATATTGGTTATATTGGAATCTCTCAATTTTCCCAAACCACAGACAAAGAATTTTTCACGTCCATTGCGCAGTTGGAAAAACAGAATATGAAAGGTCTTGTTATTGATCTGCGCGGTAACCCAGGAGGTCTTCTCTCTGTGGTTGTAAAAATGTGTGAACAGTTATTACCGGAAGGAAAACTGATTGTTTCTACACAAGACAAAGCAGGCAATAAATCCGTATATCGAGCCAAAGCAACCAAAGTAAAATCTTATCCTATTACCTTGCTTGTAGATAATAGCAGTGCAAGTGCAGCAGAAATAATGGCAGCGGCTTTCCAACAATCAGGAGGCTACACCGTTATTGGTCAAAAAACATATGGCAAAGGTAGTGTTCAATCCAGTGTTGAATTTTCAGATGGTAGTAATATCAAATTAACGATTGCAAAATGGTTAACTCCTAATGGTACTTGGATTGATCAACATGGAGGAACAAAGGGACTATCACCAAACATTGAAGTACAGCCATTTACCTTTACACAGGCGAATTTGCCAGAAGGAAAGAAAACATGGAAACAAGATAGCAATGGGACAGATGTGAAAAACATGCAGTTGATACTAGACGCACTAGGTCTAAAACCTGGGAGAACGGATGGTTATTTTGATGTACAGACAGAGTCTGCATTAAAGAACTTCCAAAAGTCCAATAACATTCCTGTGAATGGTCAGTTAGATCCAAAGACTGCTAACGCTTTAGCGACGGCTTATCAAAATGTGCTCCGCGATCCTAAAAATGATAAGCAATTGCAAACTGCTATCCAATTTTTGGAACATATTAGTGAATAAACAATGAACTTAAAGGAATAATTGGTACTTATGTCGAAACTCCCACTTAGTGATGTTTGCACTGGAGGGGGTTTCACTTGCATCTGGAGTTTATTAAAACTTGGATATCTCTTTGGACAGAACCACTGTGGATTGTCGCATTGCTACTACCAATCATCTTTACGATCTATACGAACCTCTTAGAGCGGAAGCATTTTGGAAACATTTTAGAATCACCGATTCCAACGATCCTGCGAACATGTTTTTATGGCTTATTGGCAGGTTTTTTCCTATCCTTTGCTCTGTCTTTCTCTTTGTATACCGTTACGAAGGAAGAGCTGCTCTTAGTATGGATTTGTACCATCAGTTTTGCTATCTTTCGGCGTAGATTTGCGTGCATTTCTTATTCAGTTGGTTTTTTGGCTTTGTTGCATTTGCTCTTACCTTACATGCATATTACCGTCTTACCGATTGGGTTAGTGAAGTGGTATCACGTTGTAGAGCATTTTTCTGTTTTAAACTGGCTCTATATCGTTGCATTTGCTCACTATCTGGAATGGATTCTCATCCGTTTGGAAGGATCTGTATCTAGTACGCCAGTAAGACTTCCTCATATATCTGGAAAAAGCGTTCCTGGCTACCTTTTAGCCAAATCTTGGCCCATATCTTTGGTTGTATGTACTTCGGCTGGATGGCTTCCGTTGCCTATCGTGATTAGCTTTGCCAGTAAAAATTGTTCCAAACCGCTAAAACAAAAGAAGAGGCTCATCTCAACACTTACGCTTGTTTATGCAGGTGTCTTATCTCTCCTATTATGGCTTGCGACTATGTATAGTCACTGGGTATGGATGGGAGCAATCTTCGCTTTGTTTGGACATGAGATCATGTACCTCTGGAGCCGATTTATGGAGAGACGGAAAGCACCACTTTTTGTCTCAGATGAAAAGGGTTTGAAAGTTTTAGCTGTACTCCCGCAAACTCCTGCGGCAAATTTAGGAATCAAGACAGGAGACATTATCCATCGATTAAATGGTGTGCGGATTCAAACAGCAGAAGATCTAGAACATGCAGTTTCCCTTTCGTCATTTTGTAAATTAGAAGTGTTGGATGAACAGCACGACAGCCACTTTCTCCAACGAGCAATTTATGAGAAAGACCCTAAGCATTTGGGGATTGTGGGGGCTGAGCCTTTATAGGAAAAGTGAACTGAGCATTCTCTTGATAATCATCAGGAGAATGCGTTTTTAGATGGGTTTACCCAAGAATCCTCCACCTCAACGAAGTAGTTGGCGGGATTGTTTAATCCATAAATTAGGACCTCTAAGAGAATGGCTATAACCTAATCTTAGAGGTCCGTTTATCCCTATTCAGTTGTCTAGCTTTGTCTCAGGAGCAGTTTGTGAGGAGTTGTTTCCATAATTTCAACGTAGATCATGAAATGATCTACGGAAACACCATGGTTTTTGTAGTGTCTCTCGAATTGTGCAAGACCACTTTTGTCAATCCGTGCTCCTCTTGCTCTCATTTCGTCAACGAGTCTATCCAATGTCCACCGTCTCTCTTCCCTCCATTGTCGAACTTTCTTGCCGACTACACTAGCATAAAAGTTTTTTGTATCTGGACAAAGTGTTGTAAAATCGAAGACTCCCATGTCGCATGGAAGGAAATGAATCGGATTTTTATGCTCTGTCAGCAACCATTGAGGTGTTGTTTCCAGTTCCTTTGCGAAAGTTACTAGTTGATCTGCGGAAACAGAAGGTAGACTTCCATGACCATTCTTTTTCCCCTTCTCGATAAAGCCAAGTTGACTGTAGCCTGTTTTTTTTACAAGCTGAACTCGAGAAAATCCACGATATTCTCGAAGGAAGTAGACATTTCTACCAACCATACGAGAGACGCGAGTTTCGGATTCTGTCCGTGGGCCGGTCATGATTCTCCTTTTCAGGATAAACGTGATTTAAGCCTGACACAATTTCATCTTACTATATTACAGTTATGACTTACATTGGCTTTGGGGTAGGTGTTGGTTTCGCAAAGTCATCTTTGTATTTATTATCGATATATTCTCGGATTTCTTTAACAGTTTTCCCTTGTTTTTGTAAAGAAACGGATTCGGCAGCTATTTCTAAACAAGTTCCACATTTCGTACCGTGTGAATCCCATGTTACTTGCCCATTTTGCTTCATTTCTTTCACAAAACAATCTTTACTACTGCGATGATCGACACTTTCGCCACATCCACAATAACAAGGAATCGATTGAAGAAGTTGTTGATTTTGTGCAGCCAATTTATAAATCTCTCCAATTTGAGAATCTAAATTTTTCACAAAAGTCGGAAGTGAATTTGTATTTTTAGTCGTTTCATGCAAATCTCCTTGATTATCAAAGTGAGATTGTGGATGAACTGTTTTGGTATCTTGTGCCTGACATCCTACTAGCCCAAGTGTCAAAATGAATCCTAAAATTCCTATTTGTAGAAACTGTTTTGTTTTATTCATTCCATTAATCTCTCCCTATTTGACTAAAACATCTTTACAATTCGTGCAATTATCATGTTGAAAATCAACCGTCTCAATTTGGATCGTAGTATGTTGGATATGGAACTGTTCTTTTATCTTTCTTATAGACTGTTGTAAAACAGATTGACTATTTGCTTTTTCCTTGATGAGCAAGTGACAGGACAAAGTGTCAAAACCTGAAGTGATCGTCCAAATATGTAAATCATGGACATTTTGTACATCTGGGATCTGCAATAATATTTCCTCTACTTTTTTCTTATCAATGGTTATAGGTGTTCCTTCCATCAAGATATGAATGGAATGGGAGACGACTCCCCATGCACTTTTGAGAATCAGGACAGCTACTACGATACTTATGATAGGATCTGCCGTATACCAAGCAAACACTTGCATGAGAATACCAGCGATGATAGCACCAACTGATCCAAGTGCATCCCCAATCACATGAAGATAGGCACTGCGAACGTTTATATTTTCTTTTACATCGCTATTGCGCATCAAAATCCATGCACTTAATAAGTTAGCAAATAATCCAATGATTGAAATCAGTATCATGGAGCCACTTGCTACTTTTGGAGGATCTAGGATACGCAAGTAAGCTTCCCAACTAATGAAACCTGCAATCACAAACAAAGCAACTCCATTAAACAAAGCAGCTAAAATTTCGAAACGATAATATCCATATGTTTTTCGAGGGGATGGTGGACGAATGGCAAACCACATTGCCAGCAGACTAAGAGCAAGCGCACTGACATCGCTGAGCATATGTCCAGAATCTGATAATAGCGCTAGGCTGTTGGTAAATAATCCACCAATAAATTCGAGTATCATGATACCTGCTGTAATGATTAAAGCGATTGTTAGCCCTTTTTTATTGCTGTTTCTTCCATGATCATGGGAGTGACTGTGGCTGTGGTGATGATGGTGTGCATGCATACAGGTGTTCACCTCTTTTCCCTGATACTTTTAAGAATGGGATATGTGTTGTAATCCTATTTCCATCAAACTTAATACATGTTCATCATCAATACTGTAATAAACCATTCTCCCCACTTTTCGATGCTTTACTAACCGGAGTGCTCTAAGGTTTCGTAGTTGATGGGAGATAGAAGATTGGCTCATCTCTAAAATGGCTGCTAAATCACATACACATACTTCTGCTTGAATCAGTGTATGGATGATGCGAAGTCTTGTTGGATCACTGAGAGCTTGAAATAGCAAAGCGAGCTCGTTTCCTTTTTCCAAAGGTAATTGTTTTGCTTGTACATCTGATACTATCTCATCGTGAATAATGGTTACATCGCAGCATTCTTTGCATGGCAACTCAGAAGAACTCATGAAAATCATCCCTTAATATTAGATATATGATCATGTATTCATATATTAAATATATCGAACATGAAAATGTATTGTCAATAATAATTTGAAAACTCTTGTGTTCTGGTTTCCATACAGCAGTACCTGATTTCAAGGCCAATATCAGCATGAATGATGTTGGATTGGATCTGTGCCTGCCCAGATTTATCGTCCCACTGAGTCAGAAATTTTATCAAATCTCGCATGACTTGACAGATAAGACCCCCATATCCTAGTTTCAACGTAGGTCGGGGTTGTTGACCATTACTATCTTCATTCGAATAATGATGAACTATTGCATCAAAACTTAATGATGAGGTATATAATTGATCATAGGAAATTTATATTTAGTTGACTAATCAACCTGATTTTGATATATTCTTTATGTGGTTGACTAGTATTCCAAAAGGTTAGTAGGAAGGATACTTATGGAAACAGAAAGCATTGCTAGATGGATTTCCGTGTTACATCGTCAATTTCAAATTTATTTGAACAGAGAGTTAAAAGATTATGATATTAATTCATCTGAATACATCTTTTTGGTTAATCTGTATGAAAAAGATGGTATTTCACAAGAGCAATTGTCCACTAATCTATTTATTAACAAGGCTGCTACAGCCCGTGCAATTGCACGACTTGAAAAGCTTGATTATGTAAAAAGAACCCGAGATCCAAATGACAGCAGAGCGTATTTGGTCACTCTAACTACTAAAGGATTAGAGATGCGCAATTTTATTAAAACCAAACTGATGTATTGGACTCAAACGATTTCAGCCGGCTTAACATCAGCAGAAGCGGATGACTTAGTCCAAAAGGTAAAAAAGATGACTATGAATGCATTAGATGAAATAAAAGGAGACGAATGAGAAATTAGAGTTGGACTTACTACGTCAAATAGACAAATCACAAAGGAGGAGGTGGATCAAAGTAAATAGCTCTGATCAAAAAGTGACAAAAACAATTCACATGCTTAACTTACCATTTGAAAAGAAATGGATGTATCATCTAACTGTACTCTACAATGAAAACTCCAATTCGTATGTCCTTGTTGACACTGGCATGCCTGGTCAATACGAAGAAATCCTAGAACAATTTGAAAAATTAGGACTGCCAGCATCAAGACTTTCAGATATCATTCTCACCCACCAAGATGTTGATCACATAGGCAGTCTACCAGAGTTTATAGAAAAACATTCGGTCAATGTTTACGCACATGAAATAGACAAACCTTATATTAATGGTCACAAGCAGCTTATCAAATGGCCCGAAACATTCATCCAAATGCTGCCAGAGAACCGCCGTAACCTTCTTGAATCCTTTTATTTGGCAAAACCATCAGCAAACGTCACACATGTAATAAAAGATGGTGATCATCTCCCTATCGCTGGCGGTTTAATCGTCATTCATACTCCTGGGCACACACCTGGACACGTGAGCCTCTACCACAAACGTAGTAAAACCCTGATTGCTGGGGATGCAATGGCAGTGGTTAATGGTGAGCTGAAAGGACCGGTTCCTGATCCGGGGGTTACTCCCGATTTGGAGACTGCGATTGACTCATTACAGAAATTTAAAACTTTCCCAATCGAAACTGTCTTCTGCTATCATGGTGGCAAGTACGAAGGGAATGTTCACAAACGGATCGATGAGATCACAAATAGATACCACAATGGTACCTATACCATGAAAACTTTTTTTGATAGTTGATGTGACATAATCTCTACTAGTCCTACTTCGGCGGATATGAGTGGAGAACAATCCGTCTTTCATATCAGCCGCTATTTGATTTACATCAAAAGTATAATAATTAGAGAACGGTATTTACCTTGCGGGTAATGAAACGTTCGATGGTATAAACTTTTTAAGTTCAACAGTCTGCTCTCTAGCCAATAGAGAGCAGACTGTTGTCTTTGTTAAACGATTTTTGCCATTGCTCGGACTGGAAAAGTACCTACTCCTCTCCATTTTGGAGGTACTGCAGAAAAAGTAAAACCTTCATCAGGAAGCATCTGGAGATTGCAGAGATGTTCTACGATCAAGATTTCTGAATGCAGCAAAATGGAATGTACGGGACGTGTGTTTTTTTCGCTTGTATCATCTATATTCATGGAGTCAATTCCAACCAATTTCACCCCACAATCAGCCAGATACTGAGCAGCATCTTCAGTCAGGTAGGGGTGATGCTGAATGTACTCTTCTGTGTTCCAATGTTCATCCCATCCCGTATGTACAAGAATTGCTCTCCCTCTTAGCTCTTTATTGCGAAAGTAATCAGCATGAATTGCTTTTGCATCCCGGTAATCAGCTCGAATCACAATTCCTTGGAGATCTACTAATTTTTCAAGTTGTATTTCTGATAAATCTTTTCCATCTTCGTATCGGTGAAAGGGGCAGTCTAAATAGGTTCCTGTATTAGTGATCATTTCGATTTTTCCGATTTGGAAGGTTGTGTCTTCTGCATATGATTTTTGAGATTCTTCCCTGCTGAGATAATCACAAATTAATGGTGCAGGAAGTCCTTTATGGGTTATTAAACCGTCAAAAATCGTATGACTAAGGTCAATAAGCTTTGTGCCTGTGGACATATCGTTTATTGGATTCCTCTTATGTTTTTCTTGAATGATAACTTTATTTAAGATGTTGACCTTTCCAACCATCAATAAGCGCATATCTTGAACGATATAATCTGCTAAAACATGATCGGGAATATCTTTTCCCTCAATATCTAAACGAAAATCTTGTCCTTGGATTCCGCCGCCATTGGTAAACTCTACTTCGAAGTCAAATTGAACACGATAATCCATGTTTTCTCCTCCAGTGTGTGTTGATATCAATTCATTTTGTCTGTTTCATTCATTTTATATGGACTCTTATTTTTATTCTACTGCGGAGTATTTAGTTTTTTGGAATCTAGAATACTTCACAAAGAGAAGAACGAATGTTTTATACGGAGAACAAAAGTGTGGTATAATGTTGGATGTTAATAAGAGAGAACAGTCGTTATTTTATATAGATCATTCAGGCAAGATGGACGGTGATAAGAAATGGAACAGTTATTTCATATGGTTTCTGAGTTTGAACCAAACGGAGATCAGCCAAAGGCGATCGAAGCGTTAACAAAAGGTATCTTTGAAGGGAAAAAGCACCAGACATTGCTAGGGGCTACAGGAACAGGGAAAACATTTACGATTGCATCTACGATCGCAAAAGTAAACAAGCCAACCTTGGTGATAGCGCATAACAAAACTCTGGCAGCACAGTTATGTGGGGAGCTAAAAGAATTCTTTCCAAACAATGCGGTTGAGTATTTTGTTAGTTACTATGATTACTATCAACCAGAAGCATATATCCCACAATCTGATACTTTTATCGAAAAAGATTCATCTATCAATGATGAAATAGATAAACTGCGACACTCAGCGACAAGTGCATTGATCGAACGAAAAGATGTGATTATTGTTGCTAGTGTCTCTTGTATTTATGGGCTTGGCTCTCCGATTGAGTATCGAGACCTTGTTTTATCCCTGCGTGTAGGTATGGAAAAAGAAAGAAATGAGATATTACGCAAATTGGTAGATATTCAATATCAACGAAATGATATCAATTTCACACGTGGTACATTTCGTGTGCGTGGAGATGTTATCGAGATATTTCCCATTTCACGAAGTGAACAAGCAGTTCGAGTGGAGTTTTTTGGTGATGAGATCGAACGCATCCGCGAGATAGATGTTGTAACAGGAGAGATCATCGGCGAGCGCGAACATGTTGCTATTTTTCCGGCATCTCACTATGTTACCCGTGGCGCTGTGATGGAAAAAGCACTCCAGACGATCGAAGCAGAGCTACAAGAACAATTAGCTGTTTTTAAAGAAGAAGGGAAACTACTAGAGGCTCAACGTCTCGAGCAGCGCACTCGTTATGACATGGAAATGATGCGAGAGATTGGATTCTGTTCAGGAATTGAAAATTACTCTCGTCATTTAATTGGGATGGAGCCGGGGCAGCCTCCTTATACTTTGATTGATTATTTTCCAGATGATTTTCTGATGGTAGTCGATGAATCGCATGTTTCGATTCCGCAGATTGGTGCCATGTTTAATGGAGATCAGGCAAGAAAAAACATGTTAGTGGAACATGGTTTTCGTCTGCCTTCTGCCAGAGATAATCGCCCGCTTAAATTTGAAGAATTTGAAGAGAAAATTAATCAGATTTTGTTTGTATCTGCTACACCGGGTCCTTATGAACTGGAGAAAACACCTGAAATGGTAGAACAGATCATTCGACCAACAGGGTTGTTAGATCCGCAAATTCATATTCAACCGATTAAGGGTCAGATTGACCACTTGATTGGAGAGATCAACAAGCGTGTTGAACGAGATGAACGTGTGTTAGTTACGACATTGACAAAGAAAATGGCTGAGGATTTGACCGATTACTTTAAGGAGATCGGTATTCGTGTTCGTTATTTGCATGCAGATATTAAAACGATTGAACGGATGGAAATTTTACGCGATCTTCGTTTGGGTGAATTTGACGTACTTGTTGGGATTAACCTTTTACGGGAAGGACTTGACCTTCCAGAAGTTTCTTTGGTAGCTATTCTCGATGCGGATAAGGAAGGTTTTTTACGTGCAGAACGATCTTTGATTCAAACCATTGGACGAGCAGCACGTAATTCCAATGGGGAAGTTATCATGTATGCAGATAAGATAACAAATTCCATGCAAAAAGCGATAGACGAGACAGAAAGAAGACGTACGATTCAAATAGCCCACAATGAAAAGCATGGAATTACCCCTATGACGATTCAGAAGAAGGTTCGCCAAGTGATTGAGGCAACAACAAAAGTAGCAGAAGAGAAGGCTGCGTATGAGACAGAACGGAAGAAGATGACCAAAAAAGAGCGTCGTTTGTTGTTAGAGAAAATGGAAAAAGAAATGAAACAAGCAGCCAAAGATTTGCAATTTGAGCGTGCTGCGGAGTTGCGAGATATACTCTTGGAGTTACAAGCAGAAAGCGGGGTTTAACGGTTGGCGATTGAAAATATTGAAATTCGTGGAGCACGAGTTCACAATTTAAAAGATATAGATGTTACGATCCCTCGGGATAAGTTGGTGGTGATTACTGGATTAAGCGGATCTGGTAAGTCATCTCTTGCATTTGATACGATTTATGCGGAAGGGCAGAGGAGATATGTAGAATCTCTCTCTGCCTATGCGCGTCAATTTCTTGGGCAGATGGATAAACCTGATGTAGATAGCATCGAAGGTTTGTCACCAGCGATCTCGATCGACCAAAAGACGACAAGCCGTAATCCTCGATCAACCGTAGGAACGGTAACGGAAATCTATGATTATGTCCGTCTGCTCTTTGCGAGAATAGGACATGCTTTTTGTCCCCAACATGGAATTGAAATTACATCACAGACCACACCTCAAATGGTAGATCACATCTTAGCTTTGCCAGAGAAAACACGGATACAAATTCTCGCTCCTATTATCAAAGGCAAGAAAGGCGAGCATGAAAAGATTTTAGCAGACATCCAAAAACAAGGTTTTGTACGGGTTCGAATCGATGGTGAGATTCAAGAGATAAGCGAAGTAGAAAAGCTGGAAAAAAATAAAAAACATACGATTGAAGTAATCGTCGATCGTATCGTGATCAAAGAAGGAATAACTTCTCGATTGACAGACTCTGTTGAGATGGCATTGCGTCTATCTGAGGGAGAAGTATTGGTTGATGTGATTGATGGAGAGGAAATGCTTTTTAGTCAAAATCTCGCATGTCCAGAATGTGGCTATAGCATTCCAGAACTTACTCCTCGAATGTTCTCTTTTAATAGTCCTTTTGGAGCATGTCCAACATGTGATGGATTGGGAAATCGGATGGAGATGGATCCTTCCTTAGTCATTCCTAATCCTAAACTATCTATTAACAAAGGTGTTATTGAACCATGGTCTAGTTCTACGAGTAACTACTACAATCAATTACTCGATGCTGTGTGTAAGCATTTTGGCATTAACAAAAACAAAGCTTTTGAAAAATTACCAGAAGATCAGCAGCAGTTAATCCTTTATGGTTCTAAAGAACGCTTTCGGTTTCAATACACCAACGATATGGGTTTTTCTCGGGATACGCATACTACCTTTGAAGGCGTGATAAATAACTTAGCACGTCGTCACCGCGAGACTGCCTCCGATATGGTTCGCGAGCAGCTGGAGAGTTATATGAGCACCAAAGTTTGTCCAACTTGTAAAGGTGCACGTGTGAAAGAAGAGATGCTCTATGTTCGTGTGGGAGAGCAAAATATTGATTATGTCACAAGACTTACTATTGCCGAGGCACTTTCATTCTTCCAATCCCTTGAATTATCTGAAAAAGAAAGACAGATTGCGAGACTTGTATTAAAAGAGATTGAAAGCAGATTAGGTTTTTTATCCAATGTTGGCTTGGACTATCTTACTTTAAGCCGCTCTGCGGGAACTTTGTCTGGTGGCGAAGCACAACGTATTCGTTTGGCAACGCAGATCGGTTCTAGTTTGATGGGCGTTCTTTATATTTTAGATGAACCGAGTATAGGGCTGCACCAACGCGATAATAGCCGTTTGATCACCACATTGGAGCACATGCGGAATCTTGGAAACACACTGATCGTAGTAGAACATGATGAAGATACGATGATGGCTGCGGATTATATCTTGGATATAGGTCCTGGTGCTGGTGTACATGGGGGACAAGTTATTTCGGCAGGTACTCCAAAAGAAATCATCGAAGACGAAGCATCTCTTACAGGTGACTATTTGAGCGGACGAAAATACATCGCTTTGCCAGAGAAAAGAAGGGAACCTGGTGAGAAGTGGTTAAAAATTGTAGGAGCATCCGAAAATAATTTGCAGGATGTATCTGCTTCTTTCCCTATCGGACTTCTTACTTGTATCACAGGAGTTTCTGGTTCTGGAAAAAGTACGTTGATCAATGAGATCTTATTAAAATCATTATCCAAACAACTAAACCGAGCGAAGGCAGTCCCAGGGAAACATAAAAAAATCGAAGGCATCGATCATTTGGACAAAGTGATCAGCATTGACCAATCCCCGATTGGGCGAACACCTCGCAGCAACCCAGCTACATATACAGGTGTATTTGATGATATTCGTGATGTATTTGCTTCTACTACGGAGGCAAAAGTACGTGGCTACCTCAAAGGGCGTTTTAGTTTCAATGTCAAAGGTGGACGTTGTGAGGCATGCCGCGGGGATGGCATCATCAAGATTGAGATGCATTTCTTGCCAGATGTGTATGTCCCGTGTGAAGAATGCAAAGGACAGCGGTACAATCGTGACACACTCGAGATCAAGTACAAAGGCAAGAGCGTAGCAGATGTGCTCAGCATGACGATAGAAGATGGAGTAGAATTTTTTGCTAATATCCCGAAAATCAAACGCAAGTTGCAAACACTGTTAGATGTAGGATTAGGGTATGTTCAGTTAGGACAGCCTGCGACTACCCTGTCTGGCGGAGAAGCTCAACGGGTGAAATTGGCATCTGAACTTCATAAACGCAGTACCGGTAGAACCTGTTATGTTTTAGATGAACCAACCACAGGCCTTCATGTCCATGATATAGCTCGACTCCTAACTGTACTCCAGCGTTTAGCGGACAATGGAGATACGGTACTGGTCATTGAGCACAATTTAGATGTAATCAAAACAGCGGACTATATTGTTGACTTAGGACCAGAAGGTGGAAAAGGTGGAGGAATGATCGTTGCTACTGGTACACCAGAACAAGTGGCAAAGAAAAAAGGTTCTTACACAGGAGAATACCTTGCTCCTATTTTAAAAAGAGATCAACAAAGATTGAAGCAAGCTGTACCAGTTGGTAGTTAGCTATATATTCTAGGACTGCACTATTTTCTCGTGTGGTCCTTTTTTGTGTTTGAAATATAGGATCTTTACAACGGATGGAGGGAAGCATCTTTATTTAAAGGAAAAAGGTTGTTATAGGAGGAAAAAGAGCAGAGAGAATAACAGAGAAAGGCGAAGTTCTTTGCATCTTGATATTCCAAACTTGAGGGAAATAAAAATCATCGATATACTTTTTGTATAGAGAGGAGAAATGACGATGCGTTGGATAATAGGGATTATCTTAAATGCGGTGACTGTCTATCTCATTGCAAATTATTTACCAGGCGTACATGTGGACGATTGGACAACAGCGCTGTTGGTTGCTCTTTTACTAGCGGTTATCAATATTCTTATTTGGCCGATTAAATGGTTGTTATCTTTGATTACACTCGGCTTATTTGGTCTTATCGTGAACGTGTCTCTGTTTGGTCTCCTTAGTTTAGTTGTGGATGGTTTTGACATTGATGGTTTTGTGCCGGCACTATATGGAGGTCTTATCTTAACCTTGGAAGCTACCATTGTACGTTTTATCACCAGAAAATAGATTTCCTTCCCTCTTTTCGTATGAAAAGAGGGTTTTTATATGGATTTAAAATTTTTTCATTCATGTGTTGGCTGAAGAGGCGATTCGAAGGATGCAATCAATTAGGAAACGGAATAGTTCCATTTCAATAAGTGGAAATTATAATATGATACAATGTAAGCCGATACAGTTGGAATCAAGAGAAAAGGCAAAAGCTATGTCTGATAAGTTGGCTCGTGTGGAAGTCATTCGGGATCGAAAGATCGTGTCGATAGAAATTCCACTTGGCGAGATAGATCATAAGGATGTGATCTACGCATACGGCAATGGACAGTGCGCTGCACTTGCTCTAGCTATTCATGAACTTATGAAGTGGCCGATGGTTGCACTCTTCTCAGCAGAAAGCGCTGGTCGCCCAGAAGAATGGGATGAACAGTGGCATGGAAAAACGGTTAAAGCGTGGCGAGAGAAGCAGCCTAAGGGATGGTCATGGGGCTGGCGCCATACGCTTGTTCAAACCCCAGATAAGAGGTTTTATGATATTCAAGGGATTCATTCTTTCGAAATTCACAAAAAAGCATATGGATCCTGTGCTATGTTGATCGTGACGAAGAAAGACGTGTTGGATATGGAGAGTGATCGAGGTGTCCGACAGCCTTTTTTGAACGTGGAACTGGCAAAAGAATATGCCCCGCTTTTCTTGAAGCGTGCTGGTTTTCGCATCAAGTAGGTGTAATCATCTTACTCCAATTGTTGCGTGCTTGGGTACGATTCCAAGCACGCATCGATTTTTTGTGGATAGAAAGAATCAATGGAAGACAAGTTTATGATAATGTTTGGAACAACGAAAGAAAGGTGATACCGTTGAATGAAAAAATACTTTTGGTAGAAGATGATCCTGCAATCGCGGAAATGGTAGTAAATCATTTGCGCAAAGATGGTATGCAGGTACAGCATATTACAGATGGGATAATAGCAAGTAAATTCATTAGCTCGGAAAAATACGATATCATCCTTCTGGACTTGATGCTGCCAGGTATAGATGGGATAGAATTATTAAAGAAGATAAGGGAGAAAAGTTTTGTTCCGGTTTTGATCTTGTCTGCAAAAGATAGTGATATCGATAAAGCGTTGGGACTTGGTTTTGGGGCGGATGATTACCTCGCAAAACCGTTCTCTTTAGTCGAACTTTCTGCTCGGATAAAAGCATCTCTGCGACGTGCTACTCAGTACACCTATAAAACAACCACAAAAGAAGAAACAAAACAGATAAAAATTCATGAACTTACACTTGATTTAGAGACGCTGCGAGTATTTAAAAAGAAAAAAGAAATACAACTCACCTCAAAAGAATTTCAGATACTAAAATTATTTATGACAGAGCCAAAAAGGGCATTCTCAAAAGAACAAATCTACCGCAGCATTTGGAACGAAGATTTTTTTGCTGATGAAAATGCGATTCAAGTACATATAAGCAGACTTAGAGAAAAGATAGAAGAAGAGGCCTCCTCGCCAAAATACATCAAAACAGTTTGGGGAATAGGGTATCGGATGGGGGATTTTTGATGATTTTCTTATGGGTTGGGATTGCTTTATTACTAGGTTGCAGCAATTTATATCTCCTATTTTCCAGACGAAAACAACACCGAGATCTTCTATATATTCATGAAAAATTAAACACGATCTTAGAGGAAGCGACAGCCGAAAATATTCAAGTATTCACAAACGATCCAGAGATAAAAAAACTCTTGATCGTTTTAAACCGTTTATTGGCTCAAAAAAATAAAACTGTCCTCACCTATACGCAGTTGGAGCAATCGATTCGTAGAATGCACACCAATATGTCCCACGATCTAAAAACTCCGCTCACCGTGATCCTTGGTCTTTCCGAAAGTTTCATGTTAGATCAAAAGCTATCAGAGAATGAACGAAATAACTTAATCGCTAATATCTATGAAAAAGCACAACACATACTGAGTTTGATGAATAAATTTTTTGATTTGGCCAAACTGGAGTCCGGTGACTTAGATTTACCAATAACCAACATCAATCTCAATGAAGTCTGTAAAAATAATATTCTCTTTTTTTATGAACAGATAACAGACAAAGGGTTAAAAGTGGATGTGGAAATACCTGAGGTGACATTGTATGCCAATAGCAATGAGACAGCACTGAATCGAATCTTAAATAATTTATTATCCAATGCGATTCGATATGGAGCAGATGGACAAGTAATCGGTATTCGTTTGCGATATGATGAACAGCATGTATGGATTGATATTTGGGATCAAGGAAAAGGGATAAGTGAAAGAGATCAAAAGCTTGTTTTCGAACGATTGTATACGTTAGAGGATAGTCGAAATCAGTTGTACCAAGGGAGCGGACTAGGGTTAACGATAACGAAACGACTGGTAGAGAAAATAAAAGGTAAAATCTCACTGACGAGTAAGCCGTTTGACAAAACTATTTTTACAATCAAGTTTGACCGTGCAAATATTAACTCTTAATTATATTGCATGATTCGGGCTTTGTTCCATTGGAGCAGCCTTTTTCTTCGTGCCATCGTTTGTTGCAGTTTGGCTAGCTTTCGTTCGTATTGGCGAAAAAAACAGTCCGGTTTCGTTTTCGTTCCATCATCGAAAATGGAAAAATATTTCAGTCCTTAAAACGATGCCGATGGCTTCTTTTCTTGCGGGGATGGATCGCAAGTAGCATCCCTCACAAAGAATAGATATGCTGTATTTCCCCGATGAGGTACGACGGATCGTGGTGGACAGAATACGACCTGATGGGACAAACTTTACCCAGCCTAATTTGGGCAATTTGATTTTGTTTCTATCTATTTCAATGGTCGGTCTGCTATTTTTGGAGTAGCTGCACTGACTGGTATACGCTTGTACCTGATTTTTCCTGCTTTTGAAACGCGGAGCATCGTTTTGCTTTTGAAAAAAGCGCTGAAATGCATCCGCCAGATGTTTCCGTGTGTTTTGCAGGGAAGTGGAATCCACTTCTTTCAACCACACGAACTCCCGCTTTTTTTCGGTTAGGACACGGGAGCAGGTGGAATAGGTCAGCCCTTTCCCCGTTTCTTGATACATGTTGTTCCATTCACCAAGAAAATGATTGAACACAAAACGGCTACAGCCGATGGATTTGTGAATCAGCATTGCCTGTGCTTTGATCGGTCGAAGACGGTAGGAAAAGGCTTTATGCATGGAATCACGCCTTCGTTGGAATTTTGCGAATACCACAGGTCATACGTTTGCTACTTGTCAAGTGTATCCAAAAATTATCCTACCAGCTTGCTTTTATCCCATTACCCCTACCGTGGATTTTCTCGCTCGCAATGATATAATGAATATTGTCCATTCGTGATTGAGGCAAAGGAGAAGAAATGCGTAAGGCAGACACGGCCGACATGATTATGTTGACCGAAGTTGACAGTACTTGGCATGTGTTGCTCATCGAGCGAGGTGATGATCCGTTTAAGGGGAAGTTGGCTTTGCCCGGCGGATACCTTGATGAGGGCGAGAACTCCGAGGAAGCAGCGAAGCGTGAGACACTCGAAGAGGTGAGCCTGACGGTGGAGGTTCCCATTACGTTTGTCGGTACCTACGGTGAACGTGGGCGTGACCCAAGGGGGCATGTCGTCAGCGACGCCTACGTGGTGGTGCTTAATGGCATGCCAAAGCCGAAGGCTGGCGACGACGCTCGTAAGGCCGAGTGGGTTCTGGTCTCCGAAGCACTGAACCAGACCCTTGCCTTTGACCACGGTAAGATTCTTCGCGACGCTTTGAAGAAGGCGGGCGTGAAGATTTAGTATTCACTCTCGCTTGCGTTTTTTGTTGGGTTGATCCTCGCAAGAAGCGCAAGCAGTTGGGGTATCTGGTTATGACAACAGATACCCCACACTCATTTCAAAGACAGTTCTTATAAGACATCTATAAACTTTATTTGATTGCTCTCTTCCGATTTGTTCGGATACCTTATCAAAATGTAGCATCTGAATCTGAATGTGCTGCAACCTAACAAAATGAGGTAGAGGGAGCGAGCATCGATTTTAGACCATCTATACAAAAAGAACTGGAGGTAGTACATATGTACCTTCCAGTCTTTTTTATTATTGTTCCGAATACTGTTTTGGATATGGATAATTTTATATGTATAATAGATTCAATAGAGTAGAGAAGGCAAAGGGCTTTTTCCTCGAGAATGAAAGGCGTACGAAAATGCTGATTGAGGATGACAACCTCGAGAACATCACCACCACCGAAGACGTCGAGGTTCTCGGAGACAACTTCCGAAAGATTGTCACCTCCAAGGAGGTGAAGATCTACGGCGACAACTTCCGCGAGATCATCGCCGCCACCATCAAGTATCATGGACGGAGGGAACTGAGTCATGAGCTGCTCACCAAGATGGCTCGGGGCTCGGCGCTCCCGTTTGGGACAATGGAACTCCGACGGAAGGGCAGGAACACCTGGACCCTGACTGGCTCGAAGGGTATTAATCAAATCCGAATTCTCAAGGAAGACAAGCGTCTTCACATGGAGTATGTGAAGGGGAGCGGACGAAACTCCAGCGGTTCCGTGGTCAACGTCAACGTGGGTGGAGTTGTGGGTGTTCAGGCGCCTCACATCTCGAACACTACTGTGGTCGTCAACAAGCGCCGGTGATAAGATTACCGGCGACTCGTTTCACCTAAAATAGCGAAACTGAAGTCTTTTCGTGCAAAAAAGCGGCTAAGGAATTTATCCTTAGCCGCGACTCGTTATTGCTGTTATACGGAATAAAGGATCACTCTTTTATCGGTACATACATAAATGATTTTCAGAAAATGGATCTATTTTGCTGGTAATAACACGTTTGCTGGTATTCCTCATAAGCGACTTTTGTCCAGAATTAAGAGTGATTTATGAAACAACCTCATTTTTTCGAAAGATTTTCTTAAGGTTTGCGAAGGGAAAACGAAAATAGTTCTTGTTATATTTATTTCAGTGAAACTTGTTAACTAGAGCCTAGTTGCATTATCTAGTTCAAAACACACATCAAGCGACTTTGTCCAGCTTTAAATGATCAGGAAAGGAGTGGTATATATGACTAAAATCATCCAAATGAGGCAAGTGAGCAAAGTAACAAATGGACATGAGATTATTTCTGATCTTAATATGAATGTGAACCAAGGAGAAATATATGGTTTCTTAGGTCCAAATGGTGCAGGGAAAACGACAACCATGCGAATGATTGCCAATTTGATTCAGCCGACTAGTGGAAAGATAGAGCTTTTTGGACAGCTTCTAACACCAACCTCTTATGATATTCGGAAACGAATTGGTAGTTTGATCGAATATCCCATTTTATATGAAAATCTCACAGCACTTGCAAACTTAGAGATTCATTGTGAATACATGGGTTTTCATGATAAAAAAGCGATAAGAGATGCACTTGAATTAACTGGTTTGACAGACACAAAAGGAAAATTGGTAAAGCATTTTTCTATAGGGATGAAACAACGTTTAGGACTGGCGAGAGCTATTTGTACAAAGCCAGAATTATTAATTCTCGATGAACCAGTGAATGGTTTAGATCCAATTGGTATACAAGAGCAACGCGAGTTGTTTCGTATGCTAAATCGAGAATATGGGATAACCTTATTTATTTCTAGTCACATCTTACAGGAAATCGAGTACCTGGCTGATACGATTGGTGTGATACAAAATGGAAAGTTGATAAAAGAAGTTTCTATGACCCAAGTTCGATCACAACCAAGTGATTATATAGAAGTGGTAGTGACAAATAGTAAGAAAGCTGTATTTGTGTTAGAGAACAAGATGATGATTACCAATTTCAAAGTAATGGATGGAAGAACAATTCGGATTTATCAGTCTGATGTTACTCCTGTAGATGTATCCAGAACACTTATTGAAAATGATATCGGACTGGAAGCGTTGATAAAAAAGGAATTATCTTTAGAGGAATTTTTTCTGGAAACCATCCACAGAGGGGATACACATGCTTAAACTCATCAAGTTGGAATATAGAAAAGCACAGCTGAAAGCTTTGATTATTTCTTCCATCCTTGCTATACCGATTTTGATTTACTGGTGTGTGTACAACAAGAGTGGGCATCCAGATGGATATGATCATTATGAGAACGCTTTTGCAGATATCCATTATTTTGTGAGTACCACATTTGCTATTATTGCGGCAGTTTTTATTTCTAAAATCGTGTTAGAAGAGTATCGAAGTAAAACCATTAGCATTTTATTTACTTATCCTCACTCACGCAGAAGGCTGATGATTGCGAAGTTAATTTTTATCAGCACGTTTGTATTTGTTTCCACCATTGTAAGCAGTGGTGTAATTGGGACGGTCTTTGTTGTCGAAAACCTTCATACCATTGCTGATTCGTGGACAAATTCCCTACTCATGGAAGAAGTTATTCGTACGCTGTTATTTGCAATGGCTACTGTGGGAATCTGTTTGGTTTCTTATTATATTGGTATGTTGCGGAAATCGGTTCCAGCTACGATTATTCCTCCCTTTTTGATTACGGTCGTCAGCAGTGATTTTTATTATGGTGGTTCGTTATCGGAAATAGTATGGATCAGCATTGGGTGGGTAGTACTTGGAATCGTATTAGCTTATATGAGCATTCGAAAAATAGAAAAATCAGATATACAATAACTGGAGGGACGAAATGTGAAAAATAAAAAAAGAATAGTTGTCTGGATGCTTGTCATGAGTTGCTGTTTTTTATCGATCTTTCAGGTGAATAAAGCAGATGCACAAGCAACAACTTCTCTGAAGGAGATCGACCAATTTATTCAGAATAGTATGAATAAAAATAAAATACCTGGCTTATCTGTAGCCATTACTCATCACGATAAAGTTATTTATACCAAAGGATATGGTCATACAAGCGATAAAAAACCTGTCACATCTGATACTCCATTTGCTGTTGCTTCCTTAAGTAAAGCTTTCACAGCGATTGCAGTGATGCAATTAGTAGAAGCAGGAAAAATAAAGTTAGATAATCCAATTGCTTCTTATATTCCTAACTTCAAACTAGCTGATCCAAGAGGGACTAAAATTACCGTTCGGCACTTACTTCAACACACAAGTGGATTAACAGATATGGTAAATGATGATATGACCCAAGATCCACAGCCAAAATCATTCAAAGAAGCGATCCATAATTTAAACAACGTTACCTTAGCAACGAACCCAGGAGAGAAATATAACTACCATA
Organism: Shimazuella alba; assembly: GCF_009831235.1. GTDB lineage: Bacteria > Bacillota > Bacilli > Thermoactinomycetales > Thermoactinomycetaceae > Shimazuella > Shimazuella alba. Next base: position 131,263 of record NZ_WUUL01000002.1, on the reverse strand, counting down.
ACCCAAACTATGTCATTTTGGCTTATTTAGTAGAAATAGTTAGCAAAGAGAAGTTTGCAGATTATTTACAACAACACATTTTTCAACCACTAGAAATGAAAAGTACGACAAATGTTGCTTTCACTAGCCTATTGAAAAAGATAACCAATTTCTCAACAGGACATTACCATTTATTCGGCCATCCCGTCAAAATAGAAGAACCTGATTGGTTTGTAAATGGACCAGCCGGAATGGTTTCCACAGCAAATGATATGGCGAGATGGTTAGTAATGCAAGGAAACGATGGAAAGTATAAGAATAAACAAATATTAAGTACAAAAGGGATGGAACAAACACATACTTCTGTTGATCCAAATGTGAAATATGGGATGGGTTGGAATATTACAGAGACAGAACAGGGAAAGAAACAAATTCAGCACGGTGGGATATTATGGACATATAAAGCAGAAGAAGTTTTGTTACCAGACGAGGGCTATGGTATTGTTGTACTCTTTAACAGTGGTTTAAATTCCTTTGTTGACTATACATCTTTTACACGTGGAATCGCGAATATCTTGACAGACCAACCGCTGGAGGAGTCATTCTTTAGCAATCAATGGATAGAAATCATGATGGTGATCGTAATTGTTGTCACGATTGTATTAGGAGTTCGAGCTCTTCTTCAACTAGGGTATTGGGATGAGAAACGTAATGGACGTGCGAAATGGAGAACATACACCTACATGTGTTTACGGTTAATCCCACTTGTGTTATTGCTACTTTTCCCACAGCTTCTAGCTTTTATTGGTGGAGGGCGTGTTGTGATTTGGCAAGGAATTTATCTGATGATGCCTAGTGTTTTAATTTGGTTGAGTATATTTTCTTTGTTCCAACTGATCATCATCTTAGCTCGGTTGGTTTATATCTTAAAAAAATAATATGTTTCGATGTTATTTGTTAAACTGATTGTGAGTATATGAATTTTCATATACTCCTTTTTTCTTGTTAACTAGTTTTTGGGGTTGATAATGGAAAAATGGATAGAAAGACGAAATGATCGATGTTATCATAATTGTAAGATTTCCCACACTTCTAAGGAGCTTTGATGTCCGACATCGTTATCAAGCCTAAGCGTAATCAGCGGATTGTTCCGCTCCCTAAGGGAAAGAAGGTTGTCATTGATGGGGGAAAGAGGCTCATCGAGTATCCGATCACCTACTCTCAGAAGCTTACGCTAATCGAACTGGAGAACCGTTTCAAGGGCACGAACGGCGTAGTTACTCCAGTGACCTTCGATACAGAGGTCTCGCGGAAGCGTATCGTGGTTCGCGATGGCAAGATTACAGGTCAGCTTCAGAGTGCCTGTTACTTGCTGAAGAAGTACCGTGGACAGTATGGGCTTCCTGTCGCCCAGTTCACCAATGAGCCACGGCTGGTTGGAGTAAAGCGGGGGATGGTGGACAACTGGCAGGATCATCTTCATTTCGGTGCTGGTGGTCCTGATACCCGATACTGGGTCCTTGAGATCAGAGGACGAGACAATCTGCTTACCATCCCTGGCGGTGTCTTGGATGGTGAGCATGCACAGGCGAAGACTCCTCTGGATGCAAATGGCGAAGCTGAGCTTTGGGAGGAGACTGGGATTCGTCCTGATCAGGTCACTGGTTCTATTCAGTTCGCATCGTTCGAAGGTGACATGGGCGATGTGAACTGGGTTTGGTGCGGTGATGGTGATTCTTCTCTTACCATTTCCAAGGTGATTTCGGGATTTGGTCCAAAGCAGCACGAAGAAACTCGCTGCCTCGTTTTCGTCTCACAGACGAACCGAGGTATGGAGGAGCTTAGCAAGAGTAACTGGAAGCTGTGGCCTAATCTGGTTGAACTTCTGGAGCGTGATTACATTCGTCTCAATCGTGGCTGAGTGATGCTTTAGGAATGAAGTGCCTCTCTCTTGCGATTCGCGGGAGAGGGGCACTGGCACTTTACCTATCATTTCAACATAAAAATAATGAAACGATAAAAGAATTCTATATTATCTTTATTAATGCCCGCCGCCTGTTGCGTCGATAGTATCCCCAGTAACAAACCGGGAATCATTAGAGGCAAGGAAAGCAACAACATCGGCAATGTCAGATATGTCTCCAGCCCGTCCTAAAGCCGCTATACTTTTGGCTGTTGCTTGTCCTTCTGGTGTATGTAACCAAGATGCATTCACATCCGTATCAATGATACCTGGTAAAACAGCATTAACTGTAATGTTTCGTGGTCCAAGTAGATGTGCCAAATGCATGGTAAAAGTGTTAAGTGCTCCTTTGGTCATGTTATACGACATGATATGAGGAAAAGGAATCCGAGTTACACCAGATGAAATATTAATAATACGTCCGCCATCACGCAGGGTGGAGAGCAGCTGTTGGACAAGGAAAAACGGTGCTTTCACATTTATAGCAAAGATCTCATCAAAAGCTTCTTCTGTTGTTTCTTCTAAAGTTTGAGAAGTTCCAATACCTGCGTTATTGACCAGAATATCAAATTTTCGACTGCCCGTTCGCTGTTTTATTTCCTCTGCAAAAGTCTCAGTTAATTTGTTTACACCAGCTAAAGTACGTAAATCTGCACCAATAGAGAAAGATTTTCCACCATTTTCTTTGATTTGTTGTACTACCTGTTCAGCAGTAGCTTTTTTTGATCCATAGTGTACGGCAACCAAGGCACCCTCACTTGCTAAACGTAGTGCAATTCCACTTCCGATTCCTCTGCTTGCCCCTGTTACCAATGCAGTTTTACCTTCTAGTCGTTTCAAGTTTTTCACTCCTTGTTATTCTGATAGGTTTACTTTACACTCTCCTCCTAACGGGAGAGTCAAGGAGGAAAATAAAAAATCTCTCTCCCTAAAATGAGAAAGATTTTATCGGATAGGAATAGATAATTCTGCCTTGCGTTTTGATCCATATACTTCTTTATCTCCTGAAAGATAATGTTCACGGATTGGTTGATGAGGATCGATTTGAATATGATGATCTTTTAGATATGTTTTCAATCTTGTCCATGCCTCACAATGAGTTTGATAAGGGTTGCACTCATGTTTTAAGGAAATTACTTTTTTTTCCATGGGTAAGTAATATACTTTTACTCTATTAGAGGCAGGTATGTTTTTGGAAACAGGTATCATCACTTCTAAATCTACATTCTCTGTTTCAATAGAAATATCGTTATGCCATTGAATGATAAGCTGGTTGTTTGCATCTTCTCCATGCAGATGAACGTATTGTTTTAACTCATCAAGCAGTAAACATAAGTGGTTTCGAGGTACAACCTCTCGAATAGATGCCACCAAGTGCGAATCAGCTTGTTTGATAAGAGGCTCGGAATGAATGGTTTCCTTTTCTAATTGCTCCACACGATCAATCCGTGTGCTTACTTCTGTTAGTTGCTGTTGCATTTCTAGAAGGGCTGTTTGCAGTTCTTGTTGTTTGTTTTTTAGAGATGCTACTACTTTTTCTGCTGTGATATCTTCTTGCAACAAAAACTTAATCTGTTCCAATGTAAATCCTTGTTCTTTCCATGCTTGTATTCTACGAATAGTAAGCAGTTGGGAAGCAGTGTAAAATCGATAACCGGATGCTTCGTCTGTAAAACTAGGTTTTAAAATATCCCGTTGATCATAGTAACGCAATGTTTTAATAGAGACATTTGATAGTTTGGAGAAAGCCCCGATTTGAAACATGCTTTCTACTCCTTTGTCAAAGGAATGAATTTTAGATTATATCATTGCGAGCGAGAAAACCCACGGTTTAAATCGTGGGATGAAAGCAAGCTGGTAGGATAATTTTTGGATATACTTGACAAGTAGCAAACATACGATCTATAATATTCGCAAAATTCCAACAAGGAGGTGATTTCATGCATAAAGCCTTTTCCTACCGTCTTCGACCAACCAAAGCACAGGCAATGCTGATTCACAAATCCATCGGCTGTAGCCGTTTTGTCTTCAATCATTTTCTTGGTGAATGGAACAACATGTATCAAGAAACGGGGAAAGGGCTGACCTATTCCACCTGCTCCCGCGCCCTGACCGAGAAAAAGCGGGAGTTTGTGTGGCTGAAAGAAGTGGATTCCACTTCCCTGCAAAACACACGGAAACATCTGGCGGATGCATTTCAGCGCTTTTTTCAAAAGCAAAACGATGCTCCGCGTTTCAAAAGCAGGAAAAATCAGGTACAAGCGTATACCAGTCAGTGCAGCTACTCCAAAAATAGCAGACCGACCATTGAAATAGATAGAAACAAAATCAAATTGCCCAAATTAGGCTGGGTAAAGTTTGTCCCATCGCGAGCAATAAGTGGTCGTATCCTGTCCGTCACCATTCGTCGTACCTCATCGGGAAAATACAGCATATCCATTCTTTGTGAGGGATGCTACTTGCGATCCATGCCCGCCAGAAAAGAAGCCATTGGCATCGATTTAGGGCTAAAAGATTTTGCCATTTTCGATGATGGAACGAAAACGAAGCCGAACCGATTTTTTCGCCAATACGAACGAAAGCTAGCAAAACTGCAACAAACGATGGCACGAAGAAAAAAAGACGGCTCCAACTGGCACAAAGCCCGTATCCAAGTTGCACGCCTCCATGAAAAAATCACCCATGCCCGCCACGATTTTTTGCATAAACTATCGACGAAACTGGTGTGCGAAAACCAAGTCATCCATATCGAAAGTTTGCAGGTGAAGAACATGGTGAAAAATCAGAAGCTGGCGAAATCAATCACCGATGCTTCTTGGTCGGAGTTTGTTTCGATGTTGGAATACAAAGCGAAAGAATATGGAAGAAAATTGGTGAAAGTAGGAAAATCCTTTCCCTCCAGCCAGCTTTGTTCGTATTGTGGTCATCAAAACAAAGAAGTGAAACAGCTACAGTTGCGTGCATGGACATGCCCCAATTGCAACGAGCACCATGACCGAGATAGCAATGCTGCCAAGAACATTTTGCAAGAAGGTAGAAGATTACTTGCCGTGGGACTCACGGTTTAAGCTTGGTAGACTTCCTTGGAGTACCGAGGATTACCCAAGAATCCCACGGCTTTAGCCGTGTAGAGTTGTCAAAGCAGAGAGGATATCTATCTATCTTTTGAATCAATTCGTTCAATAATCAGATACTAAAAATTTCACCTCATAGATTACTAAGTTTTCCTTTTCTTGATGTTGTATCTTTTTCATTTGGGGAAGGTACCTTTTCTTTTCCTTGACCAACACTTTTTACTCTTTTTCATTTTTTATGATCTAGAAAAAAACGTTTCTCTAGACTCACACAAGAGTTGGCTGTTAGAATGGGATAGCATTTGGGTGAGAGAGGGAGATGGTAAGATGGAGCAAAAGCGCTACGATGATTTGAAAAAAAGTGAAAAGGGCGCAATTATCAGTATTATCGCTTATCTTTTTTTATCTGCCTTTAAATGGAGTGTTGGCTATTTGGCAAATTCCGAAGCTCTTCGAGCAGACGGTCTAAATAATGCAACAGATATTATCGCGTCGGTAGCAGTATTAATTGGACTTCGCTTATCACAAAAACCGGCAGATGACGACCATCCATATGGACATTGGAAAGCAGAAACAGTTTCTTCTTTGATGGCATCTTTCATCATGATGTCAGTTGGAGTTCAAGTATTGTATACAGGTGTAAGTTCTATAATAGACGGGAAAGAAACAGCGCCTAGTTTATTAGCAGCATGGGTGGGGATATTTTGTGCTGTAGTAATGTATGTTGTCTATCGCTATAACAAAAGTTTGGCAGATAAGACAAAAAGTCAAGCTGTGATGGCAGCGGCAAAAGATAATTTATCGGATGCGTATGTGAGTGTAGGAACAGTTATTGGAATTGTATGTTCTCAATTTCACTTACCATGGTTAGATACAGTTACAGCAATTGGAGTAGGTGCATTGATTTGTAAAACAGCTTGGAGTATTTTCCGAGAAACAAGCCATCATCTGATGGATGGTTATGATGAAACACTTATAGAAGAGTATAAAGCAACCATTTTAAACGTAGATGGTGTAACAGATGTCAAGGAAATAAAGGCTAGAAACTATGGAAATAACGCGGTTGTTGATATCGTACTTTGTGTAAATGGCAATTTAGCTATTCATGATGCTCATGATATATCAACAGAAGTAGAAAATGAATTGATTGAAACATATGACATATATGATGTTCATATTCATGTGGAACCTAGCTAATAGATAAGGGAGTAAAAGAGTGAGGAAAGTTGAGGTACAACCATACAACGATCAATGGATTACGAAGTTTGAAGAAGAAGCTGTTCAGCTTCAAAATGTTTTTGGTTCACAGATTCAAAAGATTCACCATATTGGCAGTACTGCTGTAAAAGGACTACAGGCAAAACCTATTATTGATATGATGATTGAAGTTCATGATATCAATCTAATTATTACGTATCATGCTCAGATGATCGCTATAGGGTATAAACCAAAAGGAGAAAACGGGATAGATAAGCGCCGTTATTTTCAAAAAGGTGGAGACAATCGAACACACCACGTCCATATATTTGAAATAGGTAGTCCAGATATAGTGCGTCATCTCGCATTTCGAGATTATTTGCGTACGCATGGAGATATAGCAAAAATGTATGGGGATTTTAAAGAGAGGTTATCCCGTTCTTTTCCTTTTGATAGCAAGTCTTATGGGAAACATAAAGATCCACTGGTAAAGGTAATAGAACGACAAGCTTTAGAATGGTATAGGAAAATGAATGGATAAAATAGAGTCAGCTGTTTCTTTTCGCTTAATATAAATCCCCAAATAACTCTTTTCCGATAAGCTGATAATCAGCTTCCAACTTATATTTACATTCTTTTTTATCATCCACTTTTTTGAATAGGAGTTTACGACCTTCAAATGTCAAGTTTACTTTCATATACTTTGGAACGAATCCAGTGATACTGCTATAAGAACCTGGGTTAAAACCGTATAAATCCCCATCTAAGTGTTCCATACTATATGTAGGAGAATCTATCACTTGTCGGTTTGCATCAAAGGTGGTCAGAGTCGCATTCATACGTTCTGCCATTGTTATACCTGAGTTATACCGTTCTTTACTTATGATAATCTCTTGAGGACAACCGGATTGATAGGACTCCAAAGACCATCTACCATACAGACCAGGAATACTACATGTTGTCAGAAGCATACCAATGAATACTATGATAGCAATAATATTAATTTTTTTCATATAAATTGCTGACAGGATTCATTTTGCTTTTAAAGAACTGTACAGCATTTTCACATCCATTTCGTAGATTCATGTGTACAATAGATCTTGTCTGAGATGGTTTGTCAAATTCAAAGTCAATTTAAAAGATAATACAGTAATAAACGTACAGGTAGGTCATGCCCTGGTAAGGTGACCTCCATAGCCATCAAGCTAAGCAGTTGGCAAACGACTAAACACAAAAAATAAGAAGTTGTTGTTTTTGTTATGGGGATATTTATCTTGCTTTCTTAGCTTGATGGGCATGTACGGTGGCCTTCATGATATGGCACAATAGGTAGACTAACTTTATTTTTTGTTTGTTATAGGAATAAAATTAAACTTCTCCATTATCTTTCTTCACTTCGATTAATTCTGCTCGAATAATGTACCGATCTGGTGCGCTTCCAATGAAATCAAACGGATAACAAGTTGTTAGTGTCAGGACGGGTTTTGCGATCGGGACAATAACAGTGCGGTCATCGGCTTTTGTAACCCATGTTTTCCGAATCTGGTAGGTGTATATATTTCCTTCGAATTTCACATATAAACGGTCTCCGAGTTTTAGTTTACCTGCGCCTCGTAGTACAGTATCTCGGTGCCCGGATAACACTACATGCCCAGTTTCTCCTGGGTTAACAGTACCGTAGCCGATATAGTGACCGATGCCTTTTTTTAGGGAATTATCGTCTGTTCCATGAACGATAGGAAGTATAGCTCCCATTCGAGGGATTACCAGTTCACCCATCTGCCCACTTACTTTTAAATTGGCATTTTTAGTAGGAACACCTTCTGTTAAAGCAGCTTGGGCTTTGCGATCATCCCAGTTCGATGCTACTTTTTTGGAGGCAATTGGATCATAAACAGATCTCCTCAATTGATCCCACCATTGAAAACCATTAAATAAGATGAGAAATAAACCGATAATAATAATGACCCAAGCGAATTTCCGAATCAAGGGGAACACTCCTTTTGATGTAGAAAAACCACGAATAATATACTTTATCTAAATAGGTTTTGTGATTTTATATAATAATTCCTTCTGTGTAACACAATAGACACGTGTTACTTTGTTTTTTTCAGATGTAAACTGGGTCTAAAAACCCCAAAGTTAGCCTTGTTTCGGCATGTCAGTCGATATATTTGTCCAATATGTGATAAGATACCTATTACACTCTAGTTTATCGTCATATAACATATTCTCATATATGAATCAAAATGTATATCTGATGATGTAGCTGAATGGAGCGAGGATTGGATGAGTATAGGCGTAAAGATCGATGAATTGCAAGCAGAATTTAATTTAGAACAAATAAACAAAGATTTACCTCTAGACAAAGTGATCCAAACTAGTGATCTATATCGGCCAGGCTTGGAATTAGCCGGTTTTTTTACCTACTATCCAGTGGATAGATTACAGCTTTTGGGGAAAACAGAACTCTCCTTTATCGATAGCTTATCACCAGATGTGCGTGAAGAGAGAATGAGAAAGATTTGTCATCCAGAAGTACCTGCGATTTGCATCACACGCGGACTTTTCGCGCCAAATGATCTAGTTAATGCCGCAAATGAAGTAGGGGTTCCATTGCTTCGGACATTGACTGCAACAACCAAGTTTGCCGGGAAGGTTACGGATTATTTGGAGCATCGTCTTGCACCTGTATCAACTTTACATGGTGTGTTAGTTGATGTCTATGGGATTGGTGTTTTAATCACAGGTGAGAGTGGAATTGGTAAGAGCGAAGCTGCTTTGGAACTAATTAAAAGAGGTCATATGTTAGTAGCTGATGATGCTGTGCAAATAACACAAGTAACAGAAGGAGAACTATCAGGAACTGCTCCAAACATTATCAAACATTTATTAGAAATTCGCGGCTTAGGAATTATGGATGTGATGATTTTATTTGGGGCTGGTGCGGTGCGCAATAAGAAGAATATCTCATTGGTTGTTCGTTTGGAGACATGGCGTGAAAATTATCCTTATGATCGTTTGGGATTGACAGAGGAAACGATCCGTATCATGGATACCGAGCTTCCAAAATTGACTATACCAGTAAGACCAGGACGAAATGTTGCTGTACTGATCGAAGTAGCTGCAATGAATTTTCGTTCCAAAATATTGGGGTACCATGCAGCAGAACAGTTTGTTACTCGTTTGGAAAATTCCCTTGAGGAGAAAGAATAGGGTTTACATGAATAAAATGATTCTGCCTGCGCGACTAATTTTTGGTTCTTGCCAGTTTGGATAGTAGACGAATTGAATTGGATTTTCGTATAGGCAACCAGGTGTTTGGCAGGTTCCGATTCCATCAGTTGCTAAGACAGAAGTTTTATGACCACACTCCAAACAGTCATAACCTTTTTTTTCATTATCATTTATTTTTGAATAATTTTCTATGTTTAACATGATAATCACCCTCCTTTTACATTGTAACCTATTGTTGCAGCATAGGATTTGTCTATATTGATAAATAATATCTTTTTTATGTATGATATCGGAATACTTGGTATTTCTTTCTCTGATTTTCATTTACAGCCCAATTCCTGTACAATAATCACAGTGAGTTATGTGTTGAAAGGATGGATCGTATGTTGGTGATAGATCCTGTAGCATTTTCCTTTGGACCACTCCAAGTCCATTGGTATGGGATTATAATGGGTACAGCAGCTTTGCTTGGTTTGTACCTTGCGGTTTTGGAGGGAAAACGACAAGGTATTGACACAGATAAGCTTTTGGATATGATGATTTGGGTTTTGCCATCTGCAATTATTGGCGCAAGGCTTTACTATGTCCTTTTTGAGTGGGAATACTATGCTACTCATCCAGAAGATATTTTGGCAGTTTGGCAAGGCGGACTAGCTATTCATGGTGGGTTGATAGCAGCATTTTTAGTAGGTTATTTCTATATTCGCAAGCACAAGCTCTCATTTTTGCAGTTAGCAGATATTGTTGCACCTAGTATTTTATTGGCACAAGCGATAGGCCGTTGGGGTAACTTTATCAATCAAGAAGCACACGGAGGACCAGTAAACACAGCGTTCTTACATAGTCTCCATCTGCCTGACTGGCTCATTAGCCAAATGACCATTGGTGGAGTTACGTATCATCCCACTTTTCTATATGAATCGCTCTGGAATCTAGTAGGATTCGGTCTGTTATTACTCCTTCGTTACGTGGTAATTCCAAAACGCGGAGAGATATTATTTAGCTATTTGATCTGGTATTCGTTAGGTCGTTTCTTTATTGAAGGGTTGCGTACGGATAGTCTTGCATTTAACGGACCAGACTGGTTATCATCCTTTCTCCAGTTGCTATGGACTCCGATGGGGCTTTTGTTCCCCGCAGGTCAATTGACTGGTGGAGATATTCGAATCGCCCAATTGATAAGTATGGTTACGGTATTGGTAGCTGTTGGGGTTGTCATTTGGCGAAGAACGAAAAAAGCGGAAGATACAACCTCAAAACATATAAATTCCCAGACGGTTGCTACTGAGGTGAAGTCCAATAACTAGAAAAACAAAACGATTCCCTGTCACTGGTAGTAATTCTCTGTGGCAAATGTATCGCACTATTTCTTTTTGGAAGGTATTACGGAATACCCTTGTATGTTGGGTTGCCCGTTATCTTCCCTTTTTTCGGTTGAAAAATAGCCTTTATCGAAGGCTGCTAGGGGTTTCAGTCGGGTCGCAAACAGCGATTGCTTTTTTTGTCATGTTTGATTTGCTTTATCCAGAGAAAATAAAGATAGGGAAAAATACAATAATCGGATACAATACTACCATTTTAACGCATGAGTATTTAATAGATGAATATCGCATTGGAGAAGTTTGCATTGGAGATAACGTGATGATCGGGGCGAATACGACGATCCTACCTGGTGTTTCTATCGGAGATGGTGCAGTAGTGGGTGCAGGTTCCATCGTATCGAAAGATGTAGCTGCTCACAGTTTTGTAGCAGGTAACCCTATGAGGGTGATCAGAGAGTAGATTTTATTTATTGTTCGAATTGTTCATTCCAAAGAAGAAAAGTAATATCGCTGCTCCCATTGAGGAAATACAGCTTTTATCAGGAAGACATATTATTTAGAAAAGTATTTTATGTTAATATAATCATAAGTGGCAACCGCTACTTTCCAACTACACGGAGGTTCTCATGGCGGACAAGCAGAAGCTGGCTGAGCAGGTCGTCGCTGCGCTGATCGCGGCTGACCCCAACAATCTGAATTCGCAGGAGCTTGCCCTTCAGCGGAAGGCGACGGACAGTAAGGACCCGAGCAAGAAGCAGAGTGTCATCTCGTTCTATGCAGGTTCTTTCTACAAGGAGAAGAAGCTGCAGGAGCTTCGGGAGAAGTTCGCTAGGATGAAGAAGTAATCCTTCCTCATCCAACGTCCCTGAGAACAAAGGTCCCGCTTGTCCAAGTGGGGCCGAAGGATAAAATGCACGATCACATAAAAAAGACGTATCCAGCTGGATACGTCTTATTCTCTTATCTGTCCATCTCCATGAATCAAATATTTGTAGCTGGTCATTTCTATTAATCCCATTGGTCCTCTTGCATGCAGCTTTTGGGTGGAGATGCCGATCTCTGCACCGAAGCCAAATTCAAATCCATCCGTAAATCGAGTAGAAGCATTGTGATAAACAGCTGCAGCATCTACTTCTGTGAGAAATTGTTTTGCAGTAGATTCGTTGGTGGTAATGATTGCTTCTGAGTGTTTGGTTCCATAGCGGTCAATATGTTCGATGGCTGCTGCAGTATCTTTCACTACTTTTATTGCGAGGATAAGATCGAGAAATTCGGTATCAAAATCTTCGTGACTTGCTGTTTCAATTTCATCGTCTGGAAAAAGAGCTTTTGTTTGTTCACAACCACGGATCGTCACACCATTTTCTTTTAAAACAGGGATAAGGGCAGCTAAAAAGTTCGACGCTATTTTTTCATGTACGAGTAGGGATTCGATAGCATTACATACGGATGGACGTTGTACTTTTGCATTTATTGCGATATCCAGTGCCATCTGGAGGTCGGCATCTTCGTCCACATATACATGGCAGTTGCCTACACCTGTTTCAATCACAGGAACAAGGGAATGTTCCAAAACATATTGGATCAATCCAGCACCACCACGAGGAATGATCAAGTCTACATCATTTTTACTTCGTATGAGATGTTCGATCGTCTGCCTCTCGGTTTGTTGGATAATTTGGATCGCATCCTCTGGTACGTTTGCTTGACTTAGTCCATCACGAAGAGCTTTTACCAGTGCGATATTGGTATTTATTGCTTCTTTCCCACCCCGTAAGATGACGGCGTTGCCAGTCTTTAAGGTTAGACCAGCAGCATCAACTGTTACATTGGGACGTGACTCATAAATGATACCAATGACACCAAAAGGAACACGTACTTGTTCTATTTGTAATCCATTGGGACGGGTGACAGTTTGGATGGTTTCCCCTACTGGGTCTTGTAGTTCTGCTATCTGTTCTAAACCCGTTATCATGCCCTGAATACGTGCTTCATCTAAACGTAATCGGTCTAATTTTGACTCTGTTAAACCTTGTTTCCTACTCGCTTCCAAATCCTTTTCATTTGCACTCAATATTTCTTTTCTCTGTTGCCATAATACACTGCCAATATGGCGAATGGCTTTGTTTTTGTCATCACTAGATAGATGGACGAGTTGTCGGGATGCTATTTTTGCTTGTCTAGTTAGCTGTTCGAGCAAGTGGATACACTCCTTTAGTTAGGTAATAAAACGAGTTGATCACGGTGAATCACTTCTGGTAATAAGGGGAGAGGTTCTCCTTCGTGCCTTTTGTATAAAAGTTTGTCAATATCACGTTTGGAAAGATGGATAATGCCTTTGCCGATGGTCGTTTCCTTGTGCTGGATCTTCACGACGGAGCCTTCCAAAAATTCACCTGTTGTAGAAATAATTCCTGCCAATAATAAGCTTGAGTTTCCTTGTGTCAATGCTACATATGCACCAGTATCCACGATTACACTTCCTTCCGCTCTTGTCCCATAGGCAATCCATGGTTTTTTCTTTTTCAACGGAGTATCAGCAATGAAGTGTGTTCCAATTGATTTACCAGTGATGATGTGTTGCAAGATATCTGGATGACTGCTATTTGCAATTCGCACATCAACACCAGATTGGGTTGCGATCTGAGCTGCTTGTAACTTGGTTTTCATTCCACCTGTACCAACAGAAGTACCATTTCCACCTGCTATTTCCCAAAGCTCTGGTGTAATAAGTTTAATTTCTTGGAGTAGTTTTGCTTCTCTGTTTGTTCTGGGATTTGCAGTGTACAGGCCGTCGATGTCGGATAGCATCACATAGAGATTGGCTGCTGCAACTAAGGAAACTAGTGCACCAAGCGTATCATTATCTCCAAAGCGAATCTCATCGACAGCTACTGTGTCATTTTCATTGACAATAGGGATAATTCCATGATGCAAAAGGGGTTCTATGGTGTTGCGAATATGAATAAACCGTTTTCGATCTTCAATATCAGATCGAGTGAGTAACAATTGGGCTACAGGGATGCCTTGATTTGCAAAACTAGCTTGGTAGTGTTGGATTAAGATAGATTGACCTACTGCCGCCGCTGCTTGTTTTTCAGGCATGGTCAAAGTTGTACGATTCCAACCCAAAGCTCCAACTCCAGCAGCAACTGCACCAGATGTAACAAGAATCAGTTGGTATTTCGCTTGTTGGAGAGCTGCGAGTTGTTGTACTAGCGAATCTACTTTCGTTGGACTTAGTGCGCCAGATTCGTCTACTAAACTACTGGAGCCTACCTTTACCACAATCCTTTTCAGAAGGATTCCTCCTTTCTAGCAAATATGGGATAGATTTTCTCTTACCCTGCACATGCAACTAGGTTGGGAAGTAAAACATCTATCAAATAAAAAACCCACTCATCCATAGAAGGACGAATGGGCTCGTGGTACCACCTTCATTGATTTTATATAAGAACATATAAAATCCACTCAACAAGATTGTATCGGTTCACACCGACTCGCTTTTCACGAGTAGCTCTGGAGGCGGGCTCCGTCTGGGAAGTGATAGGATTTTCCAGCCAAGAATCCTACTCTCTAAACACTTCGAATCAGACGTACATCACTCCATCAACGCTTACCGAGATATAGCTATGTTCCATACAATATCGAATTTACAAGTTAGTTGTCAACTGCTTTCGAGCCGACTATTTCATTTAGAGAATGGACTCCCTTTTTTTCTAAGATGGAGACTAATTCCGTATTTATTTGATGAGCAATCGTTGGACCTTCATAGATCATCCCTGTATACACTTGAATTAGATTCGCGCCAGCACATATCTTTTCATATGCATCCGTTCCAGTAAATATACCACCAACTCCAATAATGGGTATGTTTCCTGCTGTGATTTGATAAATATGGCGAATAAAGTCCGTTGATTTTTGGGAAAGTGGTCGTCCACTTAGACCGCCAGTTTCTTGCATATAAGGAGAAGGATGTAAGTTTTCCCGGGAAATAGTGGTGTTTGTAGCAATAATGCCATCAATTCCTGATTTGATTGCGGTATGGACGATATCATTCATTTGCTCAAGTGTCAGATCTGGTGCTATTTTCAAGAGAACGGGACGATAGGAGCTTGTCTCTTTTAATAACTCATCACGAGTAGACAAAACAGAGGTGAGTAATTTTTGCAGGGCATCCACATGCTGTAGATCCCGTAATCCTTCTGTATTTGGAGAACTTACATTTAGGACGAAGTAATCCGCATAATCATAGAGACTCATCAATCCTTGACGGTAATCACTACTTGCTTGTTCGTTGGGAGTATCTTTGTTTTTTCCTAAGTTAATCCCAATAGGAATGTTTGGTCTTTTTAGTGTTTGGAAAGAGTTTTTAGCCTCTTCCAATCCGTGATTGTTAAAACCCATGCGGTTAATGACTGCTTCGTCTTCCACCAAGCGAAAAAGACGAGGTTTTGGATTACCTACTTGGGGACGTGGAGTCAAGGTACCTACTTCCACAAAGCCAAATCCAAAAGCAGCAAGTCCTGGGTAGACATTGGCGTGTTTATCAAATCCAGCTGCAAGTCCCACAGGATTAGGAAAGGTAAGACCACAGACTGTACTTTTTAGCCGATTATCTATCACGGTATATTTTTTTTGCAAAAATTTGCTGACACTCGGTGTGTTTTGCATGATTTGCAAACCATTAATGGTTAGTGTATGAGCTTGTTCTGCATTCATACGAAAGAGAAATTTACGAAGCGATTTGTACAACATAGCAGGCGTCCTTTCTTAAAAACTTTCCACCAGTAGCATACCACAGAATGAAGGGAGACAAGAAAATACTTTCTAGTCGAAAAAAGTGATATATGTATAAGGATTAACTAGTGAAACTCATAAAAAATATCTTGTGTGTTTAGATGGGTGGTCTTATGTGGGGCTAATATTTAGAATGAATAGGGAATAGAGGAAAAAGCCTTGTTTCTCCTGAATATCGTAGGGAGAATATATTCAAGAAATTATCGTTTTACAGAGAAATCCTCTTTTTCTGATAAAGCAAAGAGGGGGTTTTATATAATTATGAAACAATCCATGTGGAGTTGTAGAAAAAGGTTAATAAAGCGGCGACCGACCTTCAATCCTTTCGAAGGAATAAAGGTCGGTCGTTGTCGCCTAGTCAGGAGCTGAGTGTAAGTTAACTATCGAGCATCTTGGGCAGCTCGCTTAGCGTTCCGTTCCCTGATCTCGGCGTACCCATGGGCCAACTCTATAACCTGCGGGGCAACTGCCTTCGTGCTTTCGTACTGTAAGTTTTCCATGTCCTCGGCGGATGCCTTCAGGAAAGCGATCGGACCTAGTCCATAGTCGTTCCAGTAATCGTGCCACTTTTGAGGAGTTCCACAGCTGCTGATGTCGACCAGATAGCCGTTGGGCGCTTCCACCATGGCGTGGATGAAACCGAGTGCCCAGTTTCCAGGTGTTCCGGTTTTAGACTGGTGGTGCGCTCGCCATTCAGCAACCGTCCGACCATCCCACTCTGCAGCCCATTCAGGGGAGTGATTCCCTTGGGTGCTGGAGAAGGCCCAGACCACAGGCATGTCTGTCAGTTCGGCCATAGCCTGAGCAAAAGCCAGGCACTGCCCCGACTTATAGACACGGATGACATCTTCGTTAATTTCACCCCGGGGGATCATCATCGTCGAGTACATACCGTTGTCGTCGAGGTAGGGCATGCAAGCTACGTCATTCATATACTTTCCTCTGCTCAACCGATATCTAGGTGACAAATCTATCCTAAATATAACACACTCAATTTATGATTCGAAATTAAAAGTTTTGTTTAAAAATGGAAATAGGTAATATCATGATAGGCTGGATTTCTGGTAAGATCCATTCGAGAATACGATACATATTTGATTGAGTCATTTTCGCATAAGGCATTTCGGTTTAGAGAAAAGTAATTTATTTGAGCTATATGCGAAAAGAGGAGGATCTCTTGTCTTGTATCCTTCTTACGAATAGTTAATATTAATAGATAATAAAAAATTTAAGAGTAATAGAATCCAGATATCATTGGAAAAAGAGTGAGAGTTGTAGACAGAAGATATTAGGATACAGAGGATCATTCTATAAATCATGAATTCTTAAGAATTATTAGAAGAGAGAAAAGACTATTTCTTGGTATTATCCCCTAATGGTATTGATCTCCTTTATGTATGCAGGGAAAACGGGGTGTTTATTTTTACCTATTATGTGGGGTTTGCAAATATATCATAGCTAGTACCTACCACCTGTATGATTTGATCATCAAGCTGTGTTTTGAAAAAAAGACCGATATCTATTTCGGATCGGTCTTTTTTAACATTGATTGTTGTAGGCTAAGAGGATCGGTATTAATCTTCGATTGCCTGGTAGACCATGGTCCAGAAGTCGTGGATAAGCCGTGCTGAATCTGGAGTGGACATCCCAACCTGAGTGAGCAGGAGTCCGGTAAGCTGTTTGTCCGGGTCGGCGTAAGCCGAAGTGCCGCTTCCGCCATCCCAGCCGAACTGACCGATGGACGCGTAGTCTCCGCGGTAGGTGCGCACTGCCATCCCGAATCCCCAGCCGCCGTGCTGCCCTTGACCGTGTGACAAATGGACGTTATTTTTGGCCAATTCGTCTCGGAATGCTTGTTGTTCGGGAGTGAGGCGGTTGGTGGTCATCAACTGGACTGCGGGGCGGGACAGGATTCGTTTGTTCCCGTGTATCCCTTGGTTCAGCAGCATTTGCAAATACGCGTGATAATCGTCGACGGTGGAGAGCAGCCCGCCACCGCCAGCTTGGAATGCTCGAGGTTTGCTATAGCGTCCGCCTGCGGCTTCGTCCCACACGTTAAGCTCTCCAGTCTGGGGATCAGGTATATAAGCAGGAGGCAGCCTGTGAATCTTGCTCTCGGGCACGTAAAAGCCGGTGTCCTTCATCCCCAGCGGATCGAGAATGCGTTCACGCAGGAACGTTTCGAACGTCTGACCTGTGACCCTCGCAACAAGTACTCCAAGCACTTCGTTGCTGAGGTGGTACTGCCATCGTTCTCCGGGCTGGTAGATCAGCGGTAGTGTGCTCAGGCGGCGCATATACTCATCCGGATCGGGCAAATCCTGCCCTGGCGTGTCGAATAGCCCACTCCCGAAGAACGCATTCATGATTGGGGAGCCCAGCAACGAATGATCCACTCCGAGTCCGAACGTAGAGGTCAACAGGTCCCGTACAGTGATGGGACGACGTGCGGGCACGGTTTCGTCCAGCGGACCGTCTGGTCGTTTCAGTACCTGACGGTTAGCGAGTTCGGGCAGCCAGGTGTCTACTGGGTCATCCAAATGCAGCTTGCACTCATCGAGTAGGACCATTACCGGTGCGACTGCGAGAATCTTGGAAGTGGACGCCATTCGGAAGATCGTGTCCCGGCGCATCGGCGCCCCTCCATCATGTCTCATCGTGCCAAGCGCTTCGACGTGTGTCTCCCCGTTCCGGCTTACTAATGCGACGAACCCGGGAATCTTTCCGGAATCAACATGTCGTGCCAGCACCTCACGCATTTTGCGCAGCCCTGTTTCGGAGAAGCCTTTGTTGTTTTGTGTCATTATGAATTTCTCCTTTTTATCGTAATTTTCTGTTTAATTATGCTGTTTTCTTTTGCGTTGGATTTCTCTCTATACTTTTTTCAAGTCCGATTGTTTCAGCTTGTTATTCATGCTGGGAAATCTATGTTCGATGTATCAAATAATTTTTTCTCTTTTGAACCAATCACTGATAACACTTTTAGTATCGCTTTTTACTCTGTTGCTTCAAAAGTAACGATTCTTTCCTACTGTTTTTTACCAAGTTTTTTACGAATGTTTTCGCTCAATTGTTCTTTTCTTTTCCCGATCCAGGTTTGCCCTTGAAGCTCATGCAACAGGTCATCGCAAAAACCTCCCACATCCTGTCCCACTACATCCATCACATCCATTCCCTCTTGTGCGTTTGTTTCAAAAAATTCCAGTATATCTTTTAGCATACTAAACATGACCATAGCAGAGTCATGGTTGGATGCAGAACTCCATAAGAAATTCTCAATCTCTTCCATCACAATCTGATAATCTTTTGGCAAATCACCAATCCGTTTTTTGTAATTTCTATATTCTGCTTTTTCTTGTTTCCATCTTTTAAAGGTCGCAAAAATATTTTCCATTCTAATTCTCCTTTTATTCATTCATTTTTAGATGAGATAAAATTCCATTTACACCAAAAGGTTTGAAGTTGATTTCTTTCGGGGCGGTCAGATTTTACAATGTGAGCACCTTTCTACTCTGTAACACTTAGTACTTCTACATAATAATACTAAGTAGATGATACTGTCAATAGTCTGATTTATTTTTTTTGAAAGGGTTGCATATGTGATTTCGTTATTTTTCTTTTCTAAGCTTTTTGTGTATGGCTGAGCTCAGTTGTTTTTTGCCCCGCCTATATCCTTTGTCTGTTTTTATAATCTTAATACTCGGCTTTTTCCTGTTTGCATTTTTCTATCGAAAACATATTATTGTCCACTATAACTCTTCTTTAATTCATTCATTTTTGATGCGATAAAATCCCATTTAAGCCAAAAGGATTGGAGTTGATTTTGTCCCGCAGTGTTCAGTGTGTAGAATTTCCGTGGTGGTCCCATTTCCGAAGGCTTCTTCTGAATTTCGACTAGCTTCTTTTTTTCCAGTCTGAGCAATATCGTATATACTGTCCCTTCGACAACATCTTCAAAGCCTAAGGAATTCAACTTTTTCACGATCTCGTAGCCATACGTTTCTTTACGGCTGATGATTTCTAGGACACACCCCTCTAGAACTCCCTTTAGCATCTCTGTCAAATTTTCCAAAACGAGCACCTCTCTACTTAGTATAACTGAATACTTCTACATAATATTACCAAGTAGATGACAGTGTCAATACTTTGATTCATTTTTTTCTGGAAACGAGTGGAGTAGAAGGTCATTCTGGGAGAACGATAGAAATTGCGCATATTGGAACAAAGTTTGCGTAACG
Source organism: Shimazuella alba (assembly GCF_009831235.1). GTDB lineage: Bacteria > Bacillota > Bacilli > Thermoactinomycetales > Thermoactinomycetaceae > Shimazuella > Shimazuella alba. The sequence goes on along the minus strand of NZ_WUUL01000002.1, from coordinate 111,453 downwards.
AGCGAATGGAAAGATATATGTTTTTGGGTGGTTGATTTTGCAACTATCTTAGGTTTTTCTATACCTTATAACACATTTTAAGTCTGTGATATATAATATTATTTGCAAAAAATTCAGCACTCTTTATAAACGGAGTTACTAGTGAACAAGCTGAAGCTTCCTACGGGCAAACAGTTCCTGAATGGAGAACTTGTCCTCCACACCAACAACGGTTATACCCTCATTCCATATTCACTCAACCGGGTGAATGATTTTTACGGTTCTCTTGGGCATTCGAAGCTCTGGTATCCTTACTACAGGGGCAATGCAGTCATTGACAGTATCGCGAGGGCGAAGGATCATCTGGAACGGAGGATCGATGAGTGCCAGAACGGCAACAGGTTTCCATGGATGATTGCAGATGAGAATGATCAGATCGTGGGCATGATCTCGCTTATGGACATCTCTTCTTTTCACAATCATGCTACAATCAGTCGAATTGCTGTCAGTCCCGATTTTCAGAAGAAGGGAATTGCCTGTGCTGCGATACATGCGGTGATGAAGTGGGCCTTTGAGGAGGCTGGATTTCATCGACTAGAAGCGGATGTCTCCATGAAGAACCACGCATCTCGTCGTTGTTTCGAGAAACTGGGATTCGCACGTGAAGGTGTTCGCAAGGAGGATATGTGGTGTGCGGATGGTTGGCATGACATGGCGATCTACGGAATGACCGAAGGAATGTTTACTGGATAACTGCCCATAAGAGTGATCTCCCCCTTCAGATCTATTAAGTCTGAAGAGGGAGGCACAAAAATACAATTATACTTTTTTTGTATTTTCTATTATTCTGCATGCCTGAAGAACAAATAGGCAAAATAAACAAAAAGATACACTATATGATTCATGGGATATCGAAACCGTGGGGTTCACGGGGTTAGCTTAGTAAGGAAATGGTCATGAGGCTACCGTCCTAAGAATCCCCCGTATTCATACGTGGGGAGTAGTCAAAAGGGAGATGTTTTTGAATAAAATCGTGAGAGATTCTGGGGAAATAGTAAGGGACTGTTATAAATAAACAGTCCCTTATTTATTAGCGATTATATTGATTTACACCATGTTTCCTAAATGTACTTCCAAAGAATTACTTGGAGTTGCAAATATATCATAGCTCGTACCTTTCACTTCTACGATATGAATATCAATCTGCGTTTCAACCGCATGTAAAAGTTCCAGTGTGATAGTTCCGTTTTCTGTTTCTAAGGTTACATATGTAATTTTTGTTGTCTCCATCAACTGGTTATCCCTCCTTCTTGTAAGTCAGCTAGTAATTGTTCTATGTACTGCTCCATTTGATGAATTTTTTCTAGATCAAAAGTAGCGATATCTCGGATCATCGAAGTGTGAAGGTCTTTGACTTCTTGAATTTCTTTGGTACGGATAAAAGCACATAGTTCTTCTATTCGATAGTCAGTTAGCTGGATCGATTTTGTACGTTGGGGAGACACTGCACCTCCAGTTTGATAGAGGGAGTAGATTGACTCAATGAGCGAATAGCGAGAAGTTGCCAAGCGAAAATGATCCATGCGGGTAACATAATCATCGTGTTCGCAGCTATAGACCAAATACCTAGCTAATTCTTTTCCTACCAGCTTCATCTGTGTCAGCTCCACCAGCTTCCCTCCCAGCAAAAACAAATTCTACTAGACCCCCCTCTGGAGAAAATAAATATTTAGCTCGAGAATAAAAAACATACCGTTCGTCCTTGCGAATATAGTGAATAAAATCACGAACTACTTTGCTGTCTCCTTCGATTTTTAACGTCAAATTCATGTCTATCTCCTTTGCTTGCTCGATAAGCAAATTTCATAATTTCTTGGCTTTATTTTAATATGGGTATCATATTTTTACTAATCCGAAATTTTTGATAAAGATACGGTTGACTTCCTAATTTTCACAATGTTATACCTATAATTGGGAGAATAAACAGTAGATAATGATATTTCTACCGTAGGAGGAATGAGTGTTGGTAGATCTCGTTCGGATTGGTGGGATTTTACGCGCGGAGCGAAGAAAATTAGGGAAGAGTATCGAGCGGCTGGCCGAGGAAATCGCTTTAGGCGGAACGACGATTAGTTTAATTGAACGGGGAATGCCAACAGTTAGTTTAGAAAAATATCAGTATTATGCGGAGACATTAGGCAAAGGAATTTTGTTTGGCATGGTAAATGAAGCAGATAAGAAAATAATTGCTTTGAAAGAACAGTTAGAAGATATTGAGGAAATTTTGCTTGCTAATCCAGAAAAAGCATTTGATGATTTAAAGAAGTTGAATCAAGAGGAACAAATCGAGAGTATTCCGATTTTACAGCCGTTCTTTTATCATATCGAGTCGAAGTATCACCTTAGAAAGAAGGAGTTAGGTTTAGCTCAGGATAGTATTCTACAAGCAATTCGGATCGCTGAAATGCAACCAGAGTTAATGGTCGACAATCTGATATCAAGGTGTTATTTGGACTTAGGTGTAGTTTACTATCATCGTGACCAGTTTTATCAAGCTTTACATTATACTAAAAAAGGCTTGGAATGTTATGTTGAGCACGAAAACCACGGATTTTACTATAGTTTGCTTTTGCTCAATAAAAGCATTTATTTAGAACGGTTGAACTTACTAGAAAAATCTATTCTCTGTCTCGAAGTACTGGAGAACCATCTACAAAATAACCTATCAATTGAAAAGGAATTTCGCATGTCCGTCATTATTCAAATGTATACCATATATGCAAGTGTCTTAAACAAGCTACGCATGAATGAGCGTGCATTGGATCATGCCAAAAAAGGAATCCGGTTAGCAAAGATAAACAAAAGCTATCATTTTTTGTTTACGCTGTGGACACAAACAGCTATTATATATGAAAGTTTAGGCGATTTAGCTAAAGCAGAAAGGTATTATCGAAAGACTCTAGATTTAGAAATTAGTTTACAAGGGAAGGAACATCTTTTTCCTTTTGCATTTGTTAACTTTGCGAAATTATTGATTGGAAAACAACAATGGAAAGATGCGAAACAATTAATCAAACAATCTGTCCAAATTTGCCGAAAAAATAACGATAACTTTCAGCTTGTTCAATCATTGTTAGTTTTTGGGGAATGGTATATCCAACAGGATAAATATAATCAGGCTGTTCCTCTTTGTCTTGAAGCAGAAGCATTAGCAAAGGAATATACCTTTGAGGAACTAGTGAACAAAAGTATTTCTAGTTTATGTACTTGTTATGATGCATTACAAGATAATGGTAATTTCTTAAAATATGCGACAAAGTTATATCGTATAGAGAGAGGGGTTAGTTGATATGTATGGTGGTGGAGCTGGTGATCCTGAAATTAGTTAGACAATGAAAAAAACATGGCACAAGTCTTTGTACTTGCTATGATGCATTACAAGATGAAATTAATTTCTTTAAAAATGTGCGACAAAGTTCTACCTCTTAGAGAGAGGAGTTAGCTAATTATGTACGGTGGTGGAGCTGCTGATCCTGCGGGAGACCATTGGCATTTCGTTTCTATTTGATAGTCACAAATATTAGGATGTTTGTGTTTGTTGCTATCTTAAATCGGAATATATTTGCGACAAAGGAACGACAAGGGGGACAGTTCTCTTGTCGTATTCTTCGTATGAAAAATATGATAATAAATAGAATCCAGATATCATGTAAAGAGAGTAAGAGGCTGTAGACAGGAGATATATGTTTAGGATGAAGCGGATCATCATTTTTCTATAAATCGGAATGGTCCAGATATTATTTTTTCAGATATAGTGGGTGAAAAGAACCTTCCCCAACGTCGCTCACGAGTATACGATGTCAGCATTTTGGATCGCACCTTAAACGGAAAAGTTTACGATGTTAGACCACAGAGCTTTGACCTTAGCTAAAAAGCAGTTATAAAACAGTATTTGGCATCATGTGAATTTACGTTCTAGAATACAGGTCAAGAAATAAGTGATGATCTGGGTTCCCACCCAGATCATCCTACCACAGGATAGGATAGGTTATTCAACTTCCCCAGATCACCAGTTCAGGATTGTTGGGATTGTAGTAGCCGACCTTTGTCTTGACCTGTTCCTGTGTTGTATTGGATTCTGTTTTCCATGAAAGTGGAGCATCAGCAATCCTAAGCTTTATAAGGACTCGTTGAAGAAGGTGGCATGCAGAGAAGTCGCAGAAGAGTGAACAGGATCCACTTCGCCTCAACGAGAAGTGTTACAAACTTCTGCCTCATCTCCTCGTTCAGTTTGGGTTGATACTTCTTCGCCAGCTTTCTGTACTTCGTATAGGTATCAGAGTGATTTCCAGGCATGTCGAAAATCGGAGACACAAGGTGATCCAAAACCAGAACCGAGCGGTTGCCTCAGCTTTAGATTAGCGTTCCGATATGGATCATGAAAGGACTCACTTGTAGAGATGCCTACGTTGGAAAAATTGAGGATCAGCATTGCTAGATTGATGAAGTTGTCCGCACTGCGAGAGAGCCGCTCATGCCTCTCCTGATCCTCGTCGCTCAAGGATGTCTTACAGAGAACGAGAACATTTGCCAAGAAGGTCAGGTCACGTGAATGTTAACCTAAGAATATTACAAGGTTTGCGGCTTCTTCGCTCAAAGACATGGTGCATGAGCAGACATGAGGTAACAGAACAGCATTGGAAAATCATCGAATTGTTATTGTCTTGGTAAGACTAATTGGAATAGGAAGAAGGATCATCGAAACATTTGAAAACGATTCCGAGAGCATATTAGCAATCCACCGTTTTTCCTTTTCTTTTAACTATTCAGCTTTACATAATTCAAGGACTCTAAATTTGAATGGAGTAATACCAGATTCATTAAAAGTCTTTTGTAACTTTTTTGAGTAATGCTTTTGCTTCTCAAGTGAATTAATTATGTTATTACCAGCAATGGAAAAATGGTATACAAAAATAGTTATTATAGCTTAAAACAAAATCAACATTTAAGAGATAATGCATGAATTCCCTAACCTCAATCAACCCTACCATCGGTAATCGAAACAGTAAAATGGTAAACTAGGAATTTCACGATGGGGAGATAGGAGGTAAAAAAATCAAATCCTAGTACTTAGCAGTATACTTTCGTTTTTTATCAAGTAATCACAGTCACAGAAAAGGATTTATGCATAATCGTTATCCATTTAGGAATAGTAAACAAAAAAAGGTGGGTTTTAATTGGATAACTATCAAGATTTGAAACATACCCTTTCTTATCTTCATTCGGAAATAAACCGAATAGAAACCATGGCTGGAACCCTTTCTACCATAGAAAGGGAACATTATAACAAGCTTACCAGTTTCGATCATCGAGAGATTATGGATATTGCAGTGGAAGAACAGAATGCCGCTAGGCAACTTGGTACGATGAAGCAGATGTGTTTAGCAATGGCTGAAAAGATCGAAGGAATAAAAAATGCAATCGATCGTGGTGAGATAGGGGAGAGTGCAAAACGTGCTGAAATTCATTGAAAATATGATCCGTTCAGCAATCAATACAACGGTTGATAAAGCGATTACAAGAGCAATAAGAGATCAGTATACAGAAAATCTAGTAGAAATGATTCCAGCCACCAACAAGGTAGGTTTGACAAATCTACTAGAGATAGCCATGAGAGCTAACCAAGGATCACCGGTTTCCCGCCCCCTTGGAAGCCCCATTCACTTATCTCCATGGGAGAAGATTTTATTTAATCCTGTCCATCTTTTCCGTTTTCCTACACAAGAAAACGTTGGAATTCGTACTTCTATAACGATTGGACACCGAGCAAAAAAACCAATGACTATTACTATACCAATCATGATTGCGGCGATGTCTTTTGGTGGAGCCTTAAGTAAAAGCACAAAAATAGCCTTAGCAAAAGCAGCATCTGCCGTTGGAACAGCCACCAATACTGGCGAAGCAGGACTAATGAAGGAAGAAAGAGATGCAGCACAATTATTAATCGGTCAATATAACCGAGGGGGTTGGATGAATACACCTGACAAATACAAACAACTAGATGCGATAGAGATTCAACTAGGACAAGGTGCACAAGGTTCCACTTATCAGAGGACAACAAGTAAAAACATTGGAGAAGACTTTCGAGAAGTTTTTCAACTAAAAAAAGGCGAAGATGCCCTTATTCATTCTAGGTTACCAGGAGTAAATACCAAGGATGATTTTATAAATTTGGTGAGAGAGCTTCGTGATGAGACTGGTGTACCGATTGGATTAAAAATAGCTGCAACTCATCATCTAGAAAAAGAATTGCAAATAGCAGTAGAAAGTGAAGTGGATTTTGTCACCATTGATGGTGCAGAAGGAGGAACCCATGGCGGCTCCCCTACTTTACAAGATGATGTAGGACTTCCTACTCTATATGCAATATCAAGGGCAACTGAATTTTTTGCCAGAAAAGGCGTTATTCGCGATATCAATCTGCTTGCAACAGGAGGATTAGTTACACCTGGACAAATGCTAAAGGCTATCGCACTTGGTGCAGATGGTGTTTATATCGGTACTGCTGCTATTATGGCACTTGTAAGCGAACAAATGGTGAAATCCATGCCTTTCGAGCCTCCGACTAGCTTGGTAATTTATTCAGCAAAAATGACGGATCAGTTGGATATTGACCAAGCAGTCATAAATCTTGTTCGCTATCTGAATGCTTGTGTATTGGAAATGGAGCAAGTAGCTGTATCTCTTGGAAAGACTTCCTTAACAGATATCACAAAATCAGATCTATGTACCATCGATCCTTTCCTTGCAAAGGCAACTGGAATTCAACTTGGATCTGTTGCTTCTGAACATCAAGACCGATTTTTTGAAGAAACAAAACCATTATTCCATACATTTGAGCATCAAGATGAGCAACCAGTCAACATGAATTGATAATGATTTTTAAGTACTATTGTTATACATGTATGGTTCCATCCTTGGAAATTAGGCAGAAATATTGAAGCCCTTCTTTAGAAATTTACATATTATGTTACGTAAATGACTTAGGAGGGGATCAGAAATGCAAGCAAATCATTTAGCTTGGCATGAAACAATGGAACTACATGAGTTAGTGGCTTTCCAATCCAATGTGTTAGTTCAGTTGAAAAAATCAGTAAAAGATGTCGCTGATGAAGAGCTGAAAGGGCTGTATCATTATTCGATTGGAAAAATAGAAAAGAATTTATGGGAGTTGTTACGGTTTTATCCAGAAGCACCTCACGTTTCTGATCATCATATGGATGAAACGCCTTTTTTTGCTGGTAATTTATTAGGACTTACAAAAACAGCAGTTCGTAATTATGCCATTGCGATAACAGAAACTGCCACCTATAAACTAAGAGAAGTGCTCACAACACAACTAAATCGTTACATTCGCTTGCACTATAAAGTATTCCAATATATGTATCACCGGGGATACTATCCTTCTTATGATTTAACGAAGCTACTACAGGGTGATGTCAGGAATGCCAAAAAAGCTTTAGAATTGTCCTACTAGATTTTGTATTGATTGTTTGTTAAATGACATCATTTTTAAGCAATGCATATAAACAAAATAGTTGGGTAACGTAAACAGTAGAAAATTTAAAAGAGGTGCTAACATGGATCTAGGAATGCACGAAGCAATAGAGTTACATGAAGTTTTAACATTTAAAACTTTGTGTACTGCAAAAAATCGAATGACACAAGGCATTGTCGACGATGAGAGTTTACGTCGTTTAATTACCGAGGATCTAGAACGATCTAGTAAACATATTGATGAACTTAAGCGTTTTTTAGTGAATCCAGGAGGTGTTCAATGATGGGGATGTTGGAGAACATGTCAGATATGGTGACTAATTCAGGAATGATGAACGATGGCATCATTGCTACTGGATTCCTAAATGATTGCAAAGTCGGAATTAGAAATTATGCAGTAGCCATCTCTGAAACAGCGAATCAAGAATTAAGAGATGTACTAAGAAGACAACTAGATGATGCGATCGAAATGCATGCTAAAGTTTTTGAATACATGGAGTCTAAAGGACTTTATAATGCTAAAGATTTTCAGCAACAAATAAAGATTGACATGAGAAATTTAGAAACAGCAACAAACATCATGCAATAAGTGAAAATGCCCCAACGGAGATTTTTATTGTTTGAATGATAGCTCCTCTTGATAGACGGTAGAAACGTCTATCAAGGGGTTTTATTTGTTTTAAAGAATAGTGAGTAATTAAATAAAAGGTAATTTTGTTATTTTCAAATATGCTTTTGTTAAGATGTTTTTACCATGTGCAAAAAACGTATTGAGCTTATGGGGATATTAAAAAGATGAGGTTAGGATCTTAACTCCGACTGTCGCTCACCTGGCCTTGGGCTTTTTCCCTCTCTTGAATGGTCATAAGTGTCCTATGACATCCATTAGAGAGCACTTCAGAATAAAAGGTGCTGTTTGAACTATATTAGATGAATAAGTTATTTTATACGTCAATGAGGGATATTTGCATGGTTTTTATTTAGATGAGAAGTGAACACCAAGAGAAAACAGAATGATATAATTTTCAACGATGGCCGAACGCATAACGATTATTTATATAACAATTCTAGTTCTTGGATAACTCACAAATCTATTTGCCCTGCTTTTTTTGATAGTAAAGAAGAGAGAAACAGGCAGGAGAAGAAGACGGTTTTCTTGTCACACCAAGCAGTGTCTCATTTTTCAGATTCAAGAGTATTCCTATATTCATTGCTTCGAACCCTCATTGCTAGGATAAATGGGGGTTAATTTTTTTCTTGATCCGTTAGTGAATATTGCACTTTTATTGGCATGGTTTGTTCTGCTTCTCTCTTTCTAATTCCATCTGTTCCTAATTCTCTTGCAAAGTTAGCATTTTCTGTGTAATACCTGGTATTAGTCTTCTGAGTTCATTAAACCGGACAGACTTCTCTGATAAGATATGGATAAGGTCTTTCCACTTTCCGCCTATTATGTGCAGAGTCAATTCTACTGGACAGCCGTTCTACCCCTGGAGCGTCGTGTTAATCTATTTTTTCTTCTTTTCCGGAAATAAAAAAAGAGCATTACTTTTGTTTACAGTAATGCTCTCTGATACGAACAGTCGTTTTTAAATGTTTGTATTAGAGTTCTATCAACACTTTTTCAAGTTCTCCAGTCATCTTCACCCAACCTTGTTTGGCACCATGGAAAGCTTGATTCTCTTTCTCGAATCCGGTTTGTTCCAAATGTAAGTAGGTAAGTTCCATCCTCGTGCTTTAATGTCCATGTAATGATAGTGTTTATGCCGTGGCCAGCCCAAGTGTAAGATAATTTATAAAGCTCGTCTACTTCAAGAACTTCGGAATCAATAATTAAGTTCCATTGTTCGTTACGAAACTGAAATTTATGTCCGACGACTGGTTTCATATCATTAGGCATTACCCATTTGGCAAGCGTATCTGCATCTGTTAATCCATGCCAAACCTTCTCAATTGGGTTTTTAAAATGAAAGTCTTGAGACACTGTTAAATCCGTTCTTTTTCCTTCTGAAAATTAGTTTTCTCTAGTCTTCTTCTTATAAATATAGTTTTTGGTAATGATTTTTTAGTCTCATCTGCCAAGTTATGATAAGGATAATTTATTTTGAGGTCAAGTCATCTGTTTATTTTGATCTTACATGTATAATGTCAACGAATTTTGTCGCAATCAAAATAATAAAAATGATTTTTTCTTTTGCTTCATATTTTACCTACCAATAGTTTTTTCTGAAAAATAACGATTTCATGCTTTGTGCAAGGTGCATTTTTTATACAGAAAACTTAAAAGCTATCTCCTCAGTTGGCTTTTTGACTTGCAGCGATTAAGAAAAGTGATGGCCCCGACTAATTTTCAGCCGGGGTCAGTTGCTCTAGTGACAATAATGTTTCTGTATAGATACCAAAGCTACTTCACTCTATACAGAAGTGAAGTAATTAGCAAGATCTACTCCACTAGGACATGAAGGATCATGCCAAGCGTAGGCCAGTCTACAAGTTCCTGCTCCCGAATTTCACGCAGGGTTGGTATTTCTACGTATGTCCTCTCGGTGTCCTCTAGGACACCTTGTGGAATTCCCTGCTTCTGGCGCAGAATCTCCATCTCCTCTTCGTTTAGTTCGGCGGCGAAGAGGTGAGCTCGGTGGGCTGACATCGTTGCGACAAGCTGTCGAGAACCGTACATCACGAATCGATCAGCTGGGAGTTTCAGACCTGTTTCCTCCTGGCACTCTTCTGAAGCGAGCACACGAGGATTGGGGACAGGTTTGAAGCTGGAACCACCTGGAACTTCCCAAACGTATCCAGAAGGATTGGAGACAGGAGTACGGAACTCTCGAATGAGTACTACTCGACTGTCATTGAGTCGTTCGGCACGCTGATACAGGACAATGGTGGCGATGTCTGGACGAGACAATACTACTTCATTGGTCTTGGAACGGCCTTCGGCAGTAATATAGACCTCTGCGTGCAAGGCCCAGAAGAACACCAATCGACGATCCTTGCCGACACGGAAAGTCCAGACAACTCGTGCATGCTCCAGTACGTTACCCGCATCACGCTGTGCCTGATACCACTCTTGGAAACGGTCAGTGCGCCATACGAACAGAGGGATTTCTCTTTCTCCATCGGTTCGCCATGCACCTTCTCCCAACAACTCGAGCGCGTTTGCAACCGTCTGTTCCAGAGTGGTTGCTTCAGGTACATTCAGCTTCTTTGCATAATGTTTGAGGTAACGAGTGGAATACGCATCTTCCGGTGCTCCGAATACGATCTTACCACTGTCTTTCCACTTACCCCATTCTTCATTGGTCGTCAGACCGGGCATGGTTTCCATGTTGCGTGGAACCCAAGCGATGATTACATCAGCAAGGTTGAGGCAGCGCTCCTGCCACTCAATGAGTTCCACGTACTTCTCCTGGAAATCCACGTGTTCATCTCCGTCAGGATGAACTTCAGGGATGAAGACGACCCCATTATAGCCTGCTGCTTCCAGCAGTTGGATCGCCTGTGGACGCCACGACTTGACTTCAGGATTCCTTGGGGTTGGACCAAGCAGGTAGATAGACTTCTCGTATCCTCTTGGTGGTTTCTCACCTAGGTACACAACGGTAATGTTTGACATAATGCTTCCTAGTTGGATTATCTGAATGGATACTAACAAAAGTAATTATACTATGTATTGGTTAAATTTAGTGGGTTTTATATTTTTGAATTTATTCATGAATAGTTACAAATATTGTGGATTGCTAAGAGATTTTTGTTAAGGCGAATACCATGCCTTTAGTAGTATGTGAGTTCAAATGATCACATTTTTTTTTAAAAAATAATGCTTGATACTTTCTGAGAATTGGTTTATTTTATCTATAAACAAAAGAATGAACCATTCATTCATTTTGATACAGGGGAAATTGAACCTAGAAAAGGGGACTATGACTTATGAGTAACTTACTATCATCAATCGTTTTTCGGAAAAGAGACCAACGCAAAAATACTATACTGCTGCAAATTGATACACCAAATGAAATTGGGGAAGATAAATTTATCCAGATTGGCGGAACTCGTCAATGGATTTCTATGCGTGGGGAAAATCGTAATAATCCCATTTTATTTCTTGTACACGGTGGTCCAGCATCGAGTTATTCCATTTTTCAGTCCTTGTTACGTTCTTGGGAAAAGTATTTTACGATTGTTCAATGGGATCAACCCGGAGCAGGAAAGACATTTGGCCTCAATGGGACAGAAACAGGCAAACTTACTTTTGATCGAATCATTGGAGATGGAATAGAAGTAGTCGAATATGTGAGAGCGGAATTGGGACAACAGAAGGTGATTTTGGTTGGTAGTTCGGTTGGCAGTTTGATTGGTATCCGCATGGCTCATCGCCGACCTGATCTGTTTCATGCTTATGTGGGAACAGATCAAAACTCTCCAGATCCCGAATATGTTGGTTACCATTTGGTATTGGACGCCCTTAGAGAAGCAGGGGATAAAAAAGGTTTGGAGTTAGTCAAAAAGATGGGTCCGAATCCAGAACATTGGAATCAAAAGGATTTTGATAAGCGCAATCAACATGTGGTTAAAACGGTGAAAAATGTGCCAAATATGATCACGGATTTGATTTTACCAGCTATGTTGTCATCCCCCATTCATACTATCCGTGATATCATGGATTATTTTAAAGGAATGAGTTACTCCTCTGAACAATTATTTCAGGAGATGATCGATGGTTTGGATGAGATTGATGCTTTAGTAGTTCCACTGTTTATCTTTCAAGGAGACAGTGATATTGTCACTCCGACTGCAACTGCAAAAGCATATTTTGATAAAATAAAAGCTCCACATAAAGAGTTTGTACTAATTCGTCAGGCAGGCCATTTAGCTTGTTTTGCAAGACCAAATCAGTTTTTGGAAGAACTCTTAACAAAAGTTTTAATCCATGTAAAACAGGAGAGAAATATAGATATAGCACAATAATTGAAGAGGTGTATGGAAATTGTCTCCTAAGAACAAACAAACACTAGAAGAGATAAAAGATAAACGACGAGAAGAGATAAAACAAGCAGCTCTAAAAGTTTTTGCTAAAAAAGGAATGACAGGTACCAAAATGAGCTTGATTGCAACCGAAGCAGGGGTCAGTGTGGGTTTGGCCTATCGTTATTTCAAGTCAAAAGAGGAATTATTTCAGATATTGGTCCAAGAGTTATTGGAGCGTGCGAGCGAAGAATTAGGTGCTGTCCCATTTTTACCTGGTACACCTTTGGAACAGATTCAAGCCTTAACACAAAGCATGTTAGACGAAGAAAGTCGCTATGCCTTTATGTTTATCCATCAAGTAAGAAAAGCAGAAGCTGTACCTGAAATAGTTGCACAACTTCTAGAGCAGTACTCAACGAGTGATTTCTATGATAAATTGGTACCCATTTTTGTAAAGGGACAAGAGATGAAACAATTTCGGGATGGCGATGCCAAACAATTGCTCGCATGGTACTTTTTCGTTATTGACAGCTTGCTCGCTCAAGAACAAGGCGATGAAGTTTATGGTATGCCGAGGATTGATTTTCTTATCCAGTTGATCAAACATCCATTATGCCATTTCTAAATTTTGCTCTGTTATGGAGATTGATTTAGCAGTCTCGTTTATCAACATGTGAAGCTGCTCTTTTACCTTTTAGAAGTCAGTTTATATGTCGTGTATAGAATGCAGAAGGTTGAATTACGAAAAATGTACGAGAAAAGAATTCCAACCCGAGGTTCTTTCATTTGTTTAGAAAAACTGAAGAAAAACACCTAACTTAGGGAATTTGTAGAAATATTTTTCCAAAATAATGATGTTAAAAACTGTATGTACTTCCTGCGCATCCTTTAGGGAAAAGGTATAGCTAATAGGAGGAGTTAGCTTAGTTACTAAAATGTATTATCTCACGAACAAGTTCGCCGTGATATTTCGTTACTTTGACTTCTCTGGTTGTCCTAAGTGATGGATGTATTCGATAAGAATATGCGAATCGACCGCCTCATCCTAGACAATCAACAGAATAGTATTAGCAATTTCTCCTCCAGCAGTGCGGCCTAGCTGTTTCATCATGAAAACTCAATAGGTATTCCAATGAAATAATCTTATATTTTTTGCAAACTATCTGTATTTGAGTGTACAATATATATGTACATGTTGTTGCCGAACTAGAGGAGTTCTCGTGAGTCCAATCGTGATCGAAACAGGCTATACAGAATGTCACGGCGAAGGTACAAAATACGAGAAATCAGCTGGGAAACATAAGCTTACTGTGTTCGCTTGCAACATAGGTGGACCTCCAGATGACACCCCTATACAGTTCAAAGTTTTCATTAATTATGATGGCAGAAAGCTGGAAAAGCCAGGTTACAAACCTTGGAAATGGACAAGTCCCTGCAAATCGTTTCAGGTGATTTGTAAAGTCAAGATTTAATATCTGGTTTGGCCTCAGCGGAGCAGCTATTCTTTGGAATGGTTGCTCCGCGCTATATTTACTTGGAATGCTTTTAACTATCCCTGATTAAAAAAGGACAACAAATAACCTTCTAAAATAGAATATTTTCGATTTGATCGATTTTCAACTATAAATACAGTAGCATGTGCGACATGGGGACGGTTCTCTTGTCGCATAATCTTATGTATCGAATAGTTTAGAATAATGAAACAAGACGAATACAATCAAAACTTATTATTTGAAAATTACATTAATATCATTTATAATGTTAATTGGTTACGACGCTTTTTGGGAGTACATGAGATAATACTTCCCTCGTGATATTGCCTTTGGTTACCTGATTCAGGTGGTCAAAGGGTGTATCATGAGCGGTGGCCAAGCTCATGATGCTGCTGGGTCGATGGAGTTTCCACCCGACGGTTTCCGCCGTCAGGTCAGCAGATCCTTCCACCCTTCGCGGTTGACTTCGTTCCAAAGTTTTACCGCCCCTGGCGTTGATGTTGGATGAGTTCAGATACACCCCGAGAAGGGTGGCTCAGTCCATGGAACCATCAGCTCCCGAGACTAACAGTTTCGGGGTCTACTGGGCGACCATAATTTGGTGCGTCCAGGCTAGAGTATAATGGTTTACGGATAGATGCTGAAAAAACAGCCTTTGCATAGAAGCAGGGCTGTTTTTATTATACAAATAAAATGGAGCTGGTACTTTGAGTGGTGAAATTTAAAATATGGTTGCTTACTATCTTTTATTATTTTTCAAGTATCGTTCATCATCTTCGTAAAGCCATCCAAAGATTTTGCTACTTGAAGGACTGAATCACTTATATTCTCATGTAGATCTTCATAAGCAAAATCATCGTACTCTATCCCACTAACGTTAACCACTGCAATATCCTCTTTGCGAATGGACACCAATTCATCATCATCAATCCATAGATCAACAAATGGTCTTTGACTATTCAGTGATTCGAGAAAGTAGACAGCATGCTCTTCTGATACGAGCACCTCCTCTTTTTTGACATTTCTATATGTGAGCGTAATTTTTACAGGTTCTATTTCCATTTCTTTCTCTCTTTTTTTGTTTATCCTCATAAGTTATTTAGTGAACAAACTATATTCCATTTTATCAAATTATTATAAATATTTGATTCGAAAAATGATTATTTTATAGAATAGTTATCTCAAAATGTTGATCCAACCTATGGTTTTTCGTCCCCGTTTTGTGTTTTTATTCCTCATTCTAAGTTTCTATTTTTTTAACCCGTTGTCCATCTGCTGATCATCAAATTTACAACTATGATGCCTCTTTTTCTGTCCATTGTAGCCATAATTGTTGTATTATGTTACAATAACTAACAATTACTTTATTGCATTAGCATACTAAAGTGAGGTGTGTAGAATGAGTCCAGAAGCATTCGAGAAACCAATAGGGTTTCAGGATGTGACACCTACTCTAGCCAGAAAGAAAAGAGAAGTGGAAGCTCGGTTATCTCATGTATTTTCCAGTTGGGGTTATCAAGAAGTGATGACACCGATGTTAGAATATGCGGAAACAGTCGGGAAAGCAAGTGCTATCTCCGAAGATAAGATGTTTCGCCTGATTGGACAAGAGAAAGCAATGCTTGTACTTCGTCCAGATCAAACAGCTCCAATCGCAAGAATGGTAAATTCCATCCTTCAGCATGAGCCATTGCCGCTGCGGCTTTTTTATCATGCGAGTGTTTTTCGTACACAAGAGCAAGCTGCTGGCCGGCGTGCTGAGTTGTATCAAACAGGAGTAGAATTAGTCGGAGAACCTGGAGTGAAGGCAGACGCTGAATTACTGGCCTTAGCGATCACGGCTCTTCAAGCTTGTCAAACTTCTAAATTTCGACTTGTTGTCGGTCATGTGGAGTTATTAGCAGGATTATTGGCTTCCGTCTGTTCTTCCCAAAAGAAGCAAACACAGCTGACGAACTATCTTATCAAACGTGATTATGTTGGCTTTGAAGCATTGTTGCATCAGCTGGAAAATAAAGAAGGTGTAGCAGAAATCTTGCAGTTATGCAGAGGCTTAGACAAAAAAGAATACTTAGAACCCCTTTTGTCTCACTCTTCTACTCAAGTAGTGAAAGCTGCAAAACAACTCATACGAATTTGGGATATCCTTGCAGACTACGGTTATGCGTCTTATATCACAGTAGATATTCGCTTACTAGGAAACATCGATTATTATACGGGTATGTACTTAGAAGGATTTGCCGATGGAGTTGGTTTTGCTATTTTAAGTGGTGGCCGCTATGATCAACTTTATGGGCAGTTTGGGAGAAGTTTGCCCGCTACAGGTTTTGCTTTTCGGATGAATAATCTATTGGATACTTGCAACATTGATATGATGGAAACAAAACAGACAACCTTGTTTTATCCCACACCGCTCCGAAAAACTGCTATTGCCAAAGCAAAAGAGTTGAGAGATGCCGGGTATATTGTTGTACTTCAAATAGATGATGAACAAACAGACTTAGTATGGAGGGAGACATAGGTGGAACTCTTAACGATCGCAATGCCGAAAGGCAGAATTTATGAAGAAGCACTCGAAATACTGGCAGATGCTGGGGTTCCAGTTCCTGATGATCTTACAAAAGAAACCCGCAAGCTGATCCTAACAGCACCAGAAGCTCAGCTTGCTTTCTTTTTAGCGAAACCGATGGATGTTGCTACGTATGTAGAGTATGGAGTAGCAGACTTAGGAATTGTGGGAAAAGATGTGCTGCTAGAAGAATCGAGAAATGTATATGAACTATTGGATTTGCAAATCAGTCCCTGCCGAGTATCTGTAGCAGGATTACCAGATAAAAAAACAGTAAATGGGCGAATTGCTACCAAATATCCTTCTATTGCAGAGAAGTATTTTCGCAGTATTGGAGAGCAAGTAGAAGTGGTAAAGTTAAATGGTTCGATTGAATTAGCTCCATTGATCGGATTAGCAGATCGAATTGTAGACATTGTCTCAACAGGGCAAACATTACGGGAAAATGGTTTGATTGAGCTGGAGACCATCACGACAGTTACGTCGAGGTTGATCGCCAATCGTGCAAGTTATCAATTAAAATACAAACGCATCAATCAATTTTATGATCAACTGAAACAACACATCGAAAGGAGGGGAAGTCGCGATGAAGATCGTCAAAGCGAGTGAGTGGAAGCCAAGAGAGAGTAACAAACAGGATAACAGAGCAATATTATCCACTGTTCAAAGCATCATTGCTCAAGTACGGGAAAAGAAAGATGAAGCCCTTTTCTCCTATACAAAAGAATTGGATGGAGCGATCCTCGATACCCTCCTTGTAACCGAAGATGAGAAAACAAAAGCATGGCAACAAGTAGATACGACATTTATAGAAGCACTCCAAAAAGCGGCAGATCGAATTCGTATGTTTCATGAGAAGGAACGAAGAGGCTCTTGGTGGAACATGGAAAATGACGGCTCTATTTTAGGGCAGATCATCCGCCCTCTAGATCGGGTAGGGATCTATGTTCCAGGTGGACGCGCAGCTTATCCCTCTTCTGTGTTGATGAATGCAATCCCAGCGATAGTAGCTGGTGTAGAGGATATAGTGATGGTAACACCGCCCGATAAAAACGGTAGTATTCCGGCGACAACACTAGTGGCCGCAAAGATAGCAGGTATAGACCAAATTTATAAAGTAGGCGGTGCACAAGCAATCGCTGCACTTGCCTATGGTACAGAGAGTATCATTCAGGTCGATAAGATAGTAGGACCTGGAAATCAGTATGTCGCATTGGCAAAACAACTGGTATATGGACAAGTAGATATCGATAGTATCGCGGGTCCTAGTGAAGTTGTTGTTATTGCTGATAACAACGCGAATCCGGCCTATGTCGCAGCGGATCTGTTAGCTCAAGCAGAGCATGATCCAGATGCAGCAGCTATTTTGTTAACTTCTTCTAAACAACTTGCAGAGCGTGTTGCAGGTGAGGTTGAAAAACAATTAGCTAATTTGGAAAGAGTAGAGATAGCAACAGAATCTTTGGAGAGTAATGGAGCGATTGTTCTTACAGAAGGCATTAAGGAAGCAGTTGAACTTTCTAACCAGATCGCTCCTGAACATTTGGAGCTAATGGTAGAAAATCCTTGGGAACTATTAGGATTGATACGTCATGCGGGGGCAGTATTTTTAGGTTCCATGAGTGCAGAGACAGTAGGGGATTATATGGCTGGTCCAAGTCATGTATTGCCTACAAGTGGTACAGCACGTTTTTCATCTGCTCTGAGTGTGGATACCTTTATAAAAAAAACAAGTCTTATTTCCTATAGTAAAACAGCCCTGCAGCAAGATGCCAAACATATTATTACCTTGGCAGAACAAGAAGGATTAGGAGCACATGCTGCTTCTATTCGCATTCGGATGGAGGATGAAGCATGAATAGAAGAGGTCATGTGGAACGAATCACAAAAGAAACGCAAGTAGATGTAAATCTATCATTGGATGGAGAAGGAAAAGCGACTCTACATACAGGAGTTCCTTTCTTAGAGCATATGCTAGACTTATTTGCTAAGCATGGACAATTTAATTTAGCTGTTCGTTCCATTGGTGATGTGCATATCGATGATCATCATACCGTAGAAGATACGGGGATATGCATTGGCAGAGCGATTGATAAAGCGTTAGGAGATCGCATCGGAATCCGTCGATATGGAAATGCGTTTGTACCAATGGATGAGTCATTGGGGCAAGTTGTTATCGATTTATCGGGTAGATCACATCTTGAATTCCGTGCTGATTTCCCAAGTGATCGTGTAGGGAGTTTTGATACAGAACTTGTACATGAGTTTTTCTGGAAACTCGCATTGGAGAGCAGAATGAATTTACATGTCATTCTTCACTATGGACGCAATACGCATCATATGATTGAATCATTGTTTAAAGCTCTAGGACGAGCATTGCATGAGGCGACAAGGATTGACCCCAGCATCAAAGGTGTTCCTTCCTCAAAGGGGGTACTAGGGTGATAGCAATTATTGACTATGGCATGGGTAATTTGTACAGCCTTAGCCAAGCTTTACTTCGTTTGGATCATGAATTTGTCATAACAGATGATACCGAGACGATAAAAAATGCAGATAAATTAATATTACCAGGTGTTGGCGCATTTGGAGATGCAATGGTTGAGTTGAAAGGGCGAGGGTTAGCAAAAGTTATCACAGAGGAAGCAATCGCGGGAAAACCATTACTTGGAATATGCCTTGGAATGCAGTTGCTTTTTACTAGTAGTGATGAACATGGCTATTTTAGTGGCTTAAATTTACTAGCAGGCCATGTGGAAAAGATGTCGATGGATTTACCCATCCCACATATGGGCTGGAACTGGTTGAGCTTTCGTCATCCACATCCATTACTTGGAAGTTTAGAAGAAGGACATGTTTATTTTGTTCATTCTTATCATGTGAAAGCAACCAACGCAGAAGATGTTATTGCGACAACGGATTATAGCGAAGAGATCACAGCAATCGTAGCTAGGAACAATATCATTGGAATGCAGTTTCATCCAGAGAAAAGTGGTCCCTTAGGCATTCAACTCCTCCATCAATTTGCAAAAGGGAGGATTTAACGATGGGATTTACAATATATCCAGCAATTGATATACGAAATGGCAAATGTGTCCGATTAATCCAAGGAGATTATAATCAAGAAACTATTTTTCATGATCAGCCTTTAGAAATGGCACAACAATGGGTTGCCCAAGGAGCAAAATGGCTTCATTTGGTAGATCTCGATGGTGCTCGTTCTGGTGAACTGACAAATAGTAAAGTCATAAAGGAGATAGTGAGAGAGACAGGCATTTCGATCCAAGTCGGTGGTGGAGTTCGGGATATGGATCGACTAGAATATCTTCTGTCTATTGGGGTTACACGTGTTATCATTGGTTCTGCAGCCATTGACAACCCCTCCTTTGTCAAAGAAGCGCTGGCAAAGTATGCAGATCAGATCGCTATTGGTTTGGATGCAAGAGATGGATATGTTGCCACACATGGTTGGCTCAATCAAGCAACTGTCACTGCGGAAGAACTGGCGAAACAAATGGCAGAGCTTGGAGCTGCTACTTTTATTGTGACAGATATCGCAAAGGATGGTCTGCTCTCTGGAGTGAATGGAGATATTGCTACGCAAATCGCAAATGTTTCAGGGGCTGAGGTTATTGCCTCTGGTGGAGTTGCTACCATAAATGACATCAAACAATTGAAAACACTCGAGTCCCGTGGAGTGACGGGTGTAATCGTAGGAAAAGCATTGTATATGGGCTCGGTAAATCTTGCCGATGCTTTAGAGGAGGCCAACCGATGATTACCAAGCGTATTATCCCATGTTTGGATGTGAAAGATGGTCGGGTGGTAAAAGGAGTTTCTTTTGTTGGTTTACGTGATGCAGGTGACCCTGTAGAATTAGCAGCCTTATATGATCGAACTGGGGCAGATGAACTTGTCTTTTTAGATATATCTGCTTCTCATGAAGGTAGAAAAACGATGATCGATGTTGTCCGACAAGCTGCAAGTAAACTAACCATCCCTTTTACAGTGGGTGGTGGCATTCGCAGTGTAGAGGACATGACGGAAACATTGCGCGCAGGTGCAGACAAAGTTTCGCTTAATACTGCTGCTGTTTTAAATCCAGAGCTCATTCACGAGGGTGCTCGTCGTTTTGGCAACCAGTGTATCGTCGTAGCAATAGATGCAAAATATCAAGAAGATACAGGAACATGGGTTGTCTACACACATGGAGGAAGAGAACGTACAGATTGGAACGTATTGGACTGGGCTCAGCATGTTGTGGAGTTAGGTGCAGGGGAGATCTTACTAACAAGCATGGATCAAGATGGTCAAAAAAATGGTTTCGACATTGCGTTAGTGAAAGCTGTATCGGATACTGTTAGCGTTCCAGTTATCGCATCTGGCGGAGCGGGAAGTGCACAAGATTTCATTGATGTATTTACTCAAACAAAAGCATCAGCAGCTCTTGCTGCCTCTATCTTTCATTACGAAGAAGTAGGCATCATGGAAGTAAAAGCGTTATTACGGGATAGAGGGGAAGAAGTACGATGGATTCCAACGAGATAAACTGGGGTAAAGATGGGCTTGTACCTGTTATTATTCAACATGCAGAGAGTAAACAGGTGTTAACCCTTGCATATATGAATAAAACTGCTTATGAGAAGACATTAGAATCAGGAGAAACATGGTTGTACAGCCGTTCGCGTCAAGAACTATGGCATAAGGGGGCAACTTCTGGGAACACACAAGAAGTAAAAGAGGTCTCCTATGATTGTGATCAAGATGCACTCTTGTTAAAAGTGATCCCAGCGGGACCTGCTTGCCATACTGGAAGTACAAGTTGTTTTATTGGAGAAGAAGCACCAAGTCCACCGTCTCCCATCGGTGTCTTGTCAGACCTGGAATCATTGATCGCTGACCGCCATCAGAGATTACCAGAAGGTTCTTATACAACCTATTTGTTTGCCAAAGGGGTGGATAAAATAGGGAAAAAGATTGGGGAAGAATCAGCGGAAGTCATCATTGCAGCAAAAAATAATTCAAAAGCTGAATTGAGATATGAAGCAGCGGATCTCATCTATCACTTAATGGTATTGTTGCAAAATCAAGGTGTATCAATGGATGAAATCTATGAAGAACTGGCGAGTAGGTATGTAGGGCGAAAAAGCGAATAAGTGGAAAAATCAAAACTAGCCTTATACCGGCTGGTTTTTTCTATGTAAAAAACGTGATTGATCGGTTGGTGTCTGGACAAAAAGGTGCATGGCTTTTATTAGACACCAGAGCACATTTATACTCTCTTATAGTCTGAGAATTTTGTTGCGATTCTGGTTACGGATCAGGAGGTGACAATCAATTTTCGAAATTACTTGAAATCGAGGTAAACTGCAACCTTTGCCATGTTGATACTCTTCCATCAGATGAGCATTTACTTGTATTCACAAGTATTAAAAATTTGAAGATAAGTTATCAAAATGCTTTCTATATGTAATATACAGATGGTGTATGAATAAATATGATTAGCTCTCTGGACAGGGGACAAAACCCTGTCCAGAGACAAAGATAACAGTTACCTTGTTATCTTATTTCATTAGCCTGACTTCGCAGAATTTTACTCCCTCATGTTCCAGAATAACGGTTTCATTTGCTGGAATGATCGGGTAGAGATTGTTGGTCATTCCATCGGACAGACCAGCAACATCTTTGTGAGAGCTATCTTCCCAAAGGACCAGCAAGTCCGGCATGATACCTATTGTAAACCCTTCAGCCGAGAGTTTGAGGAGAGCTGCATCCGCACTTTCTTGACTCACCTGAAAAGGAAAAAGAACCTTGATCTCCCACTGAAATTTTCGAAACGCATCTGACATGGTTTACTCTTTTCTTTGGTGACAGGGAGTGAAATCTGCAATTTCATCATACTGAAACAGCGTTCAAATAACAAATTAATTTGTGGAAATTAAACGTTTGAAATATGAATTGGAATGAATATAATAAAAAAATTAGGATTTGAGTCTTTATTTGATTTAGAAAAAATACTGATGTGAACGGAAATTATCAGAAGGGTTCTATAGTATGTACTTTTTTATCGAAGAGATAGATGAGATAGTGAATCAGCAGAGTGATCATTGTAGCAAAAACTTCAAAAAGAAGAATGGAGATAGAAAGACAAGAGGACGACTCTCAACGATCCTTACTATGGAAAAAAGAAGTAAGTAGTAGGGTTCTTTTTTATGTAGAGATTGCAAGTAGGTCACAATGGAAGCAGTGATAAACAGTTAGACAAAGCAAACCTATCTACAGCCGTAACTTAGTTAAAGTGCTCAAAAACAAAAATGAAACGGGGAATAGAATTGTCCCTAGATCATCTTTGTTTTCAATTAAGCGTTATTTATGGGGGTTCTCCTGACTATCTAATCTATATAATAGAGTTGCAGAAGGTAAATCTCTTTTGGGGTAGTTTTTTCATATTCTTAAATAAAAGTTGCTACTGCTTCTACACTAATTCCAAAGGAAAAGAAAAACTGGAAAAGCTGACCATGTAAATGAGAAACAAATCCACGATCCATTTTGATGATTTGCGTTTTATGCTTAATACATCGCCTTTTAAGCCATAGTTTAGAATATTGGCAATAAAGATTGCTATAGCTAGCCCGAAGGAAATGATCGCAACAAGCAACATGAATTTTTCCATATGAATCCGCACCTTTGCATGATAATTTTTAAGATCCTTTTAATTTAACCGAGTCTTTTGCGAATATTGATATAATCCGAATAAAGGAGCAATAATGTAAGCCGTAAAGATTACACTTCCCCATAAGATGAGGCTTTGGTTTTCATATCCCAGCGAGACATCAAAAAATGGAATACTAGAAGTCATTTCAAAAGTCGGTTAACACACAAAAGGATTAGTGAAAGTAAACAAAATGCTTTATAATGTTGAATGTAACGTTCATATCGGACAACTAATCTGCGATTATTGTCCATCCAAGCAAAACAACGTTCTATTTTCCAGCGGTGTTTGTAACCGTCGCCCACTGCCAATGGGCGACCTTTTCTTTTTTTATCCGTTTTTCGACCGGGTATCGTAGGTTTGATCCCTTTTTTTCGAAGCGCGAGACGAAAAGCTCCACTATGGTAAGCACGATCTGCGACCAATTCGCGAAATCGACTAAGGGGTCTACCTCGCTTGGATGGTACCCGAATAGTAGCCAATGTTCGTTCTGCCAAGCGAATTTCATGTGGCTGTGCACTCTCTACCAAAATTCCAATGGGGATGCCGTTTTTTTCAGCTACAGCCATGACTTTGGTTCCTTTTCCCATCTTGGTATTCCCGATTCCCGTCCCTCCGCGCTTTGCTGCCACAAACGATCCATCCAAATACACTTGATCCCAGTTCAAACGCTTTTTTTTCTTGCAGCATTCCCAATAATTTTCTCCAGATCCGTTCCCAAATTCCGACCTTTTCCCATTCTTTCAATCGTCTCCAACATGTTACATAGGACCCATACTTTTTCGGCATATCCATCCATGCTACACCCGTTTTCAACACGTAAATAATCCCATTTAGGACTTTCCTGAGTGGGATTGGTGGTCACCTATCTGTGTTTTTCTTTTCGGTAGGAGAGGTTCAATTATTTTCCATTGTTCGTCTATTAACTCATGTCTGCTATTTTAGTTCTGTTCAGACTCATTTGACAATTTTTAGTTTTGAAATAGCTTCTACAGTGGTAAAGGAAAGAAAAGGGGAACAATATCGAATAATTTGCTCCTAACAATATAGTTGTGGCAAAAACATATCCTTTATGTTTCGCTCCGTCCAAATAGGATTGAGTGGTAAAATAAGTCCCTTTTTCGGAGCTGTCATAAATTCGATTGTCTTATCTGTATCCCACTTTTTATTTGATTTTTTGGATTTTTCAATTTTGATTCTACTGTACCATCATCTAAGTCTTTCAAAGAACTTACGAAATCATCCCAATCTTTTTCTACTTTATCAGGAATAAGAAATTGCTCCGATGAGAGGTTCCCCAGTTTCGTAATAATCGTATAATAGAAGAAATTTACTCCTAAATAGGCTAAAGGGAAGACAAAAACCGACAATAAGATATGAATGTATATTTTTGAGATAATTTCATTGTATCAACCTATAACCTAGTCCACGAATTGTTTCAATAATTTTAGGTTGTTACTTCATATCCATATTCCAGTAAATTTTGCCGAACGAGATCCCTTACTTCTTTGTCATCTTCCATATATAAAATATGATTTTCTCTATGTTCAATGGGTCCCCTCTCTTAGAATATTGATTGGTAATTATACTAGTAAGCCAGTTATTTTTTATCCAGTAATTGCCCTATTTCATATCTTAAAACAAAAAAACGTTCGTAAATGGAAAGGGAACGTTTTTTGAGCCTTCTATAGTAAATCACCCTCAAATAGGTCTAAGAGTTAATAATTTTCTACTAACAATCGAAAATGATAGTGTCCCCTAAACGGTCTCGAACCATTCAAGGGACTTGTTCACTGACCTAACATCAGTGGAATAAGCTTTTTTTCTGATCGGTTTGACGGATCTACTTTCGGATGTGCCCCCTAACCAGCTTGACAATCTTCTCGTGAATGGAGCCATTTGTGACGATTGCACCGTTGATCGGGCGATCGTATGGTTGATCGTTTCCATTCAAATCGGTGATTCGACCGCCGGCTTCTTCGACAATTACCTTAATGGCAGCCATATCCCAGGGTGATGTGTAGGGATAGACATGTGCAGATGCGAAGCCAAGTGCGACGAGAGAGGCATCATAGATAACAGAGCCAAACGTCACCACGTCAGCACCCTGATCCACAACCTCTTTGAAGAGAGCCCCAGCATCGAGTGTATCTACTCGCCCTCCTGGAAGTGTGAGACAGCTCCCTGAGATGCTATCGGATGTGTTCACACGGATGGGCTTTCCGTTCAGAAACGCACCCCCATCAACCACAGCATGTACCATGCTGTTGGTATAGGGATCGTACAGAACACCGAGCACGGGCTGGCGATGCTCGAGGAGTGCCATCGAAGAGATGTTGTTCGGAACACCAGCAGCGTACAGCCAAGTACCATCGATAGGGTCGCAGACCCACCGTCGAGGAACAGCGTTTGCCTGTTGTGCTCCCCAAGCGTGTCGTGCGTCTTCCTCGCCGAGCATCCCTTCACCGGGACGCTGCCTTTTTACTTCCATGGGCATGAACTGGTTTACATTCCGGTCTACTTTCGTTACGGGAGTTCCGTCAGCTTTTCTTTCGTGGCCGATTCCAGTTCGAAAATGCCGAAGCATGATGGCTCCAGCTTTCCGAGCCACATCTTGTGCAAAACGAAGCTCATCTGTGTACAGGTTATTTGTCATGATTCCTCTTTGGAGAGATGTAGTTTTCTATGATGTAACCGGCAATGGAACAAAACCGTGAAATTTCCTCTCGTATAATGTATAAAATATTTCCATATCAATAAATAGCGTGTTCTGGTGCATTGCTAACAAACCTACTCTAAAATAGCTGTAATAGTTTGAAAGGTTATTCCTAGATAGAAGTTTTTTTGGTTGTATATATCGGAAAGTTTCTCTATGCTGTTTGAGCAAAAAGGTGGCTTTCCAAACGATTAGGAGCGCAATGTGGGTTTATTCATTGAGGATATTTTCCTTGATATATAAATTTGTTTATAATAGCTATAAGCAAACTCACACTAGGAGGATTTATGTCTCGTGATCCCTACCTAAACCATCGCAACGTGATCCCCGTTGTTGCTTTGCATGCCTCGCCCGAAATCGGTGAGAAGCTTTGGAAAGCGGTAAATGCTCTAAAGCTGGATCGGCTTGATTTGGATACCGCTCGTAAACTTATTCAAGAGGCGCATCGTGAGTTGAGGGCGGAAAACACACCAGAATCTATCGCACTGGCTGAGAAGCTAGGGAATCTGAAGAAGCTCTGAGTTTGCAGGCTGGGTGTGGTCAACCGCATCCAGCCGCTGATTTTTTATACAAAAAGAATTTGTGTATTTGTAACTGTGGGGGGGACAAATCTTTATAGATGGAGATTTCGATTCCAAACGGAGTTGCAAACATTAACATGTCTTCCTCTGAATTTATTGTTATTTTATCCCCGATGATTGGTATCATTTTCTTTTCAATATTCATCCTAAGCCTGAGCCAATTTGGTCTTTCCAGAATCTTTTCCTCGATAATATCGCTCAAACAGTCGAATCTTTGTGTTTTTACTCATACCTATCCCATCATCTTTGATCGTACGAATAAGGAAATGTTGTGCGTTTATTTCCTCGTTTATAGACTTACATCCCTCCAAAACTCGGCATATCCTTTAGCAGCTTCTTAAATCATGTGAGATGCCTGTCATCCATTCTTCTCTCGTTTGCTCTCATTCTATTAATCATGAAAGAAGCGGTTACAGTGTAAACTCAAATGAAAGTTTGAGCTGTGAAATTTGATAAAAACAACTATGAAGCCCGTACAAATGGGCTTTTCAGACGAAAATTTTTATTCTTGACAAGCAAAGCTATTCTGTATTACTATGTAACGGTAGTCAGTAATACTAAATATCTGTATTACAAAATACCGGTGATACAGGGTACTGGAAAAATATAAGCAAAATATAAAAGGAGGGAAGATATTTGGAAAATATCACGGAAATGCTGAAAGGAGTGCTTGAAGGTTGTGTGCTGGAAATCATCAGTCGAGGCGAAACTTACGGTTATGAAATCACGCAACACCTTCGAGAACTTGGCTTCACTGATGTCGTGGAAGGTACAGTTTATACGATTACGATGCGACTGGAGAAACACAATCTGGTGGATATCGAGAAAAAGCCTTCCACTAAGGGACCGCCGAGAAAATTTTACACACTTAACGTAGCAGGTCAAGAGAAACTGGAAAATTTTTGGGCCAAATGGAACTTTGTCTCAAGCAAACTAAACGAATTAAAAACAAACTAAAGGAGAATGAACATGAGTATATTCGAAAAAATCTTTGGAGTTTTTAGCGAAAAGAAAGAATGGCGTGAAATGGAAAACCGCGCAAAAACCTTACCTGAAGACTACTACAACGCCTACAAAGCGATGCAAAAATATCTCTGGAACACTGGCGGCGTGATGGATTGGCAAGAAACGAAATTTGTCTTTCATCACATCATCGATCTTCTTGAAGAAGCCGCAGCTGACGGCAAGCAAGTTAAAGAGGTTACTGGCAACGATGTAGCAGCCTTCTGTGATGATCTCGTCATAGATGCAAAATCGTGGGTGGATAAACAACGTCAAGAACTCAACGATTCGATTAAATAATAGAACTTTGCGGAACAGCTTAGTATCTTAAAGGAGACTACAATGAACTTTTTAGAAAAAATAACTGGCAGCGATATGACGAAAGAAATGAAAGGTTTTGAGGAACGGGCAAAAGCCTTGCCAGCTGAATATCAAACTGCTTGGAAAGAAATTCAAAGCAATCTCTGGCTTCACGGAGATTTCACCGGTCGTAATTTGATGCCAATTCTTGATAATGCTCTTGAGCTGCTTGAAGTTTCATCAGCAGACGGCCAGAGCGTCGAAGAGGTGCTGGGAGATGATATCAAAGGCTTCAGTGCAGCACTTGTAGGTGATGAAGGTGCAAAGACTTATCGAGATAAGTGGCGTGACCAACTCAACAAAAACGTAGCAAGAAAATTAGGAGGACTGAAATGAGCATCAAAGAAATCATCGAAGGAAAAAAAGCATGGAGAGCCCATGTTTCGCGTGTCAAAGCACTTCCAAAAGATTACCAAATTGTTTATAAAGAGATCCAAAAATATCTCTTCAAAGTCGGTCCTGTTAAGCTAAACGAAGGTATCGGACTGCTCTCGGAAATTCTCATCTTCTTTGAAGAAGGTGCAGCTGCTGGAAAAGGTGTGCTTGAAGTAACAGGAGAGGACGTTGCCGCTTTTTGCGACGATCTAGTGAAGGATGAGAAAACTTGGTTGGACAAATATCATGAAGATTTGAATTAGAGTATCATGAAGCGATTGGAAAAAAGTAAATTCAATAAAGAAATCCGACTGAATAGCTGGTTACAAATACGGATGTGCCACCTTCCCTATTCAGTTATATTTTCACCTTGGTAGTAAGTATTACTGATTATCAGTCTGACTAAATAGGATAGACGATCTAGCACCTTGTTTCGTTTTTATAAGGAGGATAAAAGGATGAGCAATGCAGCGATTTCTGTAAAAGGATTAAAAAAATCCTTTCAAGACAAGGAAGTCTTAAAGGGAGTGGATTTTGAAGTGCAGCGTGGCGAAATTTTCGCACTGCTGGGCTCAAATGGAGCAGGCAAGACAACGACGGTCAACATCCTCTCGACGCTGATGAAGTCAGATGGAGGGGAAGTAGGTATTTGCGGATTTGACGTCCAGCGTCAACCGGATCATGTTCGCCAGAGCATCAGCCTGACAGGACAGTTTGCAGCTTTAGACGGCATGCTCACCGGGCGGGAAAATCTGTTGATGATCGCCAAGTTACGAGGAGTTTCCAATCCCGCGCAGGTCGCCGATAATCTGCTGGCAAGATTCAGCCTGACTGATGCGGCCAATCGGCGGGCGGATCAATATTCAGGTGGGATGAAGCGTCGGCTTGACATCGCCATGAGTCTGATTGGTACGCCAGCAGTCATTTTTCTCGACGAACCGACGACAGGGCTTGACCCCGAAGCACGGATTGAAGTATGGAATACAGTTAAGGAGCTTGCAGACGGTGGCACGACCATCTTGCTGACAACCCAGTACCTAGAGGAAGCCGAACAACTGGCGGACCGCATCGCCATCCTGCATGGCGGAATAATCATCACGACTGGTACCCTTACCGAACTTAAAGAGATGTTCCCACCAGCGAAAGTGGAGTACATCGAGAAGCAGCCGACATTGGAGGAAATTTTCCTCGCGATCATCGGTCAAAAGGAGGAGAAGTAAATGAAAAGTAAAACAGGGGTATTACTTGGGCGTTTAATGCGCAACATCATGCGCAGCCCGGATACGATTATCACGGTGGCGATTACGCCGATTATGATGATGTTGCTGTTTGTCTACGTATTTGGCGGCGCTATAGAGACAGGAACGGACAACTACGTCAATTATTTATTGCCAGGAATCTTGCTGATGGCTATTGCATCCGGTGTAGCTTACACTTCCCTGCGTCTGTTTACGGATGTAAAGAGCGGGTTGATGGCACGTTTCATTACCATGCCAATCAAGCGTTCGTCGATTTTGTGGGCCCACGTGTGGACATCGCTTGTTTCCAATGCGCTTACTGTTGTGGTAGTTATCCTCATAGCGCTGTTGATGGGCTTTCGTTCCAGCGCTGGTATCTTAGATTGGCTTGCGGTAGTTGGGATACTTGGGCTGTTTACGCTGGCGCTGACATGGCTGGCTGTCATTCCAGGATTGACAGCGAAGTCTATGGAAGGGGCAACAGCCTACTCCTACCCGTTGATTTTCCTGCCGTTTATCAGTTCAGCTTTTGTCCCAACGGAAACCATGCCTAAAATTGTTCGTTTGTTCGCTGAGAACCAGCCCGTGACATCCATCGTGAATGCGATTCGAGCTCTCTTGTATGAAGGATCTGTTGGCAACGATATTTGGATCGCTCTTGCTTGGTGCGTTGGTATCATGGTCATCGCTTACTTCTTCGCCAATAAAGCATTTAAACGCCAGTTAATGTAGTACCCTATGGCATTATTCATATGAAAAATCAGCCGAACTGCGATGAATGCATTTGTTATCACATGGAGGGCTGTTTAAGTGACAACCATCGGCGAAATTAGGGGAACCCTTAAATAGTTTTACGAGGTAGAGAGGGTGCTCGTTTCGAAAACTGCAAACCATAAATAAACTTAATTAAATATTCGGAATTAATAAAAATATATTGGGGTGTTAGCATGTTTTTATCAGTATCTAACCTTACGAAAAGCTATAACACAGGGATTATTACCCATGTACTCAAAGGTGTGAATTTGGAGATGAAAAGAGGACAAATCGGAGTAATATTAGGTCCCTCCGGTTCGGGTAAATCTACGCTTATGAACATTATAGGCGGTGTGGACAGTGCAGACAGCGGCACAGTTGAAGTGGACGGTGAGCGTATTACAGGTTTAAATGACAAACAACTGGTTGAATACCGTCGGGAGAGCGTGGGCTTCGTCTTCCAGTTTTACAACCTTGTGCCGAATCTCACGGTAGCCGAAAACATCGAGGTTGTGTCGAACATCAGTAGAAATCCGCTTCAAACTGACGAGGTGCTTTCTGCTGTCGGACTTTTCAATAAAAAGAACCGTTTTCCCCGGGAACTCTCCGGCGGCGAGCAGCAGCGCGTGTCGATCGCACGAGCCATCGTCAAAAATCCAAAGCTCTTGCTCTGCGATGAGCCCACCGGTGCGCTGGATCTTGAGACCTCGCGAGGCGTGCTGTCGTTGCTCCAAAAAGTAAACACGCAGTTTGGCACGACCATTTTGATGATTACCCACAACAGTGCCATCGCCGGTATGGCGCATGCCGTGTTCCGGATGAGAGACGGCGAGATTGCGGAAGTTCGGCAAAATTCCGAGCTGATTCAAGCTGAAAGGATTGAATGGTAATGGCACTGCGAAAACGCGTATGGCGAATCATAAAGGAAAACAAAGGTCGGTATATCGGTATCTTTATCTTGATATTTTTGGGAAGCTTTTATTTTATTGCAGCTTCGGGTGTGGGCAGCAGTATGGGGAAGCTGGTCACAGACTTTACCGAAAAAAACAAGCAAGAAGACATTACGTTTAAGACAAACAAACCACTGGAAAATATTGCGGCGTTGGAAAGAGAATCTGGTGCGCTAATCGACACTTACCGGCTACACGATATAAAAGTGCCTAACGGAGAACTACGTCTTCTAAGCCCTAGTACGAAGGTCAATATTCCGGCAGTAACATCAGGACATGGCCTGAAAAAACCAGGAGACATTTTGCTTGATCCGATCTTTTGTAAAGTGCACGGATTAAAGATAGGGGATCAATTAAAGCTGAACGGCAGAACATTCGATATCGTTGGCACGGTAGCTATGCCCAATTACGTTTATATTCTAAAGAATGTTTATGAACAATACCCCCCCAAAGGTTTTGGTATCGGGCTTATTTCCAACGCGGATTTTAAAGCCTTCCCCAAGGCAGCCACCGTATACTCTGCATACATGAAGGACAGGGAAAATGTAAAAGCAAAGGCTGCCAATCTGAATCGACTCTTAAGCAACAAAGGATATTCCCTTTCCGAATGGTTGAACGCTGAAACCAACGCGCGCATCGCGATGGTGCGGGGAAACATTGAAGGGGCGAAGACCATGGGTGCTCCCGTGGCAGCAGCTGTTTACCTGCTGTGCTGTCTTATTCTCGGGGTGATGATCCAGCGCATAGTTAAGTCAGACGGCGTAGTCATTGGTACACTGTACGCACAGGGATATCGCCGGGGTGAACTGGTCCGGCACTACATGGCAATTCCGGTTCTGCTGTCCGCTGTAAGTGGTCTTGTGGGTACACTGCTTGCTCTGCCAGTTGTGGGACCTGTCATCGGTATTTTGACGTCTTCTTACAATATGCCAGTAACAGGCTTATCCTTTCCACCATTGAGCATGGTACTGGGAGTGCTGATGCCTATGGTTCTGCTGAGTCTCTCAAGCTATGTTATTCTACGCAGAGTGCTGAAGAAATCTGCAGCGGAGTTGATGAAAGGCGATGAACAAAAAACGAAGGTGAATTTCCTTGAACGCA
Organism: Shimazuella alba; assembly: GCF_009831235.1. Lineage (GTDB taxonomy): Bacteria > Bacillota > Bacilli > Thermoactinomycetales > Thermoactinomycetaceae > Shimazuella > Shimazuella alba. Next base: position 79,096 of record NZ_WUUL01000002.1, on the reverse strand, counting down.
AACTCCAGCTGGAGCGGTTCAAATTTGCCACTAAATTCAAACTGCGTGAGCAGATTCGCAGCATACCGCGTTTGTTGTTTTTACTGCTGGGAGTTAGCGCTGCGTCGATGCTGCTGCTTCTTGGATTTACTGTCCACAACTCTTTTCAAGTTTTGATGGACAGCACCGGGAGCGACAGGTATTTCCCTATAGAAACTACTTTCAAAGAAATTCAGCATGGAGCTGCTCCAAAAGGTGCGGAGCCGCTTAACGCCATTCGCAGTTATCTCAAGGGGAACGAAAAGGCAGAGTTTTACGTTGTGGGCTTGGAACCAAACTCCATCGGAATTACGATGCGTGACTCGAACGGCAACAATCTACCAAAGAATCAGGTAAATATCACGTATCTTTTGGCTTACAGGCTGGGGCTAAAGGTAGGTGATACGATTAACATCGTTAGCAAAGTGGACGGAAAATCATACAGTTTAAAGATAGATGGGATTGTTCAAACCTACTTCGGGCAGTACATCTATATGCCCCTTGAGGAGTTCAACCGCATGACCGGTAACGCGCCGGGAAGCTATCTTGGGCTTTTGAGCAAAAATAAACTTGATATTGACGAAAATCTCCTTACTGGAATAAATGATTTTCATAATCTCAATGAAATGGATGATACAACTACATCTACATTGACGGCATCGGTAGTGCTTATTACCATTGTCGCAAGTCTGGCTGGGGCAATCATTATCTTTCTTGTAACATCGATGATGATTGAGGAAAGCCGCAGCACGATATCTCTCTTAAAGATATTCGGATATCGCGGAAAAGAGGTTGCCAAGTTGATTCTCAACAGTTCTACGCCAGTAGTGTTTATTGGTTTCTGGCTCGGACTGCCTCTCATGCTTGCTGTCGGGAACACCCTGTACGGGTATCTTGGGGAACAAATCAACATGGTGATGCCTATGATTGTGAACCCATGGTATGTTCTGATAAGTTTTGTCTTGATTTTCGCTGTGTACGAAGTGACTAAGTGGCTGTGTGGGAGGAAGCTCGCAAAAATATCTATGAGCGAGGTACTGAAAGCGGGCACGGAGTGAGTTGTTTGGTTGCAACCCAAAACCGAACCATTATCTATCAAGTTAAGAGTACGCGACTTGAAAAGTCGCTTTCAGTAAGGAGGTGAATCCACCTCATCGGGAATGTCAGGTGGGTCTACCAGTAGGGCGTTCCTGATAACGGAAACGTCTGAAACACTGGGACAATGTATCGACTCCGAGGAATGGGGTCAGCAGGCTAGATTAGACAAGCATATTGAGCCACAGAGCGAAAGGCAGATAAACACCGATGATCTATTACATGAGATTTAAGGAAACCTAGACGGGGAAAAGAACCATGGAGAAAAAACTTTCCTAAAATGCTCGAAAAAAGTAACGATGGGCACAAAATTAAACTGATGACTTGAAATAGGAAATCGAAAATAAATGTTTGATCGTCACCTTTCGCTCGCTAGTATTTGATTTATCAAATATTCATTTGTGAGGGGGACACCACAGCAAGCCTCCGGCGTTCCAGTCAGGCGGCGGTGGACTCGACTCAACCGTCGATGACTACCATGCCTACTTCCGTATGCTGCTCAACGGCGAGATGCACAGGAACCAACGGATCCTGTCTCAACCCGCAGTTGAGCTGATGACCACCAACCGCCTCGCGCCTAAGCAGCAAGCCGCTCTAGAAGCTTGGGCTCGTAGCGTTGTCCATTTGTCACACGGCAAGGGGCAGCACGGAGGCTGGGGCTTTGGGATGGCGGTACGCACCTACCGTGGTGACTTCGCGTCCATCGGCCAGTTTGGCTGGGACGGCGGAGCCGGTACCACGACAACGCCGATCCGGACAACCAGCTCGTCGGCATCTTGCTCACCCAGACCGGAATGGTCCACCCCGGACTCCAGCACGGCTTATTCATGACTTCTGGACTACGGTTTATCAAGCGATCGAAAACTGAGACTCAATGTTGTATCGGAATTATCCTCATGGCATATATCTTTGCATATAATAATTTTCCTGTGAAAAAAACGAATCGACTTCTATTTTAATCGGTTTGTTTTTTCATTATGCACCTCAGTTGCTAGGTTTGCCTAACAATTGAAGGTGCGTTTCAACATCCCAAGACGCTTTTTTCTTATAAGTTAAATGCATGGCATGGATGCCGGTACTATCCCACCCTGATAAGTAAAAGTGATATAATCGTAGACAACACCCCTCAAAGACCGTTTTTCTCTTATATCGGTGGGTGCTTTTCTGTCCGCATGTGATACTAGTTGTAACTATCCATGTAATTTTTAGTCGTTATCTATTTTTATTTCAGGAGGAATCGTATGGACAAGAAAGCATTTTTATTGCACGGATGGGAAATTGGTTATGACAAAGAAGACTGGTATCCGCCGTTGTCCGATGCGCTCAAAGGCGTTACAGCGGAGCAAGCAAATTGGAAGCCTGAAGGCGCTCCGATCAATACAATCTGGGAGAATGTTCACCATTTGACGTTTTACAAGGAACGGTTCCTGAAGCGTTTAACGGGTGAAGAAACCGAGAACCCTCCAGGTTTGACAAACAACGACACATTTGCCGTCACTTCCGTGGAACCGTCTGCTTGGGAAGAATCTGTTAAGAAACTAGACGAGTTACACCAATCGATTCGCGACATCATCGCTGGGTACAGCGATGACGACTTAGAGCGCAAAGTTCCTGACCCTGTCGACATGTGGTTATACAGTCTCATTCTTCACGATGCGTATCACACCGGACAAATTATACAAATCTGCAAACTTCAAGGATCTTGGCCGGCTAAGCGGTCATTTGGACATTCCTGAAATAAATTAACGGCAGAGGAAAAGTGAAAACACTAAGAGATTTTTTGAATCTGGCCCCTATTTTGCTTATGGTTTTCATACCCAATCGTTAACAACAAAATAAAATAGTCTTACCATTAGAAAACGCCATTCTTTCTATAGAAAGAATGGCGTTTCGCAATGTATCTTTCGATTCAACATGAATGAAACCTATCACTGCAAAGACATTAAAAATGAACGAATAGAATGTCATCTTTAGGTCAGTAGATCGGAGCTCTTTTACCATCTTTTGTATGAGAGAACTCTTGCTTCGCAAGAATTGTAAAGTGTTGAGTGAATACAAGGTTTTATATGATTATTAATTCATCAATCATCAGTCGATACAAAAAACACCCAAGAGTTATCAAAGATCCTACTTTACCTCTTCTATTGAACAGAAAAGAATGGGCGAAACAGGATCTTTGTATATACTTGGGTGTTTTCCTGTTGTAGTGCTTGATGAAACAAAGGAAAATAGGTTTGAATCATATAAGAAAGCCTTATACTCACTTACCTCCACTTGCTTTTCTTTCAACAAAAGCTATCGCATTCGAAACAGGAGGAGCAGATAAGAATAGCGCGATGAGTTGTTCATACAGGTGGCACTCCAACCGTTCCCGTTTTACATCCTTGCATCGGTCGATCTGAAGAAAAGATTCCATCTTTTAAACACGGTTTTTCTTCTCTCTATAAGCTTGGTCTTTGTGTCTTTTCTTTACTTGAACTTCGGTAAGCCGATACAAAATGACGCGAGCAGGTAGTTTTTGATCTTTCCGATGTAAGCATCCCGAATTTCTACGATTTCTCCCGATTGCATGCGGTTCATGATCATCTCTATATCCAGAGGTAGATACTCTGTTTGTTTCTTTAAATTTCCATCTTGAAAATAGGTTGGTTCTGGATTCTTTTGATAGATTCGGTTATTTAGCTTTAAACGAGAGACATAAGACACTCCTCGTTGATCCATTTGATCTAGATCTTCTAGCGAAAAGTAACCAAGGTCATGGATACATAAATCCCTTGGTCGAAGCGTGGATAAGCAAGTGGTACCAAAGGTTTTGTCGTTCTTTTTCCCTGCTTCAACGTCGATATTTTAAAACTGTCCACTATGTAAGTCGGATTCCAATTGATGCTGACTCCAGCCGTATGACCATAGCCATCCGCTCCTGGATAATGTTCGGTTAAGGAATTTGGAACTTGAAACGTAGTCGAATCGAGAATCCCAATTCGTAGAAATGATCGCTATAGGCACTTGGAATGGCACTCGCTGAATCTAGTTCTGCTTTCAGTAGATGGGCAAAAAGTTCCCAAAGAAAGGCATCTGCATGTTCGTTCAAACGTTGATTTAACCCTTCCGGGCTCATGCTTACCCTTGTCGCAGATTCTAGTTCACTACATAGTTGAATCAGCGAGGTACTTGCTAGATTATGACTCAACCAAACACATAAAGTAACGAGGTCTTTCCCCAAATACTTGCTGGTTCGTCTCACAAATTCAGCTGCCCTTGCCAACTGTTCGGCTTCGGTAGGAGAGAGATACTTTTTCAATACTTGTGAAAACAAATGAAGTTCTTCTTTGGTGGTTTCTTTCACAGAAAACACGCTTCCTTCTATTTTTTAAATCTCAATGGAAGAATAGCGTGTTTTTTCCCTTTTGGGTGATTATTTTGTTTTTAGCTTGATGGACACGTACGGTGATCCCCCAAAAACACCTCGCTATTAAATTCATATCAAATTTTTAATCATTTTTTGGTTTTTCTAGGATGTTTTTTAATGGTTTTTGAAGTGCGTCTACAATGGCTGCGATTATACTTGTTGCCAAAATACCCATTAGACTTAATGATATGGGACCTGCTGGATCGTCACCTGTGAATTTAGAAAGTACCTTTAAGTATCCTATCCCTAACACAATGATGAAAATGGTTGTTAAAGCAGATTTCTTTATAACCTTTAGAGATTTAAGTGATAACTCGGAGAAAGCATTGTTCCTTTCGATATAGGTTAATAGTTTAAATGCTTGATACAATGCAACAGAAAACGCAATACAGCATCCATACGCAAATCCTAAAATGGGATACAGCGAGTAGTCCCCTGGACGTACTCTTGCATCTCTAATGGCTAACTCAGGAAACCACCAGATACACAAAGCAAGCACTGTAATTCCAGCCAGAAAAATAATTACCTTTAAGAAAGTGGTCGAACCTTGTTTAGCATGCATTTGAAACACCTCACATATTTAATGATAAAATGACTTTAATACAAAATTTATTGTTTTTCAATAAATTTATATTGATATTTATTATATTATTATTGTAAGCCATCTCCCCATTTAGGGGGAAGGCGCACATAACTATCAAGCTAAGCAGTTGCCAAATCATTAAATGTAAGAACGAGTACTTTTTCTGAAGATGTTCAGAAAGAAGCGGGCTCATTTTTTCGTTTTGGGGGTATTCATGTTTCTTAGCTTGATGGGCATGTGGTACTACCCCAGCAACGGAGATTTTTTTTGATTTTATTGCATGAATATAAAATAAAATGTATAATAATTCATAAATTGCGTTAGGAGGGAAAGTTGGTGAAAGTAGCGGTTGTTGGGGCCTCGGGCTACGGCGGAGTGGAATTGATTCGGCTGATTGAACAACATCCTTCTTTTGAATTGAGGGCAGTGTTTTCTTCCTCTCAACCGGGTCATTTACTTCGTTCTGTCTATCCACACCTCGATTCGTCCCTTGTTTTCAAAGAGATGAGTGTGGAAGATTTGAGTGAAGCAGACATAGAGCTTGTTTTTTTTGCTACTCCCCCAAGTGTTAGTAGTCATTGGGTTCCATCTCTCATCGAACAGGGGAAATGTGTGATCGATTTGTCAGGGGATTTCCGCTTATCTAATCCCAACACTTATAAAAGCTGGTATCAAAAACCAGCAGCACCGACAAAGTATCTAAATCAGGCAGTGTATGGACTCAGTGAATGGTTTCAGCAAGAAATAGCGATCTCTCCCCTTATTTCTAATCCAGGATGTTATCCTACCGCTACTTTGCTGGCACTTATTCCACTACTCCAAGAAAAAATCATTGACCCTTCTTCCATTCTTATTGATGCCAAGTCTGGTGTGACTGGAGCTGGACGAAGTGCTAATCAAGCAATGTTATTTAGTGAGGTAAATGAAAATATTCGCCCTTACAAAGTAGATGGACATCAGCATATCCCTGAAATTGAACAATTCGCTAGTCTCTTTGCTCAAACAGAAATAAAGGTAAGTTTTGTTCCACAACTGGTACCAATGAGCAGAGGAATCTTGGTCACGATCTTTGCAGGAAATGTGAATAATTATACAAATGAAGATTTATATGATCTCTACCATTCTACTTATGAGAATACTTCTTTTGTGCGTGTCAGAGGTCGACAATGGCCGGAAACCAAATTTGTTCAAGGAAGTAATTATTGTGATCTCGGTTTCTATTCAGATAAGCGTACAGGACGAATTATTATCCTATCTGCGATCGATAACTTGATGAAGGGGGCCGCGGGGCAAGCGATTCAAAATGCTAACATTCGTTTTGGAATCCCAGAAACATCTGGTCTTTTATTTCCTGCCCTTTATCCTTAATAAGATCAAAAAGGAGAGATTTGAAATGAACCAAACTGCTCTAGCCCCTTTCTATCAAGTGAATGAACAAGCGAGCATTACAGCTCCAAAAGGCTTTATTGCAACGGGTTTGCACGCTGGGATTCGCAAACGGAAAAGAGATCTAGGAGTGATTATTTGCTCTGTTCCAGCTTCAGCAGCAGCTGTTTATACGACCAATGCTTTTCAAGCTGCTCCACTCCAAGTAACCCAAGAGAACATCGGTGTAGATGGCAAATTGCAAGCGATTGTAGTCAATAGTGGAGTAGCCAACTCTTGTACAGGAGAGCGTGGAATTCAAGATGCGAGAGATATTGCAAAACAAACGGCTCAGTTGCTTGACATACCTATTCACCAAGTTGCAGTTGCTTCAACAGGTGTTATTGGACAATTTTTACCGATGGAAAAAATACAAACGAGTCTGATGAAAGTTTTGTCCATAGCGGATGAAACAGGTGGAAATGAATTCGCTGAAGCCATACTGACTACTGATACGTTAACCAAACAAGTACAAGTTACCATGCAAATCGATGGAAAGAAGTTGACAATCGCTGGTGTTGCGAAGGGTTCAGGAATGATTCACCCAAATATGGCTACGATGCTTGGTTTTATAACGACAGACGCAGTTATTCATGCCCATCACTTGCAATCCTTATTGTGGACAGCAACAGATAGTACATTCAATATGATCACAGTTGACGGTGATTGTAGTACAAATGACAGCGTTATCGCAATGGCAAGCGGCCTAGCAGGAAATAATTCTTTGCATCCACATCATCCAGATTGGATGGCATTTCAAGCAGGATTTACGTATGTCTGTCAAGAATTAGCGAAAAAAATCGCTAATGATGGTGAAGGTGCTACTCGTCTGATTGAAGTTCATGTGGCAGGTGCACCTACGATCGAGATGGCAAGAAAAGTGTCCAAGGCAATTGTCGGATCAAATCTTGTGAAATCAGCAGTTTTTGGTGCTGATGCCAATTGGGGACGTATTTTGTGTGCAGCAGGATATGGTGATCCCCTTATTCGGACGGAGAAAGTGAAGGTGAAACTGGGTTCTATCTTAGTTGTGGACAAGGGCTTGCCAGTCTTTTTTGATGAGTCAAAGGTATCAGAGATACTGAAACAAGAAACAGTAAATATTTTTGTTGATCTTCAACAAGGCAAACAAAAAGCAACAGCATGGGGCTGTGACCTCACCTATGAGTATGTGAAAATCAATGCTAGTTATCGAACATAAGGAGGATTACTTGTGACACAGAAAATAGTGATTAAATTGGGAGGTAATATTTTAAAGAATTTGCACCCTGATTTTTTCGCACAATGCGCACAGCTTAAGGAGCAAGGGTTTTCTATCATCATTGTCCATGGGGGAGGATCAATGATTTCTGATTGGGCGCAAAAAATAGGGAAAGATGCACAGTTTATGAATGGATATCGGGTAACCGATCAGGAGATGCTCACTATTGCGGAGATGGTATTAGCAGGCACAGTAAATAAGCAAATAGTAAGCAAGCTTGCCTCTATTGGCTTAACAGCGATTGGGTTAAGTGGAATCGATCTCAAACTGATTGAGGCAAAACAACAAAATACTCAACTCGGTTATGTAGGAGAAGTAACGAAAGTAAATATATCTGCCCTACACACCATTTTAGAGCAAGGATGGGTACCAGTTGTAGCATCGCTTGGTGTTGGAACCAATGAATCCCACTACAATATCAATGCAGATGAAGTTGCTTCTGCGATTGCCCAAGCTTTGAACGCCAGTCATTTAATTATGGTGAGTGATGTAGATGGAATATATATCAAAACCAGTTCGGAAAGGAAAATGCTCCATAAGGCAACCCCAAGCTTAGTGGAATACTATATTCAAACTGGCGAAATCTCGGGCGGGATGATTCCTAAAGCTCGCTCAAGTATCAAAGCATTGCAGCATGCTGTACAAGAAGTTTGGATTGTAAACGGTACTAAGCCACTCCCATTTGATGAAGAACTATTTGTTGGCACACGTTTGCATCAGGAGGTATCGGATCGTGTCACTCTTTCCTAACTATATGAGACAAGAAGTTACCTTTGTAAAAGGTGATGGTGCACTATTATGGGATGATACAGGAAAGACGTATTTGGACTTTGGATCTGGTATTGGTGTTACCAATTTGGGTCATTGTCACCCTAAAATGACAAATGCACTTCTAGAACAAGCAAATCATTTATGGCATGTATCCAATTTGTTTCCCATTCCATTGCAAATAGAAGTAGCTGATATGCTTTGCGAATATAGTGGACTTGGGGCGGCATTTTTTTGTAACAGTGGGGCTGAGGCAAATGAAGCAGCGATCAAATTGGCACGGAAGTGGGCAAATGAAGTCAAGGAGATTTCAAACCCAGAGATCATCACTTTTGAAGGTTCTTTTCATGGTCGTACCTTAGCTACTCTGACAGCAACAGGTCAAAATAAAGTGAAGACGGGATTTGACCCCCTGCCACAGGGATTTCGTACCACATCTCTTCAAAATATTCGTGCATTAAAACAGATGACCAATCCTCAAACTGCTGGAATACTTTTGGAGCTAGTGCAAGGGGAAGGTGGTGTCCAGCCTGCCTCTTTTGCATTCATGCATGATCTGGCAGATTGGTGCCAAGAAAAAGACATATTGCTTATGGTAGATGAAGTACAGACAGGAATCGGGAGAACAGGAGAAATCTTTGCTTTTCAACACTATGGGATTCAGCCAGATGTTGTCACAGTAGCCAAAGGATTAGGCAATGGATTTCCGATTGGAGCTATGATCGCAAAAGACAAATTAAAACCTGTTATGGGACCTGGAACACATGGCACTACTTTTGGCGGCAATCCACTAGCTATGGCAGTAGCAAAAGCAGTACTAACGGAAATAAACAAACATGGACTGCTTCAAGAAGCAAAGAAAAAAGGAGCTTTTCTGTTAGATCGTTTAACAGAAGAACTGGCTAACTTCTCCATAAGCGAAGACATAAGAGGTCTTGGGTTAATGGTAGGAATCAAACTAACTAAACCAGTATTACCTATTATAGAAAGTTTATTAAAAAATGGTCTTGTTACGTTACCTGCTGGAGAAAAAGTGTTGCGACTCTTACCTCCGTTGGTAGTTACGTTTGATCAGATAGAACAGGCTGTATCTCTGATCAAAGCAGTTCTTACTTCAACTAGCATGAAAGTTCATCTAGGGTAACAACGGTGAATAAAAGATAGCACCATAATATTAGAGTTAGGAATAGAGACAACAAGAAACAATCTGTTTCAGGTTGTTTCTTGTTGTCTCTATTGCTTCATATGAAATGAATAGGTTTCTAAGTTTGACACTCCACACAGCTAAAGCTGTGTGATTCTTGGGACGATAGTCTAGCGACTATTTCTTTGCCAAGCTAACCGTGTGCCCCACGGTTAATAGGGTTCTTTGTTGCTAGGAGCAGCATAGACAGAAAGCTTGGTTTCCGCAATTCTGTCTAGTATTTTGTGTGCAAAATGATTGTTTTGCACCACCCTATATACTATCTTGTATTCAACAAGCGACTAGGGTTATTTTACCAATGGAACATGTTTGTAAAGGTGTGTTTTGAAAAACATTGTCAGACTTTCAGGAGGATAAATCCTCCTTTGTCTAATACTCCTTATGATCCGACGATTAAAACCGTGGGTTTTCTCGTTAGCAGAGTTATAGAGTAACTACTCTTAAGTAAGATAAGAAAATATTCCGAATGGATTCTGAAAGTCTATCTTTTTCCTATTTCTCGAATTTAAGCCCATTGCATAAAAGCTTTATGGTATAAAGCAAACTATCTTCTACGTTAAAATCCATCTGAAATCCCCCAGCACGTTGGAGCGAAGAAAAGCCATGAACGATACTTCGCAACCCTCTTACGAGATGTAAAGCTTCGTGTTCTTCCAAAGAAAAAGAAGACAGTAACTGAATCAAAAGATCAATCATGTTTTTACTTGTTTCTTCAACCATTTTGTCAGGTACACTCATTGGTTGGATGGTAGCTTCATATAATCCTGGATTTTGATTAGCAAAATTGAGGTATTGTTTTGCAAAGGTAAGCAGTGCTTCTTCTCCTGATTTCCCTGCAACAGAGCGGATCAGGGTGTCTTCCAATTTTTGCATCCCTTCTTTCGCTATTTGCATACGGATTTCAGTAAGACTTGCAAAATGATTGTACAGAGAAGGAGGCCGGACATCTAAATTTTTTGCCAATGCAGCAATTGTCACTTGTTCGATCCCCATGTTATTCGCTAATTCAATTGCAGCTTCGACTATTTTATTTCGATCTAATCCAACACGGGGCATTATGTTTGCTCCTTCCATTTTTGTGTAGCACGATGAATAGCTTTTGTTAATATTTCATCTGGATGTTCTAACATTTTGCCATGTCCAACAGCGAGAAGCTTTGGATGAGTATTTTTTATGGTGATAGCACTAGTAAGCGCAGTTTTATTGTTCCAAGTAGCCATAGCAGGAAAAGGAAACAAAGATCGGGTGTCTCCTGAGACAGCTACTCCTCCTCGTGTTTGTAAGGCATCCCCTGCAATAAGATGACTGTTGCGTTTGTCCAAAAGACTGATAGATCCAGGTGTATGGCCAGGAGTCAAGATAACGCGAAGAGAACCGATTTGATCCCCGTCTTCGACTAGGTGATCGGGTATAGTTTGAATAGCACCAGCGGCAGGAACACCACCACGAACAGGCGTATTATTTTCGTGATCTTCTAGTTTGCGATCTCCACGAAGTAATTTTGCATCTCGTTTCGAAATCATAACAGCAGCTTGTGGTAATGCTTCTTTTAATTTATCCAATGATCCAATGTGGTCATCGTGTGCATGTGTTAATACAATGCGGGTAATAGGTTTTTTGATTTTGTTAGCAGTTTGGAGAATTGCTTTATAGCTATATGGCAAAGCACAGTCAATCAAGGTAAGCTCTTTCTCTTCTTCAATCAAATAACAATTGACTGGGAAAATATGCGGCAAAAAGCTGAGCTGATAGGTGGTCTCGTTTTTTGTTATTTTCATCTTTAGCGCTCCTTATGAGTAAAACTAATGATATTAATATATTAACTAATTATATTAGTTTTGTAAAGAGCAGATGAAAAAACCATTCGATAATAAGAATGGTTTGGAGTGTGTATCCGTTTAGCGAGCGATAAATAAGTATTCTTCACTCGGCAAAGTATGAGGCTCTTGGAGATCTGGGACCGTGTCTGACAACAAATCATGAGTATATTTGGTGAAAACAGAATCAAAATCACATTTTGTTAAAAATGCTTGTAAATCTACTGATTTTGTTCCCCAAAGAAGTGGTTCTCCTGACTTTTTGGAATCTATTTTTACTTTTCCAGTTCCTTGGATGCTGAGTTCCCCATATCTATTCGGTTCTAGGGCAGTGCCTACGACTTGACATGTTTTTTTGTGAAGCACAGATAATTGTTGGAACAAAGATAAAACATCCTCTTCTGGTAGATACATCAATAAACCTTCTGCTATGTAAATCGTTGGAAGTTGAGCTTGGAAAGAAGGAACAAAGAGAAGCACTTCGGAGAGGTTCTGTTTTGTAAAGTCTGCACTAGTAAGATGAAGATTGTCTTTTATCTCTCCATTTTTGTCCAATGCTTTTTGTTTTACTCGCTGTGTATCGATATGATCCAATTCAATCCAATTCACTTGGGGATAGTGATGATGTAAACGATAGGAAAGGGTATCGAAACCTGCTCCTAAAACAACAACTTGTTCTGTACCGGATGAAATAGCTTCCTTTACTTTTGATTCAATCCAATGTTTTCGAAGTGCAATGTGTATAGAGAAACCAGACAGTATCTTTTTTTCCATCCACCGTAAATACGAACGAATAAATGGGATACGGTATAAAAAGAGACTCGCACTTGCAACGCCTGAAAGTTCAGACAGAAACCATTGAAGCGGTTTTATTGCTTCTTTTGGAACCAATTTGCCAAATATCGGATCATAGGATAATAGAAGATAATGCGCCGCTATGGATTGTGCTGTTTTACTAGGATGTAATTTTTTCATATATTCCTCCAAAAATGGAAATTTATGACCGATTTATCATATCACGAGATACTACTTTTAGCTAGAATTTTTGGAAAATAGAAGGGCATCCTTTCATAAGTTTTCCTTCTGCAAATAGTCGAGCATTCTGTTGTTCTATTAATTTTCATTGTGATAATAGGACTGTTATAATAAAAACAAGTAAAACGTTAGCTAATGGAGGATTAAAACGATGAACAGTGTTAAGATTTTTTCAGGTACCTCCAATCACTTGTTAGCAACTAACATTGCATCTCATCTCAATAAAGAACTAGGTAAAGTTCGAATCAGCCGGTTTAAGAGTGGTGAGATATATGTACATTTTGAGGAAAGTGTTCGTAATCAAGATGTATTTATTATTCAAACACTTGGGCACCCAGTAAATGAAAACCTAATGGAACTATTGATCATGGTAGATGCTGCTAGGCGCGCATCTGCAAAAAGCATTAGCGCTGTCATTCCCTATTTCGCATATGGTAGACAAGAGAAAAAGGATGCACCAAGAGAACCAATAACTGCTAAGATGATTGTAGATCTATTAAGTACAGTTGGTGTGTCTCGAGTTGTTACTTTGGATCTACATGCGCCTGCTATTCAAGGTTTCTTTAATATTCCAGTCGATCATTTATCCGCTCTTCAACTAATTAGCGACCATATATTACAATGTAATATCCAAAATCCTATTATTGTATCCCCAGATGCTGGTCGTGCAAAGATGGCCGAAAAATTGGCTACCCTGCTCGATGCTCCGTTTGCTATTATGTTAAAAAAGAGACCTCAGCACAATGCTGCAAAAGTAACACATATCATTGGAGAAGTAACAGATCATACCCCTATTATTATTGAAGATATGATCGATACAGGTGGCACAATAATAAGTGTAGTCGAAGGTTTGCAAGAAAAGGGTGCAAAACCAGCATATATATGTGCTACACACCCCCTGTTTTCAGATAATGCAGCGCAGAAATTACTTCACCCAGGAATTGAAGAAGTGGTAGTGACTGATTCTATCGCATTTGAGAACTTGTCAGATAGTTTTAAAGTACTTTCTGTAGCACCATTACTAAGTGATGCAATTAAAATTATTATTACTGGAGGTTCGATAAGTACACTATTTCGTTCAGACTCCGGTTAAAAGATAGAAGAGGAGAAAGATTCCCAATTCATGTAAGCGATTTTTTCCAAATGTGTTATACTGGTGGGGTACCAAACCATCAGGCATTATTTGGTATGCTGACTGGTTGGGAGGAAACTATGAAAAAAATATCAATCCCTAAACATATATCTGACCACAAGGTCATCCCTTTAGAGATGGATGCAAGTACCTTTTTTGATCGTGCTATTAAATCTTTGGAGCGCCATCAATATGAGAAGGCACTTAAATATTTTCGGCTTGTAGTAGAAAAAGAACCCGATAACCCTGCAAATTACTGCAATGTAGCTGGTGTTTTAGCGGAATTAGGGAAATACCAAGAGGCCAATAATATTTTGCAAGTGGTTCTTCAAGATGTCGATCCAGAAATGGCTGAATGCTATTATTACATGGCAAATAACTCGATTAATATGGAAGCGTTTGAACAAGCAGAAGACTATTTGATTGAGTATTTAAGACATGAACCAGAAGGTGAATATTCGGAAGAAGCAGAAGAAATGCTATATATGGTGGCGTATGAAATGGGACGTTTACCAAAACAGCTCATTGCACCTTTGCCTGGATTACGTGAAAAGCATGAAGAAGCAGAATGGCATCTAGAAGAAGGACGTTTTTTACAAGCAACTGAGTTGCTGGAAGAATTAGCTAAAGAAAATCCGGATTACCTCCCAACATATCACAATCTTGGACTTGCATACTTTTATACAGGAAAACTAGAAAAAGCACGTGAGATTGTAACTACCATATTAGAGGCAGATCCAAACAATTTGCATGCATTATGTAATTTAGCCATCTTAAGTCAGCATGAGGGTAACACCGAGATGACAAAAGGGATAATGGACATGCTAAAAAACCTTGTCCCTGTCCAACCTGCTGCTGCTTATAAACTAGCAGTAACAATGGGAATGCTCGGCGAACATCAAGTAGCATATGAATTGTTTACTTGGTTACTGAAAGTCGATGATCAACCCGAAGCAAGCCTATATCATCATGCTGCAACAGCAGCGGTGCATGTGGGAAGATTGTCTGTTGCTCATCGGTACTGGAGAAGAGCAGCTTGGCTTGATCCACGTTCGGAAATCCCTAAATTTTATTTGGAACAGATGGAAACTTGGATGACGGAACCAGGTTCTATTCCTAATCTTACTTGCTATCATTATCATCTTCCGTTTGAAGAGTATATGTTAAAAATAAATCAAGGGGAGACGATTGAAAAGGTTGCCCTTGAATATGAAAAAAACTCTCTGCTGCATACTTCTTTGACTTGGGCTTTAACGCATGGTGACCGTCAAACTAAGATGCAAGTGCTAACCTTTATGCGTTGGATTAGGCATAAAGAGGCAGAAGCTTTGTTGCGCAATTTTTTACGCAAACCAGTTGAGGATGATGAGTTAAAGCAGATGGCTTTTTTTGCATTACGTCATATGGATGCAGAACCACCCTATGAGGTATTATATAAAGGCGAGATGCTTGCCTTAGAAGATTCTACTAATAGTCAAGAACAAAAGTGGCAACAAGTTTTGGCTTGTCTCCTAGAAAATATGGACAACTATGAAAGACCACAGTTGCAAGATGCTAAAATGTTGTGGGATTTTCTTCGCCAGTTTTCCGAAATAGTTATTCGCAAAGTAGAAGGAATGGCAGCTGCAATTGAATATGTAGTTGCAAAATACTACGATTTGTCGTTGTCACAAGTACAAGTAGCAGAGAAGTACCGTGTAGCTTCTTCTACAGTTGCTCGAAATGCTAAACTTATCTTGCCACTGTTGCATCACTACTTCAAACAAATTTAAGGAGGAATTATCATGGAAATGCTCAACGAAAAATCATTTGCTAGTTTCACTAGTTCAGGAAAAAAAGTGGTTGAGTTTACAACAACTTGGTGTGGTGATTGTAAGCGTATCGCACCAGATATGCCTGAGATTACGCAATCATTTGCAGATAGTTTTCAGTTCGCAGAAATTGACGCAGACGACGAACAAGCCGTGGCAGAGCAATACAACGTCAAAGGAATCCCTACTTTTATCGTTTTTGAAGAAGGGAAAGAAGTAGGTCGTCTACCAAGTAGATTTGCGAAAACAAAAGAACAAGTAATGGAGTTCTTGGAATCCATGAAATAAAATAAGATCCACCGATAGGTGGATTTTTTATGTAGGAGTAGGAACCGAATCCCGACATGATGTTAAAACTGTAGATAGCAACTCTGATATATACCTCAAAATTTTCATAGACAATTTACCACTATACACATCATATAACCCATATCTTTAAATTGGATTTATGAAAATAATGAGCGATTTTACTATGCATTCTTTTGATAAATAATTTGATGATCTATTTTGACCACTCCCCACGCATGAATGCGGGGGATTCTTGGGACGGTAGTCATGAACACTTCATTACCAAGCTAACCCCGTGAGCCCCACGGTTTAGATGTTACATGAATCATTTAAGTAGCTTGGTTATCGCCTGCTTATGGTGAATATTACCATGCGAATGGGCGTTTGCAAAGATCTTTTTCAAAAAATGTCAGGTTTTGGGAGAGGGGTAAAAAACACCCCTACCTTTCCTGTCCTTTGCTTGCCCCATCGCTGAAGCTCGGGGTTTTACTGCTCACAAAGATATAAAGTATTGGCACACATATAACGTGTACTTACTGGAAGGAGAGTGTA
The DNA here is from genome assembly GCF_009831235.1 of Shimazuella alba. GTDB lineage: Bacteria > Bacillota > Bacilli > Thermoactinomycetales > Thermoactinomycetaceae > Shimazuella > Shimazuella alba. Next base: position 62,698 of record NZ_WUUL01000002.1, on the reverse strand, counting down.
AATGGTGGATGAAACTTGTGTTCCCAGTGGTGTGGCACTAAAAGACACTGGATTTGGATATACATTGTCTTTAATAAGCGGTAAATATAAAATAATCATTATCTATTGGCTATCGGAAAATAAAGTGATGCGGCATAATGAGCTGAAACGAAGTATCGGTTCTATTTCTTTTAAAACACTGAGCATCATGTTAAAAGAATTGGAGGCAGATGATCTTATCATTCGCAAGGAATTTCCCCAAATACCTCCAAAAGTTGAATATTCCCTGTCTGAACGTGGTCGTTCTCTCGTTCCATTACTAAATATGATGTGCGAGTGGGGAGAACAAAACAAGTTGCCAGCTCCAGAGGCTGTACAAAAGCTTTCATAGCTATATTGTTTTCGATCAAAAGAAGTATTCTAAACAAGAAATTACTTCTTTTTTATCGATTGGGATACGACTTAACACACTCTCATAGCTATTTTTTTCTTTCACAGGTTCTCAACAAAATTCAAGTAATCTTGGGTGCTTCTGTTCAGTTTGGTTGTAGGGTGTTCATTTTCTTCGATTGCAGTTAGATCATTTCCCCCTGGCTCCTTTTCTTCACCATAAAACGCGAAGAACGAACGATAATTCGCACTACAGTATCGAAAAGTCGTTTCAAAAGGAGCTAATAAATGTTCGAGTGTATAGCGATATCTTCCTTTTTCACTATAATCACTTTTTCTAATTCCAGCAGATACAGCTAAAGCAATCTTGCGATTTTTTAGTTTATCTCCTTTGGAACCATAAGCCCAACCATAAGCAAAAACATCGTCAAGCCATTTTTTTAGCAGAGGTGGGCTGCTAAACCAAAAAATGGGAAACTGCAAGACAAGATTGCCATGTGATTCAATTAATTGCTGTTCTTTTTTCACATCAATGTTTCCGTCAGGGTAAACGGTATGCAATTCGTGTACAGTATACTTTTCTGGATTTTTTTTGAGTTCTTCTACCCATCGTTTATTTATGACAGACGTTTCTAAATTTGGGTGTGTGACAATAACAAGGGTTTTCATTGGTTTATCCTCCTAAAATATTAGTACTACTATTCTTTTTTTACTATAAAGTGCAGACTAGAGATATACAAGTATGCACTTTTCGTACAGGTACTTACATCAAGGTAAGTATCAAATCATGGATATTGATGAGGAATATATTTTCCAAGATGTTTCTAATTCATCATTACTCGCTCGATTTTTACAAGTTCACATATGAGAAATTGAAAAAAAGCTGCTGAGTTGATCAGCAGCTTTTTTGATTATGTTGTAACTGGTTTTAGAGGTTTTCCTTCGTCTTGTGGTTTCTCCAATTTTGCAGGATGAGATTGTATAGGTGGAGTTTTTCCTTTTTTACGGACATCTTTTAGGAAGAAGCTGAGGATAAACGCTAGTATGGTAATACCTGTTGTCCAATAAAATGCGTCTTGAATTCCGGCCATCGAGCTTTGAAGACTAATTTGACCGTATAATGAACTAGCGATTGTCGATTGAGCTTGTTCAATGGAAATACCAAGTTGTTGTGACATTTGTATGGCTTGATCCATATATGATTGTTGAAACTGTGGGTCCATCGTATTGGTGGAATTTTGTAATAGTCCCATATGAAAAGTAGTGCGATTCGTAAAGATGGTAGTGATGAGACTAATTCCAATTGATCCAGCGATTTGTCTTGCAGTATTAGTTAAAGCAGTACCATGCGCATTTTTTTCTTGAGGCAATTCATTGATCCCTGCTGTCTGTATAGGCATCATGAGTAGGCCCATTCCAACCATTCGAACCATATATAGAACGACGATAAAAGTATAACTAGTAGCTAATGTCAAGTTTGTAAATTCATAGGTTGTGATAAGTGTAATGATCATCCCTATGATGGCTAGAGGCCGTGGTCCAACTTTATCAAACAAAATCCCAGAAATCGGTGATAAGGCTCCCATGAGTATGGCGCCTGGAAGCATTAGTAATCCAGACTCAAGCGGAGAAAATCCTCGTAGATTTTGAAGATAAATTGGCACAAGGAACATGCCTCCGAACATTCCAATCGTTACAATCATACTCATAATATTGGATAAGGTGAAAATGGGATATTTTAAAATCCGGAAATCCAACATGGGACGTTTAGAGTTCAATTGTTGGATGACAAACAAGAGAATACAAACAATCCCGACGATAAGCGTAATAATAACAATCGAATCGTCCCATCCTTTGCTCCCAGCCTCACTTAAACCATACAATGCTGAACCAAAGCCAATAGTTGATAAAATGGTTCCTACATAATCAAGCTTAAGATTTTTATTCGTTCCTCCCAAGTCTTTTAACTGGAACAACGATAGGATCAGTACGAGCAATCCAAGTGGTGCAATGCCGTCAAATAATAACCGCCAGCTATAATGTTCCAGCACCCAACCGGAAAGAGTAGGACCGATAGCAGGTGCGAACATGATACCAAGCCCGAATATCCCCATCCCTTTTCCTCTGTTTTCAGGCGGAAAAATGGATAAGATGATGGTCATACTCAGTGGCATGAGAAGTCCAGCTCCAACTGCCTGTAACAATCTCCCAATTAAAAGTATCGAAAAAGTAGGTGCCAGTCCACAAACAAAGGAACCACCTGTAAAAAAGATCATGGCTGCAATAAATAAGTTGCGAATGCCAAAGCGTTCAATGAGAAAAGCAGATAAAGGGATCAAGATTCCGTTCACGAGCATGTATCCAGTCAACAACCATTCTGCATCTGTTGCTGTTACGTTAAACTCGGTAATCAAATGTGGTATTGCTACATTTAATAACGTTTGGTTTAAGACGGATATAAACATTCCTAGCATGATAACTGCAAGCAAAGGAATTTGTGAACGAATAGAATTGGATTTGGATTGATCTGTCATATTTGTTCACATCCTTTAGCGATGTATGTTAACGGTAGCATTCATTCCAGGAACTATTTGATCAGAATAATTTTCAAGCTCGATTTTAACTGGTACATACTCTACTTCTTTGGTGTAGTCACCGCTTGCGTTTTGAGATGGCAGCAAAGAAAACTCAGAGTTTGTAGCTCGACCAATTTCCGTTACTTTTCCATCGATTGTTGTACCTTCTTCTACATCTACTACTACGTCAACCTCTTGCCCTATACTTACGTTTTTAATTTCGGTTTCTTCAATATTTGCGATAATATATAATTTGTTTAAATCTACCACTTGTGCGAGAGTTTGACCGGGAGCTACAGTTGAACCTTTAATGCCTTTGTTGAGAACGATAGTTCCAGCAATTGGTGAAGTGATAGATGTGGTACTTGTTCCAGTGACTTTCCCAATTACTTCGTTCTCTGTTACTTGTTTACCAACAGTGGCAGTCCAGTCAGTGATTTTAGCAGCAGTTATAGAAGTAATAGGGATCATATCTCCAGTAACCTTTGCGTTTTCAGTAGAAATAAATTCAGTTGTATTGCGGTAGTAAGAAATCCCAGCAATGCCAACTGCTACAACAATTAAGAACACGATGGTATTAATTGCAATAAGTCTTCCAGTTTTCATTTTTTTATCTCACCTTATCTTTCTATTTTCACTTCTGCGTGTACACCAAGCGTTAAACGATTTACTGGTAAATTCTCAACGGAAATTTTTACAGGTATTCGTTGTACTTCTTGTTCAGAAGAAGCTGAAGAGGTTTCTGTTTCATTATAGAAAGCACCTGTTGCCAAACCGATTTCCATCACTTTTCCGTCATAAAAATCGTCGGAAAGAGATTCGATAGTCACTTTTACATCTTGTCCTAGTTTTACGCTGCTAATTTGGTCTTCGTCGATATATGCAAGCACATAAGATTGATCCAAATCAGCTATCTGAGCGAGTGTCTGTCCTTGTAAAACATTCTGTCTTGCATAGACACTTGTTTTCACAACCGTTCCATTTGTTTTTGAGGGAAGTGTTTGGTCTGTTATTTTTCCTACAACATCGCCTTGTTTTAAGATGTCTCCTTCTTTTATCTTCCAATTAGCTAAAACACCTGATTGGGTTGCATCAAGTGTGGATAAGTCAGCTTGAACAGTTGCATTATCAGTAGAAATATATGTTTGTTGATCAGACACATATTGATAACCAAATGCCCCAACTCCTATTACCACGATAATTACGATGATCGTAGTCAACCATTGTTTCATATGATTATCCTTCCTCTAAAATCCTTACAAGCTTTTGCAAATTAACGGAGAGCTGAGAAAACTCCTCATCAGTTAGTTTTTCTAAATATGTCCGATAATATTGAGCTTGCGTATAGGGGAATTTAGTAAATAATTCTTTGCTCTTGGCGCTTAATGCGATCCAAACTATTCGGCGGTCTTTTTCATCACGTTGACGAGTAACCATATCTGTTTTTACAAGTCGGTCAATCAGTCCACTCATCGAACTTGGTTTAGAGTCAAGTTCTTTGCTGAGCTCTACTAAAGATAAAGGACCTTTTTGATTAAGCACTCTTAATACCTGTCCCTGTGGGATTGTCAGGTTATATTTTTTGAAGTGTTCATGCATGATATGAAAAGATCTCTTTACGCAATATCGCATGGCACTAACAAATTCCAGTACTTCATTATCAGTCAATCGAATATCACCTCACACGAATATTTCACTACGAGAACATTTCGTATTATATTATTTCGTATCCGAAATATCAATAAGAGAAAATATCGATTTTACATGTATTTTTTATATATAAAGATAAATATCGTTAAGTGAAAAAAGGGAGAGATGTCTGGTTTTCTTTATTTTTCCCATATATTTTGCACCTATCAGATGGAAAATTTTACCATGTGAATGAAATGTGATTTTTTGTTTACATAGCCAGTCAAAATAGATAAGTCATGCTTGTTTATATGGGAAGAAAGGAAACAAAAATTGCCTCCTCAATCAAGTAAGCAATTCGAAATGAAAAATGAAAGCTAAGCCTAAGATTAGAAAATCAGAAATGGTAATTTTAATTTTATAAAGTCTTAATAGTATGTGTGTCTAAATCAAACTTTCAACTATTAGCAATAGTGAAAAAGAAAACCTGTATATTTTTCGGGAAAAGTCTGTTTCATAGATTAGTAGAGAAGTGAAAATTTAATACAGGATGGTGAAAATAATTTGATAGAAAGCTCCGCTGAAAGTTGTTTGCCAATAGAATTGGCACTTGGTTCAGAAGTTCTTGTTCTTTCTCGAGCATTCGATATTGAAAATCCGCAATTTTTAAAAATAGCATCCAAATCTTCCATAAATATAATTGTTGGACCTTCTAACTCCTATGAATATTCTATTCAGTATGGTTTATATCGTGATGGTAATCTTCTTTCCAGTGTTTCGTTAGAGGAACAGGATAATAAACCATTAGGTGCAATCCAATCGTATTTACAAACTCCTGAGCTAGATTGGGAAGATACCCCATCTGCTGGATCAGGTCAATACGAATTAAAAATTTCTGTGTCAGGTTCAAATCTACTTTTAGTTACTTGCAACACCAGAGCATTGAATATTCAGCCGAGTGAATAGTTTGGTCTAAGATTTTTATATATTTCCATAAATATTAATAAAGGAGAGTAAGGTGATGAACGAAGAATGATAGACAATCGAATAGTGAATGGTGACTTTGAAACGGGTTCATTGGCACCATGGACGGGTTTTAATGCTGTGGTAACATCGCTGTTCGTCATACTGGACAATTTAGTGTGCAGTTGCAAAATGGTAGTGCTTTTATCTATCAATTTTTCACCGTAAATCCAGGTGGAAATTTTGAGTTATTAGCATCTTTTTCAAAAGATAGTGCCAGTCCTAGCCCTCAAGTAAATGTGATCATTAACTATTTTGATGCTTCTTTTAACTTTGTGGGAGCAGGTTTAAATCGGATTATACCAACCAACCGTTTAGCTGCTGGAACATGGCTGGAGATGTACGATACAACTGCATTTGTTCCTGCAGGAGCATCGATAGGAATGCTCATGATAGTCAAGCAGCCATTAGTAGGCGGTTCAAATGTGTTAGTAGATGACATTGATTTATTGTTTATTAATGGTGGAGGAGCTACTGGTGCAACAGGAGCCACCGGAGCGACCGGAGCCACCGGAGTCACCGGAGTCACAGGTGTCACCGGAGTGACCGGAGCCACTGGAGAAACCGGAGCAACCGGAGAAACCGGAGAAACCGGAGCCACTGGAGAAACCGGAGCAACCGGAGAAACCGGAGAAACCGGAGCCACTGGTGAAACTGGAGCCACCGGAGCAACCGGAGAAACCGGAGCGACCGGAGCCACTGGTGAAACTGGAGAAGCAGGTACAGGCTTATCAGCATATGGATATGTGTTTAATACTGGCGCACAAACGGTAGCAGTTGAAGAAGATGTAACGTTCGATAGTAATGGTAACCTTAATGGTATTACTCATACTCCAGGCTCAGCATCGATAACACTTGGTAGTGCGGGAACCTATGCAGTATTCTTTATGGTTGCTGGAGTGGAAACAAATCAATTTACTGTATTTCAAAATAATGTTGAGGTTTCTAGCAGTATTTATGGTGTTGCAACTACTGATCAACAAAATTCAGGAATGGTAATTATCACTGCTGGCGCAAATGATGTTCTAACCATTCGAAATCATACAAGTGCTGCCGCAGTCACCCTGCAAACTGATGCTGGTGGAACACAACCTAGTGTGAATGCCTCAGTTCTAATAGAAAAGTTAAGTGACTAACAGCGTATAAACAATAACTTGAATTAGATTTGACCACTCATCAAAAGATGGGTGGTTTTTCATAAATAGTGCTTGCAATGGAATACTACCTGTGGTATATTAAATCTTGTCGCCAAAAGGAAACAAAAACAAAAAAATGCTATAAAATTAGTGTTAAATAACTTGACATACATAAGTGTTCTTGCTACAATACACTTTGTCGAAATAAAATGTTTATTCCCAAATAGCTCAACGGCAGAGCAACCGGCTGTTAACCGGTAGGTTGCAGGTTCGAATCCTGCTTTGGGAGCCATGCTCTCTTAGCTCAGTCGGCAGAGCGCTTCCATGGTAAGGAAGAGGTCACCAGTTCGAGCCTGGTAGAGAGCTCCACAACCATTGTTTATTCGGCCCGTTGGTGAAGCGGTTCAACACACCAGCCTTTCACGCTGGCATGCAGGGGTTCGAATCCCCTACGGGTCACCACAATTTTATAAGGGCGCTTAGCTCAGCTGGGAGAGCACATGCCTTACAAGCATGGGGTCGGCGGTTCGATCCCGTCAGCGCCCACCATTTACGGAGGGATACCAAAGTGGCCAACTGGGGCGGACTGTAAATCCGCTGTCTTCGACTTCGTAGGTTCGAATCCTACTCCCTCCACCATTTTTTGTCAATATATTTGCTCCTTGGGGAGTAGCCAAGTGGTAAGGCATCGGTTTTTGGTATCGTGTACCGAAGGTTCGAATCCTTCCTCCCCAGCCATTTATTTACATCTTGAGAGCCATTAGCTCAGTTGGTAGAGCATCTGACTTTTAATCAGAGGGTCGAAGGTTCGAGTCCTTCATGGCTCACCATTTTTATCTTCGATCACCATATATCATTGTGCGGAAGTGGCTCAGTGGTAGAGCATCGCCTTGCCAAGGCGAGGGTCGCGGGTTCGAATCCCGTCTTCCGCTCCATTTCGTATATGCGGGTGTAGTTCAATGGTAGAACATCGGCCTTCCAAGCCGAATGTGAGGGTTCGATTCCCTTCACCCGCTCCAACATTATCGAGAAAGATACCTCTATTGGGTATCTTTTTTGCTTTGTATAAAAAATATCACAGATCTTCTATAAGTAGCATATGTGTTATCATTCATTCGTTAAAAAGGCTACATCTCCCATGTATACTTCTATAAAGAATAGTAGAATCTCTAAATGTAGCGTGTTTTTAGCATTGTGTTAAAGATGCTAAAGGAGAGAAAAGCAAAAACGGATTTGGAGCCGCATATAGCATGCGACTCCAAAATGCCTACAGTTTGTAGGTTATGGGAAATACATGAAATTTATCATTTTTCCTAAGAATAATGTGTGTAGGATGATTTGCCGGATTATCTAGAAGAAGATTAAGCTGGAATAGCGCATTTCTTGAAAGTGATGTGGTTTCGGTGTATTGTATATCGTTTTTTAGTACCAAGATCGGTCTGTGGTGAACCAAAGTGTGATCGGTACCATTGATGTCTACACTTGTGCTTTTTGGTTCTGTTAGCAGTTTCGTGATGACCATTTTGGGGCTTTTCTCGGAAACAAAATCCATTTCTGTTCCTATTCTTTGATGATTTAGTGTTTGTGCTCCCTTGAGTCGTCTGGTCTCCTATTCTCTATCTATTAATAAGTATAAGTGAACCATTAGCCGAGAACAAGTAATTATACATCTTTTAGAATAAATATTAAAATTTTACAAATTGTATTAAATAATGATACAATGCGCTTATCAATATGAATGGAGAAAGAGGGTTGGATTAGATGAACAAACAACCAATAAGCGTTATTGGAATGCCAATGGATTTGGGTCAAGGTCGTCGCGGAGTAGATATGGGACCGAGTGCTATCCGATATGCGAAGTTACAATCAACATTAGAAGCTTTAGGCTTTGATGTTGAAGATTTAGGTAATATTGAAGTTCCCAGTCCCGAATCAATTGATATTGGAGAGAATCATTTAAAATTTTTATCAGCGATTTGTGATGTGAATGAACACCTAGCAAAAGCTGTTTCCAATGTGGTGGAAAGAAAGCGCTTTCCACTTGTCTTAGGTGGAGACCATAGCATGGCAATAGGGACGATTGCTGGTGTAGCAAAGCATTATGAAAACTTAGGTTTAATTTGGTATGATGCTCATGGTGACTTAAATACAGGGGATACCTCCCCATCAGGAAATATTCATGGTATGCCTTTGGCAGCAAGTTTAGGATTTGGTCATCCATCCTTAGTAAATATCGGTAATTACTCTCCTAAAGTGAAGCCAGGAAACGTGGTTCTTATTGGTATTCGCGAATTAGATAAGGGAGAACAAGAGATTGCCCGGGAAATAGGATTAAAAGTTTTTACCATGCATGAAGTAGATCGTCTTGGACTTGCTAGAGTTATGGAAGAAGCACTATCGATTGTAGGTACCGGTACAGATGGAGTGCATTTGAGCCTGGATCTGGATGGATTAGATCCAAAAGATGCCCCTGGGGTTGGAACTCCTGTAGCTGGTGGGATTACGTATCGAGAGAGTCATCTTGCATTAGAAATGATGTCTGAGTCGAAATTAATTACATCTGCTGAATTTGTTGAGGTTAACCCTATATTGGATCGGGAAAATATGACAGCCGAAGTAGCTGTGGCTCTTATTAGTTCTTTATTTGGAAAAAAAATATTGTAAGTTCGATTGATAGATTCAGACCAACACCCAAAAAATGGAAGATTTCTCCTCCTTTTCTTGGGTGTTACTTCTATCTTGATTCCTTATGGAGGAATTACATAAGCTAAGATACTTCATTCTACTTATTTAGCAATACTTTTTTGATTTTCCTGGTCTCATACTATTTGAAATTTTTATGAAAAAAGAAAATATAGTATGAATTAAGTTAATATGGTATTCATTATGCTTTTTTTTATTTGTTATAATATTAAATTAAAATATTACCAAATCATCAGGAAGGATTTACATGTTAGAAGCAACCAAAGGATTAATAAAGCAGTTTCAGAACAAGAAGCAAACCATTCAACAATAGGCAAGTATGTTCAATTTATTGAGATTTTTGTGGTTCGTCCGATATTGAGGCATTATTGACCATATTTATGGAAGATCCAACAAATAGGATGGCACATAGAATTGTGAAAGCCGATTGGAATTCATGGTAGTATAGAAACAGCAGTAATATTGTTTAACTTTGGTTTTACAAATGACATTTGAAAAGAGAATATGCCTAAGGAATTATTATATTCTTTAGGATATATGAAATACGATGCTGTTAAATATATTTTATTTCATTTATTAGGATATATCCTTCGGAAGAAAGCGATTCAGTTTATCTTTTTAGACCGAAAGAAAATAGCTTAAGGCTTCTCTTCTTTACTTGTGAAGAATAGGAAGAACAGTTGTATGGGAAAATTAGCAACTGCTTTGGTAAAAATTTATTTCCAGAATTTCTCCCTTCATTGAGTTTCAAACTAAAACAAAAAAATTAGTAGAAGAACGATAGAGCTACAGTATTGCTTAAAAGTATTTCATTCTCTAATCCCCTATTCTAGCAAAAGAAGTCCTTTCCATCTGAGGAATTGGTTATAGGAAAAGCGGGAATCTATTTACTCTTTGTTATTTGAATGGTCTGATTCCAATAAGAATGATTCCATTACTCATCATCATTGGGTTTGTGATCACAAAGAAGAAAGAGATGCACTATTAAAGAATTTTTATTAACTAGAAAGAAGTCTTGGGCAAGAAAGAAATCCAAATGTGTTAATGGGAAAATATTTAGAAATGAATCCAAAGAAGGTAGGGTTAAGATAAGGAAGTTGAAGTAACGCATTTGTCTTATGAGTATGAAAGTAAGCTGTATATCAAATGTGTATAGCTATCAAATATACATATCAATGAGAAAATACACGGCTTCGCAAACTGCTTTTATTTAAAAAGTTGAGCATACTAAAGGTACAAGTAATTTCTTGGAGGATTTCCCATGTTATCCAGCGTTGTAAAAGAGTATATGAGTGATCTGGTTGATATACTTATTGTCAGTTTTATATTTTATCAGTTACTTCTATTGCTTAGAGGAACGAGAGCAGTCCAACTTGTAAAAGGAATTAGCGTTGTGGTATTGCTCTGGATTATTAGCCGTTACTTTGAGCTGCGTACGATAACGTGGTTGATAGAAAATCTTTTTTCCGTAGGAGTAATAGCGATTATTGTTATTTTTCAACCTGAGATTCGGCGTGCGTTAGAGCAGATTGGAAGAGGTGGCTTTTTTAGTCGTCATCGGGTGATCAGAGAAGAAGAAGTAAATAAATTAGTGCAAGAATTAGCAAAGGCAGTACAATACCTATCCTCTAATAAGGTAGGAGCATTGATTGTATTGGAACAAAGGACAGGTTTATTTGACTATGTTCGTACAGGTGTTGTGTTAAATGCAGACGTTAGTTCTGAACTAATTCGAACCATCTTTTCAACTAACACTCCTCTTCATGATGGAGCCATTATTATTCAAGGAGCTAAAGTAACAGCAGCAGGGTGCTTCTTGCCATTGAGTGAGAGCGCGAGAATATCCAAAGCTTTAGGAACCCGACATCGTGCAGGATTGGGTATGTCAGAAATCTCGGATGCGATTGTCATTATTGTTTCGGAAGAGACTAGTGCGGTATCGATTGCACAAAATGGGATACTCGAATCAAATCTGTCCAATGAAGCATTTTTGTCTCATCTTTTTCAACTTTTAAAACAGAAACCAGCTGAGGGGTTGAGTAAAGATAGGAGGGAAAAAAATGGATAGATTATTTCAGAACGAATGGGTGCTTCGAGTAATTTCAATCGTTCTAGCTACTGTTTTGTGGTTCATGGTTTCAGAGCCGACTCTTCCCATTTCCGTTAATCGTTCTTCCACTACAGTCAGGGGAATTCAGATTGAATATAGATATGATAATCAAAAGTACCAACTTTTAAATGCAAAGCATAAAGTAGATCTTGTGTTTATCGGTGACAAAAATACAATCAATCGTCTGCCTTCCTATCGTGTATTTGTAGATTTGAGTAAGTTGAAAGCAGGAAAATATTTATCACTACCTGTTAAAGTAGAGGGTTTGCCTGCTAATGTACAGGTAAGACCTAATCCCTCTAACGTATCAGTTGAGATTGCAGAAAAAGTTACCAAAACAATTCCTGTTAACATCATTACAAGAGGTGCTGTAGCATATGGATATAAGTTATTACCAATTACATACACTCCCATTTCTGTGCGCGTATCTGGAATTCGACGAGAGGTAGAAAAAGTATCTCGTATCACTGCACTGGTAAATGTAAACGGATTGAAACAAACTACGAAACGCAATGTTCAATTAGCTGTCCACAGCAAAACAACAAAAATTCCAAACGTGAAAATAGCACCAAGTAATACACAAGTAACTATTCCAATTGAGAAAGTGCAAACTAGTCCAACAACACCTAAACCAGAGACACCTAATACGCCTAATACACCTAATCAGCAATTGTCTTATCGTGATATACCACTTCAAATTACGGTGAGTAAGCCACCACCTGAGGGATATAAAGTCGAGTCTATTACAACAAATCCCTTGAAGATAAGAGTGTACGGATCAATTGAAAAATTGAAGAAGTTAAAAACATATCCAGGAGGATCTATTGATCTATCAAAAGTTACATCTGATACTACATTGACACAAGATGTAAAAGTGGTTACACCTGCTGAAAAAGTGTCACCCACCAGGATAGAGATTTATGTTAAAATAGGTCGGACGCCTGCTGAAGATACGAATACTGACGAAAGTAATACAAATGGAGATACAGAAGTAGGTACAGATAACGGAAGTACTCCAAAGGAAAATAAATGATTCGTATGAACGTGAATGATATCGGTTATTTTTCGTTCGGATGATGGAGGAATGACATGGGTAAATTTTTTGGAACAGATGGTGTCCGGGGAGTAGCTAACTTAGAATTAACACCAGAGCTTGTTTTTCGCCTAGGGCGTTTTGGAGCCTATGTGCTGACCAAACAAAAACAAAATGCCAAAATGGTTGTAGGAAGAGATACACGTCTTTCAGGGGAAATGTTGGAATCTGCACTGATTGCGGGAATTACATCAGTTGGTGTAGATGTTGTCCGCTTAGGCGTTATAAGTACACCCGGGGTAGCTTTTCTCACGAGACATTTGGAAGCGGAAGCAGGGGTAATGATCTCAGCTTCTCACAATCCATTTCCAGACAACGGGATTAAATTTTTTAATGCTAATGGGCAAAAGTTAGCAGATGATATAGAAGAACAAATAGAAGAGTACCTTACACAGGAGAATGATTCCTTGGTTAGACCTGTTGCGGAAAATGTCGGTAGAGTGTTGGATGATTCTAAAGCATATCTACAGTACCTTAAACATTTAAAATCAACTATTGATATCGATTTATGCGGAATTCATGTTGTCGTAGATGGTGCAAATGGTGCTGCTTACCAGCTTGCTCCTCAATTGCTGCGTGAATTAGGTGCTGATGTAACAACAATCCACGGCAATCCAAATGGTACGAATATTAACGTAGATTGTGGCTCAACTCACCCAGAATCCCTTCAAGAAGAGGTGATTGCAAAAGGGGCTCACTTAGGGTTAGCTTTTGATGGAGATGCCGATCGATTGATTGCAGTAGACGAAAATGGACAATTGCTGGACGGAGACAAAATTTTATTTATTTGTGGTCAATACTTAAAAGATCATGGTCAATTAAAACAAGATACCATAGTTACCACTGTTATGAGCAATATAGGCTTTTTTAAAGCTGCTGAAAATGTCGGTATGCTAACAGAAAAAACAAAAGTTGGAGATCGCTATGTATTAGAAAGAATGCTTTCTGGTGGTTACAACCTCGGTGGTGAACAGTCTGGTCATGTTATCTTCCTAGATTACAATACCACTGGTGATGGTTTGCTTTCTGCTATTCAACTGTTGCGTGTGATGAAAGAAACAGGAGAACGGTCATCTGATCTGAATGCTCGTGTAAAAACATATCCCCAGTTATTACAAAATGTAGTAGTGAAATCGAAGGATGGTTGGGAACAAAATCATGCCATCCAATCTGCTATTCATGAAGTTGAGGGAGAGCTTAGAGATAATGGGCGTGTATTGGTCCGCCCTTCTGGTACGGAACCATTGATTCGAGTGATGGCAGAAGGTCCTGACCAAGAAGAATTAAAACTATATGTGAAGAAAATCGCTGATGTGATAGAACAAGAGATGGGAAAATAAAAAAATATACCAAGTTCTTACCAGAACTTGGTTTTTTCTTTTCAAAGGCTTTACTTTTCGATTCTTTTTGAATAAGATATGATAGGGAAGTGTATTTCTATTTTTATACTTTGTAAGGGGGGATGTGCGGAAAAGGAGCGTAGAATCTAAAATTAATGTTGAAAAGCGCCAGGACTGCATGGGTTGCAGTTGACGAGGTGGAGGTTTATCGAATTAGTTCGGCGGATGCCTCCCGGTGTTGCGTCTACACCGAGGACTCTCTATACAATTCAGCTAGGTGACTATCTGAGCAAAAATAGGGAGCAGACGTGAAAAATGAGATATCGGACCTTGAAAAAAAGATAGCAATGGAGGTTTGTTTATGTGTGGAATTGTAGGTTATATTGGTTTGAAACAAGCTCAAAATGTTTTATTGGAAGGTCTAGAGAAGCTCGAGTATCGTGGGTATGACTCTGCTGGAGTAGCGATCTATAACGGAGATGAAATTGGTGTAAAGAAAACAAAGGGACGATTGGCTGATTTGGCTAATCATCTGGACCAAAAAGCATTAGTAGGTCAACTTGGCATCGGTCATACAAGATGGGCAACACATGGCAAACCATCCGATGAAAATTCCCATCCGCATGTGGATGGTGAGGAGCAATTTGCTGTTGTTCACAATGGTATTATCGAGAACTACATTGAATTAAAAGAAGAACTTATTGCAAAAGGACATCATTTTACTTCGGAAACAGATACAGAAGTAATCGCCAAGTTACTATCTGATCTTCACGATGGTAATCTCATCTCCACTGTAAAAAAAGTCGTGAAAAGACTCCGTGGAGCATATGCGTTAGGGATTATTAGCAACTATGAGCCGGATAAATTAGTAGCTGTACGTTTGGCTAGTCCTTTGGTAGTCGGCATTGGCGAAGGGGAAAATTTCATTGCTTCTGATATCCCAGCTATATTGAAGCATACTCGTGACGTTTATATTTTAGAAGATGGTGAAATGGCTGTACTGGATCAACACCATGTACAATTGATGACATTAGAAGGAACTCCTGTAAACCGTGATGTTCTACGTGTTACATGGGACATGGAAACTGCTGAAAAAGGCGGATTTGACCATTTTATGCTGAAGGAAATTTACGAACAGCCAAAAGCAATTCGTGATACCTTAGCAGGACGGATCAAGGATGGTTTAGTTGATCTTTCACAGGAAGTTGGATTGACAGCTGAAAGTGCAAAACAGATCAACAAAATCCACTTTGTGGCATGTGGTACAGCTTACCATGCAGGATTGGTTGGGAAAACGGTATTGGAGCAACTTACCCGTATTCCAGTTGAAATCGATGTTGCTTCTGAATACCGATATCGAAATCCGATTATCGATGAGCATACACTCGTTGTAGTGGTAAGCCAATCAGGAGAAACGGCAGACACATTGGCAGCGCTACGTGAAGCGAAAAAACACGGTGCTCGTGTTCTGGCTATCACGAACGTTGTAGGTAGCAGTGTCTCTCGTGAAGCAGATGATGTGATCGTGACATGGGCTGGTCCCGAAATTGCTGTAGCATCAACCAAAGCTTACACCTCACAGTTGATTGCTATTTATTTATTGGGTATGTATATGGCACAATTGCTTGAAACAAGCGTAGTTGCTTCCATTGGTAACCTGCTTGATGAACTTCAGTCACTTCCTGAAAAAACAGAGGAAGTACTGGGCCAAGCGGATAAGATCGCAGAATTCACAAAATCGATCGTACATCATGAACACTTATTCTTCCTTGGGCGCGGCATGGATTATGCAGTAGCCTTGGAAGGTTCCCTAAAACTCAAAGAGATTTCCTACATTCATTCAGAAGCATACGCTGCTGGTGAACTAAAACACGGTACACTAGCGTTGATTGAAGAAGGAATTCCTGTTATCTCCCTTGCTACCCAACATGCTGTCTTTGAAAAAATGGTGAGCAATATTCAAGAAGTAAAAGCTCGTGGTGCACATGTACTTGGCTTGGCTTCCGAAGGAGATACAGAGCTATTGAAATCAGTAGATGAAGTGATGTATATCCCTACTATTCATGATCTCTTCGCTCCAGTACTTGCAGTTGTACCACTACAATTACTCGCTTACTATGCTTGTGTAGAACGTGGGTATGATGTAGATAAACCTCGTAACCTTGCAAAAAGTGTGACGGTAGAGTAAAAAGCATGAGATGAGAATCGTGTTGTTGATTACAAATAAAGTCGTGCCGTTCACAAAAAATATGTACTGTGTACATTAAAGATATACCGGCTTCAAAAAGTTGCACCGTTTTACCCCTTTGGTTTTGATTAGCCAAAGGGGTGTTTTTATGTCTATAAGAAAAAGAACATCCATAATTGAGCAATGGGTTAAAGAATATCGAGGTTCTGGCATTGGTCGGATTATAAGCCGTGGTCAAGGATAGATCCTTATTAGGTCACCCCACTCGTTTAAAAGGAATAAAAACAAGCAGACAGCATGAATTTGCAGGAAGCAAATTCATAAAAATTAATTCATTACTTAACAGTTATATAACCTTATGGTAATATAAGAGCAGAGCATTAAAAAATCAAATATGGAGGATGATCATCACATGGAGGGCATACTTAAAGAATTGAACGGAGTACGCATCATAAGCTTTGAACGCTATCTGAAGCACCCCGTGGAAAAAGTTTGGCTGGCCATTACCAGGCCTGATCGTATCGCGGATTGGCTAACCGCCCAAGCTGAGTTCGAACTGATTGTGGGTGGCAGGATTGTATTTCGCTGGAAAAATGGCGATATCGTAAATGGAGAGTTTCTTCAAATCAACCCTCCCTATGAGCTTGCGTTTACGTGGATGGAACCAGTTTCCGGTGACTCCGTGGTACGTTGGAGGCTGACGGAGGAAGACGAAGGATGCAGGGTACATCTTACCCACACGTTCAATGAGGCTTCTATGATCTCCGGATTTCTGGCAGGGTGGCATGTTCATTTGGATGTGCTGGATCTGATTCTTCAAGGCAGGCATATTGATTTTCCTTGGGAGCGAGTGAAAGAATTTCGTAATTATTATGATTCCAAAATGCGTTTAAAAGGAGGAGCATTATGAACGATTTGCTCATGATACAGCATCGTACATTTGTTAATGTCTCACCGAATGTCGTCTATGAGACTCTTACTACGGGTGAAGGCTGGGACGCATGGTTTACTCAAGGTACTACGGTTGATGTTAGAGCGGGTGGATATATTCATTTTCGTTTTAAAGATTTTGGACCGGACCATATTACGCTGGAGGATGGCGGAACTGTATTGGAGGCTATCACAGGGGAAAAGTTTGTATTTCAATGGACACCGGGGGAATCCACGACGACCATATCGTTCACATTAACAAGCTTGGATGGAGGGACAATGGTTACTTTGATTGAATCGGGATATACCCGTTCTGAGCAGGATCTGAAAGCATTTGGAGATTGCGCTGTCGGTTGGGGGGAAGCTCTGACCCTCCTGAAATATTATCTGGAGTATGGAATCACATACGGAGCTGTACCCAGACACCATTTAGATAAAACAATGACGGAAGAATACCTGAAACGAACAGATAGCTTCGTAACAAAGCATTAAAGAAAACAGATGGAGCAGTGATGAACATGGATATTTTTGAGGTCTTGGCAGAGCCTCACAGGCGGTTTATGCTGGATCTCCTACGAATTCGCGAGCGGTCCGTTGGGGAACTGGTTAAGGAGAGTCATTTGAGTCAGCCCGGAGTTTCCAAACATCTCCGGATATTACGGGAAGCCGGATTAGTAAAGGTGCGATCCGCTGCTCAGAAAAACATCTACTCCATTTGCCCTAAGCCACTTCGAGAAATCGACGCATGGCTGGAATTGTACCGTCATTTCTGGTCCGATAAGCTTGATGCGCTGGAGTCGTTTCTTGACAACGAACAAAATTAGCCATTTCAATAGTAATCATAATCACAGAAATAGAACTCTCGAAATTAGAGAGTTCTTACATTTATAGCTATATGCTTGCGGGTGGTGTCAGCTACGCTGTTACTGCCCGCGTTATTACTTCTAAAAAAAGGTGTATCGCTATAAAGAAAGTTATACTATTTGCAAAAAAATGCACCGTTTTAATCATTTTCAATTAAAGGGTTCTATGTAAGTTTTAATCAAACTTTTTTATAAATGAAATGCTCGCGCGAAAAAGAATTCATCTTGAAAAAAGACTGATCAAGTTTCCATACAACAATTGTATTCTTTCTTTAAAATCACCCTTCTAAAATGGTAAAACACAAACAGCCCGCTATCCAAAAACGTGGGCTTTGTTTGTGTCTAATGAACCAGCATTTCTTGGCAGAAATATCTGGATTTTTTTATAATGATGTGGACAATGATCGAAAGCGTGTGAGTGCTTCGATCCTCTGTCAGGTATTAGTTCTTAGAAGCAAATATGTTTCTGACAAACTCTAAACCACGACGGATGAAAGAAACTTGTTTTAAGACTTGGTTATCCCTTGCTTTGCCGAGTTCTTCATGCTGCCGTATTTCCGATCGCAGTTGTTGTATCTCTTGTACTACTGACTGTTGTTGCTGCTGCCAGGTAGAAACAATTGCTGTGATAAGTCGCTTCTTTGTTTGCACATCGACGTCCATCGCTAACACTACACCAAGGTACTGATCTAGCTGTTGCTGATCAATATCCTGCTCCAAAGAATCTAAAAGCTTACTCTCGTGTAAAATTTCTTGATCTTTCATCGTTATCTCTCCTCAGATGATGTTTTTGTCCATAAAACAAAGCGACAGTGTCATCACCTGTTGATGGAAATTCAAAGGATACAGCCTATTTGGGAGCAACGCTCGACAAAAATCAAATCAAAACAGAAACTAAGTGTATTTAATCATAGAAATATACTGATTTCAATAGTATTCAAAATATACACACAAGGAAAAAACCGTAATATTCAGTGGTTTTAAGTTAGCACAAATGCAAAAGCACAAACAGCCCACTATGCAAAAACATGGGCGTTGTTTGTGTCTAATGAACCAGCATTTCTTGACAGAAATATCTGGATTTTTTATAATGATGTGGACAGTGATCGAAAGCGTGTGAGCGTTTCGATCCTCTGTCAGGTTTATTTTTTAGAAGCGAATAAGCTTCTGATGAACTCTAAACTACGACGGATGGGCTGCGAAACCGAGACCGTGTGGATTAGAGCCAAGACAGCAGTTATCACTAATGCAGTGGTAACTGCTTCTTTATTATCGATGAGAAACTTCGGGCAATGCGGGAGGATGTCCACGTATAGCGAATACAATGGCTCTATTCGCTTGATACCTGATTTTACCCCATTGCTGATTGCTCCGAAAAATTTGTCTCCACCAACAGATGCTTTTATCAACTCTTGGACAAGGAAAATTCCCAAATTACTGAGAAAGAACTTAATGCTAAACTTGCCGCTCTCTATCAGTAACTGATGGATATTCTCCAGCAATGGCATTCCCTTGTCATGGAGTATGGTTAGCCGACGTTTGCTGTATATGGTCACACGACGAATGAAAGAAACTTGTTTTAAGACTTGGTTATCCCTCGCCTTGTCCAGTTCTTCATGCTGCCGTATTTCCGACCGCAGTTGTTGTATCTCTTGCACTACTGACTGTTTTTGCTGCTGCCAGGCAGAAAAAAATGCTGAGATAAGTTGCTTCTTTGTTTGCACATCGACGTCCATCGCTAACACTACACCAAGGTACTGATCTAACTGTTGCTGCTCCATACCCTGCTCCAAAGAATCTAAAAGCTGACTCGCGCATAAAATTTCCTGATTTTTCATTATTATCTCTCCTCAGATGATGGTTTTGTCCGTAAATCAAACCCGACAGTGTCATCACCTGACAGAAAAAATGGATCTCTTACGCGCCCACACGTATGCGATTTTTCGAACCCACTTATCCACATCATTAAGGTGTTTCAGTATTCCCAAGATTGTGAATCTAATACTGTAAAACAGTAAAACGTAAAGCATGAAACATAACGTGAAACAACCAAGCTTGTACTACCAGTGTCATCACTCATCCAACAAGGGTGCTTGATGATGACTGATCACGGGGCTGAACCAGAGACAGCCAACACACGATCAAAGCAATTGCTACAAACGTATCCGCAAGGCGCCTGTTTGTTTGTAGCCTGATTTGATGGGAATCCAAAGATTTACCAAAGGATTCAGCCTGTTTGGGAGAAGTGCTCGACCAAAAATCAAACCAAAACAGGAACTAAATGTATTTAATCATAGAAATATACTGAATTCAATAGTATTCAAAATATATACAAAGCAAAAACCGCTACTATTTTAGCGGTTTTAGGCAGTATACTCTTCTAAATAAAGTGTTTTGATATTGCTCAATAAATATATACAATGATCGAAGCATAATACAATCAATAATAAAGACTAAACAATAGGCTGCTAGAAGCTTTTTTAGTATATTTCCATTACATACAATATTTTTTTGAATGTCTCCTTCGGTAATCAATCCATCCATGTGTCAACTCCACTAGCGTGAAGCATTCGAATGGTCGATAGTTAGAAATCCACACCCCTTTAGGTGACGAAAGTATTCATTATCTTTCATGATAGTTCCATCTTCATAAATACACTATTTGGATCTTCTTTATAATCAGAAAAGGCTTCACAGTATTGAAAGCCCATACTTTTATATAGGTTTCTAGCTGGCATAAAACCATCTAGTGAACCAGTTTCTAAAAAAAGTCTTTTGTAACCTCTTTGTTTAGCCTCTTCCACAATGTGATGAAGCATTTTCCTTGCTACCCCTTTGCGCAGATGTATTTTCGCAGTTTTTATCGACTTTATTTCCCCATGTGAAGAATCCAGTTCTTTTAGTGCTCCACAGCCTAATAATTCGTCTTTTATCCAAACACTCCAAAAAGTAACTTCTGGGCTTTTAAGTCCCTCTAAATCTAGTGCATGAACGCTTTCTGGAGGTGAGAGGGATGTCATACTGTTGAGATGATCCATTAATAATTCCACTATTTTTTTACCAGACAAATCATCTTGTTTGATCTCCATGAAATCTACCTCCTTTATTTCATTATAAAGTTTGTTGCATTATAACAAATATAGCTAAAGAAGCTGATATTGGGGCTTTGATCGATACTACAGTAGAGAAATACGTACAGTGGACATACTGGTGAACACCGCTGGTATCATCGACAATTTTGAACCTGTTGGAGATGGGAAGATGATGGGACCGTATATCCGCCATCAATACCAATAGCGTAATGCTTTCTATGGCAAAGTACTTCCTATTTTCTTAGAAAAGCAAAGCGGTGTAATCGTTAACATTGCTTCTGCGGGTGAACTGTATGGCGCACGGCAGGTGCAGCTTATACAGCATCCAAACATGCTTGCAGTCGGTTTAACCAAAAACACTGCTTTTATGTACGCACAGCAGGGTATACGCTGTAATGCAAGTGCTTGGGGTGGAGTAGAAACGAACATCATGTCATCAATGAGCAACATCAATAAATTCGGTATCTCACTCCAACAACTCGGTATGGCGATTAATCCAAGAACAGGAAAACCAGAAGAGATAGCAAAAGTTGCGTTAATCCTTGGTTCGATGATTCCAGTTTTGTTAATGGTACGGTTATTACGGCTGACGTTAGTTGGTCTGCTAATTAAGAAACTAGTTTTCGTACGAACATCATTCTGGAAGGATGATCTTGTTGGTATCTTAAATGAATCGATCAAAAAATGAGTAAGGCATTAAACCATACTTTTTCCTCCATCTACTGGTATATAGGAACCAGTGATAAACTGAGATTGCTCACTTACAAACATGGAAATTGCTTTGGCAATATCATCAGGTTGGCCAATCCGATTTAATGGAGTGCTAGTTGCGTATTGTTCTTTTAGTATTTCTACCTGTCCACGAGAAGCATCAGTTTCGGTAAGTGCCGGAGAGATGATATTGGCTGTAATGTCATATTTCCCAAATTCAACGGCAATGTATCTAGCGAATTGGACAAGTGCTGCTTTTGCAGTACCATGAGTGATAAAATTTGGAACAGCGGTTTTAGCAGCGCCGCTAGCAACATATACAATTCTTCCATAATGATTTTCTTTCATAATAGGAAGTACTGATTGAGAGAGAAGATATTCGGCTTGTATTTCTCCGTTTAACTTTTGGGAAAACTCAGTCCAAGATATTTCAAGAAAAGGTTTTATTACAAAAGGTATATTTGCATTGCTGACGAGAATATCTATTTTTCCCCATTGTTTTACAATATCCTCTGTCATCTGAGCGACTTGCTCAGCGTTGCAAACATCAGCCTGAAGTTTAATCGCTTCTCCACCGTTTGTTCGGATTGTTTGAATTACCTTCTCCGCACTATCGTGATTAGATAAATAATTTACTGCCACCCTAATATTCATCTTTGCCAATTCGATAGCAGTTGCGGCTCCAATTCCACGTCCAGCCCCTGTAATCAGAGCAACTTTTGGTTGAGTCATTGTATTTATTCTCCTTTGAAAATCCAATTTCGACTTTCAAATGAGTATAACGACTTACTTAAACATTTAGTAGTACGCAATATTTTGTTATATACTAAACAAAAAGTAAGTAAAGGTGAGAACGTTGACAACATACAAAAAATGTTGAAGGTCCCATTTACTATACACTTTCTGTTATTGGCGGCAGATGGAAATTAGCTATCTTGTTTCATCTTGGCAGAGAGGGAGTCATCCGATATGGTCAACTAAAAAAATTGTTGCCTCCTATCGCTCATCGAACGTTAAGTCAGCAATTAAAAGAATTACAGCTGCATGGAGTGATTAGCCGCAAACAATACAATGAAATGCCAACAAAAGTAGAATATTCTTTAACGAAAAAAGCTGAAAAATTACTTTCTATTTTTAATTTGATGAACCAATGGTGAGCAGAAAATTTGAATAAGAATGACATGCAATAGGTAAAAACCAAAATGGCATGTGCCAAAAATGGACAAGTCGTTTTGGTTTAAGCTTTACTTCTGCACTCTATAATGCAAATGTACAATCCCGTTGCCTAGAGATTTGACATTCAACAATTCGACCGGCTTACATGTATAATCCGTTTTATTTATAACAAGATTTAATCCTTTTCCTTCAAGTACTGGTGCGATATTAAAAATAATTTCATCTACTAGGTTTCCGGCGAGAAAACTATTGTGTAAATCTGCTCCTCCAGAGAGTAGTGCAGTATGATATCCTTTCTCTGTTAAAACGTGAAGTGCTTCTTGTGGAGAAGAGACTATGGTCACGCCAGGTATTGCTTTATTATTGCGAGAAATTACCACGATATCTAAACCTGCGAATTCTTTCCCTCCTCCGTTAGCTAGCATGCCTTCAAAGGTCTTTCGACCGACAATAAAGTTCCCTGCTATGTTTGCATGTTTAGCAAAGTTGACAAGTGCTTCTTGCTTTGGTGGATTTTCTGGACTAGACTGTGCGTAGTTCCCATTTGCAGATAAGGTTGCCCATAAGATTGTTTTCATTTTATATAAACCCCTTTGTTTGTATACGTGTTTTTAATTTGCTATGCTATGCGCCTAATAGCAGCAGAGATGCGATCTGGACAATCTTCTTGTACATAATGGGATGCATTATCTAAAATTTCTGTTTCATTTTTTGGTAAGTATGTTTGCCATTTTTTCATTTCACTGAGTGGAAACCCTGCACTGTCTTTCATGCCCCAAAGAATTTGGGTAGGAATTGAAGATAGGTTCGTTAACTTCGATTCTGTCTCACCAAGCCACCTATGTTCCTTTCTAATACTTCTAGGAAATACCCATGTAGGTATTCGAGATTCGGGAGTTTGAAATGGATCTGTGTATGCTTTTTTTAGACGATTTGTTACCTTTTTAGCTTGATGTATTCCCCTTGGCACAATCGTTTTGGCAAAGAAGTTTTGCTTTGTTTGTAGCCAATATCCGATAGGCCAGCCTCCCATGGTGATTGAGAACAACCTCATTGCTGGAAGTGTAGCAGGCCAAGCCCATGTGTTCATTAATACAATGCCGCTTATGTTTTCAGGATGATGAACTGCATAATGCATCCCGATTGGCCCACCCCAATCTTGCACCACGATAACAAAATCTTTTAAATTTAGTTGTTGTATAAATTGAGTAAGTGCCTTTGCATGTTCTTGCGGTGTGTATCCATAGGTAGAAGGCGCTTTTGACATACCAAATCCAGGGTAATCCAATGCAATAAGTCGATAGTCATCTCGTAGTTCTTTTACAACATTTCGATAAAGATAGGACCATGTTGGATTTCCATGAAGAAGAAGGATCGTTTTTCCATAGCCTTCGTCGATATAATGAATGTATCCGTCTTGATACAATAGCCAATTATCTTTAAATGGATATTCTTCTGAATCTACTTCAAATGGTCTTTTCACTTATACCTCAATCCTTTTTCTGAACTTGTGCTTGATTTCAATCATAAAGTATAATAGTGACAAATCATGTCACTATTAAAAAGTGAAAGGAAAATATTATGTCGAATCGATCACAAAGATTGATTGAATTGATGATGACTGTGAATCGAAAACGAAAATTCACTGTGAAAGAGCTGGCAGAAGAATTTAATGTTTCGCGGAGAACCATACTCCGGGATTTACAAGAATTGAGCGGTTTAGGAGTTCCTCTTTACTCAGAAGTAGGACCACATGGCGGCTATCAGGTGTTAAAGGAAAGAATCTTGCCTCCGATTGCGTTTACAGAAGAAGAAGCTGTGTCCATTTTTTTTGCCAGTCATGCATTGCGTCATTTTTCGAGTCTGCCGTTTGAAACAGAAATATCTGCTGCTTTGAAAAAATTTTATTTTTATATGCCAGGAGATGTACGTGATCGGATCGATCAGATGAAAAATAGATTTGATTTTATTTCTCCTACTAGACAAGCCAAATCTTCTTATCTATCTCTTTTGCTAGAGGCAGCCGTACATCAAAAAGTAGTACATATTGATTACGAATCCAAATCAGAGTTAACAAGCAGAAAAATCCAACCAATTGGAATATATGCAAGCGTTGGATTGTGGTATTGTCCTTCGTATTGTTTTACTCGTGACGATTTTCGACTTTTTCGTTGTGATAAAATCCACTCTGCCAAATTAGACGAGTCCGTCAAGCCAATCGATTTAACACATATCCATTTAGGTAATCGACAGGCGATAAAAGAGGAGAAACATAAAAAAGCAGATTTTTTTGTAGAGTTGAGTAGAGAAGGGGTTCAGCGGTGTGAAAGTGACCTTAGTCGGCGATTTATAGTAAATGTCAGGGAAGATGGGACTGGCTGGATAGAAGATCAAATCAAGCTGAGTAATATTCCTTTTTTTGCGAAGTATTTTATTGGTTTAGGTGAAGATGCATGGGTTGAGCGTCCACCTGAACTAATAGAAAATATGAAGCAAAGACTTGCTAAGCTTTTGGAGAAATATAAAAATAATTTCGTATAGCAGATTGTTTATAAGGGACTCATCAACTGAATAATCATCGCTTTGGTTAATTCTTTCATATTGTCCATTCCGCTAAAACATTCATAAAGCTGTAGAAATTTTTCTTCTTGCTTACGCACGACAATTATAGCTGTGATCTGTAGTTTTTCTTCTCTCCACTACATATGGAGCAAGAAATCTATTAGCGAAATCGCTCTATGGAGAAATTGGGCACTTCGGTGTTTGCACCAAGAAAACGTATCTACAGGATCGCTTAAGCGAAAGTAGATGGTCTATTGCAACGGTGGTACTTCCTGTGTCAGTTGCTTACTTATGAACCCCATTTTCCGATTTCTGATGGTCGAGTATCGAAGAAAAAACCCTTCAACACGTGAACGTTTCTTGTGACGGTGAGAAACCTCCTCCTCTATAGGCGGGGGAGGTTCATAAGCCACATCATCTTGTCCATAAAATCATCATAGTCTTTGGCTTTAATTAGCTCATGGACGTTTTTCCATTCCGACAGTATATTGATAACGCCTTCGAAGAAAGGACTGAATAATTCGCGCTGTTGTCTATTAATCGAAATCATCACAATGACTTGGACTTTCTCTTTCCCCCAATTTACAGGGCGGTCCAAAATGATAATACAAATGCCTGTCTTTGCAGCATTCATATGCATAGAATGAGGCACAGCTACATTGTTATTAAAGGCAGTGGAGGACATTCTTTCTCTCTCTAGCACAGATTTTCCATAGTCTTGGGACACATAGCCTTTCTCATAAAGCAGTTTTGACATGAATGCAATATAGGCTTCATCGCTGTCAAGATAAACATTCTTCATAAATAATTCTTCGTCAAAATATAAGTCAAGATATTGTTTTACCTCGCGTATTTCTTTTTGTTTATTAAGTTTGTTTAATTGATTTTGAATGTATGCGTAATCCTCATTTGTCAAGTAAGGATGAACAAATACAGACGGGATTCGTTCATTCTGTAAAGGCAGTGTGCTAATGATTAAATCTATTTCTTCAAGTGAGTCAAGTTCACTTAACTCCGATGAAACTTTAATAATCTCTAAAGAATCATGAAAATTTTTCTCTAGCTTTTGGATGAGCTGTACTTGCATATCATAGTAGCTCGGACAAATAACTGCACATAAAATTTTCTTTTCTAAGTTTTTCTTTCGTTCAAAGTAAGAACCGATATGAAAAGCGATATAAGAAATTTCATCTTCCTTAATATGAATGTTCTCTATCAACTGAATTTGATTCGATATAAATACAGCTAATTCATAAATGAGAGGATACGAATCCTTTAATTTATGTGTTAAAGGATTTTTAGCCATTTGCTCATTCTTTGACCGAAAAATTAAATTGCGTATATGGAGCGTGAACTTAACAAAAAACTCATCATCAGAGATATCAATAAAGTAGCGTTCATGCACCTTCTCTAACAATTTTTTAGAAAGACTCACATAGTGCTCATCGACGTAATGATTTAAAGAGCTGGGTGTTAATGAT
The DNA here is from genome assembly GCF_009831235.1 of Shimazuella alba. Lineage (GTDB taxonomy): Bacteria > Bacillota > Bacilli > Thermoactinomycetales > Thermoactinomycetaceae > Shimazuella > Shimazuella alba. Next base: position 35,716 of record NZ_WUUL01000002.1, on the reverse strand, counting down.
TGATAATTTAGTAAGGTTGTTTTGCTTGATAAAAGCAAAATAAAATTATAGCGTTCCGATTCATTAAAGCTAATGTCATATTTGGCTTCCAGAAAGTCAGCAATTTTATTGGCTGCTTTTGTTTCTAGATTACTTTTAAATTTATGAAGATCCGCAGTTTGAATAACCGAGTTGTTATTTTTTATTCGATCCACTGTAATAATAAGGTGGAGGAGAATATTATTCATGATATAATCATTCACATACAAATTATGTTCTTTTAGAATGAAAACGATTTCACTTTTCAATAAAGAAACATCATAATCCGGAAAAGAATCTTGAACAGCTTTTAAGCTTAAAAATTCGTTGGAGGTTTCTTGTGAAATAATAAAGCTCATTAATCTTCGTTTATCTTTTTCTTCGCCGGTTAAAATGAGCACGTCTTTCTTATGGCGAATTTTTAATTGATAAGGCTTAATGATTTTATTGGCATGAACGATATCATTTTCAATGGAAGATACACTTAAAAAAAGCCTGTCACCAAGATCAAATATATTTAACCCTTCTGATTGTAGAATTAATTCCTTCAATATGACTTTCGTACGATCCATGGGAGAAGCATGAATATCATTCGTTTTTACTTTATCTTTGCTTACTAGCTGATACCCTTTTGGAGAGGAAGCGATAACGATTTGATCTTGGTTAATTTCGTTAACATATTTTCTGATGGTTCTTGTGGACACTTTAAAATAATTAGCCAAGTTTGTTGCTAAGCACCAATCATTTTGAGATGCCAAGTATTGAATGAAAGCCTCTCTCCGATCATTTTTCATAATAATGGTGCTCCTTATATGAAAGATATAGAGTTCCTCATGTTTATTATAGAAATAGAACAACCTGTATTCGAGTAAAAAAGGTTCCTATCTGTAGGAACTTTTTTTATTGGGTTCTTCCATAGGAAGATGAAATACTTTCTTACAAATGAATGCTAAAATGAGGGAACAAGAAAATGAATCAAAGATGGATAACTTATACCCTTGTAGTCATTAGCACAGCTGTGACAGCTTTTGGAATTACACTGGTTTTGCTGGCAGAATTAGGGGTAGATCCCATTAGTACGTTCTTACTGGGCGGTCTGAATTTTGTTCCCATTCGATTTGGGACGGGTAGTCAGATCTTTAGTTTGACGTTTCTAGTCATTAATTATTTTCTTAACCCAAAGTTTTTTGGTATAGGAAGTATTATTTTTAGTATTGGGTGCGGTTATTTCATTAATTTGTTTCTCACCATGGATTTAATGGCTGCTTTACCCTTGCAATCGATACCAAACATATTTATTGCGCTGATTGGGATCTTAATTTATGGGATTGGAACGGGTCTGTTTTTATTTACAAAAACAGGAACGGGACCATTAGAAGGGCTTATGTTCTTTTTATCTACACGATTAAACGTAACTATAAAGGTAACAAGAATGGTCATTGATGGAATTTTAGTTGCTACCGGTATTTTATTAGGTGGTTTATACGGTTTCGGAACGATTCTCTGTATCTTTTTAATCGGTCCTATTATCGAACTTTCATTAAGGGTCTTCACCTTTTTAGGAAATTCAGTTAAAAAAGTTGCATAATCTTTTCATGCAGAAAGAGCAGCAGATGCTCTTTCTTTTTTTGAGGGAAATAGGGACACTTTCATTTATTATTCCTATGGATAGGAAATTTTATTGTTGGTTTTTGACATTCGGCAAATGCAATACTAAACATGTAAGCGAATACAAAAATATTCAGGGGGAGTTTTCAATGACAAAAGTATTATTAATCTGTGGTGCAGGTGCTTCTAGCGGGTTTATGGCAAACGCCATTCGAAAAGCAGGCAAAAAAAGAGGAATGGAAATGAATGTACAAGCTCGAAGTGAGTCCCAATTATCAGAGTACCTAAATGAAGTAGATGTTTTGTTAATTGGCCCTCACTTGAAATATATGGAAGATGAATTAAAAGAAAAATTAAGTAACTATCCAATCAAAGTATCCGTTATACCGCAAAGCGTTTACGGTACATTGGACGGAAATAAAGCGTGTGATCTAATTACGAAACTACTTGAATCGGGTGAATAAAACATGAAAAAAATAATGGATTTCATGACCAACTCGTTTACTCCTGTTGTAACGAAGGTTACGAAAAATCCCTGGATTTCATCGATTCAGGATTCTGTAATGATTATTTTACCATTGATTTTAGTAGGATCACTGGTAACGGTTGTTTCACTGCTTCATAATATCTTTCCCAATATGCCGGATTTTTCCTTAATAAATAGCTTTTCATTTGGTTTACTAGGATTATTAGTCGCCTTTTTAATTCCCTATTTTGTTATGGAGAAGAAAGGTTATAACAATAAAAAAATTATATCTGGAGCAACAGGTCTTGCTTTATACCTGATGCTTTTGTCACCAGTTGTGACAGATGACGGCAAAATTACATTTATTTTTAGCAGATTTGGTGCAACTGGGATGTTTTTATCTCTTGTTATTGGGTTAACAGTTGCTGCAGTAATGAATCTTGCTTCCAAGAAATCCTTTTTTTCTGAAGATAGTGTCATTCCTGAGTTTGTTGTTGTGTGGTTTGATTCCTTGATTCCCATTACGTTATTAATGGCGGGAGCTTGGACGATTGCTGTTCCGTTAAATGTAGACTTTTTTGATGTTATTCTGAAAATCTTCAATCCTTTATCGCAAATTGTTCAAAGTTATCCTGGTTTTGTTTTATCCATATTTATTCCCGTGTTCCTTTATACATTTGGAATAAGCGGCTGGGTAATGATGCCGGTGATTTATCCTGTTTATCTCTCAGGACTGGCTGAAAATGCTGAACGAGTCGCTGCTGGTCTTGAACCTACTAATATTGCTGTTCAAGAAACAGCTTATGCTTTCATAAGTATGGGTGGTGTTGGAACAACACTTGCACTAGCGGTGATGATGCTTATTGCTAGTAAATCTTATCGCCTAAAGGCAATTGGCCGGGCGACAATTGTACCTTCCATTTTTAATATAAATGAGCCTCTTATGTTTGGCGGGCCAGTAGTTTTTAACCCATTTTTAATGGTTCCTGTGTGGATTTCATCCATTGTTATTCCTTCCATCGTATATTTTGTGATGAAATTAGGATTTGTAGCCATCCCGGCAAAAACATTTATGCTTTGGTATATTCCTTATCCAATTGCATCTTATCTAGCTACCCAAGATTGGCGGGCTATCATTTTTGCTTTCGTGATTTTTGCAGTGGCATTTATCATATACTTTCCATTTTTTAAAGCCTACGATAATCAAGAAAAGAAGAAAGAATTAGAATTAAGCGCATCGGAAGAATGATTCAATAGGAATTCGAACTTGACTTGAGTAACGAGAAAAGGAGATTATCTCATGATTGATAGAGAAGAAGAATTAGAGAAATTGAGTTTACTGTCCATGCAAATGATTTTACATGCAGGTGATGCTCGCAATGATGTCATGAAGGCATTAACCTGCTGTGAAGAAGAAGAATATGACTCTGCTGAAAAGCTATTAGAAAAAGCTAATAAAAATATTGTTGAATCTCATAAGCTGCAAACAGATACAGTACAAAAAGAAGCACAGGGAGAAGAACCTATTTTTTCGCTGCTGTTTGCTCATGCCCAAGATACTTTAATGACAGTAAAAAGTGAGTATGAACTTGCCAAACGGTTAGTTCGTGTTTTTAGAAGATTGGACGAAAAAATTGACGGAAGGAAGGCATAACCATGAGTTTAACTAGAGATACTTTTCCAAAAGATTTTCTATGGGGCGGAGCGGTAGCAGCTAACCAATGCGAAGGTGCTTTCGGTGTTGGAGGAAAAGGACTCAGTCTTGCTGACGTTCATCGTTATCGTTCTAATCAAGATATTACAAATGTAAGCCATGATTCTGATATGACCCTTGCGCAAGTGAAAGAAGCAATCGAAGATAAGATTGGTTATTATCCAAAAAGACATGGTATTGACTTTTACCATACCTATAAAGAAGATTTAAAGCTTCTTGCTGAAATGGGCTTTAAAACATTTCGAACATCTATTGATTGGTCACGTATTTTTCCTAATGGTGATGACCAAGAGCCGAACGAAGAAGGACTTGCTTTTTATGATAAGTTAATAGGTGAAATCAGAAGTCTTGGTATGGAACCAATTATTACAATGCTTCACTATGAAACGCCGTTGAACATTACCCTCCAATATGGAGGATGGAATAATCGCAAAGTAATTGATTTCTTCGTCCGATATGGGGAAGTATTGCTTAACCGATACAAAGACAAAGTGAAATATTGGATTGTGATTAATCAAATCAATTTAATGTACCATGAATCATTTAATTCCGTTGCGATTTGCAAAGATCAGGTAGAAAATTTAGAAGAAGCAAAATATCAAGCGATTCATAACCAAATGATTGCCTCTGCTCTTATAGTGAAAAAGGCACGAGAATTGAGTTCTGAACTTCATATGGGTACCATGTTGGCGGATTGTACAGCATATCCAGAGAGTTGCCACCCGGATGATGTTGTGCTGGCTATGAAGAGAAATCGTCTGCAGTATTACTTCACTGATGTTCAATTCAGAGGTGAATACCCTGGCTTTATGAGACGATTCTTTAAAGAAAATGATATTACACTAAATGAACAGGCAGAGGATGCCCAAATCTTAAAAACAAATACAATGGACTTCCTAGCAATCTCATACTATTATTCATCCATGGTTTCGGCAAAAAGAAATGGTATGAGTCCTATTGATTTAAGCAAAAACCCACATCTTGAAGCAAATCCATGGGGGTGGGCTGTTGATCCTAAAGGGTTATATAACGCATTATGCCAATACTACGACCGTTATCAAGTGCCGATAATGATTGCTGAAAACGGTTTTGGCATGTATGACAGGTTGGAAGATGGAACAGTTCATGATAATTACCGTATTTCTTATCTATCTGAGCATATAGCACAGGTAAAAGAAGCAATAAAAGACGGTGTAGATGTCTTTGCTTATTGTGCATGGGGACCCATTGATATTGTCAGCTGTTCTTCGGCTGAAATGGAGAAACGATATGGCTTCATATATGTTGATATAGATAATGAAGGTAATGGTTCAAGAAAACGTATTAAAAAAGATAGCTTTTACTGGTATCAAAAAGTAATTGAATCGAACGGAGAGATTCTTTAACAGAATTTCTTTCGTTATAGGCACCGTCGTGGCAAAGGAGATGGAACTAAAGAAAGAACAAAAAGGACAGTTTTTATTGGTTCAAAAAAAATCTCATCCAATGGAACAGAACTATAGATTTTACATCAAAAGTCTTAACTCTGGAGGAGAGAATAAATGAAAAAAAATCCAACAACCTTCCCAGTTGATTTTCTTTGGGGAGGTGCCATTGCTGCCAACCAAAGTGAAGGTGCTTATGATGTAAATGGAAAAGGTATGTCTGTCGCAGATATCAACCGATTTCATGGAGAACTCAAGAGACAAGATCGTTCTAACAAAGAAATTACAATGAAAGATATAGAGTTTGCCTTACAAGACAAAGAAGGGTTCTATCCAAAACGTACCGCGATTGACTTTTATCATCATTACAAAGAAGATTTAAAGATGCTTGCTGAAACAGGCATGAACTCATTTCGTACTTCGATCAACTGGACAAGAATTTTTCCAAATGGGGATGAATTAGAGCCAAGTGAAGCAGGGCTTCGCTTTTATGATAATTTAATTGATGAGATTATTGCCAATGGTATGGAGCCTTTGATCACCGTATCTCATTATGAAATGCCTCTTCATCTTGCTACTGAGTATAACGGGTGGTATAGTCGAAAAACTATTGATTTCTTTGTTCGATTTTGTGAAACCTTATTTCAACGCTATTATCAAAAGGTAAAATATTGGATTTTGCTCAACCAAATCAATCTGATTACGTTTGAATCTTTTAATCATCTGGGAATACCAGCGGATCGAGTTGAAAATTTAAAAGAAGCGAAATACCAAGGAATCCATCATGAATTGGTAGCATGTGCGAGGGCGACCAAAATTGCAAAACAAATTAATCCAAATATGCAAATTGGCATGATGTTGTTTGATGGTATTTCTCATCCCGCAACACCAAAACCAGAAGATGTACTAGCGACCATGAAGCGCAACCAAATGGAGTATTTCTTTTCTGATGTTTTATTGCGGGGTTATTATCCTGGCTATGCGTTTCGCTATTTCGAAGACAATGGTTTGGATATCAAGTTTGGTGCGCATGATGAAGAAGACTTGAAAAATACAGCAGATTTCCTTACCTTCTCTTATTATTACACTCGTATCTCCGATGCAAATAGCGCAAAGGAAGAGAATTCGGCGTATATAAACCCCGAACTTCCTGCGAGTGACTGGGGTTGGTCGATTGATCCAATTGGCTTGCGAACCGCTCTGAACCTTTATTATGATCGTTATCAATTTCCGATCATGATCACGGAAAATGGGATCGGGGCACATGACCAACCAGATGAAAACGGAGATATTCATGATGATTACCGCATTGATTATCTGCGAAAACATATTGAGCAAGTGAGAAATGCAATTAGCGATGGCGTAGATGTACATGGCTATTATTCATGGGGTCCAATCGATATCGTCAGCTGTTCTTCATCTGAAATGAGTAAACGATATGGCTTTATTTATGTCGATAAAGATGATCAAGGTAATGGAACATTGTTGAGAAAAAAGAAAGATAGTTACTATTGGTATAAAAATGTTGTTGCAACAAACGGGGAAGAACTGTAATACTAAATATACTGAACAAAAATTAAAGTTCTACTAGATAAGGTTGTGTATTTGATGCAGATAATGAATATACTACCAAGACAACCTTATCTGGCCTTTTTTGTTTTTTACACTCAAATTTGTATGTACATAGCAATATTTGCAATAGGGCATGCATCGAGTATAGTAACATAACGAAGAACTTCATATTTTTGTTTTGTTATTTTTTTTGTTTGTTATTTAAAAAAATAGGAGGTAGAAAAATATGAAAGAACAAACATTTACGGTTACAGAAGAAGCAGGTATTCATGCTCGTCCAGCAAGTCTTTTGGTTAGCAATGCCGGTAAATTCAATTCGGAAATTAATTTAGAGTACAAAGAGAAAAAAGCAAATTTAAAGTCGATAATGGGTGTAATGGCATTAGGGATAAAAAAGGGTGAAACAATAAAAATTATTGCAGAAGGCCCAGATGAAGAGGAAGCAATTACGAAGTTAGATGAACTTCTGAAAAGTTCGAACATGGCAAAATAAAAAGTAGAAGGTCTAGAAACGCTGATCTATTCTGATTACGGGAAAGACAGCGTTTTTATTCCTATTATTTTAAAATAATAAGGATGTATCTAAAAAGAAGATTTCATTGTAATTGTGAACATTTCCCTATAACCTCTACTTAAATAGAATAAAATTTCTTGATATAGGAAGGTTTTTCCTAGATTTTGCCGAATTAGCTACTATCTTTTTATAAGGTGGGAATCATATATGACCAAAATATTATTATCTGTAAATCAAATGTCCTGTCAGCATTGTGTACGGGCTATTGGCTATTGAGCAAGCAGTGGGAGAAATCGAGGGAACGAACGAAGTTTTGGTTGATCTAGACAAAAAAGAAGTATCTGTTACCTTTGATGAAAAGCAAGTGAACATAGCTCAAATAGTGGATCTTATAGAGGAAGCTGGTTATGAAGTCGATAAGAAGCAATTAGCAGGAGTTTAGTGAGTGCTGGAAAAGGACAAAGTGGGCTTCCGAGTTGGTCAGCCCATTTTTATTTTCGTAAAAATAAGTATGATAAGAACGATTTTGTTTTCACTTCCAGTTGTGCTAGTTCTTTCTCTTCTTGTTCGATTACTTGGTCTAGCCAATCAATATCGTTTTTTATTCTTGTTCGTAAGCCATCCCGTTTGATTACAAATTCTTCAGCTGTCCATTGCTCATAATTTTTACGATCGCTCACAGCTAGTACCAACCCTCTTTTTCTGCTTGGTCGGTGGTTTCTTTTAGATCCTCGATGTCACGAAGAATTTTTTCTTGGAGTTCTTCTTTTCTTTCCTGTCCACTTTTATAATCTTCTTCCATTAAGCATCCCTCCACCTCCGCTATATCAATTTTTATGATAAACCATATATTACCCATCTGCAATATTCACATTTTTACAAATTTAGCAAGAAAGCCAGCCCATAGGCCAGCTTGAAATTGTATTTTTTATTGAATTTTTGTTGTTACAAAGAAAATGAGAATCAGCATGACAAGTACAGAAGTATTTAAAATCATGATATACCTTTTAAGTGAAGATGAAGCAGTGACGTTAGAAGCAGACTCTTTTGCTGATTTTAGTAGTTTTTTTCCATACAGGGTAATGATTAAAATAAATACAACAATAAAAAGGGATCCAAGTCGCTCTTTCACCAATAACCACAATGGCTTGTTTTCTTCATATTGTATGAGCATATACAAACCAGTAATCAATGCCAATACAGATGTTGGGATCATCATGGTGAGGTTCCAGCGATGTGCAGTGGATAATGATTGGACCATATTTGTTTCATCATTACTACGAATAGCATTTCGAAGATACATTGCCATTAAGGTTGTTGCACCAAACCAAGTCGCAACAGAAAAAACATGAACAAACAAACTAATTTTAACATCCCACATTATTATTACTCCTTCTTTATCACCTATGTAAAATTCGTTACTTTTCCCTCATATCTTACCATGAAGCAAATCAAACGTGCCACATACATGTACCCCTTAGTCCTTCGCTTCATTTTTCCTTTTGTAATGGGTATGATGGGAAGGGGAATGAAAAGTGGAGGTAACACATGATACAAGTTGAAAATTTAATGAAGCGGTATGGAAATCAGACAGTTGTTGACCATATCTCTTTTGAGGTAAAAGAACGAGAAATATTTGGAATGCTTGGTCCAAATGGTGCTGGAAAAACAACCACAATGGAGATGATCGAAGGTCTTCGAGATCCGGATGATGGAAAGATTGTAGTAGCAGGGGTTGATGCAAAAAGACAGAAGAAAAAGCTGAAGCAGCATATCGGAATGCAGTTACAGTCCACATCTTTGTTTGATTATTTGACGGTAAAAGAAAGTATCGAGCTGTATGCTAGCTTTTATCCCAAAGCACGTCCTGTAAAAGAATTACTGGTTTCTTTTGATTTGCAGGAGAAAGAAAAGACCTGGGTAAAACATTTATCTGGAGGTCAGCGACAACGTTTGGCTATTGCGATAGCTGTGGTCCATGATCCAAAGGTTATCTTTTTAGACGAGCCAACTACAGGGTTAGATCCAGCGGCTAGACGCAGTTTGTGGGATATTGTTTTGCAGTTAAGGGAAGAAGGACGAACTATATTTCTTTCTACTCACTATATGGAAGAAGCAGAAGTATTATGTGATCGAATTGCAATCATGGATCGTGGAAAAATTCTCGCTTTGGATACACCTAGGGAACTTATTCGTCAATTAGGAACCAATACGAGAATCGAATTTCCTTCCAAGGATGATTGTTATGATAGTGAGTTTTCAACACTCGCGGGCGTGAAAAAGGTAGTACGTTTAGAAAATGACCTCGTGCAATTACATACTGATCAATTAGCAGATACACTGCAACAGCTTATCCCTTTAGCTGATAAATATCATTTACCGTTAAATGGAATTTCTACAAGAACAGCTACTTTGGAAGATGTTTTTTTAGAACAAACAGGAAAGAGGTTGAGCTAATGATAAAAGCGTATTTTCAATTGGTGAAAGCTCAGCTTCTCTTGTTTGCTAGGAACAAAAACAGCTTCATTTGGTCTCTGCTTTTACCGGTCTTTATGATGATCGCACTTGGCACACTGGTAGGTGGTAATAGCAATCAGTTTTCCATACAAGTCAGTATTATCGATCATGATAACTCTATTATGTCTAAAAAGTTATCCGAATCCTTAACAAAAGCACCTGGAGTGACAACTGTAGCGCTATCAGAGAAAGCAGCCATCACAAGATTAAAACAAAATGATTTACAGATGGTAATCATCATACCAAAAGGATTTGAAGCTAAATTAAATAAACAGAAATCCAAAGCGACAGTAACGGTGTATCAAGACAAAGGCAATTTATCCACGAGTCAATTATCATCTGCAATTGTAAGTGGTACAGTTGATCAAATCAATAAACAGCTGGTACATTTTCAACCAAAAATACTGATTGATAATAAAGGCATCTCTACACATCAGTTACAATACATGGATTTTCTTGTTCCTGGTATTTTATCATTGCTTATTATGAGTAATAACTTAAATGGAGTCGCAGCGCAGATTGCTTCCTGGAGGGAACGTTCTATTTTACGAAGAATGCAAGGAACACCATTATCTAGTGCCACCTTTATTGCTGGACAAATGACAGCGCGTATTTTGATCAACTTGGTTCAAGCGGTTGTAGTAATATTGATTGCAACCTTCATTTTTGGGGTAAATGTTTATGGCAGTTGGGGAACATTGCTATTCTTTGTATTACTTGGAACGCTGACTTTTATGTCCATTGGGTTTACGGTTGCAAGTCTTGCAAAGACACCAGAAAGTGCATCACCAATTGCTGGTTTGATCTCTTTTCCCATGATGTTTATTGGTGGAATTTTCTTTCCGATTCGACAGTTACCTGATTTTTTGCAGATTGTAGTTCAAGCTATCCCGATCGGACATCTCACAGATGCATTACGTGGCATTATGAACAATGGTGCTACCTTTGCTGCCTTGCAAGTTCCATTGCTTATTTTACTCGCATGGACAATTTTAGCATTTACAGTCGCAGCTTTGACATTTCGTTGGGATGTGAAATAAGTGATAGTTGGAATTGGGACAGATATTGTGGAAATAGCGAGATTGGAGCAAGTAGGATTGGATAGACTGATGAATAAAATTTTGACAGATGAAGAGCTCACTTTGGTTCCTATGAAAGAAAAGCGGAAAAAAGAATTCATTGCAGGACGTTTTGCTGCTAAAGAAGCGATTTCAAAGGCATTAGGCACCGGGATCGGGTCTAGTTTTGCATTTCAAGATGTAGCGATTTTGAACGATTTACTTGGAGCACCAAAAGTGATATGGAAAGATATCAATGGAAAACCAATGGTACATTTGTCTATTTCCCACAGTGAACATTATGCTGTAGCAATGGTTGTTCTAGAGAGGTAGTCTTATTCTTCATCATTCAAAAGCAGGACGGCTTTTTTGAGTTTCCATCGGATCTCAGATAAAAGCCGTCTTTTTGCAGGTGATTACTGGTCTGTACGCAGATGGTCTTTACGCTGTAATCGGGTCGTGTGGATCGATTTCATGCGATACGATAAACTTAAATTCCTCATAGATTTCCATGGTTCGAACATGTGGAGTCTCTTTTACCACAATCCTCACCTGGCCCAAGTGAATGGTAGGAATCCCCTTAGAAGTTTTGACTTTTGAAGACAGAACGATTGGTTTCTCGAGCATGCCTTCATGGTAGACTTCTTTGTTCACACTCACTCTATAGGAATGTGTACCCACACTCTCCAGTGTAATACCACAATACGTAATCTTTTTCCCCATTTTTTTCTCCTGTACGTTTCTCTGGGAAAAATACACCTACTAATTCAATAGTATGCGAAATTTATCAAATCTAAAAGGAGTAAAGAACTACAATTTATTTCATAGAGTAATCAAAAGATCACAAAAAGAAAAATACTTCTAATCTACCTATACAAGCATAAACATGTACCAATTAGACGATAGACAAGAATTTCCCGGGAAATTGGTTAGGAGGAAAAAACATTGCGAGTAAAATGGGTTGGTGCACTTTGTTTGTTTTTGCTGGTAACTGCCTGCGGTCCAAAAGATTCGAAAGATGTCATATCTGATCTAACGGACCGCTCAGAACACTTGGAATCCTATACAAGTCATGGAACCATGACGATAAACAATGGACAGGAACCACAAACTATTGATATTGAAGTATGGTATCAAAAACCTAATATGTATCGAGTTGCACTCACGAACACAAAGAAACATATCACACAAATTTTATTAAAGAACAAAAATGGAGTCTATGTGTTAACTCCGCACTTGAAAAAAAGCTTTCGATTTCAGAGTGATTGGCCACTAAATAGTGGGCAGATCTATCTATACCAATCCATATTGCAGAATGTGATCACAGATCCAAAGAGACAGTTTAGTGCAGAGAAGAATGATTATCGCTTTGATGTAGCAACGAATAACGATTACCATCGTACTTGGGTGAAACAACAAATTTGGTTGGATCAAGACTACTTGCCAAAACGAGTCAATATTCTAGACGAAAACAATCAAGTGATGGTTCAACTCAAATATGATCGCTTTAAATTAAATACATCGTTTGACAAAGATGCTTTTGATATGGAACGAAATCTGCGAGGATTACCAGAGAATACCAAACAAACAATGGCAGATTCTCAGCAGACACTTTCAGCAGTCACGCCTGGATATTTACCAAAAGGAAGTCGCTTAGTGGATGAAGAAACAATTCAAGGATCACAAGGTCCAATTGTTATCATGCGTTTTACAGGCAAACAACCATTTACACTGACGCAGCGATTAGTAAAAAGCAAAGAAGTAAGTACATCCATGAAAGGTGATCCCATAGATCTTCATGATGCCGCAGGAGTATGGATGAAATTTGCTACTCAACAACACTTATCCTGGACAGTAGATGGGAAGGATTTCGAACTAATCGGAAATATTCCATTAGAAGAAATGAAAAAAATTGCTAATTCAGTAGATGACCAAACTGAAAAATAATAGTTGTTTTAGTTTCACAGTATAGCCATTTTTGTTATACTAAGGCTAATTATTTTTCTATGGCTATTACTGGGGTGAACCTGATGAGTCATTCTTTTTTTCGTGACACTTATATAGAAGTAGATCTTGATGCCATTGAACATAACATTTCTCAGTTTCGCCGAATTTTGTCCAAGGATACCCAAATCCTTGTTGCGGTAAAAGCTGATGCCTATGGACATGGAGCTGTTACAGTGTCTCTTGCTGCATTATCGGCAGGTGCAAGCCATCTAGGTGTAGCATTTGTAGACGAAGGAATTCAGTTGCGAGAAGCACAGATAAGAGCTCCTATTCTTGTTTTTGGATACACACCTCCACATGCCATAGAAACAGCTATGAGTTTCGATCTTACTTTTACAGTTTTTGATAGAGAGCACCTTGCACAGATAGCGGAGGTTGCCAAGAAGGTTGGGAAAACAGCTAAAGTTCATCTTAAAGTAGATACAGGTATGGGTAGATTAGGAATCCCTCCTCACGAGGTTATTTCCTTTATTCACCAGGTTAGAAATTTGAAATGCGTGGAACTAGAAGGAATATATACGCACTTTGCAACTTCTGATGATCTGAACTCCTCCTACTATGAGCAGCAGGTAGAACAGTTCGAAGATGTATTGCAACAACTGGAGCAGGAAGGGATATACATTCCACTCCGGCATGCTGCTAATAGTTCGGCTGCATTGCGAAAAGGTCTGAAAAAGTGTAACTTAGTACGTGTCGGAATTAGTACCTATGGATTTAAAGATGTTCCGAATGCAGATGTTGACCTGAAATATGCGTTAAATCTCAAATCAACTATTTCTAATCTAAAATGTTTACCACGAGGTTCCGGTGTTAGTTATGGGAAAACATATACGACAACATCGGATGAATGGATAGCTACTATCCCAATTGGTTATGCAGATGGCATTCCTCGGCAATTATCCAATATTGGGATGGCAATTGTAGGTGATATTCGAGTCCCGATTGTTGGGCGTGTCTGTATGGATCAATTGATGTTGAATGTTACAGATGCTATGCCGTTGTCTGTTGGGGACGAGGTAGTATTGATTGGTTCACAAGGTGACCAGATGATAACAGCTTGTGAGATTGCTGATTTGACCGGCACGATACATTATGAAATCGTCACGCGTCTTGGCTCTCGTTTACCCCGTTTGTATTATCAAAAGGGGAAATTGGTCTGCACACGCAACTTGTTGTATGATGATTGAAACCAAAAGGTAGAAGGAATTTTCTTTTTTAGCACGAATAGGAATTACTATGGCCTATTTTTATATCCTGATAGGAATGTTTTTCGTTTGCGGTAAACATTATCGTATATTTTTGCGTTCCATTCAACATAATGGTAGTATTATGTGGTGTTCTAGGGACTTAAAAGAAAAAATGTAGATTTTGCTAATATCGCTAACGGTGTAGATTGGTTGGGGGTGCACATACTTTGTCTAGTACCAAGAGAATCATGATCAGCCTACCGAAAAATTTGCTACAAGAAGTAGATGGTTTGGTAGAACAGGATAACTCCAATCGAAGCGAGTTTATTCGTCAAGCGATGAAGTTATATCTCCGTGAGAGAAAAAAACGCTTCATTCGAGAAATGATGAAAAAAGGGTACATGGAAATGGCTCGAATTAATCTAGGGATATCCCATGAAGCTTTTCAAGCAGAAGAGGAAGCTGATTGTACCTTGGATCGTTTGGTTAGCGGGGTGTAGGTATCTTGATCGTTAAGCGTGGCGATGTATATTTTGCTGACCTCTCCCCAGTGGTTGGATCCGAACAAGGTGGGGTTCGGCCTGTTTTGATTATTCAAAACGATATAGGTAATCGTTTTAGCCCCACGGTGATCGTCGCCGCGATTACTGCTCAGATTCAAAAGGCGAAGTTGCCTACCCATGTGGAAATTAACGCTAAAGCGTACGGTTTTGATCGAGATTCGGTCATCTTACTGGAACAGATTCGCACGATTGACAAACAAAGGTTAACAGATAAAATTACTCATCTTGATGATGAAATGATGAGTAAGGTAAATGATGCGCTTCAAATAAGTTTAGGACTTATTGATTTTTAAAATGTTGATTTTGGCGGGGAAAATAGCTCCTCGCTTTTTTTATGTTTACAACTTTTCTTTACGGGGAAATGATCTTGTGAATTCATCAATGATATTGACATTTGTATGACGTTTTTTGCTATTCGTTTGGGCAAGATAATAAGCATGTGAAGAAGGATGTATGAAAAAATGAAGAGGACAAATTGCAAATTTATGAATTTGAACCCCCAGGAGGATGAATTGCAATGAAGGAACAACCCCTAGATTTGGTTAATTTAGTCATTCCCGCCAAAACTGATTTTGTGGGTATCGCTCGCTTAGCAGTCTCTGGGATTGCCAATCGGATGGGTTTTTCTTATGATGATATTGAGGACTTAAAATTGGCAGTATCTGAAGCTTGCACCAATGCAGTTGATGCACAATATACAGATGGAGAAGGTGACATCAAAGTATGTTGCAATATCTTTTCCAATCGCCTCGAGATAGAAGTGATGGATCAATGCTTATATGATGATGATTTGGAAAATCCAGCCATTAAAGCATTGCGTGAGCAAGATTTGGGTCTTTATCTAATAGAATCACTGATGGATCAAGTCGATGTTCAAGAAGAAGGAGGGGTAGTGGTTAAGCTTACTAAATTTATAAAAGAGAATGGAGTGAAGGAGCATGCCGGGTCGCCCGCATCCTACCCGACTTGATGAAGATCAAATTATTGAGCTCGTCGATCGGTATAGGCGGGAAGGAGATAGAGAAGCCCAGGAACAGCTAGTCACCCAGTTTCGCGATTTAGTTGAATCTGTCGCATACAAATTTTCACGTGGGCAGGAGTTATATGAGGATCTTGTACAAGTGGCAATGATTGGTCTTCTAGCCGCTATCAATCGGTATGATCCGGAGGTAGGTAGGAGTTTTGAAAGTTTTGCTGTCCCTACTATTGTAGGGGAGGTAAAGCGACATATCCGAGACAAGACCTGGAGTGTGCATGTTCCTCGTAGAATAAAAGAGTTAGGGCCGCGCATAAAAAAAGCTGTCGAGCAGCTCACGATCAATTTACAACGTTCCCCACTAGTCACAGAAATAGCAGACTATTTAGAAGTTACACCTGAGGAGATCTTAGAAACAATGGAGATGGGTAGAAGTTATCAAGCGATTTCCATGGATTCACCTATTGAATCCTCTTCAGAAGGAAATCCATTGACATTGTTTGATTTAGTGGGGACCGAAGATGAAGCGTTTGAAAAAATCGATAAACAATTGTTACTGGAGAAGATTTTTCAAGTACTGAGCACTCGTGAGCGAGAGATACTGGAATTAATTTTCTTTGAGAACTTGAGCCAAAAACAAGTCGGGGAGCGTTTAGGAATTTCTCAAATGCATGTATCACGCCTTCAGCGCAGAGCTCTTAAAAAACTTCGACAAACAATACGTATGAATTTGTCGGAAATTATATAAATGTTTGCTTTACATAATTTACGAACATGCCCGTATGCGAACAAACAGCTTGCTCATTACAATGTGGGCAAGTTTTTTATTTAGCCGTTTTACAGAGAATAACCAAGTGTGCCAAAATAGATAGCGAACACAAGTTTAGGTGGTGCGAAGATGGAAGTTATGGAATTAGTGGAGCAAGTTGCTCGTGAATTATCATTTCGAGTAGAACAAGTAAAAGTAACAATGGAATTAATAGAAGCTGGAAATACGATACCTTTTATTGCTCGATATCGAAAAGAGATGACAGGAGAACTGGATGAAGAGCAGCTTCGTCAGATTGAAGAAAGATATCGCTATATTGCTGGACTCTATACACGAAGAGATGAAATTATTCGTTTAATTGATGAACATGGTAAACTTACAGATGAATTACATGAAAAGTTGTTAAAGGCAAAAAAACTACAAGAATTAGAAGACTTATACTTACCATTTCGCCCCAAACGGAAAACAAGAGCAAGCATGGCTAGGGAAAAAGGCTTAGAGCCGTTGGCAAAAATGATATTGGAATCCAAGGAGACCACAGATAAAGAGCAATTAGCTGCCCCGTATGTTTTGGAGGAGAAAAACGTTAAGTCTACAGAGGAAGCCATCAAAGGTGCGTTGGATATCTTAGCAGAAGAGCTGTCTGAAGATGCTGATACGAGAAAATGGGTGCGTACCTATACATGGAATCAAGGTGTTTTGGAAGCAAAAGCAGTTGACGCTGATGAAACATCTGTTTATGAAATGTATTATGACTATCAAGAACCTATACGCACCATGCCATCTCATCGCGTTCTAGCAGTTCGCCGTGCTGAAAGAGAAGGAATACTAAAGTTGAAAATTAATGTACAGGAAGATGAAGTGTTCTCCCTGCTTCGTAAATGGTTTCCTCATGAAAATACATACACTGCTTCCATCATGCAAGATAGTTATAAGCGTCTGATTGCACCATCCATCGATCGAGAGATTCATGCGAAAATGTTGGTAGATGCAGAAGAAAAAGCAATTGACATCTTTAAAGAAAATTTACGACATCTGCTCCTTCAATCTCCAATTGCCGGAAAAGTCGTGTTAGGTGTCGATCCTGCTTATCGTACAGGGTGTAAGCTTGCAGTTGTAGATGATACTGGCAAGTTGCTTGACATTGATGTTATTTATCCAACTAAGCCAAATGAACGTACGGAAGAGGCAAAAGAAAAAGTTCATGCTTTATTAAAAAAATACCCGATCAGCTTGATTGCAATTGGTAATGGTACAGCCTCACGAGAAACAGAAGATTTTATTGCGGAAGTCATTCAAGAAGCAAATAAAGAACTGTTTTACGTGATTGTAAATGAAGCCGGAGCAAGTGTGTATTCTGCTTCCCCACTAGCGAAAGAAGAGTTCCCAGATTTAGATGCAGCAAGAAGAAGTGCTGTATCCATTGCTCGTAGATTACAAGACCCACTAGCGGAATTAGTCAAAATTGATCCCAAATCAGTTGGAGTAGGGCAGTATCAGCATGATGTGAACCAAAAGAAATTATCAGAGTCACTGACGCAAGTTGTAGAATCATCCGTTAACTATGTTGGGGTTGATGTAAATACTGCTTCACCCTCTCTGTTGCAATATATATCAGGGGTGAGTAAGACAGTAGCGAAAAACATAGTGGCAGAACGCGAGAAGATAGGAAAATATACAAATCGAGAGCAATTAAAAAAAGTTCCAAAACTAGGAGCAAAAACATTTGAACAATGTATTGGTTTTCTACGAATTCGTGAAGGAGATAATCCACTAGATAAGACACCTATTCATCCAGAGTCTTATCAAATAGCAACACAACTTCTCGAAAAACTTGATATCTCCGCATATGATTTAGGTTTGGAAGAAGCAAAAGAAAAGTTAAAAAAAGTAGATATCGTAAAAGTTGCAGCAGAATTAAATAGCGGAGTACCAACCATGAGAGATATTATTGATTCTTTGCTGCGACCAGGAAGAGATCCAAGGGAGTCTTTACCTAGTCCAATCCTGCGTTCGGATGTTTTAAAGTCAGATGATTTAGAGACGGGCATGCATCTAAAAGGAACGATTCGCAATGTGGTTGCATTCGGAGCTTTTGTTGATATTGGGTTAAAAAATGATGCACTAGTTCATATATCCAAACTGAGTAGACAGTACGTTCGAAACCCAATGGATGTAGTCACAGTAGGGGATATTGTGGATGTGTGGGTTCTTTCGGTAGATAAAGATCGTGATCGAGTAAGTCTGAGTATGGTAAACTAATCTAGAAAAGCTAAGAACTCCATGTTTATGGAATTCCTAGCTTTTTTATTCATTACGAATCATGTATGTTAAGGGAATAAATTTTTGCTTGCCTTTTCATCATATTCTTTTTTGATAAAGGTAAACCAACAACGATTTAAAAAACGAATTTGGTTGCGATCTTTTTTTCGAAACGCCTGCATCAATTGTTTACTCAGCCAATTGGGCATGCGTATACTCCTCTCGTTTTAAAATTGATATTACTTATGTTTATTACATGTATGGGTTGTCATGTGCCTATTTTAATGAGTTCAAAAAAAGGTGAATGAAATACAGTTTTATCGGGTAAAAGGTAGAAGAGGTGAATATACATGGATAAACAAACCTATTATGTTACAGTGGATGGAACTATTCACACGGAGAAAAAAGTAGATGATGCTCCTTACGATTTTGAAATCGAGGCAACAGAAGAAGAGATAAATAATTTACAAGATTTGTTCCAAGAAGCATACAATGAAGACTGGGGGACATATTTGGAAGCACATATCCCATATCAAACAAAAGACAGGCAAATGGAAAGTAAAGATGTAGATAGCAAGATAAAAGAAATTTATACTGCGATTTATCAATTAGGGAGCGAAGAGACTAAAAGAGGCATAAAAAGCCTAGGTATTCTTGATCTTTCTTGATCTTGTGAGTATACTTAGTAGTGAACATATGTTATCTTTAACATTTTATTGGAGGAATGAGTAGTGGGACCACAATACTATGAATCATCTTCTGCGGTTAGAACAGATCAACGCCTATTCCAACGCGTTTTTTCGTGGATGTTTGCTGGCTTACTACTAACAGGAATTATTGCATATTTCTTAAGTAGTAATACAGATATATCATTTTTAATCGCGACGACACCAGGAATCCTGTGGGGAGCTTTTATCGTACAGATTGTAGTCGTTTTGTCTATCTCAGCATTAATCGGTAAAATTTCGGCTTTTACTGCAACGTTTTTGTTTTTCTTCTATGCAGCAATTAATGGAATAACCTTTAGTGTCTTCCTTGCCTATGTAGACATTAGTACAGTAGGATCAGCTTTTATTATTACTGCTGGTATGTTTGGTATTTCAGCTGCACTTGGTTTTATTACCAAAAGAGATTTGTCCAAAATGGGATCTATCTTCTTGATGCTTCTCATTGGTATCATTCTTGCTAGTGTAGTAAACATTATCTTTTTGCAAAATAGTGGCTTCGATCTAGTCCTTTCCTATATCATTGTTGCTGTTTTCTGTGGTATTACTGCATATGACGTGCAAAATATTAAGCGTTTAAGTGCTAGTATACAATCCATGGATCAAAACACTGCGACGAAAGTGGCTATTTTTGGGGCGTTGATGCTTTACATCGACTTCATTGCTATTTTGCAAAACTTGATCTCTATTTTCAGCAGAGACTAAACAATAAAACGGATGTAAAACCTTCTCACATACAGTGAGAAGGTTTTTTTATAGTTCGCGAGTAACAAAAACTACTTTAATCTTAGAATGATAGAGAGCGTTCTTTCTCCCTAAAATTCTGATGATATTTTCGGAATGCATCTTTGCAAATGTGTGTTCTGTTTTTGGGGCATCCCTAGTCGATCATTAAATAAGAATTGCGAAAACCAAGCTGTCTGTTTGTGCTGGTCGTAGCAATAAAGAACTCTCTTTAACCCATGGGGCACACAGGGTTCGTTTGGTAATGAAGTAGTCATGAGACTACTGTCCCAAGAATCCCACAGTTTTATTCGTGAAATGCCAAAAGTGAAAAATTATGCTTGACGTAGAGGCATAAATCATGCTAGATTATAGAAGTCGCTCGAAACTAATAAAAAAAGCTTGCACTCACATAAGCTTTTTGATACAATAACTCTTGTCTTCAAAAATGTTCCCAAATAGCTCAACGGCAGAGCAATCGGCTGTTAACCGATAGGTTGTAGGTTCGAATCCTACTTTGGGAGCCAACTCTGGAGAGATACTCAAGAGGCCGAAGAGGACGGTTTGCTAAACCGTTAGATGGCGTCAGCCATGCGAGGGTTCGAATCCCTCTCTCTCCGCCAGACATTACGTTTTATTTAGGCCCGTTGGTGAAGCGGTTCAACACACCAGCCTTTCACGCTGGCATGCAGGGGTTCGAATCCCCTACGGGTCACCATTTTTGGGCGTTTAGCTCAGCTGGGAGAGCACTTGCCTTACAAGCAAGGGGTCGGCGGTTCGATCCCGTCAACGCCCACCATTTTCAAATAGTTTTACATTTCCCATTTGGGGCTGTGGTGTAGAGGCCTAACATGCCTGCCTGTCACGCAGGAGACCGCGGGTTCGAATCCCGTCAGCCCCGCCAATTTTGTGGCGGTCGTGGTGAAGCGGTTAACACACCGGATTGTGGCTCCGGCACTCGAGGGTTCGAATCCCTTCGATCGCCCCACTTTTATACTTTTGGGGAGTAGCCAAGTGGTAAGGCATCGGTTTTTGGTATCGTGTACCGAAGGTTCGAATCCTTCCTCCCCAGCCATTTTTTGAAAGAATATCTTTAGTAAGAGCCATTAGCTCAGTTGGTAGAGCATCTGACTTTTAATCAGAGGGTCGAAGGTTCGAGTCCTTCATGGCTCACCATTTTTAAATATGCGGGTGTGGCGGAATTGGCAGACGCACTAGATTTAGGTTCTAGCGCCGCGAGGCGTGGGGGTTCAAGTCCCTCCACCCGCACCATATTATTACAAAACTTCATACTTGCGGTCGTGGTGGAATTGGCAGACACGCTATCTTGAGGGGGTAGTGGCCCTAGGCCGTGTGGGTTCGAGTCCCACCGACCGCACCAATTTCCCTTCATGAAGAGTTATGACCGTAACTTTTCTTTTTTTATACCAAAAGCGGGGCGTAGCTCAGCTTGGTAGAGTCCCTCGTTCGGGACGAGGATGGCGCAGGTTCAAATCCTGTCGCCCCGACCAAAAACTTGAATATGCGGGTGTAGTTCAATGGTAGAACATCGGCCTTCCAAGCCGAATGTGAGGGTTCGATTCCCTTCACCCGCTCCACACAAAAAGCTGCTTTATACTAGCAGCTTTTTCTTTTTGTTTTACAAAAACTTTCTTCTTTGTTTTTTTCTTGGTAAGATAGAATTATTTATGATGAATGGGCGGTGAAAACCTTGGATAAGAACATACTGCTTTCTTCAAATGAAGAGGAAACGAAAGCAATAGCCTCACGTATCGGGTCCAAGTTATCCAAGGGTACAGTTATTGCATTAACAGGAGAACTAGGGGCAGGGAAAACTACATTTTCCCAAGGTTTAGCTATAGGACTTGGTGTAGAGGATTATGTAGATAGCCCTACATTTTCCATTCTAAAAGTATATGAAGGCAGACTGCCTCTTTATCATATGGATGTGTACCGTTTAGAGGAGAATAGCATAGAGGATCTGGGCTTGGACGAATATCTGTATGGGGATGGAGTGGCATTGGTTGAATGGCCGTCTCGAATCCAATCTCTTTTACCAAAAGATACGATTTTTATCTCGATTGAAGTTCTCCCATCTGGGGAAAGAGCAATTTCGATTGGTTCACCAGCATTGTACAAGGAGATATCACATAATGAATATTTTAGCGGTTGATACTTCCACGCTTGTTTTAAGTGTAGCTGTATTAAATGAGCAGAAAGTACTTGGTGAAAAAACAACCAATTTAAAAAAGAATCATTCTGTTCGTCTTATGCCAGCAATCGATGAATTATTGCATGATTTGGACTTATCTATAGCGGAAATCGACTTATTTGCAGTAACAGCAGGACCTGGCTCTTATACCGGTGTTCGTATTGGAGTAACAACAGTAAAAACATTTGCTTGGGCACAAAATAAACCATTCCTTGCAGTTTCAACCCTTGCAGTAATGGCGATGAATGGATTCTATTTTCCGGGATATATTGTTCCATTAATCGATGCTAGACGTGAGCAGGTGTATACGTCTATTTACAACGTTCAATCTGGAAGACTCAAGGGGAAAATGGAAGAGCAGATTGTACCAGTAGACGTTTTGCTGGAGGAGTTAAAAGAGACAGAAAAAGATATCTTATTTATTGGTGATGATAGTTCTCTCTTTGAAGAGAAAATAAAAGCAGAGCTAAAAGAACGAGCAGTTTTTGCTCCGTCAAGCCTTCAGTTTCCTCGTGCAAGTAACTTAGGTATTTTGGCTATGCAAAATTGGTTGGATTCAAATAGGAGTGAAAGGAACGATTATGCTCCTAATTACCTTCAACTGACACTGGCAGAAAAAAATTTATTGGGGCGTCAATCATGAACTCTACCAAAACAATTTTATTTCGTCCAATGAAAGTAACGGATATACCAGCAATCATGGAAATTGAGACTCTCTCATTTGCTGATCCTTGGAGTGCCTACTCATTTGAAGATGAAATCACTGCCAATGATCTAGCTTATTATATCGTTTCTTTAGTCGATGGTCAGGTTGTTGGGTATGCTGGAATGTGGGTTGTTTTAGACGAAGCTCAGATTACCAATGTGGCTCTGCATCCTGATTATCGCGGACAGGGTACAGGAAAAGAAATATTAGCTTATTTGATTGAGCTTGCAAAACAACTCGGAGCTTCCAAAATGACATTGGAAGTAAGAAAATCAAATCAAATCGCACAACGAATATATCGAAATCTTGGTTTTACGGTTATCGGAACACGAAAAAATTATTACCCAGATAATGGGGAAGATGCCATATTGATGGGACTGGTATTACATGAAAAATAAACAAGTCATTTTAGGAATTGAAACAAGTTGCGATGAGACAAGTGTTTCTGTTGTAGTGGATGGTGTTACCGTTCTTTCCAATGTAATCAGTTCCCAGATGGAAATACATCAGGCATTTGGTGGAGTTGTTCCAGAAGTTGCTTCCCGTCGTCATGTTGAGCGAATCACATTGATTATCGAACAAGCACTTTTAGAAGCGAACATAACGAAAAATCAATTAACTGCGATTGCAGTCACTCAAGGACCTGGGCTTGTTGGTGCTCTGTTAGTCGGTGTTACAGCAGCCAAAGCGCTAGCATATTCCGTGCAAATACCATTGATTCCTGTTCATCATATAGCAGGTCATATTTATGCAAATCACCTCGTTTCACCCCTTTGTTTTCCTTTGATCGCATTGGTAGTTTCTGGCGGTCATACAGAGCTGATCTTTATGAAGGATCATATGAATTTTGAACGAATCGGACGAACTCGAGATGATGCAGTGGGAGAAGCATTTGACAAGGTAGCTCGTCTCATGAACCTGCCATACCCAGGTGGGCCGCATATTGATCGTTTAGCAGCACAAGGAACGCCGTCTTATTCTCTTCCACGGGCTTGGTTAGAAAAAGAGTCTTTGGATTTTAGTTTTAGTGGTTTAAAATCTGCTGTGATGCAATTTATCAAACAAAATGAACGTTACTCTCAGAAAGATTTGGCCGCTAGTTTTCAAACTGCTGTCCTTGACGTGATCGTAGAGAAAACATTTCGGGCAATGGCTCAAAAGGAAGTAAAGAACCTTGTTATTGCTGGCGGAGTAGCTGCAAATAGTGGTTTGCGTACGAGACTTATCAGCCGTACAAAACAAGAAAACATCTCCTTGTGTATACCTCCTTTAGAACTTTGTACAGATAACGCGGCAATGATAGCTTCTGCGGGATATTTTTTGCTCAAGGAAGAGAAAAAAACAGACTTAGAGTTAAATGCTGTAGCTAATCTACAACTTATTTAACTTGCCATTTCTTAAACATCACTGAGAAATGAGGAACATCATGAATCAACCTGAGTGGAAGAAATTTGGGAAATTAGTTTTATTGGTTAGTGCATTTGGTTTAGGGCAACTGCTCGTTTGGAAGTTACTAGCTACTGTTAAAGTTGTGATTACGGTGAATGATTATGCTATCGACCTTACGGGAACACTTCATCTTTTAGAAAGTGTGTTGATTTATTCCGCTATTATTTATGTGATTCTCAAGAAATTGAAGTACTGGGATATATTGTTCCGAGCAGGAGATTTGATGAAAAAGAAAAGGAAGAGAATCTCCAAGTGAGAAGATGATTCAATAAATAAATGACCTCAAGATGAAAGAGCTAGCTAATATCATCTAGTTTTTTTGTGTTCTTATTTACATATATAAGTATTTTCATTTTGGGAATACTCTCGTATACTGAAGATATCAAGCACCCGTCCGATCGGCTATTTGCCGAGATTGAGGTTAGTCATGTTCGTTCTCGCTCGTATCGTCGACCAGATCGCCAACGCCATCAAGGTCACCATCAAGGCCATGTTCCTGATGTTCGTGGGAGGTCTGATGGTCATCGTCGCGCAGGACCACCCGGAGCTCGTCGACCAGATCAAGACCGAAGTACTCCTGCCCCTGGGTCAGTGGAAGGACACGGTCGTCAACTTCGACTACTCCCAGTGGATTCAGGCTCACAAGTGGGAGATCGTGATGTGGACTTTCCTCATCCTCTTCCTGGCCGCGCTCATCGACGAGACGCTGCCGAGCAACCGTCGCCGCAAGTCTGCCGTCGTGTTCGACTACTCGCAGCAGGCGTGCTGCCAGTGCCGTTGCTGGTGCCACTCCGGTCCCACCGGCGCTGTGACGCTGCCGCAGTCGCAGACACGTAAGTACTGATCCTCAACAAGGACGGGAACGGACAATTGTTGATGCTGACTTTCGTCATCATTCATCAGTTGTCCCCCGACATATAAGGCAAGTCCATATAGATGAAGAAAAACTAGCGTATTTTGCTAGTTTTTTTGTGTTCAGGTTGACTGAAAAAGTTTTATAAATTTATATTTGTTTCCTTAGAAGCAACCAAAGTATAATATATATAACAACAATCCGTCCTATGCCCAGTCCAACTGGGAGAATGTGAGTACATCATCATGTTCCGTCGTTTCGCTTTTTGGGTCGTCATCGCTCTGATCGGCTTCGTGTTCGGCTTCCTTGGTGCGACGAACTCCGCCAACAACAGTGAGCGTGAGCCCGCCAAGGTCGTGTCCCAGACCGTGGTGCTCGTCGAGGTTGACCGAACTTCCGCATACCATGAGATCAAGCAGGACCTCAAGTCCGTGAAGCACAACATCGCCAACTCGGTGGCGGTCCACGAGATCAATCGGGGCTCACCATGATGCACCAGAACCGTTGGTTGATCTGCCTCGGTTTGGTGGGTGTCTTTGGCTCCGTGGTCGGTCGCTGTTTCTGGATCGAGCACAAGTGCCAGAAGAGCGCGCGTATGAACTGAGCTTCATGAAGCAATTCTAGGACGATTCGAGCTGCATGGGGGAGCAGATCGTACCACACCATAGGACGGAAGGACAGTTGTATGCTAGTTGATGAGAGCCACTCATCCTACATCTGCTGTCCCCCGCATACAAGGAAATGAATAATGAATATAGATAAAAATGGATCAGCGAAATAGCTGATCTATTTTTGTATTTTTTGACAATAAAAAAATAACTTTTGAAATTTAATTTCCTTTTATTATAATAAAGATAACAACTATCCGTCCAAATCAACAAAAATGAGGTCATCATGTCTCCTTTCACTCGTGCGGAGAAGGTTGTCCTGAGTGTGTTCGCAGCTCTGGCCATCATCTTCCTGGTTTTGAGCCAGGCCGCCCCGTCTCTCTTCGACTTCAAGGTGTCTGTGGGTGGAATCGAACTGTTCTCTGGTAATCTCGGAACGATGTTCTGGGGTTCCATCGAGAACCTCAACGACTTCATCGAGAACAGCATCATCAACTTCGTGTTCAGTATCAATGGTGTCATTCTCGGAGTGCTTCTTCTCGTGGTTGGATTCGTAGTAGCCGAGCGAAAGCACTACAACAAGGAGCAGTGACCAGATAGGACGGAAGGGCAGTTGCATGCTAGTTGATGAGAGCCGCTCATCCTACATCTACTGTCCACCGAATACAAAGAAATGCATATAGATGAAAATAGGCTGGTCTTGCACCAGTCTATTTTGTATTTTTTTACTAGTAAAAACAGTTTTATATCTCCCCAATCATTCGATATAATAAGTTATCAGCACTCACACTTTCTCCCCCAAATGAGGAATTATGTTCACGCATAATAGGAAGCTTTTGATCGCAGGACTGGTTGCAATGCTCAGCTTTTTCACTTGTATCGGTGTAGGACATGTTGCATCTTCTTCTGATTCTAAGCCCATCTCCGTTGATCAGTCTGATATGTTCTCCGAGGAGATGCAGGCTGATCCGGTGCCAAAGATTTTTGATGGAATCAAGCAGGAATTTGCCAACACCAATCCCTTGTCCTTCGACAATCTGGTGAGTTGGATGGCATTCTTTTTCGTCTTTGGTGTTGGGTTTCTTGTTTTGATTGCTTATCATGAAAAGTTCTCCAAGCGCCAGGATAAGTAAACAGTTTGGCAAATGCCTATCTATTTTCCACTGTCATGGGGGGACAGCTGGTGATAGTATAGGGATTTAAGGGCGATTGTATGTTGAAGCTGACATCCAGTCAGACTCACATCCAATCGTCCCCCCGAAAATGTTAATTTTGATATAGATATGGCCAAGCAAATGCTTGGTCTTTTTTCTATTACAAAAGTGGTATGATGAGAAGGTTGATTCTTAGATGAAACAGAAGAGTAAGGAGGAGTATTTTTTTGGATAAAGACACAATTCGGAAAGAAATGTTAGCATTTAGAAAAAAAATTGGTGTCTCTCTTCGCATACAAAGTGCAAGAAAAATTTGTGGACGTATTACACAACTTCCCATTTATCATAAAGCTTCCTCCATACTGGTTTACTTCTCTGTACGTAATGAAGTGAGTTTATACCCCTTAATAGAAGATGCTTGGGTAAAAGGGAAAGCAGTATCTCTACCTCGTATGGAACAAGATGAAATTGTCCCAAGGCTATTTACTTCTCCAAGTGAATTAGAACACGGCGACTTTCATGTACTGGAGCCAAATGTATCTTGTGAAAAGGTGGATATAAAAAAAATTGATTTGGTTCTAGTTCCAGGAGTTGCATTTGATACGAAAGGATACCGGCTGGGTTTTGGCAAAGGACACTATGACCGATTTTTTGTTCATCTACCTAAAGTGTATAAGTGCGGTATCGCTTATGATGAGCAAATTGTGGAAACCATATATCCAGAAGACCATGATATACCTATGGATCTGATTGTTACTCCTAATAGAAATATATTGGAGTAATCAGGCGATATTTTCCCTGATGCTCGTTTTGCCGTATAATATAAGCTGGGAGGGGGTGGCTTTCCTTGGCAGAACAGAAAATCCCAAAAGTAACTGCAAAACGATTGCCATTATATTACCGTTATTTAGAAAAATTACACGCTATTGGCAAACAGCGGATATCTTCTGCTGATTTAAGTGAAGCACTACAGATTGACCCAGCCACCATCCGGCGGGATTTCTCTTATCTTGGAGAGTTAGGAAAAAAAGGATACGGTTATAATGTAACGTATCTCTTACAATTTTTAAGGGACTTCCTAAAACAAGATGAAGTAACCAATGTGGTGTTGATCGGTGTTGGTAACCTTGGAACAGCTTTATTGCGATATAATTTTTATCGAAGTCATAATACCAAAATTGTAGCTGGTTTCGATCAAGAAGATAGTAAAATCGGATCTGATATAGATGGTATACCTGTTTATTCGATGAACCGATTGTCAGAAGTAATTTCACTGCACCATGTTGAAGTGGCTATACTTACTGTTCCTTTGAATGTTGCACAGCCAACGGCTGATTTTATTGTCAATGCTGGTATAAGAGGTATTCTTAATTTTACACCAGCTAGGATCACAGCACCGGGGCATGTTCGCATACACCATATAGATCTTACTACTGAACTCCAAACACTGATCTATTTTCTAAAAAAATTTCCAGCAGATGAGATATTGGAAGAGGAAGAGTTTTAAGGGGTATCTTTGATGAGCGAAGAAGATTTTGAACAACAACCATTAGTAGAACATCTTTCAGAACTAAGGCGGCGCCTTTTTTGGGTGCTCGCTACTTTTGTTATTGGTCTTGTCGTAAGTTTTTTATATGCTTCTGACATATTTAAGATCATTAGTAAAGATGCGAATAAGCATTTTGAACTCTATGCACTAAGTCCAGCTGATTCATTTAAAATTTACATGCAGATTTCATTCGTAGCTGCTTTTATTCTTGCTTTGCCAGTATTGTTGTATCACTTATGGCAATTTGTTCGCCCTGGCTTGGAACGAAGAGAACAAAAAGCAGCATTGATTTATATTCCAATCGCCTTTCTTCTTTTTATTGGGGGCTTGTTGTTTGGTTATTTCTTGGTATTTCCGCTCATGATTGATTTTCTCACTAATATATCGAAAGATCTTGGTGTGAAACAGATGTATGGAATTTACCAATACATAAGCTTTATGTTCAATGTTATTGTCCCACTTGCATTTTTGTTTTTATTACCAGTAGTTGTGTTATTTCTGACTCGATTAAGGCTTATTACCCCTGAATTGTTAATCAAACTGCGTAAAGGAGCATATTTGGTTCTGATTGTTATTGCACTTATAATAACTCCAGACTTGATGTCCAATTTTTTGGTTGCTATTCCGCTTATTTTACTTTATGAAGTAAGCATTTTGCTTTCTCTTTGGTTATATCGTCGAATTGAAAAAGAAACAGAGGAAGAACAAGAGCGTGAAGATAAGTTGGAAACGTAGCAATTTTTTTTTGTGGAAAGCTTGCAAAATAGATGCCAGATGATTATCATAAGAATTGGGTGTTAGCACTCGACGTTGTCGAGTGCTAACAAACGAATGACAAAAGGAGGGTTTCCCATCATGATTAAACCACTTGGTGATCGTGTGATTCTAGAAGCTGTTGAAAAGGAAGAAACAACCGCTAGCGGTATCGTATTGCCTGATTCCGCTAAAGAAAAGCCACAAGAAGGAAGAATCGTTGCTGTAGGTGCTGGACGCATCGATGAAAGCGGTAATCGTGTTGCTTTAGAAGTTAACGCTGGTGATCTTGTAATCTTCTCCAAATATGCAGGAACCGAAGTAAAATATGGTGAGAAAGAATACCTCATCTTACGCGAAAGCGATATCTTGGCAGTAATCGAGTAATTTTTACATAAAGAAGGGAGATTTTTATAATGGCTAAAGAGATTAAATTTAGTGAAGACTCCCGCCGTGCGATGCTTCGCGGTGTGGATGCACTAGCAGATGCAGTAAAAGTAACCTTGGGACCAAAAGGGCGTAATGTTGTTTTAGAGCGTAAATTTGGATCTCCTCTGATCACCAATGATGGTGTGACAATCGCAAAAGAAATCGAACTAGAAGATGCTTTTGAAAACATGGGTGCACAATTGGTGAAAGAAGTAGCAACCAAAACAAACGATATCGCTGGGGACGGAACCACCACCGCTACTGTACTTGCTCAAGCTATCATTCGTGAAGGTTTGAAAAACGTTGCAGCTGGTGCAAACCCAATGATCGTTCGTAAAGGAATTGAAAAAGCTGTTTCAGCAGCTGTAAATCACATCCATGAAATTGCGAAACCAATCCAAGGTAAAGAGTCTATCGCTCAAGTTGCAGCTATTTCTGCTAACGATGACGAAGTAGGTAAACTCATCGCAGAAGCAATGGAAAAAGTGGGTAACGATGGTGTTATCACTGTAGAAGAATCCAAAGGTATTACAACAGAACTAGAAGTAGTAGAAGGTATGCAGTTTGACCGTGGATATATCGCATCCTACATGGTTACAGATACCGATAAAATGGAAGCAGTGTTAGATGATCCATATATTCTTATCACCGATAAGAAAATCAGCAACATCCAAGAAATTTTACCTGTGTTGGAAAAAGTAGTTCAACAAGGTCGTCCTATCTTGCTCATTGCTGAAGATGTAGAGGGAGAAGCGCTTACTACTCTTGTTGTGAATAAATTACGTGGAACCTTCACCGCAGTAGCAGTAAAAGCTCCTGGATTTGGTGATCGTCGTAAAGAAATGCTTCAAGACATCTCCATCTTAACAGGTGGTCAAGTAATTACCGAAGATCTTGGTCTTGACTTGAAAACTACTGGTCTAGAATCTCTTGGACGTGCTCGCCAAGTACGTGTAAACAAAGAGAATACCATCATCGTAGATGGTGCTGGTGAACAAAGCGAAATCAAAGGACGCGTTTCTCATATCCGTCAACAAATTGAAGAAACAACTTCTGAGTTCGACAAAGAAAAATTACAAGAGCGCTTAGCAAAACTAGCTGGTGGAGTAGCAGTTATCAAAGTTGGAGCAGCTACTGAAACCGAGTTGAAAGAGAAAAAACTTCGCATCGAAGATGCATTGAACTCTACTCGTGCAGCAGTGGAAGAAGGTATTGTTTCCGGTGGTGGTACTGCGCTTGTTAACGTAATTCGTGCAGTAGAAGAACTAGAATCTTCTCTACCTATTGGCGACGAAAAAACTGGTGTATCTATCATCAAGCGTTCCTTAGAAGAACCAGTTCGTCAAATCGCACACAATGCTGGACTAGAAGGTTCTGTTATTGTTGAGCGCTTGAAAAAAGAAGATGTAGGTGTTGGTTTCAATGCCCTATCTGGAGAATGGGTAAACATGATCCAAGCAGGTGTGGTTGATCCAGCTAAAGTTACTCGTTCTGCATTGCAAAATGCTGCATCTGTTGCTGCTATGGTACTGACTACAGAAGCTGTTGTTGCAGATAAGCCAGAAGAAAACAAAGCTCCAGCAATGCCTGATATGGGTGGCATGGGCGGAATGGGCGGCATGATGTAATTTAACTTTTAAAACTCAACCCTTATATCAGGGTTTTAAAGGTGAAAACATCATTTTAGGTGCTGAAAGTGCCAGAACTTTTTCAGAAATATAAATTAGAGGCTTCTCATTAGTTGAAAAAACTTTTGAGAAGCTTTTTTTTCTATCTTTTGTAATGTGCAAATAAACTGGTGTTGTAGCTTAATCTTCAACACTGATTTTTACGATTAGACCCCTTGGTTTTAGAAGGAAGATTAACTTATAGTCTTTTTTTAGAGAGAGTTAGACAGCTTGATTTAGCAATAAACACTGCTTTAGTATTTCAAGGTTTACCATCTAAAGTATTTGAAGAAGCAAAAGCGTTGGAAGTGTTAATAATTGCAGTATTTTCCGTAATTTTCAAAGATTGATTTA
Organism: Shimazuella alba; assembly: GCF_009831235.1. Taxonomy (GTDB): domain Bacteria; phylum Bacillota; class Bacilli; order Thermoactinomycetales; family Thermoactinomycetaceae; genus Shimazuella; species Shimazuella alba. The sequence goes on along the minus strand of NZ_WUUL01000002.1, from coordinate 3,879 downwards.
TCATCATAATAAAATATCTATTAGCAAATGGAGACTATTCTATTATTTGTCTCTTTTCAATTTTATAATATAAAAAAATATGTTAGTAAAATTACATATATATTGTAAAACTATTAATCATTAATTATAATCTAAAATGTAAACACTTTCATAAATTAGGGGGGATACTTTGGAGCAATTTGTTAATAGTTTAAACGGTATTTTATGGAGTACACCAGTTATCTATATTTTGCTTGGTGTAGGTTTATTGTTTTCCATATTAACTCGATTCCTGCAGGTTAGGCATATTAAGGAAATGGTAGTACTGATGTTTAAAGGGAAAAGTTCAAAAGCTGGAGTATCTTCTTTTCAGGCGCTTTCGATTGCTCTTTCTGGTCGTGTTGGAACCGGTAATATCGCAGGTGTTGCGACAGCGATAGCATTTGGTGGACCAGGAGCTGTATTTTGGATGTGGGCAATAGCATTTATAGGTGCAGCAAGTGCATATATTGAGTCAACATTGTCTCAGATTTATAAAGTAAAGCAGGATGGACAATACCGCGGTGGACCTGCTTATTATATTGAAAAAGGTATTGGCTGGAAATGGTTTGCTGTCCTTTTTGCATTTGCAGCACTTATCGCAATGGCTATTTTAATGCCAGGTGTTCAAGCGAATTCAATTGCACTTGGGATAGAAAACGCATTTGGAATTCCTAAATATTTTACTGGAATAGCTGTTGTTCTTTTATTAGCATTTATTATTTTTGGTGGAGTAAAAAGGATTGCAAAATTTGCCCAAGTAATCGTTCCGTTTATGGCTTTATGTTATATTTTATTGTCAGTTATTATCGTTCTAATGAATATTTCTGAATTACCTAGTATCATTTCTCTTATTTTTAGAAGTGCTTTTGCTTTAGACTCTGCATTTGGTGGAATTGTCGGGATGGCGATCTCTTGGGGAGTAAAGCGTGGAATTTACTCAAATGAAGCTGGACAAGGTACTGGTCCACATGCAGCTGCAGCTGCAGAAGTTTCACATCCTGCAAAACAAGGTTTAGTACAGGCATTTTCTGTTTATATTGATACTTTATTCGTGTGTTCTGCAACTGCATTTATGATTTTGTTTACTGGAATGTACAACACTGAAGCACCTGATGGATCGTTCATTGTTAACAATTTAAAAGGTGTAGAGGCTGGTCCTGGTTATACTCAAGCTGCTATTGACAGCATTTTTCCAGGATTCGGATCAGGTTTTGTAGCTATTGCATTATTCTTCTTCGCATTTACAACAATTATGGCTTATTACTATATAGCAGAGACAAATATTGCTTACTTAGTACGAGGTAAGAATAGTAAGTTGCCGTTGCTTCTCTTAAAGCTTGTTATTTTAGGAGGAACATTCTATGGATCTGTAAAAACAGCAGCATTAGCTTGGGCGTTAGGTGATGTTGGGCTTGGAATTATGGTTTGGCTAAATATAATAGCGATACTAATCCTTGCAAAACCAGCATTATTAGCCTTAAAAGATTATGAACAGCAAAGGAAACAAGGACTCGATCCAATCTTTAATCCAAATGCTCTAGGAATAAAAAACGCAGACTTTTGGGAAAAAGAGTATAAGAAAGAAGATTAAGCTTCATAATAGATAATGGGTTGACTTTTATTCAAGTCAACCCATTTTTTTGATTTATACTTATTTTTAGGATGATATGTAAAAATATGGTTACGATAAATAGAGGATCGTACATTTTTGTGAGAAGGTGGGATTTTATTGGCACACGACAAGGTAAATCAAGGACAAAAAGATACCGAAGGAACTTTGACTAATCGACAAGGTCATCCGATTACAAACAATCAGAACATCCGAACGGTTAGTAATCGTGGTCCTGCTACATTAGAAAACTACGATTTCATTGAAAAAATAAGTCATTTTGATCGTGAAAGAGTTCCAGAACGTGTTGTTCATGCTCGTGGTGCAGGTGCGCATGGCTATTTTGAATCCTATGGAACAGTTGGAAAAGACCCAGTCTCCAAATATACTCGTGCAAAATTATTTCAAGAAAAAGGCAAAAGAACACCTGTATTTGTGAGGTTTTCATCTGTTATCCATGGTGGACATTCTCCAGAAACACTTCGTGATCCTCGTGGTTTTGCTGTGAAGTTTTATACAGAGGATGGCAATTGGGATTTGGTGGGGAATAATTTGAAAATATTTTTTATCCGTGATGCGATGAAGTTTCCTGATATGGTTCATGCTTTTAAGCCAGATCCCGTTACTAACATCCAAGATAACGAACGTTTTTTTGATTTTTGTGCTAACTCCCCAGAGACTTTTCATATGGTCACGTTTGTATATTCCCCATGGGGTATACCGGCAAATTATCGAATGATGCAAGGTTCTGGTGTGAATACATACAAATGGGTTAATCAAAAAGGAGAAGCAGTTTTGGTTAAATATCATTGGGAGCCAAAACAAGGAATTAAAAATTTAACCCAAAAAGAAGCAGAAGAAATTCAAGCGAAAAATTTTAATCATGCAACACAAGATTTGTATGAGGCGATTGATAATGGGGACTACCCAGAATGGGAACTACTTGTACAGATCATGAATGATGGAGAACATCCCGAATTGGATTTTGACCCACTAGATGATACAAAACTTTGGCCGGAAGAACAGTTTCCGTGGTTGCCAGTGGGAAAAATGGTACTGAACAAAAATCCGGAAGACTATTTTGCAGAAGTAGAACAGGTGGCTTTTGGGACTGGAGTATTGGTCGATGGATTGGATTTTTCGGACGATAAAATGTTGCAAGGACGAACTTTTTCCTATTCGGATACACAGCGGTATCGTGTAGGAGCAAACTATTTACAACTTCCTATTAATGCTCCGAAAAAAGATGTTGCCACAAATCAAAGCGGTGGACAGATGCAATATGTAGTCGACAATGCACCTAGTCAAAATCCACATATTAATTATGAGCCGTCCTTTTTAGGAGGACTGACAGAAGCAAATCAATCTGGACAAGAACATACTCCGCGTGTTGAGGGCAATCTGGTACGTCAATCGATTGATCGTCAAAATAACACCAAACAGGCGGGGGAAACATATCGTCAATTTGAAGACTGGGAGAAAGATGAGTTAATTTCTAATCTGGTGTCTGCACTAGCTCCTAGTGATCGTCGAATTCAAGAGGCAATGATCGCTCTAGCAGAAGAGGCAGATGAGGAATATGGGCACCGTTTGCGAGAAGGAATAAAAAGAGCTCCTAAAGGAGGGTCAAGTCAAAAATCTCTCGGTAGTAGAGCAGGGGAACAAGCTGTACAAGATGCGATAAAGAAAGGCCATGAAGCTGATCCCTATTAAGAAGAAGTGAAGTTATCTTTTAATAAAGTAGCGCGCCCCGTCGATCAATGATCGACGGGGCGCACCAACAGCTCGGATCAGTAGGTGAGGCCATCCGGGAAGATGGCTTCGATGTTGGTATTGGTTCCCCAGGTGAGCTTCAGGAGTCCACTCTTCTGGGGTTCGACCGAGATGTACTCATCACTGGAGCCGATTCGCCACTCACCTTCTGCGAAGTTCCAGATTGTGATCTTTCGAGTCTCGGAGTTCCAGAAGTTCTGGCTGTGCCTCGGCGCGGTCTCCAGCCATTCTTCATCGATCTCGATGGTCTTGAAGTCCTGCGAGCCCTGGGGCGCAGCCTTGAACTTGATTCGACGAGTGTACTGCTCCATATCTACTCTCCCTCAAGGATTCTTGCTGTTGGTTTGATAATTTAATGTTAAGTAAGAATAGTGAAGATTTCAAGTATAGATTTATGTATTTTCGATTTATCAAATTTAATTCTAATAGTGGTTGTTTTGAATGAGCTAACTAATAGGGGAGAAACTTTTTTTAAA
>NZ_WUUL01000019.1 GCF_009831235.1 Shimazuella alba | reverse complement strand
TTTTGTGTTTCGGAAGCGAAGACGACTCAGACGATTGACAACAATAGCCCATAACAAAAGTAATAGGATTAAAACAAAAAAATCAATTAGGTATAGTTTTTCGTACACCGGCAAAAACTCCTTTCCCTATTAGCAGACAATGGAATATAACTAATTTCAAATTAATCATAAGGAACAATATATATTTATTCCAACGCATTTAAATCCATAATTTAATTGATTACAAGGAATGAAGATGATCAAAAAACAGCGGATTTCCTTTCTCAACCTAGGTGAAGAACAGATGAATAAGAATGCAAAAAATACCCAACCTCACTTTCGTTTGGCTGGGTATTTTTAATCTGGTAAAAATACCTATTCTGATTCTAACTATTCGGAACGAAATTAAGAAATATTTTGGATACTTCGGAAAAAAATCGCCTTTTTTCCAAATAACACTAACAGAAACCTCACATTCAGGTGCAGTTACTGGTAACCAGACCAATGGAAAACTTTGAAGGCTAATAGTTTTTGGCAGAAAAGAAATACCAAGCCCTGTAGAGACCAAACCAGCTACTGTGTCCAACTCGTCAGCTTGGAATACAGTTCTTGGCGTTATTTGTTGATTCGCAAACATGGTATCGATCATAGAACCCACCCCATATGATGACTTTAAGCCAATATAAGGCTCATCTCCTATTTCTTCTAAATAGATATTTTTCTTGTTAGCCCTTTTATGATCGAGTGGGAGTGTAAGGAAAAGTTCAAACTTCCCTAATAAATGCCAAGAGTAGTGGCTATTTATAAAATCAGGGGTAGTAATACCAATGGAGAATCTTGATGTGAATCAAATTGAATGTCAAGAAAATCTTTTTTGAAAGAATGAAACAAAGAAGGGATAAGATGTGCTCCAAGCATATGGAGGAAACTAATAGTGATTACTCCTGAAGTGGAATTGACAAGACTTTCAATTTCTTTTCGCCCTTTTTCAATTTCGTATAGTGATGCTTTTGCTCGTTGGTAAAAGTATTTTCCCTATTTATTAAGAATTCAGATTACGTCCATTTCGCTCAAAAAGGGGAATACCTAGCTCATTCTTGACATCACTATTTATTTTTTTCCAAATAAAAAAAGTTATTTGAATAAGATAGCTCTTTCGAATCATGCAACCTAGATCTTTCTAAGTTATTGTGTGTTTTGTTGACAAAATGAAAAAAGGAGATAAAACCATGAAAACATTAGATGTAGGTATATTTTTATTCGAAGATGTAGAGGTGCTAGATTTTGCAGGTCCATTTGAAGTTTTTTCTGTTACTGAATTCAATCAAGTTCAAAATAGTAGAAAAAAACCCTTTCAAGTCACTACTTTTTCTGAAAAGGGACAAATCATTTTAGCAAGAAACGGTTTAAAGATTCAACCCGATTATAGTTTTCATTCTGCTCCACATTTTGACATTATCATTATTCCAGGTGGACCAGGAACCTTAAAAGAGTTTAAAAACAAAAAAGTGATGGAATGGATAAGTAAAAGGATAAAAAGTGTTCAGATTATGGCGTCCGTTTGCACTGGAGTTTTTCTATTGGCTGAAGCTGGTTTACTAGTTGGGAAACGAGCGACAACACATTGGGCCAGCCTAAAAGAACTAGAAAGTAGATTTCCCGAAACTACTGTCGTGCAAAATGTTAAATTTGTTGATGAAGACAACATCCTTACTGCGGCTGGAGTTTCTGCAGGTATTAATATGTCTTTGCATATTGTAAAGCGTCTATTGGATATCGAAGTAGCAAAAACAACTGCAAAACTGATGGAATATGACATTCATTTCTAACATTAGATTCGTAGGAGAAATGAAACAATGGAGGCTTCTTTATGGAAAACCAAAGACTTATTGGGCTGAAATTATCAGCTTTATTCCATAATAGAGTGGTATGGGTTATTGTTGCTGCTACATTATTTGGTCAAGCGGGTATCTGGATTCGCTTTTATGCCGTTATGATGTTTATAATGGCAAAGACACACAACGATCCTGTTGCAATATCGATGTTAACTGTTGCAGAATTTGCACCAGTTGTGCTCTTTTCCTTTATAGGGGGTACATTCGCAGATCGGTTGCCACCAAAAAGAAAAATGATATTGTGCGATCTGTTAAATGCTGTATTTGTGTTTACGGTTTTAATCTTAGTTATATTTTTCTCTTGGAAAGCTGTGTACTTACTCCCTTTAGCTTATGCCGCCTTAATGCAGTTTTCACAGCCTGCTGGACTAAAGCTTTTTAAGAAGAATTTACGAGATAATCAAATGCAAGCAGGGATCTCTATCTATCAAACTGTTTTTTCCGTATTTATTTTGGTTGGTCCGATACTTGGTACATTTGTTTTTCAAAATTATGGTGTTAACATAGCCATTGCTTTAATGGGCACCATGTATATCATATCGGCTGTAATTCAAATTTTACTCCCAGCGGATCAGGAAACAGAAGAAAAGATTGAAAAACCACCAATTCTTCTTGAAATGAAGCATGGTTTTCACTATGTATTGTCTAAGAAAATGTTAAAGAAATTAAGTGGGTGTTTTGTTGTAACCTATTTAGCATTTGGGTTAGTCCAACCATTAAATGTGTTTTTGGTTTCAGAGAGATTGAAATTAGGCACCGAATATCTTCAATGGCTGCTAACAGCTAACGGAGCAGGTACCATCTTGAGTGGTCTTCTAATCATGATACTCGCAAAAAAGGTTACACCACAACAATTCATCTTTGTGGGGATCATCGTGAATGCGATTGGTTGGAGCACAGCGGTTTTATCTACACAGCTGTGGTTGACTTTATTGGCTCAGTTTGTTTGTGGGCTTATGATGCCCAGTATCCAGATTGGGCTCAATACATTAATTTTACAAAAAACTCAAACCAATTATTTTGGAAGAGTCACCGGTATTCTCGTTCCTATGTATACTGCATCTTTGGTGATAGCCAGTTTTATCGCTGGATGGTTGAAAGAGCAATTATCACTGTTTGGCATCTATGGAATTACAATATTTTTATTCGTTTTTGCATTGTTCTTTGTTGTCCCTTTACTTCGCTCACTTGTCGAAAATAGGCAGTTGCATTAATTTAAAAATTACCTTTCAGTTTATAAGGCTCCCTTAACCTTGCGTTCAAGAACAAGTTTTAGGGAGTTTTATTATATGCCTATCTATATGGACCCGCTGCAACAACTTGACATGTAAAACCATAGCTTGATGTATTCTCTCACCCTTTAATTATTAAACATAAATTCGACTTTACCTAGTTCTTCATTAAAACGGGCATCGATTTGTGGAGGTTGAAAGCCAAAAGCATTTGCAGCCCACATCATAATAGCTGGAGTCAATCCTTCTTCTTGATAGTGACAATCGTGGGAGGCAATAAAGTGTATGACGATTAATGTATCTGATTGATAAGGCGACTTATGTATAATACACTCACTTACTTTTTTTAATCCGTCCCACAAAAAATACTTCTCTTTTTCCGATACTCCAAAGGCTGAGGGATTATGCATATCCGGAGGATAAATCGCCCACAAACCTGCGCATATTGATGTACAAGCATCTTTGTCCTCGTAACTGGACATAGATATGTAAGTTCCATAAATATAAATGCTTATCCCATATTTTCGGTAAATCTTATACCCATACTTATATGAGTTAGGTAATGTTTGAAATCGATCTAAGAATCTTCTATAGTCCGTTTCTCGATTTTCTTCAGATTTGCTCATTCTCTGCCTTCTTTCAAAAAAATAAAGGGTCTAAGCATTCTCCATGTCTGAGTACATCTTTTATTTTTAGAATAATCTTTTCCATAAGCGGTGTATTAAAAAGTTTTTACCAGCCTAACATGACTTCTTCTTGTAGTCACCTAAAAAAGTACTTTAAAAATTTTATGCACAAACAACCAATCACTTGTAATCTAGCAGTTGGTTGTTTTGGGCTTTGAAGAATTTTCATTATTTTTTGTTGCTATGTCTACAATATGGTAAGTACAAATATATCCTAATAAATTCAAAACTGCTTTCTTTTAAATACTCGGCGGACTTTTGATCCATTAAGATTGATCAAAAGTCCGCCGTTTGAGCCACGTCTGAAGGGAGACGATCAGCCACCGAACGCCTTTCGGAGTAGTCGGGTGAGAACGCTGTTGATCACGGCAGCGGTGTGACCGTCCGCCAACTTCTTGGTGTTGTTGGCGTTGATCCCCCATCGCTCGGCCTCTGCCAAGTAAACCTTCTTCACTTCTTCAAAGATCTCCCCTCCAGGAACCATCGACTCGTTGAGGAACGCGATCTCTCCGCGAACTCGCTCCTCGATGATCCTGTCAGCAGCGTTTTCGACCACGTCGCGGATATCCGTCTTGTTCAGAACCCCAGTCATCTCGACCTCCAAGTGCGAATCGAATGTTCCTATTTTCATTTTAGAATCACTAATCAAAAAATACAAGTTTTCAATAAGAAAAATTGTTTTAGTATCAATAAAAACATTCGTATCAGGGATTTGTTGTCCTAAGTCATATTTTTCAATTTGATGACATCCAGTTATTTTAGTTCGTATAAAAGATATCTGGGTAGTTAGAAACTAACTATTCAGACTGGGTCTCACACTCACTTAAAGCGGATCTTTACTCTGGTTCCTGAAATGGTGTGGGAATCTTCTTTCGAATAAACCTCGCCTTTGCTCGGATTACTAGAAATTCATTATAATAATACTAGAAAAAGTATCGTGTCCATAACTAATGAGATCTAAACAATGCTGAAAGGTAAGACCATCTACCGCAATAGACGGTCTTTTTCTTTCCTTACATTTATGAAAAAACTATTTTTTATCTTTTAACCATGGAGAAAAACGAGGAACCCACTTAGGAACATTTTCTCTGTACTCTTGATAATCTGGACCAAATCGTTTTAACAATTGAGGTTCTTCTTTCCATATAAAATATATTTGATTTGCCATCCAGAAACCAAAAAACCAGATTAATAGCTCAAACGAAGTAAACATAATAGACTCTCCCAATTGAACAAGCAAAACCCCTGTGATCATCGGATTTCGAACATATCGATAGGGACCAGCTATCACTAATTTTTTTGGAGGATCAAGTGGATTTAAGGTTCCTTTTCCAATACGTTTAAATAGACCAATAGTGATAGTCACTAAAGAAAGTCCTGTTATTAGGATAAGCATACCCAACCAAGCATGGAGACCAAAAGAAAAGTTATTCTCATCGAAAAAATATAAAATAATAGATGGCACAATTACAGTCATCGTAGTAGGAAGAGTCAGTGAGATGAGAAAGGATGAAAGAGAAACTTCTTTTTTCATTTAAAGATTCCTCCTAATCAATGTAATTTCCATTTGGAATAGTTAGATGATTATAATCTTATTGTATCGTAATTATTTTCTCTAACCACCCACAGTCTCTTCTAATCTGTTGTTTAAACAACACAATCAAGTAATCTGTTTAAAAAGGAGGAAAAAGATGGTTTCTCATCCCAAAGACCCACGTGCAATTCGCACGAAAAAATCACTGCAATCAGCTTGTCTTACCTTAATCGAAGAAAAAGGATTTGATCAAATCAGTGTTCGTGATCTCGCAACAAGAGCTGGCATCAATCGCTCCACTTTTTATCAACATTATCCAGATAAATGGGATTTGTTAGAGCAAATGATGGATACTCATCTTCAAGGAATGATTGATACCGTGAAACCAATAAGTTTACGCCCGGCAAAAAAATATATTCACGAACCCAATCCTTCTTTTGTTCGAATTTTTTCTTATATCCAAGAACATGCTGACTTTTACCAAACAATGCTCGGCAAAAAAGGAATACCGCTTTTCCACCATCGTCTTGTAAAAAGAGTTTCTCAAACCATACTGGAAGAGATGAATAAAAACAAACAGAAAAAAAGCCAAATGCTAGTTCACCAACCCCTAGTTTTGCAATATATTACATCAGCACATCTAGGTTTAGTAATCTATTGGTTGGAACAAGGAATGCCTTATTCCCCTCATGAAATGGCACATCAGATGACCTTGCTCACTTTCTGTGGACCTATTAATGCAATGACTTTGAATCCAAAAGAAATTTGAACGCTCCCACCACCTAGCTAACGCTTGAGGTGGGGGATTCTTAGGAACTTCCGTCTACGGACAGGATATTTACTAAGTATAAACCGCCATCCCAGCGTCAATGAATCTCCTATCTTTTTGCAAGATGTTGTTAGCTGTGTTGATATATGATCATGATTGGAACCGCATTCCGGACATCTCCATGCTCTAAGACTTTTCATATCTTTGTTGCGGTATCCACAACAAGAACATCGTTGACTCGATGGGAAGGCTTTCCCCACTTTTACAAGGGCTCTCCCGAACCATTCCGCCTTATACGCCAACATCTCGATGAATTCAGACCAGGAAGCATCTGTGATCGACTTTGCTAATTTGTGATTCTTCACCGTATCCTTCACTTGTATGGCTTCGATGCTGATTACTTGGTTTTCGTGAATCAGTTTCGTAGACAGTTTGTGAAGAAAATCATGACGGGGATTCACTATCTCCTCATGAATGCAAGCTACTTTGATGCGGGCTTTGTTCCAGTTGGAACCTCCTTTGGTACATCTAGATACTTTGTTGGGCTTTTGTAAATTTCTTTTCATATGGACAAAAAAAACAGTTTGTCCTCACTTTTGTACCATCCGAGAGTATTGCGAAATCTTTCAAGCCATGGGCGACTCCCACCGCTTCCCGCTTAGCTGGAACATAAGAACAATAGTTCCTCTCACCAAGAACCGAAACCAAGTATTTTCCCGAAGGCGTACGGCGAACAATTGCAGAGAGAATACGCCCTTCTACTTCCTTTGACTTGGCAAGCTTTACCCAGCCCAGTTAGGGAGTTTGATCTTATTTCCCTTGATACTCCCTTCTGGTAATTGATTTTTCTTTTCGATCTTGGTGGTGTAAGACTGGAGTAAGTTCCGTTTGCTGAAACGAAGGGCATTGTTTTGCTTTGGAAGAAACCGTTGAAACGCATCCTCGAGATTCCGTAAAGAGGATTGCAACGCATGGCATCCGCTTCTTTTTAGACATTCCATCTGGTTGTTCCAAGGAAGTGAGAAGCTTGGCGCAAATCGAATAGATGAGCTCTGTCCCCGTTTCCCTGTTAGGTATCGTTCCATTTTGCTAGGAAATGGTTGAATACAAACGAAAACGGGATGCTTGGTGCATTCGTTTCTTTATCCTTTCTTGTTTTTAAGGCTGAGGATATACTCGGAAACAAAAAAGAAAATATTCCGAACCAATTCCTTTCGGCTAACGCCGAACCAACATTCACCACACCCACTTAGCAAGCTTGAAGTGGGAACTCTTTCAGAAAGATCGATAGAAAGGGGAATCTTTCTTCTATTCTAAAAAAATTATTTTTCTTACTTATGGTAAAAAAAGATAGTAGTAACTGTGTTTATAAACGCAGCACGACGGTACCAACGTGTGGTACCGTCATGTAGATCCTCTAGACGTTTGAGATTTCAAATTATGATCCTCTTGCGCATATGGGGACAATGATCCTTGCAATTCCCACAAAATTGCCCACATCGAACCAACTTGGAATGAGCAAAGGAACAGCACTTTTGACCAAATGCAGACACATGAGAACAGGGGTGATGTTCATGGCAATAAATTTTTCTTTTTACCATTGACCACTGTTCCCCCATTCCCATCACGAAAAGAGGAAGAACATTTTCTTTATACTCCTGTGTGAATCCTATAAATTGGTATCTATACTGCTCTCCAGATGGTGTGATGTATGAACATCGATAGTACTTATCAAGCAGATCCTCATACCAAGTAGGATCTGCATCGTAAACTTCCCATCTTGGGTAAGCTCCGCTTTTCACCATCCGATAAAAGGTTTGTTTGTACTCCAAATGGACCCTGCGCCAAATTTCATGAGGAATAGTCCGTTTGCGTGTCCAGTTTCTTCCCATTGCTACAAGTGGAGCTGTCTCAACCAATACTGAATGTACTTCTGCAAGTGGTCGGATATGCTTCACAAGACGGAGAATCGCTTCACGTTGTCCACGATTGGGACCTGCATCAGTGATAATGACGACCCCAGGTTTTGGGAGTACTTCCCTGAGTTTATCTAGCGCAAATTCCATGGTAGGATCTGCTTCTTCTTCAGGGACTTCTCCTTTCCAGTCACCATTTCCCAGAAACTCATCTGGATCAATCACATGAAGCACGGTACGCGGAGATCGTTCCAATCGAGAGAATATTCATCGAAAACTAGATCTGTGATAGGGAGATTTTCCAAACCAGTACGAAGCTGATTAACCAAAAAACTTTTTCCAGCTCCGCAATCGCCAGTTAGCAGAATTACAGCATCTACCCCCAACAGATCCAGCAAAAGATTTGGAGAACAAATCAAGCCAGCTCTCTTTGATTCCTCAATACCTGGAGTTTCTCGTATCTTTTAAGGTAGTAGTCTTGCACTTCTTTCAAAATCTGAAAGCACCTTATCCCAGAAAAGTACTGGCACAAAACTGGCTTGCAGGCTTTTCTCGTCTAGGTTTATAAATTGATAATATTCCTCTAGTTGGTGACTAGACGCCTCCCTTTTTCTGCAAAATTTATCCAATAGATATTGGATACCTGTCTGGTGAATATCAGCGAGATCTTCCTCTGTAGCATTTCGCTTTTTCATCTTCCTTCTCTTTTCCATCTGAAGACGATAGCTTATTTTTATTATAGTTCCATTTTGATTTTATTAGAATCTTTTCACACGTAAAAATGCTGAGTACCTATAACTCAGCATTTTTCTTGCTTTTTTACTTTTTAATCGATAAGGCATTGTTGCAACTACAATTCCATTTTTCATTGATAATACGACACCTATAATAGTCGCCGTCTGACTATGCAAGCGTGCTGTTCCCAGTATACCTTTTATAGACAAAATAAATACAACCCGAAAAATTATCGGGCTGTTCTTTGGATAAATATATAAGTCCATTTACACACTAAAGCAGTAAAGTGTAGATAACTGCGCTATTCTACATTTTCATTAGTGGGCGCTTTCTTCTACGAGCGCAACCACCAATTCTGCTGCTTTTACTAACTCAGGAATCGACATCCGTTCATTTGTTGTATGAATATTTTCGTAACCAATACTCAGGTTCACAGTTGGGATACCATAACCTGCTAAAACATTTGCGTCACTACCTCCACCACTTACACCAAGGTGTGGGGTACGACCTACTTTTTTCACACCTGCTATCGCTTTTTGGACAACTAGATCTTCTTCAGTAAAGAAATAGCCAGGATATAATGATTTTGTTTCCACTTCTGCTTTTGCACCCATTTGCTTTGCGGTTAACTCAAAAGCCATAACCATTTCTTCCACTTGATGTACTAATTTTTTTTCATCTCTGCTTCTTGCTTCTGCAAAAATTTTTACATACTCAGGTACTACATTTGTTGCGATGCCGCCTTGGAACATCCCAATATTAGCAGTCGTTTCTGCATCTATTCTTCCTAATTTCATTTTAGAGATTGCTTGACTTGCAACTTGGATAGCACTGATTCCAGCTTCTGGGCTAGATCCTGCATGAGCAGCTTTCCCATGTATTTCTGCTTCGATCTTTACCTGTGCAGGTGCAGAAGTTATAATTTCTCCTACTTGTCCCCCAGCGTCAAAAGCAAAGCCGTACTCTGCTTCCATTAAGGATTTGTCTAGGTGACGAGCACCCACTAGACCAGACTCTTCCCCAACTGTGAAGACAAATTGTAAATTTCCATGAGGTATATTCAACTCACGCAGAAGACGTATTCCCTCCACAATAGCTGCTATTCCTGCTTTATCATCACTACCCAGAATGGTTGTACCGTCCGTCACGATATAATCTCCGAGTATTGAAGGTTTCACCTTCTTGCCTGGCGCTACAGTATCCATATGCGATGTGAAATAGATGGTTGGAGCATCAGCAATACTACCTGTATAAGTAGCGATTAAGTTTCCCGCACTGTGCTTGGTAAACGCAGCAGAGCAATCCTCCACAACATCTAATCCTAGAGAAGATAGTTTCTCCTTCAAAAAATCACAAATTGCACGTTCATTTCCTGATTCACTGTCTATTTGCACCAACCGAATAAATTCGTCGATTAACCGATTTTTATTTACCACCGTACTGTATGCTACTTTTTAATATAGACTCATTTTCTCCGTTCTGTTTTCCTACGAGTCTACATTTTTCCTCTTTCTACGTGTCGCATGGTTCGCGTTTGGTGTAACACTCCAGAGGCGTTAATTCCGACAAGTCCTGCCGTATTGTACCTATCCACTAGTCAAAATAGGTACATGTAGCTCTCCTTTCTGTTGTTATATGCTATGACACCAATAACATAGCTTTTATTTCGATTTCTCTGAATAGTTAAAATCACGTTTCTTTTGTCCCCCAATCGAATAGACCATGTTTTCGCAAATACGAATATGCTCCTATATTGTGTTTAGGAGGAGATTTGCTCAGATTAAAACGAACAGGTACAGTTATTTATTTGAAATTTAGTTGATTTTCATCTCGGATGTAGGTAGGACAGCTCATATTATTACATTTATATTATACGTACTTTACAGAATTATTACAAGGGGATATTACCATGTTTTTTCCTAGGCATATCAACTTGTTTGTGCTCCAACATCTCTAACGATTGCTTTAACTTTAGTCTCGTCTCTCTCGGATCAATTACATCATCTACCATACCGTACGCAGCAGCTACATAAGGGTTCGCAAATTGATCTTTGTACTCACTTATCTTGGCTTTTCTCATCTCTTCTGGGGTATTGCTCTGATCGATCTCACGCTGAAAAATAATATTGGCTGCACCTTCTGGTCCCATTACTGCTACTTCAGCAGATGGCCAAGCATAAACAATATCTGCACCAATTGACTTGCTATTGAGTGCCACATATGCTCCTCCATAAGCTTTTCGCAGGATCACGGTAATCTTTGGAACAGTCGCTTCCGTATATGCATACAAGATTTTTGCTCCATGTCGAATAATTCCGCGATGTTCTTGACTCACGCCAGGGAAAAAACCAGTGACATCCACAAACGTAATGAGCGGTATTTGAAAACAATCACAAAACCGGACAAAACGACTTAGTTTGTCAGATGCATCAATATCCAACCCCCCTGCCATAAATTTTGGTTGATTTGCAACCACTCCTACCGATTTTCCATTTAAATGGGCAAATCCAACAACCAGATTACGAGCAAATTTTTGATGTACTTCTAAAAAGTCACCATTATCAAAAATGCGCTCTATTACTTTTTTTACATCGTAGGCTTTCATTCCTTCTGTTGGAACTACATTTATTAAATCTTCTATCCAATCATCTTGTTCTGTCACCATTTGTTCAGGAGGTAATTCTGTGTTGTTTTGTGGTAAATATTTTAATAACCTACTAACATTTTCAAAAACTTCTGTTTCAGAAGGGGAGGTAAAGTGTACATTTCCACTAAGACTAGCATGAATATTGGCGCCACCTAGTTCTTCTGCGGTAATTTTCTCTTTGGTTACGGTTTCAATTACTTTTGGTCCTGTTATAAACATTTGGCTTTTCTGTTCTACCATAAATACAAAGTCTGTTAGAGCTGGAGAGTAGACTGCACCTCCTGCACAAGGACCTAGAATAACAGAAATTTGTGGGACTACTCCTGAATATAAAACATTACGTCGAAAAACATGCCCATAACCGTCAAGGGAAAGTACTCCTTCTTGAATCCGAGCACCTCCAGAATCATTTAATCCAATTATTGGAGCTCCGTTTTGTGCTGCTAAATCCATGATACGAGCAATTTTCATCGCATGCATCTCTCCTAGGGCTCCCCCAAAAACCGTAAAATCTTGTGCAAATAAATAAACTAGCCTGCCATCTATTTTCCCACTGCCAGTCACCACCCCCTCACCAGGTGCTGATTCGTTATCCATACCAAAAGCAGTCATTCGATGTTGTACAAATGGGTTTAACTCTACAAACGAGCCTTCATCTAACAGCATCTCAATTCGCTCACGAGCTGTTCGTTTTCCTCGTTTGTGTTGAGCTGCAATACGTTTTTCGCCGCCACCTGCGACTATTTCTGCACGTCTGCGATCTAGTTCATCAATTTTTTTCTGCATCAGTTAATCCTCCTGTATTAGGGATTCACAAAGCTCTGTTAAAACTTTTCCAGTTGAAGCAGGGTGAAGAAAAGCAATTTTGGTTTGATGAGCTCCTTTTTTCGGGACAGGATGAATGAGCGAAATTTCTTGCTTTTGCAAGTTCTCCAGATCTTGTTCAATATGATCCACTTCATAAGCTATATGATGAAACCCTTCGCCTCTTTTTTCGATATGTTTGGCGATAGCACTGCTGTCATCCGTCGGTTCGAGTAATTCAATTCTGCTTTCACCTATCTGAAAAAAAGCTACTCGCACTTGTTCACTATCCACAACCTCTTCTCCTAAAAATGCAAGACCTAGTATATCTCGATAAAACGGTATCCACGCGTCAAGGGAATTGACTGCTATTCCGATGTGACTTATTTTCCGTATGCTCAAATCTATCCCTCCATCGAAAACATTTGTCGGATAAATGCGATTGTTTCTTTGATGGTACTGCCTGGAGGAAAAACTTCTTTAATCCCAATTTTTTTGAGATAAGGAATATCTGATGCAGGTATTACTCCACCTGCAAAAATAGGTATGTCTGGGGCACCCTGTTCGTTTAATAAGCGCACAACTTCCGAAAAAAGTTCATTATGCGCACCAGACAAACAGGACAATCCAATCAAATCTACATCTTCTTGAATAGCTGTCGCTACAATTTGACTAGGTGTCTGCCTGATTCCTGTGTATATCACTTCCATCCCGTCATCCCGCAGTGCTTGGGCAATAATCAGTGCTCCACGGTCATGTCCATCCAAACCTGGTTTTGCAATTAATACACGAATTGGTTTACGCATCGAGTTGCTCCTTTTCTAAACAGTGTATTCTCCAAATACTTTGCGCAAGGAATTGCATATTTCGCCAACTGTCGCATATACACGAACCGCATTTAAAATAAATGGCATCAAATTATCATCTTGGCTTGCTGCCTGTTGTAATTGTTGAAGTGCTATTTGTACAGCTTCGCTATTTCTATCTGATTTTATTTTTTTTAATGATTTTATTTGCTTATCAGATAATGCTGGATCTACCCGTAATAATTCTGGAGGTTCTTCATGCTCTATCTTAAACTGATTCATTCCAACAATAATTTGTTCAGTCGACTCGATGTCACGCTGAGTAGCAAGAGCAGCTTTGCGGATTTCGCGTTGCATAAAGCCTTGCTCTACTGCATCAACAGCGCCACCTAACTCTTCAATCTGTTTCAAATACGACCCAGCAGCTTCTTCGATTTCATCGGTTAAGCTCTCAATGACATATGATCCACCAAAAGGATCTACCGTATCAGCAACTCCACTTTCGTGTGCGATTATTTGTTGCGTACGTAAAGCTATTCTCGCAGACTCTTCTGTGGGAAGCGCCAATGCCTCATCTCTTGCGTTGGTGTGCAGGCTTTGGGTACCTCCTAGCACAGATGCAAGCGCTTGCAAAGTTACTCGTACAATATTGTTATCTGGTTGTTGCGCTGTTAAAGTAGAACCTGCTGTTTGGGTATGAAACCGCAATTGCATCGATTTTGGTAATTTTGCATGGAACCGATCACGCATAATGGTAGCCCACATCCGTCTAGCAGCACGGAATTTTGCGATTTCTTCCAAAAAATGATTGTGTGCGTTGAAAAAGAAAGAGAGCCTTGGAGCAAACTGATCCACATCTAAGCCAGCTTTCACAGCGGCTTCTACATAAGCAATTGCATTTGCCAATGTAAATGCAATTTCTTGAACAGCTGTTGAACCTGCTTCGCGTATATGATAACCACTGATACTAATCGTATTAAAGTGAGGAGTATGTTCCATACAATATTGAAATACATCTGTAATCAATCGCATAGAAGGTTTCGGAGGAAAAATATAGGTTCCACGAGCAATATATTCTTTTAAAATATCATTTTGAATCGTACCCATAATTTTTTTAGGGTCCACACCTTGTTTCTCAGCTGTAACCATATACATCGCTAACAGTATCGATGCTGGAGCATTAATTGTCATGGATGTACTAACCTGATCTAATGGAATTCCTTCAAATAATTTCTCCATATCCGTTAGTGAATCAATAGCAACCCCAACTTTACCAACTTCCCCTATGCTCATCGAGTCATCAGAATCATAGCCAATCTGGGTTGGCAGATCAAAAGCCACACTTAAACCCGCTTGACCTTGTTTTAATAAATATCGATAACGTTTATTCGTCTCTTCCGCTGAACCAAATCCAGCATATTGTCGCATCGTCCAGAGTCTACTGCGATACATATTTTTATGAATCCCTCTTGTATATGGAAATTCACCTGGTTTAGGTAAATGTTTTGGTGAATCTGATTCGTCATATACTGTCTTTAATGGAATACCAGAAAGCGTTTCAAAACTCTTTTTACGTTCCATTTGTCATTCCTCCATTGGTATAAGAAGAACCTTCTCCTAACGAGTCTTAAAAAATGGTTTTGGGATTGTTTTTTTATTTCAAATATGAGTATACTCATCTATGTGGATGTTTACGGAAAGCAGGTGAAATTAGTTTATGGAATATTTTATGGTCCCACTACTTGTTATCACCAGTATTCTTGCAATCATAGGTACCATGTACAACAAGCGGACTGGTAATTCAGCTGGTTTTTATATTGGGGGAGTATTCACACTTGGTGTGGTAGCTGTTACTCTTCTCTCCCTCTATGACTTATTTATTGGGATTCAGTAAGCGGGTAGATAGGTATACTTCTTATCTACGTATACAACAGATACTAAGATTGATGGAACCGCGGTAAAACAAATTTTACCGCGGTTTTTATATAAAAACTTTCCTCATCGAATCAATGACATGTTCCATGACGATATCCATCTCTACTTCTTTCCCTAAAATGCGAGATAGAGAAGTTACCCCATATTCGGTAATGCCACAAGGAACAATAGTAGAAAAATAACGCAGATCCGTGTTTACGTTTAAGGCAAATCCATGACTGGTGATGTACCCTCTTTTTTTTCTTGCTTTGTGAAATTTGACTCCAATAGCTGCTACTTTTTCATCATTCACCCAAACACCCGTATGTTCCTTTTTACGCTCACCCACGATCCCAAATTTGGATATTGCTACAATCAATGCTTCTTCCAAATCTCGTAAATAGGAATGAGCATCGTGTCTTTGATTTTCCAAGTAAAAGATAGGATAACCAACTAATTGACCAGGTCCATGGTAGGTAACATCTCCACCACGATCAATCTCTACTACATCTATTCCCTTTGCTTGATAATCCTGCGTAGACAAGAGGAGATTTTGCATATGACTTCCTCTACCCATGGTTACTGTATGAGGATGCTCCAGCAAGAGAAGCTGATCTTTGATTTGGCCCTCATCAAGAGCTCGAACTAGTTTCTTTTGATCATCCCATGTAGGATGGTATGCTACTGTACCTAGTCGTTGTACCTCAAACATGATGACACACTCTTCTCTTCACGAAATTTTCATAATGGGGTATTTGCTTGATAAGATTCTAATCTTTCTTTTACTCTAGCTAAAAATTGCCCTGCAGTCAGCCCATCCAATACACGATGATCCAAAGAGAGACACAGATTCATTCTCTGTCGAATTGCGATCATATCATCAATTACCACTGGCTTTTTTACAATGGATTCAAAAGAAAGAATCGCCACCTGAGGTTGGTTGATGATTGGCTGGGATGCTATCGAACCAAAACTACCTGTATTATTTACAGTAAAGGTGCCGCCTTTTGTATCCGCAATACTAAGATTACCTGTACGAGTCTTATGAATCAATTGTTGCAAAGATCGAGCAATCCCAAAAATATTTTTCTCTTCTGCTTGATGGATAACTGGCACATACAATGCCTCATTTGCAGCAATGGCAACGGAGATATTGATATCTTTTTTTAAGATAATGTTATCTTCCGCCCAAACGGAATTCACGTAGGGAAATTCTCGTAAGGTATCCACAGTAGCCTTTATAAAGAAAGGCATAAATGTTAATGGGATACCATTGGCCGCAAAATCTTCTTTGTACTTATTGCGAAGGGAAACCAATCCACTAACATCCGCTTCCATCATTGTCCATGCATGTGGAATTTCTGTCTTGGATTTAACCATTCTCTCGGCAATCGTTCGACGAATACTAGAGACAGGAACTACTTTGTCATCTCCAAGTACAATTGGTTGCTCTTTTTGAATCTGTGTCTTTTCACTAAAAGAAGAGGAATGTGATTTCGGTTGTTCTATTGGAACTTGTTTTTCTTTGTTTTCCACTGCTCGGAGAACATCTTTACGGGTAATTCGCCCTCCTTTGCCACTGCCTGTTAATGAGCTAAGCTCAATCTGATTTTCTTCAGCTAAGCGTAAAACTGCTGGAGAATATCGGTGTTTCATAGAGACAACATCTGTTTGCTCTTTTGTATCCTGATTGGTCTGTTTGGCAGATTCCTTGGCCTCTACTTTAGACGAAACATTCTCTTGACTTGTTTGCATTTGGCAAATAACTTCGCCCACTGCCACGGTCTGCCCTTCCTCTGCAAATATTTGATCCATTGTTCCACTAAACAAGGAAGGTATTTCTGTATTCACTTTATCGGTTTCTACTTCACATATTGGTTCGTATTCTTCTACTAGATCTCCAGGCTTTTTTAGCCATCTAGAGATCGTGCCTTCGGTAACACTTTCACCCAATTGAGGCATGACAATATCAATAGTCATATTTCCCTCTCCTCATCAACTACAGTTCTGCTAATTCGCGAATGGCAACAGCTATTTTTTCAGGGTTTAGCATAAATGCCTTCTCTAGCTTTGAATTATATGGCATGGATGGCACATCTGGGCTACATAAACGACCAACAGGTGCATCTAGATCAAAGAAGGCTTCTTCGGCTATAACTGCTGCAACTTCTGCGCCAAATCCACTAGTTTTATTATCTTCATGTACAATAAGTACTTTACCTGTCTTCTTGGTTGCTTCTAAAACAGCTCCTTTATCCAACGGAATCAATGTACGCAAATCCAATACATGTACATCAACACCTTCTTCAGCAAGTTTCTTCGCAGCTTCCAATGTGTAATGCACCATTAATCCATATGTAATGACAGTAACATCCGAACCTTCCCGTTTCACATCAGCTTTCCCAATTGGAATGGTATACTCCGTTTCTGGAACTTCATCTTTGATAAAACGATACAGTTTTTTATGTTCAAAGAAAAGAACAGGATCATTATCCCTTATAGATGATAGTAACAGACCCTTTACATCATAGGGTGTACTTGGAGCAACTATTTTTAAACCTGGTACTCCTGTAAACAATGCTTCTACACTCTGTGAATGATACAAAGCACCATGTATTCCCCCTCCATAAGGAGCGCGAATAACCATGGGACACTCCCATGTCCCATTGGATCGATATCTCATCTTTGAAGCTTCGCTGATGATTTGATTGATTGCTGGCATAATGAAATCAGCAAATTGGATTTCTGCAATAGGTCGGAGACCATAGGCTGCTGCCCCAACACCAACACCAACGATCGCTGATTCCGTCAAAGGTGTATCTAAGACACGATCTTCTCCATACAACTCGATTAATCCATTGGTTGCACGAAAAACACCACCACGTACTCCAACATCTTCTCCTAAGACAAAAACACGCTTATCACGGCCCATCTCCTCTCGCATTGCCTCTGTAATAGCATCAATATAGGATATTACTGGCATATCTTTTTCTCCTCTCTCTATCTAGCAAAAACGTGCTTGGACAAATCAGCAGGATCTGGATGAGGTGCTGCTTCAGCAAATTTAATCGCCTCAGTAATTTCTGTATCTATCTCTTGCTTCATCGCCTCTTTAATCTCATCTGTCCATAATTCGTGCTCATCTATATATTTTTCCAACACAAATAAACCATCTTTCTGTTTTGCTTCTTCTACTTCTTCTCTTGTGCGATAAGCAAGGTCGTCGTCGTCGCTAGAGTGTGGAGTTAATCGATAGGATACCGCTTCAATTAAAGTAGGACCTTCTCCTTTTCTCGCACGTTCTACTGCTTGCTTCATTACTTCATAAACCTCAAATACATCATTGCCATCCACACGAATCCCTGGCATTCCATACCCTTGTCCACGAGCAGCGACATTTTCTCCAGCCAGTTGTTTATTCAATGGCACGGATATGGCGTATAAATTATTCTCAACCAAAAAGACCACTGGTAACTTATGTACACCTGCAAAGTTCAACGCCTCATGCCAATCCCCTTGGTTACTAGATCCTTCTCCGCATGAAGTTAATACAACAGGATTTTCTCCAGTAATTTTCCCTGCATAAGCTACTCCTGCTGCATGAAGAACTTGAGTCGTAACGGGACTGGAACCGGAAAGAATTCGAAATCGACGATCACCAAAGTGATTTGGCATTTGACGGCCTCCGCTATTTGGATCACCTTCTTTTGCAAATGCAGATAACATTTGATCTTTGGCTGTTTGTCCAAATAGTAAAACCATAGCTAGGTCGCGATAGTAGGGACATAACCAATCTTTTTCTCGATCTAAGGCGTAAGCAGTACCTACCTGCGTCGCCTCTTGTCCTTGGCAGGAAACGACAAAAGGAATTTTCCCTGCTCGATTTAATAGCCACATTTTCTCGTCTACTTTTCTAGATAACAACATATATCGATACATTTCTAATACTTGTTCATTTGTTAATCCTAATTGTTCATGTCTCAACCATAACCCCTCCTTTTTATTTAAAATGATTTTGCCGCTTCGCCAAATACCTCAGAAAAGGTTGGATGAGGAAAAATAACCTGTCCTATTTCCCAAGGAGAAGCATCCAAAAACTTCGCCAAACTTGCCGTTGAAATCAGCTCTGTTGCTTGAACTCCAATCAAATGTACCCCAAGCAAATCTTGTGATTTCTTATCTCCAACTATTTTGATAAAACCTTGTGTATTACCATAAACAAGAGGCTTACCCAGGTAACGCAAAGGATATTTACTCGTAACAACCTCATACCCTTGATCTTTCGCAGCTTGTTCGCTCAATCCAATGCTCGCTACTTCTGGTCGACTATATGTACATCTAGGTACTTGGCTAGGGTTAAGTAACTCGATTTTCTCCCCTAACATATGGTTCACTGCCAATATTCCTTCACGGGATGCTACATGAGCTAGTTGATATCCTCCGATTACATCTCCTATCGCATAAACATGCGCTTCCTCTGTCTGATAGGAATCATTCACTTGTATAATCCCACGATCAACTTGAATATTGGTATTATCCAACCCTAAATCCTCTATATTGGCGTCTCTTCCTACAGAAACTAGTACTCGATTAATGGTGATGGTATGTTCTGTAGCTGAATCATGATGCAAAATAGTTAAGGTCACTTGCCCCTCATCCATGTGCACACTATGCTCTTCAACTTTAGAATCAGTCCATATCGTTACATTTCTCTCTTCCAATACGCGCTTCATCTCTCTACTTATTTCTTCATCTTCCAGTGGTAAGATCCGATCCGCATATTCCACTAGTATTACTTGCACACCCATATCGCTCAACATGGATGCCCACTCGACACCAATAGCTCCTCCTCCAACAATCAACATCGAAGCAGGCAATTCTTTTAACTCAAGCGCATCATCCGAAGTAAGAATATGCTCATGATCAACTTCTAAACCTTGCAACTGTCGTGGACGCGACCCAGTAGCAAGCAGCACAAATTTAGGAACAAGCATTTCTGCCTCTCCTTCTTGTTTTTCTACCGCTATTGCACCACCAGCTAATGGAGAGAAGATAGAAGGACCCATTAATCTGCCAGTACCATGATATACATCAACTTTGTGTCCACGCAACAAATTATTTACACCTCGATATAAATTGGCTACTACTTCTTCTTTTCTTTTTTGTACCAATTCCATATCAAGCCTTACATGAGATGCTTCTATACCGTATGATGTGCTTTCTTTCATCGCTTGGTACATCTCTGCACTCTTTAGCAATGATTTACTCGGAATACAACCTTTATGAAGGCAGATTCCACCTACTTTATCCTTTTCTACTACAGCTACTTTCATCCCTTTTTCGGCAGCATGTGCAGCAGCTACATAGCCTCCAGGACCTCCACCTACTACTACCAAGTCATAATGTTGTGTCATGCACCCACTTCTTTCTGTATTTCAAAGTTTCTGAAGAAAAATGATTTCGCTGACCTTTGAAGGCAGCATCAACCTTGATCTAACTTATGTATAGAAGACAGCTCAGCTATACAGTTTCCTTTATCGTAAAACAAATTAACCTAACAAGCCCAATCCTTATAAGAGGCTGGGCTTGTTTTATTGTAAAAACTACTTTGTGCTTTTTTCTAAATTCAATGCATGCCTCGCATTTCGATTAAAACGACTGCGTACATGTTTCATTTTGGCAATTCGGTCTTCTGCGAGATGATCTGCTGCCAAATGCGTAGTAAGCCCTTCTCGTTTGGAAATAGCAAATATATCTAACACTGTATCATAAATATCTGCTACTTTTTGCATCACACGTTCTTCATTGTACCCAGTAAGTTCATCTGCAACATGAATGACGCCGCCCGCATTGATCACATAATCTGGGACATATAAAATACCCTTCTGTTGTAATAATTCTCCATGCCGAGTCTCATGCAATTGATTATTTGCTGCCCCTGCCACTATTTTGCATTTCAATCGATCTATCGTTTTATCGTTGATCACTGCACCCAATGCACAAGGAGCATAAATATCGCATTCCACATCATATATTTCATCTGGAGAAACAGAAGATGCCCCATATTCTACGATTGCTCTAGCTACTTGTTCTTCATGAATATCTGTTACGATCAAGTTTGCACCTTCTTCCGCCAAATAACCTAATAGGCGAAAGGCTACATTCCCAACTCCTTGTACTGCAATAGTACGACCTTTTAGAGAAGAACTGCCAAAAGCTTCTTGCGCTGCAGCTCGTATACCTTGATAAACCCCAAAAGCAGTAGCTGGTGATGGATTACCAGCTGATCCAGATGCGGAAGAATAGCCAGTAACATAACTGGTTTCTAAGTGAATCAATTCCATGTCACTTTCTGTTGTCCCTACATCCTCTGCTGTTATATACCGTCCATTTAAACCTTCTACATAGCGGCCGAACATACGAAAAAGAGCCTCACTTTTATCTTTCCGTGAATCCCCAATAATTACAGCTTTTCCTCCGCCGACGTTTAGCCCAGCGACGGCATTTTTGTATGTCATTCCTTTAGCAAGTCGCAACACATCTACGATTGCTTCTTCATCTGATGGATAGTTCCACATTCTTAGACCGCCTAGTGCAGGACCTAAGGTTGTGTCATGGATACAAATAATTGCTTTTAAACCTGAAATCTCATCTTGGCAAAATACCAATTGCTCATAGTTACTCTCTTGTAATCGATCAAACAATTTCATGGGAATCCCCTTTATTTCCTACGATTTAAATTTGCTGCTTGGACAACTGCTAATGCGATAGAATAAAGTTTTGCTTCTGCCGAGTCTGCACGTGATGTTAACACAACAGGAGCTTTGGCACCAAGTACAAGTGCACCAATTTTAGCTTTCGCAAAATAAACCATCGACTTGTACAAAATGTTACCTGCTTCTATATCAGGAACCAACAACACATCAGCTCTGCCTGCAACAGGGCTATCGATTCCTTTGTGGACGGCAGCTTCCACTGAAACAGCGTTGTCCAACGCAAAAGGTCCGTCGATAACAGCGCCTTTGAGTTGCTTTCGACGATTCATTTGCGCCAAAGCAGCAGCATCTAACGTTGCCTGCATATTAGGGTTAACCACCTCAACTGCTCCAAGAACAGCAATGTTTGGTTCCTCACAGCCCAGTGCATGGCAAAGTTCAACGATATTCTCGACAATCTGAGCTTTCTCTGGAAGTGTTGGAACTACATTTAAAGCAGGATCTGTCACATGGATGAGTCGATCATAACCAGGCACTTCAAATGTCGCTACGTGACTGAGCACTTTCCCACTTCGCAATCCTTTTTCCTTATGTAAAATTGCTCTTAGGAAATCAGCAGTTTGTACCATACCTTTCATCACAACATCTGCTTTTCCCTCTCTCA
Source organism: Shimazuella alba (assembly GCF_009831235.1). Taxonomy (GTDB): domain Bacteria; phylum Bacillota; class Bacilli; order Thermoactinomycetales; family Thermoactinomycetaceae; genus Shimazuella; species Shimazuella alba. Next base: position 25,367 of record NZ_WUUL01000019.1, on the reverse strand, counting down.
CAGCTAATACTGCACCGCTGCACGCCTCTTGCACGGTTGGGGTATCAATAATAACTTCTGTAGCAGTAAGCGAAAGACCTATTTCCGCACTAATCCGCTCAATTTCTGCTTTTTTCCCATAGAGCTCAAACTGTGCAATTCCGTGTTTTTTGGCATCTAATACTGCTTCTAAGACTTCCTGATCATCAGCAGCTGCTACTGCTACTGTTACGGGCGGAAGCGCTTCTGCTTGTGAAAGTACTTCTTGAAAAGTAGCCAGCTTACCCAAAACCATTCCTCTTTTCTCCAATTGATTGCTACTCATAGCGTTCGCGAAAAGGGTTTTTTAGATACGTCATCCCTCTTGAAACAAGAGAATTGTTACATCTTGTAAACGATTATGTATCGAAAATAGAACACTCCTATCATACCACACAGGTGGATATTGTGCCGGAATTGAAGTAAAATGATACCGTGATTATAGGAAGGTGACAAACATGCAAAATCAAGTGTTACAGAGACTTATAGCCATTGTTCTCATGTGTATCCCAGGTGCACTCAGTGTATATGGATGGACACTCATGCGAGATATTCTTTTCTCCACTGCGGCAGGAGAAACATTTCCCATTTTAACATTTATTATTGGTCTCATCCTCTTTTTACTCGGATTGTTTATTGTTGGTGGGTTTATTTTTCACCGTGACAAAAAGCGTAACAAAATCCAACCGAAGCTGCTAAAGAAAACAGATAAATATAAAAAAGAAAAACATGCTTTCTTAGATAAAGTATAAAGATCCTTTTTTAAAAAGGATCTTTTTTATGCATGCTTGATACACTTCTGGCATATTTTCCTATTGGGAGGGATTCAAGATATGTCCAGTTACCAAGAGTGGTATCAAAAATGGTTAAAAGAACCTATATTAGAAACAATTCGTTTTCATCAAAACTGGTTATTGCAAGACCCATATGAACTTGACAATAGTTCCCATCAAATATTGAAAAAAAGACTAAAGAAATTAGAAGCTGAAGTTAATTCTTCCACCCCTGATCCAAATAGTTATTATCAATATCTGAAGAAGTTAGTCGATATCGAGAAAGAATACGCTTCTATTCAAGAAGAGAACTTCGCCCCTTTCTATACAAATGCCTATCTGAGTGATGAAGAGACAAGCGAAACTCATGTCTATGATCCAGTCCCTATTGGGCAGCACAAATTACCTCCACTCCCTTATGCTTACAATGCCTTGGAACCATATATCGATGAGCAGACGATGTATATTCATCACGACGAACACCATAAAAAATATGTCGAAGATCTGAACAAAGCAGAAAAAATGTTAGAAAAAGCAAGAGTTACCAATCAATATGACCTTGTAAAGCATTGGGAAAGAGAACTTGCCTTTAATGGTGCTGGACACTATTTACATACCTTATTTTGGGAAGTTATGAGTCCAAATGGAGGTGGCGAACCAAGCGGTTCTTTAAAAAGAGATATATGTCGTGATTTTGGCAGCTTTCATCAATTTAAAAAGCATTTTTCACAGGCAGCTGAAAAAGTGGAAGGCGGAGGGTGGGCAATCCTTGTCTATAGTCCTCGTTCCCAGCGATTAGAAATATTACAAGCAGAAAAACATCAAAACCTTTCCCAATGGGATGTGATTCCGCTTTTGCCTTTAGACGTATGGGAGCATGCTTATTATTTGAAGTATCCTAACAAACGCAAAGAATATATTAAAAATTGGTGGAATGTCGTATATTGGCCCGCAGTAGAAAAGCGCTATCGCAAAGCAAAAAAACTGGCATGGACACCTTATTAGAATCTGGTGATATATAATAAAAACAAATAGAAATCGTGGAAATATTTACATCATATATGTATAAAAATATACCCTACTATTTGTTCTCGTATAAAAGGGGGTAGAGAATGGATGAGCAAAAAAAGAAGAACAAGAGAGAAAGAAAACCAACGTGCAGCTAAAGGACGTTTTACGAACAAAGCAAATATTTATTACAAAGATGTAGTTGCACCATTAGAGAGAGCATATAAACGAGCTCTTATCGGGGAACAATACAATGAAGCTGGTAAAATTTTTTTGAAGATTCGGGAAGCAAAGCAGTCACATCGACACCTACTTATGCGAAAAGAGTTCGCGAGAATAAGATGAAATATATGCTGGCGGCCGGTCCATTCCTTTCAGGAACGAACCGGCCGTTTTCTTGGGATTTAACCCATTATTCTATCTAACTTACACTGCGGTCAGCTCGGACTTCTTATCCCGCGGAGGAAGAAGAACTTCCATCGGAATCCTCTGCTTGGGGCCGAAAGCAAGACCAGCACTGATCAGTCCACCGCCAGTCGCCCAGATAAGCTCCCGGAGGAACAGATGCCCCCGAACGCCTTCCAGATGATGCCGGTAAGTGTTATACAGATTGCCCATCGAGGTCATAGAGATGACTCCACGCCTCGCTGACATAGACTCGACCTTGCTACCAATCGCCTCGCTGTCATCCAGACCGAGCTTATGAGAAGCCCACCGCATAACCGGGTTGTTGAAGAAGATGATGTCCCACAGCAGAAAGAAGAGAATACTGCTACTCACCTCATCCCGAGTAAGAACCGACTCATACTTCTTCAGCGCCTGCGAATCCTCCAGATGAGGTGCATAGCCCTTCTGCCTGTTGTAACCCAGCAGATAAGGAGCATCCAGGAACAGCATCTGCTGAATCTCCGGACTGAGCTGCTTCTTCATCTTGTTCAGCTGACGACGGTAAAGCCACCGGGTGAACCGCTCAATGCGCTTCTTCTTATCCCGGTCCTTCTTGGAAATGCTCTTCTTTGCGTGCACCTTACGCACAAGTGAATCAACCATCGCCGCCAGCGCAGCTGCCCAGTCATCCAGATGCATAAAGCACCCGGCCTTACTGTCGATCTCATGAAGCAGCGGATACTCATGCTTCGTCGTATCCATCTTCGAGAAATCTCGCTTAGCATGCTCTCCAAAGAATGCCAGCATGAAGAATGGACCAGTCTCATCCACTGTGGCAAGGCCACAGTCGCTACGGATAGCGTTAAGGATAGACTTGAAATGAGGAAGCTTTGAAAAGATATCCTCATGACGACCGATGTAATCGAGCATCATATCCCGACTGAGATGACTCATCCCTTCAAAAAGGGAGGTGACAACCTGAAGAGCCTCTTCGTACTCATACCTCTTGGCACTGGTGAAATTGTGATGACGCTTGCTTACATCCATCGCCAGATCGATGATGTCATGACCGCTGAAAGTAGGATTGACCTCCTTCAGTGCCTCGACGAAGCGAAGCCAAGCTTCCTCACAAAGCTCCGGACCAGGCTGAACAACACCAGGAACACCCATGGTAAACCTTTCTCTATATATGGGTCGATCACGATATATGACCAAGTTGGTCTTACACACATTATAGTGTAAACCTATACTCACAATCAAATTCCTTTTCGTTTTATTTACAAAAATTTAAAAAACCCCTTTAAAATGAAAGGGGATACATTTTCAAATATTAGCATTTTATTTTGCATTTTTATGCCGTTTTGTGCTCAATCCTTAGTTTATCTGCAACCATCGCGATAAATTCGCTATTGGTAGGTTTAGCTTTGGCAACATTGATGTATAACCAAATAAATTTTTAATGGAATCCATATCCCCCTGCTCCAAGCGACTTCAATTGCACATGACGAATGGCTCTAACGTGATTAAAGCGATAAAACTATATTCAACATTTATAGCCTCTTATATTTAGTTGTTATTCTTTCGTTAATTCTTACAATAGTCAGATAGGATAGTCAAATCTACAGTTTTAACAAATCATTTATGATTGATTTTTTAAAAGTCTTATATTCTCTCCTCCTTCTTGTAAGAGTTGCTTTGCTTATGCCCGTCATCTTCTCAACCTCTGTATATGAATAACTGTTTAGGAGTTCCATAGCATGGCTTATTTGTGCTTTACTTTGCTTGCGTGGTTTTCCTTCCTTGAAATCTGGTCTTTGTTTTGCTGCTTTTCCTTCCCGAGTTCTTTCTATAATTAAGTTCCTTTCCATCTCTGCAACAGCTAACATTGTTTGAAGAAAGAATCTGCCCATAGTAGTATTTTCTAGTAGATCAACATTTAAAACATGCACCTTAACTCCTTTAGTAAATAATTCTTCAACGATTTCTATTCCTTCTCTTACGTTACAGTCCAATCTATCAAGTTTCATTACAACAAGAGTATCACCGCTTTGTAATATAGTATTATTTAGGATTATTAGAAAATTTCTCTTCACCTCTTAGAGTTTACACTTTTCTGACAATAAATAGGTGATTTATACATAATATATAATAAAATATGACTTTCCTAATAGAAGAAGGTTGTCATTTATGGCACAAGCGGCACAAATGGCAGTTCAATGGATTATATCTCCATTCTAATAAAATCAATAATAAACAAAACCCTTTATTTATAAGGGTTTTTGTTTTAATGCTTACAAGTACACGAATAATATCGTTTTGTCGTATCCTGTTATTTGAACTTTAAAAAATCAATCTAAAATTATACAAAATTTAGTTTATTTATTGATGGTATTTATGATAAGAATGAATTGCATATTGACCCTATATAATGATGGTTATTTGTGATTTTTCCATTCTAATTATATGCACAATCATGTAATTGATACATATACAGAGTATTCTATACTTTTTAAGTAGATTAGAATTTAACATATTCTGCATTTGATGTGTTTTTCATATATGTGTAAGTGCTCCTTAGCTGGCTAAGGAATCCCGTTAACCATCAAGCATACCTTCGACCATATCACTCTTTTATTTTTAGACCTAAGGTGTTATAATTTAAAATCTTATGTATTAACGTGTTGGCTAGAGGTTTTGTCTCTTAGTCGGCTTTTTTATTTGTGTTGATGGTTTAATTAAAGGTTCAAAAAATCGATAAGAGAATACTTTTGGTATTCCTATCTTATCTCTTCGTTCGTAAAATCTAAGTACGCCCTCTGCCTTACTTCTGCACTACTGTGTCCCAAAATACGAGATAAACTAATCCAGTCTCCATTGTTGAGCAGATAATACTTTGCAAAGTTATTTCTCAACTGGTGAGGATGAATCAAAACCCTTACTTTATCTCCATCATTTTCAAAGTCTTATCATAGTTCCTAACTTGGAGAGCTGTTCCCCTTATTGTCGCGAACAAATGGACAGTATCTGAATACCTATCCCTGTACAATAGCCAGCTTTTTTAATGTCTTCATGTCTTAATGGAGAAATAGACATAACGTTGTATTTTTTTCTTTGGGTTCTGTATTAAGATTGCCTTATGCTTAAAATCAATGTCTCCAGGCTTCAGGTCCAAACATTCTCCCACCTCATTCCCGTATCCAATTACAATCGTGTGATTATCCAATCTCGAAAACCTAAAGTAGTAGTATCAAAAGCTCTTAAAACTTTGTCGATATCCAATCGACTAAGTAACGTTTTTATCTTTCGTTTGGGCTTGATGTTCTCAATCTTCCTTGCAATATCAATAGCTATTTCGCTTTCTTAATACATGAAATTAAGGAAACACTTTGATATTTCGTAGCAATTGTTGTATCACTAATTGGTTTATTGTAATCGTGTCTCTGGATGACTAACCTGTCCTGTTTTAACATAGTCATAACTGTGCATTTCCACGTCATGTAGATATTTGATGTAGTGCCGAACGTGGGCTGGGGTGAGCTTTTTTACTTTGGTAAAATCAAATTCACGATTTAGATTAATACCAAAGAGCTTTAATGTCTGTTCGTAACTAGCTAGAGTCTTTCTTGAAAGATTTTTAGCAGAACAGTAGAGGATAATATTATCTATATGGAAGCTAAAATTGCCCAAAATAAATTACACCAACCTTTTTAGCGGATATTCCAGTAAAGGTTGGTGTATAGTTAAACCGCTTTCATATATTCGTTGGCAGCAATAGGATATTAGTTGGTATACTTGCGCTAATATTCTAATAATGCTTCTTGCCAAAAATCACGTTATCACTCAGTTAAGCCATCTTATGTTCAATCCTTAGTTTATCTGCAACCATCGCGATAAATTCGCTATTGGTAGGCTTAGCTTTGGCAACATTGATCGTATAACCAAATAAATTTTTAATCGAATCCATGTTACCTCTGCTCCAAGCAACTTCGATAGCATGGCGTATGGCTCTTTCAACACGACTAGGAGTGGTATTAAACTTCTTTGCAATCCGAGGGTACAATGTTTTGGTAATCGCACCTAGTAAGTCCACTTCATTGTATACCATCGTAATAGCTTCTCTCAGATATAAATATCCTTTTATATGTGCAGGTACTCCAATTTCATGAATGACAGTTGTGATATTGGCATCCAAGTTTCCCAATCGAGATGGAACAGGGATCGTAGTACGTACCCGAGCTGTAGTTGGAGAAGCTTGTCCGGTCATTTGACGAATCCGTTCTGTTAAAACATCCATGTCAAATGGTTTTAAAATATAATAAGAAGCTCCTAATTCAACTGCACGCTGGGTAATATTTTCTTGACCAAATGCAGTTAGCATGACAATCTTTGGTTGTGGTTGGAGGTTCATTTCTTGCAGTTGTTCCAAAACACCCAATCCGTCCAAATGGGGCATAATGATGTCTAATACCAATACATCAGGTACTTGTTCCTTTAGTAATTCCAGTACCTCTCCACCATTGTGAGCTGCACCAAGCACTTCCATGTCTTCTTGACTGTTAAAATGATCTTTTAATATTTGCGTAAATTCCCGATTGTCATCGGCAATAATCAACTGAATCATATTTCTTTCCCCCTTATCCGCCAAAACTGTTACATTACAGTTTCGACAAATGAATTCTTCTTTCCTTCTTCCTATAATTACCATAAAAAACTTACCCATTTTCGAACGTATCAGTAAACAAGAGCTGCATTTATGTAATAAATAATTATCTATGCTTTCTTGCATACTAAAGAAAAAAGCGGCACCTGTTAAGGTATCCGCAATGTTCTGTATTCCCGCATCCTTTAGCATCCATTCAATAAAAGTTCCATAACCTGCAGAAGGATCATTTATAAATACATGTGTCACCGCACCTATAATTTTACCATTTTGTATAATCGGACTTCCACTCATCCCTTGCACAATTCCCCCGGTAAGGCTTAAGAGTCGTGGATCTGTCACTTTTATAATCAATCCTTTTGTTGAAGCAGAACGTTGTTTATTTACACTTACGATTTGTATTTTGAATGATTCTACCTTTTGACCATTTACCACCGTTAGTATATTCGCTGGACCTTCTTTTACTTCCTCTTGTAAGCCGACAGGTATAGGCGAATTATATATCCCTTTATTTGGTAATTGGTTCATTCGACCAAAAATACCAAATGGAGTATTTCGAACAATATTACCTAAGATTTGATCTTCATCTGTAAAAATAGCTCGCTTTTCGCCTGGTTCACCAGATGATCCTTTTTGAATAGATGTCACATGTGAACGAAGAACTTTCCCATGTCCCACTGCGATAGGCAGTCCTGTGTCCACATCTGAGATAATATGTCCCAGTGCTCCATACTTATGCTCTACTGGCTCGAGGAAAGTTAATGTACCAACACCGGCTGCAGTATCACGGACATACATCCCCATTCGATACATCTGTTCCTTTTGATCCTTTACTGGTTTTAACGTGATCCGTAGCCGTTTGTTGTCTCGGAGAATAGTAAAATGAAGCTTTTTGTTTGCTTTTCCTGCTTCCATTGCAAGTAAACCAATCATTTTGACACTAGTAGCAGGTTGCCCATTTACGGTAAGGATCGTATCTCCCACCTGAATCCCTGCTTTTTCTGCCGGGGAAACAGCACCTGATGAAGTATGGATCAAATTATGTCCAACGACCATAACTCCTTTGGATTTTAATTTAATCCCAATTGATTGGCCTCCTGGGATAACTTTCACAGGGGGGACGACTTTCACAGTTGCTCGTTTGATGGGTATATGTCCAATGTTAAGGGTAGCATAATGAGTACCGTCTCCATTGGTACTATAATGAACAGGCAAATGTGTTGGTTTTGTTAATAGTTCCCCATTAACCATGCGAACAATGTTAGGAAAAGCCAAGAATTCCTGCCAAGTTGGTGATAGACTAACTACTGCAAGGAGAAGGACTAAGATGAGACCTATACTTCTCTTCAACCGATTTTGCTGCACAATACCACTCTCCTGCGAGTTCTACCTATTCCTTCGCGTTTGAGATGGCTGTGACATTAATTTACCCGTGAACGAGATCACTTATAAGTTACAAATGCTTCCTTCCTAAGAATACAGTTTGGAACATTTCCTGTTATTGTTTTGCTTTTACTTTATTTGCAAGAAACAGCATTTCGGCTGCATGTTGTTTCGTTCTTGCTGTTAACTCTGCACCGCCGAGCATTCGAGATAACTCCATGATTCTGCCAGCTTTATCTAAAACAATTACACCTGAGCTTGTCTTTTCTTCGGTAATTTCTTTTGATACATATAGATGAACATCAGCCATACATGCTACTTGTGGCAAGTGAGTAACACATAAAACTTGATTATTTTCTGCCAATGTAGCAATTTTTTCTGCGATTGCTTGCGCAGCTCGACCACTAACTCCTGTATCGACTTCATCAAATATAAGGGTATTCACTTGATCACGTCCACTAAAAATGCATTTAAGAGCCAGCATGATTCGTGAAAGTTCCCCACCAGATGCAATTTTTGCTAACGATCGCAGGGGTTCACCAGGACCTGGTGAGAGTTGAAATTCTACATGATCCAGCCCATACGCTGTAAAAGTTTCTTTCTGGTATTGATTTGGATAAAAAGAAACATGAAATACACTAGAGCCCATCATTAAATCGGAAAGTTGAGCTTCGACTTGCACTTCCAATAGAGAAGCAGCTTGTTTTCTCAGACTTGTCAACTCATTTGCTGTTGTTCGCATTTGGTCTCGAATTTTATCTTGTTCGATGTATAAATGATCTTTGTTTTCCTCTACATTTAACAACTGTTCTAATTCTTCTTCTGCTTTTCTCTGGAAATCTAATATTTCTGCTGTTGTTTCCCCATACTTACGCTGTAATTGGCGGATCATATGCAGCCGATCTTGTACCTCATATAGTCTTTCTGGAGAAAAATCCAAGCTGTCCTGATAAATGTCCAAATCTCTAGCAGCTTCCTCCAACTGAAATGTGGCAGCTTCCATATTTTCTAAAGTATTTTGGATAATTTGATCAAGGTCTTCTACTTCTTGTAAGTAAGCAACAGCTCTCCTCAACTGGGCGATTCCGCCACCTTCCCCAGACATAAGCTGATAAGCATTGGAAACTCGAGAGATCAATTTTTCTCCACCTGCAAGGCGTTTCTCCTCTTCCAACAGGGTTTCTTCTTCCCCTGCTACCAAGCGAGCATCTTTAATTTCGGCAACTTGAAATTGCAACATATCAATTCGTCTTTCCATTTCTTGCTGATCAAGATCTAGTTGGGTGATGGATTTTGTTATTTCCTGATATTGTTGATATAGCTGTTGATATTCATTTCGTTTATGTATAAGATCTTTTCCACCAAACTGATCCAACCACGCGAGATGTTCCTCCACCTGTAACAACCCTGTATGCTCGTGTTGACCATGAATTTGAATCAAATTACTTCCTAATTGTTTTAACATTGCTAATGTGATCATCCGACCATTGACACGACAAGTACTTTTCCCACTAACTGCAATTTCTCTGCGAATAAGAAGATATTCATCTTCCATATCAATATCCCATTCACTTAGTAAACGGATTGCAGGATGATCTTTAGGGAAATCAAAACTAGCCTCGATCACTGCTTTTTGAGAGCCATGTCGAACAAAATCACTGGAAGCCCTGCCTCCAATGACCAGCCCGAGTGCGTCAATTAAGATGGATTTCCCTGCCCCTGTTTCCCCTGTTAGCACATGAAAACCCTGATCAAAAGTCAGATTGATGTTTTCTACAATGGCAAATTGATGAATGGACAGTTCTTTTAGCATCACACATCTTCCCCTACAACATGTCTAAGAACCGCTGAACAATTTCTTTTGCTACTGATTTGGAACGACATATGATAAGAATCGTATCATCTCCTGCAATCGTTCCAAGTATTTCATCCCAATCCAAATTATCGAGCAATGCTGCTACTGCATGTGCGTTCCCAGGCAATGTATTCATCACTACAAGATTTTCAGCAAAATCCACACCAACAAAAGATTCTTGTAACAATCGTTTTAATTTTTGTAATGGATTAAAACGACGGTCAGCAGGCAGAGAATATTTATATTCTCCGTTACTAAGTGGAACTTTTACCAAATGTAATTCTTTAATATCTCGTGAGATAGTTGCTTGCGTTACGTTGTACCCAGCAAGCTTTAATTCTGCTACTAAATCGTCTTGTGTCTCTATATCTTTATTAGCAATTATCTCCCTAATTCGAATGTGACGTTGTGCTTTCATAAAAATCGCTCCTATTGCTCTTGCAATTTTTTGCGGATCACTTCAAAGAAAGAACGCTCTTTCCACTTGATTAGATGGGTGGAACAAGGCGAATGTTTAACTCGGACAATGTCTCCTCTCTCGAGTGTGAAGCCTTCTTGTCCATCAATGGTAACCCCAATTTCATTGTGATTGGCAGCAACTTCAATTTCTAAAGTACCATTTGCGGGTAATACCATTGGGCGAGAAGCCAATGTATGAGGGCAAATGGGCGTAAGTAAGATACATTCTAACCCTGGCCATACAATTGGACCACCACAAGACAAAGAATATGCGGTTGAGCCTGTGGGAGTAGAAATAATGACACCATCTCCAGAGTACGTACCTATATAAGTTTCATCCATTTTCACTGTACAGGTAATCATACGGCTAAATGATCCTTTTGCGATGCCAATGTCATTTAAAGAGATTCCCCTTTTTACAACCTCATCTTGGCGAATCACTTCTGCTTCTAGCATCAACCTTTTCTCGACACAATACTCTCCTGCTAATATACGATCGACAGAAGCGGAGAGGTCTTCTGGTTCTGCTTCTGATAAAAATCCGAGATATCCTAAATTGATTCCTAAAATGGGAATTCGAGATCCTGCTAACTTTCTTGCTACTCCTAACAGTGTACCATCTCCACCAAGCACAAATGTACAGTCTACATGAATGGGAAAATCGTCCAGTGATATTCCTTTGCTTTCTTGACCGATGACGCTGGCTAAATCTAAATCCAGACGAACGCTCGCACCTTTGTATTCGATCAAATCAATTAATTTTTTTGCAACTGATATTGCAGTTGGCTTTGTTTGATTAGCCATGATGCCTATTGTTCTCATTTGTCCACCTCAAGGTTACCCTGGTTCATTTTATTAATATCCACATAAAGATCATACCAATGATAAATGTTATAACATAACCCAAAGGGAATTTTCTTTCCGCTTCATATAAGGGAGGATGAGAAAAATGAATCAGTGAAACTTTATTTTTTGTTTTATCTACATATACAACCCCTGCCGGACGATAGAGAAGAAAAAAAGGAAAGAGGAGATCCCGGATCGCTGCTCCTGTCCGTCTCATTGGTTTTCTTTCTTTCGCTACCAACACAACATATAATAATCCTTCTTTCATCGCCAAATAATCGACATACATTCTGCTTTGATAAGCTTCAGAGTCCAATTCTATGGAAATGGGTATTTTCTTCTTTCCTTCGATGGGGTCATACCCAAACTCACGTAATAAATCTGGAACTTCGCCTTTTATTACTTTCGGTTCTTTTTTTGACTTATTCATGATTATATCTTTGGCAAATCGAAAAGAAACCCACTTGCGGGCAATGAGAAACAAAATAAAAAAGATAATAAGGACCAAGACAATAGAATCACCTGACTGAGCCATATTCTCCCCCTTTCTATAAGTGGGTTATTCCTCCGAGAAAGAAATCTGATGGGCTTCTTTTAACACTTGTTCCATCCTATCTTCTAATGGATAAGAACGTTCATCCGCTCCTTTTATCAGATACGCTAAAAACTCTATATTTCCTTTTCCTCCTCGGATTGGAGATGGAGCCAATCCTGCAATATTAAATCCTTCCTGGCGAAACATCTGCGTAGTTTTCGCCAATACTTGACGATGAATGGCTATATCTCGAACGATGCCTTTCTTTCCTACCTGATCTTTCCCCGCTTCAAACTGTGGTTTAATCAACGCAACGACTTCACTTTGTATAGGAATCAATTGCTTTAACGTTGGAAAAATGTTTGAAAGAGAAATAAAAGAAACATCAATCGTAGCAAAATTAGGTACAGGACCGATCAACTCCTCGGATTGAAGATAACGAAAATTGGTCCTCTCCATTACTTGGACTCGGTCATCCACTCGCAATTTCCAAGCCAACTGCCCATAACCTACATCAATGGCATAAACAAAGGAAGCTCCATTTTGCAAAGCGCAATCTGTAAAACCTCCTGTTGACGCTCCAATATCCAAAACAACTTTTTTATCCAGCTGAATAGAAAACGCATCGATCGCCTTTTCTAGTTTTAATCCACCTCTACTCACATAAGGGTGTATTTCTCCTTTGATATGAATATTACTATCAACCGGGTATTTTGTACCTGCTTTTGTTTGAGACTCATTTTCTACAAAAACAAGCCCAGCCATAATGGCCCGCTGGGCTTGTTCCCGACTGGGATAATATCCTTTCTGCACAAGGAGAATGTCTAAACGTTCTTTAGCCATTCGATTACCTCAGATCTTTTGAATATCAGGGACACAGCATTTTTTTGCTGCTTGTACTATCCCTTCTGTAGTCAAACCAATTTCGGCTCGCTGTTCATTGATACTTCCGTGCTCCACATAATAATCAGGGACACCGAGTATGCTGACAGACTGCTCTTTATTTCGTTCAGCAAAAAATTCCAACACTGCACTACCAAACCCGCCTATTTTCGTTCCTTCTTCTATTGTAACAATTGGCATTTCCCTTTTGTTAATAGCTAGAAGAAGTTCTTCATCCAGCGGTTTTGCAAATCGTGCATTTACGACTTTCGCTTGAATTCCTTCTTTCGCCAATTGTTCCGCAGCTTCTACGGCTAAAGGAACCATGTTTCCAAAGGCTAATAATGCTACATGACTCCCTTCACGCAATACCTCAGATTTTCCAATTGGAATAAGTTGAAATTCTTCATCCATCGGAACTCCTTCGCCTTCGCTTTTGGAATACCTGACAGCAATAGGGCCTTTGTTGTATTGTGTTGCTGTGTATAACATATGTTGTAACTCGTTTTCATCTTTTGGCATCATGATCACCATTCCCGGCTGGGAACGCATAAAGCTAATATCATAAACACCTTGGTGTGTTTCACCATCTTCTCCAACGAATCCGGCACGGTCTACTGCAAACGTAACATTTAGATGCTGTCGGCATACATCATGAATAAATTGATCATAACCACGTTGTAAAAAGGTAGAGTATATGGCCAAGACCGGTTTCAATCCTTGTGTCGCTAGACCTGCTGCAAAGGTTGCTGCATGTTGTTCCGCAATCCCAACATCAAAACAACGATCTGGATATGTCTTTTGGAACTTATCTAACTTAGAACCTGTGATCATGGCTGGTGTAATGGCAACTATTTTTTCATCTGTTTCAGCCAGTTTCACCATTGTCTCTCCAAAAACTGCTGGATATGCTGGAGCATTGGCCTTTTTCTTTTGGAATGCACCAGACTCAATTTTATAAGTTCCAACCCCATGAAAATTAACAGAATCTTCTTCAGCAGGTTTATAACCTTGTCCTTTTTTGGTAATAACATGAACCAACACAGGACCTTTTGTATTTCCAGCTTGTCGTAAGCACTCCATCATCTCGTGCATATGGTGACCATCTACAGGACCTAAATACGTAAATCCAAGGGTTTCAAACAGCACGCCTGAAACCAATAAAAATTTAATGCTATCTTTTACTCGTTCTAGTGTTTTTGCAAAAGGCTCCCCAATTGTGGGTATCTTTTTTAGTACTTGTTCCACTTCAGCCTTCATTTTATTGTAGTGCCGATGCGTGCGTAGTCGGCCAAGGTAATTATGCAGTGCACCTACATTCGGGCTGATAGACATTTCATTATCATTCAAAATAACCATCATATCTTTTTGCTCTTGACCGATATGATTTAATGCCTCTAAAGCCATACCACCTGTTAGTGCTCCATCTCCAATGATCGCTACGACTTTGTTCTTCTCGCCCAAGATATCGCGAGCAGCAGCCATTCCCATAGCTCCAGATATAGAAGTACTGCTATGACCTGTTTCCCATACATCATGCTCACTCTCACTCATTTTAGGGAAACCGCATAGACCTTTATATTGGCGTAAGGTAGAAAATTGATCGCCACGCCCAGTGAGTAACTTATGGACATAAGCTTGATGACCGACATCCCATAAAAACTTGTCTTTTGGGCTGTCAAATAAATAATGCAGCGCGATCGTCAGTTCAACAACGCCTAAATTAGAAGCTAAATGTCCACCTGTACTAGATAAACTATTGATGAGAAACTGCCTTATTTCTTCCGCCAACTGGGGAAGTTGATCTTCCGATAACTTTTTTAAATCCGTTGGTGTTTGAATATGCTCGAGGAGCAAGAAAAACCGCCTCGCTTTCAAAGTTGTATATTCTTCAGAAAAATGCCGGTCTATGAAGACCGGTTTAACTCAAACATAGCTATGTATCTATTAGTCACTAGGTCGTTCGACTGCTAGATATTAAAACCCATTATAGCACAGGTTACCTTACCTGTCCCGTAAGAGTAAATAATCCGCTAGTTCCAGCAAACGTGTTGGATCTAGATCTGCTCGACCTTGAATGGAGTCTCTTGCACTTTGAATACATGTCTGTAATCTATTTTTTGACTCTTCAATTCCTAATAGTGCTGGATAGGTAGCTTTCTTGTTGTGTTCATCACTTCCGACAGGCTTACCGATGATCGCTTGATCACCGACAACATCTAAAATATCATCTTGAATCTGAAAAGCAAGCCCCAATTGATACGAAAAAGTAGTCAATGCATCCAACGTTTCCTTGCTTGCACCAGCGACCAAAGCACCTACACGTACAGAAAATGTAATTAGATCCCCTGTTTTTCGACGATGCACCTCTTCTAATTCATCCAATGTAATGCTGCGGTTTTCATTTTCCATATCCTGCACTTGACCATTGATCATTCCTCTAGCCCCTGCAAAACGTGTTGCTTCTCTTATTATGCCTAATGCAACGTCAACTGATAACTCCGCTTCTTCCGCTCCTTGCGCAAGCAAACCAAATGCTTCTGTCAAAAGCCCATCGCCTGCTAAAATAGCCATCGCTTCCCCATAAACTTTATGATTGGTGAGCTTTCCTCGACGGTAATCATCATCATCCATTGCTGGTAAATCATCATGAATCAATGAGTATGTATGGATCATTTCGATCGCACAGCCAAATGGAAGAGCTAGTTTACCATCGCCTCCTAATGATTCTAATGTAGCAATAGCAAGAACTGGCCGTATACGCTTACCACCAGCTAAAAGAGAATATCGCATCGCTTCTTTCAAATTAGCTGGTATATTGGTCCAATTGCTGCTCATATGATCCAATTCTTGATGGACGAGATCTGCTGTGTTTTGTATGTATGTTTTTGTTTCGTTCATCCTAGTTTCCTTCTTTCAACCATAAGCTAATTTTTCATTTCGTCTATGTATTTTCCTCACGAATAGGATGAAAAGGCTTTTTTGACCAATCTCCGTTCTCTTCTACCAATATCTCCACTTGTTGTTCAGCCCAATCCAATTTTTTCCGACAGATCCCAGCTAACTTGGTCCCTTCCCCATACAATTGAATTGCTTCTTCAAGAGGAATATCTCCTTGCTCTAATTGTGCAACCACTTCCTCTAGTCGTTCCATTGCACGTTCAAATGTTAAATCGTTCATTTTTTCTCCTCCTTTTTCCACACTTGGCATTTTAGTTTCCCTTCTGCCAACTGTACATCTAATAAATCTCCAGGATTTACTTGATCTGCAGAGGTAACGAGTTGGTCGCCGCCAAGACGATACACCAACGAATATCCTCGTTTCATCACTGCAAGAGGGCTAACCGATTCCAAACGTGTAACAAGCTGCGAAAATTGCTTCTCTTTTCGCTCCATATATTGTTGAAAAAATAAGGATTGCTCCCTTGAGCTCCGTTGTAATTTTGACCTCGCATCACTAATCTTTGAATCGGGTTGTACTGATTGTATTCGATGAATAACACGCTCTAATGAGCGCTCGCCTTTCGCATAATGAGCAGCTACTGCTTGATGAAGGCGTTTGGTCAAGTATTGAAATTTCTCTTGGTGAGGCACAAGTTTCCGATCTGGATGCTGGAAAATAGGACGTTCCATCAACCGACTTAACTGAAGTTGACGTTGATCAAATATTTTTTTTGGTAAAGTCTCTAGTCGAACGAGAACTGCATCCAGCTTACTTTTTAATTCTTCTTGATTTGGAACTGCCAACTCTGCTGCTGCCGTAGGAGTTGCTGCACGAACATCTGCTGCTAAATCACTTAACGTTGTATCTGTTTCGTGGCCTACAGCGGAAATAATCGGTATTGTGGAGTTCGCTATACTCCGAACTACAAGCTCCTCGTTGAATGCCCATAATTCTTCAATCGATCCTCCACCACGACCTACAATCAACAAATCTACTTCTGCTCGTCGATTCATTTCACCGATGGCATTGGAGATCTCCCATGCTGCTACATCTCCTTGTACTTGGACCGGATATAGCAGCACTTTTGCTTGTGGGTAGCGGCGTTGTAAGGTGGTAATCATATCTCGAACCGCAGCTCCGTGCGGTGAAGTTATCAAGCCAATGCTCTTGGGATATGCTGGTAAAGTTCTTTTTGCCCGTTGAAATACACCTTGCGCTTCTAGTTGTTCTTTCAGATATTGAAATCTAGTGAATAAATCCCCTTGTCCACTATTGCGCATTTCCAAGGCTCGGATTTGGACTTGTCCATCACGGTCATACACATCGAGTTGACCACGAATGGTTACACGATCACCGTTTTTTGGTTTAAACAACAAATACCGTGCAAAACGCGCAAAAAAGACTACTCGCATTCTCGCAGATTCATCTTTTAGGGTAAAATACATATGCCCGCTTGCGTGATGGGTAAAATTAGATATTTCTCCTTCAACTCGCAGAGATTGCGACTTGGCATCTTTGGTAACGATAGAGGTAAGATGGGCTACCAACTGACGAACAGTCCATACCTCTTTTGCCATTAGCCTGCATGCCTTTTCGCTGATTCGATGGTGTTTGCCATTAACATCGTGATAGTCATCGGACCCACGCCACCTGGAACAGGAGTAATCGCAGAAGCAATTTCGCTAACTTCATCAAATTTCACATCGCCAACTAAGCCAGCATCCGTACGATTCACTCCAACGTCAATCACAACAGCACCAGGTTTGACATGATCTTTGGTAATCATTTCAGCACGCCCCACTGCTGCGATCAATACATCTGCTTGTTTAGTAATGGAAGCAAGGTCTACTGTTTTGGAGTGACAAATCGTTACTGTAGCGTCTGCTTGTAGAAGTAACAAAGAGATCGGCTTTCCAACAATGTTGCTTCGCCCAACGACAACAGCATGTTTTCCTTGCAAAGAAACATCTGATCGCTTTAGCAATTGCATGATACCAGCTGGAGTGCAAGATAGAAAAGTTTCTAAGCCTGTTACCATACGCCCTACACTCTCTGGATGAAATCCATCAACATCTTTTTCCGCTGCTATTGCTTCGATCACTCGTTGCTCTGAGATTTGCTTTGGTAATGGTAGTTGTACCAATATCCCATGTACAGACTCATCTTTATTTAAATCATTTACTTTCGATAATAATTCATCTTCACTGATCGTATCCGCATAACGAATTAAAACGGATTCCATGCCGATTTCTTCTGCTGCACGGATTTTCCCTTTTACATAGGACTCCGATGCTGGATTGTTTCCAACCAGTACCACCACTAGTTTTGGAAAAATATCATTTTTTCTCAATTCACTTACTTCATCTTTTAATTCAAGACGAATGTCTGCTGCTATCTGTTTTCCACTTATTATTTTTGCTGGCATTATCGATCCACCTCTTTATATAATATCTGTAGTTTACCATTTGTTTGAAAATCATGTAACAAAAACTAGGGAGGAATAGAAGTTGAACCGAATATTTGCTGATCTTCATATCCACCTAGGAAGATCAGAAAGCAATCTACCTATTAAAATAACGGCTGCTCGCAATATGACATTTCATCATGTAGTGAAAGAAGCGAGTACACAAAAAGGAATTTCCATGATCGGAATTATAGATGCACACTCTCCACCCATTCAAGCAGAAATAGAGGAAGGAATTTCGAATGGCAGTTACCAAGAACACCCCAACGGTGGAATACGCTATCAAGACACCATCTGCATTTTAGGGGTAGAGGTAGAATGCAAAGAAGCCCACACGGCTCCTTTTCACATGCTAGCTTATTTTCCGACACTAGAAAAAATAAAGCAGTTCACAGCTTGGTTACAACTGCATATGAAAAATGTACAACTGAGCACACAACGTCTCTACCAACCTGTATCCGTGTTTATAAAAAAAGTGAAGAGTTTACAAGGTTTAGTCGTACCTGCACATATTTTTACTCCCTTTAAAAGTATGTATGGAAGTGCTACTACATCCATCGCAAATCTCTTTGAACCTGCGTTATTAGACGCAGTGGAATTGGGCCTAAGTGCTGATACGCAGATGGCTGATCAAATTTCTGAATTAGCTTCTATTCCATTTTTGACAAACTCGGACGCTCACTCTTTACCGAAAATCGGGAGAGAATACAATGAATTTTGGGTAGAAGAGTTGTCTTTTCAAGATTTCAAATACGTTTTAAAAAAAGCGAAAGGAAGAAAAATTGTTGCAAACTATGGATTAAATCCGCTTCTTGGCAAATACTATCAAACTTATTGCCTCGTATGCGCGAAGCAAAAGCCTTTTTCCCGTACCCTTTGTCCTTCTTGTGGGAGTACAAAAGAAGTAACGGGAGTAAAAGACAGGATATCTCTTGTTGCGGATCAATCTTCTTCCTCACCAGAAGATAGACCCCCATACTTTCATCAAATCCCATTGGAATTCATTCCGAAAGTAGGCAGGAAAACAATCGCAAAGCTCATCGAACATTTTGATACAGAGATGAATATCATCCATCAAGCATCCATCGATGAGATTGCTGACATAGCAAATCCAACCTTAGCCAACTACATTTTACAAGCAAGGCAAAATAAATTATCTTTGCAAAAGGGCGGCGGTGGCAAGTATGGAAAAATTACTTAGACACCCCTAGCTCCGTAATAACTTTTCCAAGGACACCATTTACAAAACGTCCAGCTTCTTCCCCGCTAAATGCCTTTGCGAGATCTACTGCTTCATTTACAACTACTTTGGCAGGGATATCTTTTTGATACAGTAGTTCATAGACTGCTAATCGCAAAACAGCACGATCGACAATCGAAAGACGATCCAGTGACCAACCACTTTTCACATAGCGGCTGATATAAGGATCAATTTGTTCTAGATGTGCTTTTAATCCTTGACGGATTATCTCATAATATCCTCTGTCTTCCTCTGTAAGTTTTGCTTCATTCGGAGCAAAAATATCACCTTGATCCTCTGGATGAACCAATTGCTGATATTGACGTTGGATAACCAATTCACGAACCAATCGACGACTCATTGTTTCACCTCCAAAAAAATCCGAGCCAAAAGGCTCGGTTTCTTCTTCCTAAATACGTTTATCGAACAAAAGAACCAACGCTTTTCCTTACGTCCCTTATTTTAATCGATTTGGCTTCTCTTGCTTCTCTTTCGCTTTTTCTACTTGAGGAACTCTGATTCCTTCTACTTGTACAATCACCTGATCGACCACAATACCTGTCATTGCTTCAATCGCTGATTTCACTTGTTCTTGAACTTCTTGCCCTACATTCGGGATATGGTAACCATATTCGACGATAATAGAAACTTGGATAGCAGTCTGCTCATTTAAAGCTACTTGAATTCCTTGACGTAGATTTTTTCGACCGAGTAATTGGTTGATATCTCCAACTACTCCGCCTTTCATCCCACTTACACCTTCTACTTTGGATGCAGCCATTCCAGCAATTATTTCAAGCACTTCTGGTGCAATCTCTACTTTTCCTAAAGGACCTAAACGTTCCATTACAAATCACCTTCTTCAAACAAGTTTATCCCTTCCAAGAACTGAATATGAAAGTCTCCTGAAACAAAATTAGGATTGGACATCATTTTAATATGGAAAGGAATAGTCGTATGCACTCCCTGAATCGCAAATTCGGTAAGCGCTCGGCTCATCCTTGCAACAGCCTCATCTCTATCTTTACCCCAAACGATCAATTTCGCAACCATCGAATCGTAGTAGGGTGTAATAGTATACCCTGGATAGCAGGCACTATCAACCCTGACCCCAGTTCCTCCTGGTGCTAAATAAAATTCGATTTTCCCAGGAGAAGGGATAAAGTTTTTCTCAGGGCGCTCCGCATTGACACGGCATTCGATTGCCCAGCCATTAATCTGGATATCTTCTTGGGTGACAGATAGAGGGAGCCCAGCAGCAACTAAAATTTGTTCCTTTACTAAGTCTACACCAGTAATTAACTCTGTGACAGGGTGTTCTACCTGAATCCGTGTATTCATCTCCATGAAGTAGAAGTTTTGATCACGATCAAAGAGAAACTCAATCGTCCCTGCTCCAGAATAATCTACAGCTTGCGCAGCAGCGATCGCAGCCTGCCCCATCTTTTCGCGAATCTCTGGAGAAATAGCTGGAGAAGGAGCTTCTTCAATTAATTTTTGGTATCGGCGTTGGATGGAACAATCCCGTTCCCCTAAGTGAATCACATTGCCGTGATTATCTGCCAACACTTGAATTTCAATATGTCTTGGTTCTACCAAAAACTTTTCTAGATACACGCCAGGATTTCCAAAGTTAGCTTCGGCTTCTTTTTGCGCAAGATTTACAGCGTTTACTAATTCTTCTTCGCTATAAACAACACGCATCCCTTTTCCGCCGCCACCTGCTGTAGCTTTCACGATGACAGGGAAACCAATTTCTTTTGCTGTCTCCAGCGCTTCACCGATATCTTCGATAACACCCTCTGTACCCGGAACTACTGGTACACCACTTTCTTTCATGGTTTCGCGAGCAGTTGTCTTATCTCCCATTTTCACGATTGCCTCAGGAGATGGGCCGATAAACGTAATGTTACAGCTTGCACATAGTTCGGCAAATGCAGCATTTTCTGCTAAAAATCCGTATCCTGGATGGATCGCATCCACCTCTAGCAAGGTAGCAGCACTCATAATATTGGTCATGTTTAGATAGCTGTCACGGGACATAGCTGGTCCCACACAATACGCTTCATCTGCAAGGGTGACATGTAGAGCTTCTCGATCTGCTTCTGAATAAATAGCAACTGTTGCAATTCCCAATTCGCGGCAAGCACGAATAATACGAACTGCGATCTCTCCTCGGTTAGCTACTAGTACTTTTTTAAACATATGACTTCCTCCTTCCTAAGAAGGCTTCACGAGAAATAGTGGTTGTCCGTATTCGACTAACTGACCATTTTCAGCCAATACTTGGACAATCGTTCCACTTACCTCTGCTTCTAGCTCATTCATCAATTTCATTGCTTCGACAATACAAACAACTGATTTGCTGTTAATCGTATCCCCTTCACTCACATATGGATCTGCATCTGGAGAAGAAGCACGATAAAACGTACCTACCATTGGTGAAACAATTTTATGTAGATCGGTGTCTGTTGATTCCTCAGCAGGGGCAGACGCTGCTGGAGCAGTTTCTTGTACTGCAGGTGCAGGTGGTACAGCTTGTGGAGCTACCGGTGGAACATAGGCAGCAGGAGCTGCGACTTGCTGTGTGATTACCTCAGGTTTTGCCTTGCGAATGGAAACTTTTTCTCCATCTTTTTCAAGTTCAAACTCATCAATCGAAGAATCATCAATTAGTTGAATAAGTTCACGTATTTCATGCATTTTTAATGTCATTGTGCCATTTTTCCTCCTTGAAAACATTACGTTCTTATCATATCTATTTTTTTAGGAAAAGGCTAGTGGGGAGTATGAGAGAAAGTATGAGGTTGCTTTATGTTCGTAGCATCTACATAAAAAGAAAACAAATACATATGATATTTTTTAATTTTTATGTTAAAATGACTTTGATAGAGGAGCATAGATAGAAGCTCCATTAGTCACTAGTGGAAAGGATGACCCATGGCTCACGATCCGACCGCCAACGTGGAGCGAAACATCAAGCGACTCCCCCGATCGGAGGCTGAGAAGGCACTCGCAACACTCCTGGGCAACGCCGCTGTTCAGGAGTTTATCGCCCAAATCGGAGGCACGCGGCGAATCGATCAGGAGGCCGTGCGACAGGCCCTCTCTTCCCCGGTCGCCCGTAAGAACATGGGGGACCTCAAGAAGGTGGCTCCCACTGCAGCGAAGGAGATCAACAAGCTGTAAGGCTTTCCACTTCCCCCGGTTGCAGCACGACCGGGGGAAGTCAATTTTTACTATAACCTATAAACATATTCACAATCATCATCCACTTCTGTATAATAAATGTGTCGGTTACTACGAAGGGAAAAAACATGGAACCAATCTTCGATGTCATCGGTAAACTCATCGGAGCTGGTCGCGATGTAGTGATTGGTCTTTTCCAGGATCCTTTGATCGGTGGGCTCCTTACCTGCTGGATCGCCTACCTTCTCATCAAGAAGCTGAGAGGCTGAGAGGTAACCAACCGTCGTGGGACCAACACCTGTTAAGGTGTCGGTTCCACGACCCCAAAAAATCTATAACATATAATTTAGGGATTACCAAGAGTTGCTCCACAAGTTACTCTTTTTTATTTCTCCCCATTCCTCCATTTAAGCTATAATAAATAAATAGCTTTCTTTACCAATTCCACTCCCCTAGGAGGACCACTAGATGTCCAAATTACCATTACGTTCGGAGCAAGACAAAACATACCAATGGAAGTTAGAAACCATATTCCCAACAGATACCGCATGGGAAGAAGAGTTTAAGGCTGTCAAAAAGCTAATCCCTACGTTGCGTGAATTTGAAGGGAAATTAGCTGAATCTGCTACTACCTTCTACCAAGCATTGTCCACTCGTGATGAGTTATCTGCTCGCATCGGCAAACTGTTTGTCTATGCTCGTATGCGTTACGATGAAGATACAACCAATTCTCATTATCAAGCGTATAACGATCGCGCTTCCACTTTAACAACAGAAGCTGGCAGTGCACTAGCTTACTTAAAACCGGAAATTCTAGCAATCCCAGCTGCAACCATACAATCTTTTCTCCAATCGGAGCCTAAACTGCAATTATACAGCTACGAACTTGCTGAACTAGACCGTTTCCGCCCACATGTTTTATCTTCCAAAGAAGAAGCATTGCTCGCAGAAGCAAGCGAAGTGTTGGGAGCATCGCGAAATACATACGGACTCTTAAACAATGCTGATATGAAATTCCCTTCTATCACCGATGATGAAGGAAAAGAAGTAGAAATCACACATGGGCGTATGATTCAACTGCTTGAAAACAGTGATGCTCGTGTGCGCAAAGATACTTTCCATGCTGTCTATGATACATACGGAAGTTTAAAAAATACATTTGCGAGTACATTATCAGCTCATGTCAAAAAACACAATCTAATGGCTCGTCTGCGTCATTATGATTCTGCACGTCAGCGCTCTCTGAGCGGAAACAATATTCCTGAAAAAGTGTATGACCAATTGATTTCCATCGTGCATGAAAATCTACCTTTGCTGCATCGCTATATCAAACTGCGAAAAAAAGCAATGGGTGTAAAAGAATTACATATGTATGATCTTTATACTCCTTTCATCAACCACAAACCGAAAAAAATCACGTATGATGAGGCAAAAGATATTGTAGTAAGAGGGCTTGCACCGCTTGGTACCGAATACCGAGAAACACTGCAGCACGCATTCCGTGATGGTTGGATTGATGTGTATGAAAATCAAGGAAAACGCAGTGGTGCATATTCCTTTGGTACTTATGGAACCAATCCATTCGTATTGATGAACTGGCAAGACAACATGGATAACATGTTTACCTTAGCGCATGAGTTGGGTCACTCCATGCATAGTTACTACACTCGCAAAACACAGCCATATGTGTATGGAGACTACTCCATCTTCGTAGCAGAAGTAGCGTCTACTTGTAACGAAGCCATATTGAGTGATTATCTGTTAAAGACAACGACAGATCGTAACGACCGTCTCTATCTTTTAAATCACCAAGTAGATAAATTCCGGGGAACAGTGTTCCGTCAAACAATGTTTGCTGAGTTTGAATTGCTGATTCATCAGAAAGCACAAAACGGGGAAGCACTGACTGCTGAAACGTTAACGAAAATTTACTACGAATTAAATCAAAAATATTTTGGTACTGACATCACCGTTGATGAGAAAATAGGACTCGAATGGTCCCGTATTCCTCACTTTTACTATGATTTTTATGTCTACCAATATGCTACTGGGACTAGTGCTGCTACAGCGCTTGCCAAACAAATTCTAGAAGAAGGAAAACCAGCAGTTGATCGCTATCTCACTTTCCTTTCTTCAGGCAGTTCAGCAGGACCGATTGAAGTATTGAAACGTGCGGGTGTTGATATGACACAACCTGATCCGATCCGCTCTGCATTTGATGTATACAAAGGTTACTTGGATGAATTAGAAGAATTGTTGTAAAAAAAGCTGACTTGAGGAAAGAGTAAAATCGCTCTTCAAGTCAGCTTTTTCTTTTACTTGATACCATTCACCATGGATTGTATTCAATCTGTTTACAAATTTATGCCTAATGGATGGATTGCAAATGTTCATCCAAGCAATCCAATGTTTCGGTAATTCCCTGCTCCATACCCATCTCTATTACTGTTTGGAGCGCTTCAGGGGAATCATACTTGGTTTTGCTGAGCAATTTCGTCTTTCCATCTTGCTCGATTAATGTCATCGTAGTATGGGAAGCTGGCATTCCCTCAGCTTCATTCCCCTCTGCATCAGAAAAGTAGTCGGTATAAGTAATTTTTTCATCTTGGACAATTTCTCCATAAACGGCTTTTCCCCAAGATTCCATTCCATAAAAATCACCGAGATTCTCGTCTACAGCCTTCATACAGTAATGCCAAATCCCATTAGGGCGGAAATCAATGT
>NZ_WUUL01000018.1 GCF_009831235.1 Shimazuella alba | reverse complement strand
GTCTTAAAGTGACTGAGTTACACATTTAAAAAGTAAAAAAATGGCACCAAAGGGAGTGTTTCTCATCGGAAGAGTTGTACAAACCCCAAACGAATGGAACACCACAGAAGAAAATTTGAAAATTATATTGACCGAGTTACAAACTTAGAGGATGATAAGAGGGATAATCCCTCTTTTTTTGTTCCTCCAGATAGGCTTCATTATATGGTTACGTTTTCCCTCAGTTACAAAAGCATGTCGTTTACTATTTATGATTGTTACTTCTGATAAGGCATCCAATCCCATTCTCATGATCCACCGCTATCTCCTTGCTTCACGTTTGTATTGAAGAACAATCCTGTTGGATTTAACACAGCCAAATGAACTGTTATATCGTCCACTATACCTGTGATAATAGATGCACGATCTTCGCTTCCATATTCTCCGCCGGTTGTTCCGTAAGATTTGTAATACACAATTCTACCTACTGTTGGTTTCATATCTTTCACCTTCTCATATTTTAAGAAACAAAATAAGCATGATAACAATTACGCCATGCTTCCTCTTATAGAATGATCTAGCCCACAGTTTCATATTAATCGAGTTCATTGCATATTTTCGAATTTGTAGTATAAAAATTTATCCCCCGCTGATAAGGACGCTCAGCGGGGGCTTTTACCTCTTAGAAAGAGAGTACTCGGGGTTTACGGAAAAACGTATCGACAGTCACTTCGAAGACTTCTGCGAAAGCCATGAGCTGGTCTACAGTTACATAGCGATTCTGATTCCATCCATTTTCGATCTGCATGACTCGCCACCCTGACATTCGTACTCGCTCTCGAACATTCTCTGCCAACTCACCTTGCGTCCAGCCTCGACCTGGCTTCAATCGAAGCTCAAGAATATTGGGACCAAGGTTGGCTAGATCAGTATCGATATTTTCCGGACTCAGAGACTCTGTACGAATGATCCCAAAATCCTTCGGAAGAGCATCGAAGATATTCACGTGTTCTGTGAGAAACCACTCTGGCTCTACATGAAGCACCTTTGCACATCCCAAAAGCAGATGTACACTTGCACTCAGAAGAGTTTGATTGGAGTTAGGTACACCTCTCTCCAAAAAAGAGAGGTTGGTTTGACTAATTTTAAGTCCCATTTCCTTCAAACACTTCACCAGCTCTACCTGAGTCATCTTCCGATGCTTCCTGAGATGGCGAAGATTCCTTCCGAACAAACGAGAGTACTTCGTTTCAGCTTCTGTTCGAGCACTACCAAGCATGACTGACTTATCAAATGCTGTATTTTATAAACTACCTCTTTGTATAACAAAAAATAGCAAGAACAACTAGGCTTTCCTAATCGCCCTGCTATAGGAGGAGATGTATGTTAGAATCTGTTACTACTAACATAACACGCAATTATCAACCCCTTAGTTCGTTCTGGGTTAGCTTTTTCCTCCAACCTTAACTGTTGATTCGGAGTTAACTATTATTGTTGAACAAACAACTTTACCCCCAAGTCTATTACAATCCTTTTTTGAGCCTGCAAAAACAGATGTTGACCCGAAACTAAACATGAATACTGTAGTCATCAAAATTCCTAGGATTACCACTTTTGATTTATTCCATGACATAACAAAGCCCTCCTTATGTAAATAAAATTAAGAAAAGAAATTCTGAATCTAATTATATTTGTATTCGTAATTATACGTATAACATGGTACAAGGTTCCAATATTAATTCTACAATCTATACTGTTACAACCTATTAACATCAACATACGTTGGAGTGAAGATAGAAGAATTTAAAGCGAAAATTTTTTGGACTTCTTTCAGTATGCACAACATGAGGATAGAGATCGTTTAGTAGTTAAGATTAAGTCTAGTGTATCCGAAGCAGAGATAAACCAGGTGTTTTCAGCTATTTACCGGCGGTATAAAGCTTTTCATAAAAAGAAAGTTGGGGAAAATTTCTTCAAAGAGATCGATGATTTGGTCGATAAACTATGCGACGATTTTGAGCAGCATGTATTGCGTCAAATGGAAAATGAATGATTGGCAGATTTGTTAGAAGCAAAAAAAAACACGAACACCAGCAGATTTTTCCTTATAAGTGAAAAAGGATGGTTGAATACTTCTCGTCCTGCTATAATAAATAGAATGAAATCCGCTCCTCGATACCATTTCTGGGAGCGTCTTTTTATATTTTTGTTCATAGGAGGGATAGAGATGGAGAAGAGTTTAGTAAAGGTAGGCTTGTTGGGTTTTGGTACAGTGGGAACAGGTGTCTATCGAATTATTCAGGCACATCAAGAAGATTTATGGAAACAGACTGGTTTACACATAGAGATTCATCGTATTTTTGTGAAGGACATACATAAGACCAGAGACATTTCTACTCCTACGAATATGTTGACAACAAATATTGATGATATTCTTCATAGTGATGAGATTGATGTAATTGTGGAAGTTATGGGTGGCATTGAGCAAACCAAATCATACATTTTAACAGCTCTTGAACAGAAAAAACATGTGATCACCGCAAACAAAGATCTGATGGCTCTTCATGGCGGAGAAATATTGAGTACCGCTAGAGCAAACAATTGTGATGTATTTTACGAAGCCAGTGTCGCTGGGGGAATCCCGATTTTGCGAGCATTGGTAGAGGGACTTTCTTCCGATCGCATCAATAAAATGATGGGGATTGTCAATGGAACTACCAACTATATGCTTAGTAAGATGAGCAAAGAAGGTATGGATTATCAAGAAGTCTTAGCAGAAGCACAAGCTTTAGGTTATGCAGAGTCTGATCCGACAGCAGATGTAGAAGGTTTTGATGCAGCTCGTAAAATGGCTATTCTCTCGACACTTGGTTTTCGGGTTGCGATGAAACTAGAAGAAGTAGATGTAAAAGGAATAAGCAGTGTGACAAAAGAAGATATCGCATATGGGAAATCACTTGGGTATGAACTCAAATTACTAGGAATCGCGGAGCGTTCCGATAGTAAGATTGAAGTAAGTGTGCAACCGACGATGATCCATAAATCACACCCATTGGCATCTGTCCACGATGTGTTTAATGCTGTTTATATTTATGGGGATGCAGTGGGAGAAACGATGTTTTATGGACCAGGAGCAGGGGAACTTCCAACGGCTACATCTGTCGTTTCCGATCTCGTCACAGTCGTCAAAAATATGAAACTTGGAACCAATGGTTTAGGGGTAGTTGCACCATATGTGGAGAAACAACTCAAATCGGATGAAGAGAAATATTCGAAATATTTTTTACGAATGATTGTTGCGGATCAACGAGGAGTCTTAGCGAAGGTAACACAGCTGTTTGCAGATCATAATATCTCGTTTAAACAGATTGTCCAACAGCCTTATAATGGCGGGAAGCAAGCAGAAATTATCCTAGTTACACACACATCAGCCAAGGCAGATATGGATCAAGTGATCGAAAAAATGGAATCTATCGATATGATATATCAGTTAAAAAGCTGTTATCGGTTGGAAGGAGAAGGAAGATGAGTATTACAACAAAAGAGAAGCGGTTTGGGATTATCGAGCGTTATCGTGAATTTTTACCTGTGACAGAAAATACACCAAAATTAACGTTGCACGAAGGAGATACCCCCCTTATTCATGCAGCGTCCTTATCCGCGGAACTAGGGATCAACCTCTATGTGAAATACGAAGGATTAAACCCTACAGGTTCTTTTAAAGATCGTGGAATGGTGATGGCTGTTGCCAAAGCAGTCGAAGAAGGAAGTAAAACGATTATGTGTGCTTCAACTGGCAATACCTCCGCAGCAGCAGCAGCATATGCTGCACGTGCAGGTCTACGTTGCATTGTGCTTATTCCTAGTGGCAACATCTCTCTGGGCAAATTGGCACAAGCGATCATTTATGGAGCAGAAGTAATTGCTATTGATGGCAATTTCGATGAGGCTTTGGATATTGTTCGTGATATCACTGCAAAAGAGCCCATCACCTTAGTGAATTCCGTCAATCCATATCGAATCGAAGGACAAAAGACATCTGCTTTTGAAATTTGTGATGTGTTGGAACAAGCGCCAGATATTTTAGCGATTCCTGTTGGGAATGCTGGTAACATCACTGCTTATTGGAAAGGCTTTAAGGAATACAAACAAGCAGGAAAAATGGACCGCCTGCCTCAGATGTATGGTTTCCAAGCAGATGGGTCCGCTCCTTTGGTATATGGAAAGCCGGTTCCAAATCCAGAAACAGTGGCAACAGCGATTCGAATCGGTAATCCTGCGAGCAAAGAAGGAGCACTGGGTGCTTTACAAGAATCAAATGGTTTGATAGATGCTGTTACAGATGAAGAAATTCTCGCAGCTTATCAAAAATTAGCAAGTACAGAAGGTGTATTTTGTGAACCTGCATCCGCTGCTTCCATCGCTGGGGTGATGAAGCAGAGAAAACAAGGAAAAATAGCAGACAATGCAACAGTCGTTTGTGTACTTACAGGTAATGGCTTAAAAGATCCTAATATTGCGCTCAGTACAATTGATGGGCAACCAGAAACCGTTCCAGCAACTCGTGAAGCCGTTCTATCGTTGATATTTTAGTAGAGAGGGTATCCAGCATGCATCAACAAGGAGTTACAGTAAAGGTTCCAGCAAGTACTGCAAACATGGGACCAGGATTTGATTCCATCGGGATGGCTTTTCAGCTTTATACTGTTATTCGTATGGAGCTTGCATCCAAAACAACCATTCGCGCACATGGTGACCATTTAGCACTGCTTGCAACAGATAAATCTAATTTGATCTACCAAGTTGCAGCACATTTGTATCAATCAGCAAATTTACCAATACCAGAACTATTAATTGAAGTGAATTCGGAAATCCCTCTTACCCGTGGGTTGGGAAGCAGTGCTGCTGCTGTAGTGGGAGCACTCGTAGCAGCCAATATTTTAGCAGGTAAACCATATACAACGGATGAGCTTTTCTCTATGGCTGCAAGATGGGAAGGGCATCCAGATAATGTAGGCGCCTCTTTCTTTGGCGGAGTCATTGTTTCTTCTATGCCAGAAGACAAAACAGCGCTCGTTCCATACGTGCGTTTTCCTATACCAGACTCCCTGCGGATATTAGCGGTAATTCCCGATTATTGGTTGTCAACGGATAAAGCAAGATCTGCTTTACCAGAAACCTACAGCAAGCAAGATGCTGTCTTTACGATTGGGCATAGTAGTTTACTTGTGGCAGCACTTGCGCAAAATAGACTAGACTTGTTAGCACATGCCATGCAAGATAAAATCCACCAACCATACCGAGCTAGTCTGATACCTGGATTGACCGAAATACTAGAAAATGCAGTTTCCCATGGGGCGCTAGGTGTGGCTTTAAGTGGCGCTGGTCCTACTAGCATTTGTTTCTACGAAACGGATGAACAAAGAGATTCTCTCTCGGCATTTTTAACCAATGTGATGGCTGACAATCAAATAGCTTTTCAGCTACTTGATCTTGTACCTGATACAATTGGTATACAGATAGCTTAACAAAAACCCAACCGATATCGGTTGGGTTTTTGTATAGATGGGATATGGTTTCTCCATTTCCCAATGTGTCATACTTCTTTCAACTCAGACGGGTTTCATTTTGTGAAACCAATCCTTCTGATTCAACTCTCGTTAAAATCTGTTCAACGGTTTCTTCTGGAGTTAGATCTGAGGTGTCTAGCCACATTCCGATTTTAGGTGTATCTACTTGCAACATTTGATTCAATTGAGTAACGGTCCATACACCATAGCCTGTTTTCCCACGAGTTTCTTCTCTCTGTTTGATTGTTTTTTCGTCGGGAGAAAGTACGACTAGATAGACTGGGTTACTCTGTATCGAGTCGATAAACTCTTTTAGCATAGGCCCAACAATAATATCTTGAACCACTACGTTAAAACCTGCTTTTACATACATATCTGCTACAGATGCACTGATTTGGTAACGAAGTTGTAACTGGTGGATCGCTTCTTGTGAGGGATCTGGCAAAAATTCTTCACGTCCCGTTACAATCATTCTACGAAACGTATCCCCACGCAGATGAACTCCTCTTTCAAATCGTTCTGCTAAAAGTTGGGCAATGGTGGATTTACCTGAAGCCATCGCTCCTGTGATAACAAATACACCAGGTATTTGCAAATCCATATTTTCTACTTCCATCGATTTTTACCTCCACGATTCATGAAAATGTCTGTTTTATTTTTTTGTATTTGGATAAAGAGGACTAATGGTATCGTGATAGAGCTGATACCAATCCATAAAATCCCCTCTGGTGATATATATCTAATGAAAGACCCTATAAAAGTAAAACCAATTGCATAAAAAGCGTCCATCAAAGCGAGTGTCACACTATTAAGACTACCTTGTTTTTCTCTAGGCACCCTTATCTGTATGACAGTAAAATAGATGATTGTACAGAAAATTTCGAGCATCGATGCGACCATCAGCACGATTAACTTGCCATATACATGAATAGGGAAGGTAAGTACTATCAGAAATAGGGATTCTCCAACAACAAATAGCAGATAAATCTTAGTTAGAGGGAGTTTTGGTGTAAGCCGAGCAAGGAACCAACTGCAAACGAGGGAACCAATAAAAGCCCCTGTCCCCTGAGCGGCCAAAAAGAACCCCCAATATTGTTCGATATCTCCAAACAGATCTGCTAACTTTAGCAAATAGATCTTTAAAATTCCTGACATGGCTGAATATCCTATAGCTGAGATAGAAAAAGCCAATACAATAGAATCTCTTCGAAATAATCGCCACAAGTCAGGTAGCATATTTCGCAAGTTATCCCACCAATTTTGATTATCAGATTCACTTTTTTGCTCATCTTTTATGGATAAACCAACAAATAAAGCTAAGGATAAAAAACCGAGAGTCGAATAAATCAAATTGCTATATGTGTAACTAAAAAGAGAAACACAAATTCCTCCAACTAGTGGTCCGCAAATTCTAGAAAGCCTTTCGATTCCCATAATAAGGGAGTTTCCTTGGATTTCATATCCTCTTCCTATCACAGATGTACGAAGAGTGAGTGAGGCGGGAGTTCCGATTGCTTGTGAAATTCCAATGCTAATCATCAATAACTGAACTTGCCATAATTCCGAGGTGAATGGCAAGATCGCTATTAAAATACTGTAGATCAACATATCAAGTGTTACAATATGTTTCGCTCCCCACCCATCAATCCACATACCAATAGTTGGCCCCAAAATAATAGAAGGAAGAATTTGTATAGTCATGCTAAATACAAATTCTGTTCCAAGACCGTATCGACTATTTAAAAATAGTGGAATCGTGGTAATGACCATCCATTTAGTCAATTGCCATAGTGAGAAAGCTGTAATATACTGACCGAATAATTTGTTCATATGAACAAATTGCCAAAAATTCAACTAAATCCCCCCAAGTAAAATATTTTTAACTTGGGGGATATACAAGTGTGATAACCATTATTTCCCTCTTTCTATTAAGTAGTTAATTTAAACCAAATATTTTATTTTTAATGCTTGATAAGCTTCAAAATTCTTTTGGTTTGGAATTCATCTCAATTTGCTTCTATTATGACATAAAAAAATGCCTTATTCTATATCTTCTGAAATACCAAAGTAACGACTTTTATTGATGTGTAGCCAGCATGATTCTGGCATGCTAAGGGTCAATTTCTGAGTGAATTCAAAGTAGTCTACTATAGAAAAAGATAGAAATAACTCATTGATTTCAGAATATTCCTTATTAATATAACTAAATTCAAATCTCAAAGTGGCAACCATTGATGGTTGTTCAACTTGTAGAATAAGAACCGTTATTATCATTGGAAAAGAGAAAAAAACATTTACAGCATACAATAGAAGCTATATAATTTGACTATGGGAAACTTTATTTCCTTAAGTAAAAAGAAGAATCCAAAAATAGAAGCTATCATACACTAGTTACAGATACATTTTTTTATCCAAAAAGTTGCCTATAGCAAAAATCGTTAATTAAAGGAAAAAGATGTGAGGGGAGAAAACAAAA
The DNA here is from genome assembly GCF_009831235.1 of Shimazuella alba. Classification (GTDB taxonomy): domain Bacteria; phylum Bacillota; class Bacilli; order Thermoactinomycetales; family Thermoactinomycetaceae; genus Shimazuella; species Shimazuella alba. The sequence continues at coordinate 51,927 of NZ_WUUL01000018.1, read as the reverse complement.
CAATGAATGAAGCCTTAGAAGTAAAGGAGTTATATGTTTCCTATCAAGGAGACATAGTGGTTGAGAATGTATCCTTCAGCATCGAAAAAGGAAAGATCGTTGGAATTATTGGACCAAATGGGGCAGGGAAGTCCACTTTATTAAAAGCGATGTTGGATTTAATACCAAATGATAAAGGGCATGTCCGCATTCTTGGAAAAGATGTTGATGATGCTAGAAAGCTTGTTGCATATGTTCCTCAAAGAAGTGATATCGATTGGGATTTTCCGATCACGGTGCTAGATGTGGTGGTAATCGGTACGTATCCAGCTTTGGGGATGATGAAAAGACCAAAAAAAGAACAACGGGATTGGGCATTGGAGTGTCTAAAGAAGGTTGGCATGGAAGAATTTAAAAATAGGCAAATCGGGGAGCTTTCAGGAGGACAGCAGCAGCGGGTGTTTTTAGCTCGAGCGTTAGCACAAAAAGCAGAAGTTTTCTTTCTAGATGAACCTTTTGTTGGGATTGATGCAACAAGTGAGGAAATGATTATGCTTATTCTTCAAGAATTACGAACAGAAGGCAAAACGATTCTGGTGGTACACCATGATTTGAGTAAAGCTGAATTTTATTTTGATGAGTTGATTTTACTGAAAAAAAGTTTAATCCAATATGGGGAAGTTCAAAAAGTATTAGAACCTGCTGTTATTTCCAAAGCTTATATGAATCATCACCTATTTTTAAACCGTTTCGGGGAGGTGCAATCCTCATGAAGATAACAGAGTTTGTTCATGCACTCATGACATACGGTTTTCTACAAAAAGCGTTATTTACTTCCATCATGGTAGGAGTTATTTGTGGTGTGATGGGATGTTTCATTATTTTGCGTGGGATGGCACTGATGGGCGATGCAATTTCCCATGCAGTTTTACCTGGTGTTGCGCTCTCATACATGATTGGGCTCAATTATTTTATCGGTGCAGTAGTAACAGGGGTCATCACTGCGATTGGGATCGGATTTGTCAGTCAAAACAGCCGTATTAAACACGATATGGCGATTGGGATCATGTTTACATCTGTATTTGCTGTTGGAATTATACTCATCACATTTATGAAAAGCAGTGCGGACTTGTACCATATTTTATTTGGAAATGTATTGTCTGTTCGGTCTTCGGATATGTGGATGACACTGGTGATTGGGATCGTCATTATTGGTCTTGTTTATCTGTTTTACAAAGAGCTACTTGTTTCAACGTTTGATCCGATCATGGCACAAAGTTATGGTCTGCCAAACAAGATTATTCATTATGGATTAATGATTCTTCTTACTATGGTAACAGTAGCTTCGCTTCAGACAGTAGGGATAATTTTGGTCGTTGCCATGCTTATCACACCAGCGGCTACCGCATACCTATTAACCAATCGTCTATGGATCATGATTTATTTGGCAGCAGGTATTGGGGTGGTTTCAGCTATAGTCGGATTATATTTTAGCTTCTCCTACAATCTTGCATCAGGGGCGACGATTGTTTTGGTTTCTGCGTTCTTGTTCGGAATAGCTTTCTTTTTCTCTCCTTCACAGGGATTAATTTGGAAGGCTATAAAAATTCGTAAAAACAGAACAAATCTTTCTTGATGCATTGGGGGATAAACATGAAACGAAAAACAATTTGGTTTATTTTGCTCAGTATGTGTGTATTTGCACTAACAGCATGTACCAGTAATGTAAATGGAACAAAAGACGAAAGCGGCAAATTAAAAGTGGCCACCACATACTCCATTATTTATGACATGGTGAAACAAGTAGGCGGGGATAAGGTGGAAATTCATAGTCTTGTCCCGATCGGTGCAAATCCTCATGAATATGATCCGCTGCCAAAAGATGTAATGAAAATGGCCGACGCGAATGTAGTCTTTTACAATGGATTAAACTTGGAAGAAGGTAACTCATGGTTTAAAAAGCTCTTGGAAACCGCTGATAAATCAGGAGAAGATGCTCCTGTTTATCAGGTAAGCGAAGGTGTAGAGCCGATTTATTTAGAAACAAAAGGATTAGAGAAAGAGCCAGATCCGCATGCTTGGTTGGATATCAACAATGGCATAAAGTATGTGGAAAATATCAAAAAGGCATTGATCAAAGAAGATCCAGCAAATAAAGCTTATTATACACAAAACGCAGCAAATTACATCAAGGAACTCCAGAAACTTCATGATTATACAGTCGAAAGGGTTAAACAGATCCCAGCAGAAAAGCGATTTTTAATCTCTAGCGAAGGTGCTTTTAAATATTTTGGGAAAGCCTATGCGATCAAAACGGGATACATTTGGGAAATAAACTCAGAAAACCAAGGGACTCCAGATCAAATTCGACATGTTGTTGACTTGATCCAAACGAATAAAATTCCAGCGTTATTTGTGGAAACCAGTGTAGATAAACGCAGTATGGAAACAGTATCCAAAGAAACGAAAGTTCCGATTGCTGGTACTATTTTTACAGATTCGCTCGGAAATATAGGGACTGATGGAGATACTTATTTGAAAATGATGAAGTGGAACATCGACACTATTTTGAAAGGTTTGGAGCAAGAGGCAAAAAAGAAATAAAACACAAGAAATAAAACACAACCAGTTTAGTAAAGCTGGTTGTGTTTTATTTGTAGTCGTAGGAACGAATTTTATTTTTGTACAGAAAACAAATGGAATTCAAATTAGTAAAATGGATGCCTTGAGAAAGAGTACTCAAAGATCGTTCCATTATCAAGGAAAGCGATCTGGTCAACTTCTAGTACAGGATCAGTTTCTTCAAAGTGTAGATATTTTTTATCCATGTCATTTGGCTTTGCAGTTCGAATGATTTTATGTGCACTTTTAATTGTTAACTGTAATTGTATCTCCATATACTTGTAGATAGAGGTATAGAGTACAGATTCATCCAACAGAAGCAGGGCATATATGTTTTTTCTATTACATATGGTTTCCCTTCTACAGAACGAAGCCGAATGATTTTATAGACAGGACTGCCATTTTCGATATTTAATCGTGATGAGATAAGCGGGTTTGCTAATTCTGCTTTAAACTCTATAACATGACTCTATATCGGGTCGTAGCGTGGATAAGGAAGTAGTACCAAAGGTTTTGTCGTTCTTTTTTCTAGCTTCAACATCCAGATTCAAAAACTGTCTGCTATGTAAGTCATATTCAGTTGGATTTTTACCCCAACAGTATGCCTGAATTTTCCTATATATGGATAACATTCCCAAAAATTCTTAAACTTGAAACGTAGTTGAATCGAGAATTCAAATTCGTAAGAAATGATCGCGATACTCACTTGGTATGGTACTCGACTGAACAGACTCCTGCTTATAGTAGACGAGCAAACAACTTGCTGAAGAAAGGTTATAGCGTGTTCGTTCAAACGTTGATTTAATCCATCTGCACTCATACTGATCCCTGTTGCAACTTCCAACTCACTGTATAACTGAGTCAGAGAAGTACTTGCTAAGTTATGACTTAATTAGACACATAAGGTCACCAGATCGTGTCCTCGATATTTGCTTGTTCTCCTTACAAATTCGATCGCTTTAACTAACTGTTCTAGTTCGGTAGGATTGTACGCTTGGATATTTTTTACATAAAACAACCGACTACTTTGTACGTTAAGGAATCGGTTGGTGATTTTAGTTCTATAGTCAGAAATGGGTACGGTCGCGATCACAATCACCCCTCACCCCGGGATTTATCTGTAAAATAGGTTCCTAATGTTATGCATTTGGTATGTTATTTTTTTACCCCTGTCTGTAGCTCCAAGAAATACGCTACAAGAAAATCTCGAAAATTGCGCGCAGCAAGTGATAAATAACGATCTTTTAACCAAACAAGCTCGTAAATCCGATGACAAGCAGGTTCATTGATTCTTAGTTTAGTTAGGTCATCGTCAATTTTACATGAACCAACAAACGCAACTCCAAGGCCTGCTCGGACAAGGCTAGCGATAGATCCAGGATCATCAGCTTCACAGACTACATTTGGTGAGAAACCAGCCTCATAACAAAGAGTATCGTTCATTATTCGAAACGGATATCCTTTTCTATAGTTGATGAATGGCTCATTTGCTGCTTCACTTAGAGAGATTTTACTTCGATTAGCAAATCGATGTCCGGGAGGAACACCCAGGAAAATCTCTTCCTTTAATACAGGAATGGTAAAAACTCCTGGTCTTACGATTGGAACTGCGGTGAAACAGAAATCCACTTCTGGATCTTCAATTAGTTGAGCCATATTGTCCATAGAAGCTTGAGTAATACGGAAGTTTATCTTTGGGTGCATAGAAAGAAATTTTTTCAGAGCCCCAGATAGACGATCAATAGCAGATGCCACGATATAAATACTTGTATACTCCATCCCAGCCCGATCAGACAGTTCCCTCTGACCTTCCTCCAGAACTTTCAGAGCTGTTTCTGCTTTCTGTAAGAATATTTTCCCATAAGAATTGAGCTTAATTTGCCTCCCCTTGCGATCAAATAAAGGAACACCTAAATCCTTCTCCAATCGTGAGATGGACTGGCTTAGAGCGGGTTGCGCGATATGAAGCTCTTCTGCTGCTTTTGTCATATGTTCTAACTGTGCTACTGTACGAAAATAATGTAATTGCAACAGCTCCATTGTTCCACCCCTCTTTTCATATGTTCAACATTATAAGTTTATATATAAATATATATTTTTTATTATCTAATTAGGATTATAAAATAAACATTACAAGTAGGACAAGTAATGAGAGTACTTGAAAAGATATCCAATCTCATATATGAAAAGAGGATTAGAATGGACATTTTACCCAAACATAAGAGTGATAAGTTAATTATTACTCTTATGTTCACACTCATTATCTCTATGGTTAGTGCAACGATGTTCAACATCGTCCTTCCCAAAATTAGTGAAGAGTTCAGTCTAACCACTTCCCAAGTTAGTTGGATAACTTCCATATATATACTGATTTTTGCGATTGGAACAGTTACGTATGGGAAACTAGCAGATACTTATAAATTAAAAAATTTACTAACATTTGGGCTGTTTTTATGTGCTATTGGCTCAATCATTGGTTTAAGTGCCCAAACCTATGCCATGATCCTGATTGGACGTTCTATTCAGGCTATAGGAGCTTCAGTTAGTCCAGCGACATCGATGCTAATTCCAGTTCGCTATTTTCCTCCAGAAAAACGCGGTCGTGCATTAGGCATCGCATCTGTCGGAATAGCGCTTGGTAGTGCAGTGGGACCTATAGTCTCCGCTTTCATTGTTAGTGTTTTTCATTGGCGCTGGTTATTTTGCTTGCCCCTCCTTTTCTTGTTTACCGTTCCGTTTTATCGAAAATACCTAGGTGATGAACAGCAGAAAATGGGTAAATTTGATTGGATTGGAGGGGGATTACTGGGGGCTACAGTGGCATTATTGATGTTAAGTGTCACAAGTGGAAGGTGGTTATATGTCTTTTGTGGGCTTCTCATGATGAATTTGTTTGTCATTCGAATCCGATTTTCAGCAGAACCATTTATTAGACCTGAACTTTTTAAGAATAAGCGTTATACGTTGGGACTAATCATTTCTTTTCTTGTAAACGGAACCGGTTATTCGCTCTATTTCCTCAGTCCACTTCTATTATCTGATGTTAATAAACTAGCATCTGGATTAATTGGCTTTTTGATGGTTCCCGCTGCTATCACTGCTGCTTTTCTTGGATTGAAAGGCGGCAAGCTCGCAGATACGAAAGGGAATTCATATCTTTTTTACATCGCATCAGTACTTTTACTAATTTGTTTCTTGCTCCTTTCTTCGTTTGTAGGAATCTCATCTTTAGTAATTTCAATCTTTCTAATCATTGGTAATGTTGGTCAGTCCTATATTATAATCGCCATTTCTAATGCAGTATCTCGTACACTTTTAAAAGAAGATGCTGGAGTAGGGATGGGACTTCTAGCGACGATGAATTTTATTTCTGTCGGTATAGCAGCAGCAATATACAGTAAAATGGTTGATTTGGGTTCGTTTACACTTTGGAATCCATTAAACCGTTATCAAGATGGTTTTGTGTACAGTAATATTTATCTGATTCTCTTTGGGGTACATGTATGTATTCTTGTGTTCTATTATTTTCTGTTTGGTAGACGCATTAAATAGCCACCTTATAAAACCACTACAGTCGAACAACCTATTCAAGATGATTTACATCAAAGAATATCCTCACTCCTGAAGAACAGAATTTGCGTCGAGCAGTAGATCGACTTTCTTGGGAATAAATCGGAATAGGAGAAGGTCGAGGGAACACTTTATACAGTTCATGAAAACTACTTCTTTTGCAAAGGGAGATTTTGTGATACTACCAGCAGATTTAGGGGGCTTTGCGATAGATGGTGAAACAGAAATTATAGTCTCTTATAAATAAAAATTGAATAGAAGGGGCAGAAGAAGATGAAGATGAGGTATACATGAAGTATTATATAAAGCTTTAACATCCAGCTAAGATCATGCCCATCGTAGGATCTGGAAAGCAAGAAAGAACCAAATCGATGATCAATGATTTTCATCTTTCATACCTCGATGGGACATGATGCCCCTTTTATCTAAGATGGATTGTTCCAAAAATAGAGAGTGTAAATGATCAGCCAAGCTGCAGCCCAGATGATAAATTTACTTTTACAACTCCATTTGGGTAATGCATATTTCCCGATCGCCCAAGAAAGAAGAGTTACAAGAAAAAAGCGGCCAAATCGAGCAGGAATACTGGAGAGCAGAAATGCTGCGTAGGATATACCTACCCCAGAAGCAGTAATAGCATAAATCTTATAAGGTATTCCTTTTGCTGGTCCTAATATCATTGAGAGGAGTCCATCAGAAGCTAAGCTGGTTTTTACTTCTTGCATCATCGCTTGATCAATGGCAGGAACTTTCTCTACGATCTGGTAACTACTCGCTGGATTGGTTACACCCCAAAAGTACATAATGGTACCACCAATTAATGCACCAAGTAACGCATAGCAACATGCATAGAAAGCTTTTTTTCCACTACGCAAGGCAACTGCGGAGAGTAAAACATCTGGTATGATAAAAAAGAGAGTTGCCTCAGCAAATCCCCAAAGTATACTCGCAATTACTATTCCCATGGAGGAAAATCCCCCTCATCAGCTAAATCTGTCATGCGTTTATTGAGTTCATTCATAAATTCTTTCTTTTGTGGATTCCAATAAAAAGGATCGCCGACGACCACATTGCAGTTAAAAGGAACCAAAAGAAAATCTCCTTTTGGCAATGCTTTTCCAAGTCCATGCATAAAAGTAGGATAGATGGGAACATCAGGGCATCCTCTACCAAGATGAAAAATACCAGTTTTATAATTTTGCAGTTTTTCCGGTTCTCCTCGGCTTCCTTCGGGATACAAAATCACGATGTCCCCATTTTTTAATGCTTCATGTACATTTGCAAACAAGTCATCGATCTTCTTCGCACCGTTACGTTGAATCGGCAGTATGTGCATAATGTTTAGAGAAAACCATGCGAGAAACCGGTTTTTTAGAAAGTAATCAGCAGCTGCAACTGGACGGATGCGATTTGTCAACGTAAGAGGAAATAAGGTCATCAGTACCAATGTATCCAAATGGGAATTGTGGTTAGCTACAATAATGGCAGGTCCTTTTTTTGGGAGACGAAATCGATATCTTCCGCTGATTCCTATGACGATCAGTATTAAAGGGCGAATAATAAGAAGGGAAAATAAAATACGAATCGCATTCATAAAGAAGGCAGCATCCGTTACATAACATCAAAAGGAATACTGCCTATCCCACCTTTCATTTAGAAATAGAGATATCGGATAAAATGAAAAAACATAGGGGCTGTAAAGGTGAGACTATCGATTCGATCAAGTACTCCACCATGCCCGGGGATGGTTGTCCCACTGTCTTTGACTCCAATATCGCGTTTCAAAGCAGATATGTTTACATCGCCAATAAATCCGCCAATACCGATGATCAGCCCAGAAAAGAGAATGTGAAGAGGGCTCAAGGGAGTTAGAAATGGAGCTAATAAATAAGCGAGACCAACTGTTGTTGCCACTCCGCCAACTAATCCTTCCCAAGTTTTATTTGGGCTTACTTTCGGGACTACTTTATGTTTCCCAAGCAATTTACCCCACAAGTACTGAGCGACGTCGTTTCCTTGGGTAAGCACGACTAGGTATAAGATAAGTCCTGCACCGCCAGCTCCCACAGCGTTTTCAGGAGGTAGCACGAGCAAATATGAAATATGGCTCAGTCCAAAAAGCATCATCATCATACCCCAGTGAACAGAACCGACAGATTTTAAAAATCCTTTGTTCTCCCCAATAAAGATGAGAACTAGCGGAATGAGAAGAAACATATAGACAGGGATAAAAATGATAAACATGCCATACCATTGCATATAAATCCAGTAAAATTGCACAGGAATAGAAAGATAGGCAAAAAAGAGCACTGCCCGATGAGCTCGTTTGGTCGGAATAAGCGTAAAGTATTCTTTGAGAGCCAAAAAGCTTAGAAAGGCAAAAAATAAAATAGATATATTTCTATTTATCAGGATGGCGATGGAGAAGAGAATAGCCATGATCCACCATGATTTAATCCGGAGAACCAATTCGTGAAAATTCTTGTCCGGTTTTGATTTGGTTAAAACAAATGTAATAATACTAGCAATCACAAGTACAACAAATATTCCGATAAAAACTGTAAGTAATCCTTGAGGAATGTGGTTCAATTTTTAACCTCCTTTAATGCACGAGTGATACGAAAAATAATATTAAGTACCATCAATAAAATAAGGACGACCAAAAGAATGCTTGTCCACATACCAGCAGAAACCCCACAAGCTAAAATAATAGCGAGCACACCAAAGACAAAAGCACGATCACTTTTCCCCATGGGTCCATCATAACGACGACTCGCTCCTATCACCACACCCATGACTCCAGTCATTTCACTGAGAATAGCTAAAAAGATGACAGCCAGCATCAGAGGTTCTAAGATACCAGCAAGGTAAGCAAAAGGAAGGTATAATGCAGTATCGGAAATAACATCACCAAGTTCGTTTAAGAAGTTGCCAAGCGATGATTTCATATTATGTTCTCGTGCCAACATACCATCAATGGCGTTAAGTGCCATACGAAAAAAAAGGACAATTGGTACGATAACAAGGATGAGTGGATTGGATGAAAAAGCAAAAACAATAAGTCCTGTTGCAATGGATAATAACATCGCAAATATCGTAACTTGATTTGCAGTTACTCCTATCTTTGCAAGTTTCTGTACCAAAGGTCGAAGTAAGTTTTGAAACTTTGGTTTTAACTCATAGATGCTTATCATAAGTCCCCTCTTTTATTATAATTTGTATTTCTTTCGTATTCATAATAGCATAAAAACATGCTATTTGATGGAAGCGCGTTCAAAGATTGAAGAGAAAGGATAGAAAAGATGCAAGTCCTACAAACTTATCACGATGTCCTATGGCTACCCCAACCAAATAAAATCTCCGAGGTTTTATCTTCTGACCTCCCGCCAATGGAACAAATAACAACAGTCTTTGGATTGATCACTTATAAAAAGCAAATTCTGCTCGCAAATTTGTACCGAGGATGGGACTTACCTGGTGGACATGTGGAAGAAGGGGAAAGTTTAGAAGAGACATTGGTGAGAGAAGTGTATGAAGAAACAAAGGTAATAGTAGAAAAGCCCGCTCTGATCGGTTACCAGCAGATGGAAGTGTTAGCTGAAAAGCCAAATGAATATCGGTATCCGTACCCGGTCAGCTATCAAGTTCATTATCATGCAAAGGTAAGGAAAATTTGTGATTTTACAGGTGATCAAGAAACAACGGGCAGAGGATTTTTTACTTATGAACAGGTGAAGGGATTAGAGAATCTACAATTACGACTTGGGTTGATTAGTCATATTTTAGAGAAGATTGTATAAATTAAATATTTTAACTTCCTCTACTAGGATAGTGTTTGAACGTGCTATGAAAATGGTAAAAAGGTTGAGCCAAAAGTGCACAAATTGACTTATCTAGATGCTGATCGAGCAAAAATAAGCATCTAAGTAAACTGAAGTTTTTACTGGATTTAATCATTTTTTTAATTTATTATGAAAATAAGTGGTAGTCGAGTTCATCCATAAATGAACTCCCACCCTCATTTGGAGGAACCATGGCGAAGAGCATGGAGCAGGAGAAGTTCGAGCAGGCGTTCAAGACCTGGGCTGACCAGGCGAGCGATGCTACGCCCAGCACTTTCGCGATCGCGTCCATCGCGGCTCTCCACTGCATTCTGAAGGCCGCTCACGCAGTCGGTGTACGGCCGCAGATCCAGGGTCTCAGCTACCCGCTGGCGTCCGCTGCAGAAGTGGAGCTCTGCGACAAGGTCGTGGAGTACGGCTACAAGCGCACTCCGGAGAACAACTCGGTCTCTATCGATGAGATTGACGAGCTCATCCCCGCCGCGCTCGACTGCCTCGCGAAGGCTCTCAAGGCCACAAGCAAGAACCTGAGTTACGAGATCACCGAGATCAAGTAACAACAGTTCTTCCTGGACCTCATTGCATGGCATTTGGTATTACCCTCCCTTTGGTCTTCGATGAGACCAGATTTATTCGGGAGAACCTCCTTCAGGGAGGATGAAGTTCTCTGTAGTGTGATTGCACAATGTGTCGCAGTACCAGCAGTACCCCCTAGGTTGAAGTAAAGCAGTTAACTTGCGTTCCTTTCCAAGGGCGTAAAAAGCGGTAAAAGCGTTCCATGTGTGTATATTACATTAATCCCAGCTGCATGCTGGGACTAGATTACAATGATTGACCCATATAGTAAAGACTTTAGGGATAGTCGATACCCTAAGGTCTTTACTTTTTTCGAGCACTTTTAGTTTATCCTAGAAGTCAAAGAAACGATATTTGACCTTTGATTTAAATGGTATCTCGAATTTAATACCATCATGGTCATTTGGTGTATAACGAATCAAGTTTTTCCCAGTTGTTACAGCAGTGCCGTTTTTCATGTAAAGAGAGTTGCCTTGAAGGCTCAACCGATACAAGCCTGCTGTATATGGGATGTGTTTGACATCTTTTAGCAGAGGGCTGATCGAAAATAAGAGCCCATCGGTGACTGCATACATGTGATGATTGGGATGGACTATGATACCAGCCCCTTGTCCAATGCCATTTTCAACTAGTTGTTTTTGAAAGACAGGAATTTTTAAGATGGGATTGAAAGCAAAGACATAGCCATCGGCGATGCCCCAGATGTTACCGTCTTCACCGGTTGTCAAAGCTGTAATTTTTTTAACTGTTTTCAGCAGCAGTGGTGAATATTCTCCTGTTTTTTTGTTTGTCTTGGGATCAAAACAAAATAACTTTGCTGCTTTCGCTTTTGGCTGGGTGCCGGCTCCGCCCTCAATACTCGTACCTCCCCAAATCTTTCCACGATAATAGGTCAGTGATGCGACAGCTTGATCGGAAACGATATTTCGATAAACTACAGGATTATCTGGTTTTTTGGAATTTGCTACAGTTAGTGCACCACCTAATTTCCCATAATCTGGTGTAGTCCCCATGTAAATATTATGCTTATCAGTGATAACAACGAGTGGTCGATTTTGTTCATGTTCTTTTCTCAATGCAAATAGTATTTTTGGATTTTCTTCGTCTTTCCAAGGTTTGTTTGGATCATAGACGATAAGCCTGCCATCTGGATAAGTTCCAGCATATAATTTGCCGTTTAGCCATGTCCATCCTTCCACTTGCCCCAATCTTCCTATTTCTTTTACGCTGTTATTTGTTGTTTGAAAAGTACCGATTCTTCCATTTAAGTAAGCATTGGTGTAAATGTCGTCTTTAGGAGCAGCGATGACATGAAACAAATCAATTGGTTGAGGTGGAAAAGGCAACTGAAAATATTCAAATGCATGGGTTTGAGGGTTATAGCGAAATGCTTTTCCTTCATAGTTTCCAGCTAGTCCGACCAATGTTTTGCCTGGATAATTTTTTTCCTTAAATTCTACCCAAGACCAGCCAATCACAGGATTTTTTTGAAGGGAAATAGGTTCCTTTTTGGCATTTACTACTGGAGAAAAAGAGCGATTCTTCAGATCGTAACGTAATAAAAAGCCTTTGTTGGAATAATAAACAGAACGTCCATCTGGTGAAAGTGAAGAAACTCCGCGCGAATCACTGGGAAAAGCATCTGTCTTTTTATTAGTGGAAGCGTCTGTCAATGTCTCTACTTGCTGTGTTTCAGGATTCAAAACAATCGTTTGGAAAGCAGGATGTAGTTTGACAAATAACTTTCCTGCAATATAGTTCAAATCATAAGCTTGTGATTGCGACTGATATTTACTGGGTAAAATTTGTTTTACCGTTTTTGTATGAATATCCATCTGTATTACTTTTGCTTTGGATGATCCTATACCTGCATAAAGAGCTTTTTTGTCAGGATTATAGATTGTGTCATGCGTATATGTATCTCCTGGGGAAACAGAATCGATTGCAATTGGTTTGCCATCTTTGGTGTAGCCAAAAATTTTAGCTTTTCCATAGGAACCTCCATATACAGAACCATCGGGCCCGCTGCTTAGCCCAAATAGTACATCGCTATCGGCTGATGAACGGCCTAGGTCTTGTAATATCTCGGTTTTCGGATCATAGCAATATACATGACCGTTTCGATAGCTTCCGACCCATACCTTTCCATCTGTCGCTACGGTGATGGCCCAAGCACCAGTTGCTGATTCAAGTGGGATCAATTTGTGCAGCTTTCTTGTTTTGATATCTACTACTGCAAATTGTGCAGGTTCGCCTGTGACAACAGCAAATATGACACCATTTCCATGCTTATCTTTTCCAAATGCTGCTTCGTAGATGGTAATCCCTTTGATTTGACTACCTAAATCGGTAAAGCCTGTCTTATTTTTAGCAGACGAAATGGGAGAAGGGGAGGCACTATAACAAAGTAAACAGATCAGCAGCAGGATGAGAATATTTGGTTTGAAATTTTTCATCATACCCTTCTTTCACTTATCAGAATAGGTATGATTTTACAATAATTTCTGTTATTTGTACCTTATTTTAGATAAATTTCATATTTTCCACAGAAAAAACCGCTTTGCAAAGCGGTTATACACGGATGATAGCGGTTTTGTTCTTTAAGAAATAGCTGACACGGGAATATGCTGAAACGTTGTAACATTGAAAAGACCTTTGTCTGTTAGCTTTATGTCTGGGATTACCGGTAAACAAAGGAATGACAGTGTAGGAAATAGATGAAAATGAGTTGGCGCACCAAGTTCGTGCAGGGCTTGATGGAGCAGCGATAAATTTTGATTTACTTCTTCAAAGGGACGAGAACTCATGAGACCTGCGATTTCCAACTTCAGAGAAGCGAGCTTTTTTCCGTTTTTCACCACAACTAGCCCGCCATGCATCTGACGGATAGCTTCTATCGCTGTTTCCATATCTTCATCGTTGGTTCCTGCTACTACAAGGTTATGGGAATCATGAGCTACTGTTGAAGCGATGGCACCCGAAGTTAGTCCCAGCCCAGAGACAATCCCTAATCCGATATTTCCTGTGAGATGGTGGCGTTCTAGCACAGCGATTTTCAGTTGATCTTTTTCGATAGATGGGACAAAGCAGCCATCTGTTATATTTACATCTGCAATGAGATGTTTGGTGACAAGGCTGTTCGGCTGAATTCCGATCATATTTGCCTGTATCCCTTTGATCGGTATCTGTAGTTGATCGGTTTGAAAATCTGGAATATGTACCGTTTGTGTAATCGATGGAGAGATAGGATTTTGTCTGGAGACCGTTTCTATCACCTTGCCATGCTCTGCAACGAGTTTCCCTGCTTTAAATACTTGATCTATCTTTATATGCTCGAGATCATGAAATAGCAAAAAGTCTGCTTCATAACCCGGTGCGATAGCTCCTTTTTGCTTTAATCCAAAACATTCAGCAGCATTGAGAGAGGCCAATTGGATGGCAAGAAGTGGATCTAATCCATGTTGAATGGCAAGCCGTACGTTGTGATCAATACTACCTTCTACGATTAGATCGTCAAGGTGTTTGTCATCGGTACAAAAAGCAAATCGCCTCGCGTTTTTTTCGTTTACCACGGAGATCAGGGAAGTGAGGTCTTTGGCACTAGAACCTTCACGGATAAATACAAACATTCCCCGCTGTATGCGGTTGAGTGCTTCTTCGATTGAAATGCATTCGTGGTCCGTGGAAATACCTGCGCTTCGATATACATTGATCGCTTCATGCTGCAAGCCAGCAGCATGTCCATCGATATGATTTCGATGCTGTAAGGTAGTGGATAATTTGTTCATCATGTGATCAACGCCCTGTAAAACAGCAGGATAATCCATCACTTCTGCGAGCCCTAGTACCCTTGGATGATTGAAGAAAGGCTCCAAGTCTTGTGCATGTAACGTTGCTCCAGCATTTTCAAAGCAAGTACAAGGAACGCTAGAAGGAAGCATAACGAAAATATCCATGGGAAGATCTTCGGAATCAGAAAGCATAAAAGAGATCCCATCTTGACCAACCACATTGGCAATTTCATGTGGATCAGTGATGACAGAAGTGACTCCATGAGACAACACTACTTTGGCAAATTCAGCCGGGGTAACCATGGAGGATTCGATATGTACGTGTGCATCGATAAAACCAGGAGAGATGTATTTTTGCTTTGCATCGATCACTTGTTTCCCCTGGTAATCTCCAATACCAACAATATAACCATCCGCAATTGCTATATCTGCTTCGATGATACTCAAGTTAAAAACATCGATGATTTTTCCATTGGTAATTACTAAGTCAGCTGGTTCGCGTTTACTTGCTACTGCAATTCTTTTTTGTAATTGTTCAACAGATAACTTCAATTTTCTTGCCCCTTTCGCTCATTATTTTATCTCAAGATATAAGAGATCATCTTTTGACCACTCTCCACGCATGAATGTGGCGGATTCTTGGGACGGTAGTCTCTCATGATTACTTCATTACTAAGCTAACCCCGTGATCCCCATGGTTTAGATGTTCTATTAATCACTTAAGCAGCTTGATTATCGCTTGCTCATGGTGAATATTACCATGCGAACAGATGTTTATAAAGATCTTTTTTCAAAAAATGTCAAGTTTATGAGAGGAGTAAAAAATACCCATCCCTTGCTTGACGTTCGCTTTTATCCCCATCGCTGAAGACCGGGGTTTTCTTGCTCATAAAGATATAAAAGAGATGGTTTGTAAAAAAGCTCTATTTGGAAATGTATGTGTTGTAGTATTATTCGCAATAAATATGATAATCTATATCTAGCTCTATCCCTACTCAACAAGGAGTTTGTCCATGACGGACATTGTTCCGATCAGGCCGTCGATCAAGACCCAGATCAAGTATCGCAACGCCAGGCAGCTCAACGAAGTTCTCGGGACCCTTCATATGAAGATGTGGTCGGGTATTCCTGACTACATGAAAACTCATAACAATGGGCGTCTGTTCATCATCAACCACACGACGATGGGTGATGTCCTCGGACCACACTATACTCTGAACTGCCTTGGAGTAAAACCCTACTACATGGCTGCCGAGTTCCTGTGGGAAGTTCCTTTCGCAAAGAAATTCTTCAAGCGAGGGAAGTTCATCAAGGTGGAGCGAGGTACTGCCAATGCGAATAAGGCATATCAGCAGACTCTTGAGATTCTGAAGTCTGGTGGGGATGTGGCGATGTATCCGGAAGGTCGCATCCCCAAACGTGATGACTCTGCAGATTATCTGCCTTCTCCAATCAAGAATGGGGCTGCTCGTTTGCAGATCGAGACTGGGTGTTCCGTCTATCCTGTCGGGCACGCAGGTGCTCCCAAGGCCACGAGTGGTTCCATAGGGAAGAAGGTGGCAGGTGCAATTACTGCGGAGATTCGGGGAGTTGAACGGGTTGTCTATGTAGGCGAACCAGTAGAACCTCGTCCTGAAGGTCCCATCGATTTGATGTCGCTTCGTGAGACCAATCCGAAGATGTATCGGGACATTGTGGACACGGACACCGGGCGTTTGCAGGAGGCTCTCACCGAGTCGACTCAAACTGCCATTGACATTCGGCAGCAGAAGACCGGTAAGAAGAGGTAATTCTGCAAGCCCCTCCATCACAGCCAGTGGTGAGAGGGGCAGTACATTTTTTAACCCTTTATCATTGTCTTCACTCGAGCTATTATCTCCTCAAAAATAGGCTCATTAGCAAACATGATCTTTGTTACCTCATGTTCCTCTCCGTACCGCACTGCCACATCATCGATTCTTTCTTGTAATGTCGTTCTTTCCCCAGTTGCGGTTGTATGCAGATCACAATAACTAACTAAATCAATAAACATCCGATCTTTGTCATCCAATAAGGAAAGATGATGTACATATATTTCTTTTAAATCCGGTCTTGAATACAAAACTCCTTCGAAAGCACAGCTATGGAAAAGCAAAGTTGCGATGATACATTTAGGATACCCTTGTTTTGATGCGAAGATAGCACCATCCAATTGATGGTAGTTGTACTGATTTAATTTCGTGCTGTATCCAATATCATGCAGGTGGCAAGCATCAATGAGTAAAGATTTCCATTTTTGCGAAATTTTAATTCGGGGTAGTAGATCGTGCATGTTACGTACTACCCCTAAAATATGATGGTATCTTGGTAGGCTGGGGTCTAGATAGTGTGCTAACTTCGTTTTATTCATCTGTGGATGATGATTTCCTACGTTTTCAAAAAGATTCAGATAGAAAACTCCTTTCGGTTCTATTCCAAACCATGCTAACATTTTCCTTTTGTGTCTAGCTCATAACATAAAGCTCTCTATAAATTATCATTTGATTCGACCATCAACTAAAATTTTTGCGCACCTTCTTATATCTAGCCAAGTGCGTTCATCTAATTCATTTTCTATATATTTGCTGATCGCTGCGTTGTCCGATAGCCAATCACAGAGCTCTAGCAAAGTAGGTCGGTTATTGGGGAACTCTTCTTGGTAAGATTGAAATAGAAGGGATTTGAAATTTTTGTAAAATTCAACGGCATAGGAGGATGTTTGGTTTTCTGTACTTTTTTCCCAAATTAAAGACTTAAGAAATTTCCGCTTGTCTCGTCTCCAAGTCTGCAAAATCTTCCGCTTTGTAATACTATGTTGGTAATGCCAAATCATAAATTCTGTGCGATTAACTTTTGAGTCATTTAATTTTACAGACATGATGTAGATCTCCTTCATAGCAAATCTTATTTCCAATCTATCTACTTTAATAATGATACAAATCTAATTGTTATTCAATAGTTTTATGAAATAGAAGGAGATTATTTCATTTTTTTATAAAAAGGTGAATGAGCTTAGAGTTCATATTTTCATCTGAGAAGATGCCTTATTTCAACCATACTAACAACCAAAGTAAAAAATAAGTAGAATGATGGAATTCCTTTGTTTCGCATGAATACCTTGACCAAACAAAAAATGTTATTTGTAAATAATCCTAAATAAAATGATAAAAAATAAATGACTAAAAAAAATCTTTCTACCAATTTCACGAGAAAGAGTGGAACTTCCTGCTAAAATTACGTTAATAAAACGTAAAATATGGTTTTATTTTTTCTATTTTTTACTATTTGATAGATAAAGAGAGAGGGAATTTCGTAGATCTCGTAAATCCCATTTGGAGGTAAATTTTCCATGAAGACATCTGGTAAGGACATCAAAAAAATATCGGTAGATGGGCATGAATTTTTCTATGTCCTCCATGAAAAAACTGATTTCGTTCGATTGCGGATTTATTCCGTAAAATGGAAAACTGCCTATTGTGATCTGTATTTCACTTGGAAAGATAATTGGCTCATTCATTTTTATAAACCGAGCATTGCCGTAGTGCTGATAAGGCATGTGATGCATAATGGATGGGAGTACCAAAATCGAGGGATGATGGAAATCAAGGAAGCGAGTTTCTTAATAGAAGAATTGCAATTAGAATCATTAGGAGAGTGAACGAACCTTCTGGGAAATGGTATAAAAAGGATAGAAGGTAAAGGATATAAATCATTGTTAATCTGGAATATTCCTGTTGACATAATCCTGGCGCCATCATAGAATAATCATGAGTTTGATAATCATTCTCAATGTTAATTCTAGAAATAAGTTTTTATATAAAAGGAATACAAGGAGGAGGTGAAGAGATGTCCCTTTCGCGGTTAAATACGAAAAACCTACATATTGCATATGGCGATCAAGAGATTGTGAAAAATGTTAGTTTACATATAACAGATGGTATGATCACGACCATAATTGGTTCCAACGGTTGCGGCAAATCTACCTTACTGAAAACTATCGCTCGAATTCACCCCTCTAAATCTGGATCCGTATTTCTTGATGGAAAAGAAATACACAAAGAATCTACCAAAAAAATTGCTCAGAAAATGGCAATTTTACCTCAATCTCCAGATGCTCCAGAAGGTCTAACTGTTGCTGAATTGGTGTCTTATGGGAGATTTCCATATCAAAAACGTGTTCGTTTAAATGCAAAAGATCATGAAGTGATTAATTGGGCTTTGCAAGTGACAGGAGTAGATGCTTTTCGCCACAAAGTGGTAGATTCATTGTCTGGTGGTCAAAGACAGAAAGTTTGGATTGCGATGGCATTAGCACAAGAAACAGATATCATTTTGTTAGATGAACCGACCACATACCTTGACTTATCCCATCAATTGGAAATCTTAGAGCTTTTGAAATGGTTAAATGTAAAAGAAAAACGCACTATCGTCATGGTATTACATGATCTAAATCATGCAGCCCGTTTTGCTGATCGTATCGTTGCGATGAAACATGGACAGATTGTCAAAGAAGGTAGTGCAGAAGAAGTTATTACTACAGCTACTCTACGTGATGTTTTTCATATCGACGCTGAGGTTATCAAGGACCCAAGGACAAAGAAACCAGTCTGTTTAACATATGATTTAATTGATTCTATTTTTGATGCAGCAGAAGAAAAAGTAATAGTTTGATATTTTTTTTACTCTTAAATGATAATGATTATCATTTATTGAAAATAATAAATGAGGATGAATTGAGATGAAGAAGCAAAATCGAGTGATAGGGTTTCTATTGATTGCTATTTTAGCAGTGGGTTTGCTGGCAGGGTGTGGAGGAACAGCAAGTACAAATGATACTTCTAAACCAAAAACAGTAACTTATCAATCTGAAAAAGGACCTGTTCAAGTTCCTGCAAATCCAAAGCGTGTCGCAGTATTGGCATCGTCCTATGCTGGTAATGTCCTTTCTTTAGGAATCACACCAGTCGGCGTGGACCAATGGGCAAAAAATAGTAAATTTTTGGGAGATAAATTAAAAAATGTAGAGACTGTAACCGTTGATTCTTTGGAAAAAATTCTCGCTTTAAAACCTGATCTTATCATTGCAGCTTCAAATGATAAAAATGTAAAAAAATACCAAGAAATCGCTCCAACTGTTGCGTTTACATATGAAAAATATACGTATACACAAATACATGTCGAGATTGGTAAATTACTTGGTAAAGAAAAAGAAGCGCAAGCTTGGGTGGATAAATGGAACAAGCAAACAGCAGAAGCAAAAACGAAAGTGAAAGCAGCAATTGGCGATACTGCAACTTCAACCGTATTTGAAACATTTGGGAAAGAATTGTATGTATACGGGAATAACTGGGGTCGTGGCACCGAAATTATTTATCAAGCTCTTGGTATTAAAGCACCAAAACAAGTAGAAAAAGATGTTTTTGGACCGGGATACAAAGCTATTTCCTCAGAAGTGATTCCACAATATGCAGGCGATTATTTGTTTGTTGGGAAAGGCGATGCTACGGCAGATAATTCTTATTTGGAAACACCAGTGTGGAAACAAATACCGGCTGTGCAAAAAGGAAATGTATTCTTTTTTGACTCTTCCTCTTTCTATTTTAATGATCCAATCTCTTTGGAGAAAGAATTGGAATTTATCGTTCAATCACTGGCAAAAGGGAAATAAATGATAATCTCCACATAAAGGATACCAATTTATGCTGATCAAGAATAAACAGACAGACGAAAAACAAATAGTTTCCAGACCAGTTATTGGTTTATCCGTTATTATTCTCGGTTTGTTTGTGCTCGTTATTTGCTTGGTATTTGCAATTTCTGTCGGTGCTGCTCATATCGATTTTGCTACGGTGTGGAATTCCATATTTCACTACAACGAGAGCGGAAAAGCAGACCAAGTCATTGTTGGTATTCGATTACCAAGGGAACTAGGGGTTGTATTAGTAGGGGCTGCCCTTGCAGTAAGCGGCGCTATTATGCAAGGGATAACGAGGAATCCTTTGGCTGAACCAGGTTTGTTAGGGATTAATGCTGGTGCTGGGTTTGCTTTGGCATGCTTACTTGCATTTCAAGCTCATGCTTCTTATATAGTGATCATGTTCGCTACGTTCCTTGGTGCTGGACTTGGAGCAGGGATGGTATTTGGGATAAGTTCCATAAAAAGAGGCGGGCTATCCCCTCTTCGAGTTATTTTAGCTGGTTCTGCTGTCATGTATTTGTTGACAGCCTTAGCAGACGGGGTAGCACTTGTTTTTCATCTAACACAAGACTTGAGTATTTGGAAAATAGGTAGTACTTCAGGCACTAACTGGATGCAATTACGGCTAGCTGTTCCCATTGTGATCATAGGAATCTTGATTGCGATTGTCTTTTCTAAAAAACTAACGATTCTTAGTTTTGGGGAGGATATAGCTAAAGGTCTTGGAGAACGTACAACACTGATCAAAGTTGTTTTAATGGCAGTTGTGTTAGTTTTAGCGGGTATCTCCGTTTCATTAGTGGGTGCTCTGGCCTTTGTCGGATTAATGGTTCCTCATATGGTAAGATTTTTAGTTGGTACAGACTATCGCTGGATTATTCCATGCTCTGCTGTTTTTGGAAGTATACTCTTGGTGCTATCAGATACAGCGGCAAGAATGATTAATGCCCCATTTGAAACACCAATTGGTGCTGTTGTGGCAATCATAGGTATTCCTTTCTTTCTTTATCTTGCAAGAAGGGAAGGGAGAAGACAATGAGTATTATTCATCAAGCCAGTCAAAAAAAAGTGCGTCTCATATTTTTTATTTCGGTAGTAGTACTTGTATCCGCTTTTATTATAAGTGTTGCCACAGGCTATATATCACTTTCTCCATCACAACTGGGAAGAACTATCTTTGGTTTTGGAACAAGTCAAGAAAATTTGATCCTTTTTAGTTTTCGACTCCCTAGAATCTTAGTAACAATTCTAGCTGGTATGGGACTTGCTCTATCTGGAGCGATCTTACAGAGTGTGACGAGAAATCCATTATCTGACCCTGGAATACTCGGAATAAATGCAGGGGCAGGTCTAATGGTTGTCATCTACGTCATGTACTTTTCCAGTGAAGCAACTAGTTTTATTTATGTGCTTCCGTTCTTTGCACTTGTTGGGGGGATACTTACAACGATTGTCATCTACTTATTATCTTTCAAAAGAGGAGAAGGTGTAGAGCCGACTCGTCTCGTATTGGTGGGGGTCGGACTGGCTAGTGCCATCAATGGTCTGATTTTCACACTTACTGCTAGATTAGAAGAGGAACAGAATGCGTTTATCGCCAACTGGATAGCAGGTAGGATCTGGGGAGATGATTGGATCTTCGTGCTCGCTCTGCTGCCATGGTTATTGATCTTGTCGCCAATTATTTTTTCGAAAGCGCATATTCTCAACATATTAAATCTAAATGAGAACGTCTCCGTCGGGCTTGGTGTGAAAGTAGAGAGGGAAAGAAGACTTTTACTGCTGATCGCTGTTAGTCTTGCAGCTGTTTCGGTATCCGTCAGTGGAGGAATCGCTTTTATCGGTCTTATGGCTCCGCACATTGCAAGAAATCTAGTGGGACCACGTCACCAGTCCTTTCTTCCGATAGCAGCAGTATTAGGTTCTATCCTTCTTCTGGTTTCCGATACCATCGGAAGGAGTCTATTAGATCCTAGTGGCATCCCTGCTGGAATCATTGTAACGATTATAGGAGCGCCCTATTTTCTATATTTGATGGCGAAAAGATAAGATGAAAAACAACTTACTTTGGTAGGTTGTTTTTTACTAGCTAATCCACTTCCTGCATTTTTGAAATTTCTAGACCATGCTATGATATAATATCTTTATTTAAATAGTCCCAACGTACAAGGAGAATGATGCATTCCACTGTTCCTTCCGCATATTGGTGGGGTAACTACCACATTGGTCGGTCGATTCGGGACATCGTGCTGTGCTATGGATGGCGAACAAAGGCTATTTCTAGGCGTCCCCAAGTGCGCGATGATAACCAGGTTCGTAAGATCATTTCCAACAACCTGAGTGATCTTGGGAGCAAAGAGACACTTCAGGGTGGAGTAGCATTCTTTTCCCGAGTGGAGGATCTTCGCCAGGCAGTTGTGCAAGGAGATGCACGAATCTGCTATCTTCTAGCGCAGGCTCTGGAGAAGCATTTTCTAGCTGATTCCATCCTCTTCCAAGCCTCTAATAGAGGAGCTAGCGAAGAAGAGGTCTGGAATAGACTTGCCAACTCCCCTGAACGGGTCCAGCTTCTCGCGGAAGCAGAGGAGCTGAAGCGTCAAGTGAAGTAACAAGTACGGTGGGGCATACCAAACCAATTAGGTTTGGTGCAGTGGATTGGTTTGTTCTTAAGCGGACTGATTCACTGCCCACTTTAGGAATTTAGATGTAACGACAATAGGTGAAATCATAAGAGACTCCTAACTCTCATGCGACTAGGAGGCATTGTCTAACAATTAATAACTCGTAGTACGAGAAATGTATTATCAAACTCATCACGACAGAAAGTATGGGTTTATTTGATGTTTTAGTTTCTAATGATAAAATATTCAAAAACAAAATGTTTAATCGTATATAACAGATATAAGGGTTTGTGCACAATGGATAAATTACGCGAAATAGCATTCTGTGTATACATCATAGAAGGTGAAAGGAATGTATTGGAAAAGAGTATTATGGATATTGTGGCCGGCTAATTTTTTGATATCCGCAGGGATGAGCTTAGCAGTTCCTTTTTTACCTCTATATGTGGAACAATTAGGTGTACATAATATGCAAAGTGTGGCACATTGGTCAGGATGGATTTTTTCCGCTCAATTCCTAACCTCTTTTTTGTTTCAACCGCTATGGGGAGTATTGGCAGATAAATACGGTCAGAAAACGATGTTGCTTCGTTCTGCTATCGGGATGGGTATTGTAACGATTTTGATGGCATTTGTTACATCTCCTCTGCAATTACTTCTTTTGCGCCTGACAAATGGTATATTCTCCGGCTTTATTTCGATGTCGATTTCTCTTCAAGCTTCGGTTACACCAGATGAAAATTCTGGTAAAGTATTAGGAACACTTCAAACAGGACAAATTGTAGGAGCGCTTATAGGACCATTGATCGGTGGTATTCTGTCGGAAATTACGGGGTATGGAGGCGTATTTGTTCTTACAGGAGTTTTGATTTTACTTGCAGGTTTAGTTGTCATGATTTTTGTAAAACAAACTGACCCCAAACAACTGGGACAAGGTACCATTGTGAAATCAAAACGAAATTGGAAATCGTTGCGGATGCTGTTTCCAGTTTTTCTTGCTTCAACGATTACACAAATGGCGATGATGAGTATTCAACCAATTTTGCCAATCTATACGAAAACCATCTACAACGGCTCGCATTTGGCTTTCATGGTAGGGCTTGTAAGTGCGATCACAGGAGTCGCTAATTTGATTGGTTCTCCCATTCTAGGACGTTTGGGAGATAAAATAGGACAGCGTAAGATCCTGATTTTCTCCCTTATTATGTGTGCAGTAGCTTTTATTCCGCAAATATTTGCTACTACCATTACTGGGTTATTGATTGGTAGATTTTTCTTAGGTCTGTTTATTGGGGGGATGCTGCCTTCCTTAAATGTATTGGTCAAAAAGATGACTCCCAAAGAACTACAAGCTACAGCATTTGGGTTAAATTCTTCTGCTCGTTTTTTAGGTAATCTCATTGGTCCGATATTCGGAAGTTTCGTCGCTACAACATTTCAAATACAAGATGTGTTTTACTTTACGATCGTGTTTTTGCTTATGAATGCAAGTATGATTATATTTGCACACAGGTTTGAAGTAGCTTCACATAAAGTTTGATTGTTATAGCAATTTTATTATAGGTGTAGTTATTGCTATCATCACATGAGTAAGATAAACGAGGCATAAGATTTATCGAATAATTTAAGATGGCTGGTATTCATTTTAGATGAGTGAGGTGTGGGATGTTTTTGTATCATATAGAAAAATACCAAGCGAGCCAAAAGCAGGATCGCTTTTTTAGTTAAAGATTAGATGGATCATAAACAGTTCCAAAAAGCAGCCAGACCACTGATCACGTGTTGCATTGTGAATCAGTGGTCTGATCTGATTTTCATCCATTCACCTGAGTGGATCAGGAGCTGGATGGGAGAGAGAATTAAGACGTGAAATCCTGCCACCAGTGCCTCGTCGTATGTCCGATCGAGCACCTTGACCAGATCTTCCTTGAAGTTGTAGTCGAAGCTATTTCTTACCGTGATCTCGGCGAGCACAACGAAGGTTTCCATCTGGTCACGAGTCAATTCAACAATATACGAGTGGAACTTCGATGTGTACATATTACAAACTAGACATACAGAAAGAAGTAAGCATGGTTTTTAGCACTTATATTTAAAAAGAGAGAGTTCTCTGTCGGAAGGTGGGGAAGGAAGTCGAACATGTAATACCTTTCATAGTGGATTTTAACAAAATTTAATTTTTGCAGTAAATTGCAGGAACTATCATGCAAAATGGTGAATTTATCACTTCGTGGTTATAAAAATTGTGGAATAAAGTTAATGATTCACTACTATTCCAAACCGGAATGAATAGAAATAGTATAAGAGTGGTCCAACAATCTTGGATCTCTTTTTATTTTTAGGAGGAGTATGGATGACCTATCAAGAGCTAGAGCAAAAGTTAGAGGATTTGTATCAAGAATTAGCTATGTATACCAGACAGATGGATAGAGAGAATACATCTCAAACAAGGAGAAAGATAGTAGAACTGGAGAGAACACTGCATCAAGAATATAGCAATGCAACATGATGTTTTTCTATTTTGTGAAAAGGGAACTATTGATTTTGGATTGAACTTATCATATTTTAGATATAAGTATTTGAGGCGTCTTTGTTGATCGGAGAGAGTGATGAGTGAAAACCAGTACCAGTCGGATAGCTCGCATCCCCAGCTGGTGAACATGGAGATGGACGGATGCGGAGGATGCCGAGGTGTCTTTCTGTGGAATGGAACGTATGTCGCGTTCAGCGGCAAGGGTTTCATCCCTACTGCGAATGATGAGATCATCGTCAAGCAACCGTTCTCTTCTATCATCAAGGGGAAGTTCGCCGAACTTCAGAAGCAGCACTCGGAACGTCGTCTGACAGATCGTATGGACCGCTGCATCCTGTTTCTGTTCGAACAGCTCGATCTCCTCCGTGAGGGGGAAGAGCTGAAGGCAGGTGATGCGTGGAACTATGTCCTTCAGAAGTCCGACATGCGAGACTTCCCACCGACTGACTATAACTACTTCCTGATGAACGAAGCCTTCGGGAAGTCCTGGACCTTCGTCTCTTCCCTGCGTTCATAGAGACATGCCACATCCCCGCGATCAATGAATCCACTTTCGTGAACTCGTTGATCGTGGGGACAGCTTTTTATGAAATAAGAACAATGACTCCGCTTTTTTATCTAAAAAAGGCGTTGGAAATCATTCAATACCTTTTGGTGTTACCTCTAAAATTTCTCCAGTAGCTCAATGATCACTTTATAAGTGGAAGTAGTATCGATATATGCATACTTTCCTTTTCTATTCCAAAAATCCCCTTTTTGGATCAATGGGTGACCAAGTTTGTCCATGAGTTTCACTTTATCATCCAGATTATTTACGACAAAGGAAATATGATGAATGCCCTCTCCTTTGGTTTCCAGATGTTCTTTCCAAGTGCTCGGTGAATCGGTAGGTTCGATCAGTTCTAGTTCAATAAGAGGAGTTTGGATGAACATAAATCTTGCTTTCGCTTCGGTATGCTGACCTTTATATACAATTTTTGTAATATCACTAGCTCCAGATAGTACTATATTTGGTTTTTCTACCCCAAGTAAGGTACAGTAAGCTTCAGCAGCTTTATCCAAATCTTTCACCACAATAGCAAGCTGTGTCACTTTGTTTGTGCCTAACAATGGTTCAAAGAGAGGATCAACTGGTTTGATCAATTGAGGTTCATCTCGCTCTAGTAACTCTACGAGCGTTTTATAGGAAGCGATTGTATCTACATACGAATACCGACCATTACTAGAAGTAAAATCTCCTGTCTGCAAGACAGGGAATCCATGTTTTTCCATGGTTTGTTGCTTCTCTTGAATATCATCTACATCAAAAGCGATATGGTGAATCCCTTCTCCAACCGTATCTAAAAATTCACGCATCGTGCTCGGTTTTTCGTTTGGTTCGATCAATTCGATTTGCACAGATGGTGTGTCGATAAAGACTAGCTTGCTTTGAGCATCGGATGATCGTCCACGAAACATGACATGGGAAATTTCATGGGATGCTGTCAAAAACCATTCTGGCTTAGGGATTCCAAGCAATTTTCCAAATGCCTCTGTTGCTGCATCCATATCATTCACTACAAATGCGAGTTGATTTAATCTGTTATTTCCAAGCAAAGGTTTACTCATTTTCTCTACTCCTTTTTCGATTTTTTCAAATAAAAAGGGGAGAAATATCTCCCGATGGTTAAACAAAAATCGCTAGATTTCTGGTGTTTATGGTTGTCTGATCAATGATGAATGTACGTTTCGATAGTTTCCAAGCTCCATCTACATATGTAAATTCATCATTACGTTCTCCAGAGATCAAGTCATGATGAATATCGTTTAAGCGATTTCGATAAATCAAAAGATAGCTTTGAACGACTGCCGTTTTATTTTCCTGATACTCTTGGATTTGCACATTGCTGACAAACCGACGAGTACGAGAGGGAGGTATTTCTGCCCATGCATAATCGGTTTTTAAACGATCGATGCGTAGTTTCATCGTTTCGATATCATCATCAAAAGCATACATATCAGTAGAGTAATCAGGCCGTTCGATGCCTTCTTTGTTGACACGAACGGGCATTTGATAACGCAAGGTTGGATGAAGCAAGTCAAACCAGCTATCAAAGTCGATATCATCTAAGATTTTTGCTTCATTGTATAACCATCGTTCAAACAAATAAGTCGCCGTAATTGTTTCTATATTCATCTCCATCACCTTCCCATCATATCTAACCAGTAACGGTAGTAGTTACGAGAGCCTGCTTCGGAAAACTTGTCGTCATACACCACACCGGGCCCAGGAAAGTCTGTTACGGGTGTTCGATGCATACCCATCGTGTAGTTGTAGTTGAAATTTTTCGCATACGGGACTACACCAGTTGCAGTTGCTGTAATATCTGTAAATACTTCTGTATCATCTTGCTCAAAGATACCAGAAGGACTAAATGTTAAAATATACGACTCTCGGGAACGTTTCTTCCATTCTTCAGGAGCGTCTTTTTCTACAAGGAACCATGTGATTACTTCCATTTTATCGTGTGCTATCGGTTTCCATAATCGAAGGGTAGTATTGGAAATGAGCTGTCCTTTGACGCTGGTATGGGATACCAAGCATGATAAGTTTGGAAAAATAGTTCCAATAATGTTTTTTACATTAGACATTACGTCAAATTGTTCAGGTGATAGATTCTTTTTATACTCTGGGATAAGTTCTTCTAAAAAGGCGAAATCAGGATTTGGCATACCGATATTTCCACCATGACCATTTTTCGTGTGAACTTGGTATCCTTTTTTCGAGTAAGTAGCATTTGGAACCATCCCTAACTGAACGATAGAACCGTGTGTGACCATAGTATGGTAGGAGTCACTGACAAAATTGTCCGCCCCTATTTTCCAATGGGAGTGAACTACAAATTTTTGAGGAGGTCCCAAAACCTCCATCTCTGCTCTGCCGACTACCATATCAAGATACCATGTAAAATCTCCAAGGAATTCTTTTAATGGCTCAGGATTATCGTTCCATGTTCCAAAGATAAGCCCTTTATACGTATCAATGGTAACTTCATGCAATGCCAACTTATCAAAGTCTAACTGTCCGCCATAAATGTTTTTCTGAAGAGGAACACCAATCAATTCCCCAGTGTTTTTAAAGTTAAAGCCATGATATGGGCAAGTAAACTGCGATTTGTTTCCTTTGTCAGCGCGACATAATTTCATACCTCTATGGGTACACATATTGTAGAAAGAACGCAGGACACCATCATTTGCTCTGGCAATAATAACAGAATAACCAGCCAGATCACGAGTTAAATAATCGCCGTTATTCGGGACTTCCGATTCATGACCTAGAAAGACCCAAGTCTTCATAAATACTTTTTCATGCTCCAACTTATAAACGGTAGGATCTCCCAACAAAAAGGCTGGGATTACGCCTTCTTCTGGTCGAACTGTCTGCTTTAAATGTTCTACTACCTCTTCTCGCTTCATCTCATCTAATCGAATTTCAGGTTTAATCATAGATAATCCCTTCTTTTATTAGATTTCGTTCATTACGATTTTAAAAGACGAACTTCTTCGGCTTCTTTTTTTAAAGAGAACAAGTAAGCTACAAAACCGACAATAGAAACGATGATCAGCATAATGATAGAAGGACCAAAGTCTCCATTTGAAATATCACGCAACCAGCCCATAATATAGCTGGAGAAACCGCCTAAAATATTGGTGAAGCCCATTAAACCAGCTGCTCTCCCTGCTGTTTCTGGAGTAGAGTATTTTACAATGAACAAATTACTCAGATGAAATACGCCGCCTTGAGTTCCCATAGCTAGTCCCAAACAAATCCCTGCTAACAGTGGATTTGAAGTTGTAAAGGTGATAGTTAAGAAAATGGCGCATAGAGCAAACATGAGAGTTGCTTGTAACGCAGGTCGTTTTGTTTTATCTGCAAAGTAACCATTTATCAATACGAAAGAGAGAGCAAAAAGCCAAGATAGGGAAGTAATACTTGTCATACTATCTGCTGAGAAATTTTTTCCTTGAATCAAGTACGTAGGTAACCAGATGCTAAGTCCAAAGAATAGGAAGGAAGCCACTAACATCCCAACCCAGACAATCCAATAACGGAAGTCTTGTGCAAAGTTTTGTGTGTTTTTATTGGAGTTTTTTTCTTTTCTTGTATAGCCTGCACGAATATAAGCCAATTCTTCTTTACTCAAACCTTTGTGTTCTTCTGGCAGATCACGAGTCATGAAGAGAAACATAGGTATATTAATCAATAAGTTACATAATGCCAAGAAATAAAATGCTCCTTGCCAATGTAAAGAAGCAAGTACGATGGATAGAACAAAGGTGCCAATGGCTGGACCTAGGTAGTTACCAGAAATCCAAGAAGCTTGAGCACGTCCAGTTTCTCGTTTATGAAACCAATTGGAAATAAATTTGTTTGAAACAGGAATCATCATTCCTTCCCCAAGACCAAGGAGAATCCGGCTTAACATAAATGTTTCATAGGATTGAGACAGACCAGCCATAACCATGGTGATCGTCCATACAGAGACACCTAATATGGCAGTTTTGCGTGCACCCAATTTATCTATGATAAAGCCCCAAAAAATATTGGATACTGCGTAAGCAATGGTGAAAGCGAGTGTTAATAAACCTATTTTGGCGTTTTTATCTGCTCCAGTAAGTCCTAAATCCAGCAAAAATTGTGGATCTGTTTGGATGATGGATATTCCTAATTTATCCGTTTGACCCAAAAACCAAAACATAAAAATCGGCAGAGCGATATACACCCAACGCATTTGTTTGCTTAACATGAAAAATCCTCCTTGGCTCCTCAAGTAAAAAAACTTCTAGACGGTCAAAGATGAATATCTTTAGGAAGCGCTTTCAACAATTATAGATAGAAAAGGAGATTTTACGTTCGTTTTACTAGGAATTCATCCATCCTTTCTGATGAGGAATTTCATTTTTGTTTTGTATATAAAACAGTGTTTTTATATTAAGATACTATCACCCGTACCTATAAACTGTCAATATTGTGTTTCCTTTATCGATTATCAAAAATATTTATTTTCTATACTCTTTATTTGCATAATATTTATATACACCGTAGCATAACGCTATTTTTTTGTTGGTTTCTTTTTATAAGTTATCAATAGACTAATGGAAAAATGATAGCAGATTAAAATTATAAAATAATTATTGTTGACATCATTCATCAGGTGGTACTAGAATAATAACAAATGCAAAACATTGTTTTTTATATAAAACATATCTTATGAGGATTATGGAGGGTTTCAGCTATGAGTACAGAAAAATCTAGTTTTGTTCAGGAATTTGAAAAAAAATATGTTGCCAGACTAAAAGATCGTGAATTTGATTTTAATGTGTTATCCTTCCAAGAAAAGGTAGATCCTAAATATCGTCGAGCACAAATTCGCTACATTGGCGGGGGAGGTACTGGCATGCATAATGATCAAAATGTAATCAAAGCAGAAGGTTTTACGTTAAGCACCATGCTTCTTCCTCCAGGTTCAGAGGGTCCACTTCATTTGCATCATGATGTAGAAGAAGTATTTTTTGTCATAAAAGGAAAAGCTATTGCTCTCATTCAAGAAAAAGATGGCGAAGAAGTATATGAAATCCCACTTGATACAAGGGATTGTATCTCTACACCTCCAGGTGTTTATCGGGGAATAAAAAATCATACAGATGAAGAAGCTTTGTTCCTTGTTATGATCGGAACCAAAAAACCCCAATTGCCTACTTACCATGAAGGAAGTGAATTGGAAAAAATTCGCATCGAACGACAAAAAGCGAAAGCCGCTGCTGCGAACAAATAAATGATAACGTTACCATAGGGCTCTATTAAGAGCCCTTCCTTTTCATAAGTTGGGAGGTTATACCATTATGCTAGGAATTACACACTTACGGCATATCAGTCTCATCACACCAAATCTAGCTGATCAAGTGAAGTTTTATGAGGATGTATGGGGCTTAGATTTATTATTCCAAAGCGAAACGGAAGCTTTCTTTCGTGGGGCGGGTTCAGAAAATCATATTTTGCATTTGATAGAAGGGGAAGAAAGAGGATTACATCATCTATCTTTTGGAATGCAAGACAAGATTGCAGTAGATCAAGCTGCTGAGAAACTAACGAAACTAGGCGTACCGATTGTACAAGAACCTGGCTACTTGGATGAGTTTGGTAAAGGATATGGTTTTCGGTTCTTAGATCCAGAAAATCGTTGTATGGAATTATCTTGTTGGGTAGAGATTCACACTACTGAGTGGAACAGTAAAAATGTAAATCCAGTTGTGTTGAATCATGTGGTATTAAATACAACAGATATTGATAAAATGGTAGATTTTTATACTACTATTCTTGGTTTTAAAGTGTCTGACTGGAGCGAACATCAAATGGTGTTTATTCGATGCAATAAAAAGCATCATTCGCTGTCTTTTAATCAAGCAAGTCATGCATCTGTCAATCATATTGCTTACGAAGTGGAAAATGTGGATCAAGTAATGCGTGGGATTAGTAATGTTCGAAAGAAAGATTATGAGCCCATTTGGGGACCAGGGCGACATGGTCCAGGGAATAATATTTTCTGTTATTTTCAAGATCCAGGCGGGTTTGTGATGGAGTATACGTGCTATTTGACAACAATTGAAGATGAATCCAAATGGGAAGCTGTAGTATGGAAACGTGTTCCGCATTTGATGGATCTTTGGATGGTCGCAGGTCCACCTACTCCTGAAGCACGTAAAGCAATGGGAGGAACCCCTGACAAAGGATGGGCAGCAGATAAAGCAAAGAAATAAGTCGTTGAAAGAAGTGAGACTCATGGATTATGGACTGAAAGATAAAGTAGTTCTCATCATGGGCGGCAGTTCCGGCGTAGGTCTTAAAACTGCTGAGATGTTTTTACAAGAAGGAGCAAAGGTCGTGATTGGTGGACGTGATCCATATCGACTTGATGAAGCAGCTAAAAAGTTAGGAAGTTTCCATGCGAAGGAAAAAGTACTCGCAAAAAAGTGTGATGTGACAATGGAAAACGATGTCAAAGAAGTAGTGAAAGCAGCCATACAAAAGTTTCATCAACTGGATGTTCTTGTAAATTCAGCAGGTCGTAGTGTGATGGGGCACTTTTTTGATATAACGAACGATCAATGGGAAGAACAGATAAAACTGAAATACCACGCCATTATTTTTGCAGTAAGAGCTGCTTATCCATATATGAAAGAACAAGGTGGCGGACGGATTATTAATATCAATGCTACCTTGTCAAAAGAACCAGAACCTCATATGGTTGCAACTGCTGCGACAAGAGCAGGATTATTGAACTTAAGCAAAAGTTTGGCTCATGAGTTGGCAGCAGATAACATCTTGGTTAATTCTGTTAGTTTAGGTGTTATTCAGACCGATCAATGGGAACGAAGACGTTTGCAAAATGCCCCTGATATGGAGCCAGAAGCATATTATGAAGATCTAGCAAAAAAACGCAGCATTCCACTAGGTCGAGTTGGCAAAGCAGAAGAAGTTGCAAGTGCGATATTATATCTTGCGTCATCAGGTGCTAGTTATGTCACTGGAACAACGATCGAGGTAGCTGGCGGTATAGGAAAAGCACTGTAATTGGGAGAGTTGAACTTATGAACACACAAGAAAACACGTATACAGTTGCAGATGCGATTGTAGAAGAATTGGTTCAAGCTGGTGTAGAAGTTGTGTTTGGAATTGTGAGCATCCATAATATGCCGATCTATGATGCGATTCACCGAGACGGACGAATTCATCCTGTCACAGCACGTGGCGAAAGCGGTGCTGTCAATATGGCAGATGGGTATGCAAGAGCAACTGGGAAATTAGGTGTTGTCATAACGAGTACAGGTACAGGAGCTGGGAATGCGGCAGGTTCATTAGTGGAGGCGTGGAGTGCTGGTGTGCCGTTGCTTCATATCACGGGTGAAGTGGACTCTTCCTATATTGGCACAGGACGAGGGTATATTCATGAGATGAAAGATCAGTTGCAAATGATGGAAGGCTGCAGCAAACTAGCACTTGAATTAAAGAGACCTGACCAAGCTTCCGCTTTTACGCGTAAGGCGATCGAAGAGGCAAATGCAGCACCTACAGGACCTGTGACCATTCAAATTCCGATTAATTATCAGTCAGCGATCATCCCGAAATCTGTCTCTCTGATCGATGTAGAAAAAATCTCTTCATGCTGCTCCAAACATGTGCATTTGCCCCAAGAAGTAATCGAGGAACTAACCAATGCAACAAGACCAATAATATGGGCAGGCGGAGGAGTTATTTCCGCTGAGGCTTCAGACGAAGTAACGAAACTTGCGGAATTACTGGGAGCTGCTGTCATCACAAGTCAATCAGGCAAAGGTAGTATTCCTGAAGATCACCCACTATGTATCGGGCATTTTGCTAGTTATCAACAAGTTAGAAATTTGGTTCAAAAAGCAGATTTGGTTTTGAGCATTGGTGTACGATTCCGCAGCAATGAAACTGCAAATTGGAAAATACAGATTGAATGCAAACATATCAATATTGATGTCGACTACCTAGCATTCAATCGAAATTATCCAGTAGCTCATAGTTTAATCGGTGATGCAAAACAGATCGTAAAAGCAATTTTGCATAAAATAAAGAAAGAAGAACTTTCCACTTCTACCGCATATCAAGCAGAAGTTACGAGTGTTCGAGAAGAGATCCGTACACAGTTACGTGTAACTTTAGGCCCTTATGAGCAGTTTGTGGAAGGTATGCGCCGTGTATTACCAAAAGATACTATTTTAGTCCGAGATGTTACCGTTCCAGCAAATGTATGGGGAAGCCGATTATTTGAAATTTATGAACCTCGAACTTCCATACATGCTTCTGGCGGTGGAATTGGACAAGGTTTGCCGACGGCTATTGGTGCACAGATGGGTCGAAAAGATCGAACTGTAGTATTGATGGCTGGTGATGGTGGTTTTATGGTAAATGTCGGGGAAATGGTGACTGCTAGTCAAGAATCTCTGCCACTCATTGTTGTTTTATTTGATGATTCTGGATACGGTGTGCTGCGAAATATTCAAGATGCTGCATATGGAAGACAGGTGGCCGTTGATCTTTTAAGCCCTGATTTTGTACAGCTAGGACAAGCAATGGGCTATGAGGCGAAGCGTATCGGTGATGCAACAGCGTTTATTTCCGAATTAGAAACTGCGATCAATCGCAAAAAGCCATCCATCATCGTGGTAGATATGGAAGCAGTGGGACCGATGGCTAAACCTTTTGGTGGTCCTCCTGGAGCAGCGGAGGCTTTTCGTCCCAAAAAACTATCATAAAAGGAGGAGAGGACATGTTTCCATTTGTTTCAGGTAAATATCTCCTTCATGGAGAGTGGAAAGAAGCATCAAACCGCACGAGCATCTATAATCCAGCAAAATTTCATGAACTAGTTGGAGAAGTTGCACTTGTTTCCGAACAAGAATGCACAGAGGCAATCGACTCCAGTGAAAAAGCATTTCATACATGGTCGACAACTTCCGTAGAGGACCGCGCAAATCGAATGCTGCAAGCGGCAGCAGCGATCAAACCGATTGTCGAAGAAAATGTTTCCCTCTATGTGCGTGAAAATGGAAAAGTACTTGTAGAAGCCAAAAAAGATATCATGCGATGTGTGGATGTGATGACGCAAGGAGCAGAGGCGGTTATCCAGTGGTGGAAACCAGAAGAGCGGAGCGGAGGACAAAAAGTACAAATCAGAAGACGCCCAAGAGGAGTAGCTGCTGTTATTACACCTTGGAATTCTCCCGTTTTATTGACTTTTAAACGTGTCATACCTGCTATCCTCGCTGGAAATACAGTAGTAGTAAAACCAGCATCCAACTGCCCGCTAACCGTCATGACTCTGTTAAAAACAGTCGCAGAACATTTTCCACCAGGTGTGATCAATATCATAACTGGTTCCGGTGCGATGATTGGAGATATCCTGTCACGAGATTCACGAGTTCGGACCATCTCGTTTGTTGGGGGAACAGATACAGGGAAAACATTGATGAAGACATCAGCAGATACGCTAACCAAGCTATATATGGAACTTGGCGGGAATGATCCTGCTGTTCTTCTGCCAGATGTAGTACTAGATCAAACAGCACTTACTCGCCTGCGAGGTGGAGTACTTCGAGCTGCTGGACAAGTTTGCTCTGCGATTAAACGAATTTATGTGCCCCAATCTCGTGCTGATGAACTGGTGGAGAAGTTGACCAATGAATGTAACCGTGTAATTGTCGGAAATGGACTTATACCAGATGCCAATATGGGTCCCCTAAACAATAAAAAACAATTCACATATGTGTCGGATCTGATTAAAAGCACGAAATCCTCTGGAGCAAATGTGATCGAAACAGGAAGAGCGTTAGACCCAGAAACTTGGGAAGAAGGGTATTTTATTTTGCCACATATTGTTACAGGTGTAACACAAACAGAGGAAATTGTTCGCTGTGAACAATTTGGACCAGTGATACCAATCATCACCTATAGTGATGAAGAAGAGGCTATTACATGGGCGAATGATACCATATTCGGATTGCGAGCATCAGTTTGGACGGAAGACGAAGAAAAAGCAATGAGGTTAGCGGACCGTATACAGGCAGGAGCTGTCTTTCACAATAATCATACTGTTTTTCAAGATTTGCATCTCGATTTTCCAGGGATCAAAGAAAGTGGCGTAAGTCGGGAAACGAGATGGGGAAGTCTTGAGCTATTTGCTGATTCATATGGATTTGCGAATTAGTTGGGGGAATCGTAGATGAAAATTGGATTAATTGGTACCGGTAACATTGGACAATATATTTTGCGATCCGTCAACTTAGAGCGAGTGATTCCAAAGGCAGAAGTTGCAGCAGTATACACTCGAGTGAAACCGAAAAGAGATGCGATATCAGTTCCATATAAAACCAAGTTATATGACGATTTTGATCAATTTATAAAAGAAGATCTTGACCTCGTAATAGAAGCAGCTACCATCCAAGCAGTTGAAGCTTACGCAGCAAGAATACTGGAGAGTAAAAAGAATTTGTTACTCGTAAGTGTTGGAGCATTAGCAGATGCTGATTTTCTCACCGAATTAAAACAGCTTTGTGATGATACAAATACTTCTATCTATTTGCCATCTGGTGCAATTGGCGGTTTAGATATTTTAAAAGCAGCAAAATCAGTAGGAGAACTGAATTCTGTTTCGATAACGACACGAAAGCCTCCAAAGGCGCTGCTAGAAGAAACGGTTGACGAAGAAGTCATTCTGTTTGAAGGCACTGCGAAAGATGCGATTTCGAAGTTCCCTAAAAATATAAATGTAGCAATTGTGCTCTCGCTTGCTGGATTAGGAGTGGATAATACCAAAGTACGAATCATCGCAGATCCATACGTCGGAAAAAATAACCATACGATTGAAGCAACGGGCTCATTTGGAAAAATGACATTAACCGTTGAAAATGATCCAATGCCGAGTAATCCAAAGACGAGTTATTTAGCTGCCATTAGCGTCATTTCAACCTTAAAAAACCTCTACAATTGTGTACACATTGGTTAGGAAAGGATCTGGTGTAGATGCGTTGGTTAAAAGAAAAAACAGTTTTAATCACAGGAGGTGGAGCAGGGATTGGGAAAGCGATAGTTGATCGATTTGTAGCAGAAGGCGCAAATCTTTTGGTTTTCGATATTTCCAAAGAAAGACTAGTGGAAATAGATCATGAGTTTGAGGGGAAAGTAGCGACCTATCAAGGTGATGTTCGAAGTTATTCGGATAATGAGCAAGCTGTGGCATGTACAATCGAGCGGTTTGGTAAACTGGATTGTTTAGTAGCAAATGCTGGTCTCTTTGATGGTTTTGTCAAGTTGCTTGATTATCAACCAGAAGTGTTGGAGCAAACGTATCAACAACTTTTTGATATCAACGTGAAAGGTGCTTTTCACGCTGCAAGAGCAGCTTTGCCCGAATTAATGAAAACAAAAGGAAATATGATTTTCTCCGTCTCAGGTTCTAGCTTTTATCCAGATGGCGGTGGTACCATCTATACGGCTACCAAGCATGCTGTCCTCGGTTTGATCAGACAACTTGCTTTTGAAGCTGCACCAACTGTTCGGGTCAATGGAGTAGCCCCTGGTGGAACGATAACCGATTTAAAAGTAGTACCTAGTTTAGAAGGATTGGCAAAACAAGTGAGCAAAGAAGAGAAAAAAGCAAGCATTCAAAGTCGAAACCCGCTTCGAATGTATATGGTTCCTGAGGATCATGTCGCTTCCTATGTCTTGCTGGCTTCTGATCAAGCCAGAGCGATCACTGGGGAGGTGATCAATAGCAATGGAGGTCTGACTGTTAGAGGACTGTCTTGATTTATTGGTAGTAAGTAGGAGGTGGAGTTATGCCATATATCAACATAGAAGGTATGAAAATTCATTATGCCAAAGCAGGAAGTGGTCCTGCACTTGTCTTACTCCATGGTCTGGGAAGCAATGCGGATTCTTGGAAAAAGCAATTGGTTGACTTGCAAGACCAATTTACCGTGATTGCGTGGGATGCACCTGGCTACGGACACAGTGATGATCCAGTGCCAGAGTTTCGTTATTTTGCTGATTTTGCTCATGTACTGAAGAAGCTGACAGTACAGCTAAATATCGAGCCTTTTTATTTGCTTGGGCATTCAATGGGCTCAACGCTTGCTCTTGAGTTTATGAAACATTATCCACAATCGGTAAAAGCGTTGATCCTTGCAAGTGGAACAAGAGGTGGAGCAGCGAAAGATGGAGATCAAAATGAAGGTAAACTGCGTAATCGGTTGCACGCTATCGAGCATTTTTCCAGTGAACAGATTGCCGAACAGCGGGCAGATAATCTACTTGGATCCAAAGCGACAAAGGAAATGCAGGAAGAAGCGAAACGCATATATGCAAAAATCAGACCAGCAGGCTATCGTTCTGTTACATATGCTTTGTACCATGCAAATCAAAATGATATACTACCTATAATTGATGTACCTACCTTGGTTATATGTGGGGAATGGGACAAAATCACTCCAGTGCCAGAGTCCAAAACCATTCATCAAGGAATACGTCATTCTAAACTTAAAATTATCCCTGATACAGGTCATTTATGTTATCAGGAGGACTCCATTACTTTCAATCAACACATACGATCTTTTTTAGCAAATGTGTGAGTAAGAAACACAGGTATGAAATGAGGTAAGAAATGTGGGCGCTAGTGATAAAGATCGTTACATATCGCGTTCATTAGTAAAGGGACTTGAAATCCTTAAACTTTTTAGTGCAGAAAATCCAACTCTATCTTTAGCTGAAATCGCTGATAAATTAGGAGTGAGCCGAACGACACCTTTTCGACTGCTATACACCCTTCAAGATGTCGGGTATCTCGATCAGGATGAGCATACGAAACGATATTCCTTAACACCAAAAGTGTTGGAATTAGGTTTTACCTATCTCCATACCCTTCAATTATCAGATATTGCTCAACCTTATCTGGAGAAACTTCGAGATGAGACAGGTGCATCTGCCCATATTGGTATCTTAGATGGCAGAGAAGTGGTATATATTGCAAGGGCTTCTGCCAGAGGGGTACCAACGATCAATGTTACCGTTGGGTCTCGGTTACCTGCACATGCAACGGCGATTGGAAAGCTATTACTTGCTTTTGAACCGGCGGAAAGATTAAATGAATTGCTTGTTGGGACAGAGTTAAACAAGTACACACATTACACCAAATCGATGATATTTGAATTACAACAAGAGTTGGATAAAATAAAAAGCCAAGGATATGCCGTAAGCAATGAGGAGTTTGAAAACGGCATTTGCTCTGTGGCAGCGCCTATCTTTAATAATCATAGTAAAGTGATCGCTGCTGTTAATATTGCCACACCAGTATTCACCTTAAAAGATGGGATACTGGAAAAAGTATTCCTTCCTGCCCTCCGAGAAGTTTCTGAACAACTCTCTATTTCATCTGGTTATAGACTTCCTAATCCATACGAGCGAAAGTGATCCGAATGAACGTGGGATCACTTTTTTTGATATCTTTAGGGAAACATCCTTTTTTTATAATTTGTGAATAGATAGATGATATACATGGGATAAAAATAGTGTTTGGTCGAATCAACAAGTAGGAACGCACTGATATATAGCTAGAAGCATTGGTATAAGGAAGAAGGTTTTTTGATTTATTTTTTTGATTCCAATTGGTGCATAACATGCCAGAGACAAGTGATCTACATGCTAGAATTTGGGATCGCTTTTTTATATGGAGTGTGTATTTGTTTTCAAGGCTTGCATATTTGACAAGCATATTAAGGAGGTATATAAAGTAGTATTCTATGGAAGCTTTTTAATTTAAATGAAACCAATGTTTAGAGGGGGAATTAACCAATATAAGCTGTTCAATGTCTGAAAAATAGTGTAGTTATATTTAATGGAATTGGGGCAGTCACCTTCCACTACATGCAGCAGTTAGAAGGTGACTGAAAGAATCCAACAGGGATATTTACGGAGTTTTTACTTCTTTCGATTAGCCTTTACTAGGACGCTGATTTGTCGATTTGGAAAGATGTTGACCGTTACATCTGCTTCCAGACCCCTATCCTTGAGAGTGAATGTTTGCTGGCATGCACGATTTCGGGTTGCTGTGTAATCTCCAGAAACGATAACTTCTAGAGAGAGGGAAAGGCCCCTTTCTCCTCGAATGTTGCAGTCTATGGTTGTCTCAGGAACAGTTACCTTTACACTGATATTCCTTTCCCTAGTCGTAATCTTTTCGTTTTTGACAAGGGATGAACCAGATGCAGGACCGTAGCCTTCAACATCCTTCAACGTGCAACTAATCACTGATGCTCCAATTCGAAATCTGTTACGGCTCGAACTCCCTATGAATTCCTTGGATCATTTTACATGTTTTATACGTTTATTTAAAGTGTTTTATTTCTTTTTTAAATATATAACGAAGTTCCTAGAAGTCTCTCATAATGATTAATCTTTACCTCAAATTATTAGTCCGAAAAAGAGGAGCGTTCTATTTTGATAAACCTGAATGGTATTCGAAATTTGTTTCCACATCTTAAAATTAGGATGAATCATGAGAAGCAGCAAAATATGGTTGTTCAATATACTTTTGTCATTGCAGATGAGAAACAGGTAATCAATTATTCTGTTAGACCGAAGAAATTGGATACCATCAAATCTCTAGAGAAATTAGAAAAAGAGATTATAAACATATGTAGGATGTTAACAGACTACTATGCTAAGAAAAAAGGTTGATGTTTTGGTAAAATTAGAATAGTACCAACTGACTCACAGGGAGTAAGTATATGTGTGGAATGTGTGGTAAGACCAGCTCTGTCGGACGTATTCCCGGGGACCCGATCCTGGGGATGCTGCATCGCAAGATCGTCGACCTTTGTCGAGAGAGCCGACAGCTGGATCTTCTCATGCGGAAGAAGTTCCCCAACTACTGGAACTATGGCAAGTTTTGCGATGCCGTTCTGGAGAAGGTCAAGCAGGAGAATCCTGGTGTCTCGGAAGACCAGCTTTCTCAGCCTTTCCTGGAGGCGTTCAAGAGGGCTTTCTTCGAATTGATCAGTACTGTCATTGATGATCGACATGGTGATCACGGCTGAGTTCTGTGAGTCGGGTCAGGTCTGTAGGGATATGTTCCGTACAGATCTGGCCTGCTGTAAATCAAATTCTACTGCGAATTTTGTGTATAGATTTAATGCCCTCAAATCTTAGGTGTTTTTTGATTAGAGGGCATGTTTGTTTAGACATTATCTCATTAAAACTTTAGACCTAGCATAGATAGAAGATTTAGAGAACAATAAGAATTATAATTAGGTATCTAGTTAATAGCATAATTATACAAGAGAGTAGAGATGATGTATGTGAAAAGGTTTACTGTTTGTTGGGGTCTTGGGTATTCCTACCTTTATAGGAATACCCAAGGTGAGTTCCATAAAGAGAACCCACTTATCAGATTCTCTATTCGTTAGCTGGAGATTCGAACAGTCACACCAGCATCCGTTGTGAGTTCACCTACGGACAGCTGGGAGTAGTACCTTCCAGAGTTACTGAATTCGAGTACTTCGAACAGAGTCCCATCCGAGGAAAGATAGACCCGACCACGGAGGGATACACCATCCGTGTAACAAGCTTCTCCATCGTTGAATTCAACCGACTTAACATCGGTTCCATCGATCGTGACCTTCTTGTTACCGACGGTACCACTTTTCAGCATAATAATCCCTTTCCAACGAGTAGATTTGCTGTGAATTCAAATATATCATTTTTTTACTTTTATTTCTAGATTTAGTGTTCATTCAAAACTATTTATCAGTGTGAAAGGTATCTTGTGTTTCATAGATGTTTGGGAGTGTGATTTCAGCCTACCAAAGCGGAAGAAAACTAGGTTTTCCAATCACACAGACACTGCTTTGTACATGTTCACAGCGATCGTTGTATTGATGAAGAGATAAGATACGATAACCATTTACGAACAAGCAAATTACAATCATAATCAGGATTACTTTTGATGATAACTTTCCAACATACATAATAAATAATCCAATAAGGGAGAGAAAAATGCTAATACAAGCACTTAAATAAATTAATCCTGCTGCTTCTGGGTCAAAACTTAATACATTTGGATCTGCTTCTTCGTCTAGAGGAATGGCAGCAAAGAGTGTGAAAAAAAAGACGCAAATTACAAAGAAAATCAAAATTCCATATCCTAATTTTCTTTTAAAGGAGCTTTTTGTATGTAGTATTGTTGAATCATTGAACACCTCTGAGGCTCCTTTTCTATTTGTATATCTAATCTTTTGAAAGGCAGAAAAAAACCGCCTGAATCAAGTTTTAAGTAGTGGCTTTAGCTCCGATCATTGAGTGTAGGGGAAAAACAAGGAACTAGTAGATCATGCAATATAGCTTTGGCAAATCAGTAATTACAGAATTATGCAGATTGAAAAAAAGGAAACTGTGACAAAATCAACTTAAACTGTGAAATTTAAAAGTGTGGTCTAACCAGAGGACATGCAGATTCAATCTATTATATTAAATGGGAAGGACAACTGAACGAATCAGTTGCCCATTTTAGGGTTATGCCGAAGGCTTAATCCTAAAGAGGCTCACAGAACGATGGAATAACCCACCGTTCTGTGAGTTTTGTTCAGTATCCCTCAATAACGAGGAATGTTACTGCATACGAGGATTGATCTCCCTCGCACGCTCCAGGAACGTCGGGTCGGGCTGATTGGGACGGAACTCGCCCGTATTCGGGTCGATGTAGCCCCACTGACCCTTGTTCCCACGACCACAGACCATCAGCGTCAGCGTCCGGCCAGGGTCGTGGATCTCGGTGACCTCGTGGAAGAGATCGAGCGGAACATGGTTCTTGTCTCCAGCACGATGCTCCTCCGTGGTGGTGGTGACCTTGCCATCGACCACCTCGTACCGACTCTCTGTGTAACCGCCCATCAGCACGTAAGCTGTGAACGGCCACGGGTGGTTGTGGGGCATCGGAGCATCACCGGCACGAAGATCAGGCTTCATCCAGAGGTTGATCTTGACAGTACGATCCTCCGAACGGAGGACCAGATACTCAGCCTTGTATCCAACTCCATCAGGGTCGGGCACAAAGAACCAGTTGTCCTGATCGATGAAATTCCCCCAGGTGATCTCCAAGTCCGTCGTGTGTGTTGCGAGTGCCTCCGTTGCGCGATCGAACATCTCCCGATCTACAATGAGACCAGGGATGACCTGAACTGACTGCATGACTTTTCTCCCATGTTGGGGGACAATGACAGTTTCATTATATAGCATTAGTTATAAGCAGTACATAAAAAGAAAAAAGTTATATTTAAATGTAGAAGCGATGAAGAGTATGTTATTAATCAAAAAAACATCAATCTAATCCATCCATAATATTGGGGATACTTCTTAATGAATATTTTTGAGTGCTATACAAAAAGGCAATCTTCTGTTCTGGTGTATCAAATACGATTTTTCTCATGAGCGAGATGCAGGCAACGCTCTTTCCACTCGATTTGATGGATGTAGTCACCGTGAAAGTGAACCTCTCCATTTGCGCTCGGATGATTCTCCGAGGTGAAGACAACCCCATCGTATATTGGGAGGGAAAAGTATATAAATTTACAGATTTCCGTAAGAATGATCGCAACTTTATCATTTTATCAAACTTAACTTCCAGAATTTATATTAGAGTAATTGGTTTAATATTGACTAAATAAATGTAGATATAAGGTTAAATTGTACGTGTTCATTAGAGGTGGGAAAGCAATGGAAGACTCTGTCATGCTTCGTGCCATGGAACTGGCTCCCGAAGCTGGTCGGGAACGACCCAACCAGGATGACTTCGATCAGGCCAAGGATGAGCACGACAAGGGAATAATCAAGTGACCTTGTAGGCATGTATAAGCGCCTATAGGGACAAAAGCACCCTCTGGGATAGATTCGGTTTCAAATCGAGTTTAAGACCAGAGGGTGCTCACATTATTAGGTATTCATGGCTTTATAAAACGAGGGAAGTGATCTTGTAAGATATTTTGCCGGATCACTTTTTTAATCCTTAGAAACAGCATTCAAATTTCATTCAAATTTACTTATATAACAAAAGTGATGAAAATATTTCAAGAGGTTTATGAGGTGCTGT
The DNA here is from genome assembly GCF_009831235.1 of Shimazuella alba. Taxonomy (GTDB): domain Bacteria; phylum Bacillota; class Bacilli; order Thermoactinomycetales; family Thermoactinomycetaceae; genus Shimazuella; species Shimazuella alba. The sequence goes on along the minus strand of NZ_WUUL01000018.1, from coordinate 7,973 downwards.
AAGCGATTATGGAATGAAGTTGGCGCAGAAAAATAATTCATTGTACAAAAAGCATTTACGAAATCGCTCGATCACTTGGCATTCTAATCCTTGATCATGAAAAAATTGAAGATAACTTTCTTCTTCCCGAATATATTTGCCTTTATCAAATTGATTCATAAAAAAATTGGAGAGTGGGTTTTTAGCATGGAAACAAGGTTCCATAACAATAATTGAACCATTTGGTTTTAAGATGCGTTTAAATTCCTGTATATACTCGACAATGTCATGAGAAGGAATATGATGCAGCACAGCAATGATTAATATATAGTCCATACTATCGTCTTGAAAGGGTAAAGTATGGTTGTGAAGGTTGTAAAAACGGTGATTCTTGTATCTTTTTCGTGAGTATGACACTCGTTTCTCGTCAGGATCTATTCCCTTATATCTTTCAGGAGGGAACAAAGTGCAATTCGCTCCTGTGCCAGACCCAAAATCTAAAACAGTATGATGGTCAAATCGAAATCTCATCCTTAATCGGTCGTGTATGTATTTTTTGGTTATCCAATTTGGTCGAACCATCCATTGGTAAAGAGATGGGGAAATTTCCTTGTTTAGGTTCATTTGTGTTGGTCCTTTAAGCTCTAAATGTAAAAGCATTGGGTTAAAAAAGGCAGGTTTCATTTTTGATAAAAACATAAATATGTTTTTTTATTTTGCGATTCTTATGCTAAAAGAACGGTTTTACTTAAAATACCCTTCTTTTTATGAACTATTCACATGCTGTATGGGAACTTCTTTTGGTAAAAACGAAGGAGGCACAAGTGGCACATACAGCTCTAAGCCATTATTATATGGGTGAAATATGCCTGCAAGTGAAAACGGGCAAAACCGCAGCTTCTCTTCTTCCTTATGTAGGATTTAAATGAGGAGGATTAAGGATATAGCAATAACTACGAGACTCCCAAGGGTACATAAGATCGTCATTCTTTCGTTTTTCTTACGACGACTGAAACAAAATTCGTAAGCTACTCGAAGTTGTATGAAGATATGAAGATCTGTTTCGTGGTCTACAAACAAAATGAAAAGGATAACCTATTTTACACAGCTATCCTTCATCCATATCATTTGATGTAATACATGGAGAAACCTTTATTTAACTGCTGTGTGGTGTGTGGTGAGTGCTTCTTCAGGAACTGTGATCGATTTTGTATTCCATTTAAAAATATGCGTTTGATACTCATCTGTCTTGATAACATCTCCACTTTCTGCCGTGGTAGTAGAGAGCTCATGCTGCTCTACTTTTTGTGTGAGCAGGGTTTCTTTATCTATCGTAATTTTGACGGTAGAAAGGGGAATTTTTTTGATTGCATTGACATTAGCAAATCCTTTGCCGCCTTTGCCAAAACCCATAATTTCTGTTTTTTCTTCTTTATTGGTTAATGTGAGTTCAAGTACATATGCATTTTGAGACTGCGTAAGCTTTACTTGTTTTTGATTCGGTTTTAAGTTTGCTAATAGATAAGAAGGGTCTAGGAATATGGGACTTTCATACAATGTTTCTGAAAGTGTAGAACTTGTTGGTTTGGCTTTCGTCCAGCGATCCGTACCATCGCTGCCCCAATTAAAATAATGTTTATAAAGGGTACCATCTTTCACGTATATTTCTGTTTGGGTGTCTGGTTGCTTCTCTGTGTCAGTAGCTCGAGTCTCGTGTATACGTTCATAGAGATGATACTGATTGCGATCAATAAACGTAAAAGATATCGTGTCATTCTTTACGATGTGATTGCGATAATCAGTTTTTGTATTTTCTTCATCAGAAGTATATTTCTTTGTATACTCGACTTGAAAACTTTTCATCTTTTCCATGGCAGCTGTTGATTTTTCGATTGCCTCTGACACGGAAGTGATTGGTTTGGGTGGATTCTTTTTGGGAATAACTGAAGAGTTGGTTTGAGAAGAACAAGCGCTTAACAAGAATAAAATAGCAATGCAAGGTATGATCCATTTTTTCATCGTAACAGCTACTCCTTTTTTAGGGATAACCCTATTATAGGCATAGCCTAGTTGTTCGTATATGATTATGCTGTTATTTTTTCTTATTTAAAAGTTTGTTTCCTTGTTTTATATATATGAATACCTATCTTTGAAATTAGCTTGAGTCTATGTTTGTTGCTATTAGCGACTGGATTTTGTTTATAGAACCAAGTAATCAGAGGCCTGTAGCAATTGATTTTTGAGTTATGATGATAAAATGGATTCACTTATCGATCACAAATGTTCTGTAAATCAGTCGCGGCTAGGGTATGTGTGATTGAAGCACATCCCTAGCCGCGATTGCTTGAAGGGGTGTCCCCATCAGCTAGAATCAGCCGATCATAAGCTTTTGACTTTGATCAATCATGATTCTGTTTCATTTTCACTTTGCCCTATTTGGAGTGGGGCATTTTTTTGCAGGATTGGACCTTAGGGATGCTGATTGCACCAAGCGCACTTGTGCTCGTGCTTCTTACGGGCATCGGTCCAAGCGTTCTGGTCGTTCTCCTTGCTTTTAGGTACTTGCACGCCGTTGCAGATGTGCCTGAGTGTATGGGGGGGAGCCCCTTGCTGACGTGCTGGACATAGTTCATCTTTTGGTGAGTTAATTGGTTCTGGCCAACTGTAGTTACAGTTTTGTGTCACCATTGTTTCGGACATGTCTGTTTCTCCAATCGTAGCCTACTTCTACACATTCTCAAAAGTTGATCAATAAATCAACCTCTAATTTTTGAATAAACTATCCACTAATACAGTCTACCAATTCTAATAACAAAGTTGTATGACATCTTTCATCTATCGACTATGGTATATTACACAAAATTGAAATTATTGATTTTTGATATATACTTAAGTAAGCTTATCATCCTCCCCTATCTAGGAGAAAACATGCCCTTGACTATCCATACTGGTAGTGAAGCAAAACAGGCTCTAGAAGATTTTGAGAAAAAGGAGCTGAAAGGATTTCATCCCATTATAAGAAGTAACCTCAAAGATGCCGCTCGAACTTTGGGGAATATAAGAGCAACTCGTCGGGATATCCTTCGTGTGATGGATTCTCTTAGTGACATCATGAAAACTCATCGCCATCAGGTTCTGGCTGAAGTGCATCATTACTGTTTGAGAATGACGGGGATGGATTGATGATTAGACGGACCAGATTTTGTGAATACAGAAAATCTGGTCCAGCTATTTTTTGAACAAATAAGAGGGAAATATAAGTAAATAATCCCAGTGACAGGTTTTTTTATGATAGACTGCAAAGTATAATTTTTAAGGCTACCACGATTAAATATTTCGTTAACGTGGATCCCTTGCCATACCTTAGAATTTTTAAATATTTACTGGGACTCCTCTCCCTTATCGTCTCGAAAAAGGGAATAAGGAATAGTCACTAAAAAATCATTGTAGTGCTCCTTTTAACGTGAACGTTTTGATTCCAAATAGTATCCTCGATCATTTCTATCCACACATTCTTGATTCAACGCTAATTTTCCTCATTCCTTCCTTTCATGTCCATAAACAAAACCTACCCATATTCTGAGCATACCTTGCATAAAAATAAGAATGCTAATAATAAATGAATACATGTACAAAAGCTAGGGAGGTTCTCATGCCAGGGATAATAACTGCACTGTCGCTTCTTATTAAAGAGATGATGGTATTTGTTTCTTTTATAAAGAGCAATGCTTTTCCCCAGCCATTGTCAGAGCAAGAAGAAGAACTTAATCTAAAGAAAATGGCTGATGGGGACAGCTATGCTAGGAATTTGTTAATTGAGCATAATTTGCGTTTAGTAGCTCACATTGTCAAGACATTGTAAGCATGAAACGATGTAAAAATATCGGGATGAATGTTGGGTTTCAGCGGGGAGTTGTACCAGTTTCGAAGAAAATGTGCTGTGGGAGAAGAAGATTATGGTGGAGTAGAAACCTAGTGTTCGGCTTAAGTGAATGTTGGACAAGCGTTTTAACAAGGAAATTTAAATGTATGATCAAACCTTTCTCATTTTTCGATGAGGGGGTGAAATATCGGTAATACCTTGAATGGAGTTTTTCAATGGTAAAACCGACCTTCGACGGTAACAGAACTATATAATGAAATCTATCTAAGAGACTAGAGCAGCTCCCTTGTCACTGAACCTACTATATAACTTTACAAACAGAAGTAAGTCTATTCGGAAAGTAGCAGCATAAACCACAAGACGACAAACAACTTCTGCTGTCTGTCGCCTTTTTTTGGTCATACCATGTATTTAGAGCTTACGCCTCAGACTGTTAGCATACTCTACTGCCTTCGGAAAACTCGGGAAGCGACTCATCTTCGGGTCCTTACTAAATCCATTGACCATATAACCCGCCTCTTGCATCACAGTAGGACCTCCACAAATGACATAGATATCGCAAAGGTCGTTGTCATAATTCATTTCCTGTTCAAAAGGCTGAAGCAGAGTCCTAACCTTCGCACGATCTCCCGGCTTTGAATAGTCGAGTCGCTTGATAGCCTTCTTAACATCACCAAGCTTAGCCATGGTTGACCTTTCTCTATTTTCCTCTAGGAAGGATTTCTTCCAATTTTGATTGGATCTTAAGAAAAAGTCTTTTTAAATAGGATACATGAAATTCGGACAATAAAATTCCTATTTATCATGTCATTAACTGAAAAAATGGTGATGAGTTTGAGCTTGTAATTCGATTGGATCAAAAACAATGTGATTGGGGAGAGGAAAACCAAATGTTCGGCTTGAGGTAATATGGCAGCAGCAAGTTTAAATTTTTATCTTGAAAATTAGATTCTATTGTAATATTCTGATTTTAATCTCATGAGTTTTGCAAAAAGTGCAAAACTCCACGATAAAGCGTGGGTTTATCAACCATGAGAGCTACAGAGGAGTCAATATGTCGCAGGAGCAGTACGAGCAGGAGCGGGCCAAGAATGAGAAGAACGAGAAGGATCTGAACTGGTGCGCGAATCGTGCCCTTGCTATCTACGATCGAGGGATGAAGGAGTACGCGATTGACTCCTTTATTAATGATGTCACCAAGTGCCCCGGAATCGCATGGGTAGCCCCCAAGGCTAAGGTAGTGCTCCGTAATGCTCTTGGTAGCCGGGAGGAGTTCGAGAAGGCTCTGAGGGGCTTTAACGTCTCTGATTGACCTCTGGACAGCCCACTTCCTTCATAAGGAAGTGGGCTGTCAGTGGTAATTAAGCTGAAAGTGGCTTGAAAATATAAATTATATAAATGGGTGGGTCATTTTTTGTTTGAGAAGAAAATCAAACATGACAAAAATTTTTTTCAGTAAATTCATAGTAAATCAAAGAGAATCCTGTATTTGCAATTGAGGATGCTACAGTCTTTTGTTATTTTCTGAATAGTTATATAATAAAAGTAAGTTACCACAAGGGTATCTTTCAATTCACTGGAGCTATATGGAATCAATCTATCCGATGGTGTACTCTAGACCATCATCACCTCATGGGAACAGGCGAAAGAGACCTTCAAAAGAGAAGGAATGTCACAAAACTTCCGGGATAAGCTGCAGAAGGCACTCCAAAATACTCGTCAGAACGTTACTTTCCCTTCTCACGGGAAAGAGAGGAGAAAACAGTTCGGACGGATGAACAGGAGGGAGCAACTCGCTGTCCTTGAAGAGATCGTCGATCTTTGGAAAGAGGTTAAGCGACTTCATAGCAAGGGATCGATGCATCGGCTTCTTTCCACACTGAAGAAGGTCATCACGATCATCGCAGAGGTGTTCTGACCAACAGAGGCAATCCTGCCTGAATAAGGAAGAAGTAATTCTTCCCAAGCTGGATGATTCGCTGGTAAGAAGATTTGGCTAGCGAGTGGAGCTCTAATGAATCCTGACGATAAGTTAGTGTTATCTATCTCCAATCCAGTTTGCCCCTTATTTTTCTGAGAAGAATAAGGGGCAACTAATTTTTATATCATTGCGAGCGAGAAAACCCACGGTTTAAATCGTGGGATGAAAGCAAGATGGTAGGATAATTTTTGGATATACTTGACAAATAGCAAACATACGATCTATGATATTCGCAAAATTCCAAACAAGGGTATATCTAAACTGAAGGATGCAAATGAATATGGATCAACAAAAAAAAGATCACTTCCAGCATAGAATCAAAGTAAATAAACAACGAAATCAACGAAAACGGCTACTTGAGCTGATACCTGCACATATATCTCAAGTGTTGGAGAACACGGAGTATCTCACTTCACCAGCGAGAGAGGATGTTTTACAAAAAGTGCAACAGCGCTGGAATGGAGAGCTGTATACATATGACTTTCGCTCGAGGTACCCAGAGTTTGTCAAGGCATTTAGTTGGGAACAAGAAGTCATTTCCTATGTGCAAACGTTAACGATTTGGGCAGGGCAAGTGTATTTGTATTTAGGAGTCCCGGATAGTCCGGTATTTGTAGCAGATAGGGAGTGGGTGAGAGCTAATTTTGCGGTGTTATGGCAGACGATTGATTATGAAGATATATGGGTGATTTCTCAGGAGGCTGATGAAGGTATCATTGTTTGTGGTTATGTAGGATATTTGGCAGAAAATCCAAATCCAGCAGAGGTTTATTATGAGGTTGTCTCTTGGGATGGAGAATGAAGATTGTTTACTGTAATCAACTCAGATAGGGCAAGAACTAACAACTGAACGACGAACCTTGATTTTCTCAACAAATGGAAAACCACATGATCTCTAAGTATATAGAGGTAATGTGGTTTGTTTTTACTTTTTATCTAATATGCCATCTTGAACCATCCACTCATCAGAAGAAACAATTCAGATAGAATCGTAAAGACAAATCCAATTGGTTAAGGTGGTTGATCCGTTTCTCTGCGTTTCATCCCTTCAATGATCAACTCGAAAAGAAGAAAAGCAAAATCACCTTGAATATCTGTTTTATGGAGAATGTCATAATGCCGATTAGATTATCCTTTATTGGTGTAAATCATTCTAATCATAGAGGAAATAAGGATACAAGTGATTATAAAGAGCCTAATTGGGATATGTGAACGATGCGTAATTGAGTTGTTACACTAAAAATAAAATACAGGATTTATCTGGGATACAAAAGTTCAGAAAGATATTATTTTATGAAGTCTAGAATCCTGACACACAAGATGTCAGGATTGATGAATTATTCTTTTGTTAGCTGACGCTGTTTTTTGTGAAGACCATTGTACTTTGAACTGAAAATGGATTGTTTTTTGTGGATTTTACTTACAAATAAAAGGAGAAATATTTATGCAAAAGCCAAATACCCCTGAAGGATATAACACTATCAATCCTTTTATCATTACGAAAGATGCGCTCAACTTCATTGATTTTTTGAAGACAGTATTTGGAGCCGTAGAGGATATGGAGGGACACACCGTGGATACCGACGGCCTTTTGCTCCATTCGGAACTAATAATAGGCAATTCTCGTATCATGATCGCTGAAACAAAACCGGATTGGCCTTTTACGCCAAGCCTACTACAAGTATATGTGGATGACGTTGAGACTACTTTAGAGCAGGCCCGAAAACTGGGCGCAAAGATTGTCACAAATCCCATTGATTTTTACGGTGACACATTATCTCGGTTTATGGACCCTTGGAATAATCTGTGGTGGGTTTATCAACATAATCCTCAGTTTGAAACTCAATGGGACGAAGATGCCAGCAGCGACACATCTTGGGAGCCCACTAAAGAAATGGAGTATATCCACGATACGTTGTTAGAGGCAATGAAAAACTTAGGCAAAAGATAGTATAAGTTCACTCTGCAGAAAGTAGCGAAGTGGATAAATTAAGAGGAGAAAAACCAATCATAAATTTAGATGTCAATTCAATAAAGGAAATCACAAAACGAAAGCAGGTAAAATAATTTACTGATCCGTTTTGTGAAATCTAAAAACAAATGGAAAGGATAGCCGTATTATAATACGGC
>NZ_WUUL01000017.1 GCF_009831235.1 Shimazuella alba | reverse complement strand
AACTCCTCTATTGTGAGGAGTTTTTATTACTGAAAAGATTTTAAGAAAAATTAATTTCTTCGTTCATATATTTTCTACTCATTTTTTATTTTTTCAGTGATACGTTGATATTACCTTTCTTCGTGTCAATTAATACATTACCTGTTCCATTTCCAAGCGTACCCTTGATATATCTCTTCTGATAATAATCAGCATCTTTATCTATTATTTTCTTAATTGGCAGGTTATTTTTCATCTTCCCACTTTCACTAGTTAGTGCAAGATAGAGATTGGTAGGAATTGTATGAAAAGTAAAATCGACATTACCGGATTCTGTCCATAGTTCATAACTCAAAAATGAAGGTTTGATTTGATCAATTTTCATGTTCCCGCTTTCAGTTTTTAACGTCATCATACCGCCAGTTATTTGACTTAAATTTATATCTCCTCCTTGGGCTTCAAATTTTATATTTCCACCTTGATAACCTTGTAGGGACTGGTTTCCATCCCATGAAGTAAGCGTCATGTAACCAGCTTTGACATTCTTCAATTGGATATTTCCTTCATCATCTGCTTTAAAGTGAACTTGATCTCCTGATATATTAGCTAGATTTGCTGAACCTGCTCCTGTATTTACTTCGATCTCACTCGCAGACAACGGTATGTCTGATAATAAATTTCCGCCTTTTGTATGTAATTCGATAGCATCATAGAATTTACTAGGAATAGAAACATCTAAGTTAAGTTGTGCTGAAAATTTTTGTTTTTCTTCCTCAGTGGTATCTTGCTCTGCCTCTTTCTCTGCCTTCAGATCATTTATTTTATAAATCACATTCAATTGCATCTGTTGTCCTCGTTTTATCCATTTCAATTCTACATTATCTTGTTTTGGCATCTTTCCGCTTATCTTTGCTTGCATTTGACCATTTTCGCTCTTATGCACATGCAAATTTGCAATTTCACTGTATATGCCAATCACCTTGGCTGATTTTCCATCCCCATCTTTCAGCTGACTTACAGATTTTCGATCATCTTTTGGCTTTGTTTGAAAAAGGTCTGTACGATAATAAATTATTCCAGCTATAGCAATAACCATAATAATAAGTAAAACTACCCAAATTTTCCGGTCTTTTTTCATTTTATGCCCCTTTCTTATTTAATAGTTAAGTTCCATTTTTTAAAATTAATTATATACATTTTGACATAATTTTATATATTGGTCTACAAGAGGGAAAAATCATGGTTTGTTTCGCTCGTTCTAACATCTCTTCGTCTATTCCCTACTTCATTTGACTAAAATCTTTGCATATAAAAAGAATCCGATCTCTACCTGACGGGATTCCATATGCTGAAATATCTTTGCAATTTTTATCTACTAAAAAATCAGATTTTAGCATTCGTTACCACCTGTAAAAGCTGCCCGACATACAATCATCACTTGTTGCTAAGCAATAACCTGAGAAGCTAAAAACTCAGCAAAATCTTGTATAAAGCGATCGTTTTGTTCTGGTGTCCCAATCGTTATTCGGATATATGTCGGATATTTGAGCCGATCTCGAACAATTATGCCTCTTTCTAATAGAAACTGAAATACTTTATAAGAAGGATAACCGGTGTCAAACAAAATAAAGTTCCCATGAGAAGGGTAGTAATGAATCCCCCATTCCTCCAATTGTTTCATCAAACGTCGACGTTCCTGATCGTTTATCTTCTTCCAATCTGCTACAAACTCTTGATCTTCCAAAGCAGCAACAGCTGCTTGTTGGGCAAAGCGACTGGTATTAAAAGATGGTCTGACCCTGTGTAATTCGTCAATAATTGGAGTGTCTGCAATGGCATAACCCATACGAATAGCAGCCAATCCATAGATTTTGGAAAATGTACGCAATACGATAAGCTGTGGAAACTGTTCTAATAAAGCTGCCGAATTGGGGCATGAAGGATCTGTAACATATTCAATATAAGCTTCATCCAAAACGACAATCACATGTTTGGGTATTTTTGTTAAAAAAGAGACCAATGACGTTTGGTCTAATAGCGTTCCAGTAGGATTGTTTGGATTGCAAACCCAGACAACTTTTGTCTTATTTGTTATTGCTTCATACATTGCATCTAAATCATGTACACCCTTTTTAAGAGGGACAAATACAGGAGCAGCTCCCTCGATTTTCACCTCCGTTTGATAAATGGAATAAGTGAAATCTGCTAGTACAGCCTCATCACCAGAATCTAAGAATGTGCGACATATCATCTGTATAAGTTCACTAGAACCATTTCCAAATATAAATTTGCGGGGATCCATATTCAACATTTTAGCCAGTTTTCCCCTCAAAACAGGAGCCATTGGTTCTGGATAATGATGAAATAAATTAATACCTTTTAATGCTTCTGACACCTTTGGAGAGCACCCAGATGGATTTTCATTGGAGACAAGTTTTACCACATCCTTCAAACCATACTCCTGTTCTACTTCTTCTAAAGATTTTCCTGGTTGATAGACTGGGAGATTTCGCACAGATGATTTTGATCTAATCATGATCTTATCCCTTTCTTTTATTTTATATAAGACTAAAACCGAGTACGAGAAATAGTATCATTATAATATAATAATTTATATATTTTTGATATTTTTGTTATTATACGAAACATACTTCCAATCCATAAAAAACAAGAGAATCTACCCTGTTTCAAAAAAATTTACTATAGAAGAGAATAAGATAAAAACACCGCCTAAACGGATAACAACCAGTCACAAACAATAGCAATCGCTTCTGCTCAAGTGAGATAAGTGTTTATAGAAAGCTGATTTTTCTTTCTATATAGATTTATTTGGAGATTAAACTTCTTTTCGCTCCATTACCTCACACTCCAAAACCAGTCTTATAAAGAGGCTGGTTTTCTCTGTTATATAGACAAGAAGATAATAAAATATAAATATGTATATATAATTTTAATATTTCTATTCCCTTTTGACTATCTTCAGCTTGACGACCATTCATATAAAATGTATATTTTATTTACAAAGATAAATAGTAATATGCTTTTTATCGATAAAATTTTTCACATGGCTTTGGAGGTGATGGCAATAATACAGTTTTCCGGAGTAAACAAATGGTACGGTAGTTTTCAAGTTTTAAAAGATATTAATCTGGATATTGGTTCTGGTGAAGTAGTCGTTATTCTGGGACCTAGTGGATCTGGTAAAAGCACTTTGCTCCGTTGTATTAATCAGTTAGAAGTGATCTCAGATGGTGATTTAACTGTAAACGGATTCAAAGTGAATCATAAAAAGACCAACCTCAATAAATTGCGACAAGAAATCGGCATGGTATTCCAGCACTTTAATCTCTATCCTCATAAAACCGTGTTAGACAACATCACCTTAGCTCCTACCCGTGTACGTAAACTTAACAAAAGCGAAGCAGAAAAAACTGCTATGCAGTACCTCACCAAGGTAGGAATTCCTGATAAGGCAAAATCTTACCCTTCCCAACTTTCAGGAGGACAACAACAGCGTGTAGCCATAGCGAGAGGTTTAGCTATGAAACCAAAAATTATGTTGTTTGACGAACCAACTTCTGCACTAGATCCAGAAATGATCGGTGAAGTGCTAGATGTTATGCGGGATCTAGCAAAAGAAGGTATGACGATGGTAATTGTTACTCATGAAATGGGTTTTGCAAGAGAAGTAGCTGACCGCATCATTTTTATGGATGAAGGTAAAATCTTAGAAATGACAAAACCTAGTGAGTTCTTTGAAAATCCTAAAAACGAGCGTACCAAACAGTTCCTAAGCCGCATTCTAAAACACTAATATTTATATTTACTCTTGTCAAAAGTAACCGCTTACTTACTGAATTTATACTGTTTTCTTACATCTAAGGAGGGTACTCATGCGTTTTCAAAAGTGGGTTGTTAGTTTTCTTTTAATTATGATGGTACTAGTAGTAACTGCTTGTTCTTCTAGTGAAGATGCAAATTCTGGTTCCGGAAATACATTAGAAGACATTAAAAAGCGCGGCAAACTAGTTGCTGGTGTAAAATATGATACTTACCTATTTGGTTACAAAGACCCAAGTGACAAGCAAGTGAAAGGCTTTGAAATTGACTTAATGAAAGCATTTGCGAAAAAAATACTTGGAGACGAAAATAAAATCGAATTTAAAGAAGTTACCTCCAAAACACGAATTAAATTGCTTGATGCAGGAGACATTGATCTGATTGCAGCTACCATGACCGTTTCACCTGAACGTCAAAAACAAGTTGACTTCTCTCGTATTTACTTTTTAGCTGGTCAATCCTTACTTGTAAAAAATGATAGCACCATTAAATCGATTAATGACTTAAAAGGAAAGAAAGTTTCGACTTCTAAAGGCTCAACTAGTGCCAAGAATATGAAAAAAATGGCTCCAGACGCTATTTTGGAAGAATATGAAAACTATGCAGACTCCCTAACTGCTCTTAAATCTGGCAAAGTGGACGCTGTTACCACAGATGATAGTATTTTGATGGGGATGCAACAACAAAATCCTGACCTTAAGTTAGTTGGGGGACAATTCACCAAAGAACCTTATGGTATCGCGGTTAAAAAAGGCAATAGTACCTTGCAAAAAGAGTTAAATACCTTTATCCAAGAAATTTGGGACAATGGTCAATATGCTACCCTCTACAAAAAATGGTTCAAAAAAGATGCTCCAAAAGAATTGCCTACTGATGCTATTTTGGAAGCCAAGTAAGGCAAATTACCATAAAAGATGGGTATTCCAAAGCCCATCTTTTTCACTTCCGAAAGGGAAAGGAGCGGAATGATGGATTTTAGCTTTTTAGATGTATATAAGGAAAGTTTTATTCATGGATTTCTTACTACAATCGAAGTAAGTATTGTTGCTTTGATTTTAAGTCTGGTACTTGGAGTTATCATTGCTGTATTTCGAATCTCCAGAGTAAAGCCATTGGAATGGTTTGGTACTGCTTATGTTGAGTTTTTTCGCAATACTCCTCTCGTCATCCAAATATTCTTCTTTTACTTTGGACTTCCCAGTATCGGAATAGATTTATCAAAGTTTATGGTTGCATCTTTTGGATTGGCTATTTACACCAGTGCCTTTATCGCTGAAGCGGTTCGTGCTGGGATCCAATCCGTAAATAAAGGACAAATGGAAGCAGCTCGCTCCTCTGGTCTTAGTTACATCCAAGCAATGTGGCATGTTATTTTGCCACAAGCGTTTAAAATAATCGTTCCTCCACTAGGCAACCAATTCATCAATTTGGTGAAAAACTCCTCTGTTCTGGCCTTGATAGCTGGTGGAGATATTATGTACGCAGCTGATGAAGCAGCAGTTGATTATGATGTTATCCCCATTTATATCTTCGTTGCTTGCTTATATTTAGTATTAACGATTCCACTGAGCTTAATTGTCAATTTCATGGAAAGACGCTGGGCAAAACAAGGTTCACGTTAGGAGGTGAGAAAGTTGGATTTTCAAGTTATATTTACAAAGCCAAATTTGCTCTTTTTGCTAGATGGTCTTCTTGTTACGTTAGAAGTCGCTTTGCTCGCCATCGTTTTTAGTTTTGTTTTTGGAACAATTTTGGGGATCTTGCGTTATACCAAAATACCTGTACTTTCTCATCTTGCTATACTCTATATTGAAGTCATCCGCAATATCCCGTTCCTGCTTGTCATATTTTTTGGTTACTTTGGATTAAAACAGCTAGACATTGATCTACCAATCACAACTTCTGTCATCATCAGCATGACCATATTTACATCTTCTCTTATTGCAGAAATCGTGCGAAGCGGATTGAACTCCGTAGATCGTGGACAGACAGAAGCAGCTCGTGCACAAGGGCTCAGTTATATACAAACATTGTGGCATATCATCATGCCACAAGGATTTAAACGAACAATCCCCCCAATGGTAAGTCAATTTGTTTCACTCATTAAAGATACTTCCTTGGCAGTAGCGATCAGCTTACCAGAATTAACACATAATGCTCAAATCATTTATAACAAAAACTTTAATGCTACTATCCCATTATTACTGACTGTTGCGGTCATTTACTTTGTCATCAACTACGGTTTGTCTCAATTAAGCAGAAAGCTAGAAAAAGTTTTATCCGTATATTAATGCTACCAGCATAAAAAAGATCTCCCAAAGTAGACAAGGGAGATCTTTTTTATGCTGTACCTTTGTGAATAAAGAAAACAAGTAGTCCTATTAGAACCCCGCCAACTGCTGGTAAAAATCCACTTAAAAAGAAGGTGAGTATAAAATAACCAATAATTCCCCAGATCACACTTAATACTGCAAATATAACGATTCTCAAATATGGTATAACAAATAAAATAGCCAAGACAATGACAGCACCAAAAAATGCAGGTAAGGAGTGAAAATAATAACCTAAAACAGCGGAGAGGACTAATATCTCAACCATCACAAACTTGCGATTATCTCGAACGGATTCCATATCATCCATGATATCGACAATATCTCTAGCCATCTTACGCTTATCTATTTGAATCCCTCCTAACTATTAAATTAATCTATAGAATATTATATCATTTACCTATTTAATTTGAATATCTGCTAATCATCCATAAGAAAAAAACAAATACTATTGCTACCCAAATCGGAGGAATTGCTGAATGAATGAACAAGATTGTCTCCTGATGGGATATCTAGATGAAGAACGAAATCTAACACGTACTGCCGAGCGTTTATATATCACTCAACCAGCTCTCACTTATCGATTACAACAAATCGAGAAAGAGTTTGGTGTTTCCATCATTGTAAAAGATAAGAGAGGGATTCGTCTCACACCAGAGGGAGAATTCATGCAAAATGAGAAAAGTCATCACTAAACCTATGAGTACTCCTACTCTTATCGCCACAACAGATACCCAGAAGCTATTTAAAGATGAAATGATCCGAAGGATTTCTTCCATTGGGGCAATAAGCAACTGTATAAGCAGATTTGCAATATTTGGTGTAAACCAACAAAAATAAGTCCCTTTCCAAGCTTATTAAAACCAAGAATGGTTTCCTGATTGTTAAAGCATCCCCTAACTTCCTTTGTCGTTATTTCGTTGCCTTCCTTACAATGTTTACAAGTTCTCTACTATATGTCTCCAGGTCAATCTTTTTTGTGGCGGCAGTAGTAAACATATACTCTCCAATTGCACCTTGAATGGTATTGGACATGACACCCACATGAAATTCTCCAAACACCCCTTGTTCTTGCCCTTCCAATAAAATTAGTTGCAATTCAAGTAAGAGAAGATCTTCTTTTTCCTCATTCAATTTATAATATGGCATGTTTTCAGCTGTTCTCGCATGAAAAACAATTTCAATCAAAGCAGTATTATGGGCATAATGTGTACCTTGATAAGCCAAACTTGCAGCAATAAAAGTCTCCAATTTTTTCTCCACACTGCTCTCCCTTCTCACACGCTCTAAAATATAGGAAGTTGACCTCTCCAAAAGTTTCATCAATACATGATTCATCAAATCGTTTTTATCGGAAAAATGATAAGAAATTAATGCTGTACTTATCCCAGCTCTTTTTGCAATCTGCGAAAGGCTGGCTTTGACATATCCAATCTTATCCAAAGTCCTGATCGCGGCCTCTGTAATTTGTTCACGTCTAGCTTCTGCTATAAACGATTGCTTTTCTTCTTTTTTTTCGTTGTTGTTTTCCATTTATTTAACCTTTCCTTTCATGACTAATCTTTTTATAAAAAATGGTCGATAAAACAATTTTTTATTTGATCAATCAATCAAAATTATGCCATAATCACTGGTTAGATACAATGAATGGGTAAATGACTTCATTAAAAAAGCAGCGCGAGTTGGCTGCTTTCCTAAATCTATCTTGCAACAACGATTGAATTTTAAACTCCTCTTATCTATCTTAGACTATTTGTGAGAAAGGTCTGTCAATCATATATTTCCAACTGCCATCCGGCTGTCTCCTTAGTACTTCACTTGTAATTCCTTGTACTAAAATGTTTTCTTTTGATCTATCTCGTAATACAAATTTCGCTTGTAGCAAAGCAATATTTCCATTTATCACCGTCGATAAATTAACAGATGTCATGTGTCCATTTAACCCAAGAAGCAGTTGTAAATCTTTTTTGATATTCTCAAGCCCTACTGTAGTTTCTCCTTCTTTTGTTACATGAATCGCTGTTTCCTCATATAAAGAGAGCAACTTTTGAAGATCAGCCGTATTGTACCAATATGCAAAAACCTCATTCATCTCTGTTGGATTTAGAATAGTTGTTTTTATATCTCATACCCCCTAGTTCCTTTATAATTAGTTTACTAGAACAGATTTTTGTTCAACAAGTACGCACAAGTTTCTGACTATGTCAGCAAAACTAGACTAAAAGGGGATATAAAATTGCCATACCTCCACCATAAAGATGACTGTGCCGTAGAGAATATACTAAGTATGATATCCGGAAAATGGAAACCTGCTATTTTGTATGAACTCTTTCAAAGAACAATGCGGTTTGGTCAACTCCAACAAGCCATTCCCTTTATTTCTCGCCAAGTCTTGACCACTCAACTTAGGGAATTAGAAAGTGATGGTATTATTTCCCGTAAAATATATCCTACTGTTCCTCCAAAAGTGGAATATACCGTTACGGAGCTTGGTCGGAAATTCGAACCGATCTTACAGGATATATCGAAATTGGTTGATTTATTTAAGGAAGGAAATAAATAGATTTCTTGGTTATAAATCGGAATAAACGGACCGACTTAGATAGGGTTGTTATGGATGGATTTTTGTATCATATTCAACTGAAAAAACCTGAAACCCTATTGGTTCTCTGGTTTTTGCATTGTCTATAGAAGACGAAGATTTATCTTACCTCCGCAGGTAGATTACCGAGGTTAAATTTTTCTAATTATCGCTGATTATGATATATTTTTAGTAACTCAACCGTAAGTCGATCTCCTAGGAGGAGATATGCGTAACAAGGCCAGTCTGCTCATTCTGGTGAACTTCGTTCTCTTCACGATGTTGCTGTTTGTACAGCGCTACTTCTTCAGTGCCATCGCCGAGAACTACCGCAACCTGGCGGCAACCGATGCTGATTACGTCGACCTGAGCATCATGCAAAGTCAGGCCGCTCACAACAGTCTGGTCATGGGCATCGTGCTCCTTGTGCTCGGAATCTGCTACATTCTCGCCAAGCTGAATGAGAGTCAGCAGAGCGCTGCACAGGTGATGCCCAGCATGTTGGAGAAGGTCATCTACGGAATCTTCGCTGTGTTCTACCTGGTCGGCGGGACTCTCCTGCTGAAGATGTACTCGAACAACCACGATGCTGCGGTCTCCAACCTCAGCATCTCGAACTACAAGATCGGCACGGACAAGGAGACGGTCTACCGCGAGCTGAGCGAGCTGCTGTTCCAGCAGAGCGACTTCCTGCTCGTGTTCGGTCTCGTCATGATCGTGATCGGTATGTTCGCGATGTTCCTGTTCGCTCAGTCTCTGAAGGAAAGGATCGTCAAGGGCATCGAATTCGGTCTCGTCATGATTCTGCTCGGCGTGATCGGGATGTACCTGCTTCTCCACTCTCTGAAGGACGGAATCGTCAAAGGCATCCAGATCGTGAAGAACAAGGTCTCCAAGACCAACACCGACGAAGGCAACACCACCGAGATCGAGACCAACATGGTCAAGACCGACGAACCGGTCAAGGACACACAGAAGTAACCGCATCCTCCTGAACGGGGAACCTTACGGTCGTCACCTGAAAAGGGGACATGACTGACTGGATCATCACATGGTCCAGTCAGTCGCCGTTTGCCCTCCTTTTTCCCATCTGAATCTTTCTTAGTAACTAGCCTCTTGTGGTGAACTTTTTCCCACCACACTTCCAAGACAACTACTGATTCTTTTTCTTATCATTCATTAAAAGACAAATATTTTATGATATATTTTTAGTAACCAACCGTAAGTTGATCCTGCGGGAGAAACAGTGCGCAACAACAAGTTAGGCCCGCTCTCACGGGGCTTCTTCACGATATTTGCGTGGTATCTACGAAAATCATCCATCAACCGGAGGATCGCTAGATACTGCCACCATGTCGTGAAACTGAGGGATGAGGAGAAGTGGAATGTCCTCTATCGCAACATGCACATCGATCGAGCTGACACGACCACTCTGAAGCTGATAGGAGGTATTGCGATCTTTGTGATCGCTGTCTTATACCTCATCTCCCTTCATGCTCAGACTCCCCCCAAGCGGAAGTGCTTCCTGATTCCCTCCATCGATCAGATGAACATGGTGCTCAGTTGCATCTGCACCAGCATCCTGATGGGGATCACCAGTCCGAACGATCATTCGGATCGGCTATTCCCTCAGCAGAAGATCGCAAGGAACAGGATCATCAAACAAATCATGTCCAACAAGGCCATGAAGTAGCAGTACGATCTCTCCCGTGTGGAACCTTACGGGATGCCGCCATGAAATGGCGGCACGACTGGCTGGATCACATGGTCCAGCCAGTCGCTGTTTACAATACTTCCGCCTGTACATAAAAACAATTATCAAGCAGACTAGGCATAATTATATAAACGTGTACTATTAACAATTTTATTCTTCCCCATTTTCAACAACCCACCATAAACATGGTATAATACAAAGCAACCACAATACTTAAATAATTCTACAAAACTTCATCATGAGAGGTGGTTCTATGCAACAGAATCAGGTTCATAATAGTGTTATGATAGAAGCTCCTATTTCTAAAGTATATTCTTATCTGACAGAATATAAAAACATGATTCATTTACACCCCCTCATCGAAGAAATAAGAGAATTACCATCGAAAGACTCACACAAATCTACACTTGAGATTAAAGATAAGATCCCTCTTTTCGGGGTGTTTCCTATCTATAAAACCTATAAAGCAATGGTAGAATCCAATCCAAGCGATTTCTCGATTACGATGGAAACTTACACCTTTCCTCAGATACATATTAAAAATGAACTAAAACTTCAATCAAATGAAGAGCATACAATTGTACTGGAAGATAAACTAGTCGAAACTCCAAGTTTACTCGCTAAGTTTGTGATGAAACAAGTAGTGTTTTCCCATTCCAATATGCTGACGGAACTAAAAAAAATCATGGAAATGCAAAAACAAAGTACGTAAACGATAAGCAACAAAAAGGTTATCTAGAGGATAGCCTTCTTTGAAATTCACTGATTCTTGTATAATAGGAAACCAATCTTTCATAATTAACTACTTATTTTCCATTTTAAATAGTAGAAGTTCACCATTTGCTTCAATTTATCCTATATTTTACAATTAAATCGAGGTGATAGAAGGATGCCAATATTTTCACAATGGGATGAAGCATACCGTACGAGAGAATACGAAAAACTTTGGGGTATTCCCTACCCGTCACAAGAATTAGTTGGATTTGCTGCAATACTCCCTTCACCAAATGGAAAAGTAGCTATCGATGTAGGCTGTGGAGCAGGAACAGAGGCTATTTTCCTAGCGCAGTGTGGATTTACCACTTATGGCTTTGATCAGAGTATAGAAGCTCTCAAAATAGCAGCACAGCGTGTGAAAAATTCAGGATTACCAATCACTTTTGAAAAGGCAAATATACTTGATATTCCACTTAATGATCAATCAGTAGATCTCATCAATGATCGAGGCTGTTTTCATGTGATACCAAATGATCTTCGACCTAATTATGCCAAAGAGATGACCCGGTTACTAAAACCAGGAGGAAAAATCTTTATGCGCGGCTGTAGAGATGAGGAAAATGAACGTTTTCAAGCAATCACTCGTGCAGCAATAGATACCTATTTTGGCAATGCATTCGATACAACCCCTGTTTATCCATTAGAAATGAATGATGGGACTCCATCTTTGCTGCGCGGGAGTCTCGTGATATTGACCAAACGTTAATAAGAAGAATAAAGAAAACGCCTAAAAAATTAGGCGTTTTCTTTATTTAAATGGGCTAATTTGTCTGGATTCGCTACTGCATAAATAGTCTTAATTCGCGAACCTTTAAAATCAAAGGAGTATACATATCGATCACCGTTATCCATATCAAAGATCAGACCCGGGATTAAATTGACATTTGCATAGCGCATAGTGAATTGTCCCGCATACATGCGAGCAAAATTGGAAAGCACATGAATCATATTTGAGAAGCCGATGATCGGAATTTGAGCAGCTCTTACTTTACCTCCTCCATCGTTGTACCAGATCACATCTTTGTGAATTAATTCCATGAGATGGGTTGTGTTTCCTTGCAAGATAGACTGCACAAAGTCCTTTACTTTTGCTTCTATAGCAACTGTATCCAATGTTACTTCAGGGTCAAAGTGAATACTCTGTTTAGCTCTTCGAAAGATTTGACGACAGTTTGCGCTTGATTTCCCTACTATTTCAGCCACTTCTTCATAAGAGTACTGAAAAATTTCCCGAAGTAAAAATATTGCTCTTTCTATTGCATTTAGTTGCTGCAAGAGTAACAAATAAGCAGTGGATAAAGATTCTTTTTTTAAATAGGTCACAGAAGGATCATCTACAAGTTCTTCTTGATCCAGTAGAGGCTCTGGAAGCCATGGTCCTACATATAGCTCTCGTTTTTTTGCCGATGATCGCAGTAAATCTAAACAACGATTGGTCACGATTTTACACAAGTATGCTCGCGTATTCTCCATTTTTTCTGCATTTGGAAGTTGATCAAAGGTAACGAACGCATCTTGCACGATATCTTCTGCATCCATCACACTACCTAACATACGATAAGCCAGTGAAAAAAGTAATGCCTTGTACTCTTTATACAACGACTCGATATCCATTCGTAGGAGTCCTTTCTTGACTAGTCTTTGTTATTATGTGTTCCACTGCACGTTTTGCACTGGCTAGTGCTGCATCAGCCAGTAACTCTCCATGTGTTGTCCAATCTCCTGCAACATATAACCCTTCAATCTCTGGAACATTTGGTCCTGGATTCACTTCGCGGTTCATATGAGGGAAGTCATGAGTTACGACAATTTTTGGTAAATATTGTCTTGCTACCAATTCATCACGCCACCCAGGTTGTGCTAAATCGAGAACTCGTTCCAAATCTTGTTCATCTTTTTTGGTATCCGTCTGCGTTCCTTGGTACTTAATCAGATGCACCACTTGATCACCATTATCACTTAAATAAGCTGCTCGTGAAAGATTGGAGAGTAATACAGGTTGATCAATCCCATATATAAATTGGTGTTTTGGTTTGGGCAATCGACGTAATGCAACAGATAAGCAAGCAGCTGTGATAGGAATTGCTTGATCTTTCCACGCTTGTAAAGACGTTTGATCGGCTTCAGATACTAATTTGCAGGAAATTTCAGGAGATGTAGTGAGAATGACATTTTCTGATGTAATCAAGGTACCATCTTCACAATGCACTGCTTTCACTTTTTTATCTTGATGTGTTACTTCTGTTACTTTCTCACTCAATATAAAAGAAACGCCACTTTGTACTGCTTTTATTCTCAATTGCTTAATTAAAGATCCCCAACCTTTTTCTATATAATAGACACCATACATGGAGCGCTGTAACTGTCTTAAAACCGGTCCAGCAGCCTGTAAATCAGGGGAAACCACATAACTAGCAGTTCGTAATAATGAATAAACAAAATTGCGCACCATAGAATCCATTAAATTACTCTCTACCCAATCTCGCACACTCCTATGATCAAAAGATTTCGTATCTAACTTCCTTAGTTTCGTTAATAAACTTCCCACTTCTAGTTTACCTTTAAAGGATAAGAGTGGGGTTGTCAATAGAGACATAAAATCCATAGGTAAAGACAGAAGTTTGTTTTTCCATATACCAAAGGCATCAATAGATGGTTCGCTTCCTTCAAATGTTACATCTAGTTCTTTTAAAATTTCAACAGCTTCTCCTTTGTATAGTGCACGACCGCCTAGATCAAAATAAGCGCCATTTTTTTTCTTGGTAATGGCTCTACCCCCCAGTTGTTTTTGTTGTTCCAATACAACTGTTTTCTTACCAGCTTGTGCAGCATAGATAGAAGCTACTAATCCTGCAAGACCTCCACCCACAATCGCAACATCATAATTCATCATTATTAAATTCATCCCTTTCTCCTCTTTTACTCTTATAACGATCAAGGGAATGAGTTTGTGACATAAAAAATTATTTTCTTTCTTCATTTCCAATGAATATATTCTAAGAAGAAAGTCCATTTATGATAGATTTTAAATGGTGATGTATACAAAAAATTACTGGAATGAACGCAAAAGTAATCTTTGTGGTTGATAGAAACAACACCAATAAAACTAAATATTATGAATATAATAATTGCACCTCCCTATCAGACATGAACCATCTAAGATGAATTCATGATAATAGGGAGAACACGCTCTGAGGAGTGACCAGATCTTACTTCGGGTCATAGACCCAGATGAAGTGAGCATGGGCACGGGCACGGGTATGCTCAGGAGCACCTTCTGGAGCCTTCTTGCGAACACCCGTGTTCACGAAGCCGATCTTGCTGACGTGATCCTGTGACGAAGTGTTGTTCTCGTGGATGTGTGCCTCGATGGTACGGAATCCGTACTCACGAACCCACTCCGCCAGTACCGCAGTCACGGCAGGCATGATGCCCTTGCCACGGTACTGCTCGCACATGACAGCCCAGCCGAAAGCGCACGACTCTTCCTCGAGGTTGATGTCGGTGACAGCACGGCCTCCGATCAGTTCTCCCTCTGAGTTGAAGAAGTCGAAGGAGAACCGCTTCCCCTTGTAGAAATCGTCTCGAGGGATAATGAGGTGACGCTGAACAGCTACGTCCTTACCTCCTCGCTTCGGGTCAGATTCGGCCAAGTAGAAGCTGAGATCCATCTGATCGTATGCCAGAGTGAACTTCTCCGCGAACTCCTCATCCCACTCCAAGGGACGCGGGCGGACGGTAACTGTACCGATAGCCGTCTCCACCTCGAACTGGGGAAGCCCTTCGAACTTCGGGAAAGTAAGCTTGGTCACTGCGACTCCTAAGTGAGAGTGTTGGTCTGCCAGAATAGGCTTATTTACAGTTTATCAAAAACTTTTACTCTTTCACAAAACAAAAAAGCATCCTGGCATAAACTAGGATATCGATGATATGTTTTATTTCGTCTGTGCTCCCAAAAAAGCAGATACAATCAACTGTTGACTTAGCTTAGACTGCTCAGAACTCTATGCATCCGTGGAATTGATTGCATATACCATTTAACGCTGACCATCGTTGGTTCCACCAACACCATTCATGTAACCATCTTTTGCACCTGTTTTACCCGACATAGTGACGTTACCCATTTTAAATTTACGTAGTCCCATTCCATAGTTGGCTTTGCCTAATACATTTTCATCATCGTCTACCCTATCAATCGGCTGACTATTTTCGTCTGTTGGCAGGGTGTACAAGTTCTTCTGTACACCAGCAGATAATAGTTTGCAACTAGCAGTGCTGAGAAAAATTTATTGATATCCGGATCAGTAGAAATAGTATCACTAGAAGCAAAGTTTAACGAAGAAGACCACATGATGCTTTAAGTATAGGGATTTGGCTACTTTGGAATATAATCATAAGTTTTAAATTTATCCCATACCAAAATCCATAGACTTTCAGAAACAAACTTCTTTTCTTTAACGTCTACTACTCTAAGTAAAAACCACAATAAAAATAAAAGAATTACAAAAAAAGATTGACAAACTACCACTAATCGATTAAAAATAAATAAAAGAAGAAATCGCTTTCAATATAAAATAAATAAAAAGACAGCATTTAAGATTAGTAGGACTCAAATACATCTGTTCCTATATCTTAAAATCTACTGTCTCTATCGATCTCATATCTTATTATTCTAGTAAATTAAATGGGAAGATGTTAGGAAATCACAGGATCAAATAACAGAGAATTGAGGAAGCAATCGAAGGAAATATCTAGAACTTAAGAAAAGGAATTACACGTAACCACTTTGTCCAATTTTGCCTTTTCCCACTATATGGGAGACCAGTTGGAGTGGTTGATTCCAGTTCAGAGGGTCGGATATTTTTCACTTCTTGATAAATACTTCTCCTCATTTCATTTGTATGAGTTTCCAAGTGAAAATAAGATTCCAAAGCATTTCATTCCTTTCTTTCTTGTATAATTTTATTTCTTTAACCTTTATAAGACTAATGAAATTATAGTTTAGCGTCAAGGGAAATTTCTTAAAATTAGCCATTTGGTAATATTTTTATGAAATTAAGAACAATACTTATACATAATTATGGAAGTAACTACACTATCCTCCGCTAGTTAACAAATTTTAATCCTCCTATTGAAAACTTCTTTTTTCTCTTTTCCATCATGTATAATGATTACATTATACATTTCCATCTCCTAAACTTTACTGCCACATGAATAAAAACGGGGGATTACCATTGAAAATTGCATTAGTGGCTCATGACAAAAAGAAGGCAGAAATGGTTGAATTTATGGTAAAGTATGAAGCTGTTTTTCAACCCTACTCCCTATATGCAACAGGTACAACTGGAAAACGGATCATGGAAGCGACAAATCTTGAAATTCATCTATTGAAATCAGGGCCACTCGGTGGAGATCAACAGATTGGTTCACTGATCGCAATGGGTGACTTGGACTTAATCTTTTTCTTTCGAGACCCCCTGACAGCTCAGCCTCATGAACCAGATATCAGTGCTCTTTTGCGATTATGTGATGTTTATGGCATCCCACTTGCAACCAACCAATCGACAGCAACATTGCTCGTACAAGCATTAGAAATCGGTTGGCTTTTAAAGTGAAAATGGATATAAAAAAAAGTAACCCAATCCAGATGGGTTACTTTTTTTATATCCGAAGCTCCCTCAAAAGCTGTTGTGCAACTTGCTCTCCTGTTTCCACAGCACCGTTCATATAGCCTCGAGAAAAACGAGAAGTGTGTTCGCCTGCAAAAAAACAATTTTGTTCTCGCTGTTGCTCCCAGTTGCCAAAACGTGTATATTGACCGACTTTATACATGGAATAAGAACCTCTTGTCCAGTCATTTTCAGCCCAACGATCGACATGTGATTTTCCCATCCAGCAATTTAAGATCGAGGGGAATAGAGCTTCCGTATGTTCCAAAATCTCAGAAAGCTGAATAGATAAGGCTTTCTTTCCACCGTTATAATAAGATAATATTCCAGTATTACCTGTTTGACTCGAAGTAGCATCCCAAATACTGTGATAACCGATATCGGAGATAATATCACAGTATTCTTCTGATAACCCCCAATATCTTTCTGTAAACAACAGATGGGCTTTGGTATTGTTCCCCATTTCAAGTTCTTCGATAACTTGACGTTTTTTCTCAGAAAACCCTGCATATTTATAATCAACACGTGAACGCAGGATGGAGAAAGGAACAGTCAATGCTACATAATCTGTTATAACTTCTGAAATAGCATGATCCTGCTGAAATAATAAGGTATACCTGCCATCACTATTGTGTTTGATAGAAACTAACGAACTCTCGAGAATAATTTGATCTTCGAGTTCTTCTACTAACCGTTGAATAATACGATCTGATCCTCCACTAACCCGATAACGTTCATCCGATATACCAAATAACACAAATTGATCTTTGTTTTGGTTTCCTAAAAGTTGAAGTAGATTTAAGGAGCTCTGCTCCATCGTATCCATTCCAAACAACTCCGTATAAGCAACATCAAGAAGTTTGCCTAATTGCGACTGGTGACCTAGCGGAATATTTTTATCAATCCACTCCCAAATAGAAATGTGATCCAATTGCCTTTTTTGATCTGGTTGCAATCCTTCTACTATTTTAGGCCATACTTCCTTTAGATCTTCTGAAAGCTCGTGATGGGTGTATTTCGTTCCATTAATATAAAAAAAGGTTCGATCATCTCTTCTGACTTTTTGAGTAGAATCTACAACAGATAAACCTAGTTCCTCAATCAACCGTAAAATCTCTTTGTGATTGCTGTCAATAAATTCACCACCATGTTCAAAAAATTGATTGTTCCCAAAAAAATTCCTCTCAGTCCAACAGCGTCCCCCGACTCTATTTTGTGCTTCAAAAACCTTCGTCCGTATACCTGCTTTCTTCAATCGATATGCACACACCAAACCAGCTAAACCAGCACCAACGATGACTATTTCGCGAGATGGGTTATTCCCAAATGAGCTCTCTTGCTTATGCTTATTCGATAAAATGCTAGAATTTATATCTGCTGGATCCCTCTGTTTTCCTCTTGATATATTCGTTTTTGGTGCTCCATTCGCTTGCAGCACACTGCTTCGAAGTTGCAAAAACTTGGATGCTCTCTTCATCACGAAGGTGTCCCCTCTTCAAAATGATATAAAATTTTTGTATTACAAAATAGAAAATTGATTTGAAATAAATAGTTTTATAATTCAATAATATGTTAAATATCAGATTTTTAAAATCAGATTTTTCTCTTATTTGCGATCATTTTCTTTTTTAATTACATACGAAAAAAGAGTGTCCACCCACTCTTTTTGCATTCTTAGTACATATATTATAATTCAAATAATGAAGACACCATCTAAACACTGGAAGATAAAACATTAGATATATAACATAACAATCCATGTTACGACATGTTATTTCGAATCTATCAATGTTAAAAAAAGCTGCACAGAACTATATCCTATTTTTCTTCTACACTACTTTCCAACCATCTTCATTCGACCATTACTACTAATTGGATTTTATATCCATAGTTTATCGTTTTTTCATTCGCAATTTATCTTTTATTTAAATATTATTAGTAATTCTTCATAATTATAACTCATGAAAATGAATAGTGTCCATTTCGATATATGGAACATCTCCATCTATATATTTGGTTTTATTTACATTTAAAATCAGGAGAGGATCTCATGACAAAATATTGGAATATCATTCTTATACTCATATTTTTTAGTGGTATTTTCATGAGCATCATCGTCTCAGATCACCATCACCCATCACCTATTAATCATAAGATTGAAATCCCGAATGATAATCCAAAACAACAAACAAAATCCAACAATGTTGTCACTGTGCATTTTCCCAGTGATAAATATCCAACTGTAGCTGACCATATAAAAGATGCCATTTCTGCTGGCAAACCCAGTAATTGCACCATTGATAGAAAAGGGGCAAAAAAAAATCGGGAAGAATCACTTAAAAACACCCCGACAAAAAAGGGATATGATCGAGATGAATTTCCAATGGCAATGTGTGAAGAAGGGGGAAAAGGAGCAGATATTCGATATATCAAACCAAAAGAAAACCGTGGAGCTGGTTCTTGGTTCTCTAATAAAGTAGAGAAATATCCGAATGGAACAAAAATCAAAATTGAGGTGGATTAAATTTTTATGACGCATGAAGGTGAATACCACAGAAACCACTGCAATCACTACCACAGTGGTTTCTTCGCCTGCGAGCAAGGTTACTACTTTCGTGATTTTCGCAAGCTATAACGAGCTAAATAACCACAAGCAACTGGAAATAACACAGCTCCAATAACTTTCCCTATACTCTCCGCTATATCGGAACTATTAAAACCACTGGCTAGATTTACGATTGCTCCTATTGATAAAAGTACAGTCAATACAACAAGGACATAGCCAAGTATTCTCCATCCCATGTGACCTTTCTTATTTTTCTCTGATTGCATTTTGTTTCATCTCCCCACAAAAAAATAGCTTTCTATATAACCAGATAGATTTATCATTTGATTATCTATCATACTATACGAAACAAAGAATTTCTCTGAAAAAACTTTCCTTTTTTATATGAGAATTGAAGATATTCTTAAGGGGTGAATGATAATTTGCACAGTGGCTATCTTTGGGAAATATCATGGCTCATCAGATTAAGGATTTAAGTCTAGAAATCTTATTCTTTGTAAAAAGAAGGTATACAAATGAATACTGCTTTCGCTATTTCAGATATAAGACGAATACAGTTAGCTATATGTGCTAATCCATGACATTACTTTAACAACTTATTTATCGTAGTAAGCAGCTCATCAACAATCTCATCATCTCCTTCTTGAAAACGTTCCACGACACAGGTTTTCATATGCTGTTCCAATAATAACTTGCCAACTCCGTTTAAGGCAGATTGAATCGAAGCAATTTGATTTAACACATCATCGCAATAGGTGTCTTTTTCAATAAGTCCTTTTATACCACGAACTTGACCTTCGATTCGACTGAGCCTATTCATCAGATTCTTTTTAACTTTATCCGTGTGATGGCTCTTACGAGCTTCCTCTCCTACATGGCAGGATTCATTTGGCAAGTTTTTATCCGCTTTTGTCTCCATAGATTTCCTCTCCGTCCTAAATAGGGATATCCCTTTATTATAACATTAGTCCCCCACCCTATTTCATGTGTTAACGAATAGATTTATCTATATACATCCAAAACAAAGTTCAAGTACTTAAAATATAATCATTTGGAGAAGCACTCAAAGCTTGTGATTGTTGATTTGTTCGAAATAGAATGAATATTTTATAAATAATTCCATGGGTGTAGACTTTTATCTATATCCACAAGCACTCTGAGAGGAAACCACCATGGAACTCAATGGACTCCCGAAGGGCAGCCGGATCGCCCCTACTGTTTTGGGGCATCGCGGTTCCCGGCTGGTAGTCCACGTTCCCGTCAAATCGAAAAGGTCGATGAGCGGACTGGTCTTCCGTTCTGCGCAGTGAAGTCAGTGTTCCACGATGACAACTCCGTCTTCATCGGATTCGGAGTACCGAACGTCTTCACCATGCTTCCCAGCAAGGAAGAAGGGAAGTGGGACAAGTTCTCTGCATTCATGTTCTTTCGCAAGCGTTCCTACGTAGCGAAGAAGATCGATCGAATGCAGGCTGGTGTCTACTTCGATCTTCGCGGTCTGCCGTCTGAGGCGACTGATGCAATCCGGCGAGAAATGAAGGTACAGGAGGGCCGGCTGACGGCCAGTTGTGCTAACGCCAACGCTCGTGTCCTCTCCGCCGCAGGTTTCACATGTGGTGGAAAGTCACTCAAGCGTGTGTATCGTCCTTCCCATCTCGCTGCCCTCATCTGGGAGCACGGTCTGGAATACAAGGGCGAAAAGGTATCCATCCGCATCCTCCTCGCAGGACGCGAAGTTAGTGATCACTTTCAGGCTGTTTGGATGAAGGAGTTCACTTCCTTCTGCCGAATGGTTGAGAAGACCATCAAGGAGAAGCTCGTCCGAAACAGCCACGCAGCAGTATCTGCACCGAAGTTTCTCACGAACCAGCGGGTTGATGGTATGTCTGTCGAACGTTGGACAGCAGCTGGAGAGCTCGCAACTGTTGGTATCAGCCGTCCTTCGTGGTTTGGGGTCTGGCTTGGATTTATTCTTGGCCAGCGTCCCATCTTCAGTGCGGAACCGGGTATGCAGATCACCGCTCCCGAACTCCAGGATGCACTTCCCGCATTCCCGGGGAAGCTCGACAAGGTGACGAAGCTGAAGAGGTACATCCTGTTCTCGCGTCCGGTTGTCTGGGCGATCCGCCGTCATCTGGTTCGAGACATCGATCAGTACAAGGATGTTCCGCGACGGGCAATCGTCGAGATGCTGCGGCTTAGCAATGGTCCCACTCATGAACAGGCATTCGTCTACAACCTCGTGGTCACCGGGTCCGGTATCCACATTGCTCGTCTCGAAAACCGAAACGGACGTGACCGCAAGATCATCAATTGGCTTATGGCCAAGCATGTACTGATCTCAGGTTACGACCACGACGTACGGTTTGCTGGTGAAATCTGGATCTATGTGGTGGGTGGAGAGTACACCGTCTACCTGAGCCCCAACTCCGGCACCTACCGACCTGGCGATGAGCGACTGAAGGCAATTGCAGCCTACCTCCGTGACGTGTTCCATGTCAAGGTGGAGATCGTTCCCGTCTCATAGTGCTACAAAAAGGTGGCAGAAACACTGTCCACCTCGCCCCTTCTTGGTCCCCCATACATTCATGGGAGGGTTAAGAGGGGGCATTCGTTATAAAATAACTAACACTTCCTCGCTTCGAAAACCATCCACCATTTTATTTGTTAAATTCGATACAAAACAAAAAACCTTTGATTTCTTAAAGGTTAGAATCGATTCTCTAGTCACTCTATAAAAGCAATCACGGCAATGTATTGCTAATACATTGCCTAAGCATTTCAAATCCTACTGGATCTTATCTAAAATGGATTGGTATACTTGAACACCATCTCCATGAATATGCTCCACTTCATCTTGAATTAAACTGGTCAAGTATTGCTTTTCTTCCTCATACAACTCTGTCTCTTGGTCCCTGAGGCGTTGCTGCAAATAAGAAATAACCTCTAAATGGTGAATATCGTTTGGTGATGACTCCAGATTATGTTGATTGTATATTTCCATCTTTTCTTTCTCCAGCTTCGTCGAAAGAATATTCATTTCTTCTAAAGTAAAGTACATAGGATTATCCCTCCAATATGTCCATTAGTATAAACAGTGAAAAGATAATCCATACAAAAACGAAGAGGCTGGGTTTGATGAAAAAATACCTTCTTATTCGTCTCCATTTCATAAATATCACCGATTTTGCTTATTACCCTCATCTGGATATAAAAAAGGGATTAGATGACGTAATTAATTTTTAGAAATTTAGTAATAACAATTGATTCAAACCTCTTTCTTTTGATTCATCTTATTTTTGATCCATAAGAGCTATTCATTATAATTTTAATTTTTTATAGAATTAAAATAGGGAAATTTGAAAAGATGAGAATATCATTTTTTATAATATTTCCCAAATTACCTTATCGATTTACTTAGGAGTAATTTACATGAGACAAAAAAATGTGGTTGTTTTATTATTTATTATTGCAATAATGTGGGTATTACACACAGTTTCCAAAAACTTTATGGTCGATCCAACCTTTGAATCTTTTTTATCTCGTAAAGATGTTATTTTAACGAATGGGAATCTATGGACAACCATGATTCAAGTACACATCATACTGGCAGTAGTTGCATTAATGACAGGACCATTAGGGCTGGTTAAAAAACTGCGTGTCCCACCTGCTTCCTTCCACAGATGGAATGGAAGAATTTATGTTTTGTCCATTGTCCTTAATTTCATACCAGGAATCTATGTTGCTTTTTTTGCAACTGGTGGATGGTTAAGTACATTTGGATTCATCGTTTTAGAATTGCTATGGTTAACTACTACTCTACTTGGATACATACATATTCGAAAAAGAAATATCGACAAACACAGAAGATGGATCATTCGTAGTTTTTCACTTTCATATGCAAACATGACTATCTATATTTTGGTAACTACTGTCCATTTTGGGTTTACATTTTCATACGGTGTTTCTTATACAGTTGCTGTTTGGTTATGTTGGATCATTAATCTACTTCTAGCGGAATGGATCATAAAAAAGAAATGAAAAAGGATGGATGAGATGTATTATTCTATTTTACTAGTGATTCATGTAATAAGCGCTACACTACTTGGTGTATATATCGTACTTCCTTGGCAAGTAAAACAGTTGACTTCTTTATCTGAGGAAAGATTAGCTCCGTACCTATCTTTTTTATTGTCCTTCACTAGAACTGGACACTATTCCATTATCGGATTATTGTTTTCTGGAGGACTAATGATTACTTTCTTTCATACAATTCCTTCTATGCTCTGGGTTATTGTATCCATTACTTTACTTCTCATAATCGGTGCATGGATCGGAATATTGCAAGCTAAACTCAAAAAAGTTCTAAAGTCACATGATCCAGTCGAACAATTACAAAAAGAAAATAGATCCATTTTCTCTCTAAGCTTTTCAGCAGCATGTTTTATCATTATTGCTATTGTAATCATGACAAATCCAACTATTCTTTCATGACCCAGAATAAAATCACGTATCGCTATTCCCAGCCCATCCGCAACCCTAATTTTTAATTTCCATACTATTATTATAAAATAGGAATGTCCTGCTGAACCGTCCCACAAGGAAAGGAAACAAGGTGGATTTCTGGGGAAAGAAAAGGAAGGCTAGCAATGAGCTGCTAGAACTCGCAGAACAAGCTGCTACGAGTAATCTTAATGTTATCATGCACATCCCTGCGGCTTACGTTACCCTTGTACTAAGGTCAATCGTTCAAGTGAAAAAGCTAAGGTTCTTCGCTTGAGTTCCGCCACTCTAAAGCGACTCATGGAGACATTTGCTGGTAAGCCGCTTGCTCTCCCATATACAGATATCGAGATCACTCCTAGGAAGCTGGAAAAAGTGATAACGGATGCGCTGAAACTTCGAGATGACCTAGGAAATTACCCTGATTCTCTGGAAATCATGCTTCATCCAACTGGGAAGGAATTCCTGCATTTCCTAATCGTTCAGCTGGTGGATGAGTTAAGGCAGATAAAGTCAGCCTGACTCATCCACTTCATTCCTATTTGTTTTTAATTCCTCGAAAACTTCTGTTGTTTTCTATACATCGCTTACATCTATCATTCTCCTTCTCTATATGTTATCCATAAAAGATCCCCTCCTCATAAACGTCATGAATTCTTTAACTTTGAGAAATATTAGGAAGAAACCATTTCAAGAAACGGCTCTTCAATCTTTCATACCTGAATTTTATTTTGGTTCCATAATAGAACAAACTGTACCGTCAGGACAGGCTAATAGAAAACTGTCTTCTCCATTCGTATCCTGTGCACGAACCATTACTTTCGCTCCAAGTGATTGAGCGATTGCTAACTTATTATCAAGATTGTGAGTATGAAAACAGATGATCCACTGGGATTCGGTGATATTAGGTGTAACCTCTGACATGCTAGCAGGATATCGCTTTCTACTTTTGAATGGAATACTTATATTCGACTCTAGTTCCCAATTGAATAATTTCGAATAAAATGCACCAGCTTTCGTTAGATCTGTCGTCATAAGTTCCATTCGGATGGGTGCTCCTTCTCGTGAAATGTCTGCATTCATTCCTCGAAACTTTTGAGTCTCCCAGAGAGTAAGCACTGCACCTGTTGGATCTTGAATCGTTGCCATTCGACTGAGATCCCCTACATCAAATGGCTCTAATAAAAGCTTGCCACCTAGATCCAATACTCGAACCGCCATTTGATCAACATTGTCAACTTCCACATAACAGCTTACATGAGGCATGATTCCTTTTGCAAAAATGGGTAAATTTAAATCAGTAAGACCACCGATTTCATTTTCTGCTAGATATATTTTTGTATACATTCTATTGGATAGCCTTTCTTCTTTAAATTGCCATCCAAGAAACTTGCGATAAAATTGTTTGGTCATATCCATATCTAACGTTTTGATATCTATCCAACAAAGTTGATCCTTTAACATCAAAATATCCCCCTTAAAATCTATGCTGCAAGAAAACTAATAGAAAAGTATTGGACAAGAGCAAGTTATGGCGCTTTATGAAAATAATATTAGTCAGAACCTCCCTCTTAAACGAAAAAAGCGCACACTTCTCCTATCGAAGTGCGCGCGTGCGCTAGTCATTTTAAAATTATCTTTTCCTATAACAAAATATAATAAATGTACGAAAAAATCAAATATTTTTTATACCCATTTTTAACAAAATAATTCCGAAATTCACCTAAACTTCATGACTGCTTCACTCGTACTTTTTTAAAAATTTGATGTTCTGTTCAAGCTTTATTTAATTGAATTATACAACTAATTAAAACGTTTAAAACATACCTTTTTCAATTATAATAAAAGAAAGACTTGGAGCACAACGAGCCCATCCCTCGAAAAGTTATTATATGAATTTCAAAAGACTCCTATATCTCATGGAATTACATTCACTGTGGACGGATAGCGTGTTAGTAGACATTCTCTTGTTTGAGGCTATCTACTACTAAAACAATCATTTACCAATAAAGTACAAAAAACGCATTGTCTGAGATAGCGACAGTACGTTTTTTTCTTTTTATTCTATTAGCTCCTTTGTTTGTCAGTCAATTAATCGTTCAACAAGGCTAAATCGAGTTGACGAAGTCGTGCCTGTTCTGCAGTCATATCCATCTCAGTGATTTTGCCATCCACAATCTTAAATTCGAGCACGAAGATAGGACGATCAAAAGAACCCACGACTACCCCTACAGATCCGTTCACGAGCACCGGCTGCGCACCTTGGGCACGACCAACGAATGCTTTAGCAACGGCTTGTGAACCATGTAAAACTGGCGTATTGGAGGCTGGAGGAAATGCAGTGTCGTTTCGGAGTACAACATTTGGATCTAATACGGTGAGAAGTTTCACAAAGTCTCCATTGCGCGATGCAGCAATGAACGCATCTACAAGCTCCCGTTTTCGTTTGAGCTCCGCTTCTGCTGTTTTCAAAGTCGACTCGACACCACGAACCCGGCGACGTGCGCGGCTTGCAAGCTGCCTTGTTGCCGTCTCGTTACGTCCAATGATGGGAGCGATCACCGAGAAAGACAAGGCGAATATATCATGTAACACGAACGCAATGCGTTCAGCAGGATTTAATTTTTCAAGGACTACAAGCATCGCAAAACCAACAGAATCGGCCATCAGCGCTTCGTGTTCGGGATCGCTTCTGCCTTGGAGACTGGTAACTGGTTCAGGTATAGTATCCATCGTAAGCTCCTCGCGCCTCGATTTACGAGATCGCAGCATATCTAGACATACCCTTGAGACGATTGTTGTCAGCCATCCTCCCATATTCTCAACTCTACTAGTATCAGAGCGGCTAAGACGTATCCATGACTCTTGTATAGCGTCATCCGCTTCACTCAAAGATCCGAGCATCCGGTAAGCTACCGCTTGCAGGTGATTTCGATGAGCCTCGAATTTCTCCACAAGCCAATTGTGATTGTTCATGCTGTGCCACATTCCTTCCTTCATTTTTTCCTTTTTACTTATATGTCGTAAGAAACTCCGTAAATGTGACAGAGATGCTCAAATCATACAATCTTTTTTGAGTTTCTCATCTAAAAAAATTTTACAGATTCGGTCACGTTTCTCCATTCATGTACGACATAGTTAATGACAAGGAAAATCGGCCAATATGTAAAAAGCCTACCAATGTCACAGTAAAAAACATCTAAATTTAGGAGATGATTGTAGTGAGTACGATTTTTATCCCTTTTCTTGAAATGAACGGCAGCGCTAATGAGGCCATCGATTTTTATGTGAAAGCGCTAGATGCAAAAGTTGGCTATACATTGCGATTTGGCGATATGCAAGAAAATCCGGAATCCCCGCTGTCTCCAGAACAAAAAAACTTGATCAACTATGCCATTTTGAAAATTGGAGATACAGAGCTTCAACTATCCGATCATTTTACTCGCAGTAACTACCAGAAAGGAACGCAAGTGACCATCGTTATTCAAACCGATGATAAAGACCAAGCTACTAGATATTTTGAAGCGCTTAAGGAAGGCGGTCAGGTGAATGATCCACTAGAAGCAAATTTCTTCAGTCCCGCTTATGGTAATGTAACAGATAAATTCGGCGTTACGTTCCGAATCTTGGCCACAAAACAACAATGATTTATCCTGCAAGTGCTCTATATACAAATAGCAGGAAAAACAAGCGGCTCTTTTCGCATCGTATGCGGTAGGCCGCTTGTTTTTTGGTGAGCCGGTTCACCTGACCGAAAGATAGGATAATAATGCAAACAGATATATTAGTTGAAAGATTCGAGGAAACAAAACATAGATTAATTCTTCCTAATTCCTAATCACGATAAAACATGAGTAAGTTCACAATCAAAGGCATTGGGCAAAAACACCCAAAATGCTAATCCTTGCTTTTTACAATTAAAACTTTCTAAAGGAAAGATTTCGGTTGATGCTCTCTCTACATTCGGTTGGTTTAGGTGTTTTTATGCAGTTGATTTAAGCTCAAGTCTATCATGCGAATTATATTAGTTTGCTATGTTTCCTACTATTAGCACATATACACATACTTGACTTAAAAATCTTCCTTCTACTTCCCTTAGAATCTATTTCTTTTTTAATACAATAATATGTGGTGTAAGCCCGCCCATCTCGATAGGATGATCCATTTCCATGGTAAAATTATTTTTATACAAGGCTACTGCATGATGAAATAGATTTACTTCCTGCGTCAATAAAACAGCTCTTCCACCGACATCCAATACTCGGTTTACTTCTTTCATAAATGGTGGATACAATGCAACATTCGCTTCATGATCTCCCACACGTCGACCAAATGGTAGATTCGATACAATAACAGATACACTGCTATCCTCTAACGGAAGCGAAGTAGCATCCCAGATTTGTACATCTACATCATTATATTTGCTTAAGTTATCAGCAGCTGTTTGGACGGCTTCTGCATCCAAATCTCCACCCTTTAGTGTGCGATAGGTCCCAAAGGCAGCACGATCAAGTAACAAGGTTCCTGATCCACAAGTCGGATCGACAAATACATCTCCATCAGAAGGTTTGGAGCACAAAACCATTGCTCTGGCAACTCTCCAATCAAGAGAAGTTGATCGTAATCTCCGAGTCGGTCGTGTCATTTCTTTCTCTGTGACAACTAGAGCGGTCTCGAATACAGTTGATTTTATTTTTATCTTCTTAAAACGAGAGGTTAACTGATCTATGTTGTAATCTTTCACATAAGGGTTGATGCTAATACTATCATTTTCTTCATCGGTAAAAGATAAAACGCCATGAACTTGCACGATGGTATGTAACAAACGTAGTTTCATCAAGTCCGCTTCATCTTGTATCACTTCTATCCAACCATCACCTACTACGCCTTTTTGAAGTGTAATTCCTTGTAAAGTTGCTTCTTCTATGACAAATGATTCTAAACCTGGTAGAGTCTCTAAGATGTAGCGACCCCATTTTGGAGTCAACTCTTGGATATGCTGGAATTGAGCATCACTTTCTATCACAGTTTGTGCAAGGTATTGTATTTTTGGAGAAGGATGATTCGCTTTAAGTGACTCTATGCTTTTTTTCACTTGGTCTTCTTTTAAATAAGAAGAAAGATGCTTTAAAGCAGTTTTAACTACTCCATTACTCGGGTCACGAAGCAAGCTAATAAGAAAAGATAACTTGATATTTTTAGGTAACAAGGAGTTTGCAATGGATTGGCAGACCGATAACCGAACGTTTTCTCGTGAATCATCCATTAATCGTTTATAATCGGCATCATAAAAAGTAACATAAGGTAATGCACCTAATAACGACGCTAATACCTTATTTTCCTTTGTTCTGACGACAGCTCGAATAAAAGCTCCTCTTATATCCCCACTTGCACTAGAAGCATCTTTTAAAGCAGCTTGCACAGATTCCTGGGTACAATCCAACGATTGAATAAGTTTGATAAAAGTGTGATGACCTAATTTCATTCCACTAACTAGTATTCCTTCTGTTAATCTTGCACTTGCTCCTTGTAATAATTGATTCAACTGTTCAACTGCAGATGGATCTCCAATTTCTCCAATTGCCCAAACAATTGTCTTCGTAATCTTGAATCCAAATCCTTTGGATAACAACGCAGATAAAGCAGGAACACCTTCTCTCCATTTCAGTCTCCCCATAGCCCAGATAGCCATTTGAATGACATCAGAATGCTTGTCCTGTAATCCTTTTGGAATGTGCCCTGCCAACTTCTTATCCTGCATTTCACCAATTAACGCGAAAGCCATACGACGAACCCTAAAATCTTTCGCTTTGGTCCCTTGCAAAATAGCTTCTTCTCTCTCCTCCGCAGTAGATACTAAAAGTGTTTTTGCCACTTTTACACGTGACTTCTCTTTTCCATTTGCTAAATCCAAAATAAATGAATATAGCAGAGTATCATTATTCATATATACAACCACCTTATTTACAACCTCTATCTCGATGAAATACTTTTTTCCATCGTTTATCCGTTCCAAAACACTTCTTCTACTATATCCTACCCTACCCCTAAAATGGGATAAAAAAGATACAGTGATTTCATTCCCCTGCCCGTTCCTCCGCTTGATATAATAGAAATAGTTAGAATGTTAAGGGGATGATAACCATCGCTAAGCGAAAAGAAAGACCTAAAGCAAAATTAACATTCGAAGAACTGTCATACCTGCAAAAACCAATCATAGAGTATATTGCATTTTTAACGAAGCATCTTCAGTTAATAGAAGATCATTCCATTAATGCTCAATCAGATCCACTGTATATCCAAACATTCAACGATCGACAAATGCTATATACGCTCTTAGACAAAATTCGTCTTGGTAAACTACAGGAAATAAACCCTTTTGAATATATGAGATTAGTAAAGTTAGTAGATGAGAAACTAGAAGTGATCGAATCTGAGACAGAGAAACTTTCTCTGGAGTCTTGCGTTGCAAAGAAATCCCGGTTGAAAAAAATCGAAAAAACATATGACAAATTAATCGATGAAGAAATCATGCTCACCGTTATTCAATCAAAATTATAACAACAATCAACCCTTATCCATCAATAACAAAAATGCGTTTCAAATACACCTTCCTTTAAAGGCTCCGTCCACCTACTTCGCTTAGGTGGACGAGTCCTAGGTAAACCCATCTACAGCAGGTAGTGGATCAAACCTACATGGTAGTGCCTACGGCTAGTAATCGTGTTTCTTGTAGATCTGGTACTTCCTACTTCGCAAGTTTCACTTTCAATTTCTTGGTTCCAATATCCACAACAAGAACAAAGCACAACTCCCTAAAAAGGTATATTTTATTAAAATTTTTTCGCTCTTCTTTAAGTTTTTTGTTTATTATATTTACTTGTATATTCTTTGTGGTACACTATTCAGAAAAGAGATAAGGACTTTTACAACAAATGAAAACTTCTTTTTCCAGAAATCTATGGATCTCTACTTTTTTATGGATTATCTGCATTTTGCTTGTGGATGGTCTGGAAAAGATACTATTGATCTCCATTTTTCTCTTCATACCAATACTACTCTCTCTCATCCCTACAATAAAGCGTGACGAGAGGAGTTCACGTTATCATGCTTTACTGTTAAATAGTCATCTTTATGTAACAGTAACAATAGGAATAACTCTATTATTTTCGGCAGGAAGCATCCTTTCGGGAATACTCTCCATACCATGGGCTGTCTATACACTAGGATTATTTGTTTATGGAATAAGGAGATTTATCGAGCGTGGTTGGTATATCATCGAGGAAAACGCAATTGATACTAGCTTTTTATATATACTTTTAGGCGGAGTTTCACTCAGTGTATATTGTTTTACCAGTGATAAAATAATTAGTCACCATCTTCTTATGACCACGATTCATTTTTATTTTACTGCTGTCCTGTCAACACTTTTTGTCGGATTAGCCGGACGTGCCATTCCTATTGATCGAAAAATAGGACATTCTTACCGGTGGACAGTTAGAGGTATAATCATTAGTCCTCTTATCATTGGAATTGGTATTCTTACTGATCCTTGGGTTCAAAAAGCTGGACTCTGGATCTACACTATATGCATCATTATGTATAGTTATTTTGTTTTTTACATATAGAAAAAAGAATACTGTCACCAACCTTTGTATACAACTATCTGCTGTTGTGATAGTTATAACGACTGTATTATCTGTTATACAGGGCATACTCCAATTACAGAAACTCGCTTGGATAAACGCTGAACAATGGATCTGGTATCATG
Source organism: Shimazuella alba (assembly GCF_009831235.1). Classification (GTDB taxonomy): domain Bacteria; phylum Bacillota; class Bacilli; order Thermoactinomycetales; family Thermoactinomycetaceae; genus Shimazuella; species Shimazuella alba. Next base: position 41,151 of record NZ_WUUL01000017.1, on the reverse strand, counting down.
AAATCCCATTAGCTATTGGATTTGTATCAGGAATTTTTGGTTGGTATTTTCAAAAACCGACAGAAAAAAATAATATATATCAACTTCCTCAAATTAATATAAATGGCGATAGATATATTGGGAAAGATTTCTTACAACGAAATGGATATGAAGATCCAAAAGTATCCCATGTAGGTATCATGTATAATCTGGATCAGTTTGCACGAGCCGACTTTATCCCAAATCTACTACATCCAAAAGTAAGATCTTTTTTTGAAAATACTTCATTATACGATGTTGCGATTCAGGCTCGTTGGACAAAAGCTGCTTGGCTCTTTGAAAAATTACATAGAATTTGGACAAACATATTACAACAAACCAACGTTCCCTCTCCAGGTGGAGCGATAATACCATTGAACAGTGAAATCATCAGTGTGATCAATAAAGAGCAATATTGGAACAAAAAACTACACGCTTGGGTACTAAGTTATCAAGATTCAGATGATACATTTGTTGTTGGTATATATTCTGATCATAAGCATAACAACGAACGTTATTTAAATATCACTTTCCCAATAAACAAATCAAATCGAGCAACCTTCTTTCGACTCGAACATGGCGTAGATGGATCTTTGCAATTAACTTCTATACCAAGAAGGGGCGGCATGGGTGATGAAGGAAACTTTCTCATGCTTAAAAATTTTTCCATACGCTTGCCTTTAAATGAACATTTTTACATTTGGGTCGATGAATATGGCAGATTACAAGTTACCCACCGTTTTTGGTTTTTTGGTAAGAATAGTCAATATAGAATATGAAATGATTGCAAAATAAAAGCTTTCTATCTGAACAAGAGACAACTAATTTACAAAGTTGTCTCTTGTTTTATAACCAATAATTATATAATCACTTGACTTTAATCTAAAATTCAAATAATATAACATTGTTATAAAAAATAACATCGTTATTAAGGAGACGAGTAATGGGCCACAAAGAACGTCGTTTACACCAACAATCCCTATTAAAAGAGCAGATAATGAATGCAGCTTTGGAAATAGCGGAAGCCAACGGATGGACATCCGTCAGTATGCGGAAAATCGCTGATCGGATAGAATATAGTACACAAAAAGTATACGAATTGTTTTCAAGTAAAGATGATTTAATTTTATCTTTGGTTCGAAAAGGCATTGCTCTTTTAACGAGAAACATGAAAGATCACAATCATGGGGAGAATCCTAAAGAATCTATTTATGCAATGATTAAATCATATTATAAGTTTGCATGGGAAAACAAAGCTCTCTACCGTATTATGTATGGACTTGACGGCGTTCCTTTTGGAGTGGAAGAAACTCAACCAAAGGGAATGGAGATAGGATATATCGTTTGTGAACTGTTACAGAAACAATTCCCCGATCTTTCCAACGAGGAAACATTTAATAAAGTCGGGATAATATGGGGTGCTATGCATGGTATCATTTCTCTTTCCATGGCTGGTCATATTTTGGGAGGTCAGGAAAAGGCAGAATTATTAATTGACCAATCGATTGAAACTGTATTGAAATCTCTTTCTTAAATAATCATTTGTTATTAAGGTACAGTAATTTTTGCATAAAAATCTTCCAAATATAGAGGAGAGTTAGAATTATGATTTTTTTCTCCATGCAAGATGAACTAGTTAAAGTGGATGAAGAACAGGGAAATACTAAAACAATCCTTAAAGGGTTAGAAGTTGTCAGTCTAACATATGACCCATTTGATACAAATCGATTGTACTGTGGAACATATGGCCGTGGCTTATGGAGAAGCTTAGATGCTGGGGAAAATTGGGAACCAATTGGGGCACCCCATGCTATGGAACCCTTGAGAGAGACCGTCATTCCCTATCCACATATTATGTCCTTAACAGTTAGCACGAAAAAGTCAGAACAAGGTTATGGTGTGGTTTACGCAGGAACGGAGCCAAGTGCTATTTTCTATTCAGAAGATGGTGGGGACACTTGGCAAGAATTCAAAGGGATTCAAAACCTACCGTCCAGACTGCTTTGGAGTTATCCTCCTCGACCTCATACGCATCACGTTCGCTGGATCGAGGCCGATCCGGTAAATTCAAGTCAACTGTTTGCTGCTATTGAGTTCGGTGCCTTCTTACGAAGTCTTGATGGCGGCGAACATTGGGAAGACAGGAAATTTAATGGTCCTTTAGACACGCATACTTTTGCAGTTCATTCCAAAGCACCAGGACGGATTTATGTAGCAGCAGGAGATGGATTCCATCAGCCTGGACGCGGCTATGCAGAGAGTCGGGATGCTGGTGCAACTTGGTTTTATCCAAACGAAGGTCTCCATCATCAATATCTATATACGCTAGCTGTAGATTCCGGAAATCCTGACATTTTGCTTGTTGGTGCGGCAGAAAATCCTGTACAAGCCCATGCTCCATTTCAAGCTAATACAACGATCTATCGAAAAAAAGGAGAACAACCATGGGAAGTAGTAACCAATGGACTTCCTTCATCAGATGGGACGCTAATTCCAACTTTAGCAGCTCATCCATCTAAAGCAGGCGTATTTTTTGCCCTAAGCAATAAAGGATTGTTTCGTTCTCAGGATACGGGTCAAACATGGATTAAGTTAGATGTCTCTTGGAACGAAAAATTTAACCACCAACATCCTCTTGTTTTAGTCGTTACACCTTTATAAGAAGGATGTTGAAAGAAAGACTAATCTCTCACTTAAGAGATTGGTCTTCTGATTTCTTACGGCCCATTTTCCCAATAATCGATCATTTCATATTAATAGACCTCCCTCACCTTAGCTCACGCTTTAAGATGGGGGTTTCTTACTAACAAATTTCACGTAACAAAGGGTTTCCTTGAACATTCGATATCACAGATTGGATCTCCCTTCTCCCTTATATGGACTGAGGAGGACGGAATCCAATTTAAAAACAGACACCTAAGATGAGATACCCCAATGGTTAATACAATCAAGAAAATATCTGCATCCAGTAGTTTATGAATCACATAATTCTATTATGGTACAAACTCACTCATTACAACTAACCTAATCAGCGCATCCTGCAGTTAATCTATCATACCTTCATTCCTAGACTCCTTTATATTTGACTTTCCAGCTTCTATCAACGTTTTATCACCAAGTAAGAAGATCCCTTGAATGAACAATAACAACCCAGTACCTATCAGTAAAATTTCGATGGAAATGATATCTGCTATCGGACCGAAAATTAGCATCCCCAAAGGCATCATCGAGCTAGAAATCATTCCTATGACACCAAATACTCTTCCTAAAAAATCTTCCTCTACTTTTTCTTGGATTAAAACATTTGATGGTGTACTAAAGAAGGGCATCGCTACACCTATTAAACCCATGAATACTAAATAAATCCAAAAAATAGGGATGACTCCGAGTGCAAAAGTACTAATTCCAAATACCATCGTCGAAAGAACCATCGTATGAACTTTATTCTTAAGGCCTTCCCAAGAAGCTATCAAAAGTCCACCCAGCATCATTCCGATCGAGAAAGTAATTTCTATGGCTGTTAAACGCCATACGTCTTCTCCAAAGCTACGAGTAACCTGCAGAGGAGTCAAAAATGCTGCAGGTGCAACTAGTACAAAATACAAAGAGAAAAACAGAAAGAATCGCTTCAAAAAGAGGTGATCTTTAATATAGTGAAACCCCTTTTGTAAATCATCGAAATAACTGATGGATTGATCTTGCGCCGCTTTTGCATGTACTGGAATAGACAAAAATTTAAATAGAATAAAAACAGCGATTGTTGCCGTGATCACATCTATCAGCAATATCATCTCAATGGACACAAAACCCAAAAGTGCACCACTTGCTATTGGAGCTAAAAGCATAATAAGTGCTTGAATACTCCCATTTGTACCACTGACCTTTGTGAGTTTATCTTCTGGCACTAGTTGCGGCAAAATGGCTCCAACTGCTGGCGTCTGGACTCCTGCCCCAAGTGCACGAACAGCAGATATGACAAAGAGAAGCCAAAAATGATCATACCCAAGAAAAAATAGAATAGCTAAAATCAGTGTTGCTAACGCAATCAAGGAATCGGATAAGACAATCAAAATTTTCCGATTATATCGGTCTGCCCATACTCCTGCAAATGGGGATAATAGAAAAGTAGGCAAAAAACCACAAAGAATATAGATTGTCATCATCACACCCGATTGCGTCTTTAGTGTGATATGCCACATGATTGCATACTGCACTAAAGAAGAACCAAACAGTGATATCGTCTGACTTCCTAAAAAAAGTATAATATTTCTCTTCCAATTTTCCATTGTATCTTTATTTGTTCTATTCAGCTTAAACACGTCCTCTTCTACTTGACCACTGAATTTCATACAGCAACTAATTTGATGACACGAACACTGTATATTTTAATATTTATTCTGATCATAGCTGTGAGCTATGCCTACCAGACAGCGGAGCTAAGCTTAATAACGATTTGTTGAAAATTTAGTCAATTTAACTTCCCATATGATAATCGTAAAAAAACACTTTTTCAGAGAGAATTGGATTTGAATATCCTAGTGTTTTGTAAATAAGTTATAAAACCAGTTAATATCCTCATAAAATCCGATCGAAAACTGCTTCAGACTGTCAAAAATGGTTTCGCATCCAAATTCTATCCTAATAGCGGCTTTTGTGACAACATTATCGTCTTTCATATTTGCCCTCCTTTTGAATGGATGGGATTAAAATAGAATGTTTTTATACTATTTAAACCTTAAAGTATAAAAATAGGCATACAATTATTTAACACAATTTTTTTTGATAAAGCAATAGATTTTAAGAAATTACTACCACTCTAGAATACACTGCAATTTTTTATATTTGTATAGGAAACAAAGCGATGCTAGATAAGCCTTATTTTCAATAAGTCATAGTAGTCGATTTTTACTGTTATTGAATTTTCTTGCTTTATAAGAGTCGAGCTTGAGGGAGGTACGTTTATGAGTATAGCCTATCCATTGCGAAAGTAGCATAATTTAAAAAACAAGCCTAGCTAGGCTTGTTTGGTGTGCGTATTTTCTAGAATTGGGTGGTGTGAAACAACTTGTGCTCCACACCAGGGTCCCGCTGTTCGATCTCTCACTGCGCCCAGCGAAGAGGCAGGGAATCTACCAGCTTGTACCCAAGAACGAGGGTCTGGTCGAATGCGGCACCGAGGAAGTTGGGATGCATGGCAACCGATTCTTCCTCATGAGAGAGGGAAGTAGTAGCCGCGCTCTCCTCGACGAAGATAGTGATGCAGTTCAAGAACTTCTTGTGCTTCCTCTCCTCGTCCTCAAGTCGCATGCTGCGCTTGGTGGATGAGGGGGTGAACATCCGGAGTTCGGGGTTGTAAGTGGCTCCGTACAGAGAGTAGGACTTCCCCTTGGTCCGATCGCCAGGAACGCCGAAGCGAAGCTGGAAGTTGTTCTCTCCTGGAAGACGAGAAACGCCAACCTGCATGTCTTTCTCCTAGTATGAGAGATGTACATCGGGCTTTGTATTTTCATCATACGGTATTCCTATTGCTTTGTAAATTTTAATCATTATCAGGAATTGTTTGTGGATAATCTATTTTTCCTTAGCTTGATGGCTATGGGGAAAACCCCGCATTTTTGTGAGTAAAATTAGGCGACCGTTTGAACCATAGGATTCAAATGGTCGCAATGCTCTTAATAGAGAACTAAAGCAGGGTTCTACACTTAGGAGTTGCGGCGTCCGCTTCCGCCTCCGAGGATGTAGAAGAAAAGAGCGAGAGCGGCACATGCAGCAGCGCCTTCGGGGTGTTCCTTAGCCCGCAACCACAATCCCGATGATGAGGGGCATAAACGGGTTCTTCATTGTCTGCTCTCCTTGGAGATCGACCTGCGTTTATACTAATCATAACATTGATTCTTATTATTAGGTACATCTCATTCATAGACTTTTGTAATCCTCTAAGAGGGCCTTTTATAATATTTCGATGTAGTAAATTTTTACTTTGCGATTTATGGTAGAGCTCTACTGGCCATTCCTATCAAGTTAAGATTAGTGAATGGTAGAAACAAATTATTATGTCTATAGGTTATTGCATAAATAAAGCTTAACGTGTTATGAAGTCGCTTGATGCTTCCATTTTCCGCGTCTGCCGCCCCTAACCGACAAAGAACGCTTCATCCGTGAGCATCTTCGCTTTTGTATGGAACAATGCAACAAGCTCATCTATGAACATCAAACAAGCCTAGCTCAATGGTCACTGGTTCATTAGTGTGAGGATTGAAAAGTACTCAAGAAACAACGTTTTCCTCTATCCGCTGTTCCTCACTTGGTAATGGATCATGAAAAGTTCTCCATTCTTGTTTCATTTCCTCATCTGTTAATAGCAGTTGATCTAACTGCGCCTTCACTTTCTCTTGATCCATATCTACGCCTATTAAAACAAATTCATTTTTTCTATCTCCATATGGTTCATTCCACGTTTCTAATAGTTCGGGATCTTCCTTTTTGTACCACTCTTGTTCCTCTAATGGCAAAGCAGCTATCCAATGTGATAATGGTCCTAGTTGAATGGATGGACCCGCTTGACTGAGTAGAAAAGCAAATTCATTTCGTGTTGCAATCCAAACAATCCCTTTCGCACGCACGATAGATTCAGGCCAGTTGGAAAACCAATCCATCATTCGAGCTGGATGAAAAGGGCGTCTTTGACGATAAACCATCGAAGATATACCATATTCATCCGTTTCAGGGGTATGTTCTGTTTTGTTTAGTTCTTGAATCCAACCAGCGGAAAGACTAGCCTCCTCAAAATGAAAACGATTCGTATTTAAGATTTGATTCGAGTCAACTTTCCCATATATGCTGTGAATGATTTGTGCTTTCGGTTGAATTTTACGAATCACACCTTCTAATTTTTTCAACTCCGATTCACTGATTAAATCACATTTATTCAGTATCAAAACATCACAAAATTCAATCTGATCAATAAGTAAATCTACAACATCACGATGATCTTCTGCATCTAATCCTTGCTTCCTATCTACTAATGTTTCCCCAGAAGAGAAATCGTGCCAAAACCGATAAGCATCAACAACAGTAACCATCGTATCCAAACGACAAAACTGACTCAGATCTATTCCCAGCTCTTCATCAACATAGGAAAAGGTTTGTGCGACAGGGATAGGTTCACTAATACCTGTAGATTCAATTAAGATATAATCAAAACTTCCATCCTTTGCTAGTCGTTCTACTTCCAATAGTAGATCCTCCCGTAGAGTACAACAAATACACCCATTTGACATCTCAACGAGTTTCTCTTCTGTTCGAGATAGATTCGCTTCTTGATTCACTAATCTCCCATCAATATTAATCTCACTCATATCATTTACGATTACAGCTACTTTTTTACCTTCGCGATTGTTTAAAACATGATTTAAAATAGTAGTTTTCCCTGAACCTAGATACCCACTTAGAACCGTTACTGGTATTTTCCTTTGTATCATTTGTGCTCCTCCTCAAATCGTATAACCCACTTATATCGTAATTGTTCTTATTTGTAAACAAAAATATCTAGCCTCATCTGGGAAAGCGAATATATTAAAATCACTAATACCAAGCTATAAAATCTAATTAATCACAAAGAAATCGCATGATTTTTTAAAAACTCGCTATAAAAACAGATCCAAATTCGTCTTATCATTGTGATAACGACAATACATTAAATAGGAATTATTATTATTTACAGAGCGTATCCTACAACTTTTTTAAAGTAATGGATCAGATCAAAGAACAAACACTATGAAGAAAATACTATGACTCGATTTAAATTTCAATCAGAAACGCCTCCCCCAGAACTCGAAGAAATATGTTCTTTAACACTTACTCAAAATGTAATAGCTAGGAGATGGAAAATCATTATTTTATGACAACTAAGTAAGCAAACAAGAAGGTCTTACGAACTTCAAAAACTGCTACCGGGCATTTCAAAAAGAATATTGACAAAACAACTGAGAGAATTGGAAGAGGATGAAATGATTCACCGAGAAGTTTTTAAAGAAGTTAAAGTTCCTCCTAAAGTAGAATATTCTCTAACCTCACAAGGAAAAGTTTTATCCCAACTCTAGACATAATATGAAAGAGTGGGGTAGCAAATATATGGAGAAAAAACAAAAGGAACAAGAATACTCCACACCAAATCAATAAAAAATTGAAAATCTTCGCCAGCTCGAAGATTAAATTTTTGACAGCTTCTTTCTCTTTTTTGGCAACCGATACAGATAGCCAACCTCCCACAGGAGATAATAAACCTTATGTAATAAAATGCTCTAGTAAATTAAGTAATAACAATGCTATTTGCTAACTTTTTATAAAGGATAAACAAAACGCAAGTAATTAAGTACTTATCATTACATCGTGTTACTATTAGGCGTTATATAATGGCTAACTATAACGTTAATACAAGTGGTGTATGTACCATATACCACCATGGGTACTAGAAAGTGTAGAGGTTTCGCATACCCGTTGTGCTAGTTTAGGTCTCTATCCCTAATACCCTGCGAATTTTCTTAACATCATGTTTCTCAATAATTACACAAATCACTTCATAATTAGTTTTTATTTAACTTACTTCAATGCTTTTCGGCTAACTCCAAACCGAAATTCACCATCCACTTAGCTAACACTTGAAGCGGGAGTACTCTTTTGGAAAGATCGATAGATAACTAATAGCTGCGTCTAAGAGTATTGTTATGGATGATATTTATTGCAGAGGATAGCGAAGAAGAGTATTAAACATAGCAAGCAGAGAAGTTTTATACCGGCAGGCTGAAAGCTTGCTAACTGTTACTTAATACGGTGTTACAAGTTGTATTATTATTGTTAAAATGCTTTTCAAACATTAGAGAAACGCACGCTATCCCAAATGGACTGATCCGCCTTTAACACGCTAAACCAATCATCTCATCAATATTTTGTTGAAATAAAATTATAGAAATATTAAGATAAAGTTGTCAATTACAACCCTACAGGAGGTTCCTATGCAGAAGATCGCAACTCTTACTTATCCTGTTCCTGCCAACTCTGCTTCGTTCTCCTACCTGAACGGACATCTCCGCTTCGTAGACGCAATGGGTGTGCAACAGGAGGTTGACATGGTGAAGGCAGTCCCCGACTCGATGGGGGATTCATTCCACTACTGGGATCAGTTGGGCAACAAGTACACCGTCACCACGACCGGACAGGTAACGGTAATCCACGCTCCTGGCTCCACCAAGCGATAACAGTTAAGCAGAGCCCACAGGGCAACCCCTGTAGATGTGCTCTACACGGAGTACACCTGAACAAACGCTTCTAAGAAACGGTTGTTCAGGCTAGATAATAATTTTTTTCACATAAATTTGATGTTATAGTGCCAGTAATTAACGAAAATATAATCCCCAGTCACAGTAGAAAAATATCGCTGAGGAACTATAATCTTTCAGCGAATTTTTAATACCCTTAGCCGACGTTTCTCTAAATTTAATGTACCATAGTGATATCAGAAGTTTCGAGCGTTGTAAAATCATTAAACTTCGCACCTCGTTTTAAATGCTTGTTAGCGGTATCCGGTGACAAACCAGAAGTTTTATGACTATCGTCAACAAAAGTATTGATGCTATGTTTCACATGAACATTACGCAAATAAGATATAAATTCTCTTATGGTTTAAACGTTTAATACACGTAATGAAACGTTTATTATATCGGTCACCTTAACGAAATCAATAAACTTATTAACCGCTAAACGCTTGTTCGTTAACGCCCCTTTACTCGTCCCTTCCGCTTGTTTACCGAATATATAAAGCTCTAGTAAATCAAGTATATTTGAAAGTTCTCCATTAGCTCAACTTAAAACACGCTCTAATTTCGCCCGTCCTCGTTTCCTCATTCGAGGTCGTGGTTTAAATCCTGTATTTCTTTTCAATACACCTGCTACTTTTTCTGTTGGTGACAAGCAATATTCATACAGTGAAAGTTCGCCCTTCACCAACATAACTGCATCTAGCCAAACATCTAGCCAAACATATTCTTTCAAAAGATAATCTTTATGAAAGGCAGCAAAATGCCCTCCAACAATAATAAAGACATTAGGATAGTTTTCTTTTATCTTTTCGCCAAGAATAACCAATTCCTTTACTGAAGTAACAAAAGGAGAAAAGCCCACAATCATATGTGAATTACGAACTCTGCTTTCTTGAAGAATCATCCAACATTGTTCCACATTCAAATTGTTGGCATATGCATGTAGCATGGGTGTGCGAATATCATGGAAAGATATCGACTTTGAAAGCAAAACTGCGAGCATACGCAAAAACCTTTGTTACGATAAATGGAAAACTGGTTCTCCAAGACCCAAAAACAAAAGGAAGCCAACGTTCTGTTTCTTTAACTCATACAGCTACAGAAGCATTAAAAAAACACAGAATTAAACAATACGAGCAAAAGTTAGAAATTGGCGAGAATTATCAAGATCAAGATTTGATTATTGCTACACGATTCGGGACTCCTATCGGACCTAGAAATCTACTGCGGAGCTTTTATCATATCATCGAACAAAATCACCTTACAAAAATTAGATTTCATGAATGTTAAAACAAGGAGAACATCCAAAAATTGTATCGGAGCGTTTGGGTCATGCAAACACAAGAATTACAATGGACATTTACAGCCATGTCCTACCTAATATGCAACAAGAGGGCAGTAGACAGATTTGAAGAAACCTTCCTCAAAATGAAGCCTTCTAACCAAAAAAACACTTTAGTTGAATAAAGGTTAGAAAAATGTTAGAAGTCCGCTCGTTTTCCTCATTATCTCTCTTTCCGTACATACGAAAACCCCTTGATACACAAGGGGTTTGGGTGGTGGAGTATAGTGGGATCGAACCGCTGACCTCTACACTGCCAGTGGAGCGAAGGGTAAGCCTCCCGTGATTATTCCGTTATGTAAACGCCATAAACATGTTATTTAGGATTAATTTTCTTAATTATATTCATAGAATACGTTATCAAACGATGAATGTACAATAACACTAACGATAAAAATAGAGCGATCGGTTGATTCGCCTCCTTACATTCGTGTTCAAAACATGTCTCCATCGTGTCTAAATAAAGAAATACACAAAAAATATACATCATTAATCATAGCATCATAATCAACATATGTAATCCAGTATCCTCTTTTATCCTAATGACCACAACATGTGATAAATAATTGAGTTTATTGTTTCTCTAATTGATAGAAAAGAACAGCTAACCTGTATCAGTGTCTTGCTATGGAGATAAATAGAAACAAACACACCCGTGCGTTGCATGTGAGAAGAGGTTTGGAAAGCTATATAGACAAACATGGAGATGAACTCATTTCCACTTAAATATAGGAATTAGTTGATACCGATTTAAGAACAGTTTACATAATGTATTGTATTGATATTTTTGAATTTTATTTATTGGGGGGGCAAGAAATGTTTTCTAAAGGACATAAAAGGGGCTTACCCTCAATCAGAAAACCTTCGGGTAAATCCATAAAGAAAAATCCACCTAATTGTAGGAAGAAAAAACGAAAGAAAAAATATCATCGGTGTGGTTGTGATCCTCATGTAATTGTAAAAAAAGGACCTACCGGTCCAACAGGGGCTACTGGACCGGTAGGTCCTCCTGGATCAGAAGGACCTAGAGGAAGGAGAGGAAAAGAAGGAGATGATGGTCCTAGAGGTCCTAGAGGTTTTCCAGGTATAGTTGGACCTATTGGTCCAACTGGAGCGACTGGTATTGGTGTTCCAGGTCCGACAGGTCCCACCGGCCCTACTGGTCCTGGAATTGGAGCGACGGGTCCAACAGGAGGAACTGGTGTAACCGGAACTACAGGTGCCACAGGTGCTACGGGTGCTACGGGTGATGTAGGCGCTACGGGTGCCACGGGTGCTACCGGTGCCACAGGTGATGCAGGTGCTACGGGTGATGCAGGCGCTACGGGTGCCACAGGTGCCACAGGTGATGCAGGTGCTACGGGTGATGCAGGCGCTACGGGTGCCACGGGTGCCACGGGTGCCACGGGTGCCACGGGTGATGCAGGCGCTACGGGTGCCACAGGTGATGCAGGTGCTACGGGTGATGCAGGCGCTACGGGTGCCACAGGTGATGCAGGCGCTACGGGTGCCACGGGTGCTACGGGTGATGCAGGCGCTACGGGCGCTACGGGTGCCACGGGTGCCACGGGTGCCACGGGTGCCACGGGTGCCACGGGTGATGCAGGCGCTACGGGTGCCACGGGTGATGCAGGCGCTACAGGTGCCACGGGTGCTACCGGTGCCACGGGTGCTACTGTGGGATTATCTCAATATGCCTATATCTATAATCTAAGTGCTCAAACGATAGCACTTGAAGCTCCTATCCTTTTTGATACGAATGGGTTAATTACACCTGGAATAACCCATACCCCTGGAACTGCCTCTATTTTAGTTACCACTGCTGGTGATTATGAGGTTACATTCTCAGTTTCAGGTGTAGAACCAAACCAATTTGCACTTTTTTTAAATGGCGCACCTGTTCCGGGAACAGTTTATGGTTCTGGGGCTGGCACTCAGCAAAATACCGGTCAAGTCTTATTAACGATAGCAGCAGGCGATGCTCTAACTCTCCACAATCACACTTCCGCTGCAGCAGTTACCCTTCAAACATTAGCTGGTGGAACACAGACAAACGTAAACGCTTCTATTGTCATAAAAAAATTAAACTAGAACTTATTTCAAAAAGCTCTCTAAGCAATCAAAACTAAAAATGAATAGACATGTAAACAATCTAGTGGAGTGATCGACCTGTTTCTACAAAAAATACACATAGACCGTTCGCATATCCAACTGATAATAAGCCTTTAAAATAGCGAAACCCCTTGTATACCAAGGGGTTTTAGTGGTGGAGTATAGCGGGATCGAACCGCTGACCTCTACACTGCCAGTGTAGCGCTCTCCCAGCTGAGCTAATACCCCGTATTTAAAAGATATAAACGATATTTCATACGCTACTTCACATTATATTTTACTTGAAAATAAATGTCAAAAATTAAATTATGTACAATCCCCAGCTAAATATGTACATAAAAGCTTTTATGACCAAATTTCAAAACTAAATCCATCCCTTCTCATCAACATATTGTCTTGAGTGCTTATGCTATTACTCATTAATGATTGGCATATCCATCTCAAGAATTGATCCTTTTGTAATTTAGATCCATCTGGAAATCATATGTATCTCCAATTTAGTTCGCAGAAGAAGAGACCAACTATTTCGATTCGACCGCGTCCTTTCTCTCTGTCTGACTACCCTTCCTATGCGACATGAGGATTGTTCTTTTGTTCTCATCCAAGAAATTTAATGAATAGTCCCTGCCTTTATTCCTTAAAAAGGAAAACAAGCACCACCAAGAACGAAATAAGTTTCTCTATTTTTAAGAATATAATTTTAATTAAAAAAATGAAAGAAGTCGATTTTTACACAATATCTATTGCTCTATATCAATAAATTACCAATGTTTATTTTCGAATTTTAATTGAATAACCTTTTTCAGAAAATATATAATCACAATATAAATATATATAAATTTATATATTTAATTATTATTCAGGAGGGAAGTATTTTATGAAACGCCTATTTATCTCTATTTTTACATTAGCTCTCATTCTGGCATTTTCACCTTTACATACTGTTGTAAATGCGGAAGAAAATCAAAAGAATGTAGAAGAAACAGTAAAAAATATCGAAACCCAAGTAAAAGACTCTGTTACTAACCCAGTGGCAGAAACAAAAATGGAAGTGCATCGCAAAAGTCAAAATCATGGTAACTACTATACCTTTACTGCTAAGCTCAAGGATGTAAAGGATGCAGAAGGTACCTGGACTCTCTTCGTTGATGGCACAAAGTATGATACCAAAAAAAGCAAGACACCTTCCACTTCTTTTATCTATAACTTATACGAAGAGTATAAGAAAAACGGTGAAACAAAAGGACATGACATCAAAATTGTTTTTGAAGGTAAAGTAGATGGCAAAGAAGGCATTGCAGTAGGAACTCAAACTATCGCAGATTTAACAGTTAATCATTCCCAAAATGGCGACAAAAATAAATTTACAGGTACTTTAACTAGCGGTAAAAGCGCAAAAGGTAACTGGGGAATTGCAATATCTGATGAAAAAGGCAAAAAAGTGTTTAAAAAGAAAGAAGTATACAATGTAAAAGGAACCAGCTTCTCTCATACCTTCACAGGACTTAAAGAAGGTTCCTACCTTGTTACATTTGCTTATGACGGAAATGTAGATGGGGAAGATACCGTTATTGTTAAGAAAGGAAAGCTCCAAATAACAAAAGAAAACAATGGCAATAATGATAACAATGATAATAATAATGACAATGGAGATGTAAAACCAACTCCAATCGATAATAATCCAAAACCAAATCCAACCCCACCAGTTGGTCAAGGTACAGTTGATCAAGTAATTGACAACACCCATAAAGGTGGAACACTACCTAAAACCGCTACCTCTAATCCAATTGGCATGGTAGCTGGACTTGGTCTTCTCGCACTTGGTGGTGCTGTACTAGGTTACCGACGATTTGTGAAGTAATAAGAATCATAAATAGATACACCTAAAAGCTTACTACTCGTGAAGAGCAGTAAGCTTTTTCTATCATACCAGTGCCCGTTTCTCTGATAGGAAATAACACCCTATACTCGGTTCCACTCTATTAGAAAATCACGAAAAAACGCTTGCCTAATTTACACCAGTTTTCCGCGGTTTCCTTTTTCTCCGTCTCTTGCGCGGTGATGATGGAGAATCGACCGTTTTATTAGCTTCTTTTTTCGTACCAGATGATTTTGGTTTACGAAGTGTAGATTTATTTGTCGGTTTCTTCCGAACAGGTTTCTTCTTTTTCTGCTCCTTTTGTGTCGTTGGGAGAGGAATATCTTGAGGTGTATGTTCTAAGAGCTCAAAGTCGATCTTTCGCTCTTCCATGTTTACACCACTTACTTTGATCTTCACTTTGTCTCCAATACGCAAAATACGACCTGTCCGTTCTCCGATTAAACAATAATACTTCTCTTCGTAACGGTAGTAATCATCATTCAAGAAACTAACATGAACCAATCCTTCAATGGTATTTTCCAACTCCACAAAAATACCGAAGCTAGTTACTCCACTGATGGTCCCATCATACTCTTCTCCTACATGCTCAGTCATATACTCTGCTTGTTTGAGATCGTCGGTTTCACGTTCTGCGTCAACTGCCACACGTTCACGAACAGATGATTGTTCCGATGCATCTGAAAGGAATAACTGTAATTGCTCCATTCTATCAGGCGATAGTGACCCTTCATTGTATATTTCTCTCATTACTCGATGAATTAACAAGTCTGGATACCGCCGAATCGGAGAAGTAAAGTGGGAGTAAAAATTGGCAGCTAAACCAAAATGTCCGGCATTTTCGGTGGAATACTTTGCCTGTTTCATCGAACGAAGCATCACCGTACTGATTACCGTTTCCTCTGGTCTTCCACTTATTTTCAGAAGCAAATCCTGTAATGCACGAGGTTTTACTTTATCAGCTTTTCCTTTCATCCGGTACCCAAAAGTCGTGACAAATTGAAAGAAAGATTGTAGTTTTTCTGCATCAGGATTTTCGTGAATTCGATACACGAAAGGCACTTCCAAACGGTTGTAATGCTCTGCTACGGTTTCATTAGCAGAAAGCATAAATTCTTCAATCAGTCGTTCTGCGATGGACCTTGGTCGTTTGACAATATCAATCGGCTTTCCGCTTTCATCAACAACAATTTTCGCTTCAGTGAAGTTAAAATCAACTGCTCCACGACGAGTTCGTTTCGCTCTTAAGCGTTCTGCCAATTGTCCCATCAGTTCAAAATGAGGGATGAGTGGTTTGTAACGTTCTATTAGTTCTGCATCATGCTCTTCTAAGATTTTTTGTACATTGTTGTAGGTCATTCGTTCATTGGTGCAAATGACAGAAGGATAAATGTCGTATTGGACTATCTCTCCACGAGCATCTATTTCCATATCACAAGTCATCGTCAATCGATCCACTTGTGGATTTAAGCTACAAATACCATTGGATAATCTTTTTGGCAGCATCGGAATCACTCGATCTACTAAGTAAACACTACAACCACGTTCATATGCTTCTCGATCCAGTGCACTACCTTCTTTGACGTAATAACCAACATCCGCAATATGTACACCAAGCCGCGTATTTCCATTTGACAAAGGTTCCACCGAGACTGCATCATCAAGGTCTTTTGCGTCTTCGCCATCGATCGTCACCATCACACGCTCTCGAAGATCATGTCTGCCAATCAGATCTTGATCACAAATCATTTCACTGATTGCCTCCGCTTCTGCCTCTACTTCAGGTGGGAAATTTTCTGGTAACCCATGTTTACGAATAATCGAAACAATATCAACACCTGGATCGTTTTTGTTCCCGATAATCTCAATAATCTCGCCTTCGGCACTATTACGGTCAGATGGAAAATGGCTTAGTTTCACCACTACTTTTTGTCCATTTTCTGCTCCCATCCGATGTTCTGCTGGAATGAAAATATCCGCTGGCAGACGTCTGTCATCAGGTACGACAAAACCAAAATGTTCATTGATAGCACGAAAAACACCGACAACTTGAGAACGACCGCGTTTTACGATTCTTATGATTTCCCCTTCTGGTCGACGATCCTGTTTCTTTTTTTGAAAGATACGAACAAGGACGATGTCCCCATCCATCGCACTATTCATATCGCTAGAATGAATATAAATATCTTTTAAATCCCTTTTATCCGCGATAACAAAGGCAAATCCTTTTGCATTTCCTTGAACTTTTCCCCGAACTAGATTCATTCTATCTGGAGTACCATAGCTATTTTTTTTCGTTTTGACTACTTGTCCGCTCTCTTCTAATTCTTGCAATAGGCTTTTTAATTCTGTCTCATGAGCTTTTAAATCAAGCGCTTCCATGATTTCCGGAAAAGTTAGCGGCTTATATGCTTCTTGATTTAAAAACTGTAATAATTTTTGTGTGGTTAACAACCAAATTACTCCCTTTCAATAGAAGTACGCAAAACAAACTGCTCCACTTCTTGAAATAGCTTTCTTCTTTCTTTATCCACAGTGATAATATGGGATGAGTTTTCGTACCAAGTAAGGGTCTTATCAGCAGACGAAATACTATTGTAAATAATAGCGCCGCTACTTGGTGATACAGTCTCATCGTTTTTAGATTGTACAATTAAAGTCGGTATATGAATCTGATTTAATTTTTTGCGTACAAAACGAATTAAACGATTTAATTCAGCAACACTTTTTAGTGGTGTTCGGTCATAGGGGATAAGGTGCTGCTCTATATCCGGATGCTTCTGTTCACCTCTCAGGGAAAACGGCATAAACCAATGAATCAAGCGGACAAAATTAGCACGAAAATCTCTCACTTTGATAGGTGCACACATAGAAACCACTCCACTAATATTGGCTTGATGCTCATAAGCTAGTAGAAGCGCTAAAATGCCACCCATAGAAAGACCCGCAACATAAAGTTTTTCAATATCTGCTTTTTGGATATCTGCATAAGCAGCCTCTACATTTTTTACCCAGTCTTGCCAACTAGTACTTTGTAGGTCTTCTGGAGTAGTACCATGACCGGAAAGCAGTGGTGCAGAAACGGTAAACCCTTGTTTGTGAAGATAGTCACCCATCGGTCTTAATTCAGATGGTGTTCCAGTAAATCCATGTATGAGTAGGATACCCGTTTTTCCACCAGAATAAAAAAAAGGATCCGGGGAGCGTTTTATTATTTGCATCACATTCAGCTCCGATTTATAGTGAAAGCGACCCGTCATCCGAGTCGCTTTAGTAGTTTAAGATAGGAAAAGTGCTAGAAACTCTTATAAAATTATACCATGAGTGGAAACAAATCGCAAAAAACACACATTGACAACTCCACACGGCTAAAGCCGTGGGATTCTTGGGTAATCCTCGGTACTCCAAGGAAGTTTACCAAGCTTAAACCGTGAGCCCCACGGCAAGTAATCTTCTACCTTCTTGTAAAATGTTCTTTGCAGCATGGATATTTCGATCATAGTGCTCATTGCAATTGGGACATGTCCATGATCGCAACTGTAGATGCTTCACTTCTTGGTTTCGATGACCACAACCCGAACAAAGCTGACTGGAGGGAAAGGATTTTCCTACTTTCACCAATTTCCTTCCATACACTTTTGCTTTGTATTCCAACATCGAAACAAACTCCGACCAAGAAGCATCGGTGATCGATTTCGCCAGCTTTTGATTTTTCCGCATGTTCTTCACTTGCAAACTTTCGATATGGATGACTTGGTTTTCGTCCACCAGTTTCGTCGATCGTTTATGTAAAAAATCGTGGCGGGCATGGGTGATTTTTTCATGAATCCGAGCAAATTTGATGCGGGTTTTCTGCCAATTGAAGCCATCTTTTTTTCTTCGTGCCATTATTTGTTGCAGTTTTGCCAGCTTTTGTTCATAGTGGCGAAAAAATCGGTTCGGACTCCATTTCGTTCCATCATCGAAAATAGCAAAGTCTTTCAGCCCTAAATCGATGCCAACAGCTTCTTTTCTTGCGGGGATGGATCGCAAGTAGCATACCTCACAAAGAATGGATATGTTGTATTTTCCCGATGAGGTACGACGGATCGTGGCGGACAGAATACGACCACTTATTGCTCGCGATGGGACAAACTTTACCCAGCCTAATTTCGGCAATTTGATTTTGTTTCCGTCTATTTCAATGGTCGGTCTGCTATTTTTGGAATAGTTGCACTGACTGGTATATGCTTGTACCTGATTTTTTCTGCTTTTGAAACGCGGAGCATCGTTTTGCTTTTGGAAAAATCGCTGAAATGCATCAGCCAGATGTTTCAGTGTATTTTGCAAGGAAGTGGAATCCACTTCTTTCAACCAGGTTAACTCCCGCTTTTTCTCAGTTAGGACACGGGAGCAGGTGGAATAGGTCAGCCCTTGCCCCGTTTCTTGATACATGTTGTTCCATTCACCAAGAAAATGATTGAACACAAAACGGCTACAGCCGATGGATTTGTGATTGCCTGTGCTTTGGTCGGTCGAAGACGGAGGAAAATGCTATATGCATAGGATCACCTCCTAGTAGGAATTTTTCAAACATTATAGATCCCATGTTCGTACTTGTCAAGAAAATTCAAAAAATAGTCAGGCTCATGAGCGGAAACAAAGTTTAACCCCATCTATCTCGCTTTCATCCCACGATTTCAATCGTGGGTTTTCTCGCTCGCAATGTTATAATAAATTTGGGTGAGGTGACTGCAAAAGTCACCTCACGACTCAGGTTCCTAAGTCGGTTTTCTCTAATCATCGATCAGAGAAAGTACCCAACAGGTACATGATCGGTCAGTCATACGCCATTATCGGTGAGGAAAAATGCAAAACCATCCTCATGCATCCGCTTAGCGTCGATTTTCAAGCCGACAGGGTCACCGTGTCGGCTTCCTACGTCTGTTGCAGTATCGTAGCTGTCCGAGAGGTGCACATGCTGACGACTTTTCCTCACAATTCCCTTTGAGAGAATCGAGGCTACGAAGTCGCTCGCTGTTCCGTGAAAAAGAACAGGTGGTGGAGCTTTGGGCTCAAGGCCCAGTTCAACCGAAAGAGAGGCAGAGTGACCCTGACTAGCCCGAATCCGGTCTCCCTTCAGCTCAAAACGCTGCTTGTTGTTGCGGGACACCACTTCGTCTAGAATCCTGCTCAGCTCCATTGCGTTTCGCCCACGAAACGTCGGGCGGTGCATCACAAAAGCCTCGAGCACAGAACCGATCAGCGTCCATCCCTGATCTCCAGCTCAACACCAAACTGCTCAGGCTTGTGTCGAAGCCCCCAGGAAAACAGTTTGCTGATGTCAGCCACCTGCTCGTCTGAAAGAATCCATTCCTGTGTACGGGGAGACATTTCTCCTGCCTTTGAGTAGAGATTTTTCCTTACAATCAATATATCATAGAAAAAACTTTACAACGAATTCAGGTTAGTTGGAGTTATCAAAATATAAATAATTAATGAAAATTCCGTAAAATATATAGAAAGCAGATTTATTCCTCTATTTTTCACTTCTGGAAATGCAAGTGGTTTCTATTAATCAAAAAAGATATCATCTTTTTCTAGCATAAAAATCGAAGCAGGGACAGATTATAAATCTGTCCCTGCCTTTTAAAAAGACGCTTCTGCATAAATAGGCATCAAAAAGAAAAACAGCTGTATACACAGCTGTTCCTTGAAAATGGGTTACTTTATAAAATATCCAACGGCTAGAGCAAGAATCATGAAGAGTACTGCTAATACAACTGTTAGTCGTGACAACAGCAGATCAATTCCTCTAGCTTTTGCTTTACCCATGTTATGTTCAGCACCGCCACCAATTGCACCAGATAGACCAGCGCTTTTGCTCGACTGCATGAGGATTACAATAATGAGGCCAAGACTAACGATGCCAAACAAAATTTTCGTTGCAAGTATCATATAACAAACCTCCTCGCCTCATTCAATTTACCACATTTATTTCAGGTTGTAAAAAGCATTATCCCCCAAATAGCTTGCAGTGGAAGCAAGTTCATCTTCAATCCGCATCAATTGATTATATTTTGCCACACGATCCGTACGAGATGGTGCACCAGTCTTAATTTGGCCTGCACCTGTAGCAACAGCAATATCCGCAATAGTAGTATCTTCTGTCTCACCGGAACGATGTGAGATAACAGCAGTATACCCAGCTTGTTTTGCCATTTCGATCGCATCAAACGTTTCGGTTAAAGTACCAATTTGATTTACTTTTACCAAGATGGAGTTTCCAACACCACGTGCGATGCCGTCTGCAAGACGTACGGTATTGGTCACAAATAAGTCATCACCGACTAACTGTACCTTGTCCCCAAGACGTTCTGTGAGAAGTTTCCAACCATCCCAGTCATCTTCTGCTAGTCCATCTTCAATAGAGACGATCGGATATTTGGATACTAAATCTTCATAGAATGTGATCATTTCTTCTGGAGAACGAGTAATACCTTCCCCAGCAAAATGATAATTGCCATCTTGATAAATCTCAGTCGCTGCAACATCTAGTGCCAATTTGATTTCTGTACCTGGTTTGTATCCAGCTCGTTCGATTGCAGTCACAATGGTTTTGAGTGCTTCTTCATTGGACGAGAGATTAGGAGCAAATCCACCTTCGTCTCCAACAGCTGTCGAGAGCCCTTGTTCATTCAATACACTTTTCAGGGAATGGAAGATTTCTGCCCCCATACGGACTGCTTCACGAATATTACTAGCTCCAACTGGCATGACCATAAACTCTTGGATATCTATATTATTATCCGCATGAGCGCCACCGTTTAAAATGTTCATCATCGGTACTGGAAGCACTTTGGAGTTGAAACCTCCTAAGTAATTATAAAGCGGCACGCCTAAAGCATTTGCTGCAGCACGAGCGACAGCCATCGATACTCCTAAGATAGCATTTGCACCCAGACGTCCTTTGTTGGAGGTACCATCAAGCCCAATAAGAGCTTGGTCAATCATCAATTGATCCAATGCATCCATACCTTCTAACTCTTCAGCAATAATGCCATTGATATGGCGAATTGCTTGCAAAACACCCTTACCATTATAACGATCTTTTTCACCATCTCGAAGCTCTACAGCTTCATGTGCACCTGTAGATGCTCCAGAAGGAACGATTGCACGTCCTGCTACTCCAGACTCCAGTGTTACTTCAACTTCTACCGTTGGATTCCCTCTGGAATCCAGTACTTCACGACCATATACTGCTTCAATTGTAGTCATTTATGTAATACCTCCTAATCGCAAAGTTGTTCCTGTCATTTCATTCGGTTTTTCTACATCAAGTAAATCTAATATCGTTGGAGAAAGATCTGCTAACACGCCGTCTTCCCGAAGCTTCGTCTCAGGTAATGTCACAATACAAGGAACAGGGTTTGTTGTATGTGCTGTAAATGGATTTCCATTTTCATCAATTACCATATCAGAATTTCCATGGTCAGCAGTAATAATAGCTACACCATTCTTTGCAAGCAATGCATCTACAAGCTTGCCGAGACATTCATCGACAGTTTCAATCGCCTTTACTGTTGGCTCCATTTTACCCGAATGACCAACCATATCAGGATTGGCAAAGTTAAGAATGATCACATCAAAGTTTTCTTCGTTGATCTCTGTCAAAAGTGCATCCGTTACTTCATATGCACTCATCTCTGGCTTGAGGTCATATGTAGCCACTTTTGGGGAATTGATCAGTATACGTTTTTCACCAGGGAATGGATCTTCCCGCCCACCACTAAAGAAAAAAGTAACATGAGGATACTTTTCTGTCTCCGCAATTCGCAGTTGGCGCAATCCATTTTGAGACAATACTTCACCCAAAGTGTTATCCAAATTACTAGGTTTATAAGCTACAAAACCGCCAACTGTTTCGCTAAATTTCGTAATACAGACATAAAACAGATCATGTGGTGGATGCTCGCCACGGTCAAATCCACGGAAATCTGCATTGGTAAAAGCTTGGGAGATCTGAATCGCACGGTCTGGGCGAAAATTATAAAAGATTATAGCATCATCATTTTGTATAGTGCCTACTGGCTTACCTTGCTCATCTGCTATAACGGTCGGCATAACAAATTCATCGTAGATACTTTTTTCGTAGGACTCATGCACTGCTTGGATAGGGTCTTGATATGTTGGTCCTTTCCCATAAACCATTGCATTATAAGATTTTTCAGTGCGTTCCCAGCGTTTATCTCGATCCATTGCATAGTATCGACCTTGCAAGGTAGCAATCTTCCCTACACCTAATTCTTGCATTTTTGCTTGCAGTTGATGGATATATTTCACAGAACTATCTGGAGAAACATCTCTGCCATCTAAGAAAGCATGCACAAACACTTTTTCCAATTTTTCTTCTGCTGCCAGTTCCAGAAGAGCGAATAGATGCTCGATATGACTATGTACACCACCATCCGAAAGCAAACCATACAAATGAAGACTGCTATTGTGTTCTTTCACATGTTTCACAGCTTGGATAAATGTCTCATTGTGAAAAAAGGAGCCATCGTCAATTGCTTTGGTCAATCTAGTCAGATCTTGATATACAATACGCCCAGCACCGATGTTTAAGTGCCCTACCTCCGAGTTACCCATTTGCCCTTCAGGCAAGCCGACAGCATGTCCACTCGCTTGCAATGTAGTGTGCGGAAACTGACTCCAATATCGATCAAAGTTTGGTTTTTTCGCTGCTGCTACTGCATTTCCTTTGGTTTCTTGACGAAGACCAAAACCATCTAAAATGCAAAGCATAACTGGTTTATGCATGATTTACACCTCAACGAGCATTTTGTGGAACACATCGGGGTCAAGGCTAGCACCACCGACGAGCGCACCATCAATATTAGGCTGACTCATATATGCTGCAATATTTTCTGGTTTTACACTGCCACCATAAAGAATGCGAACCTTATCTTGGTATCTTTCAGGTAACAAAGAACGAATATAGGAGATGACATTTTCCGCATCTTCATCGGTTGCTGCAAGTCCCGACCCAATTGCCCAAACTGGTTCGTAAGCTATGATTAGTTTGCCCACTTCAACAGGACTTACATCCTCTAAAGCAGTGCGTAACTGCCGCTTCACTACTTCATTTGTTTTTCCCAGTTCTTTCTCTTCTAAGGTCTCTCCAATACAAAGAATAGGGGTTAAACCAGCAGTTAAAGCTGTACGCAGTTTCCGCCCTATCATCTCATCCGTTTCTGCGAAATAAGCACGTCTCTCCGAGTGACCGATAATCACATGGGTAACGTGGAGAGCTTTTAGCATCTGTACACTTACTTCTCCAGTAAAAGCTCCTTCTAGCTCCCAATGCACGTTTTGGGCACCTATTTGAATAGATGTACCTTCACATGCTTCTGTAAGCCATGGTAAGGCAGGATATGGAGCGCATATAACCACTTCTCGATCATCGGAAATGGTATGCTCATGGAACTGTCTTAGAAAATCTTTTGTTTCTAATATCGTTTTATACATCTTCCAGTTCCCTGCAAGTACAGGCTTGCGCATGACTGTACCCCCCTATTCTTTATCTGTTAATGCAACTACACCAGGTAACTCTTTTCCTTCTAGAAACTCTAGCGAAGCTCCACCACCAGTAGAGATATGATCAACTCGATCAGCAAGTCCTGATTTGACCAGTGCTGCTGCAGAATCTCCTCCACCAACAATGGAATATGCATGAGACTCAGCTAATGCCTCTGCTACACGATAGGTTCCTTGTGCAAATCTGTCCATCTCAAAAACACCCATTGGTCCATTCCATAGTACCAATTGTGAAGAGAGGACTGCATCGCGAAACTGTTCACTTGTTTTCGGGCCGATATCCAAGGCCATTTGATCCGCTGGGATGCTATCAATATTGACTGCTGTAGCAAGAGCGTCTGGAGCAAAACGATCAGCTGTCACTGCATCAATCGGCAGATAAAGCTTAACACCTTTGTCTTCAGCTTGTTGAATCAAACTTTTTGCTAAATCTAACTTATCTTCTTCTAACAAAGAGGTACCTATCTCATAACCTTGTGCCTTCACAAATGTAAATGCTAGACCCCCACCAATAAGCAAATTATCCACTTTTTGTAGTAGGTTTTGGATGACTTCAATCTTATCTTTTACTTTTGCTCCACCAATGATAGCAGTAAAAGGACGTTCTGGTTCGCCAATTGCTTTACCTAAAACTTCTAATTCTTTTTTGAGTAATAACCCTGCAACAGCAGGGATGTACGAAGCGATACCAGCAGTTGAGGCATGAGCGCGGTGAGCAGCTCCAAATGCATCATTGACAAATACATCTGCTAAGTCTGCAAAAGACTTCGCTAAGGCTGGATCATTTTTTTCCTCCCCAGCTTCAAAGCGAACATTTTCCAAGAGGAGAATCTCCCCGTCTTTTAACTGTTCTACAGCTTGGGCTACTTCAACACCTATTACTTGATCTACTTTTTTTACATCTTTGGAGAGTAACTCACTTAACCGTTTTGCTACTGGAGTAAGTCTAAATTCCTCTACCACTTGACCTTTTGGGCGGCCTAAATGACTAACAAGAATGATTTTTGCCCCTTGTTCGACCAAGTATTGGATGGTTGGGATAGCAGCACGAATCCTAGTATCATCTGCTACTTTCCCTTCCGTTAATGGAACATTAAAATCTACGCGGCAAAACACCCGCTTGCTATGTAGATCGACATCATAAACTGTAAGTTTATTCAAAGGTGATTTCCTCCCTCATTGACTGCATACAAAATCATCGATTACACAAATCGCTCTTGATTGTAACCGATCATTCCGCACCTTTCTACAGAGTAATCTGTTTCAATAA
Source organism: Shimazuella alba (assembly GCF_009831235.1). Classification (GTDB taxonomy): domain Bacteria; phylum Bacillota; class Bacilli; order Thermoactinomycetales; family Thermoactinomycetaceae; genus Shimazuella; species Shimazuella alba. Next base: position 15,637 of record NZ_WUUL01000017.1, on the reverse strand, counting down.
AAGGATTAAATGCCTTTTTCCAAAATAAAGTCAACTAGATCTACAACTCTGCAAGAATAACCCCACTCATTATCATACCATGCAAGTACTTTTACCATATTGTCTTCCAAAACCATGGTAGAAAGACCATCTACGATAGAAGAATGTGGATTTCCTTTGTAATCAATGGATACGAGTGGTTCATTGGAATATCCTAAGATGTTTTCCAATTCTCCTTCTGCTGCTGCTTTCAAAGCACTGTTTACCTCTTCTATGGTAACATTTTTGTCCAATTCAGCTACAAGGTCCACGATAGAAACAGTTGGTGAAGGAACGCGAATAGACATACCATTTAGCTTCCCTTTTAATTCAGGAAGAACAAGTGAAATTGCTTTTGCAGCACCAGTGGTAGTTGGGATCATGGACATCGCAGCAGCACGTGCACGACGAAGGTCTTTGTGAGGGAGATCGAGAATTTGTTGGTCATTGGTATAAGCATGTGCTGTTGTCATAAAACCGCGTTTCAGACCAAATTTTTCATGTAACACTTTTGCTACTGGAGCCAAACAGTTGGTGGTACAAGAAGCATTGGAAATCACATGATGGCTTTGTGCATCATATTTATCTTCATTTACACCTAATACAATCGTGATATCTTCATCAGTAGCAGGAGCGGAAATAATTACTTTTTTCGCACCAGCTTTGAGATGTTTCTCAGCATCAGCACGTTTGGTAAAACGACCTGTGGATTCAATGACAATATCGATGTTATCTTGTTCCCAAGATAGTTTTTCTGGATCACGTTCTGCTGTTACTTTCACCTCGTGATCGTTTACTTTAAAACCATTGTCGGATACTTTTACCGTTGCATCCAATGTACCATGTACAGAATCATATTTAAGTAAATGAGCCAATGTTTTGCTATCGGTAAGATCGTTCACAGTAACTACTTCTAAGTTTGGGTGATCGATCAGAGACCGGAAAACATTACGCCCAATTCTTCCAAATCCATTAATTGCTACTCTGCCTTTGCCCATAAATATTTCCTCCTTATACGCATTCCTTAGTAGTATGACCAAAAAAATACCATTTCAAATAAATAAAAACAGTCCTTTTGGACTGTTAACGATGAAAGGCACCCATCATCTTTTCAGACGGGAGTTGAAATTGTTATCTGATCTCTAACGTGTAAGACATATCGTCTATGGAAACCGCTTACTATCACTTGTGTGATAACATCTTTCGTTTTCTAGTGAGATCACCATCAACCAACTCCTATCACCTTAAGAAACGATGTATAGGATCAATCACTGTCAACAAAAATCATTACATCTTTAAATTACTATATTTTAGGGTATAGGTAAACCACAAATTGTACACTTTTTTTATTCTTGTACATATAGCACGTAACATGGTATAATAACGGTTGTTCTATCATGCGCCTATAGCTCAGGGGATAGAGCACCGGTCTCCGGAACCGGGTGCCCAGGTTCGAATCCTGGTAGGCGCACCATCTAGCGATGTCTTAACTTAAGCGTTTATTTTAAACGTCGAAAAGCGTTAAATTAACGTAATGGAATGTGTCAAACGTCCTCGCTTCATCTGTATCAGATGAAGCGAGGACGTTTTTATTATAACCGAAACACCTCGCAGATTACTAGTTAGAAACGTAAAGGTAAAACCCATATTAGCGCTTGTAAAACAATATACCCTGTCATTAATAATTCCTATGAAATCAAGCTGAAGGAAACCTAGGACTTTTTAATAACCCAAAAGCGGAATAAATACACCCTCGTAACCTTCAACAACAAATGAGCATTATCAAATCGAGATCCATATGAAATTCGCCATATTGCCAGCAACTTTCCACAAAATGAATTATTCGATATAATAAAATCATTCACCTGTAAGTTTGGCTCAAGGAGCTCTCATGGAAATCACGCACACGCACGACCTGAACAACATCACCCTCCACGAGTACAACTCAGGGACGATGGACGTAGTCGCCGAGCATGTAGACTGGAGTTTCAACGCGCACGACGATCGATTCTATTTCCAGGCCCTGGGTGGGGGTGTTCCGGTTAATCGTATGGAAGTCACCATCCGGTCGGCTCAGTACAATCGAGAGCTCCGGATCAACGACTTCTACAAGGCCAGAACGCTCCCGACACAGGATCAGACGTTCGCAGAAGCGTACGGCCACATGGAGGCCTACTTCATCATCCGTGGAGGACGCATCACGGTCCGCAACCACGAGGGAAAGGACGTCATCTACCCGGTTCCGGAAAACCGATTCCTTCACCTCATCCGAAAGGATGGGAAGTGGATCACCTACAAGCTCGAGGGCGGCATGTTCGATCCCAAATTGTGATGGTAGTGGTTCAATGGTCGAGCACTTGTGTTTGACCTACAGGCGTCCCCTCTGGATAACCAGTGTTGTTATCCAGAGGCCTGAAATATATGAAACGTTATAAATAGATCACTGTTCGCAAAAACACGCGTACACGAGAAGCGAGAACGTGGATTTTTAAAATATTCATTTTATTCAATCGTTTTTTCATGTTGTTGGTCTTGAGATTGACAAAAAAGATCATCTTACTTGTTTCAATCATTTTTAACCCTAGAGGCGTCGAAATATAGCCTCGATCCAGATACCCGAAATTTGCCGACAATTGGTTTAAACTGGGGGTATTGCATAAACTCGTGCATAGCTGTAAGGGATACATCATTTAACGTACGGTATACGTAATAATTAACACAATTGAGCGTTTTTACATAGCGAAAATTATTTATTAACGGTCTACGGACCGAGTTCCCAGGTTCGAATCTTGGTAGACACACCCATGAAAAGAGAGACGTTTTTAAAAAACGTCTCTCTCATTCCATGCTCTTCACTAATTTTCGTTTTCCTCAGTATCATTCTTATCACACCATTATCTATATAAATAAAATCACATTCGGGCCCAGCACAGAAAGAAGGAGGCTAACTAGTACCAGTGCCATCAACTTTTTCTATACTGGGGTGAGTCCCTCAGGATCGTTGGAAAGGCATTACCATCGCGTTCAGAAGGGCGAAGCGAATGTCTTCGATCCTCCGAGCGTTCTGGATCGCCTTGTATTGCATGTTTGCATTCATCAGAGACTTGACGGCTCTGTCGTCTGCATTGCGAACACGCAACCCCGGCTCGATGAGCATGGACCACACGTGATGGAGAGCAAGCGACCGGAAGTCTTCCAGAACCTGCACCGATCCCATGGTCACTAGTACCTACTTTCTACCCCTGTCAGGGACTCGTTGTGCTGTACTTATATTATATAATACCTTGTATGTAGGTAACAAAAAATTCGCCCTTGTTAGAATAATAATCAAGCTGAATATCTTTCAGTAGGATCTTTCATCAAAAAACCTTTTTAGACTATCAAAAATTACTAAATATACAGAATAACTTCATCATCCTTCATATTTTTATGTGAGAATACAACTCACCCTTAAAGTCGTTTGACCTTTTTAGATAATTTATTTTATGTGCATATTCGGGACAAAAATCTCGATATGATGCTGTAAATTTACAAAATTTGCAGGAGCATCACCACCATACTCCCCATCTAAATTGATTTGCATACGCTCCTTGGCATTCACCCTGATAGTACTTGCTTTTTCATAAATAATATTTGGATCACTAATATGTTCCCCACGGATCGCCAAAGTAGCAATTCTTATTAAATCGGTCAGATGGGTCTTCTTCAATATCAGTAAGGAGAACTTACCATCTTGTACGTTTGAGTCTGGCGCCAACGTCTCAAATCCACCAACAGAGTTCGTATTTGCAACGAGAAAAAGCATGATATCTCCTTCAAAAATTTTCCCATCATATTCTATTGTGACTTCAGTTGATTTTAGTGAAGGAATCATCTCTATTCCTTTTAGGTAATAGGCAAGCTGTCCTAATCCTGTTTTTAGTTTACTTGGAACTCCATAGGTTAGTTCTGTAAGGTGTCCTCCCCCTGCAATATTCATAAAGTACCGAGAATTCATTTTCCCAATATCAACTGGTATGAAATTTCCCTCGACGATTATATTTACGGCCTTATCTACTATGCGCGGAATATGAAGCGCTCGTGCAAAGTCATTTGATGTACCTACTGGAATCACGCCAAGCTTCGGTCGAATCAATGAATTAGCCAGCCCATTTATCACTTCATTAATAGTGCCATCTCCACCAGCAGCTATTACAATTTCGTAGCCTCGAGTAGAAGCTAATTTTGCTTCTGCTTCCGCATCTCCTTTACCAGTTGTCTCATGACAGGATGTTTCGTAGCCAGCCTTCTCAAGTTTCACCAAAACTTCTGGTAATTCTCGTTTAAAAAGTTCCCTCCCAGAAGAAGGATTATAAATTATTCTTGCTCTTTTCAATTTAATCACCACGATTAACAATTTATAAAATTCTATACTACTTTGCTTTATTAAAAATTTATTTTTCGACAAGTCAAACTGCTTGAAATATTAGCTTCAAATGTTCTTGTCTTTCAACTATACCTTCTGCTCGATAACTTTTCAAAGTGATCTCTTCACTCCCATTGGAAAAATAAAAATGAAGGACATGTTGGCGATTGAAAAACTTGATCCCCATACCTCCTTCTTATGCTGACTATTGTAAATGATAAATGGGCAAAACTGTAATGTTTAAACCTACAATCAGAGAATTAAAATCTCCCTATATTTCATTTGACCTTTTTTGACCAATGAGGTATGATAGTTTCGTAGCAAGATATTTCTTACATATGGAGGAGACTGACATGATGAATAACCTAATACCAATGGTAGTAGAACAAACAAACCGTGGTGAGCGCTCCTATGATATATACTCTCGACTACTAAAAGATCGTATTATTTTATTGGGCAGTGCAATCGATGATGATGTAGCGAACGTAGTTGTTGCTCAGTTGCTGTTTCTTGCAGCAGAAGATCCAGAAAAAGATATTCATTTATATATTAATTCTCCTGGTGGTTCTATCACAGCAGGTATGGCTATTTATGACACCATGCAATTTATTAAACCAGATGTAGAAACCAACTGTATCGGAATAGCAGCTTCGATGGGTTCATTCTTGTTAGCAGCAGGTGCAAAAGGAAAACGTTTTGCCCTACCTAACAGTGAAGTGATGATTCACCAACCACTTGGCGGTGCCCAAGGCCAAGCATCTGATATCGAAATTCGCGCAAAACGTATTATTAAAATGCGTGATAAGTTAAATAAATTGTATTCTGAGTTTACCGGCCAACCTATCGAACGAATTGCAAAAGACACAGATCGCGACAACTTTATGAGTGCCGAAGAAGCACTTGAATATGGTCTAATTGACAAAGTAATTGAAAAGAAATAAGATGAACAAATAAGATGAATCGAAATCCACCCGTCGAGGTGGATTTTTTGCGGGATTTAAAAGATAAGATTTTTACATCCGGCAACATAGGATGAGATTTTATACAAATAATAAAAGAAACAACTAAAAAACAAAGGAGTTTTACACACATTGAAACCTTTTTCAGATTTAGGATTAAGCCCACAACTTCTTCAAGCCATCCACCAAATGGGATATGAAGAAGCCACAGATATCCAAGCAGAAACAATTCCGAACACTATTTCCGGGAAAGATCTTATTGGCCAAGCACAAACAGGAACAGGGAAAACCGCAGCTTTTGGCATCCCACTTGTTGAGCGCATCGATACGCAAAACGACAGCATTCAAGCTTTGGTCATCGCTCCAACACGGGAGCTCGCTATCCAAGTGGCTGAAGAGTTAAATCGGATTGGTCAATTTAAACGTGTTCGCGCCCTACCAGTTTATGGTGGTCAAGATATCGATCGTCAGATTCGTGCACTCAAAAAACGTCCTCAAGTCATTGTTGGTACTCCAGGAAGATTACAAGATCATCTCCGTCGCAAAACGATTCGCCTACAAAACATACAGATCGTTGTACTTGATGAAGCAGATGAAATGCTTAACATGGGCTTTATCGAAGATATCGAGGCGATTTTGGCTCAAGCTCCTACAGAAAGACAAACATTGCTCTTCTCTGCTACTATGCCTGACCAGATTCGTAAATTAGCAAACAAATTTATGATTGATCCTATGCAGGTAAAAGTGAAAGCAAAAGAAGTCACAATGCCAAATATCGAGCAATCTTTTATCGAGTTAGCTCCAAATCAGAAGTTTGATGTTTTGTGTAACCTGCTCGATATTCAATCTCCAGAACTCGCTATCGTTTTTGGTCGTACTAAGAAGCGCGTAGACGAACTGACAGAGGCTCTAAACAAGCGTGGATACGCAGCTGAAGGTCTACATGGTGATCTCAATCAATCACGGCGTGACACCGTCGTACGACGATTTAAAGAAGGTACCATCGATATTATGGTCGCAACGGATGTCGCAGCGCGTGGGCTCGATATCTCTGGTGTCACACATGTCTATAACTTCGATATTCCACAAGAACCAGAAAGCTACGTTCACCGTATCGGAAGAACCGGCCGTGCTGGTAAAACTGGGGTAGCTATCACCTTTGTAAGTTATCGTGAAATGGATCATCTTCGTTATATCGAACGAATGACCAAAAAGAAAATCAAACGCGAAGCGATCCCAACCATTAATGAAGCATTAGAGGGACAACAATTTACAGCAATGGAAAACTTGCGCAGTACTGTGGAAGAGAAAAATTACGGTTCTTATCGAGAACTTGCTAAGAAATTGTTGGATGAGCATGATTCCATTGCGCTCGTTGCAGCGGCACTCAAGATGCTCACCAAAGAACCAAACAAAACCAAAGTGAGCCTTTCTGATCTTAATGCACCAGGCAGATTACGTACACCAAAAAGAAAAACAGAGAGACAAACCTTCCCAAAAACAAAGCGAAATACTGGTAAAGGCGGATCTTACGCTTCTGGAAAACAAAAAAATCGTTTTTTTGATAAAAAGAAGAAGTCCAAAAATAGATAGTTTTCTTTACTCTAGTTTGTACTCCCGTTATAATCAAAACTAACTATGTTATAGTACCGCAAGAGACAGTGGAGATGTGGAAATTGGGGTGGCAAAGGGTCATTCTACCACCTTCAAAGTTTCTTGCACAGCCAGTCAAGTTGGTACGGTATCCCTACAAGGACACTCGGTAGCCGAAATACTCTAGTTTTGTTCGGTGTTCACCCTATAAAACAGAGTGGCAACCATCCTCTCATTCCTGTTCGGAAAACCCACAAGACAGACTGGCAGCCGGTCGCGAGTCAAGTACGGGATTGACATGCCTCCCCTACTAAGACACGCCACCGGCACTCATATCTAAAAATACAGCCGAACCTAATATCAGGTTCGGCTTTCTTCTGCTGGATGAATATGAAGGATGAACGGATTAAGAGGTGCGGATTGTGTCACTACTCTTCTCACTTGTGCTTCAATCATCGCATAATCACTCTGCTTTACACCTGGTCTTACATATACATCCATGATGATATTTTTCCCTGTGTACTCTATCTTTGCTTGATGTACAGCATCAACTGTTTTTGCTGCTTGCACCATCTTACTCTCTGGATAACTTACATAACTGTAGGAACGAGTATCATTGTCCAAGCCTGTTCTTTTCTCTGGAGCTGTTGTCCGTTGACATCCAGCTGCCAATAAACCTACACATAAAATAATCCAACCTATTTGACGAAGCATTTTTCACATCCACCTCCTACTGATAGTTTGTCTAGGTGGAAAGCTCCTCATGCTTCAAATAAGTTGGATGTATAATCTTCCTGCTTCAATTTATATTCCGTTAGGACAAGAACCGCCAAAAAGACCAGTTCTGTAAACGATCCGAGTGCGTAAAATCCTAATAGAGACGAGACTATTCCCAGTGAAATGACCATAAAACACCCAAGTATCAGAAATGGCCATTCCATTTTCCTCCATATTACAACGGAAGCAAATATCATGGGTATAATAGCAAAGAAAAATGTAATGGAGAACGGAGAATCACTAATAATATATCGATCTATCCCATTTATTGAAATAGCTTCCATTTTCACCCACAAAAAATCATGAAATATACCTACGATAGTTAAGATAAGTGTATAAAGATGGAAAGAAACTTTTACGATAATACTTTCTACCCATCTAGCATCTGTACGACGAAGAAAATCGAGAGATACAAATACCAAAGACGGTATTAAAAATACATGAAATAAATACCGTATCATGCTCAGTGTTTCCAATGTTTCTCCAAAACCAATCAAGCGACCAAACGCTAATATCAGGTTATCATAGGTAAGGGCAATGACAAGAAAAAATACCCATGCTGTCCCCCAAAAAGGAGATTCCTGAAAGAAGCGAAAACAACAGATGAATAAAACAATGCAACCCAACACAAAAAGAGGGTAAAGTAGAATATCCATGCTGTCCTCCATATATTCTTCTATCACCCTCCATCATAACAAAGATAAATGGAATACCTTGTTACAATTGTGACACTCTATTTAATTTTCCCCTCGGACGATCCCAATCAACCGTTCTACAGCTTCTTGTTCATCTCGTCCTGTAGCCTCAATTGTAATCTCGGTACCTTTTGAAACTGCTAAACTCATAACTCCCATGATACTTTTGGCATTCACTTTCGCTGTACCTTTGATTACATGAATCTCCGACGAAAAACGGCCAGCTTCTCGAACAAAGTATGCTGCTGGACGGGCATGTAGGCCAACATCTAACTTTACGATTACAGTCTGTTTATACACTTTTACGTCTCCCCCAATTTATCTCGTAGTTGTTTGGCCAGCTCATCAATCTTTCGCATACGGTGATTCACCGCAGATTTGCTAATTTTTCCGCTTGGTATCAACTCACCAAGTTCTGTAAAATTCACTTCTGGATATTGCAATCTCAGCTCTGCAACTTCCCGTAATTTATCTGGTATATTTTCCAATCCAAAGTGCTCTGCTATTAGTTCAATATTTTCCTTCTGTCTAATAGCTGCTTGGACTGTCTTGTTTAAATTAGCTGTTTCACAGTTAACCAATCGATTAACTGAATTTCGCATATCTTTCATTATGCGAACGTTTTCAAAGTGTAACAGTGATGGATGAGCTCCTATAATATTTAGGAATTCTCCAATTTTGTCTCCCTCTTTCATGTAAACAATATACCCTTTTTTTCGTTCAATCATCTTTGCGTGTAAGTGGTATTCTTCCATCAACGTTTGTAGTGCTTCTGCGTGATCATGATAAGTAGTCATGATCTCCAAATGATAAGAACCACTATCTGGGTTGTTAACAGACCCTCCTGCTAAAAAAGCTCCACGCAAGTATGATCGTTTACAGCAAGGTTTTGCTATTAAATCGGAAGAAATCCCAGCGATTCGCTCCCAACCATCTGCTTCAAATATTGCTAAATCTGTTAGCACTTTTGCTGAATTTTGATGAAGGCGAATAGAATAGACATTATTTTTTTTTAGTCGTATCTTTTTTCGAACAAGAACCTCTGGTTGTACTTGATACATCCCTCTGAGCAACGAAAACATATGCCTAGCTGTAGAAGGACTTTCTGTAATTAATTCTACCATCAGTTGTTTATCTTTAATTTCCAGCATTCCATTCATGCGAACAAGAGCTGAGAGCTCTGCCTTTTTGCAGCATGCTTTGGTTTCTATTTTGGTTAGCTCTTTTTTTGTTTCAGAAGTAAACGACATGATTGATCCCTTCTACTACCTATACTTACCATCCATTTTAAAGGATTTTTTCGCATATCTGCAACTACACACCTTGAAATTCACGCAATCTCCCACGCACAATTCTCAAAATGTGTTTACTAATCCGGTATGCGTCGTGTCTTACTAGAGAACGGTAAAGCAATAAGTTATCCATAAGAGGATGACAACCTAATCGCATGATCTCTTCTACATCAGGTAAAACCATATTTTGTTGACTACTTGCATACCTTTCTTTTAAAAAAGAAGGAGGTACTTCATTGTTAAGCAATGTAAAATCAAATAAATCCGGACCTACGTGATCATATATCACTCGAATATGGTCACTTGCAGAAAATCTATCCGTCTCTCCATGCTGTGTCATAATGTTACAAATATAAATTTTGCACGCATTTGATTTCCTAATTTCATCTGCCATCCCTTTTACAAGGAGATTGGGAAGAATACTCGTGTAGAGACTTCCAGGCCCTACTACAATTCCATCAGCTTCTCGAATAGCCTCTATTGCCTCTTCTTGAGGTTTTGGACTGGGTGGATGGAGAAACACTCGTCGTATTTTTTTTCCAGCTTTCGGAATCTGCGATTCCCCTTTGACAATCGAACCATCTATCATTTCCGCTAAGAGCACTACATCTTGTTCACTTGCAGGAAAAACTCTTCCATTTATCGCAAGCACTCTACTCAGCTCTTTAATTGCCGTGGTAAAATCACCTGTAATCTCTTGCATGGCAGCAATCATTAAATTTCCTAAATTATGTCCTGCTAGTCCGTTTCCATTTTGAAAGCGATGCTGGAAAACCTTTTCTAATAACGGTTCCGTATCAGCCATCGCGATAAGCACATTTCGTATATCGCCTGGAGGAGGCATCTGTAGGTCATTTCTCAATCTGCCTGAACTCCCACCATCATCTGCAACCGTAACTATTGCAGTGATCTCTACAGGGAATTTCTTTAAACCTCTTAGTAAGACAGACAGACCAGTCCCCCCACCAATACAGACAATACGGGGGTATTGTTTATTCCGTTTCATACATGTGTTAACCGCCTTTCTCCATATCTCGGTGCTTCACTTGGCATCTTTCCTGATCTTTCAATGTATGATATAGATGCTCGGCAATTGCCACAGAACGGTGCTTACCACCCGTACAACCAATTGCTGCTACTAGTTGTGATTTTCCTTCCTTTTTGTATTGAGGAATAAGAAAAGTAAGCAAATCCGTTATTTTATTTAGGAAAATTTGCGTTTCTTCCCATTTCATTACATAATCAGAGACAATTTTTTCTCTACCCGTTTGTGGTCTTAGTTCATCAATATAATGTGGATTTGGTAAAAATCTTACATCAAATACCAAATCAGCATCAATTGGAATCCCATGTTTAAAACCAAAAGACATAAAGGTAACAAAGGCCTCTGATTTTGAAGCATTTTGTAAATCTTGAATCTGTTGTTTAAGCTCTAAAGGACGGAGTCTACTCGTATCGATTACATTGTTTGCCTTTTCCCGGAGCTCTTGTAGTAAAGCTCTTTCTTGACGGATTCCGTCTAGAGGTGTTCCTCCAATTGCTAGTGGATGTCTTCTTCTTGTCTCTTTGTAGCGTCGTACAAGTGTATCATCGTCCGCTTCCAAAAACAGAATTTGATGCGATATTCCATGTTGTTCTTCTAACTGCCTCAAGGAATCCAATAATGTTGCAAAAAACGCCCTGCCTCGTAAATCAATGATAAGTGCTACTTTTTGTAGTTTTCCATTCGACTGCCCTAATAATTCAGCGAACTTAGAGATAAGTATAGGGGGGAGATTGTCGATACAAAAGTAACCAAGATCTTCAAAGCACTGAGCTGCAACTGTTTTTCCTGCACCTGACATACCAGTTACTACAATAAGTTGTACTCCATTATGTTCCTGCATGGCCCCACACTCCGCTCATTTATATCTGTATTACTATAGCACCTTTTTCATCAAGAAAAAAGCGAGGGAGCTGATGAAGCGTTACATTGGCATAAAGTATCATATTTAATATAAATATAATACTTTATAAGTAGTTTTTACTAGTGAATTTTTTATAGATAACTTTGGGAAAAATAAAAGCTTTAGATCAAGGTAAACTGGTACTCCCTACATCACATTTGAAATAAATGATGGTAACCATGAAAGTAATGCAGGGAAAAAGCATGGTTGTTTGTTCTAAACTATTAAGTGAATAGAAAACAGACAGAGCCTGCCAAATGGTACCATTTGGCAGGCTCTGTCTGTTTTATGTAATTTCTGTGCTTTGTATGGGGCTATTTTCATCTATTGCTGCCAAAATGTAAATCGGATTGGTATCGAGCGAACCATTTGTATGGGCGCTAGGATTAATCGGACTCGGAACGATTTTACGATTTTTTGCCTACAAACACACCACTCATGATTACTACAACCTTTTTTTCTGGCACTGACATCGCAGCAGTAGGATCTTTGTTAACAGGTTTCATTAAGCGTTATTTACAAATCCCAGCAATGATAGCTGTTTACACAATGGCATTAACCATTGGAGCTGCATTGGCTTAAGGTCTAACTTTTCCTCTTTCACCAGCGTTCAATTTTTGGCAAGGTGCTTTAGCAATTTGGTCTATCTTTGCAATTATTGCTGTTCCCATCTGTGGATCTTTTGTGCTGCGCCCTTTGCAATCAGATCAAAAACAATTCTATTCACAAAAGCCAAATACAATGCCCTGGAAACAAAGAAGCTTGGCTACTAACTATTACGTTTGGTCTACTTGCAATGTTATTTTATTCCGTTACCGCATGGCTACCTCCCATCATACAGAGTATGGGGTATAGCAAAGTATATGCTGGTAATTTATTAACAATATTTGCGTTATACAAATTCCAGTCGAGTTAATACTTCCGAAGCTTCTAGAAGTATATCTATCTCGATTGCTTTGGATGTCTTTCGCTGCGATGGATCGAATTACTTGGTTTTAGTATGTTATTTGTCTCACTGCAACCATGGCTTGCAGCTGCATTTATTGGTATTGGAGCAGGTACATTGTTTTTGCTGAGTCTTCTTTCTATTGACATAACAAAAAGCTCAGAAGAAGCTGCATCTTGGTCAGCTTTGATTCAATCCGTTGGATACGTAAACGGTGCAGCTGGTCCATTCATCATTGGCTTACTACATGATACAACGAATAGTGTAATATACCTATCGTCGGAATAATTAGTATTAACTGTCTCATGATTATCATGCAAATGTTTCGCTGTTCTCAAACCACACCAAATGATCTGAACATAGGATGAATGTTCTCAATAAACATTCATTTTTTCAGTAAAAGGAGCCAATCTGCATGGATTGGCTCCTTTTACTATATGATAGATTCTTATAGTTTCATCTTTCTTTAATAGTTTTTAACAGCTACACTCATTCGTTTTAAAGCTTCTTGAAGAACAGCTCGAGGAGTCCCAATATTCAAACGAAGGAATCCAGCACCTTCCATGCCAAAGGTTTTACCAAAAACAGGCGCAACTTTTGCTTCTTTTATCATACATTTCATTAGAGTTGGTGTATCAAATGGTAAATCTTTACAATCCAGCCAAGCCAAATATGTTCCTTCTGCTTGAATAACTTTTATCTCTGGAACATGCTCTTTAAAATAGGATTGTACCAATTGAAAATTATCCTGTATATAATCCATACATTGTTCTAACCAGTCAGCCCCAAAACGATATGCACTTTCTGTTGCAATAATTCCAAAGGTATTGCTAAATTGCAGAAAATGACTTTCTAAGGCTTTTTGAAAATGAGTTCGCAATTTTTCATTTGCTATGATGACGTTGGCTGTTTGGATGCCTGGTAAATTAAAAGTTTTCGTAGGCGCATTACAGATAATAGACCTTTGTGCTAATTCTTCCGAAATAGACGCTAAAGGAATATGTTTATTACCTTTATATACAAGATCAGAGTGAATTTCATCAGCAACAATGAGAACATCTCTTTCCCCACACATCTTCGCTAGTTGAGTCAATTCTTCTTTACTCCACACTCGACCAACTGGATTATGCGGACTACATAATATGAATAGTTTTACCCCTAGATCTAGCTTCCTTTCCAAATCGGCGAAATCAATAAAATACCGATTGTTTTCATATTTCAAAGGATTAGTGATTAACTTTCTATTGTTTTTTGTAACCACTTCGAAAAAAGGGGCATACACAGGAGGCTGAACGAGAATTAAATCATTTGGCTTCGTAAAATGAGTGATAACTAAACTGATAGCTGGCATTACACCCGGGCTATAACAAATCCATTCTTTTGGAACTTCCCATTGATGTTTCTCTCTCATCCAGTTCGTAATCGCTTCATAATAGGAGTCCATACGCGTGTTATAACCAAATATTCCATGTTCGATTCGTTTCTGCATTGCCTCTATAACAACATGGGGTGATTGAAAGTCCATATCAGCAACCCATAGTGGCAGTAAGTCGGATTCACCATAAATATGTTCTACTTCGTCCCATTTTTCAGAAGAAGTTTGGTATCGATTAATGACTTGATCAAAGTTGTATTTCATCAGGAAGCTCCCTACATCTCTAAGTTTTGAAATGGAATAGCTACTGTCCTATTCTACATAATTTACTATTAAGTAGTAAATAATTATCCTCAAAATGAATTTGTCCCAATTCTCATTCATATCGGTGAAATGGAGTGAAATTATAGCTAAGTGTTATTGACCATGGTTTTTATTACGTTACAATTAATCTAATTTGAACTCTCACTCCACCTACGCTAAGCTTAGAGGTGGTGGGGGATACTTGGATAGTCTTCAGTACCCCAAGGAAGTGAATCAAGCTCAAACCATAGTCCCAACGGCGACTACTCTTAATCCTTCTTGCAAGATATTCGTAGCTGCGTTGATGTCTCGATCATGAGAAACGCTGCATGCTGGGAATGTCCGTCCTAGTGTTCTGCCGAACCATTGTGCTTTGTAATCGAGCATGGAAACAAACATCGGTGATGGACTTCGCTAAATGATGATTCTTCACCATGTTCTTCACTTGCAAATCTTCCGCGCTGATTACTTGGTTTTCGTGAATCAACTTCGTAGAGAGCTTTGAAGGAAATCATGACACTGATTCGTGATCTTCCCATGAATCTTCGTTACTTGGATACGTGCTTTTTGCCAGTTAGAGCCACCTTTTGTACGTCTACACACGGTTCGATGCGCTTTTGCTAATTGTTGCTCGTATTTTCGAAAATATGTGGGAGCGTTTACTTTCTCCCCATCCGAAAGGATGGAAGAATGCTTCAATCCTAAGTCGATTCTGACCACTTTATATTTCTCCACTGGAATATAGGGACAGTAGTTTCGCTCATAAAGAACCGAAACAAAATATTTCCGATGGCGTATGGCGAACAGTAATTCAATTCTCTGAAAGCGAAGCTGATCGCCAAGGAAAAGGAACTCGTGAAAAGCTCGTTGCGCAGATCCATTCATTCTTCACACCCAACGTCGAAAAAAAGCAAAGGGACCAAAGGATCAGCTCTAGCAATTGATCAACGATCCTATCAAACAAAGATTTAAGGATATTAAAAGCCCTTGGAAGTGATCGATAAGAAGCTGAGGAAGCAGTTCCCTGATTCTGACTTTAGGCTAACAGTCACTTCCTATCATGCTTTCATCGCTGGAGTCCAGAGTTCGATTCTGACTGATGAGGCTATGGATTACTGGGTAACGAACTATAAAGGGTCGAAGTGGATTTATCGATGACAGGTCCATTCGCTAACTGGCATTGTGTGAAGCATTCATCCAGACTAGCTCTACAGTATTTTTATAGAAAGATAAATTGGGAACAGGAAGCTCCAATCAGTTTGAGAGATGGTGTTTTATCCAAAATTCGAAAATAATTACTAGACATTACGTAATAAAACAAGTGAAAA